>NZ_FUXL01000016.1 GCF_900167365.1 Consotaella salsifontis | reverse complement strand
GCGTGAAGGGCTTCTCCGTGCAGCGCCGGCGCAGCCACTCGGCATGCGCGCCGGCGATCTTCTTCGGCTTGTGCCCACCCATCTGGCCGGGCGCCACACTGCCCGTCTCATGGTGGCGCTGCAGCCATTTGACCGCCGTGCTCACCGCAACCCCGAAGCGCTCCGCCGCCTGATGGCGCGACAGCCCGCCCTCAAGCACCGCCGCAACCACCCGCTCGCGCAGATCCATCGAATAAGGTCGACCCATCCATGCTGGCCTCCGTCTCCAGCCAGCATGTTGAATCAGATTGGCGCCTCCGATGGAATCCTCTTCCGATTCTGCCGAACTTCATCCCGCTCTAAAGTGCAGATCCCCAACGACTATCTGGAGCGCGTCTATGCCGGCGTTCTTGGCAAGCTCATAGGCGTCTACCTGGGACGCCCCTTCGAGGGTTGGACCTACCAAAAGATCATGGAGAAGCTCGGCCCGATCGAGTACTTCGTCCATGATAGGCTGGGAGATCCCCTGGTGGTCACCGACGACGACGTCGCCGGCACTTTTACCTTCGTTCGGGCCCTTGAGGATTATGGCATCTCGCCCGACCTCACCGCAGAGGACATCGGGAAGGCCTGGCTCAACTACATTGTCGAGGAGCGCTCGATCCTGTGGTGGGGCGGCAACGGCAACTCCACCGAGCACACCGCTTGGCTCAACCTGCGTAAGGGCATCCCGGCGCCGGCCTCTGGCTCGATTGCCACCAACGGTCGAGCGGTCGCCGAGCAGATCGGCGCGCAGATCTTCATCGATGGTTGGGCGCTGGTCGCGCCAGGCCAGCCGCAGCTGGCAGCTCGTTTCGCCGAGCAGGCCGGCAAGGTCAGCCATGACGGCGAGTCCGTCTACGCAGCCATGCTGTGGGCGGCGATGGAAGCGGAAGCCTTCGTCTCCGCGGACATCGACCATCTGATCGACACTGGCATGTCCGTCATCCCCAGCGACTGCGAGATCGCCCAGCTGATCGGTGACATTCGCGCGTGGCACAAGGAGCATGAGGATTGGCGAGCCACCCGCGCCTTGATCGAGGAGCACTACGGCTACCACCGATATCCCGGCAATTGCCACGTCATGCCGAACCACGCGCTGATGATCATGGCCGTGCTCTACGCACCGGATGACTTTCAGAAGGCCCAGACGATCGTCAACACGTCCGGGTGGGACACCGACTGCAATGCCGGTAATGTCGGCTGTCTGCTGGGCGTCATGCACGGTCTGGAAGGGCTTGGCTCTGGTCCCGACTGGCGCGGCCCGATCGCCGACCGGCTGCTGATTTCTTCAGCCGATGGCGGCAATTCCATCAACGATGCGGTTCGCATCGCCTACTATCTCGCTAACCTCGGCTTGAAGTTGGCAGGCCGGCCGGAGATCGAGCCCCCGAAGGGCGGCGCCCGATTTCATTTCTCTCTGCCCGGCAGTCGGCAGGGGTTTCGCCCACAAGACGGCTTTGCCGCCAACCAGTCCGTGCGGCTTGATAACGTCGAGACCGCGGAGGGCCGGGCTCTGGCCATCGCGTTCGAGGCGCTGGCTCCAGGCCAGTTCGCAGCCGCGACCACGCCCGCCTTCGCGCCGCCCGAGACGTCCCGGATGCGGACCTATGCGCTGATGGCAACGCCGCTGGTCTATCCCGGCCAGACTATCCGCGCTCGCCTTCTCGCCCCCGCCGACAACGTTGGGAGCGTCCAGGCCGCGCTGCGCATTCGCACTTATGACGGCAATGACGAACTGGTGGATATGGATGGCGCTTCGCAGGTTCTAGAGCCCGGCCGCGACGCCATTCTGGAATGGCGCTTCGCAGGTTCTAGAGCCCGGCCGCGACGCCATTCTGGAATGGAAGCTTCCCGAGGTCGGAGGCCAGCCAATTGCCGAAGTCGGCATCGTGTTGACGGCGGCGGGACGCAAGGCCGATGGCCGTGTGCTTCTCGATTACCTTCGCTGGGAAGGCAGCCCCGCCCTGACGCTCAAGCGCCCGGAGGGTAACGGTGAATTCTGGCGCAAGGCGTGGGTCAACGGCGTCAGCTTCTTCTCCAAGAACTTCCCGACGAGCTTCCGGATCTCCCAATCCTCCGGCGAAGGCATCGTCATCCACGGCACTCGCGACTGGACAGACTATCGGGTGTCGACCGAACTGCGGGTTCATCTGGCCAATCACGCCGGGGTGGCGCTGCGAGTCCAAGGACTTACGCGCTACTACGCCGTCCGGTTCACCCGGCAGAATCGGCTCGAGATCGTCCGCGTTCGTGATCAGCGGACCGAGGTTCTGGCCGAAAAAGAGTTTCCCTTCGTCATGGAAGAGGCGATCCCCGTGGCGGCCAGCGTGACGGGCCGGACGATCCGGGCGACCGTCGGCGGCGTGGTGATCGAGGCGATGGACGACAGCGCCGACGCCATTGCTTGCGGCGGTATCGGCCTTCTCGTCCATGAGGGTGCCCTGTCGACCGATTCGGTCACGGTCGCTCCGGCCTAAGGCGACGGGCAGTCTTGCAGGCGGCGACCGCGCTGCGGTTTGCCGCCAATCGCATTCATCGTCCATTGCAGGTTCGGTGGTGGCTCGTGCCGGCCGCGCCTGCGCCAACGGGAGGCAGATATGGCCCCGGTCTCAATCAAAAACGTGAAAAAGAACTATGGCCGCGTCACCGTGATGGACGATGTCTCCATACCCATTGAGGATGGCGAATTCGTCGTCCTGGTTGGACCTTCGGGCTGCGGCAAGTCCACGCTGTTGCGCATGATCGCCGGCCTCGAGGACATCACCGGCGGGACGATTTCGATCGGCGACAGGGTGGTCAACGACCTGCCGCCGAAGGCTCGTGATATCTCGATGGTGTTTCAGAACTACGCGCTTTACCCGCATATGACGGTCGCTGAGAACATGGCGTTTTCGCTGACGCTGGCGAAGGCTTCAGCGGAAGAGAAGCGGCGCAAGGTCGCCGACGCGGCGGACATACTGGGGCTGACGCCGCTTCTCGACCGATACCCGCGGCAACTGTCCGGCGGCCAGCGCCAGCGCGTGGCGATGGGCCGCTCGATGGTACGCAACCCGCAGGTCTTCCTGTTTGACGAACCGCTCAGCAATCTCGACGCCAAGCTGCGTGTCGCAATGCGGGCGGAGATCAAGGCGCTGCACAGGCGCCTCGGCTCGACTATCATCTACGTCACCCATGATCAGGTCGAGGCGATGACCATGGCCGACAAAATCGTCGTGCTTCAAAACGGCCACGTGGAGCAGGTCGGCGCGCCTCTCGCTCTTTATGACAGCCCGGCGAATCGCTTCGTCGCCCAGTTCATCGGCTCACCGTCCATGAACCTGCTCAAGGCCCGGAGCCGCGGTGATCAGCTGCTTCTGGCCAATGGCGCGCCTTCCGGCCTGCCTCTGCCCGCGGGCCTGACCGAAGGCCGAGAGATCCTGGTAGGCAAGCGGCCGGAACACATGGCGCTGGCCGACGATGGGATCGAGGCACTGGTGAAGGTGGTTGAGCCGACCGGATCGGAACTCTTCGTCTCCGCCGATTGTGCCGGCTCGGAGATTACCTGCGTCTTCCGCGAGCGCCTGAATATTCGTGAAGGCGAGCATCTGCGGCTGAGCCTAGGCAGCGGTCCGACCTACTATTTCGATGCCGAGACTGGCGCCCGCCTTTAGGAGGCTGGTCCCATGATCATCGATCAGCGCACCCCTTGCGACGCGCCGCCTCTTGGGTCACCAAGAGACCGCGTCATTTAGGAGTCGCCACTCATGCAGCCGTCCCGAGACATCAGTCGTCTGATCGAGATCATGGTGGCGTTGCGCAATCCGTCCGGCGGCTGCCCATGGGATGTGGTCCAGACATTCGAGACCATAGCGCCTTTTACCATAGAGGAAGCCTATGAGGTTGCCGACGCCATTGAGCGAGGCAGCCCCGAGGATCTGCGCGAGGAACTCGGCGATCTTCTGCTCCAGGTCGTCTATCATGCGCGGATGGCGGAAGAAGCCGGTCTGTTTGCGTTCGGCGATGTCGTTGAAGCCGTCACCAAAAAAATGATCCGGCGCCATCCCCATGTCTTCGGTGATGTCGACGCCAGAAGCCCTGATCTCGCGCAGGAGCAGTGGGCGAGGATCAAGGCGGAGGAACGGGCGGAAAAGGTGGCGTTGCGCGCTGCGCGTCTTGCTGCGGAAGGCAGCAGCTCGTCTGAGGTCGACGATGGTCCCTCCTTGCTCGACACAGTCCCGCCCGCCCTCCCCGCCCTCACGCTGGCGCTGAAGATCCAGGAGAAGGCGGCGACCGTCGGCTTTGACTGGAAGGAAGCAGCGCCGATCCTGGACAAGCTGGACGAAGAGATGGAGGAATTTTCTCAGGCGGCCAAGGGCGGCGATCGCGACCGCGTCGAGGATGAGATGGGAGATCTGATCTTCAGCCTGGTCAATCTGTCACGCCATCACAGGGTCGACCCGGAAAAGGCGCTTCGCCGCTGTGTCCGCAAGTTCCGTGATCGCTTCGGTCACATCGAGAGAAGCCTGACGGCCGCTGGCCGCTCTCTCGATGAGGCATCCCTCGACGAGATGGAGGCTCTTTGGCAGGAGGCGAAGAAAGCCAAGAGAGGTTGAGCCTCCCTGGCTTCCGTTTGAACTGGACAGTCTCGGCTATTGAAGCCTCACCCCAGCGTAGCGGCGGGCTACCTCGCGCAATTCCGCCAGCGACTGGACGGTGATCTCGGCCGTCAGGGTCACCCCGCCGTCCTCACCGTCCTTGCGCGTTTCGACATTGGCGTGCTCGTACATCCAAGACACCAACGGCAGGCTTTCCGGCGATAGCTCGAGCGTCACATGGGCAAGCGTTCCCGCGATGCGTTGCTCGATGTCGGCGAGCAGTTCGGGTACGCCTTCGCCTGTCACGGCCGAGACGAGATGAACCCGCGCACGGTCGGAACGGGCGTCGGCCGCCGTCTCCAGATGCGCCCTTCCCGCCTCGTCGAGCCGATCGACCTTGTTCCAGATCTCGATGACCCGGCGCGCGTCAGCCGCATCGATCTCAAGATCGGCAAGAATCTTCCGAACATCCTCCGCCTGGGCCAGCGCGTCCGCGTCGGACATGTCGCGCACGTGGAGGATGAGATCGGCCTCGATCACCTCTTCCAGCGTTGCGCGGAATGCGGCGACAAGATGGGTCGGCAGATCGGAAATGAAACCGACCGTGTCGGAAAGGATGATTTCCGTGCCGTGCGGCAGCGCCACGCGCCGCAAGGTGGGGTCGAGCGTCGCGAACAGGAGATTCTTGGCGAAGACATCCGCACCGGTCAGCGCGTTGAAGAGGGTCGACTTGCCGGCGTTGGTGTAGCCGACTAGCGCCACGACCGGCTGCGGCACCTTCTTGCGCTTGGCACGATGGAGCGTACGGGTGCGACGAACCTGTTCCAGGTCCTTCTCGATCCGCTTGATCCGATCCTGAAGCTGGCGCCGGTCGGCTTCGATCTGGGTTTCGCCAGGACCGCCAAGGAAGCTGCCGCCGCCGCGCTGACGTTCGAGGTGGGTCCAGCTTCGAACGAGCCGGCCCCTTTGATAGTTGAGATGAGCCAGTTCCACCTGGAGGCGCCCCTCCTTGGTGCGAGCGCGCCGCCCGAATATCTCAAGAATTAGCCCGGTGCGGTCGAGCACCTTGGCGCCAAGCTCCTTCTCGAGATTACGCTGCTGGACCGGCGTCAAAGGGTGATCGAAGATGACGAGGTCTACTTCCTCGGCCTCCACCGCCTCCTTCAGTTCCTCCACCTTTCCCGTACCGATCAGCGTCGCCGAACGCGGCTTTCCGACCGGAATAATACCGGAAATGACGATGTCGAGATCGATCGCCGCTGCGAGTCCCAATGCCTCGGTAAGACGTTGCTCCTCGCCGCGCGGCGAAAACTCCGCCACGCCTCCCGCGTCATCGGTCGCCGGTCCCTGACGCAAAATGGGAACGAATACACCTGCCCGCGTCGGCGCCTGGCGGTGTTCAATGGGCCCTCTGGGCCCCGTCGAATTGCTTTCTTCCAATCAGGCTTTCCTGTCGTCTTCGCCTTCGTACATGTTCACCGGCTGCGACGGCATGATGGTCGAGATGGCATGCTTGTAGACCAGTTGGGAGTTGCCGTCTCGACGGAGCAGCACGCAGAAATTATCGAATGATGTCACCACACCCGTCAGCTTCACGCCGTTCACGAGAAAGATCGTGAGCGAGATCTTTTGCTTTCTGACCGTGTTGAGGAAGAGATCCTGAAGGTTTTGCAAGCGATCGGCCATAGCACGCTAGTCCTGATTTTATCCTATTGGCGGAGCCACGCCCTGACCATTCAGGGATGCCCCGCGTGTCGCATCCGGCACCGAGAAAGTCGATTGCCTCACCGGATACCAGCCGGAGATTGCACTCGCATGGACCATGAGAGCAAGGGAATATTCATTGCCGCCGACATTGATGTCTTTGCGTCAACGATTTTCCGCAGCGAACGCCCCTTCTCGCGGCGATTATGCGAGTTTCGCAAGGGGAAAGGCCTACTGCGGCTGAGTGCCACGGCAGCCGATACCTCAGAAAAATTCGAGACTGACGCGAAACATCTGTTCCACCTGCCGCACAGCCCCTGCTGCCGCAAAGATGACGACACGATCCTTGGCGCGAATTCGCGTCTGGCCATCCGGTTTAACATAGGCGCCGCCACGGTAGATGGCGCCGATTCGCAGATCGTCCGGCAGGTCGAGATCGCGCAGAGGCTGGCCAACCAGCGGCGATGTCTCAAGTGCTTCCGCCTCGATGATTTCTGCCGCACCGTCATGGATCGAATGAACCGCCCGGATGCGCCCGCGCCGCACGTGCTGGAGAACACGCGAGATCGTCACAGTGCGCGGATTGACGAATGCGTCGATCCCCAACGTACGAGTAAACGACTGATAGGTCGGGTTGTTGATAAGCGTCAGGTTCGACCGACAGCCCAGCCGCTTTCCCATGACGCTGGACAGGATGTTCACCTGGTCGTCATTGGTCAAGGCAACGAGCAGGTCTGCCTGGCGGATATCCGCTTCCGTCAGGATCGTCTGGTCCAACGCGCTCCCGTGGAGCACGATGGTCCGGTTGAGCCGGTCCGCGATATCCACCGCCCGCTCGCGGTTCGCCTCGATGATCCTGACCTTCGCCGAGATGTTTCGCCGCTCCATCTGCTGGGCGACGTAGAGACCGATGTTGCCGCCGCCCGCGATGACGATTCGCCGGGCATCCGGTTCTTCATGGCCGAAGAGCGCGAGCGTGCGCTTCACCTGGTTCTTCTCCGCGACGACATAGGCCATGTCGCCGACGGCCATTTGATCCGACGAGGATGGGACGAACAGGCGATCGTTGCGCAGAATACCGACGACCGTCGCGCCGAGGTTCGGAAAGAGCTCGGTCAGCTGCGACAGCGGGGTCTCAATGACCGGGCAGTCTTCTCGGCAATCGATCGCCACCATGATGATCGCCCCGTCCGCGAAGCGCACCGCGTCCATCGCGCCCGGCAGCGCGATACGCCGGAGCACCATCTCGCCAACTTCCAGCTCCGGCGAAATAATGACGTCGATCGGCATGTGCTCGCTTGAGAAGAGGTCCTGCCAGTGAGACTGAAGATAGGACTGAGAGCGCACACGGGCGATCTTGGTCGGCACGTTGAAGAGCGAGTGCGCCACCTGGCACGCCACCATGTTCACCTCGTCATGGAGGGTCACGGCGATGATCATATCCGCCTGCTCGGCGCCCGCCTCGGCGAGCACGTCCGGATGGGCGCCGTGGCCGACAAAGCCGCGCACGTCCAGATTATCGCGGATCACCTGCACGAGGGTCTGCGACGTGTCGATCACCGCCACGTCGTTCTTCTCCGATGACAGGCGCTCGGCAATGCCGTAGCCCACTTGCCCGGCGCCACAAATGATGACGCGCATAGATCAGGACCTCGCGAAAAGCGTCACGCTTGGCATGGCGGATCGTTTCAAGAATGCTCTCTCCATGTTGCCGCGATCGGCCACCGCTTGCCAATTGGGCGACATGCGCTTGCCTCGATGCGCACTCGCTCCAGCTGTTCCTTTGGGCCATGCCCATCTCGAGGCGCTATTGCCCCCTCGGTCGTCCTCTAGCGCAAGGTGCCGCACTCGCGCCAGCCCTCACCTAAACGGCAAGAGTCGCCGCGACCAGTTGATCCTCTTCCCTTACAGCCCCAGAGACTTCAGTTTGCGGTGAAGCGCCGAACGCTCCATGCCGACGAATTCGGCCGTCCGCGAGATGTTGCCGCCAAAGCGGTTGATCTGCGCCATGAGATATTCCTTCTCGAACACCTCGCGCGCATCGCGCAGCGGCAACGCCAGAATCTCGCCATTTGCCTGGCTAGGTGTGCGCGGCAGCATCTCGCCCACCTCATTTGGCAGCATATCAGCGGTGATCACCGAATTCGGATCGCCGCGCGCAAGAATCATCAAGCGCTCGACGTTGTTGCGCAACTGGCGAATGTTGCCGGGCCAATCGCTGGACTGAAGAATGGCCATCGCTTCGGGGCTGATCTCACGCGGCTTGATTCCGGTCTGTTCTCCGAGCTGCTTCATGAAGGCTTCGATCAGCAGCGGCACATCGGACCGCCTCTCGGAGAGCGGCGGGACAGAGATGGGCACGACCGCCAGACGATGAAAGAGATCCTCGCGGAAAAGCCCGTCGGCGATCATCGACTCGAGGTTCTGCGCCGTCGAAGAGATGATGCGGACATCAACTTTCACTTTCTTGGTGCCACCGACACGCTCGAACGTCTGCTCGGTCAGGACGCGCAGAATCTTGTTCTGCGTTTCGCGCGGCATGTCGGCGATTTCGTCGAGATAAAGAACGCCGCCATGGGCTTCCTCCAGCGCGCCGACCTTGCGCTCCACGCCCGGAGGCGCGTCGGTGCCGAAAAGCTCGATTTCCATCCGGTCGGGCGTGATCGCTGCGGCGTTGAGAGCGATGAAAGGACCACTGGACCGCGGCGAATGGGCGTGGATTGCTCGCGCCACCATCTCCTTGCCTGAGCCTGATGGCCCAAGGATCATGACGCGGCTGTTGGTCGGAGCGACACGTTCGATGGTGTTGCGAAGCTGGTTCATCGGCTGCGACTTGCCGATCAGCTCCGGGAAGTCGGATGAGCGGCGACGCAGCTCCGAGACCTCGCGCTTGAGCTTTGAGGTTTCCAGCGCGCGCTCGGCGATGAGAATCAGTCGGTCGGCCTTGAAGGGCTTCTCGATGTAATCATAGGCACCGCGGCGGATTGCCGATACCGCCGTCTCGATATTGCCGTGGCCCGAGATCATCACGACGGGCACGTCGGGATGCTGGGCCTTGATGGTATCGAGAAGATCGAGCCCATCGAGTTTGCTGCCTTGCAGCCAGATGTCGAGAAAGACCAGGCGCGGCACGCGATCGGCGATCGACTGTAGTGCCGCATCCGAGTCCGAGGCGGTGCGAGCCTCGTGCCCCTCGTCCTCCAGAATTCCCGCGACCAATTCGCGGATATCTGCCTCGTCATCGACGATGAGGATGTCAGACGCCATCGCTCTCACCCCCCTTTTCCATCAGGTCTCTTTCCGGCAGCGCATCGTTGCCTGGCCTTGATCCGGTTCCCGGAAGCGCGATGCGGACCAATGCTCCGCTCTCGCCGTCCGGTCGATCGTCCAGCTTTATTGTGCCGCCGTGATCTTCGATAATCTTGCGAACGATAGCGAGGCCGAGTCCCGTGCCCTTCTCGCGTGTCGTCATATAGGGCTCCAGAAGCCGTTCGCGACCCTCTTGCGGAAAACCGCGCCCATTGTCGAGCACGTCAATCAGATATTGACCGTCCACCGACGTTGCGGTGACGGAAATCCGCCCGCCCCCGCCTTCGTGGACATGTTCGACAGACTCGACGGCATTCTTGACCACGTTGCCGAACGCTTGGGAAAGAAGGCGGATGTCGAACAGACCAAGCAGCGGTTCTCCACCATAGTCGAAGGAAAACTCGATGCCATGGTCTCCCATTTCGCGCATGAAAACAGCCTCTCGCAACGCCTCTCGTAGGTCCTTCGGTTCCATTTTCGGTTTGGGCATTCGCGCGAAAGTCGAGAACTCGTCGACCATACGGCCGATGTCCGAGACCTGGCGGGTGATCGTCTCGATACAGCGGTCGAACACCTCCCGGTCATTCACGTCGATGCCCTTGCCGTAACGGCGGCGGATTCGCTCGGCGGAAAGTTGAATCGGCGTTAAGGGATTCTTGATTTCGTGAGCAATACGCCGGGCCACGTCCGCCCAGGCCGAGGAGCGCTGCGCCTCCATGAGATCGGTGATGTCGTCGATCGTGATGACACTGGACCGCGATCCTGCTTCGGTGTCGACCGACGTCACGCGAATGGCCATCACTCGTTCGCGCTCGGCGACCCGCACCTTCACCTGGTCCTGAAACTCCGGCTTTTTGGAAGTCGCTGCGGCAGCGTGGATGCCTGCGATGATCGGAAAGCGTTCGGCGAGGCGATGACTGACCACCTCGTCCGCATCGATGCCGAGGATGCGCTCCGCGGAAGGGTTCACCATGGTGACGACGCCATCGGCCTGTACGCCGACCACACCCACCGTGACGCCAGAAAGAACGGCTTCGGTAAAGCGGCGTCGCTCGTCGATGACATCCTTCGCATGGATCAGTTCGTCGCGCTGGCTCCTCAACTGCAGGATCATGTTGTTGAAGGTATTGGACAGCGATCCGACGTCACCATCCGAGGCTCGCACGGGCACCGAGACAGCAAGATTACCCTCGCTGACCTCGTCCGCCGCCGATATCAGCAGCCGGATCGGCCGCACCAGCCGGTCGGCCACGCCAATGCCGGTCCAGATCGCCGAGAGGAGCACGATGAGCGCGATGCCGAGGTAGAGAAGGGCGAAGGCGACCTGCAGGTTGAAGCGGTTGTTCTGCAGGCTGTTGTATTCGGCAGAGCGCTCCTCCATGGCGCGCAGGGCTGCGATCACCTCGGGGTCCACCGCCCGTACGGTGTAGAGAAGCGTATTGTCGATCTGTCGCAGTTTAACGATGGCCCCGACGAGATTGGTCACGCCCGGCGGGATGAGCACGAAGTTGTTTTCGCGCGCCTGCTGGAGAGCGTCCTCGGGTGGCAGCGGTAGCGGTTTGTCTACCGGGACGTCGGCCTTCAGGAAGGGCGTTCCGTCGAGATGAAGAAGCTGCGCACCGAGGAGAGAGCGCCCCCTCGCCTGCTCGGTCATCAACTCCTGAAATCCAGTACGGTCGAGTTCGAAAAGCCGGCGCTGGGAATCGAGATCGACGGCCATGGAGAGCGTCGTTCCCTGGAGGTTGCGCGAGTTCTCGTTGACATAGGCTCGTGCGACGCTGATGCCCGATGCGACGATGGCCTTCGTGCGGATCTCGAACCAGCGGTCGAGACCGAGGTCGAGGGTAATGCCCGCGACAATGGCCACCAGCACGGCCGGGAGCGCGGCGACGATCGAAAAGAGAACGACAATGCGAACGTGCAGCCGGGAGGCTGCCTTGCCGCGCGCCCGCGCATGGGCCATGCGCAGCACTTCGCGCCCGATGAGAACGCAAAGAGCCAGAACGAAGGCACCGTTGACGACCGTGGCGATCTGCACCACGCGATCGGTCGGCGCGATTGGCGTCAGCCCCATCAGGACGACGAAGGACACGGCGCCGGTGATCAGCGCGCCGGCCACGGTGACAATTCCCGGCACGAACATGAAGCGGCGCCGTTCCATAAGAAACGGGCCTTCGGTCGATGCGGGATAGGATTCGCTGGTCATGATTCGCCGTTGACTGATAGCTCGTTGCCAGATTGCAACGCTTTGCGTCAAAAATGCAACGACGAATGCCTTTTTCAGCGACTGGACCGAACGACCGACACGTCCAGATCGCGGATCTTCTTCCTCAACGTGTTGCGATTGACGCCGAGCAGATCCGCCGCCTTCACTTGGTTACCACGGGTCGCGGCAAGAGCGGCCGCAATCAGGGGATATTCCACCTCGCGCAAGATCCGGCTGTGAAGCCCCGGCGGCGGTAGCGCGTCGCCGAAAGATGCAAAATACTCGGAAAGATAGCGCTCGACCGCCGTGCCGAGGTCGATGCCCTTGGCGCCGCTCTGCTCGGGGTCGAGGGATTTGGTATAGTCGGAAGCGAGTTCATGCTCCACCAGCTCCGCCGTGATCTCTTCCTGCGGATAGAGAGCCGAAAGACGGCGGATGAGATTTTCCAGCTCGCGCACGTTGCCCGGCCAGCTATAGCGCCGCATGACGTCGAGAGCACCCTGGCTCAGGGTCTTGCGGGGGAGTCCGTCCTTTTGAACCTGCGCGAAGAAGTGACGCGCGAGATCGGGAATGTCTTCGATGCGCTCGCGCAAGGGGGGCAGGCGTAGCGGCACGACATTGAGCCGGTAGAACAGATCCTCGCGGAAGAGACCACGGGCGATGAGCTGGCGCAGATCCTTGTTGGTCGCAGCCACGATGCGAACGTCGGTGGCGATCGGCGTGCGTCCGCCGACGGCAGTGTATTCGCCCTGCTGCAGCACCCTGAGAAGCCGGGTTTGCGCCTCCATCGGCATGTCGCCGATCTCGTCGAGGAAGAGCGTGCCGCCATCGGCCTGCTCGAAACGGCCGCTGGCGCGGTTCTGTGCGCCGGTGAAGGCGCCCTTCTCATGGCCGAAGAGCTCGGACTCGATGAGATCGCGCGGGATCGCGGCCATGTTGATGGCGACGAATGGCCCTTTGCGGCGACGGCCATAATCGTGCAACGCACGCGCCACCAGCTCTTTTCCAGTGCCGGACTCGCCGGTGATCGTCACCGTCAGGTCGGTCTGCATCATGCGGGCGAGCGCCCGATAGATGTCCTGCATGGCCGGGGAACGGCCGACCAGCGGCATGTTGTCCTGCGCTTCGTCGAGGCCAGCGGGGCGCTGCCCCGCTTTCGGCTCGGCCAGCGCGCGACCGATGATGGCGACGAGCTCCGACAGGTCGAACGGCTTTGGAATGTAATCGTAGGCGCCGCTCTCCGAGGCGCGGATCGCCGTCATGAACGTGTTCTGCGCACTCATGACCACGACCGGCATGTCGGACCGCGTGTTCTTGATCCGCGGCAGCATGTCGAAGACGTTGCCGTCGGGCATCAGCACGTCGGTAATGACGAGATCGCCTTCGCCGGCCGCTATCCAGCGCCAAAGCGTCGCGATGTTCGACGTGGCCCGCACCTCATAGCCGGCGCGCATCAGCGCCTGCGAGATCACGGTGCGGATCGCCGCGTCATCGTCGGCGACGAGTATCTGCGCCGAGGCCATCAGCCATTCCTCCTACGATTGGTCCTGGCAGGCGAGAATCCTGTTCCGCCCTCGCCTTCTTGCCACGCCGGCATGAGAACGCGAAAAGCCGTTCGCCCCGGCTGGGAATCGCATTCGATGACGCCGCCATGGTCGCCGATGATCTTGGCCACGAGCGCAAGGCCGAGTCCCGAACCCGTCGGTTTCGTGGTCACGAACGGGTCGAAGATGTTCTCGCGGATATCTTCTGGCACGCCCGGGCCGTTATCCTCGACGGTGAATTCCAAGGGCAGGCTCACCCGCGTCTTCGTTCCTGGCACGGAAACACGCACGCCCGGTCGGAATGCGGTGGAGAGGCGTATTTCTCCGTCCTCGCGACCGGCAAGCGCATCGCTCGCATTCTTGAGAAGGTTGAGGAACACCTGCACGAGTTGGTCGCGGTTCGCGAAGACGGGCGGCAGCGAGGGGTCGTAGGCCTCGCTGATCCTCAGTTCGCGGGCAAACCCGCTCTTGGCCAGCATCTTCACGTGCTCGAGGACAGAATGGATATTGACGGCCGATCGCTCTATCGGGCGCTGGTCGGAGAACACCTCCATGCGATCGACGAGCTTGCCAATGCGCTCGCTCTCCTCCTGGATCAGTCGGGTCAGCGCGCGATCCTCGGCGCTTGCCGCATGCTCGAGAAGCTGCGCGGCTCCTTTGATACCCGAAAGCGGATTGCGGATTTCATGCGCCAGCATTCCCGCGAGCCCAGTGACGCTGCGGATGGCGGAACGGTGCGTGAGCTGGCGATCCATCTTGTCTGCGATCGAGCGAAGCTGGATCATCACGACGACACAGCTCGGGTCATCTGGAACGCTGGAGACGTAGAGGTCGACGACCCTTTCGGTGCCGAGCCGTGGGGAGGAAATGTCGACCCGATACTCGCTCATCCGGGACCGATCGCGGCGCGACTGATCGATCAGCGCGAACAGCGGACTGTCGGCAGGCACGAAGTCGGCAAGCCTTCTGCCGAGCAGATAGGGAGCCCCGGCGGAGAAGAACTGCTCGGCGTCGGAATTCACGAAGACGAATTCACCCTCGCCGTCGATCATCATCACCGGATGCGGCAGGGCATTAAGGATCGCTGCCAGGGAAACAGTCGCAGGGAGGGAGACGCCGGAATTCTCGGTCAAGATCATGCCGCCTTTCTTGGCACGCCGCACTGAACCGCCGATTCGGTTTCGGCCGCGGTCAAGTCGCCGAATGCTTGCTCAATTGCCTGGAAAACCTGTTCCGGCTGGGACGCCGTCAGCATCGTCGTCCGCGGCGCCCCGAGATCGCCCTGTCCGCAGAGCGATGCTCGATCGCAATAGGCGGCAAGGTGCTTGCGCGCTTGCCGAACGCCGATCTGCGAGCTGTAATGGGCCAGCATGTTTTCGTAATGGTCGCGCACAAGGTCCGCAAGCTTGATCCTCGTCAGGTCAGCCATGCGAATAGCGCCGGTCGTAAGCCCCGGAAACCAGGGCCGGCCGACAGCGCCGCGCCCCACCATCACGGCGTCGGCTCCGCTCGCCTGCCGCATCGCGGCTTCATCTTCGGGATGGACGAGATCGCCGTTCGCCACCACGGGAATCCCGACAGCGCGCTTCACCGCGGCGATCGCCCGCCAATCGGCGCGCCCTTCGTAAAACTGGTCGCGCGTGCGGCCATGCACCGTCACCATCCGCGCACCCGCTGCCTCGGCGCGGCTCGCAATATCCGGGGCGTTGATGGAATCGCTCGACCAGCCGAGCCGCATCTTGACCGTAACCGGAACGGCTCCGGCTCCCTCGACCACGGCCTCGATCAGGCGCAGCGCCAGATCGGGCTCGCGCATCAATGCGGCCCCCGACAAGCCGCCGACGACCTTCTTGGCCGGGCAGCCGAGGTTGATGTCGATGATATCGACGCCAAGGCCGACCAGTTGCTCTGCCGCCGCCTTCATCCACCCGGGATCGCGGCCGGCCAATTGCACGACATGAAGGCCTGCGCCGTCGCGCATGGCGCGCATGGCGCTCTCCTGATCGCCGCGCGCGAACTCGCCGCTCGCCACCATCTCGCTGACGACAAGGCCCGCGCCGAGGCGGCGCGCGAGGCGACGAAAGGGCACGTCCGTGATCCCCGACAGCGGCGCGAGAAAGCATCGGTTGCCCAGCTCCAGGCGACCGATATAGAGAGGCGAGCGGGCGCCTTCCCCAGGGAGAGGTGGCGGGTCGGCGCTCAAAACCTGAGCAGATTTGGCGTGTGTAGAAATCATGGTCATGCGCGCCCAATCTATCTGTGGCTGCTCAAAATTCAAGCAATCCATTGTCGCGGGGCAAAGGATATGGTGGATTTCGGCATCTTTTTTCGGAGGTCCTGGCGAAAGTGGCCGGAACAGTGAAAGCAGCCGCGGTGATCGTTGCCGCCGGCAAGGGCGAAAGGGCCCGCCAGACCGGCGGCCTGGCCAAGCAATATCAACGAATTGGCGATCACGCGGTAATTTGGTACGCGCTGGCCGCCTTCGTCGGCCACCAGGATATCGACACCGTGTCTGTCGTCATCAATGACGCAGGCGAGGAGGATTTCACGCGGGCTGCGGAGGCGTTCGCCGATCGAGTGCGGATCGTGCGCGGCGGCGCTTCCCGCCAAGCCTCGGTGCGCGCCGGGCTCTCCTCGCTTCGCGACGCGGCACCGGACTTCGTGCTCATCCATGATGGCGCGCGCCCTTTCGTGGACGAAGCGCTGATCGCGCGAGTTCTCGGCACTCTCGCCACGCATCCCGGCGCTGGGGCTTTGCCTGCCCTTCCCGTTTCCGACACCATCAAGCGCGAGCGGGATGGGCTGGTTGGCGAGACTCTCGACCGCGCCGGGCTTTTTGCGGCCCAGACGCCGCAGGGCTTTCCTTATCGCATGATCGCAGATGCCCATGACGCGGCCGCGGGGTTCGATCATTTCACGGACGACGCGGCGATCGCCGAATGGGCCGAGATTCCGGTGGTTTTGGTCGAGGGCAGCGCGGCCAACGTCAAGCTGACGACGGCGCAAGACATCGCTATCGCTGACCAGAAGCTGAAAAAGGCAGACGTGATGATCGATGTGCGGACCGGTAACGGCTATGACGTCCATGCCCTGGTGCCGGGAGACCATGTCACGCTGTGCGGCGTGGTGATCCCTCACACCCAGGCGCTATCCGGCCACTCCGATGCCGATGTCGGCCTTCACGCCCTCACCGATTCTCTACTGGCCACCTGCGGCGCCGGCGACATCGGCGACCATTTCCCGCCGAGCGATCCAAAGTGGAAGGGCGCTGCGTCGCACATTTTCGTCGAACATGCGGTGCGGATCGTACGAGAAAAGGGCGGGCGCATCGGCAACGCCGACATCACCCTGATCTGCGAGGCGCCGAAGATTGCGACCCATCGCGAGGCAATGCGCAGCGCCATCGCGGCCATGACCGGCCTGGATCTTGAGCGGGTTTCGGTGAAGGCAACGACCAACGAGAAGATCGGCTTTATCGGTCGCCGCGAAGGCATTGCGGCGATCGCCACCGCCAGCGTCGTTTATGGAGAAGGTCGATGATTCCGCCCGTCCAAGACAAACTGCGCCCAGCCGCCGAAACGCTGGTCGCGAGCTTTGCCGATGCGAAGCTCTCCATAGCCACGGCCGAATCCTGCACCGGCGGCATGATAGCGGCGAGCATCACAGACATACCGGGCTCCTCCGCAGTCTTCGATCGGGGCTTCGTCACCTATTCCAACCGTGCGAAGATCGAGATGCTCGGCG
Source organism: Consotaella salsifontis (assembly GCF_900167365.1). Lineage (GTDB taxonomy): Bacteria > Pseudomonadota > Alphaproteobacteria > Rhizobiales > Rhizobiaceae > Consotaella > Consotaella salsifontis. Next base: position 83,568 of record NZ_FUXL01000016.1, on the reverse strand, counting down.
TCGAGCCGACGACGCTCGAAAAGCACGGCGCGGTTTCCGAAGCAGTTGCAAGGCAGATGGCCGAAGGCGCCCTGCGCCGCTCCACGGCCGATGTCACGATCGCAGTGACGGGCATTGCCGGTCCCGACGGTGGCTCGGCGGAGAAGCCCGTGGGGCTCGTCCACTTCGCCTGCGCCGATCGCCTGGGCGTCATCCATCGCAAGATGCAGTTCAGCGAGGGCAACCGCGACGAGATCCGTCGCGCCTGTGTCGCGACCGCGTTCATGCTGCTCGACGAGTGCCTGTGGCGGCTATCTCACGCCACCGGAGAGGCCGAAGGTACGCCGCCCTCATCGCGCCCGTAGATCTTGTCGGCGCGCTGCTCGAAAGCTGTCGAGAACCTGCGGAAGGCATAGTCGAACATCGAGCCCATCAGCATGCCGAGGGCGCGGTTTTTGAACTCGTACTCGATGAAGAAGTGGACATCGCACGATCCTTCATCGACGGGAGTGAAAGTCCACGTGTTCTCCAGAAACCGAAACGGGCCTTCCAGATAGGACACTTCGATTCGATGCTCGTCCGGTTTCAGAAGAACCTGCGTTGTCAGCGTTTCGCGGATCATCTTGTAGGCAACCGTCATGTCCGAGATGCACAGCGTCTTGCCGTTGCGCTCGCGAACCGAATGGACCTTAATGTCCGAACAGAGAGGAACGAACTCCGGATAGCTCTTCATGTCGGCGACCAGATCAAACATCTGGCCGGCGGAATGAGGAACGCGACGCGTCGTTTCGAACTTGTGCGACATCGTTCAGTCCGCCGCGATCTGTGCCTGGCGGGCGCGACGCGCTGCCTTCAATCGCTCGAAATCCTCGCCCGCGTGGTGTGAGGAGCGGGTGAAGGGGCTCGACGCAACGACTAAGAAGCCCTTGGTCAGCCCGATCGTCTCGAACGACTTGAACTCCTCCGGTGTCACATAACGCTTTACCGGATGGTGCTTTTTCGTCGGCTGGAGATACTGTCCGATAGTAAGGAAATCGACATCCGCGGTGCGCAGGTCGTCCATGAGCTGGAGGACCTCGTTACGCTCCTCGCCGAGCCCGACCATAATTCCAGACTTCGTGAACATCGTGGGGTCAAGCTCCTTGACCCGCTGCAGCAGCCGGATGGAGTGGAAGTAGCGGGCGCCGGGCCGCACCGTCAGATAGTTGGACGGCACGGTTTCCAGGTTGTGATTGAAGACGTCCGGCTTGGCCGCGACGACGATCTCGAGCGCGCCTGGCTTGCGCAGGAAATCCGGTGTGAGAACCTCGATCGTCGTTGCTGGGGCGGCGGCTCGGATGGCCTTGATTGTCGCGGCGAAGTGCGAGGCGCCGCCATCGGTCAGATCGTCACGATCGACCGAGGTGATGACTACATGGGAAAGTCCCATGGCGGCGACCGCCTTGCCGACGTTCTCCGGCTCTTGCGGATCGAGAGCATCGGGCCTGCCCGTCGCGACATTGCAGAACGCACAGGCGCGGGTACACACCCCGCCCATGATCATGAACGAAGCGTGCTTCTTCTCCCAACAACCACCGATATTGGGACAGCCAGCTTCCTCGCAGACCGTAACCAGGCGGTTGGACCGCACGATATCGCGTGTTGCGGCGTAGCCCTGTGACCCGGGTGCCTTCACCCTGATCCAGGCTGGCTTCGCCAGCGATTCGTTATCCGGCCGATGGGCTTTTTCCGGGTGGCGGGGCCGGAGCTTTACGCCCCCGGCGCCGCGTTGATCGAGTACGGTCACCATGACTTGCGTTTACGTCTCTCCCGAAGGGGATGCAATCACCGCACGCTGCGGCCCCGGAACATGCGGAACACCGCGATCAGCAGGCACGCGCCGATGAAGCCGACGATCAGATAGGCCCAAGACCACGTGCTCTCATAACCGACTACGTCGAAAGCCGCCAAGATCGCGTTAAGAACGATCGCTCCGATGATCCCCAAGATGATGTTCATGAAGACGCCCATGTCGCTCTTCATGAACTTCTCCGCGAGCCAGCCTGCCAAGCCGCCCACGATGATAGCACCCAACCAACCCATTCAACTCTCCTGACTACTGGGAACGCATGAGCAATTAGGTTGGACGCTCGTTTGCGAAAGCAAGGCGATTCGGCGGATAAAATCCGACGTTCCGCCCCGCTTCCGTGCGCCTATTCCGGTCAGGTGTGGATGACACGACCGAAGGCGTCCAGAACGCTCTCGTGCATCATCTCCGAGAGCGTCGGATGCGGGAAAACGGTGTGCATCAGATCTTCCTCGGTCGTCTCCAGGCCCATGGCCACGACGAAGCCCTGAATAAGCTCGGTCACTTCCGCGCCGACCATATGAGCCCCGAGAAGCTCGCCCGTGTCCGCATCGAAGATCGTCTTGACCAGACCGTCGGGTTCGCCCAACGCGATGGCCTTGCCATTGGCGGTGAAGGGGAAACGCCCGACCTTGATCTTGCGCCCACTATCCTTGGCCTTGGCTTCCGTGAGGCCGACGGAGGCGATCTGCGGCTGGCAGTAGGTACAGCCGGGAATCTGCGTCTTCTTCATCGGGTGCGGATGCAACCCCTTGATCGCCTCGACGCAGATCGTGCCCTCGTGCTCGGCCTTGTGAGCCAGCATGGGCGGCCCCGCGACGTCACCGATGGCATAGATGCCCTCAACGTTCGTTTGGCCGAACCCATCCGCCTTGATGATGCCGCGCTCGATCGTCACGCCGAGTGCCTCAAGGCCGAGATTCTCCGAGTTCGCCTGCACACCGACAGCGGAAATCAGACGCTCGGCCTTCAGCGTTTCGGTCTTGCCGCCCTTGGCCTCGACGGTGACGGCGAGGCCGTCGCCCGTCTTTTCGACCTTGGCGACCTTGGCGTCGGTCAGAATCTTGATGCCCTGCTTCTCGAAGCGCTTGCGGGCCAGCGCGGCGATTTCCGCATCCTCGACCGGCAGGATCTGCGGCAGCAGCTCGATGACAGTCACTTCCGCGCCCATGGTGCGATAGAAGGAAGCAAACTCTATGCCGATCGCGCCCGAGCCCATAACGATCAGCGACTTCGGCATCGCAGACGGTTTCATCGCCTCGAAATAGGTCCAGATGCGATCGCCGTCCGGCTCGATGCCGGGCAGGACGCGCGGGCGCGCGCCGGTCGCGACAATGACGTGCTTGGCCTTATAGGAGCCCTCGCCGAGGACGCCCTTGGGAACCGGATTCTGCGGCTGGACGGCGGGCTTCGACGGCTTGCCCACCAAAACCTCGACCGGGCCGCCCTTCCCGGCCTTGGTGATCTTCGCTTCGCCCCAGATCACATCGATCTTGTTCTTCTTCATGAGATAGGCGACGCCGCCGTTCAGCTGAGCCGAGACGCCGCGAGAGCGCTTCACCACATCGCCCACGTCGGCCTTGGGCTTGTCGATCACGAGGCCGTAGTTCTGGGCGTTCTCCGCGTAGTGGAAGATCTCGGCCGAACGCAGCAGCGCCTTGGTCGGGATGCATCCCCAGTTGAGGCAGATGCCGCCGAGATGCTCGCGCTCAACGACTGCCGTCTTGAAGCCGAGCTGGGCCGCGCGGATTGCCGCGACGTAGCCGCCGGGACCGCCGCCGATGACCAGGATGTCGTAAGTGTCAGCCATGATGTTCCTGCCTTGCCTCAGCCCGCTCACACGTAGCAAGCGGCGAAGCCGTCAATGAAGAATGTGCCGAACCACCGGCACGAGCGCATCGCCCAGCCGGCATGTGTTTTCCGTGTCGAGATGAATGCCGTCCACCGCCGTCGTCGCGCAGACATTGCCCGCGTCGAAGAAATGGCACCCGGCCTCCTCGGCCACCTCCCGGTACAATTGGGCGAGCCGTCGCGATTCATCGATGGCATGGCCCAGCATCTCCCTGCACTTGGGATCCGACGTCTCCGTCAGCGCCGGCGGTGCGATCACCAGCGTCTCCGGCCGCCCAAACTCGGTCCAAAACGGGTAGGTCTTCACGATCTCGACCAGCCGGGCCATGCCCTGCCTCGAAGAGGAAGCATATCCGCCGCCGGCGAAGCGCTTGAAGTCGTTGGTGCCGAGCATGATCACGACCAGATCGAGAGGCTGATGCGACCCAAGAAAGACCGGCAGCGTCCGCGCCCCGTTGCGATCCTCCATGACGCTGTGATCGTCGAACATGGTCGTTCGCCCGTTGAGCCCTTCCGCGATGACGCGGAAGCCCTCGCCGAGTCCCGCCGCCAGCCGGTTCGGCCAGCGGACGTCGAACGGATGACGCAGTCCTTCGGCGTCATATCCCCATGTGAGCGAGTCGCCGTAGCAGAGGATCGTCTTCATCGCCGGTCAGACCAGCATCGACATGGGGTTCTCGATGTACTGCTTGAAGGCCGAAAGAAGCTCGGCACCCAGCGCGCCATCAACTGCCCGATGATCAGTCGACAGCGTTGCGCTCATCACGGTGGCGATCGCCAGCGCGCCGCTCTTGACCACAGCCCGCTGTTCGCCCGCGCCGACCGCCAGGATCGTCGCGTGCGGCGGATTGATCACGGCCGAGAAATCCTTGATGCCGAACATGCCGAGATTGGAGACCGCTGTCGTGCCGCCCTGATACTCCTCGGGCTTGAGCTTGCGGGCCCTCGCTCGCGCGGCCAAGTCCTTCATCTCGTTGGAGATGGCCGAGAGCGACTTTTCGTCCGCCTTGCGGATGACGGGCGTGATCAGCCCGCCCTCGATCGAGACGGCAACGCCGACATCGGCGTTCTTGTGCTTCAGCATCGCCGCGTCGGTCCACGATACGTTGGCGTTCGGCACAGCCTTCAGGGCCATCGCCATGGCCTTGATCACCATGTCGTTGACGGAAATCTTGTAAGCGGGCTTCTCGCCGTGCTCGTTCTTCACCTTCGGCGACGCATCGTTGAGCTGCTTGCGCAAGGCCAACAGCGCGTCGATCTCGCAATCGAGCGTCAGATAGAAATGCGGGACGGTCTGCTTGGATTCCACGAGGCGGCGCGCGATGGTTTTGCGCATGCCGTCGTGAGGGATTTTTTCGTACGACCCTTCCGGGAAGAGCTTGAGAATGGATTCATCGCTCGAAGCCTTCGCCATCGGCGCAGCAGACGGGGCTGCCGAAGGAGACGCCTTGGCCTGGTCGCCAGCGGCTGCCGCCGGCTTCTTGCCCGCGCCCGTCTTGGCGGCTTCCTCGATGTCGGCCTTGACCACGCGACCGCGCGGCCCGGAGCCCTTCAGCGCGGAAAGATCGACGCCCTGCTCTTTCGCGAGCCGGCGCGCCAAAGGCGAGGCAAAGACACGTTCGCCTTCCGCGCCCTTGGCCGGGGTCGAAGCTTCGGGCGCACGTTCGCCCGCCCTTTTCGAAGCGTCTTTCGCGTCTTCCGTGCTTCCGACAGATGCGTTGTCCGCCGCGGGGTTTGGCGCGACTGCTCCCTCGCCCGACGGCTGGGACGATGCTCCGCCGCCTGACGCCGCATCCTCGACGCTTTCGCCCTCGGCCGCGAGAATGGCGATGAGAGCGTTCACCTTGACGCCTTCTGTGCCCTCGGGAACGACGATCTTGGCGACTGTTCCCTCGTCGACTGCCTCGACTTCCATCGACGCCTTGTCGGTTTCGATCTCGGCGATGACGTCTCCTGGCGAAACGCTGTCGCCCTCCTTGACATGCCACTTGGACAAATTGCCTTCCTCCATGGTCGGAGAGAGGGCTGGCATGGTGACGTTGATCGGCATCGAATGTCTCCGCGAACGGCTAGCGGGTCGGGTCAGCGCCCGCAATGCCCGGCGCACCAAGCGGCCGGAGCAGGGAGCGAAAGGGATTGAATGTGTAACGGCGGCGCCGACGTGAAGTCGACACCGCCTTCTGCGGCAGGAGCAGCGAGAAGCGTGGAGCCTGCACGGTCACCGGCCTGGAACCAGGCCGCGGGTGTGGCTCTTGAATTGCCATCCCTGCCCTGGGCCACGATCAGCCTCGATAGGTGACAGCTTTGACCGCGTCGATCACTTCCTTCACCGAGGGAAGTGCCAGCTTCTCGAGGTTCGCCGCATAGGGCATCGGAACGTCCTTGCCGGCCACCTTGATCACCGGCGCGTCGAGCCAGTCGAAGGCATGCATCATGATCTCGGAAGCGATATGCGCGCCGACCGAGCTCTGCGGGAAACCTTCCTCGACGGTGACGCAGCGGTTGGTCTTCTTGACCGAGGCGATGACGGTGTCGAGATCCATCGGGCGGATGGTGCGAAGATCGATGACCTCTGCGTCGATCCCCTCTTTCTCGAGCTCTTCCGCCGCCTTCACAGCATAGGTCATGCCCATGCCAAAGGAGACGATGGTCACGTCCTTACCCTTTCGATGGATTCGCGCCTTACCGATCGGCACTGTCCAATCGTCCAGCTTCGGCACATCGAACGAGTGACCGTAAAGGATCTCGTTTTCAAGGAAGATGACGGGGTTCGGATCGCGAATGGCCGACTTGAGAAGCCCCTTGGCATCCGCCGCTGTAAACGGCTGAACCACCTTCAGGCCGGGCACGTGGCTGTACCAGGCCGCGTAGTCCTGGCTATGCTGAGCGGCCACACGCGCCGCCGCGCCATTGGGACCACGGAAGACGATCGGGCACCCCATCTGGCCGCCAGCCATGTAGAGGGTCTTCGCCGCAGAATTGATGATCTGGTCGATCGCCTGCATGGCGAAGTTGAAGGTCATGAACTCGACGATCGGCCGAAGTCCGGCAAACGCCGCGCCGACGCCGAGGCCGGCAAAACCATGCTCCGTGATCGGCGTGTCCACCACGCGCCGGGCACCGAACTCATCGAGGAGACCCTGGCTGATCTTGTAGGCGCCCTGATACTCGGCAACTTCCTCGCCCATGAGGAAGACGTTTTCGTCCCGTCGCATCTCCTCGGCCATGGCTTCGCGCAGTGCTTCTCGCACCGTCATCGAAACCATTTCCGTGCCTTCGGGAATTTCCTGCTCGAAAGCGCCGACGGGATCCTTCGGCTCGGGATGCTTCATGCCTTGGGTCGGCACCTTCGCGTCGCCCGCCACCTTTTCCGAAGTCGCCTTTTCACCGGCCTGATCTTCGGCGCGGGATTCAGCTTTCTTCGGCTGTGCGCCGGCGGACTCGAGCGCGCTCTCATCCTCGCCCTCGGCGAGCAGAACCGCGATGGGTGCGTTCACCTTAACGCCCTCGGTTCCGGCAGGAACGAGGATCTTGCCAAGCGTTCCTTCATCGACCGCCTCGACCTCCATGGTCGCCTTGTCGGTCTCGATCTCCGCGATCACGTCGCCCGGCGCGACACTGTCGCCTTCCTGTTTGATCCACTTGGACAACGTGCCCTCTTCCATCGTGGGAGAGAGAGCCGGCATCAAAATTTCTGTCGCCATGGTGCGTTCTCTTTACTCGGCCGCCTGCGGAACGTCGTCGGCGTAGATATCGGTCCAAAGCTCGGAAACGTCCGGCTCGGCGTCGTTCTGGGCGAAATCGGCCGAGTCCTGCACGACGTCGCGCACTTCCTTGTCGACAGCCTTGAGTTCGTCCTCGGCGAAACCATGCTCCTCCATGAGCCGGCGCCGAACCTGTTCGATCGGGTCACGCTCGGAGCGCATCTGCTGCACCTCGTCGCGCGTCCTATACTTAGCCGGGTCGGACATCGAGTGACCACGATACCGGTACGTCATCATCTCCAGGATGATCGGCCCCTTGCCCTCACGGCAATGACCGGCAGCCAGATCGGCCGCTGCCTTGACGGCGCGCACATCCATGCCGTCGACCTGGATGCCGGGAATCTTGAAGGAGATGCCACGATGGGCGAAGTTCGTCTCGGCCGACGCGCGGTTCACTGACGTGCCCATGGCATAGCGATTGTTCTCGATCACGTAGATGACCGGGAGCTTCCACAGCGAGGCCATGTTGAAGCTCTCGTAAACTTGGCCCTGGTTCGCGGCACCGTCACCGAAATAGGTGACGGAGAGATTATCGTTGCCGCGATAGCGATTGGCGAAGGCGAGGCCTGTTCCAAGGGAGACCTGCGCGCCAACGATGCCGTGGCCGCCGTAGAAGTTCTTCTCCTTGGAAAACATGTGCATCGAGCCGCCCTTGCCCTTGGAGTAGCCAGAGCGGCGGCCGGTGAGCTCGGCCATGACGCCGCGCGCCTCCATGCCCGTGGCGAGCATGTGGCCGTGATCGCGGTAGCCGGTGATGACCTGATCGCCTTCCTTCAAGGCCAGCTGCATACCCGTCACCACGGCCTCCTGGCCAATATAGAGGTGACAGAAGCCGCCGATGAAGCCCATGCCATAAAGCTGACCGGCCTTCTCCTCGAAGCGCCGGATGAGCAGCATGTCTCGATAGGCCTTGAAGTCGTCGTCCTTCGAAAACGTTGCGGGCGGAGGAGCCTCGTAGTGCTGCAGCGTTTCGACGATTTGCGCCGTACCGGCATCGCTGTTTACCGGCGATGCCGTATCGGCCTTTTTCTGCTTGCCCGCGGCCATGTCGCCTCCGATCCGAAAAAGTCCGCCCGCTCTTCAGGGGCCGGCGTAACTATAGGGTTCGGAATGAAGCACGCAAGGGCTGGAATCTATTATAACTGGATGTGAGTTAATATAGTCTGGAACGGATATTTTAACTCACGTTGAGTTAATCAATGCGACCGATCAGCGCATGATGATGATCTCGTCCGGGGCAGCGTAATTCAGGGCCCGCCGCGCCTGCTCGTCGATCATGTCCCGGTCGAGCGTCCCGTCGTGAAGCAACTGGACCTTGGTCTCCAGACGCACGCGCTGGGCATGAACCTTCTGCGCCTCGGCGGTCCGGTCCGCGAGCCGTCGCAGCAACTCGTGCTTCGACTCGAGCCCGTATTGGCCGCTTTGGGCATGCATCGCGAAATAGGCTAGAAAGCTCGCGGTGATGGCGGGTACGATCAGACGACCTGCAACGCCGTGCTTCTTCTGCTTCGTCCACATGAGGCTATCCTGAAAGTATGCCGGCGTCTTTGCCGCTGTCGCAATCGCGATGACCTCACCCGCAGACATGCGGAAGACGCCGGACCCGCTCGCGGCTCCACGGCGTATCCGTAGCCATCATGAAGGAAAGACGGTTAACGGGGCCTTGCCGGACCGGACCGCATTCCCATCTCGTGGAAATGCCGGATCGACACATGGGCCAGAAACGGGATGTCTCCGAGGAGACCGCGGCGATTCGATCTGGATCGAGCGCCCCCTCCTCGACGTCCAAAGAAGTGGGCGGTTCAAAATCGGCTGATGAGAGAGAACTCGCGGTACTTTCCGATGAGGAACTCGGCCGGATCGACGAAAAGCTGAAGCTTCGCCCCCTGGCCATCTATGAGATCGTCAGGGAAGAAGGCGTACAAGAGCTGGCGCGGCCGGTGACAAGCCTGTGGTGGTCGGGGCTGACCGCCGGATTGTCGATCGGCTTCTCCATTCTGACGGAGGCCACGCTTCGCAGCGCCCTGCCCGACTCGACTTGGGCACCGCTGATCGCCAATTGGGGCTATTCCGTCGGCTTTTTGATCGTCATTCTCGGTCGCCAGCAGCTCTTTACAGAAATCACCCTCACAGCCGTCCTGCCCGTCCTGGCAAACCCGTCTCTTCGAGGCGTCTGGGCGGTCATGCGGCTATGGACGATCGTCCTTGCCGCCAATCTTGTCGGCACGATTGTGTTTGGTGCGGGCATCGCGCTTGACGTGATGCACCGTCCGGAGGTCACTCAGGCAGCGCTCGAACTGTCACGAGAGGCGATGGCCCATTCCTGGGTCACGATACTTCTGAGGGCGATGGCGGCGGGGTGGCTGATGGCGACCATCGGATGGCTTCTGCCTTCATCCGAGGGCAGCCCGATTTCGATCATTGTTCTCATGACCTACTTGATCGCGTTGCTCGGCCTCTCCCACATCGTGGCTGGGTCCGTCGAAGCTGTGGCGCTGGTCGTGGCCGGAGAGCAATCGCTTCGATCGATCATCCTAGGCTTCTACCTCCCCTGTCTTGCCGGGAACGCCATCGGAGGCTCGGCGCTGTTCGCTTTGATCTCCTACGCTCAGGTCAAGCGTGAGATAGAAGAAACGGCGGCCGAGGGCCGCCGTTCCGAAGGGTGATGTCCTGAATTAAGGGCCAGGATCGCTGGTCGATCAGCGGCGCTTAAGGATGCTCCGGCCGGCGTAGACCGCCGCGTCGCCTAGTTCTTCCTCGATGCGAAGAAGCTGGTTGTACTTGGCCAGTCGATCCGAGCGCGACAGCGAGCCCGTCTTGATCTGGCCGCAGTTGGTCGCAACCGCGAGATCGGCGATCGTCGAATCCTCGGTTTCGCCCGAGCGGTGCGACATGACAGCCGTGTAGCCGGCACGGTGCGCAACCTCGACGGCGTCGAGCGTCTCGGACAGCGAGCCGATCTGGTTGACCTTCACCAGCAGTGAGTTGGCGATGTGCTTCTCGATGCCCTGACGAAGGCGCTCGGAGTTGGTCACGAACAGGTCGTCGCCGACGAGCTGGCAGCGGTTGCCGATCTTGGCGGTGAGCGTCGCCCAGCCTTCCCAGTCATCCTCGGCCATGCCGTCCTCGATCGAGATGATCGGGTAGCTGGAGATGAGTTCGGCGAGATAGTCGGCCTCCTCAGCCGAGGAAAGCTTGCGGCCCTCGCCGGCGAGATCATAGACGCCGTCCTTGAAGAACTCGGACGAGGCGCAGTCGAGCGCGATGTAGACGTCGTCTCCGGGCTTGTAGCCGGCCTTCTCGATCGACTTCATGATGAAGTCGAGGCCTTCACGCGCCGAAGCGAGACCCGGCGCGAAGCCGCCTTCGTCACCGACGTTCGTGTTGTGGCCGGCGTCCTTCAGCATCTTCTTGAGCGAAGCGAACACCTCAGCGCCCATCCGCAGACCTTCCGCGAAGGTCGGCGCGCCGACGGGCATGATCATGAATTCCTGGAAGTCGATCGGGTTGTCGGCATGGACGCCGCCGTTGATGATATTCATCATCGGGACCGGCAGGACATGCGCGGCAGCGCCGCCCACATAGCGGTACAGAGGAAGCGCGGCAGCGTCGGCCGCGGCCTTCGCCACGGCGAGCGAGACGCCCAGGATGGCGTTGGCGCCAAGACGGCCTTTGTTCTTCGTGCCGTCGAGATCGATCATCATACGGTCGATCTTGAGCTGATTCTCGGCTTCCACGCCGATTAGCGCCTCGGCGATCTCGCTGTTGACGGCCTCGACGGCCTTCGTCACGCCCTTACCCGAATAACGCTTGTCGCCATCGCGCAGCTCGTGTGCCTCATGCACGCCCGTCGAAGCGCCCGAAGGGACAGCGGCACGCCCTTGCGAGCCGTCCTCAAGGACCACGTCGACCTCGACCGTGGGGTTGCCGCGGCTGTCGAGGATTTCACGTCCGGTGATATCGATAATGGCCGTCATGCGCGTCTTGCTCCTTCTATATCGATTAGAGCGCCTTCTAGAACCTCCGGAGGCCGGAGGGAAGCCGGCACAGCCTGCTTAGATCCCGCGTGAAAAGACCGCAGGTCGATGCGAGGGGGCCGAGGGCAGTTATACGAATTCCGCGGGGCGAAAAAGTCCCCATGCCGAAGTCCGAATCGCTGCCCCTCGCCTGTATGGAGCGAACGCCCGTCAACCTAGCATATACTCTTATTGACAACTTCAACGTGTTGCTGTCCATACATTCGCATTGGGTCATGAGCTCGGCAGCGCTTGGTTGCAGATGCGCGTCGGCGGCTGAAAAGCCTGAAGGGCTGAATGTTTGGATGTGTCTGCAACCCTGAACAGTGCAACGCCGTTTTAACGGTAATGGATCGATAAGCAGCCGGATTGTCCGGCAAGGGAGGTTCACCGATGTCGAAGAATATTGAATTCGAACGGCGCGGAGTCGAAGACGTTGTGCGTGTCGATGGCACGGTGATCGGTCGTATCACCGGCGGTCGCGGCCGTCGCAAGATGCTGTGGCGTTCGGCTCATCTCGTCGATGACGACAAGGTGGCGGATTTCGAGCGGCGTTTCGCGGCGAGCGACCAGTCGACGTCGGCGGCGGCGGAAGAGCTTCGGCGCGCCGGGCTCGTATGACGTTTTTTGCCTGAGCAGATGCGGGCTGCGGAGCAACTGCTCCGCAGCTTCAACGCCCGCCTCGCGGGCCTTTTTATTTGATGGGGGCGTCATAATGACGCAGAGCTAGACCTCGGCCGGGCGTCCCTTGCGGTTCGTAGACACCGCCGAACGTTCAAGCGGCTTTCCGGCTTTCCGGCGGCCTCAGCGCCAGGACTTGATGAGTCTATCGAGGGCAACCAGACGCTCGAGAAGTGCCGGCATTTGGTCGAGCGGCACCATGTTCGGGCCGTCGGAAGGGGCGGCATCGGGATTTTCGTGTGTCTCGATAAACACGCCCGCAACCCCGACCGCGACAGCCGCTTTCGCAAGAGTCTCCACGAAGCGCCTCTCGCCACCGGAAGAGCCGCCCTGCCCGCCTGGCTGTTGCACGGAATGGGTCGCGTCGAAGATCACCGGCGCGCCCGTTTCCGCCATGATCGGCAAGGCCCGCATATCAGAGACAAGGGTATTATAGCCGAAGGAGGCACCACGCTCGGTGAGAAGAACGTTGCCGTTGCCGCTCTCGGTGACCTTCGCGAGAACATTCTTCATGTCCCAGGGCGCCAGGAACTGCCCCTTCTTGACGTTGACGACGCGGCCCGTCTTCGCCGCTGCAATGAGCAGATCGGTCTGCCGGCAGAGAAATGCCGGTATCTGCAAAACGTCGCAGATCTTGCCGACAGCCTCGCACTGCTCTTCGGTGTGAACGTCCGTCAGAACCGGAATGCCGAACTTCGCCTTGATCTCTTCGAACACCGGCAAAGCCCCCTCTAGGCCAATGCCGCGCTGCCCCTTGAGGCTGGTCCGATTCGCCTTGTCGAAGCTCGCCTTGAAGACATAGCCGATCCCAAGCTCGCGTGTGATCGAAACCATCTTCTCCGCGATCATCATCGCGTGCTCGCGGCTCTCCATCTGGCAGGGGCCAGCGATCAGCGCGAAGGGCGCATCGTTGGCGAAGGTCACCGAGCCGGCTGAGACCGAGGTGTTGACTGCACTCATCGCGGATTCCTCTCCTGCCATTGTCCGGTTGTCGCAAGCGATGACGCCCGACCACGACCCCGCGACATTTAGCCGCGGAGCCCTTCACTTCGCCGCGTCACCCTAGACCAAGCGCGACTGTTCGACGGCCGCCTCGATGAAGGACGCGAACAGAGGGTGCGGAGCGAAGGGCCGAGATTTCAACTCGGGATGGTACTGCACGCCGATAAACCAGGGATGATCGGCGAACTCTACGGTTTCGGGCAGAAGGCCATCGGGCGACATGCCGGCGAACACCATGCCCTTCTCCTCCAGCTTTTCACGGTAGGAGCGGTTGACCTCGTAGCGGTGGCGGTGCCGCTCCGAAATCCGGGTTCCGCCGTAGATTTTCGCGATCTTCGAGCCTTCCTTCAGGACCGCGTCATAGGCGCCGAGACGCATGGTCCCGCCAAGATCGCCCTCGGCGGCGCGCTGCTCGAGCTCGTTGCCCTTCATCCATTCGGTCATCAGCCCGACCACCGGCTCGTCGGTTGGGCCGAACTCCGTCGAGCTGGCCTTTTCGATGCCGGCGAGCGCCCGCGCAGCCTCGATCACCGCCATCTGCATTCCAAAGCAGATGCCGAAATAGGGAACCTTGTGCTGGCGAGCGAAACGCGCGGCGAGCATCTTGCCCTCGGAGCCGCGCTCGCCGAATCCGCCGGGAACGAGAATGCCGTTCACCCGCTCCAGATACGGCGCCGGGTCTTCCTGCTCGAAAATCTCCGATTCGATCCAGTCGAGCTTCACCTTCACCCGGTTGGCGATGCCGCCGTGCTGAAGCGCCTCGATCAGCGATTTGTAGGCGTCCTTCAACCCCGTGTACTTGCCGACGATCGCAATCGTGACCTCGCCCTCGGGATTGCGGATGCCGTCGACAACGCTCGTCCACCGCTTGAGGTTCGGCTTGGGAGCCGGATCAATGCCGAAAGCGGCGAGAACTTCGTCGTCGAGACCCTGGTTGTGGTAGGCGATCGGAACATCGTAGATCGTCGCCACATCCAACGCCTGAATGACGGCTGAGGGTCGCACGTTGCAGAACTGCGAGAGCTTGCGCCGTTCTTCAGCCGGCACATTGCGGTCGGCCCGGACCATCAAAATGTCGGGCTGGATGCCGATGGCGCGCAGTTCGCGCACCGAATGCTGCGTCGGCTTGGTCTTCAACTCGCCCGCCGTCGGAATATACGGCATCAGCGTGAGGTGAATGTAGATTGCTCCATTGCGGGGCAGATCGTTGCCGAGCTGGCGGATCGCCTCGAAGAACGGCAGCGCCTCGATATCGCCCACCGTGCCGCCGATCTCGCAAAGAACGAAGTCGTAGTCCTCGTTTCCGTCGAGGATGAAGGCCTTGATCGCGTCGGTGACGTGCGGAATCACCTGGATCGTTGCGCCGAGATAATCGCCGCGACGCTCGCGAGCGATGATGTCCTTGTAGATGCGGCCGGTTGTGATGTTGTCCATCCGGTTCGCCGGACGGCCCGTGAAGCGCTCGTAGTGACCGAGATCGAGATCAGTTTCCGCGCCGTCGTCAGTGACGAACACCTCGCCGTGCTGCATCGGGCTCATCGTGCCCGGATCGACATTGAGATACGGATCGAGCTTTCGCAGTCGAACGCGGTAGCCCCGCGATTCGAGCAGGGCCCCAAGGGCCGCCGATGCAATGCCTTTTCCTAGCGAGGAAACCACGCCGCCGGTGATGAAGATATATCGCGCCATGGAGCTTCCCGATAACTGCTTCAGTTGGATTTGGCCACCCAAAAAACGGCCTTAACGAGAGCGGGGCGCCAAAGGCGCCCCGCATCCCCAATTTTCTTGAGCCCGTTTAGGCGAAACGAAGGGCGAGCCGATCGTTTCCTTTTCAGCCCAATGAACGCGGGCGGTGCCGAGTCGTCCGGCTACTGCTGTGTCGTGGGCGTGGAGCCCGAATCCTGCTCGACGTTGCCGCTGGAGGACTCGCTCGATCCGCCTGTTGGCGCCTCAGAAGAGGACGGCGTGTCTGTCGTGGCACGAGGCGCGGCCGGAGCAGGCTGCTCCGCAGGCGCGGTTCCTGTGTTCGGCTGATCCGTCGTCGTGGTCGGCGTCGGCGCACTCTCGCTGCGAGGCGCGCTGGGAGCCGTATTTGCAGGCGCCGCCGGTTCGTTGTTCGGGGTCGGCACGCCCGACGAGCTGGGCTCGGGGGCAGTCGTCGCCGGAGCGGCGGGGCTTGTCTGCGGCGTCGCGCCCGCCGGCACGTCCGACTGCTCCTGATCCTCCGGCAATCCGCCGAGCTGATCAAGAAGATTGCCGTCCGTATTCTGCTGTGATTCGGGCAGCCGATTGAGGACGTCGGTCGGCTTGCGGCCGTAACCGGCCAGGATGCCGAGAGCGATCGACGTCAGGAAGAAGCAGACCGCCAGGATGGCCGTGGTTCGTGTCAGGGCGTTCGCAGCGCCCCGAGCCGACATGAGGCCGCCGCCCCCGCCGCCGATGCCGAGAGCGCCGCCTTCCGAGCGCTGCAACAACACGACGACGACGAGCGCCAGGACGATCATCAGATGAACGATGATGAGAATGGTTTCCATGGGATCTTTGCAAACGCCGATCGAGAGGTCGCGCGCCTTTTATAGGACGCGGCCTCTCTTTCCAACCTTACTTCGCCAAATCGCTTGCGAATCGCCTCAGGCGGCCCGCGCTCCTTGGCAGATGGCAATAAAGTCCGCGGCCTTCAAGCTGGCGCCGCCGACGAGCGCGCCGTCGACATTGTCCACAGCGAGAAGTTCAGCCGCATTCGAGGGCTTCACGGAACCGCCGTAGAGGATGCGGATGGCTGCGCCCTCGGCCGCGCCGAAACGCTCGGTCACGGTCTTGCGAATGAAGGCGTGGGCCTCCGCCACGTCACCGACGGTCGGCGTCTTGCCGGTGCCGATGGCCCAGACAGGCTCATACGCGATCACGAGATTCTTGCCCGTACTCCCCTCGGGAAGCGAGCCTGCGAGCTGACGGCCGAGAACATCGAGGGTCTCGCCCGCGTCGCGCTCGGCCTCGACCTCACCGATACAAACGATGGCGACCAGCCCCGCCCGCCATGCCGCCTCGGCCTTCGCGCGCACCACTGCATCGCTCTCACCATGATCGGTGCGGCGCTCGGAATGACCTACGATCACATGGCTTGCGCCGGCATCGGCCAGCATCTCGGCAGAGACGTCGCCGGTGTGGGCGCCGGAGGCCTTCGCATGGCAATCTTGCCCGCCGATCGCGACAGCGGAGCCGGCGGCGCCGCCTGCTTCGCCGACGAGGGTTGCTGGAGGGCAGACCAGGATATCGCAGCGCTGGGCAAGGCCGCCCTTGGATGCTTCGACCAACTGCGTCAGCTCGCTCAATTGCGACTTCAGCCCGTTCATCTTCCAATTGCCGGCGATCAATTGACGTCCCGCCATTGTCTTGTCCTTTCCCTCGCCCAGAGTTCGAGGCAGAGGTAGCCCCCTCGCCTTGCGAAATCAATCGATCCGCCTTGCGTCCCATCGGCGCTTTTTCCTAATAGGATTGCTCCGGGCCGGGGGCGGCGATGCCCCAATGGTCCTGTTCCGGGTGCGGCGACCGCCGGCGTCCGAGTGCCGTGGTGCGGCGGCCGCCTTTCGGCCACCGCCAGGAGGGTTGATTAAGATGATGGACTCATTGCGCAAAGCCGCAGGAAGCTGGGTGGCCAAGCTGCTCCTTGGCCTTCTCGTGATCAGCTTCGGCGTCTGGGGAATTGCCGATGTGTTTCGCGGCACGACCCCGACGACGGTGATCTCGGCCGGCGACACCGAGGTGTCCATCCGCGACTATGTCTTCACCTACCAGCGCGCGCAGATGGCTCTTTCCCAGCAGATGGGACGACGTCTCACCAAGG
The DNA here is from genome assembly GCF_900167365.1 of Consotaella salsifontis. GTDB lineage: Bacteria > Pseudomonadota > Alphaproteobacteria > Rhizobiales > Rhizobiaceae > Consotaella > Consotaella salsifontis. The sequence continues at coordinate 66,585 of NZ_FUXL01000016.1, read as the reverse complement.
AGGAGGCCCAGCAGGCGGGCGTCGATCAGCAGGTGCTCAGCCAGCTCGTGGCGGACGCCGTACTCAGCGAGCAGGCCCGACACCTCAATCTTGGTCTCTCCCAGGATCGCCTGGCCGATTTGATTGCCGAGGACCCCTCGTTCCACGATCAAAACGGCAATTTCTCTCGTGGCGCTTTCCGGCAGGTGTTGAATCAGCTGGGACTGAACGAGGACGCCTATATCGAGAACCGCGCCAAGGCGGCAGTCCGCAGCCAGATCGTCGACGTGATCGCAGAGGGGACCGCGGCGCCGTCGGTGATCGACACCGCGATCGGCCTCTATAACGGAGAGCGGCGCACGGTAGATTACCTGATGCTGCCCCCCTCGCTCGTCCAGCCGGTGGCGACTCCGGACGCGGATGCGCTGCACGCCTATTTCGAGGATCATAAGGCAAGCTATGCCGCGCCCGAATATCGCTCGATCGCCTACGCCGAACTGACGCCGGAGGCCATTGCCGATCCGGCCGCGGTCTCGTCCGAGCAGGTCCAGCAGGACTACGACAACAATCGTGCCCGCTTCACCACACCCGAGCGGCGCCATGTCCAGCAGCTGGTGTTTCCGAATGAGGACGCGGCCAAGGCGGCCAAGGCGAAAATTGACGCCGGCGCCTCATTTGAGGACGTCGCCAAAGAAGCGGGGCGTTCCCTGGCCGATACGGATCTCGGTCTGGTCGCCAAGGGCGACATTGCCGACAAGACGATCGCGGATGCCGCCTTCAACGTCGAATCGGGCAAGGTGAGTGATGTTGTCCCTGGCATCTTCGGTCCGGCTCTCGTCCGCGTGACTGAGGTTCAGCCGGAGGCGGTGCGCCCGCTCTCCGAAGTCGAGGACGCCATTCGTCGCGATCTCGCGCGCGAGGGCGCCTCGGATGCCGTTCTTCAGGCATACGACACCTATGAGGACGCGCGGGCCAGCGGAGCCACTTTTGAGGAAGCGACCAAGAAGGCCGGCATCGATTTCAAGACGGTGGCCGCCGTCGACCGCGCGGGCCGAGGCCCCGACGGCAAGCCGGTCGAGAAGCTGCCTGAGAGCGACGAGCTTTTGAAGGCCGCGTTCGACAGCGAGGTCGGACTCGATAACGCGCCAATCAACGTGCCCTCGGCATCGGGATACGTGTTCTACGACGTCAAGAGCGTCGAGCCGGCTCACGACAGAAGTCTCGAGGACGTCCACGACCAGGTGGTCGCGGATTGGCAGGAGCAGGAGACGCAGCGCCTGCTTGCCGAGCGTTCCAAGGCGTATCTTGAGCGTCTCCAAAAGGGTGACTCGCTGACCACGATAGCGGTCGAGGCCGGCCTTGTGACTTCGACCGCCACCGGCGTCTCGCGCCAATCGGCCGCCACCGATCTCGGACCGGCCGGCGCCAACGCGGCATTCTCCGGCAAAACCGGATATGTGGCCGAAGCCCCCGCGCCAAAAGACTCGCGCGTTCTCCTCAAGGTGACAGCCGTGAACCCGCCCGCAGATCCCGCGTCGAGCGTCACGGCTGAACAGCGCCAACGCATTGCCGAAATGATGAAGAACGATCTCTACCAAAGCTACATCGGCTTGATGCAGCAGGAGTACACGGTGCGGATGAACCCGAAGGCCGTCGAGCAGGCGCAGGTGGCTGTCCGATGAGCTCCCAGCTGAAGCCTCTCATCGGAAAGGTTGCTGCCGGTCAAGCGCTGACGCGCGAGGAGGCCGAACAGGCCTTCTCGATCTTGATGTCGGGCGAGGCCACGCCCTCGCAGATCGGCGGCTTCCTGATGGCGCTGCGGGTGCGCGGCGAGACAGTGGACGAGATCGCCGGCGCCGTTTCCGTCATGCGCGCCAACATGCTGCCGGTCTCGGCGCCGGCAAACGCGATGGATATCGTCGGAACGGGCGGCGATCACGCCGGCACCTTGAACGTCTCCACCTGTTCGGCGTTCGTCGTCGCCGGCGGGGGCGTGCCTGTCGCAAAGCACGGCAATCGCGCGCTCTCCTCCAAATCAGGCGCCGCCGATGTCCTGTCGGCGCTGGGCGTGAATGTCGAGCTGACGCCCGCCGCGATCACGCGCACCCTGAGCGAGGCGAACATCGGCTTCATGTTCGCTCCCAATCATCACAAGGCGATGCGCTTCGTCGGGCCGAGCCGCGTCGAACTCGGCACCCGCACCATCTTCAATCTCCTCGGACCTCTCGCCAATCCTGCCGGCGTGAAGCAGTTTCTCGTCGGCGTCTACTCGCCCGAATGGCTGGTTCCCATTGCGGAAACGCTGAAGGCGCTGGGGGCGAGCGCAGCATGGGTCGTCCATGGCGACGGGCTCGACGAGATGACCGTGTGCGGCCAGACGGAAGTGGCGGCGCTGCGCGACGGCGAGATCATCCGCTTCACCCTGGAACCCGAATCCCTTGGACTGGCTTGTCATCCGCTGGCAGCCATCAAGGGTGGCGACGCCAGGGAGAATGCCGCCGCGCTGATTTCGGTTCTGGAAGGCGCGGACAATGGCTATCGCGACATCGTTCTTCTCAACAGCGCGGGCGCCTTTGTCGTCGCGGGGGTTGCGGAGGATCTCTCGGAAGGGCTGGCGCTCGCTCGGCGCTCGATCGAAAGCGGCGCGGCCAGAGACGTTCTTGCCAAACTGGTTGCGGCCAGCAATCAGCCGATGGAGGGCGGAGCTTGAGCGACATCCTGAAGCGAATCGAGGCCTACAAGCGCAAAGAGATTGCGGCCGCAAAGACGCAGGTGCCGCTCTCCGAGATTGACGCGCGCGCCAAGGCACAAGCGCCGGTCCGTGGATTTACCGCCGCTCTGCGGCGCGCTTCGGCGGACGGATTCGCACTGATTGCGGAGGTCAAGAAGGCGAGCCCATCCAAAGGCTTGATCCGGCCCGACTTCGATCCCCCCGCCCTCGCGCGGCAGTACGAGGCGGGCGGTGCCGCCTGCTTGAGCGTCCTCACCGATGCGCCATCCTTTCAGGGAGCGCCAGAGTTCCTGACGGCCGCGCGCGAGGCAACCGGCCTGCCCGCGCTGCGCAAGGATTTCATGTTCGATCCGTATCAGGTGGTCGAGGCGCGCGCCTGGGGAGCCGACGCGATTCTCATCATCATGGCCGCGGTGGACGATCCCTGCGCCCATGAACTGGAGGCGGCGGCGATAGAATTTGGCATGGACGTTCTGCTGGAGGTCCACGACGCCGCCGAACTGGATCGCGCGCTGAAGCTGAAATCGCCGCTCGTCGGCATCAACAACCGCAACCTTCGCACCTTTGAGACATCGCTGGAAACGGCGGAGCAGCTCGCTGGGCGTGTTCCCGAGGATCGCCTCGTCGTCGGCGAGAGCGGCATCTTCACCCATGAGGACTGCCAGCGTCTGGCGCATGTCGGAATCCGAACGTTTCTGGTCGGCGAGAGCCTGATGCGCCAGGACGATGTGACGGCGGCAACCATCCGCCTTCTGAAGGACGAAGCCGGAGCCACAAACGCATGAGCCAGTCTGACAATCGCCTGACACACGTCGACGAGCGCGGCGAGGCCCGCATGGTCGACGTCGGAGCCAAGGCCGAAACCGATCGCGTCGCCCGCGCCGAGGGGCTCGTCCTGATGAAGCCGGAGACCCTGGCGCTCATTGTTTCCGGCGACGCGGCCAAGGGAGACGTTCTCGCGGCCGCCCGAATCGCCGGTATCATGGCGGCCAAGCGAACGTCGGATCTCATCCCGCTCTGCCATCCCCTGATGCTGACGTCGGTTAAGGTCGATCTCCTGCCGGAACCGGCACTGCCCGGCGTGCGCGTCACCGCAACGGCCAAGGTGTCCGGCAAGACCGGCATCGAAATGGAGGCGTTGACGGCCGTCTCCGTCGCTTGCCTCACCGTCTACGACATGGCGAAAGCCGTCGATCGAGGCATGAGCATCACCGGAATCCGCCTTCTGGAAAAAGCGGGTGGCAAATCAGGGCATTGGACTGCGGGACAAGACGAATGATCTCTGTCGATGAGGCATTGGAGCGGCTGCTCGAAGGCGTAGAACCGCTGGGCGGCGTCGATGACATTCCCTTGCACGAAGCGCTTGGGCGCGTTCTTGCGGAAGACTTGATCGCCAAGCGGACGCAACCGAGCTTCGACGCCTCGGCCATGGATGGCTACGCGCTCCGCGCCGAAGACCTTTCTGATCCTGGTAAATCCGTCGCCGTCGTTGGTGAGTCGGCCGCGGGACGCGCTTTCGAGCGCGCGATCGTTCCCGGCGAGGCCGTCCGCATCTTCACCGGAGCGCCCGTGCCGGCGGGCGCGGACACCATCCTCGTTCAGGAGGATGCCGAGCGCCTTCCCGATGGGAGACTAAAGGCGACGTCGGCGCTCCGGGCCAACCTTCATATCAGGCGCGCCGGAGCGGATTTTTCGGAAGGTCAGCTTCTCCTTTCCGCAGGAACTCTACTGCGCCCCGGAGCCCTCGCGCTTGCCGCGAGCGGCGGATACCCTGTCCTGCCGGTTCGCGAACGACCGCGCGTCGCGATTCTCGCCACGGGCGACGAGCTGGTGCCTCCCGGCGCGCCCGTTGGCCCATCCCAGATCGTCGCGTCCAACGGCTATGGCGTCGCCGCGATCGTGCGCGCGGCTGGCGGCGAGGCTCTCGACTACGGCATCGCGCCGGATGATCCCGAGGTCATCGGTCAGCGTGTTCAGCGCGGTCTCGACGAGGGTGTCGACATTCTCGTGACCATCGGCGGCGTCTCGGTCGGCGATCATGATCACATCGGCGAGGTCTATGCCGCCAAAGGCGTTGAATTGGGTTTCTGGAAGGTCGCCATGCGGCCGGGAAAACCGATCATGACCGGGCGCCTCGGTAAAACGCGGCTGATCGGCCTGCCGGGCAATCCTGCATCAAGCCTCGTTTCCTCGACGCTTTTCCTGAAGCCTCTCATCGAGCGGCTGGCCGGACGCTCCGCGCGGCAAGGCCTGCAGAAGGGGCGCCTCGGTGCGCCCGTCCGCGCCAACGGAGCCCGGTCGGACTTCATTCGTGCCACGACGACTGAAGTGGATGGCGAGGTCCGGGTCTTTCCACTGGACCGCCAGGACTCGTCGCTCCTTTCCGTCTACGCCGAAGCCTCCGCGCTGCTGATGAGGCCGATCTCGGCCGCCGCCGCCGAGGCCGGGGAGCCGTGCCTTTATCTGCCGCTCGATTGATCCCCTGAACCGCCGCGACTCTCTTGCGGAACACAACTGGAACAGCTAGATCTGTTCAGGTTTTGTTTCGCAAAGGATTCGCCGCGATGCTGACGCGCAAGCAGCACGACCTGCTGATGTTCATCCATCAGCGGTTGAAGGAGGAAGGCATCCCACCCTCGTTCGACGAGATGAAGGATGCACTCGATCTGCGGTCGAAATCCGGCATCCACCGGTTGATCACGGCCCTGGAGGAACGCGGCTTCATCCGCCGTCTGCCAAACCGAGCGCGCGCGCTGGAGGTTCTGAAGCTGCCGGACTCGATGCCGCCGGCGGCCAAAGCGCGGGCGGGGTTCACCCCAAGCGTGATCGAAGGCAGCCGCGATTCCCGGACCGAAGTGAGCGCCCCCGCGCCGCGGGTCGCTCCCCTCGCCGGGCGGCGCCCGGCCTTCGCCTCTGAAACCGAAAATGGCCCTGTCAGCATTCCGGTCATGGGCCGTATCGCCGCCGGCGTGCCGATCTCGGCGATCCAGCATCAGACCCACTCGATCCCTCTCCCGCCGGATATGGTCGGATCAGGAGAACATTACGCTCTCGAGGTGAAGGGCGATTCGATGGTGGAGGCGGGCATCCTCGACGGCGATACGGTGGTGATCCGCCGGACAGAGACCGCGACGCCGGGCGAGATCGTGGTGGCTCTGGTGGACGACGAAGAGGCGACGTTGAAGCGCTTTCGGCGGCGCGGCGACCGCATCGCTCTCGAAGCCGCCAACCCGGCCTATGAAACGCGCATCTTCGGCGCGGAGCGGGTGAAGGTTCAGGGCAGACTGGTGGGACTTATTCGGCGGTACTGAACCTAACGGTCCTGCTCCTGATCCGCTGTCGGCTCGCCCGGCGTTCGATTGCCCCTACCCGGCGCTTTGGATGGACTTGCATCGCTCCCGCCGTTCTCCGTGTCGCGAGACGGATGCTCCTCGTGAGGAACCGACGGGCCGGCGTCATCCTTGGATTGGCTTCGTTGCCAGCGCTCCGGCCACGGCGCCAGGCGGTGAGCGTTCCAGTCCGAAACCGGGTTCGTTATGGCGGGCGTAACGAGCGCCCTGCCCTTGGGTCCGTCCCGCGACACCGAAAGCGAGCCGCTCTCGCGCAAGGTCTTGAGTGTCGCCAGAGCCGCTCCCGAGCGACAAACCTTAAGGTTGATCGCTCTGGCGACGATCGCGACATCGCTTTCGTCGCAGGCGCGGCCGGTGAGCTTGTAGTCGTCGGTCCAAAAGACCCTCAGGCCGCTGCGAGTTTTTCCCTGACAGACATGGTCATCGCAGATGAACCCAGGCTCCCGCGTAGCCCCTTCGCCGCTCGCCAGCGCCTTGCGCCATTGGTCCGCAACGAATGTGTTGGGCCGCTTCTTGCGGAAGGAGAGCCCGCCGTCCTCGTCGACCAGCGCGATTTCCTTGCCGTCCTCGAAGATCAACAACTCCGGTGGCGGCGGTCCCGTTCGCGCGATGATCAAGCCCGTGAAAGCGAGCGGGATCGCGACGAGGCGCAGTCCGCTCACGAGCAGGCAGGCGGCGAGCAGCGAGGCCGTCAGCAACAGAAGCGTGAGCGGCGGAACAAGTCCGGTGTCGTAGGTCGGGATGGTGTCGGAGACCATCTGTGCCATGCGGAATACGAGTTCGAGGCCTTGTCCCACGAGGCGGAAGAACATCGCATCGAGACCGAACGGCATCGAGACCATGCCGAGGAGCGCAAGGGGCATGATCCAGAGGCTGAAGACCGGCAAAACGAGGAGATTGGCGATGAGGCCGAGCGGCACGATTCTCTGGAAGTGATAGGCTGAGTAAGGGGCGGTGGCGAGGCTGGCGAGGATCGACGATATGGCGATCCCGGCGAAGAATAGCACGACGGAATAGGATGCTTTGATCGCAATTCCGCGTCTTCCGGACGATCGGGAACGGTGCGTGAAGGTGCCGTAGGCCCCGACCAAAGCGATCGTCGCCGAGAAGGACATCTGGAAGCTTGCCGTCATCACGGCGTGCGGCGTCATCGCAACAACGATCATGGCGGCCAACGCGACATTGCGGGACGTGATCGCGGGCCGGTCGAAAAGCACGGCGAGAAGCATGATCGCGAGCATGACGAAAGCCCGCTGCGTCGCCACGTTCGCTCCTGATATGAGGAGGTAAAGACCGGCGACGATCAGGGCGACCCCGGCCGCCCACTTCTTGATGGGATGTCGTAGCGGCAGTCCCGGAATGGCGACCAGCGCCGCGCGCGTCAGCGTCAGGGCAAAACCTGCGACGAGAGCCATGTGCAGGCCGGAAATCGCCAACAGGTGAGACAGCCCGCTTTGGCGAAGCCAGTTGTCGACGCGATCGGAGATGCCGGATCGCTCGCCCGTGACGATGGCCGCTGCGACGCCGCCGGACTCGTCCGGCAGGATGGAGCGGATATGATCGGAGATCGCCAGGCGCAGACGAGTCAGTCGAAGCGCGAGGTCCAGTTCCGCATCTCCGGTTGGCGGCTCCGGAGCGCCCAAGGCGTAGCCATAGGCGCCGAGGCCTTCGAAGAAGGGCGTGAAGGCAAAATCATAGGAGCCCGGAAGCGCGGGGCCGGACGGGGGCTTGAGGCGCACCAGCCCGCGATAGGTCTGCCCGACCGCGAGCTCCGAATGCTTCGCCGCCACCAGGATCTGCGCCTCTTCCGGAGGGCGACTCAAGCGCGGTCGTTCCGTCGAGATGACACGCACCCGGTATCGGACGCGATCACGATCGTCGCGGTCGCGCCAGATCACCTTGCCCTCGATCCGGGTCGTAACCTCACCGGAAAGAACTGTCGTCTCGACCGTTGCGAGTTCGTGCACCGCAAGTCCGTTGCCCAGCATCATCGAGGCCGCGAGCGTGGCCAAGGTTCTGGCGAGCGGGCGTTGAAGCCTGTGGCTCAGGAGAAGGAGAGCCGCAGCGAGGGCGAAGCTGACGGCGTAGGGCCACCGCGGCATGCCGCAATAAGTTAGGAGGACCCCGAGGATCAGGCCGATCGGAAGGAGGAAGAAGCCACTGCGCGCCGCCGACTCGGCCTCCATCCAGCCGCCAAGCACCGCCGCCCAGCCCTGCCTGCCGTCACCCTCCTCATCAGACGAGCCACCGCGTGGCGCATAGCGGCGGGTGAAGATCGGTCGCCGATGCTCTGCCGCATGTCTTTGGGTTTCAGCGGTCCGCATCGGCTTCTGCTGCCTTGTGTCTTTCCGGGCCTATGATACACACCGCGACATCAAATCTGATCCGAGAAGATCGGATACGCTTTTCTCATTCAACTGGAGGTCTCGCGATGCCAGATCGCGTTGTGACCCGTTTTGCGCCCTCTCCGACTGGTTATCTGCACATCGGTGGTGCGCGTACCGCACTCTTCAACTGGCTTTATGCGCGTGGCAAGGGCGGCAAGATGCTGCTGCGCATCGAGGATACAGACCGCGAGCGCTATACGCCCGAGGCTGTTCAGGCGATCATCGACGGCCTCGCCTGGCTCGGGCTCGATGCGGACGAGGCGCCGATCTCGCAGTTCGAGCGCGCGCCGCGCCATCGCGAGGTGGCGGAAGAACTGGTTCGTCGTGGACGCGCCTACTACTGCTACGCCACCAGCGAGGAACTGGAAGAGATGCGCGAGCGGGCGCGGGCCGAGAAGCGGCCTCCCCGCTATGACGGACGCTGGCGCGACCGTGATCCGTCCGAGGCGCCAGAAGGCGTAAAGCCGGTTATTCGGCTCAAGGCGCCTCTCGACGGCGAAACCCATGTCCAGGACATGGTTCAGGGCGAGATTCGCTTCCCGAACAAGGATCTAGACGATCTGGTCCTGCTGCGTTCGGACGGCACGCCCACCTATATGTTGGCGGTCGTTGTGGACGATCATGACATGGGCGTGACCCACATCATCCGTGGCGACGACCATCTGACCAACGCCGCGCGCCAGACGCTCATCTATGACGCCATGAGTTGGCCGGTGCCGCAGATGGCCCACATCCCCCTCATCCACGGACCGGATGGCGCCAAACTGTCGAAGCGGCATGGCGCGCTGGGGGTCGAGGCCTATCGTGGGATGGGCTATCTGCCAGTGGCGCTGCGCAACTATCTCGCGCGCCTCGGCTGGAGCCACGGCGACGACGAGATCATGTCCACCGAGGACATGGTTTCATGGTTCGACATCGTGGATGTCAACAAGGGCGCGGCACGCTTCGACTTCGCCAAGCTGGAGGCGCTGAACGGTCACTGGATTCGCGCGTCGAGCGATACCGATCTTGTCGAGACGCTGATGGTCGAGCGGGATTTCCTACCCAACGGCGTTATCCTGAAAGGAAGGGACGACGCCTTCGTACGCGCCCAACTTCTGGCGGCGATGCCTGGGTTGAAAGACCGGGCGAAAACGCTGGTGGAACTCGCCGACGGTGCTGCCTTTTTGTTCGCGGAGCGGCCCCTGTCGCTCGACGAGAAGGCAGCGGCTCTTCTCACCGATGAGGGTCGCGCTCTGCTTGTCGAACTCGCTGCGGTTCTTGCTTCGGCATCGGACTGGTCTGCACCAACGCTGGAAGGCCTCGTTCGCGATTTCGCCGAGAAGAACGGGTTGAAGCTTGGCAAGGCGGCACAGCCGCTCCGGGCCGCGCTCACGGGCCGAACTACGTCGCCCGGGGTCTTCGATGTTCTAGCTGTTCTCGGACGCGAAGAAGCGCTCGGGCGTCTACACGATCAGATAAAGTGATCTAAATGTGAGCTTCGGCGCTCGCGGGCGCCGGCTCGTCTTGTGCGCTGCAAAACTTGTGACTTACAGCGCTTTGCGGTACCCAAAATCGGCAGCAAATCGCTCCGTTCCGCGGCCAGCCGGTCCCGGCTCTTGAAGAAGGGGAAACATATGCCGAAGCAATCAGCCACGCTGCAAGTTGGCGGGAAGAACGTCGAGTTTTCTATCCAGCAGGGGACCATCGGCCCGGACGTCATCGACATCACGACGCTGTATAAGGACACCGGGGCTTTTACCTTCGACCCCGGCTTTACGTCGACGGCTTCGTGCGAGTCGCAGATCACCTATATCGACGGCGAGAAGGGTGTTCTCCTTCATCGCGGCTACCCGATCGAACAACTCGCGGAAGAAGGGCATTACCTCGAAACCTGCTATCTCCTGCTGTACGGCGAGCTGCCCACCGCCCGTGAGATGGAAGACTTCGAATACCGTGTGACCCATCACACGATGATCCACGAGCAGATGTCGCGATTCTACAGCGGTTTCCGCCGGGATGCTCACCCGATGGCGGTGATGGTCGGTTCAGTCGGCGCGCTCTCGGCCTTCTATCATGACTCCATCGACATCTCCGATCCGCATCAGCGGATGGTGGCATCGCTCCGCATGATCGCCAAGATGCCGACCCTGGCTGCCATGGCCTACAAGTATCATATCGGCCAGCCCTTCGTTTACCCGCGCAATGAGCTGTCCTACGCCGAGAACTTCCTGCACATGTGCTTCTCGGTGCCGTGTGAGCCCTACAAGGTGAACCCGGTGCTGGCGCGCGCGATGGACCGGATCTTCATCCTTCACGCCGATCATGAGCAGAATGCCTCGACCTCGACCGTTCGCCTTGCAGGCTCTTCGGGCGCCAACCCCTTCGCGTGCATTGCCGCGGGCATCGCGTGCCTTTGGGGCCCCGCCCATGGCGGTGCCAACGAGGCCGCGCTCAACATGCTGATGGAGATCGGCACCAAGGATCGCATCCCGGAATACATCGCTCGGGCAAAGGACAAGAACGATCCCTTCCGCCTCATGGGCTTCGGCCACCGAGTCTATAAGAATTACGATCCGCGCGCCAAAATCATGCAGCAGACCTGTCATGAAGTGCTCGACGAACTAGGCATCAAGGACGATCCGCTTCTGGAAGTCGCGATGGAGCTGGAGCACATTGCCCTTCACGATGAGTACTTCGTCGAGAAGAAGCTCTATCCGAACGTTGACTTCTACTCGGGTATCACGCTGAAGGCACTCGGCTTCCCGACCAACATGTTCACCGTGCTCTTCGCGCTGGCACGTACCGTTGGCTGGATCGCACAGTGGAAGGAAATGATCGAGGACCCGCATCAGCGCATCGGACGTCCGCGCCAGCTCTACACCGGCGCTCCGCAGCGCGACTACGTGGCGGTGGAGAAGCGCTGACACGAGCGCTTCCGGCATACCCCCAACTGACGGGCGCCCTGGGCGCCCGTTTTTATTGGGGGCGCGACTGGTTTCTTTCGATGCAGTCGAGGACGATTTCCGCCGCCGCCTCGCCGGGAGGCCGCTCGACATGCATCCGCCGGCGAATCTCCGCAAATCCTGCGACCTGTGCGGCTCGCTCCGGTGTCGTCTCAATCAGGCGCATCAACCGGCGCGCCATGGTTTCAGGGCGCGCGAATTCATGAAAATGTTCCGGCACCAGAGGATGGCCGGCGATGAAGTTCGGAAGCGCAGCCGTCCAGGCTGTGACGAGATGCCGCAGATGATAGCCGACCGGGTCGAGGCGATACGCGAGGACCATCGGGACATCAGCCAGCGCGAGTTCCAGCGATACCGTACCGGATGCCGCCAGCGCCGCATCGGCATTGGCAAACGCTCGCCACTTGGCCTCCTCATCAATGACGATGGGCGGCTTGTACGGCCAATCAGAGATGGCTGTCTCGACCTCTTTTCGTCGGCGCGGCAAAGTCGGCAAAACCGCATCGAGGTCTGGGCGCCACGTTTTCACGAGGCTCAGGGTCTGGCCGAAGATCGCGCCGAGACGGCGGATTTCTCCGCGCCGCGAGCCGGGAAGGACGACGAGCCGCGGTGGAGATGCGGGAGCGCAGGGTCCTTCTCGCTCGACGCGAGCCGCGATCTCTTGCAGATGCGGCTCATAAACCAGTGGATGACCGACATAGGTCGCCGGCGGGCCGCCGAGCTCCGCGAGTACGGAAGGCTCGAAGGGCAGCGCACATATAGCGTGGTCGACATAGGGGCGCATCTTGGCCGCCCGTCTCGGCCGCCAGGCCCATACGGTCGGCGGCATGTAGTTGATGATGGGAATGCGCGGATTCCTCGCTCTCACCTGCCGCGCCACGCGGTGTGAAAAATCCGGACTGTCGATGATCACAAGCGCATCGGGCCGTTGTTCGACCACCCAGTCGGCAGTCTGTCGTATGCGGACCAGAAGCTGCGGCAAGCGGGCCAGAACTGCTCCGATGCCGATGATCGAGAGTTCGGAGATATCAAAAAGACTGGTCACTCCCTCCCCGGCCATCGCCTCGCCACCAAGCCCGATGGGACGAAAATCCGGTAGGCGGTGCCTGAGGGCACGAATGAGATCGGCCCCCAGGCGATCTCCCGATTCCTCGCCGACAATGAAGGCAATGGTGGTCATGCCGACGCTCCCGTTTCCGGCGGCAACGCCCGCCCAACGACGAACAATCCTTCAACCTCGGCTGCGGACAGCAGCCGGTCAGCCTCGATAATCAGCGCGCCCCCGGCAGAGACGCCGATGCCGCGCAAGCCGGCAGCCGCAGCCTCCGCAATGGTCGACGGCCCGATCGCAGGGAGGTCGAACCGGCGATCCTGCTGGGGTTTCACCGTTTTCACGAGTACGCACGGCTCCTTGTCGCCAATCCGGCCGCGAGCCCGGAGACCCCTGACGCGCTCAAGCATTTCCCGCGTGCCTTCAATGCCTTCGAGTGCGATGACGCGATCGGGCGACGCGACTGCCGCCTGTCCGACGTCGAGCTCCCCTAGCCGCCGCGCGGCTAGGAAGCCACGGACGAGTGCGAGCTCCTCGCGCTGCGATGGTTGCCGCCGCGTGAGTGTGCCCTCGCTCATGAGGAGTTTCGGCGCGATATCGTGAATGGCGACGAACTCAAAGCCCCGCCGGGCTACAGCCGTCGTGCAGGCCCTGAGCAGAGTGTCGTCGCCGCCCCGCATCGCCCTGAAGATGTCTGGGAGAAGCGAGAGTGTGCGAAAGCTCGGCACCATTGAACGAAAATCCGGCCTTACGGAAATCGTGCCGCCGATCGCGATTTTCTTGACACCGCTTGCGCGCAGAAACGAGAGCCCCTCGCCGACGTGACTCCAGGGGATAGACAGATGGGGCCACGGCGACCAGTCGCTGGCGCGTCCATCGGCGACCGCGACGATCACCGGAACCCATCCCTGCTTTGCCGCCTCTTGCGCGACAATCCTCGGCAAGGCCCCACCGCCGGCAATGATGCCCAGAGGTTCCGCCCTACCATTTTGGGCACGATCGGCCAGAATTTCTTCGCGGGGGTGTTCAACATCCGAGACCATGGCGGTTACCTATCATGGTCTAGGGAACGATTCATGCTTCGCCGCCGGAATCATCCGGCACCAGAATCAATGGGGGCGCAAGGCACGAAGTGGCGAGCACAGCGCACGATCGCCGCCGGACCGGATGAAGGCCAGGAGCTCCTGTACCAGGGGATCTTCAGGATATTCCGCCTGAACCTCCTCGATGTTCTCGCGGAACGTCAGGTCCTCGGAGAACAGCATGCGGTAGACTTTTCGCAGCGTACGGATCGCTTCACGCCCAATTCCCGCGCGCTTCATGCCGATGATGTTCAATCCCGACAAATAGGCGCGGTTGCCAAGAACCATGCCGTAGGGAATGACATCGCCCTCGACCGCAGCAAGGCCGCCGACATAGGAATGGTGGCCAATGCGAGTGAACTGGTGGATCCCCGACCCTCCGGCGAGGATCGCGTGGTCGCCCACCACACAATGGCCGGCAAGCATGACGTTGTTGATCAGCGTGACGTTCGCCCCGATGACACAGTCATGGGCGACGTGGGAGCCGGCGAAGAACGCACAATCGTCCCCGACAGTCGTCTCCGAGCGCCCCTGGACAGTCCCGGCATTCATCGTGACACCTTCGCGCACCAGGCAATTGCGCCCAATGACAAGGCGGGTGTCCTCACCACGATATTTCAGATGCTGCGGCGCATGCCCGAGTGAAGCAAAGGGCCAGATGTTGGCGCCCTCGCCCACGCTCGTATTGCCGGCGAGAACAACATGGGATCGAAGGCGAGATCCCGCACCGAGACGCACCTGCGACCCGATATAACAAAAAGGCCCAATTTCGACCCCCTCGCCGATCTCCGCTCCGTCTTCGACGATCGCCGAGGGATGAATCTTCGTATCAGCCATAAGCTCTCATGCTTTCTCCAACGGCACCAGCATGGCGCTGACGGTGGCCTCGGCCACCTTGATCCCGTCGACCTTTGCTTCGCACGCGAACTTCCAGATGTTCGCGCGCTTCTTGGTCTGCTGCACGTGATATTCAAGCCGGTCACCCGGAACGACCGGGCGGCGGAATTTCGCGCCATCGATCGTCATGAAATAAACGACGGAAGGCGCGCTGCCAGCCGAAAGCGAACAGATGGCGCCCGCGGTCTGCGCCATTCCCTCAATGATCAGCACTCCTGGCATAACGGGATTGCCTGGGAAATGGCCAAGGAAATGAGGTTCATTGGACGTAACGTTCTTGATGCCGATCGCCGAGCGATCACCGTCGATCTCAACGATCCGGTCCACCATCAGGAACGGATAGCGGTGTGGCAGAAGCTCAAGAATCTTCAGGATATCAGCGGCCTGGAGGGTCGTCGTTGTCTCACTCATCCTGTTTCCCTGGCACCCGCCTTGTACCCGACATCGATCGGACTGTGTTAAGTTCTCTCAACCATTCGCGCATGGGACGCGCCGGCACACCGCCCCAGCGCACGCCTGGAGGAACGTCGCCGGCGACGGCACTGATCGCCGCGATCTGTGCGCCGTCGCCCACAGTGGCGTGGCCATTGATGACGGTTTGGCCGCCAATCACGACGCCGTCGCCAATGGTCACGCTGCCGGCCACCGCAACCTGCGACACTAGAATGCAGTTGCGCCCGATCTCGACGTTGTGGCCGACCTGAACCTGATTGTCGATCTTGGTGTTCTCGCCGATCACCGTATCCCGTACGGAACCGCGATCGACAGTGGTGTTTGCGCCGAGCTCCACATCATCCTGGATCACGACCCGGCCAATCTGAACAACCTTGAGAAGACCTTCCGGTCCAGCGGAATAGCCAAAACCGTCCTGGCCGATCCGCACTCCAGGATGCAGGATAACGCGGTTGCCCAGGAGAGCATTGATAACCGTCGTCTGAGGGCCGATCCTGCAGTCGCGTCCGATCCGGCAGTCGGGCCCGACAACAGCGCCACAGCCGACGATGGTCCCGCGGCCTATCTCCGCCCGGGGCCCCACGACCGCGCCGGCCTCGACGATTACGCCGTCCTCGACCTGGGCGGAAATATCAACCGTCGCAGTTGGGGCAATACCGCCAGCACTTGTCAGCATCCCCGGACGCAGCGCCGCAGGAAAGAGCGCGCGCCCCGCCAGGGTGAACCCATGCGACGGATTTTTGACAACGATACCGACGACGCCGAAAGGCAGCAGAGGCGCGTGCTTGGCCGACAAGATCACGGCGCCGGCTTTGGTCGCGGCCAATCCGTCCCTATAGCGAGGATTGTCGAAAAGAGCGACGTCCTCTGGGCCAGCGTCCGGTAACGCCGCGATTCCGGTAACGCGCACGTCTCCCGACGCGGCAACGCTTAACGAGCCGCCGCAAATCTTGGCGAGTTCAGCAAGTGCGAGACCATCGCCTCTGGCGAAAAAGCTTGTCGACGTCATTGGCGCTGGGAGGCGGAGACGCTAGCGCCTCCGCCATCAAGTTGTGGATCAGAACTTGGTGGAAAGACCAAACGAGAACTCCTCCGTCTCATCGTGGTCCTCCTTCATGATCGGAAACGCATAGTTGACACGCAGCGGACCGAAAGGCGAAGCCCAGATCACGCCGACGCCTGCCGAGCTGCGCAGCGCGAAGTCGGTGCCGACCACGCCCGGCTCGTTGTCATATTCCGAGCCCCACAAGGAGCCGGCATCCGCGAAGACCGCGCCACGCAAGCCGAAATCGCGAGAAACGAGCGGCATCGGGAATGTCGCCTCGATCGAGGCATTGACGTAGTTTGTTCCACCGATGGCTTCGTAATCGTCACCGAACGAGCGCTGACGCGGGCCAAGCCCCTTCGAATCGAAGCCACGAACGATATCCTGGCCCTTGAAGAAATTGTCGAAGACACGAAGGTCTCCGCCAATCGCTGTCACGTTGCCAGCGCCGCCGCTTAGTTGACCGATGATGTCGCCTTCCTCGGAGATGGTCTTGAAATAGGACGCCCTGGCCGTCGACTTCATGTACTGCGCGTCGCCGCCAAGACCCGCGAACTCCTGCCCGGCCTGAGCGTAGATGCCCTCGCGCGGATTCTTCATGCTGTCGAGCGTATTGTAGACCAGCGAATAAGACACCGACGAGGTGATGTAGGGGCTGTCGCAGATCGCCTGGTTGATGATCTCCGAGTCGGTAAACGGCGGAGCCTTATAGCCCCTTGTGCCCTGGCCGTTGGGGCCATTCGGATGGCCGCAGCTGCTGACATAGCCGAGCGCAACGTCGTTTTCATCGTAGTTGACGCCGTTGCCGTCGCCGAACTTTTCCTGCTTGTAATTGTAGGCGACCTGGAAGGTTAGATCCTCGGTCAGCGGCGCCGCCAAGCGGATATCGCCGCCTGTGCGCTCGATGTCGTAGGACCCCTTCGTGTTCTTCGTCTGGTAGATATCGAAGCCGGCTGCCAGACGGCGGCCAAGGAAGTACGGCTCGGTGAACGACAGGTTATAGGTCTGCGTGTCGACGCCGAATCCGGCCGAAACCTTGATGAACTGACCGCGCCCAAGGAAATTGCGCTCAGTGACGCCCACTTCCGCGACCGGACCGGAGCCCTCGCTGCCGGTGGTGTAACCGCCGCCGACCGACAATTCACCCGTCGGCTTTTCCTTCAGATCGACGATAACGATGACCTTGTCCGGCTCCGTGCCCGGCGCCGTCGAGATCGAGACCGTATCGAAGAAGCCGAGGTTCTCCAGGCGCTGCTTGGCGCGCTGCACCAGAACCTGGTTGAACGCATCGCCTTCCGAGACATCGAACTCGCGGCGCACGACATAGTCGCGCGTCTTCGTGTTGCCGCGGATATCGATCCGCTCGATATAGGCGCGCGGGCCCTGGTCAATCACGTAGTCGACGGCGATCGTGTGATTGGTGAAGTCGCGATCGCCGCGCGGCGTCACTTGGGCGAACGCATAGCCCTGCTCCGCCACACGGTTGGTGAGATTGACCAGCGTGTCCTCGACGCGCTTGGCGCTATAGACATCGCCCGGCTGCGTCTTCAGCTCGGACTCGAGCGACTTCGAATCGACGCCGGGAATCGCGCTGTCGATCGTCACATTGCCGAATGCATAGCGCTCACCCTCATCGACCGTGAAGGTAACGAAGTACTGGTTCTTGGATTCGTCGAGGTCCGCCACGGATGAGACGATGCGGAAGTCGGCATAGCCGTGGTTATAGTAGAACCGGCGCAACGCCTCTTCGTCGGCGTGAAGGCGATCCTCATCATAAACGTCGTCACGCGAAATGAAGCTGAGCAGGCTGCTTTCGCGCAGCGAGATGACTTCCTTGAGTCGACGATCGCCAAAGGCCTTATTGCCGACGAAGCTGATCGTCTCGATCTTGGTCCGGTCGCCTTCCTGAATGTCGAAGACAACGTTGACACGCTTCCCCTCAACGGGGACCGCGCGATAGGTGACGACCGCGTCGCTCCGACCGATTTTGGCATAGGCTTGACGGATCGCGTCAACGTCCGCGTTGACGGTCTGCTCGGAGAAGGCGCCACGCGGCGTGGTCTGGACCGTGGCCTCGAGCTGGGCATCCTTGATCTTCGAATTGCCCTGGAACAGGACCTGATTGACGATCTGATTCTCGGAGACCTGGATCACCAGGGTTCCGCCGGACTGGCTGATCCGCACGTCGGAAAAGAGCCCGGTGGAGAAAAGACGTGTGACGGCCGCGTCGATCTGGGCGTCGTTGATGTTCTGACCCGTCTGGATCGAAGAGAAGGAACGGATCGTGTCGGCCTCGACACGTTCGTTGCCCCGCACATCGATACGCTGGACGACCGCCGCGGCGGCCGGTGTGGTCAGACTGATCGTGGCCCCGACCGATGTCACTGCCAGGATGGTCGTGGAGAGCGCGACCACCGACAGTGATTGAAGAAGCTTGGATCCAGCCGTCATTGGTCCTGTCACCTTTCGTCCATTCGATGCAACAGCTCTTCTGCCGTAGCATTGAGCATCGTACGCCTTTTATCGGGTTTCCATGCCCGTTCAAGCAAACTGAAGGCAAGCGGTTTAGGAATCGATAAACCGTTGCGCCATCGCCACTCATGCATTGCGAAGATGGTTAACGTCCCGCCCCCTGCGACGATCTCAGCTCAGGCTCGTCCTGAGAGATCGTTCCAAAAGGCGAATACCATGAGCAGCATGACCAAGGCGAGGCCTATGCGAAAACCAATTTCCTGAATCTTCTCGCTGAGCGGGCGCCCCCGCGCCGCCTCAATGGCATAGAACAAGAGGTGGCCCCCGTCGAGCATGGGAATTGGCAACAGGTTCAGAAGACCGATCGAAACCGATAGAAGAGCAGCAAGATGAAGCAGCGGAGCGAAGCCTAGCGTCGCCACCTGACTCGATACCTGGGCGATGCGGATTGGGCCGCCGATCTGATCCGCGCCATTAGCCCCGTCGAAGATACCGCCGATAAAGCTTACCGTCTGCGAGGTAACGAACCACGTCTGCGACACGCCATATTGGACCGACTGGATAAAGTTCAGCTTTTCCACGCGGAAATCGGCTCGAGCAGCATCCGTCACGAGGCCGATGACCGGCATCGTAATTTCGTTGCCGAAGCCGTCGGTCTGCTTTTCCTCCCGCGGCGTCACGGTCAGGGACTGCGGCTGACCGTCGCGCTCGACCACCACGGTCATCGCTTCATTCGCGTGAGTCGAGACGATCCGCTGAAGGTCGCTGAAATATTCTATCTTCGTGCCATTGGCGGAAACGACTCGGTCGCCGGGAAGGAAGCCGGCCATGGCAGCCGGAGAATCGGGCCGCACCGAAGCCACCACGGGATCGCCAACCATCCGACCCTGCGTGAACGCGACTCCTGCGAAGATGACAATAGCCAGAATGAAATTGGCGATGGGACCCGCCGCAACGGTGGCCGCTCGTGCGCCGACGCCCTTGGCGGGGAAAGCGCCGGCCTTCTCCTCCTCGCTCATGCGCGCCACAGCCTCCTGATCCGGAACGCTCGCGGCATTCTCGTCGCCGAGAAACTTCACGTAGCCACCGAGCGGAATGACGCACAACTTCCACCGCGTTCCCCTCCGATCGTTGAACCCGACGATCTCGGGGCCGAATCCGATCGAGAAGGCCAAAACCTTGATGCCGCACAGACGGCCGATCAAGAAATGACCGAGCTCGTGGAAAAAGACGATGATCGTCAGCACGAAGAGGAACGGCACGATCTTGATCAAGGCCGTGTCCCAGAGGGCGCCAAAACTCGCCGAAAGATCCATCGTCATATCCTTCCCGTCAGGCCTGCGTCGTCAGGCCTCGCCGCCCCGTCGGACCGACTCTCCAGACGCACGTTTATTGCTTCGAGGCTCCAGTGCTGCGCGGTGTCACAGAAACGCGGCAGCAGGATGATCAAGGCCGTTGCTGAGCGCGCCGATCAGCACGGCTACGGCGACAGCGACAACGAGGGCATCGATACGGTCGAGCAGCCCACCATGGCCTGGCAGGATACGCCCGGAATCCTTGACGCCAAAGCGACGTTTCACCCAGGATTCGAAAAGATCCCCCGCCTGCCCGACAATGGATAGAAGCGCCGCCAAAAGGGCGAGCCGGGTATCGACAGCACCGGTCACCAGCCAGAAGTAGACGGTCGCGACCAGGATACCGGCCAGAAGTCCGCCGAACGCGCCGGAGATTGTCTTCTTCGGGGAGACCTTCGGCATCAGCTTTGGGCCGCCAAAGGTGCGACCGGCGAAGTAGGCAAAGATATCGGTCGCCCAGACGACGCAGATGACGAAGCCAATCGATATCAGCCCGGCGTCGTCGCTCCCCCTCAAGATACCCGGACCCAGGGCCGTCGCGGCGGCATAGACCAGCCCGCCGATCGCCCAACGTCCTCTGCCCGTCCGATAATCGGCAATGACGGCGAACAGCAAAGCGGCCGCGAGCACCAGGAGAGCAATGCTAGAGAAGCCGGCAATGAAGAGCGCCAGGACAAGGACAAGTGCGCGTCTTGAAAAGCGATAAAGAAGCCCACCGTCCGCCTTTGCCCGTGTTATTCTCGTCCATTCCTGAAAGACGATCGCAGCCGCGACGACGCAAAGAAGCCGAAATGGCAGCCCGCCGAGAACGGTCAGGAACAGAACGACGGCACCGAGGATCAGCGCGGAACCCAGGCGCGTCCTTAAGTCGCTCCAGGACTGATTCTTGGAGGGAGGAGTGACGATTGGCGGCGTCACGACGGCAGTGCCCTCAACGCAGAACTCCCCACTCGGCCCCCGGGCGGCGCGCCCGCATCGTTCCACCGCGAAGGAGGACTATTCCCACGCAGGCTCCAATCAAGATGCGATATCGCATGGCGAAATGCCGCCATAGCGGCGATCTCGCGAGGCATATTCCTCGAGCGCTCCCTGGAAGGCCCTACGATCAAAATCGGGCCAAAGGCACGGCAGGAAGACGAACTCGGAATAGGCGGCTTGCCAAAGAAGGAAATTGGACAGCCGAAGCTCGCCACTGGTGCGGATGATGAGGTCAGGATCTGGAATGCCCGCCGTGTCGAGATGGGCGTCCACGCACTCCGCCGTCAGGGCTTCTGGCCTGATCTCGCCGGTCGCGAGCTTCTCGGCGATGCGTCGGAGTGCCCGCGCGACCTCGTCTCGCGCTCCATAGTTGAAGGCGACGACCAGCGTGAGCTTCTCGTTGTCGCGGGTCAGCGTCTCCGCTTCTTCGAGAAGCGAAAGAACGTCGGGCCGGAGATTGTCTCGCGCGCCAATGACCCGCACGCGAACCCCCTGCTGATGGAGATCGGCGAGATCGCGCCGAATGAACAGCTTGAGAAGGCCGAGCAATTCATCCACCTCCCTTTGCGGGCGGCGCCAGTTTTCCGACGAGAACGCAAAGATGGTCAGATACTTAATGCCGAATTCGCTGGCCGTTTTGACAGCCTCGCGCACGGCAGAAACACCGCGGCGATGCCCCATGCTCCGAGCCAGACCTCGGGCTTTTGCCCAGCGGCCGTTGCCATCCATGATGATGGCGACATGTTGAGGTGTCCGCACCTGAATCGCCCTCTCCTGCTCGACCGCCGCGATTTGTTGATGGATATGCCGCCGCGTTTCGGTCGCATATCCATCTGCTCATTTCCGTCGGCTCGGCCAAATGCCAAGCGTATTTGCTTCAGATTAAGTTCTGGTGGAAGGTATCCGACCACTTGCCATTGAAGGCAAGGTTGGTGGGATACCCACTAGACCTGCATGATCTCGCTTTCTTTTTCGGCGAGCGTCTTGTCCAACTCGGAGATGGTTTCGTCGGTCATCTTCTGGACCCGGTCGGACATCTGACGGCTGTCGTCCTGGCTCATTTCGCCGTCTTTTTCCAGCTTCTTCAACGTGTCCATGCCGTCGCGGCGGACATGGCGGACGGCGACACGAGCCTGCTCAGCATACTGATGAGCAACTTTTACCAATTCCTTGCGGCGTTCCTCGTTCAGCTCGGGAATCGGCACGCGTAGGGTCGTTCCGTCCGTGATGGGATTGAGGCCGAGGTTGGAATCGCGGATCGCGCGCTCCACCTTGCCGACCATCGACTTGTCCCACACCGATACCGAGATCATACGCGGCTCCGGCACGGAGATTGTCGCCACCTGGGTGATCGGCATGTTCGAGCCATAGGCCTCGACCGTGACCGGCTCGAGAAGGCTGGCCGAGGCGCGTCCGGTCCTCAGGCCTGAAAGACCCGCATGAAGAGAGGCAACAGCGCCATCCATCCTGCGCTTTAGCTCTTTGATGTCGAAACCGGCCATAGTGCTTCCTTCCCTTGATCGCTGCCCGTTCAATCCGAAACGATGGTCGCCCGACCGCCACCGGTCAGGATGCGGGCAAACTCTCCCTGGTGGTGAATCGAAAAGACCACAATGGGAATGCGATTCTCGCGCGCCAACGCGATCGCCGCAACATCCATGATGGCCAAGCCCTGTCGCAGCACGTCGTCATGCGTCAACTGATCGTAACGCTCGGCGTTGGGATTGATTTTCGGGTCTTCGCTGTAGATGCCGTCGACCTGGGTGCCCTTGAAAAGCGCGTCGGCGCCCATCTCCGCGGCGCGAAGAGCGGCGGCGGAATCGGTCGTGAAAAATGGATTGCCTGTGCCACCGGCGAAGATCACGACGCGGCCAGCCTCGGCATGCGCCAGAGCGACCCGTTGGGAAAAGCTCTCGCAGATTTCGGGCATGGCGATGGCCGAAAGCACGACCGTATCGACACCGAGCTTCATGAGCGACGTGCGAAGAGCCAGCGCGTTGATCACCGTGGCCAACATGCCCATGTGATCGCCCGTTACCCGATCGCCGCCCTTGGAAGCGACTGCGACGCCACGAAAAATGTTGCCTCCGCCGATGACGACCGAAATGTCGACACCCAATCGGCGGACGGCGGCGATATCGCCAGCGATGCGATCGGCCACGGCAACGTCGATGCCGAAACCTTGATCGCCCATCAGGGCTTCGCCTGAAACCTTAAGGAGAACGCGTTTGAAGCGGAGTTCGGCTGTCATGCCTTTCCTTGCCCGGTGCCGGCTTGCGATACAGTAAGGGCGCCCGAATGTCACGCGGGCGCCCTCGCGAAAACGTCGTGTGGCGACGGTTACTTCTTGCCGGCCGCCGCCGCAACCTCGGCTGCGAAATCCGACTCCTTCTTTTCGACGCCCTCACCGAGCGCGAAACGAATGAAGCCGGCAATCTTGGCCGGCGCGCCGAAGTCCTTGGAAGCCTCTTCCAGCGCCTTCTCGACCGTCAGATCGGGATTGACGACGAACGCCTGCTTGGTGAGGACGACTTCCTCATAGAACTTGCGCATGCGCCCTTCGACCATCTTCTCGATGATCGCGTCCGGCTTGCCGGAAGCGCGCGCCTGCTCGGCGAAGATCGCCTTCTCACGTTCGACGGTCGCCGCCGGAATTTCCTCGGCCGAAAGCGCCAGAGGGTTCGTCGCCGCAACGTGCATCGCCACCTGACGGCCGAACTGCGCGAGCGCGGCATGATCGCCGGTCGACTCCATGGCGACGAGAACGCCCATCTTGCCGAGGCCGTCGACGACCTGGTTGTGAACATAGGTGGCGACGACGCCGTTCTCGACCGTCAGCATGGCCGAGCGGCGCAGGCTCATGTTCTCACCGATGGTTGCGACGGCGTCGCGCACGGTATCGGTCACAGACTTCTCGCTGCCGGGATAGGCCGCGGCGCCGACGGCCTCGACGGAACCGTCCGTGGACAGGCCTGTTTCGGCGATGGCGCGCACCAGCGTCTGGAACGCCTCGTTGCGAGCAACGAAGTCGGTCTCCGAGTTGACCTCGACGACGATCGCCCGGCGATCTCCTGCCGCAACGCCGACGAGACCTTCCGCCGCGGTCCGGCCCGACTTCTTGTCAGCCTTGGCAATACCCTTCTTGCGCAGCCAGTCGACGGCCGCTTCCATGTCGCCGCCGGTCTCGGCCAGCGCCGTCTTGCAGTCCATCATGCCGGCGCCGGTCTTGTCGCGCAGCTCCTTAACGCTCGAAGCGGAAATGCTCATGGTCTGGGCCTCTCGTAAAATAGGGGAACGCGCCCCCGGGGGGCGCGTTGAAAGTGTCTTCAAGTTCCGCGCGTCGGCCAGAACCGCCCCTGCGCAAATACGGGAGCGGTTCGGCGCCTGTCGTCAGGCAGCCGGCGTTGCCGCAGCCTCGCCGGCCTCGGCGGTCTGTGCCGCCTCGCCCGCGCCCTCGTCCAGCGCCGTCTCGACGGGCGCCTCTTCGAGTTCGCCGATATCGACGCCAAGGGCGCCCTGCTGGCGAGCGATGCCGTCAATCGCCGCCTTGGCGATCAGGTCGCAGTACAGCGAGATGGCGCGCGACGCGTCGTCATTGCCCGGGATCGGGAAGTCGATGCGGTCGGGATCGCAGTTGGAATCGACAACCGCAACGACCGGGATGCGGAGACGCTTGGCCTCGTCGATCGCGATCTTCTCCTTGTTGGTGTCGACCACGAAGATCATGTCCGGCACGGAACCCATGTCGCGAATACCGCCCAGGGCCCGATCCAGCTTGTCGCGCTCGCGCTGCAGCGTCAGGCGCTCCTTCTTGGTGAAGCCCTGCGCCTCGCCGGCGAGCAGCTCGTCCAGCTTGCGAAGACGCTGAATGGAGTGAGAAATCGTCTTCCAGTTGGTCAGCATGCCGCCGAGCCAACGAGAGTTGACGTAATACTGGGCCGAGCGCTGAGCCGCATCGGCAACGATCTCCGAAGCCTGACGCTTGGTGCCGACGAAGAGAACGCGGCCGCCGCGCGAAACGGTGTCGGAGACAGCCTGCAGCGCCTGGTGCAGCATCGGCACAGTCTGCGTCAGGTCGAGAATGTGGATGTTGTTGCGCGCACCGAAGATGAACGGCGCCATCTTCGGGTTCCAACGGTGCGTCTGGTGACCGAAGTGAACACCCGCCTCGAGGAGCTGGCGCATGGAATAGTCGGGCAGAGCCATGAATTTCGTTCCTTTACCGGTTGAGCCTCCACGGACAGAAGCGGTTTCACCCGCCACCGGAGGAATCGGCATGATGTGCTCCGATCCCGCAAATCCGTGTGTGGAATGGCGCGGCCGATACACTATTGCGGCCGCTACGGCAAGTCGGTCGCTTGTTGAGGGCCCGATGCCGACCTCATAAATCGGATTTCCCGAGCCTATCTGCAAGGCTTTGGCTGGAGGTAGTCGAGCCGCGACAGGGAGCCCTTCAACGCATAGCTGCCGTAGTCCAGGACGATGTCGTCGGAAACACCGTTCTGATAAAGACGGTAGGTGCTGTGGAAGATCGGCATTCCATCGGCGTTGCTCTCCGAGGAATAGTAGGATTCATCGACGTACCAGGACTTGAGTCCGGCGAGCGAAGCCAGAACCTTCTCTCGCTTGGGTGTCTTCGCGCCGTCTTCCTCGTCTGAAGTCGTCGCAACGGGAGCCGGCAGGATGATCGCCGTACTTGTCAGCTTCTTCTGCGCGTCCTGATCTCCGTCGAAAATTGAGACCTGGACCACCTTCCCCCCGGCCTCCGCCGTCTCGATGAGATCGGCGGTGTGATTCATCGGAAAGACGGAGAGCGGCAGCTCGAACTCGCGTTCCGCGGGCTTCTCTAGCTTCACGCTCGTCGCGCTGGCGCTGTTTTGGGCCGTCCCCTTCACTTCCGATTGCGGAATGCCGTCGACCAGCGTCGAGGTTTCGAATTCAAAGCGGTCGCCGGAGACTCTCTCCTTGGAGGTGGTGCGCTGATCCGTCAGCGTCACCTCCTGCTCCTCGAAGAAACGGGCGACGAAACGATAGGTGAGATCGTAGTCGCCACATGCGTTGCGCAGCTCCATGACGATGCGCCCCTCGGCCGACCTCAACTCATCGCTGCGGGCGGCCAGTGAAAGGTCGTAGACCGCCCGGTGAGAAGCCAGGGCGGCTGTCGCCGAGGCCGCCGTCGGCACAAGCGCCGGAAGAAGGACCGCCATTGCGAGGGGAACAAGGGCGGAGCGATGCGGTGGCATGAAGAAGAATCCCCCAAAACTGAACGGTGATCGGGCGCGACTGGAGCCGAGGCATCGTGCTATCACGCAAATCCCTCCACTCAAACGAGGATGTGGTCATGACAGATAGCATCGAGGCGCGGCTCGCGGCGCGCGGTATCGCGCTTCCGGCGCCCGCGGCCCCCGCCGCCAATTACGTTTCCTGCGTCCGATTCGACTCCAGCCTTCAGATCTCCGGCCAGTTGCCCACGGAGAACGGCAAGCTTGCGGTTGCCGGCAAGCTCGGCGCGTCCGTATCGCTGGAGGATGGGCAGCGCGCAGCCCGGCTGTGCGCCGTCAATCTGCTGGCTCAGGCAAAGGCGACCACCGGCGACCTGGAAACCATCCTGCGCCTTCTCAAGCTTTCGGTCTTCGTGGCCAGTGATCCATCCTTCACCGACCAGCACAAGGTCGCCAACGGCGCTTCAGACTTCATGGTCGAGATTCTCGGCGAAAAGGGGCGTCATGCCCGCTCGGCAATCGGCGTTGCCTCGCTTCCTCTCGATGCAGCCGTGGAGATCGAAGCAGTTTTCGAGGTGGCATGAGATGAACACCGAAAGCACTTCTTCCCTCGACTTCATCACTCGGCAGCCCATCGCCCATCGCGGGCTTCACGACGGCAATCGGTCGGTCTTCGAGAACACAATGACCGCCTTCGCGGGAGCGCGCGACGCTGGATACGCCATCGAGTGCGACATTCATCTGGCGTCCGACGGCATCCCCGTCGTCTTCCACGACGACACGCTCGAGCGGCTGACGTCCGAAACCGGGCCGATCGGCGCGCGCACGTCAGCGGAGCTCGGGGCGATCAGCATCGGCGGCACCAAGGACGTCATCCCGCCTTTTACCGATCTTCTTGCGCTCGTTGACGGCAAAGTGCCGCTGATCGTGGAGCTGAAGGGAGACGGTCCGGCGGGCGACAAGGCCTTCGTTTCCGCACTGATGCCGATCGTGCGCGCCTATTCGGGGCCGCTTGCCCTGATGTCCTTCGAGGAAGGGCTCATCGCCGAGCTGCTCGCCGCTCAAGCGCCCTGCCCCGTTGGGCTGACGGCCGAAGGCACGGAGCCTCCAGAGCTGGCGCGCCACCGCCGCGTCTTCGAGCGCGGCTGCTCCTTTGCGTCCTACAATGTTCACCACCTTCCCAACCCATTCGTGACCTGGGTTCGGGACGAGAGGAAACTGCCTGTGATCTCCTGGACGGTCAGAACGCCACAGGAATCGGCGGTGAGCGAAGAGAACGTCGACCAGATGACATTCGAGCTGATGCGTCCCGGTGTCTGAGCGGTGCCGTGCAACAGCTTGTGACTTGCCCAGCGCTTCGGCGACGGTAGCTTGGCGGGAATGAACGAACGTTCTCTCCCGCCCCGCTCCGACCGTCCCGAAGCTCTTTCGCTGCGCATCGCCGATAAGATGTCGGCCATATCGCCCGAACTATGGGATGGCCTTGCCGATCCGCAACCGGTCGCATCCGACGAACAATCGTCAAGAATGCGCCCGGGCAACCCCTTTCTGACGCATGCCTTTCTCTCCGCGCTGGAGGAAAGCGGCTGTGTCGGGCGAAAGGCGGGCTGGCTGCCGCAGCACCTGATTCTCGAAGATCAGAGCGGCAAGATTCTCGCGGCCACTCCGGCCTATCTCAAGAGCCACAGCCAGGGCGAATATGTGTTTGACTGGGGCTGGGCGGACGCCTTCGAGCAGGCCGGCGGGCGTTACTATCCCAAGCTCCAGATTTCCGTGCCCTTCACCCCGGCGACCGGCCCCCGGCTTCTCGTCGGCGGCGGCGGCGAAGACGAAGAGTTCCGGCGACGCGCCCTTTGCGAGGGCATCAAGACCTTCACCGGTCAGTTCGGCCTTTCCTCCGCTCATGCGACGTTCCTCACGGCTGCCGATCTCGCCGCCCTGGAGGATTCCGGGTTCCTGCACCGGACCGACACGCAGTTCCATTTCGTCAATCGCGGCTATCAGTCCTACGATGACTTCCTTGCCACCCTCGCTTCACGGAAGCGCAAGGCGCTGAAGAAGGAGCGGCGCGAGGCCCTTGAAGATGGCATTACGGTGGAGTGGCTCACGGGCCGCGATCTGACGGAGGGCGCATGGGACGCCTTCTTCGAGTTCTACATGGACACCGGCAGCCGCAAGTGGGGTCGGCCCTATCTCAACCGACGATTCTTCAGCCTCGTCGGAGAGCGGATGGCAAATGATATCCTGCTCGTCATGGCGCGGCGGGAAGGCCGCTACATCGCGGGTGCGCTCAATTTCATCGGACGCGAGACGCTCTACGGCCGCTATTGGGGCTGCATCGAAAACCACCCCAATCTTCATTTCGAGCTCTGCTACCACCAGGCGATCGACTTCGCACTGGCGGAAAAGCTCGAGCTCGTCGAGGCCGGCGCCCAGGGCGAGCACAAGCTGGCGCGAGGCTACGAGCCGGTGACGACCCACTCCGCCCATTACATCGCTCACGAAGGACTGCGCCGGGCGGTGGAGGACTACCTGGAAACAGAGCGAGAGCACGTCGCCGAGGTTGGCGATCTGCTTGGCGAGCACACGCCCTACCGCAAGGGGTGACCCAGAAGCTCTGGCCTATGCCCGCCGGCTCGCTTAAGACACGCGGCAGCTTCCACTTGGCAGAGGATGAGTCCCATGCAGAGCTATGACGACGGCAACATCTTCGCGAAGATCCTGCGCGGCGAAATCCCAAGTCACAAACTCTACGAGGACGACAACGCCCTCGCCATCATGGATGTCATGCCGCAATCCAAGGGGCACTGCCTGGTCATCCCCAAGGCACCGTCGCGCAACATTCTCGACGCCTCCGACGAAACGTTGGCGAAAGTCATGCCTGTCGTCGCCAAGCTGGCGCGCGCAGCCAAGAAGGCGTTCGAGGCCGATGGCGTCTTCGTCTGTCAGTTCAACGAGGAGCCCGCCGGGCAGACGGTCTTCCACCTCCATTTCCACGTCATCCCGCGCTACGAAGGCGTGGAGATGAAGCGGCATTCGGACGGAATGGCCGACCAGGCGATGCTGGCCGAGCAAGCGGAGAAGATCAGGCAGGCGCTGGCCTGAACCTGAGAATACCGCGCGGCCCGATCAGTCGTAATCCGTCGGCAGATCGGGATTGCGCCAGTGCGCAAACATGCGCGCGATCTGGCCTGGCAGAACGCGGCCGAGCGACAGATCGTCAGGAATGGCATCCTCGGCGAACCAGCCGACCTCCGATGTCTCGAGGCTCGCCGACGGCGAGCCGCCGAGGAGCCGGCAGACGAAGAAGAACTTGCAGCAGGAAAAGGCCTTCGAGGGGTGCCCCTGCCGTGTGCGGTCCCAGACGGCCGCGAGCTTCGTCACCTCCGCCTCGTAGCCGCTTTCTTCGAAGACCTCCTTCACGGTGTTCTCGGCCGCAGTGAGATTCACGTCGGCCCAGCCGCCGGGCAGCGTCCAGCGGCCGCCATCCATCACCTCGCGGACCATCAGGATGCGCCCCTCAGCATCGAACGTCGCGCCGCGAACGTCGACCTTCGGCGTTGCATAACCTTCCTCGCCCGTAAAGAGCTGCTCGATTCGTTCAGCTGGGACGCCGGTGTGGCTCGACATGACACGGGACGCCAACGCCCGCAGCATCTCGTAGCGCTCCTTGTCATACGGGTCCTTCACATAGGCGAGACCCGATTGCGCGATCGCCTGGAGTTCGCGCGTCCACTTCAGCCAGTCCGGCTCGACGTTGCTCATCGCTTCTTTCCCGTAGAACGCGGACGATTATGTCCGAAAGCACTGGCAGACAGAGCAAAGCCCCGCCAGAGACCGGCGGGGCTTTGAGGATTTCACATCGGCGGGGCGCTATTGGTCCTTGCGCGGCACCTTGGGCACGGCGCCGGAGCGCTTCCGCCCAGCCGGTTTTGCCTCCGCCTTCGGCTCCTCGACCTCGTCGCTCTCCTCCGCGTCTGGCGCGTCGTCCTCGTCCAGATCGTCGGATCCGGATTCGGCCGCCACCGTCTCCATCTTCTTGCGCGACGACTTCTTGGGCTTGGCCGGCAGTTCGTCGGCGATCGCCTCCAGCGCCAGCGACTTGACGCCATCCGTCTCCGTCACGGAGACGCGGACCGTGCCACCGCGCTTCAACTTGCCGAAAAGGACCTCGTCGGCGAGCGGCTTCTTGATGTGCTCCTGGATCACACGACCCAGCGGACGCGCGCCCATGTGCTCATCGTAGCCCTTCTCGGCGAGCCAGGCGATCGCCTCGGGCGTCAGCTCGAACGTCACGCCGCGCTCCGAAAGCTGCGCCTCCAGCTGCATGACGAACTTCTCGACCACCTGATGGATGACCGGCGTCGGCAGCGGCGCGAACGGGATGATCGCGTCGAGGCGGTTGCGGAACTCCGGCGTGAACATCCGATTGATGGCTTCCTCGTCCGCGCCGACACGCTGCGAGGGCCCAAAGCCAATCGTTGCCTTGGCCATTTCGGCGGCGCCGGCATTGGTCGTCATGATCAGCACGACGTTGCGGAAATCGATCCGCTTGCCGTTGTGATCGGTCAGCTTGCCGTGGTCCATCACCTGCAGAAGAATGTTGAACAGGTCCGGATGAGCCTTTTCGATCTCGTCGAGCAGCAGCACGCAGTGCGGGTGCTGATCGACGCCATCGGTCAGCAGGCCGCCCTGGTCGAAGCCGACATAACCCGGAGGCGCGCCGATGAGCCGCGAGACCGTGTGCCGCTCCATGTATTCCGACATGTCGAAGCGCAGGAGTTCGACGCCGAGGCTCGCGGCGAGCTGCTTGGCAACCTCCGTCTTGCCGACGCCCGTCGGGCCGGAGAACAGATAGCTGCCGATCGGCTTCTCAGGCTCGCGAAGGCCGGCCCGCGCCAGCTTGATTGCCGAAGCGAGGGCCTCGATCGCCAAATCCTGACCATAGACAACGCGCTTCAGCTGCTCGCTCAGATTGGCGAGGACCTGCTCGTCGTCCTTCGACACCGTCTTTGGCGGAATGCGGGCCATGGTGGCGATGGTCGCCTCGATCTCCCTGACACCGATCTGCTTCTTGCGCCGGGACTCCGGCAAAAGCATTTGCGACGCGCCGGTTTCGTCGATCACGTCGATCGCCTTGTCGGGCAACTTGCGATCGTTGATGTAGCGCGACGAAAGCTCGACGGCCGAGCGGATCGCCTCGTTGGTGAACTTCACGTGATGGAAGTCCTCGAAATAGGGCTTCAGACCCTTGAGGATGGCCACCGCGTCCTCGAGGCTCGGCTCGTTGACGTCGATCTTCTGGAAGCGACGGACCAGCGCCCTGTCCTTCTCGAAGAACTGGCGGAACTCCTTGTAGGTTGTCGAGCCGATACAGCGGATCGTTCCCGAGGAAAGAGCCGGCTTCAGGAGGTTGGAGGCGTCCATTGCGCCGCCGGACGTAGCGCCGGCGCCGATCACCGTGTGGATCTCATCGATGAAAAGCACCGCGCCCGGATATTCCTCGAGCTCCTTGACGACCTGCTTCAGGCGCTCCTCGAAATCGCCGCGATACCGCGTGCCGGCCAGCAACGTGCCCATGTCGAGCGAAAAGATCGTCGCGTCGGCGAGCACTTCCGGCACGTCGCCCTCGACGATGCGCTTGGCCAGCCCCTCAGCGATTGCCGTCTTGCCCACGCCGGGATCACCCACGTAGAGCGGATTGTTCTTGGAGCGCCGGCAAAGCACCTGGATCGTGCGGTTGATCTCGTCGGCCCGCCCGATCAGCGGGTCGATCCGGCCGGACCGCGCCTTTTCATTGAGGTTGATACAGTAGGCGGTGAGCGCGTCCTGGGCGTTCTTGCGCCGCCCCTCCTCGTCGGAACCCACTGTCGACTGCTCCTCTTCGGCGCCTCGCAGTGGGCGGCTCTCGGATGCTCCGGGCCGCTTGGCGATACCGTGCGAAATGAAATTCACCGCATCGTAGCGCGTCATCTCCTGCTCCTGCAGGAAATAGGCCGCGTGGCTTTCGCGCTCGGCGAAGATCGCCACGAGAACGTTGGCCCCCGTCACCTCTTCGCGTCCGGAGGACTGGACGTGGATCACCGCGCGCTGGATCACGCGGTGGAAGCCAGCCGTCGGCTTGGACTCCTCCTCATGCCCGGTCACGAGATTGGCCAGTTCCGTATCGATGTATTCGGTGAGGTTCGCGCGCAGCACGTCGAGATCGACGCTACACCCGCGCATCACGGCTGCCGCGTCCTTGTCCTCGATCAGGGCCAGCAAAAGATGCTCGAGCGTCGCGAATTCCTGATGGCGCTCATTGGCATAGAGCAGGGCCTGATGGAGTGACTTTTCCAGACTTTGAGAAAATGTCGGCAAGCTTCACCTCAATTCTTTTCCATCACGCATTGCAGCGGATGCTGGTGCTGACGAGCGAAATCCATGACCTGCGTGACTTTGGTCTCCGCAACCTCGTACGTGAAGATCCCGCATTCGCCGACACCGTGATTGTGCACGTGCAGCATGATCCTCGTGGCCGCCTCGCGGTCCTTCTGAAAGAACCGCTCGAGCACGTGAATGACGAACTCCATCGGCGTGTAATCGTCGTTCAGAAGCAGAACCCTGTAAAGGCTCGGCTTCTTTGTCTTTGGGCGAGTCTTGGTGGCTACGGTCGTGCCGCGTTCCGGTCCAGAACCGCCGTTTTGGCCGGCTTGGGCGCGTACTGCCTCATGAAGTCTGCCAAGAGAGCCATCACCGTTCACTGCCACCACCTTTCCGCACCGCTTCCCGATGTAGGAACCGACGCACCTGAATTTAAGGCGTAAGCCGACCGGCGAAAAGCGGGCAAAGCCGCGAAGTTCCGGCAAGCGCCCTCTCTTCGCTGGACGCCTCTTTTCACCGACGAGCCATTCACCGGAAAGTGAAGCTGGATCAACCGCGATATCTCTCTTGGGCCACAGGATCGACACTTCGCCCAAGCCCATCGGGGAAATTCCCGTCCCTTCGGAAAGGGATTCGCCAAATGCCGAGCCTCTCTTGAAACCGTATCGTCATAACAAATCCTTCGACATCGTCGTACCGAGGCAACTCCTCGGCAACCATAAACAGATTGGTAAGGTCGTCGGCCTAGTCTGCCTGCAAGTTCAAGAAGCGCGGAAACGTCCCATGGGACGTCACCGCTGTCGACGGGGTGGAGCGTGCCTCCCCCTTCCCGAGGCGTCGTGAAATCATTGCAGGTATCCTAGTGCGCATGGCCTTTCCGAGACTGAAACTGGCAATCTCAGCTTTCTCCAAGATCGTCTGCACCGCCGCGCTCGGCACGGCCTTGCTTGTCGGCAGCCCGGGCGTTCCCACGGCGTTTGCCAAGGGGCGAGACATCCATTCCGCGTTCATCATCGACGTGAACACCGGCAAGGTGCTCTACTCGGAAGATGCCGACGAGCAGCGTTATCCGGCGTCGCTGACCAAGATGATGACGCTCTACCTGACCTTCTCGGCCATGCGCAGCGGACGCATCAATTGGCAGACCGAGATGCCCGTCTCCAGTTATGCGGCGGGACGACCGCCCTCAAAGCTGGGATTGAAGCCGGGCTCTACGCTGTCGGTCGAGGACGCCGTCTATTCGCTCGTCACCCGATCCGCCAACGACGCGGCCGTCGTTCTCGGCGAGTACATCGGCGGGTCGGAGTCGGCCTTCGCTGAGATGATGACCGCGAAGGCGCGTCAGTTGGGGATGCGCAACACGGTCTTCAAGAACGCCAACGGCCTGCCGAATTCGGGCCAGCACACCACGGCGCGCGACATGGCCACCCTCGGCATCGCGTTGAGGGCGCATTTCCCCGACTATTACAAGGTCTTCAGCACCCGTTCCTACACCTATCGCGGCCAGAAGATCGGCAATCACAACCGCGTTCTCGGGCGGATCGACGGCGCCGACGGCATCAAGACCGGCTACATCAACGCGTCCGGCTTCAACCTCGTCACATCGGTCCTGAAAGACGGAAAGAGCGTCGTCGGCGTCGTCATGGGCGGCCCCTCCACGCGCAGCCGTGACGACGAGATGGTGAAGCTGATCAACAAGTATCTGCCGCAGGCGAGCAGCGGCGGCCGTGGTCCGCTGGTGGCTTCGTACACGCCCTCCGCCGGAGTGGCCGCTGTCGCCCTGCCGCGCACCGGTCCGGTGCCGACCACGCGCTTCGCGGCCAAGTCGCCGGAGCCTCGGGCAGAGGAGCGCCAGCTGACGATCGAGCAGCGCATCGCCATGGCCTATGAGGAAGAGCAGGTCAGCCGTTCGGCCGCACCCGTTCCCTCGGAGCGCCCGCTTCTGAGCCGTGAGGCCCTGCGCCGCGCCCTGATCACGCCGGCCCGCGCTCAGCCCCGTCCGCAGCCGATGGCCCTTCCGACCGCTGTCGGCTATGCGCCGGCTCCTAAATCTTCCGGCCTTCCCGTTCCGCCGGCGGCCATTCCGGGAGGTCGCGATCTCGATCCCCGCACAACTGGATCTGTCGCCTCTGCCGCCCCGGCAAGTGCGGACGCGGCACCCACGTCGCCCTGGGTTGTGCAAATTGCCGCAGTGCCTGATCGCCAGGGTGCGATGAACATGCTCGCCGAGGCCAAGCGCCAGGTGGGTGGCGCCCTCGCCCACGCGGAGCCCTTCGCGGAATCGACGGTGAGCCGGTCCCAGGTCGTCTACCGCGCCCGCTTCGCCGGGTTCCAGACCAAGGACCAGGCATGGGATGCCTGCTCCGCGCTGAAGAAGCATTCCTACGCCTGCTATGCCGTCGCCAATTAATCAGTACCGTCCACTTTTACGGCTCTCGAGTTCCAAGGAGTTACCGATGTCGACCGATCAGAAGGGCTTTCGCCTCGTTGACCCGAGCGGCCAGAAAGTCGGTTCCTCCGTGGTCGGGATGCACCCGCTTCATCAAGCGGCGATGCGCATCGCGGACTTCCGCGACGGTCGCTCCCGACTGAAGCCCAAGGATCTCGTAAGCCTGCTCCTCTGTCATGGAGCCCGTGCTTGGCGCAGCGCCCAGCCCATCGCGAGACCCTCGGTTCGCGTCGTCTCGCCAGCCGGGAGAACGGCGGTCAAGATACGCTTCCAGTAAACGGACGCTGTCGTGATCGTCGCGCACCTCGCCGAAAAGCCGGAGAAGTTCGGCACGATTGAGGGAAGCGAGGCGGCTGCCGCGGCGACTGCCGGCGATGATATCGCCATCCAGGCGGCCGCTAGCATGATCGAGCGTCATTTTGAAATAGGCGCTGGTCACAGTCGAGGCGCGCGCTCCGCGACCGCCTCGACGGGCTGATGGACTTTTCTTGGCGCGCCGCCAACCAGCCATCCCGATGCCGAGGATCGGCAGTCCGATGATGCCGCGTCCGAGGAGCGTCAAAATTCCTCCCACTGCAATCAAGGCTAGCGGCCACGCCGACCGCGACCAGCGCGCGAGGACTTCGGGAGGCGTGTCGCGGAGAAGGCGCAGCCCCCATAGGGCAAACCCCAAGATCGCGAGCGCCGCGAAGAGAGCGATCATGAGGACGACGATCCCGACGATCGAAGCTGGCCGATAAGCAGGCGCCCTTCCCTGCTGTCTTCGGCCTCCAACGCCGTCAGCCCACCGGTGGCGTATGCGGCCACGGCGCGCAGGAGGCGGGCAAGCGCATCGGCCGAACCTTCGTCCAGCCGCAGATAGGCTCCGCCCGAAAGACGGGCGATCTCGCGGAACACCGCCTCGACGCCCGTGTTCGCACCTTCCTGGACCATGAAACACGGCAATCCCAGCACGCCGAGTTCGCCGGCCAGAACCGAAAGGTCGTCGGCATTTTCCTCCATCGCATCGCCGATGAAGACCAAGGCGTTGACCCGCTGATGCCCCATCTCCTTGCGCGCGTGGCCGAGCACCTTGGCGATCTGCGTATGGCCACCCTGGCAGGCGATGCGCATCATGAATCCGCGCAGTGTATCGGCGTCCAGCGCCCAGCGCGAGGCCCGACATTCGGACAAACCGCGATAATAGAGGAGTTGGACAGAGAGGCGGCCGGACGCCGCGACGGCGGAGAACATCTCGCCCTGAAGGCGACACGCCCGATCCCATGTTGGCTGGCGGCTCATCGTGGCGTCGAGCGCGAAGATCAGGCGGCCTTGCGCCGCTGGTGTCGTCTCGGCCTGCGAGAGAAAGCGGTCGATGTCCCCACGGGCCGAGCGAGGCGTGACGGGATGATCCCGATCGGTCGGCGAGCCGGTCGACATGGTCAGGCGTTCCTCCTTGTCGGCGAATGTGGGATCGTGTCGCAGCGCAAGCAAGGCTTGGCCATCGCTGCAGCTCTCACAGCAGTCCCAGGTCGGCGAGCTGGCGGCGCAGCGTGACGGGCAGCGCCATGACGTCGGCCTCGCCCGGATCGAGATCGGGCGGAGCATCCTCGCTCGTAAGGTAGCGCCACCCCTGGAAGGCCCTTCTGGGTTGCCAGCGGGTCGGGACGAGCTCGGGATGAAGCACGATGTGGCAGCGTTCGATACCCTGTGCATCGACCACAGGGCGCAGCTTAAGAATGGCTTGGCGGACCTGCACCTGTCCCTTGATCACCCAATAAAGCGAACCGCCGTCGAGAATCTCCGGCGCCCGCTTGGGAAACATGCGTGTCTGGTGGTGCTGTTCGAAGGTCGCCCCTTGGTCCTCGACCTGCCGGCGGCGTTCGTCGAGCCACGACTTCAGATCTTCGACGCTCTCGACGCCTACGCAGAGCTTGATGAGATGAAGAGCCATGTCGCGACTGTCGTGAGAAACGCCGCGACGTCAAGCCGCGGCGTTCAATGTTCTTGCGTCCATTCAGTTCTTGATCGCTTTCCATGTCTCTCCGCGTCCCGAGACGCCAAGATGGAATTCAATCCGAAATGGAAAGCTGCGGATCGCCCGCGTCCTGCCGGTCAACCGGCGGCGGCAACGGCGATCGGCTGGACGGAATCGAAGAGAAATGCAAGTGCGAGAATGGCCATGAAGGCTGCGACCGTCCAAAGGGTCACGCCCCAGCACGACTTTTGCACGCTGTCTTCCATGAAGAGAAACGTCCTAGCAAGATGCGCAAGCGAGTTCCTGATGATTGTCCCCTCGAACTCGCGAGCCGTTAAATATCTGTAAACCATCAGGCCCACAAGCCCCCGATATGGGTGGCGCATGGCAGCCATGCGCCAGATGGTTCGGTCGGGCGTAAACGATCGTGCGACAGCTTGCCGATCGTTGCCTTGAGCTTGCATGCGTTAACTTGCGCCAAACGTGCCAAGCGAAATTGTCGCTATCTCGGAGTTTCACCATGTGGATATTTGGCTGGATGGATCTGGCGGCGGTGCTGGTTTTCCTATGCGGCTGGCTGCTCTACAGCTGGATCAACGACTCAAGCCCGCTTCGCCGCCACAGCCTCAGCTTCCTCATGAACGAACAGCGACATCGCTGGATGGACGTGATGGCCAGCCGCGAGTTCCGGATGATCGACACCTCGATCATGAGCGGGCTTCAGCAGGGAACAGCCTTCTTCGCCTCGTCATGCATCTTCGTCATCGGCGGCTGTTTCGCGCTTCTCGGCTCGGCCGAGCGCGTCGCGGCGATATCGGCCGACCTGCCGTTCCATGGGCTTCTCGACAAGACCTTGGTGGAGACCAAGCTGCTGGGGCTTGTCGCGATCTTCGCTTTCGCCTTCTTCAAGTTCGGTTGGGCTTATCGGCTGTTCAACTACTGCACCATCCTCATCGGCGCCGTGCCGATGACCTCGGCGATCGAGGCCGATCCGGTTCCGGGACGCGGCGCGGTGGAACGAGCCGCCATGATGAACCGACTGGCCGGCCTGCACTTCAACGCGGGGCTTCGGGCCATTTTCTTCGGCATCGCCTATCTTGGCTGGTTTGTGGGGCCCGTCTTCCTCGTTCTGACGACGATGCTGACCGTCGTCATCCTGGCCAAGCGGCAGTATTTCTCACCGGCCCGCGCGGTCGTGGCACATCCGGGCGCCGCGCCCCATCTGACGCGCCGAGAATCGGCGAAAACCGGCGGAGGGGGATTCTGAGGCGTTAGCTTCGCGGCCCGGGCAGGACGCTGTCGATGCGTCCCGTCGCCCAGTACGCGACCAGCCCGATATATTCGCGCAGCGCGAGATCGACCTTCTCCACGTTGCGCGTGACCATCGACGACGGTCGCCAACGCACCGAGCCGGACGGCGTCCGAAAATCGACGGGATAGGGAACGACCTCGAAGCCCGCCTTGCGAAAGCAGCCGACAGAGCGCGGCATGTGGAAGGCGGACGTCACCAGGACCCACGTCTCGCCGGGCTTCGGATCTGCCAGCTTGCGGCTGAAGATGGCGTTCTCGATCGTGTTGCGCGATCGTGACTCGAGAATCAGGCGGTCGCGCGGCAGGCCCATGGCCGTAAAGAACTCTTCCGCCGGCTCCGACTCCGGAATGTCGTCTTCCAGAACCGCCGCGACTCCGCCGGTGAACAGCAGCTTGGCTTTGGGATAGCGCCGGGCAAGCTCGACGCCCGTAGTCATGCGGTCAGCTGCCTCGTTGAACTCCACTTCCCCTCTCGTGCGTCCGACGCGTGTGTCGAGCGCCCCTCCCAACACCACGATGCCCGTAACCTCGGCAGGCAGCTTCGGCTGTGGAAAGCGGTCCTCCAGCGTTCCCAGCATCAGCAGGCCTACGGGCGACAACGTGATGACTATGAGCGCGGCAAAGGACAGCGTCATCAAGGCAGTGCCTGTCGCTGTCAGCCCGAGCCAGCGCAGAAGCAGCCCGATAACGGCGAGAACGATGATGGCGGCCAGCGGCTGAAGAAGGAACCAAGCGATCTTGGAAACGATGAAGAACAAGGACAAGGCTCCGGGCGCGCGTGCAACGATCGAAGGAAGACCGCGACGTGATGAACGAGAAAGCGTCGCGGCGTCAGTCGGGCAGAGGCGGCGACATGGCCTCGCCCGTCGCCAGATTTGCAGCCTCGGCCCTATCGACCTTCAGCGGCGTTTTGAAGATCACTTCCCGATGCGGGAACGGAATATCGATGCCGTTCTCCTTGAAAGCGTCCCACAGGGCAAGCAGCACTTGTCCGCGAACATTGGCGATTCCGGCAGGGGGGTCCTTGATCCAGAAGCGTAAGACGAAATCGAGGGAAGAGTCCCCAAAGTCGGTCATCCAGCAGACGGGTTCCTTGTGGGAGACCACGCGCTCGGGCTTCTTCGCGGCTTCCTTGGCGACGCGGATCACGTCGTGGGGATTGGAATTGTAGGACACGCCGAACTTGACGTCGATGCGCACCAGTTCGTCGGTGAAGGACCAGTTCACCACCTGATTGGTGATGAAGTCCTCGTTCGGAATGAGATATTCCTTTCCGTCCCGCGTCACCACTGAGACGAAGCGCGCCCGCAGCTCGCGAATCCAGCCATAGGTCTCGCCGACAGTGATCGTGTCGCCGGGCTTGATGGACCGATCGAGCAGAATGATGATGCCCGATATGAAATTGGAGACGACCTTCTGAAGGCCGAAGCCCAGACCGAGGCCGATCGCGCCGGACAACACGGTGAGAGCCGTGAGGTCCACGCCGACGCCGGCGAGCGCCGCGGCGAGCGCAACCACGATCAGCCCGATTTTCAGGAGCTTGCCGATGAGGACCCGCAGGGTTGGCGTCAGCTCCTCGTAGCCTTGAACCCTGCGGTCGAGAAAACGGCCGACCACATTTGCAAGCCACAGCGCGAAGGCGATCACGGCGATCAGCTTGAGCACCAGCAGCGCCGAGATGCGCGCCGCGCCGATGTTGATGGCCGCAAGATCGAGGGCGTTGGCAACCGGCGTCGTGAGATCGAGGATAGACAGTGCGGCGATGATCCAAGCAACGGCGGTGATCATCCGGGCGACCACCCGGTTGCGCACGATCCGCGAGGCCACGGAAATGACGAGGTAGGCCAGAGAAAGGGACAGGGCGATGGAAACGAACCGCTGCGGCGCCATGCCGAGTGCCGCTTCCGCCAGCGTCGCCGCCCAGAGCAGGACGACGAAATAGACGGTGCGCAGACGCCGCATGAAGGCGACCACGATTCGTAGGATACCCGGAGCGCCCTTGATGCGCCGGGCCTGCTCCTCGAGCGCGGAGTGCGTCACTCGGGCGAGAAGCCAGGCCAGGAGGAACGCGCCGACGATGATGGCGATCTGAATGAGCGATCCGGGCTCGCCAACGAGATCCAGCGCGTTTTCCGCCTGGCGTTCGATGGAACGCCCCAGCCGCGAGACGTCCGCTTCGTCCATCAGGCGACGTCCCAATGCGGCGCGAAGGACGGATCGACCAGACGTCGCCGCCGCTTGGAGAGGGCAGTGATCGCCTTGTGCTCTTCCGCGTCAAGCGAGAAGTCGAAAATGTCGATGTTGCTCTTTAGCCGTTCCAGCTTCGAAGTCCGCGGAATCGCTCCGACGCGCGGCTGCTCGATCTCCCACCTCAGCGCGATCTGAGCCGGCGATTTGCCATGCCGCTCGGCGATCTGCGCAATGGTGGCGTCCTTGAGCACCTCTCCGCCTTGGCCGATGGGCGAATAGGCAACCAACGCCATGTCGTGGCGCTCCGCGCAGTCGAGCAGGGCGTTCTGCGAGAGATAGGGATGGTATTCGACCTGATTGCAGACGAGCGGCGCGCCCGACATGGCGTCGGCCTCGTCCACCAGGGCGGTCGGGAAGTTCGCGACGCCGATGTGACGCGCAAGCCCCTTCTCCTTGGCCCGATTGAGCGCGTCGATCGATTCCTCCAGCGGCACGTCGGCATTCGGCCAATGAATGAGAAGCAGATCGACATAATCCATGGCGAGGGCTTCCAGCGCCTCCTTCGCCGAACGAAGCAGCTTTTTCTCGCCGATGTCTGTCCACCAGATCTTGGTGGTGACGAACAGCTCTCCTCGATGGATGCCGCTCGCGCGGATCCCCTTGCCCACCTCGGCCTCGTTGCCGTACATGCGCGCGGTATCGATGTGGCGATAACCGACGTCGATGGCCCGGGCGACCATTTCTGTGCAGAGATCGCCCGTCAGGCGGTAGGTGCCCAGACCGATGGCCGGAATCCTTGCGCCACTTGCTTCGATGATCTTCATTGCTCTCCTCGATATGCCATCAACGCGCGGCTCCGTCGCGCTCGCCGCATCCAGAAGATAGGTCGCGGCGCTGCTTTTCCAGCCACGAGGCCACCGCGTGTCCGATCGCTCACCGCCCTCCTCCGACCGGCGCATCGTCGCGCTGGATGTCGTGCGCGGCATCGCGCTCCTCGCCATGGCCTCGTACCATGCGGGATGGGACTTCGAGTTCTTCGAGTATCTTTCCCAAGGAACGACGGGACACGGCGCGTGGAAGCTCTATGCCCGCGCGATCGCTTCGTCCTTTCTTTTGATCGCCGGGGCGAGCCTCGTTCTCGCCCACAGCCGAGGCATTCGCTGGCGCAGCTTTTGGCGCCGCGAGGCACAGGTCGCCGCCGGGGCGATCATCATCTCCGTCGCCACCTATTTCTTCACGCCCAACGCCTTCGTCTTTTTCGGCATCCTGCATCAGATGGCGGTGGGTGGGCTGATTGCCTTGGCGTTCATCAGGGCGCCCCTACCGGTGACGATCGCGGTTGGGCTCGGCCTGATCGCGCTGCCCTGGCTCTTCTCGACATCGATCACCGATCCGCGATGGCTCGCCTGGATCGGTCTTGCCGAGCATCCTCCGGTCTCCAGCGACCTCGTGCCGATCGCGCCCTGGACAGGCGTCATGCTGATCGGCCTAGCCGCAGGGCGCATCATGCTGATGAGCGGTGGATGGGAAGCGCTGCGCCGGCTCAACGACCGGCTTAAGCCGGCTTGGCCCCTCGCCCTCATCGGACGCCATTCCCTGCTGTTCTATCTCCTGCATCAGCCGATTCTCATCGCGCTGGTCTGGCTGCTCTCCCAGGTCGCGCCACCGGACCGCCTGGCTATCTTCGACAGGGAATGCCGCCAGACCTGTTCGGAGGTCCGTGACGAAGCCTTCTGCCGGAGCTATTGCGACTGCGCCAGGGATGGGATTGCCGCCGAGGGGCTGATCGAGCCTTTCCTGTCCGGCAACAACACGCCCGAGCAATCCACGCGGGTGAACGAGATTGCCGGCGCGTGCTCGGCCAAGATCGACATGGCGAGGTAGACTCCGAGAGGGAGGGCTTAGCCCATCCCGAACCACCAGGTGGCAAGGCCGAGAAATGCAAAGA
Source organism: Consotaella salsifontis (assembly GCF_900167365.1). Classification (GTDB taxonomy): domain Bacteria; phylum Pseudomonadota; class Alphaproteobacteria; order Rhizobiales; family Rhizobiaceae; genus Consotaella; species Consotaella salsifontis. The sequence continues at coordinate 24,420 of NZ_FUXL01000016.1, read as the reverse complement.
ACCCCGTGACGTCCGTCACGGTGGTCACGAAGACCGTCGACGCCACCGCCGGATCGACGCCGATCTTGTCGAGCAGCAGCGGAATGAGGATGCCCGCGAGCGCGGCGGCGAGCATGTTGATGATCATCGCCGCCGCGATGATCCCGCCAATCTGAGCGTTGCTGAACCACCAGCCGGCGACGACGCCGATCAGCATGGCGAAGACGACGCCGTTGATGAAGCCGACGCCCAACTCCCTGCGAATGATGCGGGCCGCGTTGTAGATATCGAGGTCGCGGGTCGCCAACGCGCGCACGGTGACGGTCATGGTCTGCGAGGCAGCGTTTCCGCCCATTCCCGCCACGATCGGCATCAGCACGGCAAGCGCCACGATCTGCTGGATCGTCGCGTCGAAGATCTGGATGACCGAAGCGGCGAGGAAGGCCGTCAAAAGGTTCACCAGGAGCCAGGGCACGCGGGAGCGCGAGGTCGTCAGGACGGTGTCGGACAGCTCTTCGTCGCCGACGCCGCCGAGGCGCCTGATGTCTTCCTCCGCCTCTTCCTGGATGACGTCGACGACGTCATCGATGGTGAGGATGCCCACCAGGCGTTCGTTCTCGTCCACCACGGCAGCCGATAGCAGATCGTACTGCTCGAAGATCTGCGCCGCCTCTTCCTGATCCATCGTGGCCGGAATGGCGTGTCGCGTCTCGTGCATGATGTCTTCGATCTTGCCGAGGCGCTTGGTGCGCAGGATCTGATCGAGGTCGACGGCGCCGAGCAGCTTGAACGAGGGATCGATGACGAAGACCTGGGAGAAGCGGTCGGGAAGCCCCTCCTCGTCGCGCATGTAGTCGATCGTCTGGCCGACCGTCCAAAACGGCGGGACGGCGACGAACTCCGTCTGCATTCGCCGACCGGCCGATTCCTCTGGATATTCCAGGGCGCGGCGGAAGCGGATCCGCTCGCGGAACGGCAGCTGGTCGAGGATCTCCTTGCGATCCTCCTCGTCGAGGTCTTCAAGGATGTAGACGGCGTCGTCCGAATCCAGCTCGCGGACCACCTCGGCGATCTGCTCGTTCGGCATCGCCTCGACGATCTCGAGTCGGATCGCCTCGTCCACCTCGGTGAGCGCGGTGAAGTCGAAGCTCGTGCCCATGAGGCGGATGAGCGCCTGGCGCTCTTCCGGGTCGAGGTGCTCGAGAAGATCACCCAGCTCGGATTCGTGAAGCTCGCCGACGTGCTCGCGAAGATAGTCGGTGTCATCGCGCTCGATGGCCGCGACAACGCCGTCCAGCCAGACCGACGACAACGCGCCGTCCTCGTCGTAGATCTCCGGGCGGACCTGACGATCGGGCGAATCATCGACTTGCTGTGAGTCAGCCATGATCGCCCTCCTCGCGTGGTGATGATGCTCGCTGGTCTTAGAGGAAATCAGGAGCGGGAGAAAGCGCGGGCAAGGGCTGCGCACCATTCATAAAGAACGGAATGAGCGAACCGTTATCGCCCACCGGCGCGTTTCAATATTCGCTCCAAGAAGGAACGTCACGCTCTGCTAAAAGCACCAAAGGAAAATGGTGCGGTCGAGAAGACTCGAACTTCCACGGGTTGCCCCACAGCGACCTCAACGCTGCGCGTCTACCAATTCCGCCACGACCGCAAGTGCCGATCTCGTCGGCGAGCGGGCATGTAACAAATGGTCGGAGGCGACACAAGGGGCTTCATCGCAAGTTCTCCAGGAAAAGTCAGATTTCCTCTGAAACGCTTTCCCGCAGCGCGCCGACGGCTTAAATCCCGGTCATGGATTCGCGCCCTTCTTCTCCCCTGCCTCCCTCGCCTCCACGCCTCAGCGTTTCGGCGGAACGCTTCCTGCCAGCCGAGCCGGCAAGGCCCGTCGAGTGGATCATCCATGACGGCCTCATGGATTACGACTCGGCCGTCCGGTTCATGGATGAGCGCACCGAGGCAATCAGGCGGGGAGAGGCAGACGAGGCGGTGCTTCTGGTCGAGCATCCCCCGCTCTATACTGCCGGCACCAGCGCGGAAGCCTCGGACCTCGTCGATCCCTCACGCTTTCCCGTCTTCAAGTCAGGCCGCGGCGGCGAGTACACCTATCATGGTCCCGGCCAGCGCGTGGCCTACACCATGCTCGACCTGAAGCGCCGCCGGCCCGATATCCGGGCATTCGTCGCGGCTCTGGAGGCATGGATCATCCTGACCCTGTCGGAATATCAGGTGAAGGGAGAACGGCGCGAGGACCGCGTCGGCGTGTGGGTTCGGCGGCCGGAGCGCCCTCTGGATGCGGACGGAAGCGTCGCGGAAGACAAGATCGCAGCCATCGGGATCCGCGTTCGCCATTGGGTGACGCTGCACGGCATCAGCCTCAACGTCGATCCCGATCTTGCGCATTTTTCCGGGATCGTGCCGTGCGGCATCCGCGACCATGGGGTGACAAGCCTCGTGGACCTCGGTCTTCCCATATCGATGCCCGAGGTCGACGGCGTACTGCGCCAGGCCTTCGAGGCGATCTTTGGGCCGACGACGGATGCTCCTTTCCCAAAATAGTGTCGCCATCACCCGCGAGGCTTGATCCTCTGGCTTGCCGGCCAATCTTGGCAGGATCGCCGAAGGCCGGCCTCGGCGCGGCGACTGCCGGAATTGCCAGGAGAAAACAGCCATGAAGACACGAGCCGCGGTCGCCTTCGAGGCGGGAAAGCCGCTGGAGATCGCCGAGGTCGACCTCGATGGCCCCAAGGAGGGCGAGGTTCTGATCGAGGTGAAGGCGACGGGCATCTGCCACACCGACGACTTCACGTTGTCCGGCGCCGACCCGGAAGGCATCTTTCCCTCGATCCTTGGCCACGAGGGCGCGGGTGTCGTCGTCGACGTTGGGCCGGGCGTGAGAACCCTGCGCAAGGGCGATCACGTCATCCCGCTCTATACGCCCGAGTGCCGCGAGTGCCCCTCGTGCCTGTCGCGCAAGACCAACCTCTGCACGGCGATCCGGTCGACGCAGGGCCAGGGGTTGATGCCGGACGGCACGTCCCGTTTCTCGCTCGATGGCAAGCCCATCCACCACTACATGGGCTGCTCCACCTTCTCCAACTTCACGGTGCTGCCCGAGATCGCCGTGGCGAAGATCCGGGACGACGCGCCCTTCGACAAGGTCTGCTATATCGGCTGCGGCGTGACCACCGGCGTCGGCGCGGTGATCAACACAGCAAAGGTGGAGCCGGGGGCGACCGCCATCGTCTTCGGCCTCGGCGGCATCGGCCTCAACGTCCTCCAGGGCCTGAGGCTCGCCGGCGCCGACATGATCATCGGCGTGGACCTCAACAACGACAAGAAGCCGTGGGGCGAGCGCTTCGGGATGACGCATTTCGTAAATCCAAGCGAGATCGACGGCGACCTCACCGCCCATCTCGTCAACATGACGAAGCGCGGCGCAGACACGATCGGCGGCGCGGACTACACCTTCGACTGCACGGGCAATACCAAGGTCATGCGCCAGGCGCTGGAGGCCTGCCATCGTGGCTGGGGCCAGTCCATCGTCATCGGCGTGGCAGCGGCGGGCGCGGAGATCGCGACGCGCCCCTTCCAGCTCGTCACCGGCAGGACATGGAAAGGCACCGCCTTCGGCGGAGCCAGAGGCCGTACCGACGTTCCCAAGATCGTCGAGTGGTACATGGAAGGGAAAATCGAGATCGACCCGATGATCACCCATACCCTTGCGCTCGAGGACATCAACAAGGGCTTCGAGCTGATGCACAAGGGCGAGTCGATCCGCAGCGTCGTCGTCTATTGACGCTCGCCTCTGGCAGGCGCCTGCCCGGTCAGGGCGCCTGCCAGGGCTTGTCGGGAATGGCTACGGGCTTTCGGCGCGCCACCTTCTGTTCGCGCCAGAAGAGATAGATGCCGGACGCGACGACAATGACGATGCCAAGCCAACTCAGCGCATTGGGCGCCTCTCCGAAGATCAGAAGACCGAGCAGCGTCGCGGAAATGATCTCGAGATATTGCAGCGGCGCCAGCAGCGAGGCCGGCGCAAGCTGGAAGGCAAAGGTCGCCAGAAAGTGGCTCACGAGCCCAGCCAAACCGACCGAGGCGAGCAGCAGCCAGATGACCGGCGTCTCGGGGACCGTGAACGTGAGCTCGCGCAGACCGGCCGCTGTGCCGAAAAGCATGATCACAAGAACCACGCCCGCCCCGCCAATCCCGGCATAAAGCTGCATGGCGAGAGCAGACCCGGACGTGCCCAGCTGCCGGCTCAGAAGAAGGTAGAAAGCAAAGAGCGTGGCGGTTCCCAGCGGGTACAGTGAAACCACCCCGAAGACGGCGAAGCTCGGTTGGATCACCAGCACCGCGCCGAAAAAACCCATGACCACCGACATCGAGCGATGCCAGCCAATCTTCTCCTTGAGAAAGATCGCCGAAAGAATGGTCAAAATGAACGGTTCGACGAAGAAGACGGCAATGGCGTCCGCCAATGGCATGAACTTCAGTGAGGCGAAGAAGAGAACGCTCCCCGCCCCGACAAAGCTGCCGCGAACGATGTTCATCAACGGCCGATCGATGCGAAAGCCCCTGGCTCCCTCGATGAGGAACAGGATCGGCACCGTCAGCATGGCCTGGAAGACGAACCGGCCGAGAGTGATCTCCGCAGCCGGGAAGTCGAAGAAGACGCCGAGCACCTTGGCCATCGAATCCATGACCGGCATCAGCAGCGTCGCCGCCGACATCACGATCAGGCCGCGTATTGGCTCAAAGCGGTTGTCGTCGATCGTCAGCGCGGATTTCATCGCGTCACCATCGCGGCGGTTCACAGAACCCACCATGTTTGGGAAAACAGAAAGACCATCAGCTGGAGAATGAACCGATGACGAGCATCCTTGTCGACGCGGATGCGTCACCCGTCAAGGACGAAACGCTGGAGATAGCACAGCGCTTCTCTGTCGCGGTCGTCATCGTTTCCAATGGCGGTCTACGGCCGTCCCGCTATCCCGGCGCGAGAATCGTCACGGTTTCGGCCGGCGCGGACGCGGCGGACGATTGGATCGTCGAGAACTCGGCTGCCGGCGATCTCGTTGTGACCGCCGATATTCCGCTCGCGGCGCGCGCGCTGGAAAAAGGGGTGGCGGTTCTCAATCCGGACGGGCGGGAGTTGACCGCCGAATCGATTGGAACCGCCCTCTCCTTCCGCGCCTTCAACCAGCATCTGCGCGAGACGGGCGAGTCGAAAAGCTTCAATCGGGCCTTTTCAGCGACCGACCGCGCACGCTTCCGCCAAAGCCTCGATCGCCTTCTCAGACGCTTGATTTGAGCCGGCGCGTCCTCGCCGCGGCGTGAAGCACGGCCGCGGCCCTCATGTCCTCGAAATGGCGCGCGCGGCGGGCGATTGCCTCCTCGTCCGCACCCCAGTGCTCGATCGTCCAATCCTCATCGAGATGGGCGAGCGCCCAGGCTTCATCGAGCGTTATACGCCCCTCGGCAACCGCAAGCGCGAGCAGTGCGGAACCGGTGAGGGTCGTCATCTGGTGGAAACCGGCCACCTCGAACGAATCGGTGAACGTCGCGAGCCTGTCGCGGACGGCGTCGACCGCAAATGTCGGCTGCGGCGTATGCATGACCCCTTCCGCCAAGACGAAGCGCACGCCGAGATCATCCTCATAGGCCTTCACGACCGGATTCCATCGCTCGGTTTGCCGGGCGACGAGGCGCTCCGGCCCGCCGGCGCGGTAGAAAAGAAGATCGGTCTCGATGTACCGGCAAGCATCCGCGATCACCCGCTCTCGTTCATGCGCCACGCCATCAATGGCCGTGTTGATCAGCCGCGTCATCGGCATCGTCGCGGGATCGACGACGTCTGACTGCGCGGTCCATTCGGCCGCTACGGTGTCAGCGACGTGGCGGTCTGGAACAACCAGACGCCGGCGCGCCGGCGTGTTGATCGGGCGGCCGTCGAGCAGAACCATGAAGCCGTCCGGGCAGTCGGCCACATCGACCTTTGTGTAGAATCGTTTGGGAAGCTCGGCTCGAGCGGTCGAACCCGTCATGCGATGCGCCTCGTCCGCAAATCGATGAAATTGATGAATGTCGTCAATCGGGAAGGAGGCCGCCCTCAGGCGGGAGCCACATCCTCCCTGGCGCAAACGTCGAGATGGCCTCCGTCGATCCATTGGGACAACAAAAAGCCAAGCTCGGCGGTATCACCCGCCACGGCGTCGGCCCCCGCTTCCCGCAGCATGGCCGGCGGCGTGACGCCCCATGCCACGCCGACGGCGCGCGCGCCGGCGGACACAGCCATGCGCATATCGAAGAGAGCATCCCCGACGACAACCGTCGATGATGGGGCTACGCCAACCTCGGCGCAGCACTCCTGAACCATCGCCGGATGAGGCTTCGACGGACAGTCGTCGGCTGTGCGGATCGGCAGGAAATGAGCGCGAAGGCCATGGGACGACAGGATCGCCTCGACGCCCCGGCGGGACTTGCCGGTGACGATCCCGAGCAGAACGTCTTCACGGGCCGCGAGGTCAGCCACGAGGTCCGCGATGCCGGGAAATAGCCGATCCGACACCTCGCCATTGTCCCTCATCGCCCACATCGTCTCGCGGTAGGTCTTGGCCAGATCCGCATACAGCTCGGCCGTACCGTGAGGCAGCAGCTGCTCCATCGCCTCGACCAGCGACAGCCCGATGATCGACATGGTGGCGGCGTCGCTCGGCGGCTTCAAGCCCGCCGTCACGAAGGCGCGGCGCATGGTTTCGCAGATGGTCCCGCAAGTGTCGGACAGTGTGCCGTCGCAGTCGAACAGGATGAGGTGCATCGGCGGGTCAATCCTCGCTGGTCGCTTCGTCGAAACCGAACAGATTAAAGGTTTGCACCATGTGCGGCGGCAAGGCAGCAACCTGGTCGATCATGCCGCCATCGGGATGGGGAATGAAGATGCGGCGCGCGTGAAGGTGCAGGCGCTTCTGCACACCGCCGGGGAACTCGAAGTTGGTGTCGGCTTCAAAATACTTCGGATCGCCCAGAATGGGATGGCCGATATGCGCGGCGTGAACGCGAAGCTGATGGGTCCGCCCGGTATGCGGCTCCATCTCGAGCCAGGCGAAGCGCTGCGCCGCCTGATCGATGACCCGATAGTGGGAGAGAGCATGATCGGCCCCCTCCTCGCCGTGCCGGGCGACGCGCATTCTGTCGCCGTCGGGCGTCGCCTCCTTCACGAGATAGGTGGAGATCCTGCCCGCGGCGGGGCTCGGTACTCCCTTGACGATCGCCCAGTAGACCTTGCGCGTGTCGCGCTTGCGAAAGGCGCGGGTTAGCGCCACGGCGGCCGAGCGGGTGCGCGCGACGACAAGAACGCCGGACGTATCGCGGTCGATGCGATGAACCAGGCGCGGCTTCTCGCCCCTGCGGTTGCGCCAGGCTTCGAGCATGTTATCGACATGGCGGGAAATGCCCGATCCGCCCTGGACGGCGAGGCCCGCGGGCTTGTTGAAGACGAACACCTTGTCGTCCTCGTAGATCAACATCTGGGAGAGAACGTCATCGTCCTGCCGGTTGCGGATCGTGTTTGGCGTCAAGCCCTGTCCGAGCGTCGGCGCGGTATCGGCAGCGATTGGCGGCACCCGCACGATCTGTCCCGCCTGAAGGCGCGAGTCGCTCTTGGCGCGCCCGCCATCGATGCGGATCTGCCCCGACCGCAACAGCTTCTGGAGGTGGCCGAATCCGAGGCCAGGATAATGCACCTTGAACCAGCGATCGAGCCGCATGCCGCTCTCGTCCGGCTCCACCCTCACCTGCGCGACTGTTGCCATGCCCTCGCCCTTTCCTAATCCGGTGTCAGACGAACATGCGCGCGAGCCCGAGCCCGGCGAACAGCGCCGCCAAGCCGATGCCCACGGAGCTGACGACGTAAAGCGCAGCCAATCCCATCGCGCCACGCTCGTAAAGCGCGATGGAATCCAGGGAGAACGTCGAGAATGTGGTGAAGCCGCCCAGGAGCCCCGTCGTCAGAAACAACCGAACCTCGGCCGGCGCGCTGAACCTTCGCGCAAGCAGCTCGACAAGCACACCCATGGCGAAGGAACCGATGACGTTGGCCGCCATCGTGCCATAGGGGAAATTGCTGCCGAGGGCGCGCAAGGCGCCCATATTGAGAAGATGGCGCAGGCATGCTCCGATGCCGCCACCCAGGGCCACGACGAAAAATTGCTTCATCGCTGCGCTCTATCCCGTGTGGGCGTCTCACGTAAAGGGCCGCGACGTTGGTCGCGGCCCTTTGCCTGCTCATTCGATGAGTGAAGCGGGATTAGCGCAGGCGCGGCTTCTTCGGCTCGAAAACGATGCGCTGGTGATAGCGGCACCAGCTCTTGCCGTCGGTCGGCGCGCCGCAGCACGTGGCACTGGCGCCGGGCTCGTCCAGGATGAAGCGGCAGGCAAAGCTGCCCACGCGGGCAAACGCGACGCGGTGGGCGGACGACGGCGGCGAGACGGGCTGGCCGGATGCCAGTTCCCACGTCTGAATGAGTTGGTTCATAATTGAATTCCGCTCCGCGCCAAGGCGAGCGGCCCTTATTGTTCTTCGATCACTGCTTGTTCTTGCGCATCCGCCGAGCAACCGGCTTTGGAGCCCCGGGCGGAACCGCGCGTGCTGGCTTTTCACGTAAGCGAAGTTGCTTCGCGAATCAAGTGATCCAGATCAAGTCAACAGGCCTCGTGGTGACGTTACCGTCTTTTTTTATACTCGAATTGACCGAAGCTTGCCGTCCGACGCGGTCAGGTGCGCGGTCGTGCCATGGCCAAGGCCGACACAAGGATGGGATCGTTATCTCGCCGCAGAGCAACCGACGAGGAACACAACGTCATGGCGCATGATTCCCTTGCGGAGAGGCGAGCCGGCTACTGGGAGGCAATGAGCATCGTTTCGAGTGTGCTGGAGCGACAGGAATATCGCGACTCGGATAAGCCGCAAGCCTTGGAAGCGCTTTACGACGTGCGCGCCGCGCTGCTCGACGAGACGTTCAGCAAGCGAATGCTCGCGCCCTCCGCCAGCAGGCGTTTCGGATAGATTTCCTATGAGGAGAGGTGCGCCAGCTCCTTTTCCTCAGACCGCCGACGGCGCCTTCCGGCGAGAGAGCCACGACGAGAGCTGCGTCGCGCCTCCGAAGCAATAGAGATAGATTGAGCTCGCCGCGATCCCCCACCTCATGGCCGTTGGCAGCTCGAATTCGAGAACGAGACAGGCGATCGCAAGAACCGACCACAGCGCGAAGACAAAGAGATTGAGCGCCCTCAGCCGCACCACCCGAACCGGGTGAAGGAATTTTATCGGCAGGAAGGTCGCCACGACTGAAACCAGCACGATCAGGAACGACACGGCTTCATGGAGCTTCAGCGCGAAGAGCGTGAAGACGAGCATGTTCCACGTCACCGGAAACCCGCGAAAGAAGTTGTCCTTCGTCTTCATCCGCAAGTCGGCGTAGTAGATGGCGCTCGAAAAGACGATGAGCGCACTGGAGATGAAGGAAAGGCGCGGTCCCATGAGCCCGGCCTGATACAGGGCGAAGGCCGGAATGATGACATAGGTCACGTAGTCGATGATCGAATCAAGGAGCTCGCCGGACCAGTTTGGCAGGACCTCCCGGATCGATATCCGCCGCGCGATCGGGCCGTCGATGCCATCGACGAAAAGAGCGAAGCCGAGCCATCCGAACATTGCGACCCATCGACCTTCCGCTGCCGCGATGATCGACAAGAAGGCCCAAAGCGCGCCGCTAGCCGTCAGAAGATGGACGCCGAAGGCGCGCCACTGGTCCCATTTGGTCATCATCTTCTCTTCTTCTTCGCGTCGGGCCGACGAATCGCACGAGGCCGGAACGCTCCCCCGATCGACAGGCATTGTTAAGCGCGCCGATCGAACGTATCTGCTCGGTTCGGAGGCTGGCCGCAAGCGCCAACCCATCTGCTACGATGCCGCAAGGGGAAATCGAGTGGTAGAGCACAGTTGCGAAGTTGTCGTCGTCGGGGGTGGGCTCGCCGGATTCGCCACCGCCCTCGGCATGGTGGAAGCAGGCTTCGAGACTATCCTTCTTGCTCCGGACCCGGAGCGCGCAGATCCTCGCACGACTGCGCTCCTCGGCCGATCTGTCGCGTTTCTCTCAAGCATCGGTGTTTTTCCGGATGCGGAGGCGCTGGGAGAAGCCATCGAAACCATCCGCATCATCGATGACACCGGGCGGTTGCTCCGCGCGCCGATGCTGGAGTTTCACGCCGGCGAGATCGGCCTGCGGGCCTTTGGCTTCAACGTGAAGAACGCCGATCTTCTGTCGGTGGCGAAGGGAAAGGCCGAGTCGCTTTCCGGGCTAAAACGGATCTCCGCCACGGCGGCGGCGGTCGAGGCAAAAGAAGATCGCGCTTTTATCACGCTCGACAATGGCGATTCTGTCAGCGTGCGCTTGGTGATCGGCGCGGATGGTGCGAAGTCGCTCGTCCGCCGCGAGGCCGGAATCGGCTTCTCGACCTGGTCCTACCCGCAGCAGGCGCTCGTCCTCGACTTCTCGCACGAAAAACCGCACGGTCAGGTTTCAACTGAATTCCATACGCCGGTCGGCCCGTTCACCCAGGTCCCCCTGCCCGGTCTTAGCTCGTCCCTTGTCTGGGTCGAGGAGCCAAAGCTTGGCGATGCCTATGTCGACCTGAAACCCGAGCGACTTTCGAGCGTGGTCGAGGAAAAGCTCCACTCCATCCTTGGAAGCGTCACGGTGGCTGGTCCGGTTGGCCGATTTCCGCTTAAAGGGGGAAGCGCTTCCCGCGTCGCAGCGGCCCGCTCAGCGCTCGTCGGTGAGGCCGCTCATGTCTTCCCGCCGATCGGCGCGCAAGGGCTCAACCTTGGGCTTCGCGACGCGGCGGCCATCATCGAGGCCGCGTCCGCGAACCGCCAGGACCCAGGCTCCGCGGCCGCGCTCGCGCGCTATTCGGCGCGACGGCGCGCCGACATCTGGAGCCGCACGGCAGGCGTCGATGCGTTGAACCGCTCGCTTCTGGCCGACCTTCTGCCGGTCCAGCTAGCAAGGACAGCGGGGCTCACGGCTCTCTCGGCCATTCCGCCGCTCAAGCGAATGGCGATGCGCGAGGGCCTGTCGCCGTTCGCGGGTCTCATGGGACTGCCGCGCACCGTGCGCGATGTCATTGGCACGAAGGCAGGTTGAGACCGATGACGGCTAAGTCCAACAACGCGTTGTTCGCGATCGGTCAGATTGTGCGCCACCGGAACTTACCCTTTCGCGGGGTCATCTTCGATGTTGATCCAGTCTTCGCCAACACCGAGGAATGGTACTCGTCCATCCCCGAGGACGTGCGGCCGCGCAAGGATCAACCCTTCTATCATCTCTTCGCAGAAAACTCCGAAGGCACCTATATCGCCTATGTTTCGGAGCAGAATCTGGTGGAGGATCAGAGCGGCGAGCCGGTCAATCACCCCCAGCTGGCGGAAATGTTCGATGGCCCGACGGAGGGCATCTATCGGCTGAGGCTGGCTCTTCGAAACTGAGCTGATCCTCCGGTCGCACCGGCCAAAAAAAGAGCGGCCCGGAGGCCGCTCAGTTGGATAGGACTTTGAATATATCCGCAGGCTATTTGCCTGCCGCGGCCTTGGCGTCGTCCTGAGCCTTTTCGAACTTCTCGCGCCGCTCCTCGGCCTGCTTCTTCAGCGCTTCATCGAGCTGCTTCTGCTTCTGCGCCAGCGCCGACTGGTCCTGGGGCGGACCGTCGAACGCCTGGGTGAAGCCCGACAGCGTCACCTTGACCGGGTTCGGCGTCCGTTGGAAGTTAATGGACGTCACAGTCATCTGGTTGCCCTTTTTCATGGCAGCCACCAGATCGTCCGTCAGCGGCGCCTCGGCGATACACCGGTCCGGGAAGCACACAGAGTATTCGAGCTTCTTCGGCGGGTTCGTGTCGACCTGAAGCTGGACGCCGGCGGGAATGACGCGTCCGATCGGGACCACGGTCTGAAGGATCGACTGCTTGACCTTGCCCTCGATCTGAATGAGGTTCACGGCCGTCAGCACCTGCCGGGTCGGGGCGATCAACGTGATCTGGGTGTTGCAGATCTTGTTATCGCCCTGGGTGGTGCAGGCCTTGAACCACTCCGTGGGAACCGCCGTCTGCGCCGCGGCGACCGCCGGCAAGGCGGCGACTGTCGCAAAGCCCATCAAACCGGCGACGAACGCCTTGTTGGCGGCATTGATCAAATGATGCTTCACGAGGATTGCATCCTTCTCGGACTATTGCAAAGAAAAGCGATGGCGTCTCATAACGGGCTTGTTGCTCTTTCGCAAATGCGGCCGTTTAGAGGCTTCGGCCGGCGTCTCTACCTGCAAACGGCTGAAGTGTTAAGCACTTCATGCTTGCGGTAAGCAATTTAGGTGAGTGAATGATCCGACAGCTTTCGAAGACGGCCCGCGCCCTGCTCGCGTTGGCGGCCCTGGCCGCGCTCGGAGCGGCTGGAACCCCGAACGAGGCTGGCGCGACGCCGTCCCACGGCATCGCAATGCAGGGAGAACCGGAGCTCCCTGCCGACTTCGATCATTTTCCCTATGCCAACCCGGATGCGCCCCAGGGCGGCCGCATGATCTATGGCGTCTTCGGCACCTTCGACAATCTGAATCCGATCACCGTCAAAAGCTCACTGACGACCGCTCGGGGCATCTGGGCCGATCCAGAATTCGGCAGTCTTGTCTTCGAATCACTGCTCCAGCGCTCGGCCGACGAGCCTTTCACGCTCTACGGTCTTCTGGCCGAGAGCGTCGAGACCGATCCCGACCGCTCCTTCGTCGAGTTCACGCTCAATCCGAAGGCGAAGTTCTCCGATGGAACGCCGGTCACGGTCGAGGACGTGCTCTACACGAGCGAGATGCTCAAGGACCACGGGCGCCCCTTCTACGGCATCCGCCTCAAGAAGGTCGCCAAGATCGAAAAGGTGGGGGAACGAGGTGTCCGCTTCACCTTCAATGATCAGGCCGATCGCGAGCTGCCGCTGCTGCTCGCGATGATGCCCATTTTACCCAAACATGCCTTTCCGCCGGAAGCCTTCGATGAGACCACGCTGCGCCCGGTGATCGGATCGGGACCGTATGTCATCGCAAACGTTCAGCCGGGCCAGAGCATCCTTTACCGCAAGGACCCCAACTACTGGGGCAAGGACCTGCCGGTGAAGCGCGGCATCGACAATTATGACGAGATCCGCATCGACTATTTCCGCGACATCAACACCCAGTTCGAGGCGTTCAAGAAGGGGCTGTTCTACGTCTACCTCGAGGGCAATCCGCGCCATTGGCAGACGGCTTACGATTTTCCCGCCGTCGCCGATGGGGACGTGATCAAGGAAGCTTTCAAGACGCAAATTCCCGCGCCGATTCGTGCCTTTGTCTTCAACACCCGGCGACCTGTCTTTTCGGACGTCCGGGTGCGCCGCGCGCTTTCCCTGCTGTTCGATTTCGAATGGGCAAACAAGAACCTCTACTATGGCGCCTATCAGCGAATTTCCGGCTTCTTCGACAATTCCGAACTCTCCAGCATCGGCAGGCCGGCGAGCGAAGCGGAGAAGGGCCTCCTTGGCGACGCGCTCAAGGAAGTCGATCGTGACGTTCTTGCCGGCACTTACCATGCGCCGGTGAGCGATGGTTCGGGCACGGACCGAGCGCTGTTGCGGCAGGCTATGGAGGAACTGAAGAAGGCGGGATATTCCTTCGAGGGCGGCAAGCTCGTGTCGCCCGAGGGGCAGCCGCTCGCCTTCGAGATCATGGCGCAGAGCGCCGACGAGGAGCGCCTCGCCCTCGCCTACGCCCGCACCCTCGCACGACTGGGCATCACGGCGACTGTGCGCCAGGTGGACGACTCCCAGTATCAGGCGCGAAAGCAGGCGTTCGATTATGACATGCTGCTCTTCACCTACACCTCGTCGCTCTCCCCCGGCGCCGAGCAGGTAAACCGTTGGGGCTCGCAATCCAGGGACGCGACTGGCTCCTTCAACTATGCCGGCGTTGCCGATCCTGCGGTGGATGCCTTGATCGAGCGGATCGTCAAGGCGCGCGATCGCGAGGAATTCGTCGACGCGGTGCGTGCCTATGACCGCCTGCTGATCTCGGGATACTATGTCGTGCCGCTGTTCTACCTGCCGGACAAATGGCTGGCGCGCTGGAGCTTCCTGAAGCATCCCGATGAGACGCCCGTCACCGGCTATTATCTCCCGGCTTTCTGGCTCGACCCGAAGAAGGGCGGTCAGGCCGCCGGGCAGCGGTAACGATTCGCAAACCTTGCCGGCGGCGTCCGTTGTGGATTGGACGTCTGAGAAACCTTGCGCCATCGAGTTGACGCCGTGCGCATGGAAAAAGCCGCTCCACGCTGCCGAAGCCTGCCCATAGGCGGCAGGCGGCAGCTTGTGAAACGGGGAATGGCTTCATGACAATTCGCTTCAAGGCGATGTTCGCATCATGCGCGATCATCCCGATGCTGCTCGGCAGCATGGACGGCGCGCTCGCCGAGGAATCGCAGTCGGATAAGGTCATCGCAACCGCCGTCGCGGAGGTCGAGCGCACGCTGGACGCGCGCGTCGGCGTCGCGGTGTTGGACACCGGCACGGGGCATCATTGGTCTCACCGGGGAGCCGAGCGCTTTCCGATGGCCAGCACCTCGAAGGCCTTTGCCTGCGCAACGCTGTTGAAGGAGGTCGACGCGGGGCGCAAATCGCTCGATGAGACCGTCGCCGTCGAGAAGGATGACATCCTCAGCTATGCGCCCGTCACGAAGGACAAGGTTGGCGAGAAGATGAGCCTCGGTGCTCTCTGCGAAGCCGCCACCGGTCAAAGCGACAACACGGCGATCAATCTCGCGCTCGAGGCAATCGGCGGGCCCGCGAAAGTGACCGCCTTCATACGTGAGATCGGCGACACCGAGACGCGGCTCGACCGCACCGAGCCGGAGTTGAACGAAGGCACTCCAGGCGATCCGCGAGATACGACGACGCCCGAAGCCGCGGTTGCCAGCCTGAAGGCGCTGGTGCTTGGCGACGCGCTTTCGGAGAAGTCACGCGCACAGCTCGAGACCTGGCTGGAAAACGACAAGGTGGCAGGACCGTTGCTACGCGCCAGCATCCCCACGGGCTGGCGCATCGCCGATCGCAGTGGAGCCGGTGGCCACGGCACGCGCGGCATCGTGGCGACGATCTGGCCGCCGAAGCGCTCCCCGGTCGTCGTCGCCGTTTATCTCACGGAAACGGACGCCGACATGGACAAGCGCAACGCGGCCATCGCGGCGATCGGCAGCGCCCTGGTCAAGAGCCTCGGCGACTGATCTCCCGCGCCCTACTCCAGGCGGTGGCGCTCACGCCGCCGCCTTCTCCGCCTCCGCCGCGAACTTGGCGAGCTGCGTGGCGATCACCGCAGCACCGTTGAGCCGCTTCTCCGCCGTCGGCCAATCGCGCTGAAGCACGATCGACTGATCGGGCCGGATCTTGGCCAGAACGCCCTGCTCGCCGATGTAGCGCACCAGGGCGGCCGGATTGGCGAACTGGCGCTCGCGGAACTGGATGACGACGCCCTTCGGCCCCGCGTCGAGCTTCTCGATGTTGGCCTTGCGGCACAGCGCCTTGATGAAGACGACCTTCAGGAGATGGTCCACCTCCGTCGGCAGCGGACCGAACCGGTCGATAAGCTCGGCACCAAAACCGTCGATTTCGCGCGGTTCCTTCAGCTCGGCCAAGCGGCGGTAAAGCCCCATGCGCAGCGGCAGATCGGGCACATAGTCCTCGGGAATCATAACCGCCGTGCCGACATTGATTTGCGGCGACCACTGGCCGTCCATCTCCGCCGGCTCGCCCTTCATCTCGGCGACCGCCTCCTCCAGCATCTGCTGGTAGAGCTCGAAGCCGACCTCTTTGATGTGGCCGCTCTGTTCCTCGCCGAGCAGGTTTCCCGCTCCGCGCTGGTCGAGATCGTGGCTGGCGAGCTGGAAGCCCGCGCCGAGCGTTTCCAGCGACTGGAGCACCTTGAGGCGTCGATCGGCGCCCGCCGTCGGCGTCTTGTTCGCCGGGATCGTGAGCAGCGCATAGGCCCGCTGCTTCGATCGGCCGACGCGCCCGCGCAGCTGATAGAGCTGGGCGAGGCCGAACATGTCGGCGCGGTGGACGATCATCGTGTTGGCGGACGGAATGTCGAGCCCCGATTCGACGATCGTCGTCGACAGAAGCACGTCGTACTGGCCCTCGTAAAAGGCGTTCATGACGTCGTCGAGCTCGCCCGGCGGCATCTGACCGTGCGCCACCGCGACCTTCAGCTCCGGCACGTGCTCGTCCAGAAAATCCTTGATGCCGGAAAGATCGCTGATGCGCGGGACGACGTAGAAGCTTTGGCCGCCACGATAGCGCTCGCGCAGAAGCGTTTCTCGCACCACCAGCGGATCGAAGGGCGCGACGAAGGTTCGCACCGCCATTCGGTCGACGGGCGGCGTGGTGATCAGCGACAGCTCCCTGACACCCGTCAGGGCGAGCTGAAGCGTGCGCGGGATCGGCGTCGCGGAAAGCGTCAGCACATGAACGTCCGACTTCAGTTCCTTGAGCCGCTCCTTGTGCTTGACGCCGAAATGCTGCTCCTCGTCGATGATGAGGAGCCCGAGGTTTTTGAACTCGACGCCCTTGCCCAAAAGCGCGTGCGTGCCGACGGCGATATCGACGAGGCCTTCCTTGATTCCCTTCCTGGTCGCCGTCAGCTCCTTGGGCGTGACGAGCCGCGACGCCTGGGCGATGTTGAGCGGAAGATCGCGAAACCGGTTGGCGAAGGTCTTGTAGTGCTGACGAGCGAGCAGCGTCGTCGGCACCACCACGGCCACCTGAAGGCCGTTCATCGCGGCGACGAAGGCGGCCCGGAGCGCCACTTCCGTCTTGCCGAAGCCGACATCGCCGCAGATGAGGCGATCCATTGGCCGCCCCTCGCCGAGGTCGTCGACGATCGCGTCGATGGCCGAAAGCTGATCCTCCGTCTCCTCGTAGGGGAAGCGCGCGGCGAATTCTCCCCACAACCCTTCGGGCGGCGTCAGCTTCGGCGCGCCGCGTGTCAGGCGCTGGGCAGCAAGACGAATGAGCCCCGCGGCCATGTCTAGAAGCTTCTTCTTGAGCTTGGCTTTCCTGGCCTGCCACGCACCGCCGCCGAGCTTGTCGAGCACGGTCTCCGAGCCCTCGCCGCCGTAGCGTGACAGAAGCTCGATGTTCTCGACTGGCAGGAAAAGACGATCGTCGCCGGCGTAATGAAGTTCCAGACAATCGCGCGGCGCGCCCGCCGCCTCGATCGTCTTCAAGCCGACGAAGCGCCCGATGCCGTGATCGACATGGACGACGATGTCGCCTTCGTTGAGGCCCGTGACCTCAGAGATGAAGTCGGCGCCGCGCTTCTTGCGCCGCCCCCGCCGCACGAGGCGGTCGCCGAGAATGTCCTGCTCTCCGACGACGACCAGATCGTCGGCCTCAAACCCGGACTCAATACCGAGGATCGCGGCCGCGATCAGGCTCTTTTCGAGCTTGCGCGCCTCGTCCAGGCTCTCGACGGTCTGAAGCCCGCCGAGGCCATGCTCCACCATCACCTGACAGAGTCGGTCGCGCGAGCCCTCCGACCACGCCGCCAAGACGACGCGCTTGCCTGCGGCCCGCAGGCGCGAGAGATGATCGACGGCGACTTCGAAGACGTTGACGTCTCCGGCGGAGCGCTCTCCGGCGAAATTCCGTCCGCGCGCGACGTCAAGGTTATAGACCCCGCTACTCCCGGCGTCGGTGATCGCATAGGCCGAGAGCCGAATCGGATCGGTGATAGCAAGGCCGCCGCGCAGCTCGTCTTCCGAAAGATAGAGCGCGTCCGGCTCCACCGGGTGATACGGCACCGCCTCGGCGCTCGCCTCGCCGACACTGCGCCTGCGCGCCTCGTAATGATCCTCGATCGCCTTGCGCCGCTCCCCGACAGCCTCGACGACGAGGTGATCCAGCACCAGCGGGAAACCGACGGTGTAGTCGAACAGGGTTTCCAGCCGCTCGTAGAACAGCGGCAGCCAGTGTTCCATTCCGGCGAAGCGCCGGCCCTCGCTGATGGAGGTATAGAGCGCGTCGGCCCGATCGGGCGCGCCGAACCGCTTCACATAGTTGGAGCGGAAGCGGCTGATGGTCTCGTCCTTGAGCGTGACCTCACTGACCGGCGTGAGCTCAAAGCTCTTGCGTTGGCCCGTGGTGCGCTGGCTTGCCGGATCGAACGCACGGATCGACTCCACCGTGTCGCCGAAGAAGTCGAGGCGCACCGGCTCCTCGGAACCCGGCGCGAACAGGTCCAGGATGCCGCCGCGAACGGCATATTCGCCACGCTCGCGAACCGTCGCCACGCGCTCGAACCCACCGCGCTGGAGCACTGCGACAATCGAATCCATTGGAATACGGTTGCCAGCGCGCGCGGCGATCGACTCCTCCTGGAGTTCCGCCAGCGGCGGCATCTTCTGGATGAGAGCGTTGGCGGTGGTCAGCACGATGGCGCGGTGCGGATCGCGCTTCAGCGCGCCGAGCGCCGCCATGGCCGAGAGCCGGCGCGCGGCCGCCTCGGAAGACGGCCCGACGCGGTCGTAGGGCAGACAGTCCCAGGCCGGCATCGCCAGAACCGGCAGCTCCGGCGCCACGAAACGCAGCGAATCCTCCAGCTCGCCCAGCCTGCTGCCGTCGCGCATGACGAAGACGACGGGCTTTTCCCCGACCAGTCTGGCGATCTCGGCGAGAAGGAAGGCGTCATATCCATCGGCGACATTGCCGATGCGAACACCTTCACCCCGCTGCAGCGTTTGGGAGAGCTTGGCGGGTAACGTCATCGTTCGACCGCGCGCCCCGTGGCGTAGAAGGCCTTGATGCGTTTGAAGACGGGAGTTTCGACCTCTTTCGGCGCCGGCGCGTCCTGGGCGAGCCAGGAGAACAGCGTAACGTCGGGGTGCTCCATCAGTTCTTCGTACTGGGTGAGTTCATCGTCGCTCAGCACCTCGAGCTCAGCGTCGGCAAAGCGGCCGAGCACAAGATCCATCTCGCGGGTGCCGCGATGCCAGGAGCGGAACAACGCCTTGCGCCGGCGAATGTCGAGGTTGCCCGAAGAGCGCTCTGTGCCAGTCATGATCGTCTCTTTTTTAGAAATGACGCCTCTATATAGGGCACGATCGCGCCTGTCAGCCTTGTCTATGGCCGCAGGAGGGGTAAACCTCGCGCCCATGCGTCCGACGATCCTCGACCAGCTGTTCGCTCCCGTCACCGCGCTTGAGGGCGTCGGTCCGCGCCTTGCCGCGCTCTTGAAGACGCTGCTGCCGCCATCGGGCGATATCGCGGAGCCGCGCGTGCGCGACCTCCTGTTCCACCTGCCGTCGGGCGTTATCGACCGCCGCCAGCGCGCCGAGATCGCCACCGCGCCGGAAGGGGCCATCGTCACCTTGACGGTGCGGATCGACCGTCATGCGCCGCCGGCGCGCGGCGCCAAGGGCGCGCCCTACCGCGTCTTCGCCGACGATGAGACCGGAGAACTCGCTCTCGTCTATTTCCGCGGGGAGCGGCAGTGGCTCGAAAAGTTGCTGCCGGAGGGCGAGACGATGCTCGTTTCCGGCCGGATCGAATGGTTCAACGGCCGACCGCAGATGGTTCATCCGGATTTCGTCTGCCGGCTGGCCGAGGCGGAAACCATGCCTCTGGTCGAGCCCGTCTATCCCATGACCGCCGGCCTCTCGCCAAAAGTCCTTCGCAAGGCGATCCTCTCTGCCCTGTCCCGCCTCCCCGAGCTTGACGAGTGGATCGACCAAAGCGTCGTCGCCCGCCACAAGCTGCCGCCGTTCGGAGAGGCACTGGCGCGCCTTCACCATCCCACAGATCCGCAAGCGGCCCAGCCCGAAAGCGCTACGTGGCGCCGCCTCGCCTATGACGAATTCCTGGCGGGCCAGCTCGCGCTCGCCCTCTCGCGTCAGCGCATGACCAAGGCGCGCGGGCGCAGCCTCGTCGGCGACGGCAGGCTGCCGCGCAAGATTCGCGCCGCGCTGCCTTTCTCACTCACCGAGGCCCAGAAGACAGCGATCGCCGAGATCGCCGAGGACATGGCCGCACCCGACCGGATGCTGCGGCTTCTTCAAGGCGATGTGGGGTCGGGCAAGACGATGGTGGCGCTTTTCGCCATGGCCGCGGCGGCCGAGAGCGGCGCCCAGTCTGCGCTTCTCGCACCGACCGAGATTCTCGCCCGGCAGCACGCCGCGACGCTGGAGCCGCTCTGCGCGGCGGTCGGTCTGCGCCTCGCCCTGCTGACCGGACGGGACAGCGGCAGGGCGCGCGCGGAAAAGCTGGCCGCGCTGGAAGCGGGCGAGATCGACATCGTCGTCGGCACGCATGCGCTCTTCCAAGACGACGTTTCCTATCGCGACCTCGCGCTGGTGGTGGTGGACGAGCAGCATCGCTTCGGCGTTCACCAGCGTCTGGCACTGTCGAGAAAAGGACGGGCGCCCGACCTCCTGGTGATGACGGCGACGCCGATCCCGCGCACGCTCGTGTTGGCTGCCTTCGGCGACATGGAAGTTTCGAGGCTCCACGGCAAGCCGCCGGGAAGGAAGCCGGTGACGACAGTCGCCGTGCCGGATAGCCGCATCGGCGAGATCGTCGGGCGCATCGGCGCGGCCCTCTCCAATGGCGAAAAAGCCTATTGGATCTGCCCCTTGGTGGAAGAGTCTGAAAAGTCGGATCTGACCGCGGCAGAAAACCGCTTCGCCGACCTTGAGGGCGCTTTCGGTCCACAGGTCGGCCTCGTTCACGGGCGCATGAGCGGCGAGGAGAAGGACGCCGCCATGTCCGCCTTCAAGGCGGGCGAAACGCGCCTCATCGTCGCGACGACGGTCATCGAGGTCGGCGTGGACGTGCCCGACGCCTCGATCATCGTCATCGAGCACGCCGAGCGCTTCGGGCTTGCGCAGCTGCACCAGTTGCGCGGACGCGTGGGGCGCGGCGAAAAGGCATCGTCGTGCGTCCTCCTCTATCGGACGCCGCTTGGCGAGGTGGCGAAAGCCCGGATCGCCGTCATGCGAGAGACGGAGGATGGCTTTCGTATTGCCGAAGAGGATTTGAAGCTTCGCGGCGAAGGCGACCTTCTCGGCACCAAGCAATCAGGCATACCCGGCTTTCGCGTCGCGCGCATCGATCACCATGCTGATCTGCTGGAGATCGCCCGCGACGATGCGCGAATGGTGCTCGCCCGCGACCCGGACCTCAAGACACCGCGAGGCGAAGCACTGCGCACCCTGCTCTATTTGTTCGGCCGCGATGAGGCTGTGCGCCTCCTGCGCTCGGGCTGAGGCGGAAAGAGCGGCCGCGTCAGCGGGAACGAGGATCAGCCTTGGCAATGAAATAGCCGCAGGCGAGAACCATTGCGTCCTCGACCAAGCCGGTCGAAACTTGGCCATAGCGCCGCATCGCACGCACACGCAGCGAAAATCCGACATAAGAAGCGGCAATAGCGGTCGCCGCCGTCAGCACGGCAGCGGTTTTCCGCTCATGCCTTGGCGCGAGAACCGCCCCCGCAAATGCCGCCGTCGCGATCCGGGCGAGAAGCCCCGGTAGGATGACCCGATCCGGCGCAGACGGCAGCTTGTCGCCGGCCATTTCACCCGTGGCGAGCGCCGCCGCTGCGATGCCGGCGGCGGGGTGGGCCAGGGCCCCACGCATCGGCGCATCATCCGGTAATGTTCCAAGCCGCGCCGCCTCTGCGACGACGGCAAGCGGTGTCATGGAGCGCTGACCGGCGACAATGCCCATGAGGATAGAACGAAGCATAGCCATCACCGAGCTGTTCGAGAGGTTGTTTGTGAACAACCCGCCGTGCGGCATTTGTTTCCACGGCTTCCTGAATCTCGCCTTGCCGCCTACCCCTCGGCGGATAGCAGCCTAAAACGTTGAACATGGCAGGCGAAACAGCGTTCGCGCGGCTCTCGCGATGACGCCTCGAAGGAAACCCGGCCCACCGGCGTTGCGCGGCTTTTGGTCCAAATCCAGCGGCGCGGGGTGGACGATCCGCAGACATTATCATAAGCCGCCAATCCAAATGGCAACAAGCGGAGGCGGTCTCCGTTCAACCGAAATAACTTCACGAGACGACGAAGGAAACCGCAGGGCGTATGAGTGACGCGACACCAGAGGAAATCACCATCTCCACTCGAAAGAGGTATATGGAGATCAATCCGCCGGTCTTTTATGTCTCGGCCGGCCTAACCCTCGCCTTCGCTCTGCTTGGCGCTTTATTCTCGAAGCAGACCGGTGAGCTGTTCGGCAGCGTCCAGGCGATGATCGTCCAGGACTTCGGCTGGTTTTATATCGTCGCGGTCGCGGGCTTTCTGGTCTTCGTCCTGTTCCTCATGCTCAGCCGGTACGGCGATGTGAAACTCGGTCCTGACGAGAGCGAACCCGAGTACAGCTACATTTCCTGGTTCGCGATGCTCTTCAGCGCGGGCATGGGCATCGGCATCATCTTCTTTGGTGTCGCCGAGCCGATTCAGCACTACGCGGAGCCGCCGCTCGGGCCGGGTTCGACGATCGCCTCCGCGCGCCAGGCCATGGTTCTCACCTTTTTCCACTGGGGCCTTCATGCCTGGGCCATCTATGTGGTGGTCGGTCTCGCCCTGGCATATTTCGCGTTTCGGAGGGGGCTGCCCCTCACCATTCGTTCCGCGCTTTACCCTCTGATCGGCAAACGCATCTACGGGCCGATCGGCCACGCGATCGATATCTTCGCCGTCCTCGGAACGATGTTCGGCGTCGCGACCTCGCTCGGCCTCGGCGTTCTCCAGGTGAACGCCGGCTTCAATTACCTGTTCGGCCTGGAGCCGAGCATCGTGCTTCAGTTGATCCTCATCACTGTCATCACCGGCATGGCGACGTTGTCCGTGGTCCTCGGCCTCGACAAGGGTGTGAAGCGGCTTTCGGAAATCAACATCATCCTCGCCGTCGCGCTGCTCGCCTTCGTTCTCGTGGCCGGATCGACAGTGTTTCTCCTCCAAGCCTTCGTTCAGAACATCGGCGCCTATCTCAGCGCGGTCGTCCAGCGCACGTTCCGCATGTATGCTTATGAGCCCAATCCCTGGCTCGGCACTTGGACTCTGTTCTACTGGGGCTGGTGGATCGCCTGGTCGCCCTTCGTCGGCATGTTCATCGCCCGCATTTCCCGTGGGCGTACGATCCGCGAGTTCGTGATGGGGGTGCTTCTCGTACCGGTCATTTTCACCTTCCTCTGGATGACGGTCTTCGGCAACACCGCGATCTCGCTCGATCTCTCCGGCGCCGCGCCGATCGCCGAGACGGTCAAGAACAACCTGCCGGTTGCCCTGTTCGAGACGCTTAACTCCCTTCCTCTCGCTACGGTGACGCAAGGCTTGGCGACGCTGCTCGTCATCACCTTCTTCGTGACGTCGGCGGACTCGGGCGCCCTCGTCATCGACATCATCACCTCGGGCGCAGCGGAGAATCCGCCGGTTTGGCAGCGCGTGTTCTGGGCCGTGTGTTCGGGCGCGGTGGCTGCGGTGCTGCTGATCGCGGGCGGCCTTCAGGCGCTCCAGACGGCCGCCATCGCCAGCGCGCTACCCTTCTCCGTCATCTTGGTCTTCATCTGCTACGGCTTGCTGCGCGCGTTGCAGACCGAGGGGCACGACGCGGCGATCGACCTTTCCATGGTGGCGGATGCGACGGCCGAGACGCCGAGCGGCGTCAGCTGGCAACAGCGGCTTTCGAGCATCACACGATTCCATGAGAAGCGGGAGATCGAGACGTTCCTCGCCGATGTCGCCCGTCCGGCCGTCGAAGCTGTCGCCGACCAGATGCGCATGAGCAATCTACAGCCGGAGGTCGGCTTGACCGACGAACGGATCGACCTCGTCATTCCACATGGGACGCAGCATTCCTTCCGCTATTCCATCCGCGTGAGGGGCTTCAGGGCACCCAGCTTTGCCTGGGCCGAAACGCGGCGGTCCCAGGACAAGGAGCGCCAGCACTATCGCGCGATGGCCCATAGCTCGGAGAGCGATCAGCCGCACGACATCACTGGTTATAGTAGCGACCAGCTGATCAACGACCTTCTGAACCGGTATGCGCGCTTCCGCCATGCCCGAAGGATCGCGTGATCGATGCGGGCGGTCTCGCCCCTCTATCTCGAGCACGCCCGCCAGCTCTTCCTGAGCGAGCGGGCGCGCCGGGAGACGATACGCTCCAGCCTGAGCACGCCGGTGGCGGCGATCTCCTTCGCCGTGTTTTCCTTCAGCAGCCTAGAGCGGGATGAAGTTCGGCAGAATCGGAAGAGGATTCCATCGGAGGCGCCAATCTGATTCAACATGCTGGCTGGAGACGGAGGCCAGCATGGA
>NZ_FUXL01000012.1 GCF_900167365.1 Consotaella salsifontis | reverse complement strand
CTGTGCCGTGTGGGGCGCGGTTGGTGTCGTTGGGTCGGAGGCATGGTGGCCGTGACCGCGGGAGGGTGACGCACCGGCGGCGCTGAGCATGCTGATGAGGCGCCGACCGCCAGCCTCGATCTCTGCCGATCATGCGGCGAAGCCCCCAGGCGGCCTCTCTTCTGGGCTGGTCTGGCGCCGGCCCGGCCTTGGCCTGCAACGGCTCCGCCGACCTTCTTCCCCTGACCGCAAGCGGTCATTCCTCGCGGGACAACAAGCTCGGCTACCGCCGTCCTCCGCTCAAGCTGCTGTCCTGCGGATGCAGCCGTCCGGTCCGTCGCCTCTCGACCGCCATCGAGGCCGCATCGGGCGGCTTCGGGCAACTCTCAGGAGATACGACAATGGCTCAGATCGGCACCTTCACCCGCGACGAGAACGGCGCCTACGCCGGGACGATCAAGACCCTCACCCTCAACGTCAAGGCCACCATCAAGCCCTGCGACCGCGACAACGACAAGGCCCCCGACTATCGCGTCACCGCCAACGGCGTCGAGTTCGGCGCAGGCTGGAGCCGGACCGCCCGCGAGACGGGCGCCGAATACCTCTCGCTCAAGCTCGACGATCCGTCCTTCACGGCCCCGGTCTACGCTTCCCTGGTCCAGGGCGACAAGGGCGAGCACAAGCTAATCTGGTCGCGATGACCGGCCAAGGGCGCTCCGCTTCCCGCGGGGCGCCCGCCTTCCACCCTCGCAATTATGCGGAGCAGAACCCCGCCGAAACCGGTGTCAACACAGACCTCACAGGCCAGTGCTCCGCATAATCCCGCTCTCCGCATAATCGGTCGCTCCGGCGAAGATGCGGAAGTCGGGGCCGCGCTCGCTCTCGCCCTCGGTGGCGATGAACTTGGCCTTGACGTTGAGGGTCAGGGTCTTGACCGCGCCGGTGAAGCCAGCCGCGCCGTTCTCGTTCCTGGTGAAGGTGCCGATGGTCGCCATTGT
This sequence comes from Consotaella salsifontis, assembly GCF_900167365.1. Lineage (GTDB taxonomy): Bacteria > Pseudomonadota > Alphaproteobacteria > Rhizobiales > Rhizobiaceae > Consotaella > Consotaella salsifontis. The sequence continues at coordinate 130,240 of NZ_FUXL01000012.1, read as the reverse complement.
CGTATTCCTTTTTCCGATCGGGCCGCACCATTGCGACCTCGATGCGGGTCGGCCGACCGGGGACGATCGGCCCGCAACATCTGGCGAGGACTTTTTGTTTCGCGGTGCAAAGCCGGCTTTAGCCGGCGGCGGAAAAAAGCCGCAGGCGGGTGTTGCGGGATCGAGATCGAGGCGTCGCTTGCGTCGCCGGTCTTCGGTCAGACCCATGCGAATCGAGGACGCGGATGGAGCGCCTGTTTCAGGAAAATCGGTATGGTACGGCAGTGGCGGCCATCTTCCGCACGTTCACCCTCGAAACAGAATGACGGTGGCCTTCACCGGCCCATGCGCCACCACCCTGACTCTCCACGTCATGCCTGGCTCTCGTCCCTTTGGCTGAGCTCCGCGCACACTCCGGCTCTTTCGCTCAATCGCCGCATGATCAAGGTCGCGCTGTCGCAAGATCGTTCGCCGGATGCGGTGCAATTCATTGGCCTGCTGGACGATACGAGATTCCTCGCTGTCGCTTGTCAGCATGATCGATGACGGGGAGTAGCGCCCCCACCTCATGGACCTGTCGCCTTGCGCCAGAGACCGGCATCCAAGGATGCCTACATCCCGGCAGGGCTTCCCGCGAAATGGCCACCGCCATCCCCTTGCGTTAGCGATTGAAGCCGAATGGCGGAAACGCGCCGCCGGCGTGGTTCCGGCGCAGCCGAAAGCGCGGCCCGAAGGGCAACGCTACGAAATGAACGGCTCCTGCTGTTACAAATCATATCGCAAGTACCCGCCACTGATGACAAAGACAACAACACGAAAAACCACCTCTTTCTCGGGTCGGCCGATCTGTCGCCAGTTTTAGGGTTTCCGCGACAGGCGAGCCTGCAAGGCGTCGATCTCCGTTTCCGCGAAAACCTCAATACCGTGCTGCCGGAGAAGCGCAGCCGTCACACCTGCGCCGACATGCTTCCGGCCGGCGAACGCGCCATCGTAGATGAAGCCGCTACCGCATGACGGGCTACCGTCGATCAGTAAGGCGAACCTGCAATCATGCTCGCGCGCCAAGGCCAATGCCGCACGCGCGCCGGCTATATAAAGGTCCGTCACGTCCGCGCCGGTCGCCTCGATGACGCGCGCCGCATCCGATAGCACCGCATCGCCTGACTGCCCCGCCGCGATCTCGGCCGGAGGGCGCGGAACGCTAAACCCTGCCGTGAGCTCGGGGCAGATACTGACAAGCTGCCCCTCTCGCTGCCACTGTTCCAAGGCCGGATGCGTAACGGTCTTGGCCGATCCGTTATAACGGACTGGACGACCTAGGAGGCATGCGCTGACCAGAATCTTGCCGCTCATTGCCGTTCCGCCTCCTCGGCCAGTTCAGGGGCATGGGGCACGACGCTCCTGCTTCCCGGCCGGCGAAACGATGACGGCGCTCGCTTATAAACGGCTTGAAATGCGTCGTTGAACCTCCGGATGCTGCCAAAGCCGGATGCGAATGCGATCTCAGCAAGGGGTATGTCCGTTTCATCGATCAGCCTCTTTGCCTTCTGCACACGCCTCGTGGCGGCTATCTCACTCGGGCTCGCACCTGCATGACGCATGAACAGCCGTAGGAGATGGCGCGGGCCGACGCCGAGCATGTCGGCAAGATCGGCAACCGACCCCTGATCCAGGCACCCTTGCTCGATCAAGCGCATTCCGCGCGCGACCGTGGTTGCTGTTCCCATCCATGCCGGCGAGCCGGGCGCTGTCTCCGGCCTACAGCGAAGGCAGGGCCGGAAGCGGGCGCGCTCCGCTGCTGCTGCTGTCGCATAGAACGTGACGTTCTCGGAGCGAGCGGGCCGCACCGGGCAACAATAAATCCGGGTCGAACGGACACCTGAAAAGAACAGGCCATCAAAAGCCCGATCGCGGGCAAGCCGCGCGCGATCGCACGTTTCGCGATCAAGATGCGGCGGCAACGTCTGCAAGTCGGGAGAAACCATAACCATCAAAGGACTTTAGCGCTGCTGCCTTTCGTAGAGTAGCTGGAATCGGACCTGATCGGGCGATGAAGTCCGATTCCAGCGAGCATCCTTCCGCGCTCCGATCGATCTTGCCGATCAATTCGAGAGGGAATCGCCGTGAGTTCAAAGGTAACAGATACCGAGATTGGAATTGCCCCAGGTGATCAAGGGCACATGCACATTGCCATGGAAATCGGCTTGCTGCTGTTGCTGTCGCTAATTTGGGGCAGCTCTTTCACCCTGATCAAAGTTGCTGCTGACACCGTGCCGCCCCTGACCATGACGGCGGCGCGCGTGACGATCGCGGCGCTTTTGCTGGTCCTTTTCGTGAAGATACGCGGGCTTTCTCTCCCTCGAACGGGCGCGACATGGGCGGCTTTCTTCGTCCAGGGGCTACTTCAAAGCGCACTCCCGTTCACGCTCATCAGTTGGGGCGAACAGCATATCGCAAGCGGCCTTGCCGGAGTTCTCAATGCCACACCTCCCATGTTCGTGCTGCTGATCGCCATGACGACGGGATATGACGGCAAGCGCATCACCATGCAGAAAATCGCCGGCGTCGTGGTTGGCCTTGCCGGCGTCGTCATCACGATCGGCTTTCAGTCACTCGGGCAAGCCAATGCCGCCGCTCCCTTCGCCCAAGCGGCGGTCCTGGGGGCAAGCCTCTGTTACGCGCTGGCTCCAATGTGGGGACAGCGTTTTGCCGGCCTTCCTGCGATCGTCACGGCGGCAGGTGCCATGAGCTGCGCCGCAATCATGATGCTGCCGGCGGCCATGGTCATCGAACGTCCCTGGACCCTTACCCCGACGCCAGAGGCAATCATCGCCGTGCTCGTTCTTGCCGTCCTCTGCACGGCTATCGCCATGATCATCTATTTCCGCCTGGTGCAGACGCTCGGGCCGCTCGGCACCACCAGCGGCAGCTATCTGCGCGCCGGGTTCGCAGTCGCTCTCGGCATTCTCTTTCTCGGGGAACGCTTCACCTGGTCAAGCCTCATCGGCATGACACTGATCGTCCTCGGGGTGATCGCCGTAACCGTTCCGGTACGCTGGCCCTGGGCGAGAGGCTGATACATGATGGAAGCTCTTGCAGCTATGACACATGCGCAAGAAGAGTGGTGTGAGCGAGGATGGCGTTTCAGGCTTCATCTCGCCTCGCCGGTCTCGGAGGCTGCGATTGATGCTTCAGAACTTCTAAGCCTCATGAAATATCTCATAAGATCGCGTGTCGTCTTGATCATCGATCCAACCGAAGTCACAAGACAAGGCTTTGCAATCGGTTCAGCTCTCGCGCCCGGATGCGTGCGTATCCAAATCTACTGGTGGACGCTGGGGGGCGATCTTCACCGAGAAGCGATTTCAAGATGGCCCGGCGAAAAATGCTGGGAGCGGCTTCCACCGTGGGAAATCGGAAATGCCACTGAGATCACTATTATCGAGCGGGAGGTGGCCCGATTTGCGCAGGATGCTCGCGAACGAAGAGGATTTCGCAAAGCTCCCGGGTCGCGCGGGTCGATACCCGCGCGACCGCGATTATTTGGTGATTGATGGCAGGAAGGTCGGGATCGCTCAGGCGATCCCAGCCCGGTCCTCCTCACTCGGCTGCTTGGAGGATGGTTTCGGCTTCCTGCTCTGCGTCGGCCCACGCGGGCCTTGCGATGCGCAGCACGGGCGGGAGCCATCCGGTTCCGGCAAGAAGCTGCTCGGCGGCTTCCGCCATCTCCTGCTTCTTCTTGCCCGCGATCTGCTCCGCCGCCACGTCACCAAGCGCCTCGCGGACGGCAGCGAGGATATGGGCCTTGGTGACGCGACCGAGATAGGCGCGGGTGGGCGTCCAGTGTGCCGCCATGTCGAGGGCAACCGCCGTCGCCAGCTTCTCCGCCGTCTCATGGGCGCACGGCTTTCGCTCCCAAGGCTGCTTCACCGCGTTGACGGTCAGCGAGGCGCAATGTGCGAACAGCGCCATAACGCTCGCGTGGTCCAGCCCGGAGATGAAGCCCCAAAGGTCGGCCACATCGCGCGGCATATCCGCCGCCCATCCGGCATGGCGGTCCTCCAACGCCTTCGCCGCCGCTGTGTCCTCAATGCCATCTGCATGGCTGGCGAGATGGCCGCTCGTCGGGCGGATGTCGAGGCAATGGGCGTCCCCGCCACCGCGATAGAAGGTCTGCGCGGCGAGCGTATGGGTGACGGCGATCAAGGCCATGTCCGGCTGCTCGCCAAGGGCGAGCCGCAAGGCAAGGGTGCAATGGGCGGTCAGGTCGCGGATGAGCGAGTCCGACAGCGGCTTGCCGTCTTCCTCCGCTTCCTCGTCCTCGAGCGCGGAAACATGGTGCCCGTCCTCGTCATACTCGCCTTCGCCCATGACCTCGCCATCGGCGTTGACGCGCACTCCGTCGATAACGGTGCCGCCGTTCTCGTCCGCTTCTGGTTCCTCCGGCTCCGGGGCCTCGTCCTCGGGGCGGATGAAACCGCGCTCGATCCGGGCGGCGCCGTCATGGCCGAGGACGACAAACACGCCGCCGCGCACGATCTCGTCGGCTTCGTAGGCGTGGCGCTTCCCGTCGATACGCTCGATTTCGGCTTCAAGCTCCGCAAATCGCGCATCCACTTCGGGCGGCAGGTCTACATCCGAGTCCTCCCACTCGGCGGACAGGCGCTCAAGGTTCTCCTGCGCGGCGTCGTAGGCGACGGCATCTTCCTCGGAAATCTCCACCGGATGCGGGTAGGTCCGGCGCATGCCGTGGGCGTGGGGATAGTCGATGTGGACCGAAACCCACTTCCATCCTTCCGCCTCCTGAACCTCGGCGGCGATCCGTTCCAGCTTCTCGATGACAATCCGGTCCAGCAGCGCGGCATCCTCATAGAAGCCGCCGCGATCCTCGGTGAACAGGTCGCGGATGATGACGCCGCCTGCTTGCGTATAGGCTTCCGGTCCGACAAAGACCGCTCGTCGATCCGCTGCCACCACGTTGGTCTTGGTCAAGTCGCGGCGAATGATCCACGGCTCGCGGTTATAGGACAGGTTTTCATAAACCTGCTCCTGCCGCGCGTGATCCTCGGTGATGGCAAAAGCCATCAACTGGTCCAGCGTCAATTCGCCGTCGCGGTACACCTGCATCAGCTTGGGACTGACAGCGCCGAGGCGAAGCCGCTGCTTCACCACATGTGGGGTGACGCCGAAGCGGGCCGCGATTTCCTCCGCACTCCAGCCACGCGATTCCGCAAGTTCGCGGAATCGTTCGAACTGATCCGCAGGCGAGAGGTCTTCGCGCGTCACGTTCTCGTCAAGGCTGATCTCGGCGGGATCGTTCGCCGTGTCGATGATGCAGCGGATCGGCTCGGTCTTCTTGATCTCCTTGCGTTTCACGCGCAGAAGCTGCGCCAGTCTCCGGCCTTCACCGATGCTGACGAGATAGAAGCCGGTCGGCTCACCTTCGCCGTCACGCTCCGGCTCCACCACAAGGTTTTGCAGCATCCCCTTGGCGGCGATGCTCGCGGCCTTCGCCTCGATGGACGCCTCGCTGTGCGGGGTCTTCCGAGCGTTCTTCGGGTGCTTCTTGAGCTTGTTGAGCGGGATGAAAACCGTTTCGCCGTTCTCAATGACGGAAACAGTCTTTGCATTCGTGGTCATGGTCTTTCTCCTATGGGCTTGGGTTGAAGCGCAGCGCTGCGCTGCAACCCTGCCCGTCGGCGAGACCGGGGTAGCAGAGGGCAAGGGCGGCCGGGTGGAGGGGGATCACCCGGCCTGCACAAGCGGATTCCTGCGGTGTGCATGCGGGGAAACTGAATCCGCGCGGAAGGTTGGGGATACCGCCCGGCCGCCCTTGCCCGCCTCTAGCCAGTCCGGCATCCTGATCGCCGTATCATACGTTGGCGCGGGGACGTCTCCTGTTCGCTCCCATCACAACGCCAGCGAGTCTTGGATGCTTTACGTGACACACCTCCGTGCGCCACGATCTGCTCTCGATATCTATCAGGACGGCTATTCTGCGGCCTCGTCCACGACCGGCTGCGCCTCGGCGGCGGCCTCCTTCTTCTTCCGCTTCTTCTTTCGGCCTTCCGCTGCCGCAACCTGGTCTGCGATAAAAATCACGTTCCCCTGAACATCCATAAGCCGCAGAGCCTTCATGCTGCGCATAAGGCTGATGCGGGAGAACAAAGGCAGGTTCAGCGACCTCGCCGCCGGGTCCTTGCGCGTCACAATGCCGAATACGATGCGGTAATTCCGGTCCTGGATCAACGCCATCAGGGTATCCGCGTCGGCGCCGGGAAGCGCCTCCCGGATAAGCGCTTCCAGCCTATCGACCGCCTGCGGTTCCAGCTGCATTAATTCGATGGCGTTTACGCCCTGGTTGAATAGATGGCTCAACTGCGCCGAAAGGGTCGAGACCTTCACATGGTAGAAGGCAGCAACGCCGTCGCGAACTGCCAACAGATCGCACGGTTCCACCGCGCTTTGGCCATCTGGGCTAATATTCTTCTTGTCGAGACAAGCAATGGCAGGATTACCGGCAGCAGCGGCTTCATTGTATTCGCCTTCGCTCGGATGATCGTAAGGCGGTAGGTCGCTGTCCACGCATAGCGGGTCGAGATAGGCGACAAGGCGCGCGATATAATCGTCGTCTATGCGATACCAGTGGCCCTCAGAAAGGTGGAAGGTTTCGCCCTGCGCGCCTTCCAGCGTCGTGTCGAAGACGAGGCTCTTAAAAATGCTGTAGCGGTCGCGGGCGTTCCCGTCCTCGTCGGTCAGGACCAGCGCGTGGCGGCGCAGGTCCTCGATTCCCATGGCGGGCAGATCGGTTTCATGCTCATCAAGATAGTCATAGTACCGGCCGATATAGACATCGTCATAAACCAGGCCGCGTCCTGCACCGGAAAAGGTGACGTAGAAATTGTCACTGTAGTTGACGATCTCCGGAACCGTGATGTTGAGGTCGGGATTGCGCGCCCGGAAGGCTTCGAGGAGTCGCCCGTTCAGCGCCTCGATCTGCGCCGGATCGCTGACCGGAACGATATTCTGGATTTCAGGGAACGCCGTCTTGTACTGCTCGCTCTGGTAAAGGCCAAGCAATTGCTCGCACAACTCCACCAAGCCGTCGGACTCGATGTCGGTGCTAATGCGTAAATTGCTGCTGCCTGTAGCGTGCCTGAATAATTCCTTGTGCTCGTCACGGACCTTGCCGGTCAGACTGCGCAGGATCGTGCTGTCGCGGTCGAAATCGAACAGCGTCAGCTCGGACTCGATGGGAAGCTGGGTCCTCCGGCGCTTGGTTGCGCCGGGGTCGAGGGTGTCGGTGCTCTTGAGCTTATGTGGGTCGAGACTGTTCAGTGTCACCCGCAGACCGAAATCATACTCATAGCTGGAGTCGACCAGGCTATGGGCAACATGACCGAAAGACAGCGCAAAACATCGCTCACCGACCGGCAGGAAAACAAGAGCGCCCTTGTTCACCTGGGTCAGGTTCTTCTCAATGCCAAAATAAGACCTCCACCAGGGCGGCCGCGGTTCGCTGTCGAGCACAAACAGCGTTGCGCCTTCCGGCAGGCCCTGCGCGCCGATATCGTCATCAAGGACGTGATCCTGGCGTAGCGCATTGTCTGCTCCGTACCCCTCCTTGAGAAGGTAAATTGAAAAAGATCGGCTCTTTGCCATGTCGCCCCCCATCGCGCGATTAAAAATGCACCTCTTCTACCTGTGGTATTCAGAGAGAAGCCGGAACGCTTGTCAATAAAGAACGGACTCGCTTAAGTAATGGAGAGGTCTATCCCTCAAATAAGCCGACATGCGCCGCGCCGACCGCCAGATAGAGCGCCCAAAAGGATTCCCCCGCGCCTTGAGCGAGCGACTTCCATTCAGGATTCTCTTACGCCTTAGTCCTGGCTGCGTTGTTCAGCTCACAATCGCACACAGCCCGCCTCAAAGCTGCATGGTCGCGCCTACTTCACGAACGACTGGCCGACGGCCGGTTTTCGGGGACAACCAGATCGACCGTCATTCCATATCCTGATCCTCGGCCTCTGCCGGAAGGTTGGCCTCCGCCGCGAGAACGGCTTTGATGTCTACGATATGAACTGCGCTGAGATAGATTGTCATGTCTCTTTGCGCGAGAATGACCTCAAGCTCATTCCCGGTAAGGCCCTCGACCATATCGCAGATGATTTCTTTGCATCCGTTCGCATGGCGGTACATTGCCGAGTGATTGGGGCAGAGCGCGAGATAGTTCTGGAAGTGACGCTTCCTCAGTCCTGGCAGGAATTCTACTGTTTCGAAGAATTCGCTTCCATCATCCAGTTTAAACGGCAAGGGACCTTTGCATATCTGGCACGTCATATCGCCATCAGCATTGCGATAGTGCTGCCGCAAGTACTGCTCTGCCTCTATTTTCACGTCCTCGCGGCCGATGGATACTGACCGGCCGCGAATCTCACTCTCCTTATCAGGGGCATCGGCCGCCTGTTCAGCAACATTCCGCGCGTGTCGCTGGGGATTAATCAGGTTTCGGTCTGGAATTGCCGCCTTCGCCGCCTTCTCGCGCTCTGCGAAAAACCTTTCCTGCTCCTCCTGAGGCAAGGCAGCAAAGCGCTTCGCGCGCTCCAACGCGCCTGCGTCGGCAAAGCCTGCTTTCTTAGCTATGCTGTCCTTCAACTGTTCCTGGGCTGATCGGCGGTCTGCCTCAGCGCCGAATTGGATTGCCTTCAGACCCGGATTGCCCAAATCGAAAGCGAACCCCTCCGGCAACAATTCGCTCGATGCCTCTGCCGGGCGAACAAACTTGCCATTACCTTGCGGGACCCATCTGGCTGCCCGAAGTTCGTGCACCAGACGCGAGTCGGCATAGTGCGTGCCCCCCGAATAATTGCGCCGGAAGACTGCCTGCAAATAATCGGAGTCCGATGCGAGCGACGTAATCGTCCGCCATACCAAACGCGAAAGTTCAAGCGAGGGTGTCCTCAGGAGTTCTGGAAGATGCGGGATGAAGTAGTCGTTGTCGCGCGATGAGGTATACCGCTCGCCGCCAACCGACCTGAGGTATGCCCATTGGGGATTGTTCCGGCACTCCCCTCTCTTGATCTTTAATTCCACTCTGGCGCCTACCGCCTCGGCAAACGCCCTGACCCGTTTCGTGGGAATGCCGCAATCCTTGTAGCGCGCGTGAAGCGGCGCGCATTCCGCGTCCTCTCCGAATCTGCTGTAGTAAGCGGAGAGATCGGTTTGCTTGTAGGGTTGATCGAGGTAGATGTCCCCCGGTTTGTACCAGCGTGCGTCCTCACCTTGAAAGATGTAATAGGATGCGAACAGCTTGGCCGTTTCCGGCTGCTGCTCTGTAAGAGCGACAAAGCGCTTCAAATCCTCGAGGTACGTCTTGTCATCCGGTATTTCCGCCTCTTCCGTGTAGCGGGCTCGCAGGATGAGTTCGATTTCTTCAGCCTCGCCCAACTCGCGCACGCCGAGGTCGGAAAGAAACCTCTTCGCCTTCTCCTGTTGGGGTTTTGCCCTGCCCGATGTGTAGACGCGCGCATCCACCTTGGAGATGTCGTCCCCATTGTGATCGTTCGCGAAGAAGCACTGCGTGGCTACGCTGAAAGCACCGTCGGATAGGCGCACGATCTTCAGGTTTCTAAGCCTGTGTACGCGGACTGCACGGTCTCGTCGTGCAATAATGCATAGAACTGTTGGAGCCACTCGGGCGGCTTCTGCTTCAGCCACCACATAAAATCCTGGTCCGGCCCGTTCACGACGTAGGGGGCGACTCTGATATAGCGCGTACCGGTGTTCGCTCCTTCGCCTAGCGCCCCGAGAAACTCGTCGATCCCCCATTCCTGAATTTCCAGACCGCTGAGGAAATTATCGATGCGGCTATTTTTCTGCGTTACGCCGATGGCCCATAGGGGCGGGTCGTCTTCGTATTCTACCAGGAACTCAATATCCTCGTTCGACAGGAGGCTCTTCAGGGATGCCTTCGCCTGAATAAGGCGCTTGGCAGCCGCGTGTCCGCGTTCGTGGGTCGGTGTCAAATTGGCAGATTTCATCTCCTCGATGATTGAGCTCCGGATCGGCTGGTAACGGGGCGGTATCTGATCTTCCGGATTCGGCAGGATCGCGAGGAATTCAGGCGTTAGCAGGCCAAGGTCCCTGATCTTGTGAAGCGACTGCGCACAGAGCATTGCGAGCTGCTCGAACAACGGCTCGTTTGCTTTCGTTTCCTTGATGCTAGCCCGACTCAACTCCGGGACAAACGGGCCGTGAAGATGAAACAGCAGGCCGGAGGTTTCCTTCGCAGCGATGAAGAACACGGCAACACGCCCCTGCTTCGCGGGGACGATTCTCATTTGCTCTGATAACGGTTTGCTTCCATCGAACTGGCGAACCCCTGCCAGGAAGTCCAGCGGGAAAGCGACGGCAACACGGTGTGTCCCGAGGCCGGGAACGGCCTGATCGAACTTCAGGAAGTGGGAACTCGATGTGGTTCGGTTTCCGCTTTGCTTGATGATCTCGAAGTGCGACTCCGTGTGCATCCGACGGAACACTTCGCCGGATTCGCTATCGCCGATCCGCCATTTGATCGCTTGAAGGTTCGACAGGAACAAAAGGGTAGTTTCGTCCAGATCATTGAGGCCTGCGGCTATCTCGGCGTAGGCCTCTTTCGGCGGCTTGCCAGGATTATCGAAGGGAAATTCAAAGCGAGTCCGGCTGCCAATCGACGGATCGGGCGCAACCGGCTCAGGAAGTATCAGTTCGACGATCCGAAAGGAGAATTGACCGGAGCGCACAGTTGGCGACTGCGTGTAGACAAACACGGATTTGAATCCGACGCCGAATTTGCCGATCCGATCCTGAGTTTTATCTTTCGTGCTGTTGTGGATGCCTGTGATCGCCGACACATCGGCTTCGGTGAACGTGCGGCGTCCGTCGTGCTCGCAGACAAGACGGTCCCGTGTGAGCGTAAACGTAACCTGCGTCGCGCCTGCATCTTCCGCATTCTGAAGAAGCTCATAAACGAAATGAGCGCGATCCGGGTAAAAATCCTCGAAGATGTCGAGATTGACCTCGCCTTTGTTGGCATCGAGGGCATCGATAAGCTTACGACGCTTCTCGATCAGGTCGTCAAGGAAAGCGCTGCTCTGTGCGGTACGCTGGCTAGTCCCTGTCGTCATCTCCGTGCGTTCCCTAAGACGTAGCAAACTTCGCGGCCAAGCCGTCCAGCGTCGCGCTGCCGGTTATCTGATCGTCGGGGATGAGCAGGTACATCCACGGCTTGGTACCGCCCGCGTGCTGCGTGGCGGTCGTGCACCACTTCGTGGCGGCTGCCGCTTTTGCGCTGACGTCCGCGTCGTCCAGCTCGTTCCTGGCCTTCACTTCGCAGATCAGCATCCTGGTCTTCGTTTCGACCACGAAGTCAGGCTCGTATGATTCACCGGAGCGATAGTCGATGCGAAACTGATTACGGCCCGGCTTGAGCCATTTCTCGACATTGCCATCGCCGTCGATGGTGACGGCAAGCCGCCGCTCGGGGTCCGTGTCGAACTTCTGAAGTGGATAGCAGCATTTCTTGAAGCCCCCGAAGACATGTTTCCGCGTCTCGGATAGCGGCGCAACGGCCTGTTTGAAGTCGCGCACACGCTGCCCTTGCGGGACATTCATCGGCTGCGCTTGAAGCAACATGAAGCCGCGCGTGACGGTGACTTCATAGTCCTCCTCGCCGAGTGGCGTCTCGCGATAATGATTCATCAACTGCGCGAAGATGAAATCGGCGAGCTGGCGTCCATGCCGCAGAAGCACGTTTTCAACTTCGATGTCGTCCGCGAGATACGATCTAATCCGCGCAACCATCTGCCCCGCCAGCTTGTAGAGCAAGGCGGCGTGTTCGTCGTAGTCGATCTCGTTGCGCTCGATCAGGTAACGGACAAGGTAGTCCTCGGGCCGCGCTTCGCGCGGATCGTCCAGCGTGCGGGCAAGATACGTGCGCGCCTGGGTGCGCAAGTCTTCGATGATGATACCGTCCTCAATCGGGCGCATGTTAACCGATTCAAGGTTAGCAAGGTCGAAGTCCTCGAAGGTGAAAGTCACCTGCTTCTTGGGCAGGACCACGATCTGAGGAATTGAAATCGTGCGGTCGGCAACGGTGACGGCGACGGTTTCCACGATCTGATCGATGCGCGGCTGTTCGACAACGCCTTCAAGCGTCCCCTGAATGGGGCGCACAAGGTCGCGCACCTCGTCGGCGATTTGCTGCTGGACGGCCTTCTCCCGCAGCGCCTCTGCGCTGCCGAGCTTGCGCTCGTAGCGCTTGATGACTTCCAGCGTGACCTCGGCGGCCTTGCCTTCCTCCGGCGATTTGAACGCAAAGGCGGGACGCTCCGCCTCGGCAAAACCGGGAATGTCCGGCTGCGCCCCGGTCACGATCATTTCGGCGACGGACGGAGCCGTGACCAGCGTGCTCCCGGTGGCGGAAATATCCCCGCCTTCGCCGATCTCCAGCTTCCTCATCACAATGGAGCCCGGCTCGCGCGCCTTGGCGATGATGTCGTCGAAGCGTTCGTGCGCGATAATGGTGAGGCGATCGACGGCGGCAAACTCGTCATCGCCGCCCCTGGACACCCGCCTGCCGAACGGAAGCCGCAAGCCGCGGCCAAGCGTCTGCTCGGTGAGGATTTCGGAGGCCGACGCCCGCAGCGGCACAATGGTATAGAGATTGGTTACGTCCCAGCCTTCCTTGAGCTTGTTGACGTGAATGACGATCTCGGTGCGGCCATCCTTCTCCAGCGCGACAAGGCGCTGCATAGCGTCTTCGCTTTCTTCGCCCCGCAGGTTGGAGTGAACTTCGGCAACCTTGCCTTTGAAGCGGCCTTTGAAGAACTTCTCCGACTCGACAAATTCCCGCAGCCGCTTGGCCTCAGCCGTATCCGCCGCGACGATCAGAATGAACGGCGTTACCTTCGGTGCGCCAGTTGTGCGGTGGAAGCGATCCAGCTCGACGGCCACATGGTCGTGGTGATGGACGGCATCTTCGAGTTTGATCTGTTCAAGCTCCTGCTCGCCGACCGAGCGCGGATCGAAATCCTTGCGTGTGGCGACTGCGGGCTCCTTGACGAACCCGTCTGCCATGGCTTGGCCGAGCGTGTAATTGTAAATGACGTTGCGAAAGGGAACGGAACGCGAGCCCACGGTCTTCGGCGTCGCCGTCAATTCAAGACCAAGGATCGGCTTCAAGCCGTCGATGGCGTTGGCGCCGGCGCTTGCGCGGTAGCGATGGGACTCGTCCATCAGCAGGACAAGGTCGTCGAGGCGCGCAAGATAGGCGTAATAGCTCTCGCCAATCGTTTCCTGCAGCCGCTTCATGCGCGGTTTGCCGCGCGGACTCTCCTCCTTGTTGATCTTGTCGACGTTAAAGATGTTGATGTGAACATCCGAACCGAACAGGTCGGACGAACGACCACCATCGAACCGGACGCCGATGCCACTTTCGTAATTGTCGCCAGTGACGATCAGCGGCGGGTTGGCCGCAAACTCGGCGATGCCCTTGAAGACGTATTTGGGGCTTTCCGGCGAGAAGTCGGCAATCAGCTTCTCATAGATGGTCTTGTTCGGCGCGAGCACGAAGAAATGGCGGCTCTTGCCGGTGAGATAGAGGTAGGAAATGAATGCGCCCATCAGGCGCGTCTTGCCGACGCCGGTCGCCAACGCGAAGCACAGTGACGGGAAATCATGCTCGAACGCCTCGACACTCGGATAGGTGTCGCGGATCGCAGCGAGCGCGGCCTCGGCATCATAACCCTTCGACAACTCCGCCCGGCTGAGAACGTCGGCGAGGATTTCCAATGAATCGGATTGCGGCTTGCGAAGAGAAAGGCGCTGGCTGATCGTGCGGACGGTACGGTCGATCACTTGCCTGCCTCCTGGCTGAAAAGGTCGTCCTGCGAGACGGCCTTATCGTTTCCGCGCTTCTTGGCAGGTTTGGCCATTGACATCGGCGCAGCATCGTCCGGTTCTTCAGGCTCGGGCGGCGTTTCGGGCAGATTGGCGACGTTGAGGCTGTAATCGTCCTTGCCCCATTCGCACTTGCGTAACACCGTCTGCGGAATCTTGCGGATGGTCAGGTTGGGGAAGGCGTCGGCGTTTGCGTGGAACGCCTTGCAGCACACCAGCAGCGTGCGCTCGTCCCCGACCTCCTCGGCGATGGCGGCAAGCTGCTCATGCGTCAGGCTTTGGGTGGTGACATAGATGAAGTCCGTCTCGGACGAGCGGCCCTGCATCCAGTAGTGGGTTTCGTCGGGCTGATAGACGAAGCCCATGAGCTTGCACACGGCCTGAGCGACCTTGGGCGCGTCATATTCCTTGGAAATGACCCAGTTATCCCAGGCATCTTTTTCCAGCAGCGAGGGTGCGAGGCGGTAATGTCGGAAGCCGCCTCCACCGCCCCATTCTACCGCCTCGGTGATGCCGCCGTGGTCCTCGCCGTCGATCACCTTGCGCAGGCGCGGCACGATGTGGGTTTCGCAATGCTCGCCAAGCTCCACCATGATCCAGCGGCGGCCCATCTTGTGCGCCACCGCCCCGGTGGTGCCTGAGCCTGCGAAGGAATCGAGTACCAGGTCGCCAGGTGACGTGCAGACTTGAAACACCCGCTCGATAAGCGCCTCCGGCTTCGGAGTATCGAACTCATTGCCAGCACCAAATAGGTCCTTTTGGTGAGCCTTAGTTTGGCGAGTTGTTGGAAGATCAGTCCACAAAGTTGGAAATGGGCGCGACGGATTTTCACTCGCATATTCGCGCGTGTAGGGAACCCATTTGGGATCGTCCTCGCTTCCCCGATTTTTCCAAATTAGTGTTCCATCGCGCAGAGCTTCGCTGACGCTCTGCTTCCCCAACGCCCACCGAGCTTCGCGTCCATCGTCATGGATAGGATAGACATCTTTCCCGTCAGGCCCAGGAATCGGAAACCACATTGAGGGGCGATCACTTCTGAGGCTGTTCTTGCCATTTTTCTTGAGAAGACGATCTCTATAATAACGGCCTTCCTCATCTGGTCCGACATACGCATCAAGAAGCGAACCGTCGGGGCGTTGACGAAGAGCAGCGTGCTCGATGGCCTTTGCGTAGGCAAATATAAATTCGTGATCGGGCGTAACTGCAACCTTGTTATCGTTCGGGCTATCGACCTTCTTCCAAATGAAGGTGGCGATGAAATTTTTCCTACCGAATATTTCATCGCAAAGTGCTTTTATATAATGACCCTCATTGTCGTCCGCTTGCACAAAGAAACAGCCGTCTTTTCGTAGCAACCTTTGCAAGATGGAGATTCTATCTCTCATTAGACTGAGATAGATAGAATGCTCGACACCATCGTCGTAGTATCGAAATGCTGATCCCGTATTGTATGGTGGATCAATATATATGCACTTCACCCGGCCCTCGAACTCCTGCTCCAGCGCTTTGAGCGCGAGCAGGTTGTCACCATGGATCAGGATGTTGTCGAAGATGTCGTTGTCGGTGACGTGCGACTTGGCATGGTAGGATTTGTCTCCGTCCTCCAGCAGGATGCGCGGCTCCACGCGCGGGCGTTCTTCCTTGCCGATCCATGTCAATTCCAGCCGTTGTTTCCGCGCGCTCACGACACCCGCCTTTCTTCTCGTTTTTGTTGATATTCGTAGGCCTCCAGCAGGAACTCGCACAGCGTGAAAGCCGCGTTGACGGCAAGCCGCGCATGGTGCGGCGCTGGGTTGTATTTCCGGGCGTGCCGGTCGCTGGCCTTGTTGGCCACCTCAAACAGGCCACCGATCTGGCGTTGCAGCCCCTCCAGGATGGCCTTCAGGTAACTTTCCAAGGAGTCATTCTTCGGCACGAGATGCAGCGGTTCGGCAAGGAGCTTGTAGAGTGCGCGAATGTCGCCCTCATTCTCGTTGAAGGCGGTCCCAATCTTGCGGAGGAGCTGTTTCAGGAACTCCTCAACCAGGGTGTAGGCATTGGCGATGGCCCCCGCCGGATCGCCGTTGGCGATTTTCTGGCGCGCCTTTTCCAAGTGCTCCTGGATGGAGGCTTCGCTGAGTTGCACCAGCGACGGCGTATGGACGACGACGACATTCAGCGCGTCGGAAACGAAGCGTCCGCCTTCGTAGCGGAAGCCGTCCCGCTCCATCCGGCGCAAGAGCGCTCCGATCGTCTCGTCAACGGATTCGGGATTGACGACGCGATCCTGGACTTTGCGAAGTAGCTCGATGACCTCCTCATAGACGACAAGCAGATCCTTCACGTCGGTCGGCGAGGTAAAATCGAGGTTGGCGTAGTAGGCTTCCACCAGGCCGCGCCGCTCGCCGCTGACTATGGGCTGATAGCCCTCGCGCGGGGTAAGGTTGCCCGCATCGAAGGTCATTTCGATTTCGCGGAGGGTGTATCCGACGAGAAGCTCGCGGAACTCGTTGCGCGTGGTCTTGCTGATGAGGTCGCGCGTCATGCCACCTCCCAGCGGATAGTGAATAGGTCCGTCAGGGCCGGTTCGAGTTTCAGGCTTTCCTGAATCTGGTCGAGCATGGCCTCGACCTCGGCGCGGATGGTGGCGCGGCGGTCGAAGAACTCGGCTTTGAGTTTGTCGCGCTTGCCTTCAAGCCCGCTGATGCGGCGCTTCTCGGCCAGCTTTTCGGCCATCGGCAGGCTGGAGCCGCGCATGGCCTTCTTGGCCTCGCGGATTTCGGTTTCGATGGTTTTGATTTCCGTCTCGAAGGCCCGTTCCAAATCCGCTGCGTAGTCGTCGAGCTTCTCGCTTTCGAGGTCGAGCCACTCGGCGTTCTGCTGTTCGGCCTCGTCGAGCAGCGCCTTGCGCCGCTCGGCTTCGGCCGCCTTCAACTGTTCTTCGGGCGCTGCCCCATCCACGGGCTCATTCTTCGCGGGCACATGGAGCAGACGCTCAAAGGTTTCGGTGTGGATGGCGGCGCCGTCATCGGCGACGGCGGAAAGCACCAGATACTCGCGGGTGATCTTGGGCGTTTCGATGTGGAGTTTGCCGACGCGCGCCCATCCGGCCTTGCCGCGCAATTGCTCCACATCGGCCAGCCGTCCGCCCGGATAGGCGGCAAGATCGAAGCGCAGGCAGGAGAGCGCGTCGAAACGGCGTTCTTTGGCGCTGGCGACCAGGTTGGTCGCCAGCGTCCCTTCCAACAGGCGGAAGAATTTCCAACCCTTCTCGTCGGCCAGCGGCCATTCGGTGGTGTAGGTTTCACCGCGATAGTCGAAGCGTCGCTCGTTGTCGGGGTGGAAACGAGCGTCGGGAAGCTCGGCGCGCGCCACGTACAGAAGCTGGCGCTCGAACTCGGAGAGGCGCTGGACGATTTCCTGGTCGCGGGCTTTCAGACGGTCGATGACCCGCTCGTCCATATGCTCCAGAAGCCGCCGCCGCGCGTCGAGCACCTGCTCGTTAATCTGCGCTTGAAGCTCGTCCTGGAGCTGGTCGAAGGCCGTGTTGATCTGCGCCTCGTCGCGGGCGCCTTGCACGATCTCGAAGATGCGCCGCTCGATGTCCACTCCGCGCTCGATCACGCCCAGCACTTCGTCGCTCGCGCCGAAGACTCCCTTGAACAGGTTGAACTTCTCGTCGAGAAGCTGATGCACCCGCCGTTCGGCGTGGTTTTTCAGGTTGAGGAAATTGACGACGGTGACGTCGATTTTCTGGCCGTAGCGGTGGCAGCGGCCAATGCGCTGCTCCACCCGCTGCGGGTTCCACGGCAGGTCGAAATTGATGAGCAGCGAGCAGAATTGTAGGTTGATGCCTTCTGCGCCGGATTCGGTGGCAATCAGGATGCTCTTGCCGTCTTTGAAGGCTTCGACGATGGCGGCTTTCATGTCGGCGGTTTTCGAGCCGGATACGGCGTCGGAGCCTTTATGGCGCGCCAGCCAGTCCTGATAGATCGCCTTGCTGGCGGGATCGTTGTTCTGGCCATTGAGCAGGGCGACGTCGTTGTCGTAGCCGTTGGCGGCGAGAAGCTCGGCGAGATACCCTTGTGTACGCACCGACTCGGTGAAGATCACCGCCTTGCGCTGACCGCCCTTGGCGGCGATTTCATCAAGGACTTTCGGCAACGCCTTGACCAGTTCCAGGCCCTTGGCGTTCTGACCGATGGCGAGCGCGAGCGTGCGGTAGCCCTCAAGCTCGGCGATCTCGGCCTCCAGCTTCTTGGGGTCGATAGTCGGCTCGGCATCCGCGTCGTCGCTATCCCCAAGCTCCTCGGCGTCCTCGTCGATCACGTCATAGTCGGCGACGGTTTCAATATCGACGGGTCGCATCTGTTTGAGGCGGTCGATGATCTTGGTGAGGGTTTCGGCGACGGCAAAGGTCGATGAGCCGAGAATTTTCCGCACCACCATCGTCACAAGCTGGTTGGGCTTGTTTCCGAAGGCGATGGTGTCGGAGCGCTGCAGATAGGCCGACACCCCCACGTAGAGGCGCATTTCATCTGGTGAAGGGTCGAACTGCACGGTAAGCGGGCGGCGCTCGGTGTAGCGGATGAGGCCCGCCTGCTGGACCTGGCGGCGCAGCGTGCGCTTGCAAATCGGCTCCAGCCGTTTGCGCAGAAATACTAGGCCGTTCCGTGCGCCCGGCCCCGCCACATATTGGCTGCGGAACGAGGCCTCATCGCCGAAGTGACGCTCGTCCACGACGGAGACGAGGCCGTAAAGCTCCATGAGGGAGTTTTGCAGCGGCGTGGCCGTCAGCAGCACCTTGAAGGAGGATTTAGTGGCTTCGCGCAGGCGCTTGGCGCGCGTCGAGCCGTCCTTCTTATAGACGTTGCGCAAACGATGCGCCTCGTCGAACACGACCAAATCCCAGCCGCCGCGCGCGATTTCGGAGTCCTTGAGAGCGGCGAACTCGTAGGACGTGATGACGATTTTGTCCTTCTGGTCGAAGGGGCGGGCCACGCCTGCCTTGCGCGCCTCATTGTAGGTCTTGCTCTCCACGATGACGGAAGGCAGCGAGAACTTGTCGTAAAGTTCCTGGCTCCATTGCTTGCGCAGCGAGGCGGGCACGATCAGCAGGATGCGGCGGCGCCGCTCTGCCCAACGCTGGGCGATGACCAGGCTGGCCTCGATGGTCTTGCCGAGTCCGACCTCATCGGCCAGCAGCACCCCCTTGGAGAGCGGCGACGCCAGCGCGAACAGGGCGGCGTCCACCTGGTGCGGGTTCATATCGACGCGAGCGGTGGAAAGCGACTGCGCGAGGGCGTCCTCGCCTGTGCCCTCCAGGGTGAGGCGATGGGCGAAGAATGCCGCCTGTTGCGGCGAGTAGTAAGCTGATGCGAGCGTCGCGCGGCCTAGCGCTTCCGTTTCCGTCTCGAGTTGCGAGCTGTCACTTGCGGCAACTACTCCCTTTTCGATCCATTTTGTGATGGTTGCGCGATCAAAGCGCCACGATCCGCCGACCTTGAATCCAGGAATTTTGGCATCGGCGGCCAGTTTGTAGACCGTTTTCTCGTTGATCTTGAGGAGGTCCGCAACTTCCCGGATTGTTAGAATATTTTCCATCATGCCGGAATGATGCCGTGATTCCATGTCGGCGACAAGAGAAAATTAGAGAAAATTAGAGAAACCGCACGCGAAGGCGCCCCACCCGACGGCGGGGCGCGATGATGAAGGATCAGTCGGTGACGATCCTGCCCGTGTCGCGAGCGCGTTTCGTATAGAGGCTCAGCCGATATTCGGCGGTGAAACACAGGTCGCGTTCGATCGGCAGGCCGAGCTTGCCACGCACGGACTGGATCTCAGACAGGCTGACGTAGCCGAGTTCCGGTTCGCCCAGGCCGAGGTCGCAGAGACCGAACAGGCGGTCGGGGTCGGCGGGATCGGCTTCGGTGATGAGCCAGGTTGCGCCGGCGTCGGGCGTGAAGAGCTTGACGACGGGGCGTGGGTCGATGTCCTCGCCGGCGGCGCTGCGCGCGCCGTTTGCGAGGAGTTGGGCGAGTTGGCTTTCGGTGATGAGCGGTTCGGCCATGATTGCCTCCATTCGGTGTCACCCTCCCATCGAGGGCGAGGAGGCGTCAGGCCGACGCAATCGAGCGGCGCAGTCAGGCCCAACACGGTTTGGTGCGGGCCGGGCTTGACTGCGCCGCGGCGGCGGCCAGCATTCCGATAGTCCTCGTTGGGAAGGACATGAATGGAAGCAAGCTGACCAATGCCGCGACCGGAGATCAGCAAGCCCTGCTTCTTCTAAAAGGAGGGTCTTAGAGGGCTACGGAGTAGACATAGTTCTCATCATCACCCGGTGCGGCGCGCCATTAACATCCTGAAATTGCTGAAACATCAAAGTTGCGAGAGCGGCGACGAAGCTGGAACAGCCTGTTCTCGCGTTTCATGGCAAGTCCATAACATTGTTGACGGCGCGGCTGGCAAGGACTGGCGCCGACGCGTCCGCTGGAAGGCGGCTCCGCCCGGCTCGGCGGGACGCGGTGCGAACGGCTGGCCTGTTGAGTGTCGATTTTCAGGCGCCAGCGTGAACACGAGAAGTTCGCGAACAATCACCGATCATTGACGCTCAATCAGCCCGAAGGGTTTTTCCCGCGTCGCCGCTGAATCCGACATCGCAGGCCCCGCCGCCTTGCGTCACGCGGGCGAGCGGACCGAGGGCGTCGCCGTGCAGAAGCACCTCGTGTGCGTAATCCTCCGCATTCGAGCGCGGCTCGTAACCAAGCCATGCGACATGTGAATTGTCGACCCGCGCGCGCGTGTTGGCCGACACGCCGTACACCACGTAATAATGATGGTCCGGCGCCTGGATGCACCGTTCGAACAGGTGCACGCCGTCCTGATGGCTCAGCCATGTCGACAGCATCCGCGCGTCCGTCGGGCGCGGCTCGAATGAGGCGACGCGAACGCAACCGACCGACATGCCATGCTTGTCCGCGTAAACGCTGGCCAGCGCCTCGCCGCTCACCTTCGATACCCCGTAATAGCCACTCGGGCGCGGTCGCGCCGATTGATCGATCATATCTGCGAGCGGATGAAACCCAACGGCCTGTACCGAACTGGCAAAGACGAAGCGCTTGACGCCTGCACGATGGGCCGCTTCGAGCACCGCATAGTTCAACGCGTAGTTCAGCGGGAAGATGCGCTCCCACGCGGCTTCCTCTGGATAGGCCGCGAGATGCACGACGACGTCGACGCCATCCATGAGCGGCAACACGGCTTCCAAGTCGGTCGCATCGACTTGATGCAATTCCTCGTTGACCGAAGCCAAGCCCAGATCGGCGATGTCGGTCAGCCGCAGGATTCGATCGGGCCGTGCCAATCCTGCCCGTAACACCCTGCCGAGGCGCCCGGCGGCACCGGTGATCAAAACTCGCTGCAAGCACACATTCCTTCAACCGATCGCCTCTGGGGGTCCCGACGCGCCTTCCCGAGGCAGAATGATGAACTCGACCCAGCGAATAAGCTTGACCACAAACGGGCTTCGGGCAAGCGCCCGGTGGCGCATTGGTCATGTCCGGCTTTGGCGGCGTGGTCGCCGGCGAACACGTTCAGCCTGACACGGCGCAAGCGGATTGTGCTTCCGAGGGACTAGCCCGCTTCATGCTGGAGCGTTGCGGCTTGTTGCGGACGCGGCCTCATCCGAACCGTCTCCGGCCACGGCCGGGCGCGGCTTTCCGTAGAGGTTCAAATTGGCGTCGCCCCAGGTCTTCAGGGCCAAAAGGATCGGCTCCATCGAGCGGCCAAGTGGCGAGAGGCTGTATTCCACCTTCGGCGGCACCTGCGCATAGACCTTGCGGTCCACCAATCCATCCTCCTCCAGCTCCCGAAGCTGGTTGGTCAGCGTGCGCGGCGTGACGTTCGGCACCTGCCGCCTGATCTCACCGAAGCGCAGCGTGCCCGACAGAAGGTGAAAGAGAATGACCGATTTCCACTTGCCGTCGATCAGCCCAACAGCCGCCTCCACCGAGCAACCGGGACTGCAATCGAACCGAGAGAACCGGGCCTTGGCCATCACAGTATCCTTTTGGTCACTATAGGCTGATTTTGTGCGTATTGAGCTTCCGGAAGCTAGTGCCATCTTCAGCTCCTATCAACGAACGAACCTGTTGCAGGAGCACAAATCCATGAAGGCCATCGGCTACAAGGCGCCTGGAGAGATCGACCGCGCGGACGCGCTGGAGGATATCGAGCTGCCTCGGCCCTCCCCCACCGGGCGCGATCTTCTCGTTGCGGTGGAGGCGGTCTCGGTGAACCCGGTCGACACGAAAGTGCGCCGCAGCGCCGCGCCGGCGGAAGGCGAGTGGAAAGTTCTGGGCTGGGACGCCGTCGGCCATGTGGTCGAGGCCGGCGAAGGGGTCACCGGCTTCAAGCCTGGCGACGAGGTGTTCTATGCCGGCTCCATCAACCGGCCCGGCAGCAACAGCGAATTCCAGCTCGTCGACGAACGCATCGTCGGACCAAAGCCGACCTCGCTCTCCAAAGCGGAAGCCGCGGCGCTTCCACTGACGGCGCTCACCGCCTGGGAGATGCTCTTTGATCGTCTGGACATCCGCAAGGCCGTGCCAGGCGCGGCAAACGCGATCCTCATCGTCGGCGGCGCGGGCGGTGTCGGCTCCATCGCGATCCAGCTCGTGCGCGCCCTGACGGACCTCACGGTCATCGCGACAGCCTCGCGGCCCGAAACACAGGACTGGGCGCGAGAACTCGGGGCGCACCACGTCGTCGATCACACCAAGCCGCTCGCCAAGGAAGTCGCGGCCCTTGGCATCGGCGCGCCTGCCTTCGCCTTCTCGACCCATGGCACGCACCATCACCTGAAGGACATCGTCGAGCTCATCGCGCCCCAGGGTCGCTTCGGCCTCATCGACGATCCGGACAGCCTGGATGTCATGCCGTTCAAGCGCAAGGCCATCTCGATCCACTGGGAGCTGATGTTCACCCGGCCGGTCTTCCAGACGCCCGACATGGACGAGCAGGGCCGTATCCTGGCCGAGGTGGCCAAGCTTGTCGACGACGGCCGGATTCGGACCACGCTGACGAAGACGCTCAAGCCGATCAACGCGGCCAACCTACGTCAGGCGCACGCGTTTCTGGAAAGCGGCAAGGCCCGGGGCAAGGTTGTGCTCGAAGGCTTCTGAGCCTTCGGCACTCGTCGCGGGGGAAGGCCGGCGCGCGCCTCAGGCCGCCGAATGCCTTAGCCCCAGCAGCGCGGCGCCGCGAAGGCCGGCGTCGGCTCTGTTAAGGGCAGCCACGACGAGCGGCCGGTCGGTGCGCCTCAGGATGCGCTCGCGCACGGCCTTGTCGAGCGCAGAAATCAGCTCGCCGTCGTTGGAAAGCCCGCCGCCGACCGGCACAATGCCGGCGCCTGTCACATTGACCACCAGGGCAAGCGGCTCGGCGACGAGATCGAGATAGGTCTCGATCGTCTCCAGCGCGCGCGGCTCGCCCTCCCGCCATGCAGCGAGAATGGCGCGGCTGTCGCGCGGCGAACCGCCATGCAGCGTCGCGTCGAGCCGTTCCATGCCGCGGGCGCCGCCGACCGTATCGACGCAGCCGATGCGGCCGCAGCCGCATTGGAAGCGCGGGACGAAACGGCCGGAGCGGGCATAGGAGGCGACGATCGGGCCATGGCCCCACTCCCCCGTCAACCCGCCGGCGCCCCGCACCAGGCGCCCCTCCACCACAAGCCCGCCGCCGACGCCCGTGCCGAGGATGGCGCCGAAGACGATGGCATGCCCCCGCCCCGCCCCGCTAAGCGCCTCGGCGACGGCGAAGCAATCGGCATCGTTGGCGATTTCGACCGGACGACCAAGCGCCGCCGAAAGCTCGCTCGCCAGCGGGCGGCCCGTGACGCACGGAATGTTGGCGCTGATCATGGTGCCGTTGTCCGGGTCGACGAGGCCGGCGACGGAGATGGAGAGCGACGCGCGTGGCGGCAGATGATCGCGGTAGTGCCGGGCAACCTCATCGAGAGCAGCGACGAAGGACGCGAAATCCGTCGTCGGCGTCGGAACGCGCCAATGGCCGCTCAAGACGCCCGCGTCGTCCGCCAGCGCGGCGTGGATGAAGGAGCCGCCAATATCGGCGCAAAGGATCGCCGCCGGACGGAGAGGAGCCAGGGATTCGTTCATCGTCGGGACTGTCTGCCGGATCAGGAGCGTGGATCGAGCAGATCGCGCAGCCCATCGCCCAGAATGTTGAAGCCGAGTACCATCACCGTGACCGCAAGCCCAGGGAACAGCGACAAGTACACGTTCACTCCCAGGAAGTTTCGGCCGTCGCTCATCATCGCGCCCCATTCCGGCGTCGGCGGCTGCGCGCCGAGGCCGAGGAAGGAGAGGCTCGCCGCCGCCAGCACCACCGTGCCGGCGGTCAGGGTCGACTGCACGATGATGGGGCCGAGCGAATTGCGCAGAATGTGATCGAACATGACGCGCCAGATGCTGGCGCCGAGCGCCGTCGCCGCCTCGACATATTCCATCTCCTTCAATCCGAGCGACACGTTGCGGCTGAGGCGCGCATAGACGGGAATGGAGAAGATGGCGATCGCCAGCATCATGTTGAACAGGCTCGCGCCCAGCACGCTCACCAGGAGGATGGCGAGGATGATGCCGGGAAAGGCGAAGAGGATGTCCATGATCCACATGATGATCTGGTCCGCGCGCTTGCCCAGCGTCCCGGCGATGAGGCCGAGCGGCACGCCGACGAGGCAGGAGATCCCAACGCTGATGACGACCTCGAGCAGGGAGATTCGGGCGCCGTAGACGACGCGCGAGAAGATGTCCCGGCCGAAATTGTCGGTTCCGAACCAGTGGATCGCCGATGGGGCGGACAGGGTGTTCATCAGGTCCTGCGCGTCCGGCTGGGCGGTCGCGATCATCGGAGCGAAGATAGCGACGATCACGATCAGGCCGACCAGCACGGCGCCGAGGACGAGGTTGGCGCGGCGCAAGAGCCAGCGCATCACGATGGAGGTTCGCGAGCGAGGCGCGTCCATCTCGCTCAATGTTTCTTCGGCGGCCGTCATGTCAGGTCAGCCTTATGCGTGGGTTGATGGCGGCGATCGCCATCTCGGCGAGAAAGTTGACGACGACCACGCTGACAACCGCCAGCAACGTCACGCCCTCGATCATCGGATAATCGCGATAACGCACGGAATCCACCAGCAGGCGGCCGATTCCCGGCCAGTTGAAGACGGATTCGGTGACGACCGCGCCGCCCATGATCGAACCGAAATTGAGACCGACGATCGTGACGATGGGGATGAGCGCGTTGCGCAGGGCGTGCTTGCGGTAGATGGCGAAGGAGCCGAGACCCTTGGCGCGGGCCGTGCGGATGAAATCCTGGCTCAGCACCTCGATCATGGACGAGCGGGTCATGCGGGCAATCAGCGCGGTCGGCAGCGTGCCAAGCGCGATCGTCGGCAGGATGTAGTGTTTCCACGAGCCGGCGCCCAAGAGCGGCAGCCAGTGCAGCTCCACCGCGAAATAGTTCATCGCCATCAGCGCCAGCCAGAAATTGGCCACCGAGGCGCCGGCGATCGCCAGCAGCATCACGATCTGGTCGGGCCAGCGGTTGCGGAACACGGCGGCGGCCATGCCGGCCGGCACGCCGATCAAGATGGCCATGGCGTAGCTCGTGAGGGCGAGCGCGAAGGTATAGGGAAAGCGGTTCGCGATCTCGCTCGCCACCGGGAGGTTGGAGCGGATGGAGATGCCGAAATCGCCCTGGATGGCATGCACCACGAAGCCGAAATACTGCATGAACAGGGGCTGCCCCAAGCCGAGGCGGACGCGCATCGCCTCGACCGCCGCCTCGGGCGCCTCGGGGCCCGCCATCATCCTGGCAGGGTCCCCGGGCAGCATGCGGATCGCCAGGAACACCAAGAGCGACACGCCGAGAACGATCAGTGGCAGCGCCAGCAGCTTTCTGGCGATATAGGTTTTCACCGCCCTCTCCGTGGCAAGGGTGGAAGCAGGGCGGGTCCGGCGCTCTCGCCGGCCCCGCCGGTTTCAGCGGCGCGTCAGTTCGACGACTTGGTCGCGTAGGTGGCGCGGATGTCGCCGCCCGGGATCAGCCAGACGCCATCGACGCCCTTCTTGACGCCGACGAGATCCTTGGTGACGTAGAGCAGCACCATGGGCGCATCGGTGTTCACGATCTTCTGCGCCTGGTCGTAGAGTTCCTTGCGCTTGGCCGGCTCGGCCGTCGAAGCGGCCGTATCGAGCAGATCATCCAGCTCCTTGCTGGAGTAGAAGCCGAGATTGGCCCCGCTCGGCGCCCAGCTCGACGTGTCGTAGAGCGGCCGCAGCTGCTGATCGGGATTGAAGCCGCCGGACGACCAGGAGGCGACGACGGAGCCGAGATTGTCGGCCTTCTTCGCTTCCGGATCGTTGAACGCCGCCTTGGTCCACACGCCGCTTTCGAGCCGACGGATATCGAGCTTCACGCCGATCTTGGCCCACATGCCCTGAAGGGCCTCGGCGATGTTGGCCTCCGGCTCCTGCACGGCGACCGACATGGTGAAGCCGTCGGGAACGCCGGCCTTCTCCAAGAGCGCCTTGGCCTTGTCGATGTCATACGGATAGGGCTGCGGCCCGTCGAGATGATAGGGCGGGATCGGGGCGAGCGGCGAATCGGCGGGCGTGCCGTAGCCGTGGAGCAGAGCCTTGACCAGCGCGTCGCGGTCGGTGGCATAGTTCAGCGCCTGGCGCACCTCGACCTTGTCGAGCGGCTTCTGCTGGACGTTGAGCGCGACCCAGAACACTGCCGAGCCATTGCCCGTGACCAGCTTCAGATCCGGATTGTTCTCGATGCTGGCCGCGAAGACCGGGGGCAGCGGATTGACGATGTCGGCATCGCCCGTCTGCAGCGCCATGTTCATCACCGACTGCTCGGCCGACCAGGTCCATTTGAGCTGGTCGACGCTGGGCTTCTCGCCCCAATAGTCGGGGTTCACCTCCTCGAGCACATGATCCCCCGACGACCACTCGACGAACTTGAACGGCCCGGTGCCGCTGGCCACGCGGTTGAGATCGCCCTTCTCCGCCTCGGACGGCGAAACGATCATCGCCTGAGGCGAAGCCAGAAGATCGAGGAAGGCGGGATAATTGCGCGTCAGCTCGATCTTCAGCGTCTTCGGATCGGCCGCCTCGACGGTCTTGAGCAACGGCCGGAGGCGCCCGGCGCCGGCGAGACCAAGCTTTTCGTCCATCAGGCGGTGAAAGGACTTGGCGGCGGATTCGGCGTTGAAATCCGAGCCGTCGTGGAACTTGACGCCTTCCCTCAAGTCGAAGGTCCAGGTCAGGCCGTCATCGCTCACCGTCCACTTGGTGGCAAGGCCCGGATGGAGCTTCAGGTCCTCCCCGCGCGTGACCAGGCCCTCATACATCGGCATGAGAACGTTTCCGGTGAACGTCGCGCCCTGATCCGCCGGGTCCATGCTGCGGGGCGGCTCGGACTGAAGGATCGTCAGCGTCGTGGCGCCGGCATATCCAGGTACCGCGACAGAGGCGGCGGCAAGGCAAAGCAGCGCAACCCCGCGTAGTGCTTTGACGTGAACTGCCATGGTCTTTCCCTTCTATTCGTTCACTGAAGGAGGAAATCGAGTCGGCTTTGTTCCAATTCACCCACTTGACGGCCCTATTGGTTCACGTGTTGAATTAAGTGTCAAGCGAACGGCCCTGTTGAAAGTTTCAGCATGTTCAATCCCGTCCAGTTGCAGATGCTGCGCCTGATCAGCGAGGCGGGACCGCTCAGCCGGACCGAGCTCGCCGGGCGCACCGGCATGAGCAAGGCGGCCGTCTCGCTTCTGACGCGGGAGCTTCTCGACGGCGGACTTCTGGCAGAGACCGAGACGGTTCGTGGGACGGGCCGCCCCTCCATTCGGCTCGGCCTTTTGGGAAGCTCGGCCCATTTCGTCGGCGTTTCGCTGGTGGAGGCGCCGGTGGTCATGGTGCTGACGGACCTCAACGGCAAGCTTCTCGGGCGTCACGAAATCGACTGGTCCAACGATGCCAGCGAGGTCGGCCGGCTGATCGCCGCTGGACTGCCGGCGCTCACGGCGGGGCGGGCGAATGTGGCGGGGGTTGGCGTGGCGCTGTCCGGCTATGTCGACCCGTCACAGACCCGCTGCCTCAAATCAACGCTTCTCGGCTGGCAGGACGTGCCGGCTGCAAGCCTGATGGAAGCCGAGATCGGGTTGCCGACAGCCATCGAGAACGACGCCAAGGCCGTGGCGCTGGGCGAGCGCCTGTTCGGCGCCATCCGCGACAAGGGCTCCTTCAGCCTGATCTCGGTCGGCGACGGCATCGGCTGTGGCCACATCATCAATGGTCGCCTTTATCGCGGCTCCCATGGCGGCGCCGGCGAGATCGCCCATGCCACGATCGAGCCCGACGGCCTGCCCTGCCGTTGCGGCAAGCGCGGCTGCCTCGACACTGTCGCCTCGCTGATGGCGATCCAGTCGAGTGCGCGCACGGCCGGGCTCCCGGGCGACGTGAAGGCCCTGGAGCAGCTGGCGTCCAACGGCCACGGCGAGGCGATCGCTATTCTCCATCGCGCGGGCGCGGCACTCGGCCTCGCCATCGCGCAGATCATTCAGATCATCGATCCGGAACGGATCATCGTCACCCATCGGCATGGGGCACTCGATGGACTCTACGGCACCGTGACACGGGCGACCATCGAAGCCAACGTTCTGCCGCGGATCGCCGGCGAGATCGACATCCAGTTCCGGCATGTGTCGGCCGATATATGGGCGCGGGGCGCCGCCAGCATCGCCGCCGACAAGTTCCTGTCCAATCCCGTTTTGCATCAAAAGGACGTCGTCTAATGCGCATCGCCGTCGGAGGCATTCACGTCGAATGCAGCACGTACAACCCGGTGCTCATGGAAGAGCGCGACTTCAACGTCGTGCGCGGGGATGAGCTCATCCGCTCGCCGCGTTTCGCCTTCCTCAAGGACTACGAAGCCCAGTTCCTGCCGACGCTGCATGCCCGCGCCGTGCCGGGGGGGCCGGTCAGCCGCGCGACCTACGAAGCCTTCAAGGCCGACTTTCTCGCCCGCCTCGCCGCGCTCGGCCCGCTCGACGGGCTCTATCTGCCGATGCATGGCGCGATGAACGTCGAGGGGATGGAGGACGCTGAGGGCGACTGGATCACGGCGGCGCGCGCCGTGGTCGGCGACGACGTGCCGGTGTCGGCGAGCTACGACCTGCACGGCAATCTCAGCCAGCGCATCATCGACGCGCTCGACATGTATTCGACCTATCGCACAGCGCCGCATATCGACGTTGAAGAGACGATGCGCCGCGCCGTCACCATGCTGGTGGAAAGCATCAGGACGGGCGTCAGGCCGATCCTTCTGTGGGCGCCGGTGCCGGTGGTTTTGCCGGGCGAGCGCACGAGCACGGAGGATCAGCCGGCCAAGGGGCTCTATGCCGCCCTTCCCGCGATCGACGCCCTGCCCGGCATCTGGGACGCCTCGCTGAACGTCGGCTATGTCTGGGCGGACGAACCGCGCGCCACGGCTGCGGCGATCCTTTCCGGCACGGACCGCGACGCTCTCGAAACCCAGGCCAAGGCGCTGGCGCGGTCCTATTGGGGCGCCCGTGACGCCTTCGTCTTCGGGCCGAAGACCGGCAGCATCGAGGAGTGCGTCGGCTGGGCGCTCGCCTCCCCGACGCATCCGGTGATCCTGGCCGATTCCGGCGACAATCCGACAGGCGGCGGCGTCGGTGACCGCGCCGACGTCCTGGCCGAACTCATCGACAAGGGTGCGAGCGACACCATCGTCGTCGGCATCACCGACCGGCCCGCCGCCGAGGCGGCCTATGCGGCGGGGCTTGGCGCGACGGTCTCGCTGACGGTGGGCGGCAGTCTCGATCCCTCGAGCCCGCGCGTTACGGTCGAAGCGACGGTGGTTCATCTGGTGGAGGCGGCCGCACCGGCGGAGCGCGAGGCGGTGGTGCGGTTCGGCGGCATCACGCTGGTGCTGGCGGCGCGGCGCCGCCCCTATCACAACATCGAGGACTTCACCCGCCTGGGCCTCGACCCGAAGGCGGCCGGGATCGTCGTCGTCAAATCCGGCTATCTGTCGCCGGAGCTGGCGCCGATCGCCAATCCCAACCTGATGGCCCTGTCGCCCGGCGTCGTCGACCAGTTCATCGAGCGGCTGCCGCGCCACCGCAAGATGAAGCCGACCTACCCCTTCGACAAGGACTTCGACTTTGCTCCGGAAGTCTTCCTCTCGGCGCGGTCGGCGGCGCGGCTCAAAGGACACGGAAAGGGATGACCCTGCCCCTTGGAACACATGACAACGCGGCAGGGGCCGATGCGCGGCCCTCCGCTCGCTGCGCGATCCAGGAGTAGTACCGTGAGCGTCACCGGCGAACCATCAGAGGCCCCGCCCGTCCTGTCGATCGAAGGGCTCCGCACCCATTTCGAGACCGACCGGGGCAATGTTCGCTCGGTCGATGGGGTGGACCTTTCGATCCGGCGCGGCGAGACGCTGGCGATCGTCGGCGAATCCGGCTCCGGCAAGAGCGTCACCAGCCTGTCGATCATGCGGCTCATCGGGCAACCCGGCCGGATCGCCGGCGGCAGCATGATCTTTGCCGGCGACGGCGGCGCCCTCGATCTCGCCACCGCCACGGAAACCCAGATGCGCCGGCTCTGGGGCAACCAGATCGGCATGATCTTCCAGGAGCCGATGACCTCGCTCAACCCGGTGCAGAGGGCCGGCGACCAGATCGCGGAAGCGATCATGCTGCATCAGAACAAGGGCCGCGCCGCCGCGCGCGAGGCGGCCGTGGCGATGCTCCGCCGGGTCGGCATTCCCGCGCCGGAACGACGCGCGCGGGACTATCCGCATCAGATGTCCGGCGGCATGCGCCAGCGCGTGATGATCGCCATGGCGCTGTGCTGCCGGCCGAAACTTCTGATCGCTGACGAGCCGACCACCGCCCTCGATGTCACCATCCAGGCGCAGATCCTCAAGCTCATGAAGGAGCTTCAGGAGGAGATCGGCATGGCGGTTCTGTTCATCACCCACGATCTCGCGGTGGTGGCGGAGGTCGCGGACAAGGTGGCGGTGATGTATGCTGGACGCATCGTCGAATCCGGCGACGTCGACACGGTCTTCGCCCATCCCCGCCATCCCTACACCAAGGCTCTGCTCGAAAGCGTGCCGCGCCCCGGCCATGGCATGATCGACGAGAAGGGCCGGCGACGCCTCCACGCCATCCAGGGCACGGTGCCCAACCTCCTCAGACTGCCGCCCGGCTGCTCCTTCGCGCCACGCTGCGGCTACGCCATCGAGGCGTGCCGGGCCGGCGTGCCATCGCTCATGCCCACCGATAGCGAGGCTCACCGCGCCCGCTGCATCCGCTGGGAGGTCGTATGACGACGCCGGACAGCCCCACGCCCCGCCCAGCCCCGCTGGTCGAGGTCGCCAATCTCAAGACCTACTTTCCGGTGAACGAAGGCGTCTTGTCGCGCACCGTCGGCCACGTCCACGCCGTCGACGACATTTCCTTTCACATCGGCCATAGCGAGGTCGTCGGCCTCGTCGGCGAATCCGGCTCCGGCAAGACCACGGTCGGCCGCTCGCTCGTACGGCTGAATCGGGCAACGGCCGGCTCCATCCGCTTCGAAGGTCAGGAGCTGACGGGGCTTTCCGACCGGGAGTTCCAGCCCTATCGGCGGAAGATGCAGATTATCTTCCAGGACCCGTTCGCCAGCCTCGACCCGCGCAAGCGGGTGGACGCCATCATCGGCGAGGCGCTGTCGATCCACCGGCTGGGCCGGCGCTCGGAACGGCGCGGGCGCATCGCCGAGCTGCTGCGGCTCGTCGGCCTTCCCGAGGACGCGATGGCGCGGTTCCCGCATGAGTTTTCCGGCGGGCAGCGCCAGCGCATCGGCATCGCCCGGGCGCTGGCGGTCGAGCCGCGCTTTGTCATCGCCGACGAGCCGGTGTCGGCGCTCGACGTCTCCGTCCAGGCGCAGATCGTCAACCTCATCCAGGACCTTCAGTCGGAGCTCGGCCTTTCGCTGCTCTTCATCGCCCACGATCTCGGTGTCATCGAGCATCTGTGCGACCGCACCATCGTCATGTATCTCGGCAGGATCATGGAGGTGGCGCCGACCAAGCGCCTCTATTCGGCGCCGCGCCATCCCTACACCCGAGCCCTGCTTTCGGCCGCGCCCTCTCTCGACCGCAACGCGGCGCATGAGAAACAGGTGCTGGAGGGCGAGGTGCCGAGCCCGATCAATCCGCCCTCGGGATGCGTTTTCCGCACGCGCTGCCCCTACGCCATCAAGGACTGCGCCGAGATCGTGCCGCCGGCGATCGCCGTCGAGCCCGACCATGTCTCGGCCTGCATCCGCACGGAACTCTTCCAATGATCCTCGAAGTTTGCGTCGATTCGGCCGACGGCCTGGCTGCCGCGATCGAGGGGGGTGCCGATCGAGTGGAGCTGTGCTCGGCTCTGGCGCTTGGCGGCTTAACGCCGTCGATGGGGCTGATGCGCCTGGCGGCGCGGGCGCCGATCCCCGTCTATGCCATGATCCGACCGCGCGAGGGCGATTTCGTCTTTGCACCGGCCGAGTTTGAGATGATGATGGACGATATCCGCGCCGCGCGCGAGGCTGGCCTTGCCGGCGTCGTGCTCGGCGCGAGCCTGCCCGACAACCGTCTCGACCGGCCGCTGCTGGCGGCTCTCATGGCCGAGGCACGGGGAATGGGCACGACGCTGCATCGCGCCTTCGACCTGACGCCGGACCCGGCGGCGGCGCTCGAGGAAGCCGTCGAACTCGGCTTCGAGCGCATCCTGACCTCGGGTCAGGCCCCGACGGCGCCGGCCGGGGCAGCGCTGATCGCGCGTCTTCAGCGGCAGGCGGCGAGCCGGATCGCCATCATGGCGGGCAGCGGCATCAAGCTGGAGACCGCCGCCGATCTTGTCGCGAGCACCGGCGTCCACGAGGTCCACGCGTCCTGCTCCCGGCGCCTGCCGGCATCGACGATGCGCGACTTCGGCTTTCAGAGTCCGCAGGCCGCGATGACCGACCCGCTTCTCGTTCGCCGCCTCAAGGCGAGCCTTGCCGAGATATCCAGCGATGCTGGGGCAACGGGGGCCTAGCGCGCCCCACCCACTTCAGAAGTGCAGCGCCTTCTTTGCAGGAGCGGCGCCGAGATGCTCCGCAAGGTATGCAAGACTGAGAGCGGCGAGGTCGGCAAGGCCGGCGTAGAACGGATGTCCGGCGTTGGCGGCCAGAAGCTGGCAATAGCGCCCGCTCCACGGCAGCACATGCTCAGCCAGAAGCTCGCGCAGGGCCTCCTCGTCGCCACGCGCCGCCAGCCCCGAGGCGAGCTGGAGCAGAAGGCCGATGTGGTCTTCTGGCTCGTTCACCTCCTTGCGCACGGCGATGCCGCGTCCCGCGAGGAAGCTCCGCAACGCCATGGTGGAGTCGCCGAAGAGCACGCTCTCCTTGTCCAAATAGACCGATCCCCAGGGCGGCGCGTCGAAATGGTCGGGACCGATGAAGAGCTTCTGCCAAGCCTCCTTCATTTCCCCGGTCGAGCCCGCCTGCCGCATTCTCTCCTGGATGGAGGCGAGCGCTTGCGGTTCGCCCAGGGGCCACTCCCGGCTGAAATCCGGATCAGCGAGAAGGGCGAGAACCGGCGCCAGCGAAGGATCGTCCGGCGAGGAGCGGAACAGCGCCCCGAGCACGGCGAGGCAGGCCGAGATCTCTTCGTTCGCGGGATCGCGGAGAGGGACGCCGTCCCCCGCCGCGACCCGGCTGTCTTTCGGATCGCCGGTCACGTCACACCAGACCAACGGTCATGTGAAGCGCATAGAAGACGCCGCGCCCGATGATCTCACCGCCCAGCACCAGGAGCAGGGCCACGACCATCACCGGCAGAACCCGGCGCCCGACGATCACCTGCCCCAGCACCAGGGCTACTGCCGCGAAGAGCAGCAGGAAGCGCGCCGCCTGCCACATCCCCATGTCGGGCGACATGGACGTCGCGGCGTGAACCGACGTCTGAATGCCGGGCAAGGTGGTGATCAGGACCACCGCCGCGACGACGCCCCCGATGAGACCGAGGACGGCGACCGCCGCCACCAGCCGGTCGAGCCGGCGCGAGGCGAGGCCGGCCAGGGCGAACAGCAGGTTGGCGAGCATCGCGCCCCCCAGCACCGCGGTCACGACGAAGGCCACGGGCGTCAGCGGCGTGTTCCATGTCGGCACCGTGGGCATGAGGTAGAACCGCGTCATGTTCCACAGCAAGGCGATGCTGAGCACCAGGGCAAGCAGATAAAGCGCGTTGCGCAGCGTTCGCGAAGAGTCGGCGAACAGGCTGAGCAGCCAGGCGATACCGCCGACGGCGATGAAGCTCATGCCGAAGAAGAGCTCGTTGCTCAACGGGGCCTGCCCGACGCGCAGCAGCACGTTGGCGCCGCGCATGGGCGAGCCCACATGGGCGGTCGATGAGAGGAAGGCGGCGCCCAGCACCACCCACACCACGATCATCAACCGTTCAAGCCGCCGGCGGGCGAGAACGTCCCGGCGCTCGGTGAAAAGAGCGAAGGCGCACAGCCAGTAGGCGCCGATGGCGCTTTGCGCCAGGACCGTGAAGAGCATCAGCGGCCATTCGTTCCAGCCCATCTTACACCTCCCTCGGGTTGGCCAGGAAGCCGTCGTGGTTGCCCACCGGACGCGCTTTGGGGTTGGGTTTGATGACGATCGAGGGATGGGTGTAGGTGTCCTCGGGCAAGGGCGCCACGGCCGCCAGCGTGCCGTGCTTTTCCCGAAGTTCCTCGATCGGGCCGAAGTCCAGGGCGCGCAGCGGGCAGGCCTCGACACACACTGGCTTCTTGCCCTCGGCGACGCGGCCGTAGCAGCCGTCGCACTTGGTCATGTGCCGCTTCACCTCGCTGTATTGCGGGGCGCCATAGGGGCACGCCATGGCGCAGGACTTGCAGCCGATGCAAACCTCCTCGTCGACGATGACGAAGCCGTTCTCGTGCTTGGCCATGGCGCCTGTCGGGCAAACCTTGGTGCAGGCCGGATCGGCGCAGTGATTGCAGGCGATGGAGGTGTAATACGAGAAAACGTCCTGCCGCCAGGCATCGCCGTCCTGTGTCCACTCGCCGCCGGTGTATTCATAGACGCGGCGGAAGTTGACCTCGGGCGGAAGATCCTTGAGGTCCTTGCAGGCGAGCATGCAGGTCTTGCATCCCGTGCAGCGGCTGGAATCGATGAAGAAGCCGTATTGTTGGGTCATGATCTCTTCCTCACGCCACCTTCTGCACGTCGACAAGGTTGGTGTGCTGCGGGTTGCCCTTGGCCAGCGGCGACGGGCGCTGCGTGGTCAGCACGTTGATGCTTCCGGCATGATCGACTTTCGAGCTGTCGGCGCTGTGCCAGGCGCCCTCGCCCATGGCGGTCACGCCCGGCATGATGCGCGGCGTCACCTTGGCGTGGAGGCGCGTCTCGCCCTCGGCATTGAAGACGCGCACGAGATCGCCGTTGGCGATGCCGCGAGGCCCGGCATCGATCGGGTTGATCCAAACCTCCTGCTGCGCCGCCGCCTTTAGCACATCGACATTGCCATAGGTGGAATGGGTGCGTGCCTTGAAATGGAAGCCGGTGAGCTGCAGCGGATAGGTCTTGCGCTCCGGACTGTCCCAGCCACGGAAAGTGGAGGCATATATCGGCAGCGGATCGATGACGTCGTCCGGCGCCAGCTCCCATGTGGCGGCGATATCCGCCAGACGCTGCGAGTAGATCTCGATCTTGCCCGAAGGCGTCTTCAGCGGGTGCCCCTCCGGGTCTGCCCGGAAGTCCTTGTAGGCGATGTGATGGCCGTCGGGATCGTGACGCTTGTAGATGCCGGCGGCGCGGAAGCTGTCCAAATCCGGCAGGGCGGGGTCTTTTTCGCGGTTGATCTCCACCAGATGGCGCAGCCATTCCTCCTGCGTCCGTCCCTCGGTGAAGGCGTCCTTGACGCCCATTCGCGCGGCGATCTCCGAGCACATGTCGTAGATCGACCGACACTCGAACAGCGGCTCGATCGCCTGATCCGCGAAAATGAGGTAATTCATGTTGCCGGCGCTGGCGTCCATCACCAGGTCCATCTGCTCCGAGGTGGTCAGGTCGGGCAAAAGAACGTCGGCATAGCGCGCCGAGGCGGTCATGTGATTGTCGATGACGACAATCATCTCGCAAAGGCTATCGTCGCCCAGAACCTCGTCCGTGCGGTTGATGTCCGCGTGCTGATTGACGAGCGCGTTTCCGGCGTAGTTCCAGATGAACTTGATGGGAACGTCGAGCTTTTCCTTGCCCTGAATGCCGTCGCGCAGCGCGGTCATTTCTGGCCCGCGCTTGATGGCGTCGGTCCACATGAACACGGGGATCGCAGTGCTCACCGGGTTCTTCAGGGTCGGGAAGCGCTCGAAGGGAATCGAGAACGAGCCCTCGCGGCCGCCAGACCCGCCACCGCTGATGCCCACGTTCCCGGTGAGAATGGCCAACATCAGGACGGCGCGCGAGCTCATCTCGCCATTGGCATGGCGCTGCGGCCCCCAGCCTTGCATGATGCAGCACGGCTTGGTCGAACCAATCTCGCGCGCCAACTTGATGATGCGATCAGCCGGGATTCCGGTGATCGAGGCCGCCCAGGCCGGCGTCTTGGCGATGCCATCCGGCCCTTCGCCCAGGATATAGGCCTTGTAATGGCCGTTGCGCGGCGCCTCGGGAGGCAGCGTCGTCTCGTCGTAGCCGACGCAATAGCGATCAAGGAAGGGCTGGTCGACCATGTTCTCGGTGATCAGCACATGGGCAAGCCCCGCAACCAGGGCGGCGTCCGTGCCGGGACGAATGGGTATCCATTCATCCTCACGGCCTCCGGCCGTATCAGTGTAGCGCGGATCGACCACGATCATGCGGGCATTGGAGCG
Source organism: Consotaella salsifontis (assembly GCF_900167365.1). Lineage (GTDB taxonomy): Bacteria > Pseudomonadota > Alphaproteobacteria > Rhizobiales > Rhizobiaceae > Consotaella > Consotaella salsifontis. Next base: position 93,336 of record NZ_FUXL01000012.1, on the reverse strand, counting down.
CGCCCGCGCCTCGGCCAGATGATAGATCACGCCGCCACCGCTCATTCGGGTTTCGGCGGGATTGTTGCCGAACATCACCAGGAGCTTGGTGTTGGCGATATCGGACGGGCTGTTGCCATCCGCCGACGTCCCATAGGTAAATGGCGTCGCAAACGAGATCTGCGCGGTGCTGTAGGTGCCGTAGTGGTTGAGATAGCCGCCGCACAGGTTCATCAGGCGCGCGATGAGAGAGTTTGCGGGAGGCCAGGAGCGGGTGACGCTGCCCCCCAAAGTGCCCGTGCCATAGTTGAGATAGACGGCCTCGTTGCCATGCTCGGCAATGACCCGCTTGAGATTGTCGGCCACCAGATCGTAGGCTTCTTCCCACGAAATTCGCTCGAACTTGCCCTCTCCGCGCCGGCCGACCCGCTTCATCGGATACTTCAATCGGTCGGGATTATAGACGCGCCGACGCATCGAGCGGCCACGCAGGCAGGCGCGCACCTGATGCTCGCCGTAAACGTCCAGGCCCGTGTTGTCGGTCTCGACCCACTTGATCACGCCGTTCTCGACGTGCATGCGCAGCGGACAGCGGCTGCCGCAATTGACCGTGCATGCGCTCCAGACCGTCTTGTCGATTCCTTTCGAAGCGGCCGCAACGCCTGAAGCGGCGGGCTCCGCCATCGCGGACCAGGAGAAGGGTGAGCTCAGCCCTGCGGCGGCCGTCGCGAGCCCACACCAGCCGGCAGCTTGCAGCAACTGGCGGCGGGTTGGCGAGGCGCTCATGAAGGACATGGTCTCATCGCGTCTTTCAGTCATCACTCTTCCCTCATGACGAACATGCCGACGCACCAAGAGAGTCCTCCGCCGATCGCGAAGGCTGACTTTCACGCGGGATGTCCAGGCTTTTCAACGCGGCAGGGAACTATGCGGCCACGACCAGGATCATTCGGGCACTTGACGAATTTTCGCCTTGAGATTGATCAATTTGAAGAATCGCTGCCGCAGTTGTGGAAGGCAGGACGTGTCTAAGCTGGCGGCAGGCAGGCGAGGTTTGCTGCCTGAAATCGTTATCGTTCAAGCAAAGCGCCGCCATCGCGCCGGCCCCCCGGTGACCGCGCCGATATCGTTCTGCGTCCATTTGTAGCGGCCAAAAGCGCCGATCCGAGACGAGAGGACAAGCGCGGTGCAGCCAGGCGCGCCGCACCGACAGGCGGGCGTGGTGCCGCGCCTGTTCTCAAGCAGCGCTCCGGCTGCATGGCTTGATCAAATCCAGCCGTTGAGGCTCGCGGAGCGCGAGCCGTGAAAAGGTCGATGAAATGCCCCGCGCCGGCTTCAGCCGCGAGCCATCATCTCCTCGACCTCGGCGAGAGAAGGCGCCGCGTCGGATGCGCCGCGGCGGGTCGTGGCCAAAGCACCGCAGGCCGAGGCGAAGCGGAGCGCATCAGGCCAGTCGTCGCCGCGCCCCAGGGCGAAGGCGAGGCCGCCATTGAAGCAGTCGCCGGCGGCCACCGTGTCTATAGGTGTTACCTTGAAGGCGGGAATATGCCCCTCCCCGCCCCCGCCGCGATAGTAGACGCCGGCACCGCCCATCTTGACGACGGCGATGCGCAGCCCGCGCTCGATCAGCGCGGCGGCGGCCTTGGCGGCCGAGGGAATGTCGGTCGGGCGGATGCCCACCAGCGCCTCGGTCTCCGTTTCGTTGGGCGTCATCGCATCGACCGATGACCAGATCTCCGGCGCAAAGCCGCCCGAAGGCGCGGGCGCCGGGTCGAGGATCGCGAGTGCCCCGCCGGCGCGGAATCGCTTCGCCGCCGCAAGGGAGGCCTCGAGCGGGATTTCGAGCTGGAGAAGCAGGACGCGGGTCGCGCCGATCAGCGGCGCCAGTCGCTCGACGTCGCTTTCGCCCACCGCCATGTTGGCACCGCCGACCACGGTGATGCAGTTTTCGGCGCGGGCGTCGACACCGATGGCGGCGATGCCCGTCGGGCTCGCCGGGTCCTCCAGAAGATAGGTGAGGCCGACGCCCTTCTGCGTCAGACGCTCCCGCGCCAGGGCGCCGAACGTGTCCTGACCGGTTCGCCCTGCCAGTTCGACCCTGCCGCCGAGCTGGGCCACGGCGACAGCCTGGTTTGCTCCCTTGCCGCCCAGGGTGATGGAATAGCTTTCACCATGGACCGTCTCTCCCGGACGCGGCAGCCGCTCCGCATAAGCGAAGATGTCCATGTTGGTGCTGCCGAAAACGACAATGCTCATCGCTGATCCCACTCCCTTTACGCAATCCGGTCTTGCCGGCCGACTCGTTTCTTTACGCAACCACATCATCGATCGACGCGGCAAGACGCCTCACCGGTCTGTCGCAGCCTGTGAAGGCGCGAAGCATGAGCGTCCCCCCATTTCAATCCCCACTGGGCGGCCCGCTCGTGTCGCGCACGATCAGGTCGGGCACGAGTTCGCGGGGCTCCGCCGCCTTGCCCTTGTGCCCCATGGACCAGAGCAGCTTCTCGGCAGCGATCGCCCCGATGGCATGGTTGTCGACCCTCATGGTGGTGAGACGCGGTGAAAGGCGCGAGGAGATCGCAAGATCGTCGAAGCCGGTGATGGAAAAATCGTCCGGTGCGCGCAAGCCGAGGAATGGCGCGCAGGCCAGCGCGCCAAGGGCGAGATTGTCGTTGCCGCAGATGACGGCGGTGGGCCGATCTGCCTTCGGACTGTCCATCAGGCGCGCCAAGCCTTGTGCGCCAGCGTCCAGCGTGCCGGGGCCGATCAGGCACCGGCCCTCCGGCACAGCGAGCCCAGCGTCGGCGAGCTCCTCGTTTATTCCAGCGAGGCGCGCCTCGACGCGGTCGTTGTCGGCCACCGGCTGGGAGATGATGCCGAAGCGACGATGGCCAAGTTCGAGAAGATGGCGCGTGATCCGGCGAAACGCGACCTTGTTGTCGAAGCCGACGCAGCAATGCGGGCTGTCAGCTCGATAGGAATAGGTCACAACATAGGGGAGACCCCGCGCCTTGAGCGCCTGGAAGAGTTCCGCCGGATGGCGCTCGCCGGCAAAAGCCAAAGCTTCGACGCCTCGCGCCAGCATAGCCTGGGCCTGCTTCAGCCCCTCCGCCTGGTCGTAGTTGGAGCAGCCAATAAAGAGGGTATAGCCATGGCCGGCCATGACGGCCTGCATGGCGTTGATCTGGCGGGCGAAAACCTCATTGTCGAGCGTTGGGATGATAGCGCCGGCAATATGAGTCCGGCTGGATGCAAGCGCGCGACCCGCGGCATTGGGAATCCAATGAAGTGCGTTGGCGACCGCGAAGACGCGCTCGCGAATCTCGTCCGAGACCTTGTCGGGCTCGTTGAAGGCACGAGACACCGTGGCGGTCGATACGCCGGCGGCGCGGGCCACCTCGTCGAGCTTGACCTTGCCACTGCTGCCACGCGTGCGGCGCACGACGGCATCACCGCGCTTGGCGTCGCCCGCCGCCGTATCCGCCGGGGGCTCCTGGCTGCCTCCGCCACCTTGCGGCGTCCTGCCGCCGGGCGCTCTCATGGCGATCGCTTCTGCGGCGGGATGGACCTTGGTGGAATGACGATGGCAGCGGCCAAGGGCACCTCCGGAAGTGGACCTCGACACTGGTCGACGGCCCGGCGGCAAATATCACAGGTAGCCGGCTTATCAAGCCTTCACACGAATGAGTGCCTAGAGCATGATCCCGAAAAGTGGGAACCGGTTTTCGGAAAAGGTCATGCGCACAGAAGAAGATGGAGCGGGATGATGAGCGAAGCTCAACTCATCCCGCTCTAGAGGGATGGCCTACCGCCTGGGGCGGCAAGCCATACCCTCTTGGCTAGCTTATTTCTTGATCTGCGACATCAGCGTGTCGACGATCTCGTTGCCAGCCTTCTCCCGCACCATATCGATGACGTCGGCGGTCTTTTCCTGGAACTGCTTCAGCTCCTCGGGAGAGAGGTCGACGATCGTCATGTGCTTGGCGAGTTCGGCGCGCTGTCCCTGCTCGAGCTCGGCCTGAAGCTGCCACTGGTAGTCGGTCGCATCCTTGAAGCTGTCGTCCACGACCTTCTTCAGATCGTCCGGCAGATCCTGGTACCAGGCGAGGTTGATGATGTTGAGGTTCGCCAGGAAGATGTGGCGCGTGTTCATGAGGTACTTCTGCACCTCGTAGAAATGCTGGGACAGGATGTGACCGTAGGGATTCTCCTGTCCGTCGACGACGCCCTGCTGCAACGCGCCGTAAAGCTCGGGGAAGGAGATCGGCGTCGGCGCGGCACCGAGAGCCTTCCAGATGGCGATGTGGATCGGGTTCTCCTGGACACGGATGCGCAATCCCGCATCGGCGATGTCCTTGGGGGTGTGAACCTCGGTGTTGGACGTGGTGAGGTTGCGGAAGCCGCCGTCCATAGTGCCCTCAAAGCGCAGGCCCTTGGCCTCGAGCGCCTTGGCGATGGCATCGGCCAGAGGACCCTCGTTGGTCAGCGCGCGCCTCTCCTCGCTGTCCGTCGGCATCACGTAAGGAATGTCGAAAACGGCGAGTTCGGGGATGAACTGCGTGGCGCCGGAGCTCGCCATCGGCCCGAACTGCACATCGCCGAACATGGTGGATTCCATGATCTCGCGATCGCCGCCGAGGGCGCCGCCACCCTGGTCCACCACCTCGATGCGCCCACCCGAGCGCTCCTCGATGTCCTTCTTCAGCTTGAGGAACGCCTGATAGATCGGATGCTTGGTGTCCGACAGCGTGTGGGCCATGATCATCGTGTAATCGGCCGCCGACGCGATGGTCGGCAGTGCGGTCGCCACGGCAAGCGCGGCGGCAGCGACGAAGGATCTCGTCAGTTTCATTTTTCTCACTCCCTTTTTGGATCGCGGATGATAGTTGACCGGTTCAGCCGCCGAGGCCCGGCAGCCAGAGCGACAGCGCCGGCACATAGGTGATGATGGCCAGGGCGATGACGAGCATGGCCAGGGGAACAGGCAGCCCCTTGCACACGTCCACCATCGACAACTTGGTCAGTCCCGTGGCGACGAAGATGTTGGCGCCCACTGGCGGCGTGACGAAGCCGATGGCAAGGTTGGTCGTCATGATCAGGCCGAAATGGATCGGGTCGACGCCGTACGGCATGACGATCGGCAGGAAGATCGGCGTCAGCACGATGATGGCGGCGAGCGTCTCCATGAACATGCCGACGACCAGCAACATCGCGTTGATGAGCAGGAGCAGCATCACCGGCTCGCTGACGACGCTGGAGATCAGGTCACCCAGCATCACGGGCACGCGCAGCAGGTTGAAGACGCGGCCGAGGGCGGCGCCGGTGCCGGCGATGATGAGGATCGGCGCGATGGTGAGCGAAGTGCGCCCGATGGTGTCCAGAAGCTGCGGCAGGTTCATCTCGCGGAAGATGAAGAGCGAGACAACGGCGCTGTAGGCTACCGCGATCGCCGCCGCCTCGGTCGGCGTGAAGGCGCCCGAATAGATGCCACCGAGCACCACGACCGGGGCCAGCAACGCCCAGAAGCTCTCGCGTGTCGCTCGGATCAGGGAAATCTTGCCTGCTTGGGTCGTGATCCTGTGCTTGTTCTTGGTGCCGTACCAGAAGGCATAGGCCGACAGCAGGCCGCCAATGACGCAGGCCGGGCCGATGCCGGCGATGAACAGCGCGCTGACCGAGACGCCCGCCGACATGCCGTAGATGATCATGGGGATGCTCGGCGGCACGATCACGCCGAGGGTGCCGGCGCAAACCACGAGCACGGTGGCGAAGCGCTTCTCGTAGCCATTCGACACCAGGAGCGGGATCGCCATGGAGCCAATGGCCGCGACCGTGGCGGGCGAGGAACCGGAAATGGCGCCGAACAGCATGCAGGCGACGACGGTGGCGATGGCCAGTCCGCCGTTGAAGCGTCCGAGCAGCGCATCGGCAAAATTGAAGAGCCGCTTGGCGAGGCCGCCGCGGGTCATGATGTCGCCGGCGACCATGAACAGCGGCACGGCGAGCAGCGGGAACGAATCGATCGCCGTGACGATCGTGCGCACCACCTGGCTCGGGTTGACCGGCGCCCCCATCCAGCCCGGAATGAAGGCCGCCAGTCCAAGCGACATGGCGATGGGCACGGTGAGAAGCAGAATGAGGAGGAAAGAGCCGAGAGCGACGAGAGGATACATCAGAGCGACTCCTCGGCATTCTGTCCGGCCGGAACCGGAACACCCCTATGGAGCAACCACATGGCCTGAAGGGTGCGCAGCGCGGAGGCTGCGGCGCCGACGGGAAGAGCGGCGTAGACCAGCCACATCGGGATCTCGAGCGTCGGCGAAAGCTGACCAAGCGCGCGAACCCGCTCGACGAAGGGGATGGCGTAGTAGAGGATCACCCCGCAGAAGATCAGGACACCAATATGGGAGAGCACGCTGAAGAGGCCGACGGAGCGCGCGCCGAAGACAACGGGAGCGAAATCGACGACGATGTGGCGGCTCTCCCTGACCGCCAGACTGGTGCCGATCATGGTGCACCAGACGAGCAGATACCGCGCCAGCTCCTCCGCCCAAACCAGCGGGGAGCCGAGCACATAGCGCATGAAGACCTGGACCACGAGGATCAACGACGTGGCCACGAGGATCACCGTGACGATGGACTTCTCGAAGTTACGATCGAAGAGGTCGACGATTTTCAAGATTCCTCCCCTGCCCGCTCCACCGGGCGACTGAAGTTTCGGGGGCGGGCTTTGAGGCCGCTACAGAAGATTGGCAGGGCTGCGACCGGCGAAGACGTCGAGCACGGCCCGCGCTGTCAGGAGCCCGATACCGCGATAGGCCTCAAAGGTCTCGGCCGCGGTGTGGGGCGTGGTGACGATGCCGTCCAACTGGAACAGCGGATTGTCCGCCGAGGTCGGCTCGCTTTGATAGACGTCGATCGCCGCCGCCCTGAGCTTGCCGCTCGAAAGCGCGTCTGCCAGCGCCGTCTCGTCGACCAGGGCGCCTCGGGCCGTGTTGATGAAGTAGGCGTCGTCCTTCATTTTCGCGAAGGTCTCGGCGTTCATGAAGCCGCGCGTCTCGGGCAGGCTCGGCAGCATCATCAGGAGCACGTCGGCCCGCGACAGCACATCCTCCGAGGTTGCCAATGTCACGCCCAGGCGCGAAGCCGCCTCCTGGTTGGGGTACTTGTCGTAGGCGAGAACCTCGACCTCGAACCCCTGCAATTTCCGGGCGATCTTCTGGGCGATATTGCCGAAGCCGAGAATGCCGACGGTCCGGCCGAGAATTTCCTCGCCGACGAAGCGATCCCAGCGGCCCTGGCGGGTCGTCTGGTGAAGCTGAGGGATGGCGCGCATCGCGGAAATGATGAGGCCGATGGTGATCTCCGCCACCGCGTTGGAGTTGCCGCCGGCCGCATTGGTCACGGCGATGCCGTGGCGGCGCGCGGTCTCCACGTCGATATTGTCGACACCGACGCCGAAACGGCTGATCACCTTGAGCTTCGGAGCGATCTTGAAGACCGCCTCGTTCCAGTCGTCGACACCGGCGATGACGGCATCGATATCGCCGACGCGCGACTTCAGCTCGTCGAAAGTCATCGGCCGGCCGAAGGTGTTCTCCACCACCTCCCAGCCGTTCTCCTCGAACAGCGCCTTCGCCTCGCGGCACAGTTTCGAATAATTGGTCGCAGTGACCAGCACCTTGTGTGACATGGCTTGCCCTCACTCTCTCCCGGTGCCCGGGCGCCCTCGACTGCGAAGGAAACGCCCTTGACCCGATGGCATCGTCTGACGGATCGCCGCCGCTCAGAGCGCGGCGATGCGGCGGCGGAACTGGTCCTGCCCCTCGACGATCTTGTCGATCAGCGCATCGAGCGCCCAGAATTTCTCACGAATATCGAAGGTCACGGCGCGGCTGCCGACGCCCGCGAAGGTTCCAAGACGCTGGTGATAGAGCTTGGCGAGCTTGGGGTAGCCCATCGGCTCGGCCATGGCCGACAGCGCCAGATAGACCGACAGTTCGTCCGCCAGTTCCCGATGCTCCCGCCAATGGGTGAGCAGCCACTTGTAGAGATCGGGGTGGATGTTGGTGAAGACGCCGGTGAAGCCGTTGGAGCCGGCGCGCATCGCCGCGAAGGCGATGGCGGCGTTGGCATTGACCACCGACAGCTTGGAGCCTTTGGTGAGGGCGACCCGGCGCTCGACGGTGGCGAGGTCGCAGGACACATCCTTGAGCACCACGAACCGCCCCGACTGCGCGCAGAACCGGATCTCATCGTCGCTCAGAAGCCGCCGATAGGGCGCAGGGCACTCATAGAGGCCGAGCGGCAGATCCGCCGGCAGGCGGTCGAGCAGCCAGCCGAGGTCATCGAGAAACTTGCCGCCGCCCCGCTGATCGGCGTCGAGGCGATTGGTCACGAGCACGATGCCGTCGACACCCGCCTCCGCCACCGCATTGAGTTCGCGCTCCTGGTCCTCAAGGCGATCGCTGACATGGCCGGACGCGATGACCGGGATGCGGCCCGCCGCCGCCTTCTTGACGTGACGGGCGAGAGCGACCCGCTCGTCCAGGCTGAGGAACAGCATCTCGCTCGACTGGCAGACGGCGAACAGAACGTCGGCACCGTTCTCCACATACCAGTCCACCAGCCTGGAGACGCCCTCATAATCGATCGCGCCGTCGTCCTTGAACGGCGTGATCATCACCGGAATGATACCTTCGTATCGCGTCATTTCCTGCCCACCAACTATCCAATCCTCGCGCACCACCGCAGCGCGGCAACGCTAATTCACCCGGAGGGCGGAGCGCCGCCAGAAGACGTGCTCCGCCCCCGCCCGCACATGGCTTTCCCGTTGCCGCCGAGCATGCCGCCGCGCGAACGCGACGGCGCCGACAAGCCCTGGACGCCGCAAATTTCTTCAGGTCGGAACGATCGTTCGGCAGCCCAATGCCGGCTTCAGAAGGAAGCCTGTCGCTCCCCCGGCTCGAGCCTCATCTCCCAGACCATACCCTCACTCCTGTAAGCGCTTACATACGAAGCAACCGGGGTGCCTGTCAAAGGCTTTTTTTGACGCAGGCGACACCGTCCCGCCGCAGATCGACAGTCGACCGCCATCGCCCCTCAGCCTGCCCTGTCGCCCCTCCATCCCAGAAAACACGTTCAGTTCGCATTGGTGCGCAAGGCGACAACCGGAGGCCGCTTGTCTTTTGCCTAAAAATTGGGCTCGCTACCAGGATAGACAGAATGCGCTTGACAGCCTTCTATATGTCTATACAAAAACAAGGACCGGCACCTGATGCCGTCCAGATCAAAACACCATGAGGGTTCGAATATGACAGCCGGGATTCCGACACCGCTTGCCACCGCAGTCCTCGCATTCACCATGCTGACGGGTGTTGCCTTCGCCGACGAGGCGGAGGTGGTTGGGGCCGGAATTCCGGCTCTGCAAGCCGACAAGAGTCTGCACGACATGCTGCCCGAGAAGATCCGGGAAGCCGGCAAGATCTCCATCGTCACCGATGCCCATTACCCGCCGTGCCAATATTTCGCGGCGGACAACAAGACGATCGTCGGCTACGAGCCGGATCTGTGGAAGGCGATCACCGAAAAGCTCGGCATCACCTACACTGTCGAGTCGATCGATTTCGCCGGCCTCATCCCCGGCGTGGAGGGTGGCCGCTACGACATGGCCGCCGAGTGCATCTCCGACAATCCCGAGCGCCAGAAGCGCGTGACCTTCATTGACGACGCCTATGCCACCGGTGCCGTGTTCAAGCTGGCATCCAACACGTCCATCACGTCGGACGCGGATTCGCTCTGCGGGCTCACCGTCGCGGTCCAGCAAGGCTTCGACTTCGTCAACGTCGTCAATGACGAGATGACGCCTCACTGCACGTCGAAGGGGTTGAAGCCCGTCACCGTCAACCAGTACCCGTCGGGCGACGCCGTGCTGCTGGCCCTCTATTCGGGGCGCGTCGATTTCGTGCTGAACGACATCGCCGCCACGGAGGAGATTAAGAAGCGCGCGCCCAAGCCGATCCGCGTCGTCGAGAACGAGTATCTCCCGAAGTACTACAACGGGATGGTGGTCAAGAAGGACAACATGGAATTGGCCGAGGCGCTTCTGGCGGGCCTCAAGGCGGTCCATGCCGAGGGCGTCTATGACAAGATCATGGAGAAGTGGGACATTTCCCTGCTGGCGCTCAAGGAGCCTGGCATCAACCTGGCGACCAAGAAGCCGCTGACCCAGCCGAAGCCCTGAGCCGATGCCGCACGGGCCGCCGGCTCTCCCGGCGGCCCCCGTTTCATTCGCTGGAAGGGGAAATCGCCATGGTGACCCACGAGACCTCACAGGACATCAACGATCCGCCTCGGCACGAGCACATGGAAGTCGTCCCTCGCCGCTCGGTCCTGCGCTTCGTTCCGCCTCTGATCGTCGTCTTCGTCGGGCTGGCGCTTCTCCAGAGCGTGGTTCTCAATCCCAACTTCGAATGGCCGCTGGTCGGCAGCTACCTGTTCTCGACCGCTATTCTCGAAGGCCTCGCCACCACGCTCGGCCTCACCGCGATGTGCATGCTCACCGGCGCGGTCCTGGGCATCATCATCGCCGTCATGCACCGCTCGGAGCACTGGCTGGTGGTCGGTTTCGCCAAGGTCTACATCTGGTTCTTCCGGGGCACCCCGATCCTGGTGCAGCTGATCTTCTGGTACAACCTCGCGGCGCTGTTCCCCAATCTGTCGATCGGCGTGCCCTTCGGCCCGAGCCTCTTCACCGTCAACACCAACACCCTCATCACGCCCTTCATGGCGGCGTTTCTCGGCCTCAGCCTCAACGAGGGCGCCTATATGGCGGAGATCGTGCGGGCGGGCATCGGGTCGGTCGACACGGGACAGGAAGAGGCGGCGCGCGCCATCGGCATGACGCGTCTGCGCGCCATGCGGCGTATCGTGTTGCCGCAGGCCATGCCGTTCATCATTCCGCCGACGGGCAACGAGACCATCGGCATGTTGAAGATGACGTCCCTCGTCAGCGTCATTTCCCTGTCGGACCTGCTCTACTCGGCGCAGACCATCTATTCGCGCAATTTCGAGGTGATTCCGCTGCTGCTCGTGTGCTGCTGCTGGTACCTCTTGCTGACGTCGGTGCTGACCGTGATCCAGGGGCGCATCGAGCGCCATTATGCCCGGGGCCGGCACTCCGCCACACCTCAGCCGGGAGAGCGGACATGAGTTTCCACATGGTCGAAGCGGTCGGCGTGGAGAAGCAGATCGGCCACCAGATGATCCTGAAGGGCATCGATTTCACCGTCGACCGAGGCGAGGTCGTCAGCCTCATCGGCCCCTCCGGCTCCGGCAAGTCGACCTTTCTGCGCTGCATCAACCATCTGACCAAGATCACCGGCGGCTATCTCGCCGTCGATGGCGAGCCCGTCGGCTACCGACGCAGCGACAACAAGCTCTACGAGCTGTCCGACGCGGAAGTGGCGCTGACGCGGGCCGAAATCGGCATGGTGTTTCAGCGCTTCAACCTCTTCGGCCACAAGACGGCGATCGAGAACGTTATCGAGGGCCCGGTGCAGGTGAAGCGGCAGCCCGTCGAGCGCGCGCGCGCCAGAGCGGCTGCGCTTCTCGAGCGCGTCGGCCTGTCATCCAAGGCGGATGCCTATCCATCCCAGCTTTCCGGCGGTCAGCAGCAGCGGGTGGCCATCGCCAGGGCGCTGGCAATGGACCCCAAGCTGATGCTCTTCGACGAGCCGACCTCCGCGCTCGATCCCGAGCTGGTGGGCGAGGTTCTGGCCGTGATGAAGGACCTCGCGGCCGACGGCATGACCATGGTCGTGGTGACCCACGAAATGGCCTTCGCCAGGGAAGTCTGCGATCGCGTCGCCTTCATGGACGACGGTCGCGTCGTCGAGTGCGGTCCTCCCAACGAGGTCTTCAACAATCCCACCAGCGAACGCGCGCGCTCCTTCTTCGCCCGCGTTCTCTGAAAGGAAAAAGCGGCCGCGCGAATGCCGGCGGCCACAGCGATCGGCGCGCTGACGCCGAGCCCTCCATGCCGTCATCGCCATGCGGCGGAACGGCCAGCAAATCCAGGAAGAAAGGAAAGTTCATGACCGTTGAAGAGGCGATCAGGAAGCTCGAAGCCGAGCGGGAGAAGATTTGGCTCGATCAACCGGAGGAGGTTCGCTCGCTCAGCGAGGGCTATGTCCCGCGCAATTCCGGCTCGCGTGGCCAGTATCTGTCGACCATCATCTTCGCCGAGGGCGAGACCCGCACCTTCGCCGACGAGTTCCTTTGGGGCATCATCCGCGTCATTGAGGACAGCGAGCCCGACCTCAAGACGCTGCAGGCCTATATTGCCCAGGTCATCGGCTACAAGGCGTCGTTCTTCGACTTCGTCGGCCTGCCGCATGCCTGCGAGATGACCCGCATGTATGTGGATGCGGCCCAGGCCTGCACCACCAACGCCGAGCTTCTGGCTCTCACCAAGGCAGCGCTCGGCTATGCCAACCGCCTGCACATGTGGGTCGATTTCATCCTCCCCTGGGGCCTGGGTGGCGGCTTCCGCAAGAAGCCGCTCAAGGCCAAAGCCGACTAAGCCCCACACGAACGAGGAGAGAAAAAATGCGTCTCGCGATTGAAATCGAAGGCAAGGAAATCTGCAAGATCGAGGTCTGGGAAGACAAGGTCCCGATCATTGCCAAGGAGCTGCGCGAAAAGCTGCCGATGAAGACGATGCTTCAGCACGGCAAGCTCAACGGCGACCTGATCTTCTTCACGCTGCCCATCGTCGCGCCGTGGGAAAACCTGCATGTCACCGGCGATCTCGGCAAGGAGCGCATCAAGCAGTACGGCACGGCCGCCGGCACCGTCTGCTTCTACAGCCCGCGCCAGCAGTTCTGCATCGTCTATGGCGACGACACCTCCGACGAGCCCCTGCCGATCTCCTATATCGGCGAGGTCGTGGAAGGCCAGATGCAGCTCCGCGTCACCGGCATGGAAACCTGGTTCGACCAGGGCCGCGTCCTGGAGATGAAGGTCATCGACTGACCAGACTTGAATGAAGCCGCCGGCCTGCCGCGCCTCCATGGCGTGGCAGGCCGGCGACGATCAGGAAAATACGCTCAGTTGCTCGGCACGAAGTGGGCGGCGAAATGGTACATGTCGCCGCGGAAAATCTGCCGCGCGAAGGTGACGGGGCCGCCGTTGCGCCAGGTTCGCCGCTCGAGGCAGAGGCAGGCCGTGTTGCGCGGAATTTCGAGAAGCGCCGTGGTCTGCCGATCGGGGGTGACGGCCGAGATCCGGTGCTGGGCTTCCGTCCACGGCACATGGGCCAGAAGCCAGCTTCCCGGCGAAGCCTCCTCGAAGGTCAGATCCGCGACCGCCGGCACCGCCGCGACGTGGATGAGACGGAGCTCGCAGACGAGCGGAATGTCGTCGGCGAAGTGCAGCGAGCGAATCTCGATGATATCCGCCCGTTCTTCCACGCCATAGTCCTTCACGTCCTCGGCGCCGGCCGCGCGACGATCGAGGGAGAGGCGGCGATAGCTGTAGCGCATGCCGCGCGCCTTCACCTCGTCGGCGAGGTTTGGAATGTTGAGGACGGCGGACTCGACCTTTCGTTGCGCGACGAACGTTCCGGCGCGGCGGCGGCGCTCGACGAGCCCCGAATCCACCAGCGCCGAGACCGCCCGGTTCACGGTCATGCGCGCGCAGTCATAGCGGACCATGAGCTCATGCTCGAAGGGAATACGGTGGCCGGGAGGCCATTTCCCGGAAAGGATCGCTTCCTCAAGGTCCGCGCGAATGCGCCGGTAGAGCGCCGGATCGGCCCGCGACTCACCCTTGTTGCTTGTCTCGTTCAAATCATCATCCGCTTCAGACTCGCTCGAAGGCGGGCGGCGATCACTTCCCGCGCGCGATGCCTGCCGCCTTCCACCTGCTTGATACCATGCCGCCACACGCAGTCGACCAGCGAGGATGCGCCTGTGAATATCCAGGTATCGAACACGGCGTCTTGATCAAGCCCCGCGCCGATCGCGCGCGCCGGATCGAGCGAAACAATATCGGCCGGGGCGCCGACAGCGAGCCCCCTTCCCTCTACGCCTAACGCGCGGCTGCCGCCGGAAAGCGCCGCCTCGAACAGCGATCGGCCCGTGGAACGGCCGCTGCCCGCCGCCATGGCGTTGCGAACCCGTCGCGAGAGGCGCTGCGAGTATTCGAGCATTCGCAGCTCGCCCGGCGCCGATATTTCCACATTGGAATCAGAGCCGACCGCGAAATGGCCGCCAGCCGCCGCGAACTCCGCGGCCGGAAAGATGCCGTCGCCGAGATTGGCCTCGGTGATAGGGCAAAGCCCCACCGTTGCCCCCGCCGCGACGATGCCGCGCACCTCCTCATCCGTCACATGCGTCGCGTGGATGAGGCACCAGCGCTCATCGACCGGGGCGCGGGCCAGCAGCAGCTCCACCGGCCGTCCGCCCTCGATGGCAAGGCATTCCTCGACCTCGCGCGTCTGCTCGGCGACATGGATATGCACCGGCCCGCCTCCGGCAAGCGGAAGAATGTCCTCGATCTCACGAAACGTCGCGGCGCGGAGGCTGTGGGGCGCGATCCCGACCACCGCACCCGGAAGACGCGAAACCTCGGCCCGCGCGGTCTCGACGATTTCGCCATAGGTCTCGATGCTCGAAATGAAGCGACGCTGGCTAGGAGATGGCTCGGCGCCGCCGAAATTGGCATGGGCGTAGAAGACCGGAAGCATCGTCAGGCCGATGCCGGTCGTCTCCGCCGCTGCGGCGATGCGGGCGGACATCTCGCCGACGTTCGAATAGCGCGAGCCATCCTCGGCGTGGTGGAGGTAGTGGAACTCGCCGACGCGGGTGAAACCCGACTCCAGCATTTCGACATAGGCGAGCGCCGCCACAGCCTCGACGTCGTCCGGCGTCATCGCGTCGACAGTGCGGTACATCTGCTGGCGCCACGTCCAGAAGCTGTCCTGCGAAGCCCCCCGCACCTCGGTGAGGCCCGCCATCGCCCGCTGGAAGGCATGGCTATGAACGTTGGGAAGGCCGGGCACGCCGATCGCGTGGGCCTCGTCGCATCCGGTGCGTTCGCGATCGGCCTCGACGGCCACGATCCTTCCGCCGTCGATTTCGATGGCGACGTTCCTCGCCCAGCCGCTGGGCAGCAGAGCCTGATCAAACCACAGGGTGGACATCGACGATCCTCTTTTTTGAACAGTGACCACTGGACAAGCATCTCAGGTTTATGTCTATACATAAATTCATGACTGATGCCAGCCCATGGACGAGTCAACAATGACTGCTCACACACCATCACGCCTTTGGCGCAACGCGCGCCTCGCCACCATGGTGGCGGGGACCAATCCTCTCGGCCGTATCGAGGACGGCGTCGTCGCGGCCCGCGACGGCCACATCGTCTATGCCGGCCCGGCGGCCGGTCTCGGCGCGTTCGACGCGGAGGAGACGATCGACTGCGGCGGGCGCTGGATCACGCCCGGCCTCATCGATTGCCACACCCATCTCGTCCATGCCGGCAACCGCGCCCGCGAATTCGAGATGCGGTTGAAGGGCGCCTCCTATGAGGAGATCGCCAAGGCGGGCGGCGGCATCATTTCCAGCCTGCGCGCCTTCCGGGCAGCCGACGAGGCAGCGCTCATCGCCGAGACGCTGCCCCGCCTCGACGCGCTGATCGCCGAGGGAGTCACCACGGTCGAAATCAAGTCGGGATACGGCCTCGACTTGAGCAACGAGATCAAGGCGCTGCGGGCGGCGCGCCGGCTCGCCGAGAAGCGACCCGTATCGGTGACGACGAGCTTTCTCGGCGCCCATGCCGTGCCGCCGGAATTCAAGGACGACCGCGCGGGCTATGTCGCGCATGTGGTGGAGGACATGCTGTCGGAGATCGCCCGGCTCGGCCTTGCCGACGCCGTCGACGCCTTCCACGAGACCATCGCCTTTTCGGCCGAGGAGGTCGACCGCGTCTTCACCAGGGCGCGAGCGCTCGGCCTGCCGGTGAAGCTCCACGCCGACCAGCTTCACGACAATGGCGGCGCCGCCCTCGCCGCGCGCCATGGCGCGCTGTCGGCCGACCACATCGAACATGCAAGCGCCGACGGCATCGCGGCGATGGCCGCCGCCGGCACCGTTGCGGTGCTGCTGCCCGGCGCGTTCTACTTCATCCATGAGACGAAGAAGCCAGCTGTCGATGACATGCGCAAGGCGGGCGTGCCGATCGCCATCGCCACAGACAACAATCCCGGCACGTCGCCGCTGACCTCGCTTCTCCTCACCATGAACATGGCCGCGACGCTCTTCGGCCTCTCCGTCGACGAGTGCCTTACCGGCGTCACGCGCGAGGCGGCACGGGCACTCGGCCGGCTCGGCGAGATCGGGACGCTCGAGCCCGGCAAGTGGGCGGACCTGGCCATCTGGGACATCGAGGAGCCGGCCGAGCTCGTCTACCGAATTGGTTTCAACCCGCTCCACGGGCGGGTCTGGCGCGGCAACATTTAAGAAGGCAAGACACGATGACGCTGATGCTGAATCCAGGGTCGGTTTCCCTGGAAGTCCTCGCCACGATCTATCATGACGGCGGCGCCGTCAGGCTCGCGCCCGAGGCCATCGCCGGGGTCGAGAAGTCCTCGGCCGCGGTGGCGGCGATCGCCGCCGGCGACGCCCCCGTCTATGGCGTCAACACCGGCTTCGGCAAACTCGCCCAGGTCCAGGTTTCCAAAGGCGATCTCGCGCTGCTTCAGCGCAACCTCATCCTTTCCCACTGCTGCGGCGTCGGCGCACCGCTGGCCCCCGAGATCGTGCGGCTGATCATGGCGCTGAAGCTCGTCTCCCTCGGGCGAGGCGCCTCGGGCGTGCGGCTCGAGGTGGTGCGGCTTCTCGAGGCGATGCTCGCCAGGAACGTCGTGCCCGTCATTCCCGAAAAGGGCTCGGTCGGGGCTTCGGGCGATCTCGCGCCGCTCGCCCACATGGCGGCGGTGATGATGGGCGAGGGCGAGGCTTTCGTCGCCGGCGAGCGCCGGCCGGGGCGCGAGGCGCTGGAGGCGGCCGGGCTTTCTCCGGTCGCGTTCGCCGCCAAGGAGGGCCTTGCCCTCATCAACGGCACGCAGGTCTCAACCGCGCTTGCCCTTGCCGGCCTTTTCCGCGCGAGCCACGCGATCCGCGCCGCCGTCGTCTCCGGCGCCCTTTCCACCGACGCAGCCATGGGCTCGGCCGCTCCCTTCAAGGCGCCGATCCACGATCTGCGCGGACACAAGGGCCAGATCGACGTCGCCGCATCGCTGCGGACGTTGCTCGATGGCTCCGCCATCCTCGAAAGCCACCTCGTTGGGGATGGCCGGGTGCAGGACCCTTATTGCATCCGCTGTCAGCCGCAGGTGATCGGAGCCTGTCTCGACCTGCTGCGCCAGGCGGCGACCACGCTCGAGATCGAGGCCAACGCGGCGACCGACAACCCGCTCATCCTCGATGACGGAACCGCCGTCTCCGGCGGCAACTTCCACGCCGAGCCCGTGGCCTTCGCCGCCGACCAGATCGCCCTCGCCATCTGCGAGATCGGCGCGATCACCCAGCGGCGCATCGCCCTTCTCGTCGATCCGGCCCTGAGCTTCGGGCTTCCCGCGTTCCTCGCCTCCAAGCCGGGGCTCAACTCGGGCTTCATGATCGCCGAGGTAACGTCGGCGGCGCTGATGAGCGAGAACAAGCAGATGGCGCATCCCGCCTCGGTGGATTCGACGCCGACCTCCGCCAATCAGGAGGATCACGTCTCCATGGCCTGCCACGGCGCGCGCCGCCTTCTCGCCATGACCGAGAACCTTCACACCATCATCGGCATTGAGGCGTTGACGGCGGTTCGCGGCATCGAATACCGCGCCCCACTTCAGACCAGCGCGCGTCTCGCGGCGGTGATGGCGGCGCTGCGCCAAGTCGTGCCGCCTCTCGAAGAAGACCGCTATATGGCCGGCGACCTGGAGAAGGCCCGTGCTCTCGTCGCCTCCGGCGCTCTCGTCGCGCCCGTGGCCGACGTCCTGCCGGCTCTGGAGACGGCCCGATGAACCCCGTCATCGTCCAGCAGGGGCGCTCGCCCCTCATTCTCGCCATGCCGCATGTCGGCCTCGACATTCCAGGGGACATCTTCTCCCGCCTCAGCGAGGTCGGCAAAAGCCGCGCCGATGCCGACTGGCACATCGAGCGGCTCTATGATGGGCTGGTGCCCGATGCGACGGTGGTGCGCGCGACCTTCCACCGCACCGTGATCGACGCCAACCGCGATCCGAGCGGGGCGAGCCTCTATCCGGGCCAGAATACCACCGGCCTGGTGCCCATGACCGATTTCGACGGCCTGCCGCTGTGGCAGGAGGGCGAGGAGCCTGACGCCGCCGAGATCGAGGCGCGACGCGAGGCCTATCATCAGCCCTATCACGCGGCGCTCGCCGCCGAGATCGAGCGCGTCAGGGCGCTCCATGGCGTCGCCGTCCTCTACGACTGCCATTCCATCCGCTCGCTCATCCCCTTCCTTTTCGAAGGGCGGCTGCCCGACTTCAACATCGGCACCGACAACGGCAAGACCTGCGATCCGCGCATCGAGGCGGCCGCGGCGGAGGTGGCGGCCGGCGCCGATGGCTACAGCCATGTCGTCAACGGACGCTTTCGCGGCGGCTGGACGACGCGCCACTACGGCAAGCCCGCCGAAAATATCCACGCCCTCCAGATGGAGCTGGCGCAGTCGGCCTATCTCACGACCGAAAGCGCGCCCTTCGCCTATGACGATGAGAAGACTGAGCGGCTCCGCATCCATCTCAAGGCGATCCTGACACGCATGGTGGCGATCGCCCCCGAACTCCAGTCCGCCAGGTGACATGATGACCAATCCCCGCCACAACATTCGCGAAGTCAGGGCGCCGCATGGCTCCGAGCTCAATGCCCGGAGCTGGCTCACCGAAGCGCCGCTGCGCATGATCATGAACAACCTCGATCCCGATGTGGCCGAGCGGCCGAACGAGCTCGTCGTCTATGGCGGCATCGGCCGTGCCGCGCGCACCTGGGACGATTTCGACCGCATTGTCGCGACGCTGAAGACGCTCACCGACGAGGAGACGCTGCTCGTCCAGTCGGGCAAGCCGGTCGGCGTGTTCCGCACCCACAAGGACGCGCCGCGCGTCCTCATCGCCAATTCCAACCTCGTGCCGCGCTGGGCCAACTGGGACCACTTCAACGAGCTCGATAAAAAGGGCCTGATGATGTACGGCCAGATGACGGCCGGCTCGTGGATCTATATCGGCGCTCAGGGCATCGTTCAGGGCACCTACGAGACCTTCGCCGAGGCGGGACGCCAGCATTATGGCGGCGACCTCAAGGGCAAGTGGATCCTGACCGGCGGGCTTGGCGGCATGGGCGGCGCCCAGCCGCTTGCCGCCGTCATGGCCGGCGCCTGCTGCCTGGCCGTCGAGTGCGACGAGAGCCGCATCGATTTCCGCCTGCGCACCCGCTACGTCGACGAAAAAACGGCGAGCCTCGACGAGGCGCTGGAGATGATCGGGCGCTGGACAAAGGCGGGCGAGGCGAAATCCGTCGGCCTCATCGGCAACGCCGCCGACATCTTCCCGGAGCTCTTCCGTCGCGGCGTGCGGCCCGACATCGTCACCGACCAGACCTCCGCGCATGATCCCGTCCATGGCTATCTGCCCCTCGGGTGGTCCGTCGCCGAGTGGCGCGAGCGCCAGGAGAGCGAGCCGAAGACGGTCGAAAAGGCCGCCCGCGCCTCCATGCTCCAGCATGTCGCCGCCATGGTCGACTTCGCCAAGGCCGGCGTTCCCACCGTCGACTACGGCAACAACATCCGCCAGATGGCCAAGGAAGAGGGTCTCGAGGATGCCTTTGCCTTCCCCGGCTTCGTGCCGGCCTACATCCGGCCTCTGTTCTGCCGGGGCGTCGGGCCGTTCCGCTGGGCCGCGCTCTCGGGCGACCCGGAGGATATCTATCGCACCGACGAGAAGGTGAAGGAGCTGATGCCGCAAGACGGCCATCTCCACCGCTGGCTCGACATGGCGCGCGAGCGCATCGCCTTTCAGGGCCTGCCGGCACGCATCTGCTGGGTCGGCCTCGGCGATCGCCACCGCATCGGCCTCGCCTTCAACGAGATGGTGCGCAAGGGCGAGCTGAAGACCCCTATCGTCATCGGCCGCGACCATCTCGACTCCGGCTCCGTCGCCTCGCCCAACCGTGAGACAGAAGCGATGAGCGACGGCTCCGACGCCGTCTCCGACTGGCCGCTCCTCAACGCCCTCCTCAACACCGCCTCGGGGGCGACCTGGGTCTCGCTCCACCACGGTGGCGGCGTCGGGATGGGCTTTTCCCAGCACGCAGGCATGGTGATCTGCTGCGACGGGTCCGAGGATGCCGATCGACGCATCGGGCGGGTGCTCTGGAACGATCCAGCCACCGGCGTCATGCGCCATGCCGACGCCGGCTACGAGGCGGCGATCGACTGTGCCAAGGAACATGGGCTGCGCCTTCCCGGCATTCTCGGCAACTGAGTGATGACGATCCTCGCGAGCGCCCGTTACAGGCGCATGCCATGGAAGAACGGCGGCGGCGAGACGGCGGAGATCGCCGTCTTTCCGCCGAATGCCGGTCTGGAGGAGTTCGGCTGGCGGATCAGCATGGCGCACGTCGCCACCGACGGCCTGTTCTCCGCCTTTCCCGGCATTGACCGCACACTGACCGTCATCGAAGGCGACGGCATCGTCCTCGATTTCGAGGGCAAGGTGACGACCGCACGCCTCACGGCGGCGGATGCGCCCTTTGCCTTCGCCGGAGACGTGGCGGCCGAATGCCGTCTCCTCGCCGGCCCCATCACGGATCTCAACGTCATGACGCGCCGCGCCGCCTTCCAGCACCACGTGCGGCGGCTGAGGCTCGACGGCGCACAGGCCCTTGAGAAGGGTGAAACAACGATTGTCTTCGCCTTGACGCCACTTGCGGTCCGGTCAGATGCGGAGGCCGAAACCCTCGCGCCGCGCGACGCGCTCATCCTCGATGGCGACGTCATCCTCGAGCCCGTGGCGGCATCGGGCGAGGCTTTGCTGATCGAGATCGACACCGTTTGACAGCCCGCCGCTGATTTCGTGAGCCCGACCGGCGCACGGCAAGTTCAGTGCCCGTCCTGCAATCTTGCGGTTTCGTCTTCCTCTCGTCGCTTTCCGTGCCAATATGAGGGCGGCAGACGAGACAGGACGCGTGATGACCGATCAGCAGCACATTTTCGAAGAGGCGCCGAACACACCGGGGCACAAGGCGCTCAACCCGCTTCTGAAGCTCGCCCTGGAACTGGGCCCTCTCGCCGTCTTCTTCTTCGCCAATTCGCGGGGCGAGGCCCTCGTTGATCATTTCCCAGCGCTGGCCGCGCTCGGCGGGCCGATCTTCATCGCCACCGCGTTGTTCATGGCGGCGACGGTGATCGCGCTCGCCCTGTCATGGGCGCTGACCAAGACGCTGCCGGTCATGCCCCTGGTCACGGGTGTCTTCGTCGTGGTCTTCGGCGGGCTGACGCTCTGGCTGCAGAACGACACCTTCATCAAGATGAAGCCGACCATCGTCAACGCCCTCTTCGGCGTGATCCTTCTTGGCGGTCTCATGGTCGGCAAGCCGCTGCTCGGCTATGTCTTCGACCAGGCGTTCAAGCTCACCGACGAGGGCTGGCGAAAGCTGACGCTGCGATGGGGGCTGTTCTTCTTCGTGCTCGCGGGATTGAACGAGGTGGTCTGGCGCCTGTTCTCGACCGATACCTGGGTCGCCTTCAAGGTGTGGGGCACGATGCCGCTCACGATCATCTTCATGATGGCCCAGCTGCCGCTTCTGAAGCGCCATTCACTGGAGCCTTTCGGCGAAGACTGAGCACTTCATAAAGCCTGCGTTATCGACCGTTGCGCCGCGACATGCGCATTCCGATATCCGTGCCGGACCCATTGGCACAAAGGACCTTCGGAATGATCGACGCGCAGAAGCTTCTCGACCAGTTCCTCGGCACGGGCGCAGCCGCCCGTCAGCCCCCGCGAGGCGGACAGGCGAACGGCGGCGGCAGCGGCTCTTCCCTTCAGGATCAGATCGGCGGATTTCTCGGAGGCGGAAAGGGCGGCTCCATGCTGCCGGGCGCGGTGGCGGGTGGCCTTGCCACCTACCTTCTGTCGAGCAAGCGCGGCCGCAAGCTTGGCGGAAAGGCGGTGAAATACGGCGGAATGGCGCTTGTCGCCGGTCTCGCCTACAAGGCTTGGCAGGACTATCAGGCGCGCCAGGGGGGCGAGGCTCCGGCTCCCGCCGCTCCGGCCGACGATCTGCCGCGCCTCGAAGGCACGCACTTCCACCCCGAGGGCGAGGCTGCCGAAGAGCGGGCGAGCCTCATGCTGTCCGCTATGATCGCCGCGGCCAAGGCCGATGGCTATATCGATCGTGACGAGCAGGAAGGCATTTTCTCCAAGATCGAGGATCTCGATCTCGCACCCGAGGAGAAGGGCCGGCTGATGGACGAGATGCGCCGCCCGCTCTCCATCGACGATCTGGTGGCGCGGGTGCCCAATCCCGAGACGGCGGCCGAAGTCTATACCGTGTCGCTTCTGGCCATCGACCCCGATCATCCGGCGGAAAGAGCCTATCTCGACATGCTGGCGGCGCGCCTCAATCTCGATCCGCAGCTTGTCGCCTCGATCCGGGCGACCACCGACGAAGCCCAAGAATAAGCCCGGCCCCCTACCGGCGCGGGGTCACCTCCCGCGCCGGATGACGAAGCGGAAGACGCCGCTCGCCACCTCGCGCTCGACAAGCTCGCTGCCTGTCGAGCGGCAGAAATCCGAAAAATCTTGCGGGGCGAGCGGATCGGTCGCCAGAACCTCCAGCGTCCCGCCGACCGGAACGTCCCGGAGCGCCCTGGCTGCCTTCAGGATCGGCAACGGGCAATTGAGCCCTCTGGCATCCAGCATCTTGTCGGCCATCCCCACCCTTTCGCTCTCGCTGGCACTCAGCCCCGGCTCCCTCTCGCGAGCACCGAACCTGGTTCCCAGCCTCCGGCTCTCCCCTTGCGTCTGAAATGCCTCGCGCAATACAGCTTCGGAAGAAACAAATCCGTCGCTTTCCTGGCCATCGGGGACAATATCCAAGAGGACGTCGTGGGCTCTTGATCCTGAAGCAGGAAAAGTGGAATGTTTGATAAAGAATTTGACGCGGTCCTGCCATGACCTGACAGGTTGTAGAGTGGAAGGGCCGATCTGCCGCAGTGGTCGCCGATGTTGGACTTGCCTCAGAATATGGAGATGACCGCGCTCGAGAGAAATGCCGAGCGCGCCGCGACTTTGCTCCGTTCGATCGGCAGCAAATGGCGCCTTCTCATCCTTTGCCAGCTCGTCCACGGCGAAAAATCCGTTGGCGAGTTGGAGCGCATCATCGGATTGAGCCAGTCGGCGCTTTCCCAGCACCTCATGGTGCTCCGCCGCCACGAGCTGGTGCGCACCCGTCGTTCGGCTCAAATGATCTTCTACTCGTTGAACGGGCGCGAGGTGAGCGCCATCCTGAGCACCCTCTATTCGCTCTATTGCGAGCCCGAGAGCGTCGCGCCTCACGCAACGCCCCTTGCCGAGGGTGACGAAGCCTGATTTTCCGGTCCTCGCGGCCGCACTCTCTCTCCGACCACACTCGATCTCCGAAGCAAATGGCGCCAGAATGCGCGATGGACGACGTCCAGCCGGCTAACGGATTCGCCGCGCGGGAAGGAGCGACGCGTGAGCAACGAGACAGGCCATCCATCAATGGACGAGGCGGCAGCAAACGGGCGGAGAATCCTCGTCAGCGGGCGCGTCCAGGGAGTCGGTTTCCGCCCCTTCGTCTATCGCATCGCCCATGCCCATGGTCTCACGGGCTGGGTCAGGAACGGCGCCGGTCGCGTCATCATCGAAATTGCCGGCGCGCCTGAGGCTCTCGCTGCCTTCGAGACGGTGCTCATCAAAGAGGCGCCACCGCTGGCCCGGCCACGGATCGACCTTTCAGAGCCGGCTTCGCTCGGCCTGTTTCATGGTTTCGAAATCCGCCACAGCGAGGGAACGGAGGAACCGGATATCCACCTTCCGCCGGACCTCTTCTGTTGCGCGGAATGCGTGGCCGAGCTTTCGGACCCTTCCGCGCGGCGGCATCGCTATCCCTTCACCAACTGCACCCAATGCGGTCCGCGCTACACCATCATCAGGGCCCTGCCCTACGATCGGCCGGCCACCTCAATGGCCGGCTTTCCCCTGTGCCCGGATTGCGCGGGCGAATATTCCGATCCGCTCGACCGGCGCTTTCATGCCCAGCCATTGGCCTGCCCGGCGTGCGGGCCACGGCTCTCCTTCGTCAGGGCGGGTGCCGCCGAGGAGCACGGGGAGCAGGCGCTGGCGGCAGCGGTGGCGTGCCTTAGCGCGGGCGGTATCGTCGCGGTCAAGGGCATTGGCGGCTACCATCTCGTCTGCGATGCCCGCGACGAGGCGGCTGTGGCCCGCCTCAGGTCCCGCAAGCACCGGCCGACCAAGCCGTTCGCCGTGATGATCCCGCAGGAAGGCATCGATGGGCTCGATGCCGTGCGCCGCTTCGTCTCTCCGGATGCCGCCGAGGCCGCGGCGATCGCCGATCCGGCGCGCCCCATCGTCCTCACCGCCAAGAGGCCGGGTAGCGGCCTCGCGGCGGGGCTGGCGCCGGGACTTGCGGAGCTTGGCGTCTTCCTGCCCTACAGCCCGCTCCATCATCTCCTTCTCGGCGATTTCGGCGCGCCGATCGTGGCGACCTCCGGCAACATCTCCGGCGAGCCGGTGATCACCGACGAGGACGAGGCCCATCGCCGCCTCGCCCAGGTCGCCGACGCGTTTCTCGACCACGACCGGCCGATCGTCCGGCCGGCCGACGATTCCGTCGTTCGAGTGATCGCGGGCAAGGCCCGGCCGATCCGGATCGGCAGGGGCGTGGCGCCGCTGGAGATCGAGCTCGCCCGTCCACTCGCCGAGCCGACTCTCGCGGTCGGCGGCCACATGAAGGGCGCGATCGCCCTTGGCTGGGGGCGGCGTGCGGTCGTCTCGCCGCACATCGGCGAGCTCGACAGCCCGCGAAGCCTAGCCGTCTTCTCCCAGGTGGCGGCGGATCTCCAGGCGCTCTACGCGGTGGAGGCAACGCGCCTCGTCGCCGACGTCCATCCCGACTACGCCTCGACACGCTGGGCCCTCTCGGACGGGCGCCCGGTAACGCTGGTCCAGCATCATGTCGCCCATGCCTCGGCGATCGCCGGCGAAAACCCGGACGTCGCCAGATGGCTCGTCTTCGCCTGGGACGGTGTCGGCCTCGGCCCGGACAACGAGCTTTGGGGCGGCGAGGCTCTGCTCGGGGCTCCGGGCGGGTTCCACCGCGTCGGGAGCATCCGGCAATTCCGTTTGGTCGGTGGCGACAAGGCCGGGCGCGAGCCGTGGCGCTCCGCCGCCGGATTGATGTGGGAAGCCTGCCACGACTGGCTGCCCGAGGCGGAAGGCGGCGCTATCGCCCGTCAGGCCTGGGAAAAGCGGGTGCGCACGCTTTCCACCTCGTCGATCGGACGCCTCTTCGACGCCGCCGCAGCGCTCGCGCTCGGCATCGAGCGCGTCAGCTTCGAGGGCGAAGGGCCGATGCGTCTCGAGGCAATGGCGGAGGATACCGGCGGCTTCGTGGACCTGCCGATCGTGGAAGACGGGTACGGCCTTCTTCGACTGGACTGGGCGCCGCTGCTCTCGCCCCTGACGGACCCGACGCTATCGCCGGGCGGTCGCGCGGCGCTGTTTCATGAGAGCCTAGCGCGCGGCCTTGTTCGACAGGCGCTGGCCGTCGCCCGCCATCAAGCCTTCGACGCGGTGGGCCTCTGCGGCGGCGTGTTCCAGAATCGGCGACTCGCCGAGCGCGTGGCGGCGCTTTTCGTGGCGGAGGGCATCGCCGTGCATCTGCCAGAGACCGTGCCGGCCAACGACGGGGGCCTTGCCTTCGGCCAGCTCATCGAAGCGCAGGCGCGCGATGCACGGTCTCTGTGACAGGCCACCCGGCTTGGCGAGGAAGGCGGACTACCTGGAGTAGCGATTCGTTACAATCAACGTCCGAGAGAGCTGCTTCATCGAATGTTCTCTGCCTTCGAAGTAGCGGCTTCGTGAGCTTTCATTCCTTTTCGAAAAATTTCGGAGTTCGTCGATAGCCGAATCGTCACGGAGCTGATCTCTCCGGCTAAAATCTTGGTTTTATGGAAAGATATCAAGCTCTCGCGAAATAAGCAGCAGCGATAAGGTAGCAGGATTGTCCATCATTGTAGCGGTTTTGCTCTCTAGCAATGGCTTCGATTGCGCGGTAGCGTGAACGTGCCGGTGGGGAGACCGGTCAATGATGGGAGAGAATTCAATGCGATCGTTGATTTTGCTTGCCGGGACGGCTGTCGCGGCGGGGTTGGTCTTGTCGTCCGTCAGCGCCAACGCCATGACTGTCGGCTTCTCACAGATCGGCTCGGAGTCGGGCTGGCGCGCGGCTGAGACCAGCGTGACCAAACAGGAAGCCGAGAAGCGCGGCATCGACCTGAAGTTCGCCGATGCCCAGCAGAAGCAGGAAAACCAGATCAAGGCCATCCGCTCCTTCATCGCGCAGGGCGTCGACGCTATCCTGCTCGCGCCCGTCGTCGCCACGGGCTGGGATTCGGTGCTCGAAGAGGCCAAGGAAGCCGATATCCCCGTCGTGTTGCTCGATCGCCAGATCGACGCGCCGGAAGACCTCTATCTCACCGCCGTCACCTCCGATCAGACTTATGAAGGCAAGGTCGCCGGCGACTGGCTGGTCAAGGATGTGGGCGACAAGGAATGCAATGTCGTCGAGCTTCAGGGCACCACCGGCTCCTCGCCCGCGATTAACCGCAAGAAGGGCTTCGAGCAGGCGATCGCCGGCCACGACAACATCAAGATCGTGCGCAGTCAGACCGGTGACTTCACCCGCACCAAGGGCAAGGAAGTCATGGAGAGCTTCATCAAGGCCGAGGATGGCGGCAAGAACATCTGCGCCCTCTACGCCCACAATGACGACATGGCGGTCGGCGCCATCCAGGCCATCAAGGAAGCGGGGCTGAAGCCCGGCACCGACATCAAGGTCGTGTCCATCGACGCCGTGCCGGACATCTTCCAGGCCATGGCCAACGGCGAGGCCAATGCCACGGTCGAGCTGACCCCCAACATGGCCGGCCCCGCCTTCGACGCGCTCGACGCCTACCTCAAGGACAAGAAAGAGCCGGCGAAGTGGATTCAGACCGAATCCAAGCTCTACACGCCCGCCGACGAGCCGATGAAGGTCTACGAGGAAAAGAAGGGCCTCGGCTACTGAGCCACGACCCACTGCCGCCGCCTGCCCTTGGGCGGGCGGCGTTTCCTGCGACAGACGATCCGGTTCCTCGCCCCGCCCCCCGGGCCGGCGGCTCCGGATGGAGTTGATCGGGGTGGAGGGACCATGGCCAACGAAACGCCGCTCCTCAGGGCCAAGGGCGTCAGCAAATCCTTTTTCGGCGTCGCCGCGCTCGACGATGTGGATTTCACGCTTCGCTCGGGAGAAGTTCACGCGCTTCTCGGAGAGAACGGGGCCGGCAAGTCGACCCTGATCAAGGTCATCACCGGCGCCTACCGCCGCGATGCCGGCGAAGTGCTGCTGGAAGGCAAACCGATCTTCCCGCGAGACGTGCTGGACGCGCAGGCGCTCGGCATCGGCACCGTCTATCAAGAGGTCAACCTCCTGCCCAATCTGTCGGTGGCTGAAAACCTCTATCTCGGTCGCCAGCCGAAGCGCTTCGGCATGATCGACATGCGCGCGATGAACCGCCTGTCTCGCGAGCTTCTGAAGCGCTATGGCCTCGACATCGATGTGGCGGCGCCGCTCTCGAGCTTCTCCGTCGCCATTCAGCAGATCATCGCGATCGCCCGCGCCGTCGACATTTCCGGCAAGGTGCTGATCCTTGACGAGCCGACGGCCAGTCTCGACACCCACGAGGTCGAGATGCTCTTTTCGGTCGTGCGGCAACTGCGGGCCGAGGGCCTCGGCATCATCTTCATCAGCCATTTCCTCGATCAGGTCTTTTCGATCGCCGACACCATAACGGTGCTGCGCAATGGCCGCCTGATCGCCAGCCGCGCCGTCGAGGGACTGGAGCGCATCGATCTCGTCTCCATGATGCTTGGCCGCCGCCTGGAAGAGGCCGAAGACACCGGCAACGGCGTGGCCGCTGACACGGGGGGCGAGACCGTCATCAAGGTGCGCCATCTCGGCAAACGCGGCGTCCTTGCGCCCTTCGATCTGGACGTGAAGCGCGGCGAGGTGGTCGGCATCGCCGGCCTGCTCGGCTCGGGGCGCACGGAGACGGCCCAGCTCCTGTTCGGCATCGAGCGGGCCGATGGCGGCACGGTCGAGGTCGAGGGGCAGGCGACCAATCTCGCCTCGCCGCAGAAGGCGGTCCACGCCGGCTTCGGCTTCTGTCCCGAAGACCGCAAGACCGACGGCATCATCGGCGATCTTTCGGTGCGCGAGAACATCGCGCTCGCCCTTCAGGCCCGGCGCGGCTGGGCCAAGCCGCTGTCGCGGCGCGAGCAGGACGATCTCGCCAGTCAATATATCGAGGCTCTCGACATCCGCACGGCCGGCGCCGAGATGCCGGTAAAGTTTCTCTCCGGCGGCAATCAACAGAAGGTGCTGCTCGCCCGCTGGCTCGCCACCAACCCCCGCTTCCTCATTCTGGACGAGCCGACACGCGGCATCGACGTCGGCGCCCATGCGGAGATCATCCGCCTCATTCGCCGGCTCTGCGCCGACGGCATGTCGCTTCTCGTCATATCCTCCGAGCTCGAGGAGCTGGTGGGCTACAGCGCCCGCGTCCTCGTTCTGCGCGACCGGCGGCATGTCGCCGAGCTCGTCGGCGAGGAGGTTTCGACCACCGGCATTCTCAAGGCGATCGCGGCGAGCGGCACCACGGGAGCTGCGGCATGAAACGCTTTCTTTCCGCCCTCAGGCGCCTGCTGCCACAGCTGGCGGCCCTTGGCATCATCCTTCTGCTCAACGCGATGATCTCGCCCGGCTTCTTCCATGTCGAGATGCAGAACGGGCGGCTCTACGGCAGCCTTATCGATGTCATCAACCGCGGCGCGCCGGTGGCGTTGCTCGCCATCGGCATGACGCTCGTCATCGCCACCAAGGGCATCGACCTTTCGGTTGGCGCCGTCATGGCGATTACAGGGGCCGTGGCCGCGTCGCTGATCACGCAGGGCTATCCGCTCGTCGCCACGCTCGGCGGCACGCTGGCCGTCGGGCTCTTCTGCGGCCTGTGGAACGGCGCGCTCGTCGCGCTTCTGGACATTCAGCCGATCATCGCCACGCTCATCCTCATGGTTGCCGGGCGCGGCATCGCCCAGCTCATCACCGAAGGCATCATCCTCACTTTCAACGACAAGCCGGATCTGATCTTCGTCGGCAGCGGCGCCTTCCTCGGCCTGCCCATGCCCTTCATCATCTGGTTCGTGATGGCGATCCTGATGGTGACGATCGTCCGGCGCACGGCGCTCGGCCTGCTCATCGAGGCGATCGGCGTCAACCGCCGCGCCTCGACGCTGTCGGGCGTCGGCTCGCGCTCGCTGCTCTTCGCCGTCTACGCCACCTCGGGGCTTTGCGCCGCGATCGCCGGCATCATCGCGGCGGCCGACATCAAGGGCGCGGACGCCAACAATGCCGGCCTCTGGCTGGAGCTCGACGCCATCCTCGCCGTCGTCATCGGCGGCAACTCGCTGCTCGGCGGGCGCTTCTCCATCGCCGGCTCGCTGATCGGCGCGATGATCATGCAGTCGGTCAACACCGGCATCCTGCTTTCCGGCTTCCCGCCCGAGTTCAACCTCATCATCAAGGCGGTGATCATCCTCATCATCCTGGTGGTTCAGTCGCCGACGAGCCAGTCCCTGTGGACGTTCCTCAGGCGCGATCGCCATCCGACGGCAAAACAGGAAAGGGCGGTGCGATGACATCCTCCAAATACCTGCCGCTCATCACCACGATCGCGGTCTTTGTCCTCGCCTATCTCATCTGCATCGCGCAGTTTCCCTCGATGTGGTCGACCAGGGTCATCGGCAACCTTCTGACCGACAATGCCTTCCTCGGCATCACGGCGGTGGGTATGACCTTCGTTATCCTGTCCGGCGGCATCGACCTTTCGGTCGGCTCGGTCATCGCCTTTACCGGCGTCTTCCTGGCCGTCCTTCTCCAGAACACCTCGATCCATCCGCTCTTCGCCTTCGTCCTGGCGCTGATGATCACGACGGCCTTCGGCGCCTTCATGGGAGCGGTGATCCATTATCTGGAAATGCCGGCCTTCATCGTCACGCTGGCGGGAATGTTCCTGGCCCGCGGCGTCTCGTTTCTCCTGTCGACCCAGTCCGTCCCGATCAACCATCCGTTCTACGCGACGCTTCAGCACCTCTACTTCAAGATGCCGGGCGGCGGGCGCCTGACCCTCATCGGCATCACCATGCTGGTGGTCTTCCTCGTCGGCTCCATCGTCGCCCAGCGCACGCGCTTCGGCGCCAATGTCTACGCGCTTGGCGGCAATATCCAATCGGCGGAGCTGATGGGCGTGCCCGTGGGGCGCACGACGATCGGCATCTATGCCGTCTCGGGCTTCCTCGCCGGCCTTTCCGGCATCGTCTTCTCGCTCTACACCTCGGCCGGCTATTCGCTTTCGGCCTCCGGCGTGGAACTCGACGCTATCGCGGCCGTCGTTATCGGCGGCACGTTGCTCAGCGGCGGCTCGGGCTTCATCGCCGGCACCTTGATCGGCATCTTCATCCAGGGTCTGATCCAGACCTACATCGTCTTTGACGGCACCTTGTCGAGCTGGTGGACGAAGATCGTCATCGGCCTCCTGCTCTTCGGCTTCATCGCCCTGCAGCGCGGCATCCTGTGGATGTCGGAGCACGGCTCGGTGTCGTTCCGCAAGAAGGCCGCCGCGTAAGGCAGGCCCAACAGACGTGCGACGGGAAGCCGCATTCGGATGCGCCATGGAAAAACGCTGGCTCCTCGGCGCTTCTACCGCTGGAAACGCGCCTCGCCGCCTGCGCACCATGAATTTGACGTAGGCCCTTGACCTTCCCGTAACGGGAAGGTCCATCTTCACCCCGTCTTCGGAATTTCTCCTAAAGGCGGTGCGATGAACGAAAGTCTCCCCACCGACCGTTTCGCGGCCGGTTCTCCCCTCCGGCGCCACTATGTCGTCGAGGGCATGACCTGCGCCTCCTGCGTCAAGCGCGTCGAAAAGGCGATCGCCGCTGTGCCGGGTGTTTCCGGCGCCGCGGTCAACCTCGCGACCGAGGGCGCGGACGTCACCTTTTCCGGCCCCGCGAACGACGACGCCGTGATCAGCGCCATCGAGGCGGCAGGCTACGGCGTGCCGCGCGAAACGGCCGAGCTCGGCATCGAGGGCATGACCTGCGCCTCCTGCGTACGACGCGTGGAAAAGGTGATCGCCGCCGTGCCGGGCGTCGCTTCCGTTTCTGTCAACCTTGCCACCGAGCGCGCCAGCCTGTCGGGCGTCGGGCTCGACATGGCGGCCGTCGAAAAGGCCGTGCGCGAGGCGGGCTATGAGCCCAAGCGGCTTGAAACGGGCAACGCCGCCTCCGACAAGCGCGCCGAGGCCAAGGCCGAGGAATACCGGCGCCTGAAGCGCGACTTGATGATTGCGGTGGTCCTGACGCTGCCCGTCTTCATCATGGAGATGGGATCGCACGTCATCCCTGGCTTCGGCGATCTTCTGATGACGACCCTCAGCATGACCCCGATGCGCGTGGTCGAATTCGTTTTGACCAGCCTCGTCCTCTTCGGCCCCGGCCTGCGCTTCTTCAAGAAGGGCCTGCCGGCGCTGCTCCATCTGTCGCCCGATATGAATTCGCTGGTGGTGATGGGCGCGTCCGCCGCCTATGCCTATTCGGTGGTGGCGACGTTCGCGCCTGGCCTTTTGCCGGCGGGCACCGCCCATGTCTATTTCGAGGCAGCGGCGATGATCGTCACGCTGATCCTCTTCGGCCGGACGCTGGAGGCGCGCGCCAAGGGCAGGACCGGCGAGGCCGTGCGGCGCCTGATCGGCCTTCAGCCGAAGAAGGCGCGCGTCAACCGCGACGGCGCGGTCGCCGAGGTGCCGATCGCCGAGGTCATCGTCGGCGACGTCATCGAGGTGCGGCCAGGCGAGAAGGTGCCGGTGGATGGAACTGTCCTTTCCGGCGGCTCCTATGTCGACGAATCCATGATCACCGGCGAGCCGGTGCCGGTGGCCAAGAGCGAGGGCGCGGCGGTCGTTGGCGGCACGATCAACAAGACCGGCGCCTTCACCTATCGGGCGGAGAAGGTCGGCGCCGACACCATGCTCGCCCAGATCGTCCGGATGGTGGAGGCTGCCCAGGGCGGAAAGCTGCCGATCCAGGCCATGGTGGATCAGGTGACGGGCTGGTTCGTGCCGGCGGTAATGAGCGCGGCGGCACTCACCTTCGTCGTCTGGCTCGCCTTTGGCCCTTCACCCGCCTTGAGCTTCGCGCTGGTCAACGCAGTCGCCGTCCTCATCATCGCCTGCCCCTGCGCCATGGGGCTCGCCACGCCCACCTCGATCATGGTGGGCACGGGTCGCGCGGCCGAGCTCGGCGTGCTGTTTCGCAAGGGCGAGGCGCTGCAATCGCTCTCCGGCGCGACGACCATCGCCTTGGACAAGACGGGGACGTTGACGCGCGGCCGGCCGGAGCTGACCGACTTCATTGTCTCCCAGGGCTTCGCCGAGCCGGAGGTTCTGGCGCTGGTGGCGGCGATCGAGGCCAAATCCGAACACCCGATCGCGGCGGCCATCGTCGCGGCGGCCGAGGAGCGGCGGCTCGCTCTGCCGGCGCTCGAGCGCTTCGAGGCGGTTCCGGGCTTCGGCGTCACGGCAAAGGTCGCCGGCCATGCGGTCGCGGTCGGCGCCGATCGGCTGATGGCCCGCCAGGAGCTCGACCTTTCGGCGTTCACGCAAGCGGCGGAGCGACTGGCGAGGGAGGGCAAATCGCCGCTCTATGTCGCCATCGACGGCAAGGCGGCGGCGCTTCTCGCCGTTTCCGACCCGATCAAGGAGACGACGCCGGCCGCCATCGCGGCGCTCCATGCGCTGGGGCTGAAGGTCGCCATGATCACCGGCGACAACCGCAAAACCGCCGAGGCCGTCGCCGCGCGCCTGAAGATCGACCGTGTCGTCGCCGAGGTCCTGCCCGAGGGCAAGATCGAGGCGGTGAAGAGCCTGCGGGAGAATGGCGGCCGCATTGCCTTCGTCGGTGACGGCATCAACGATGCGCCAGCCCTCGCGGAGGCTGACATCGGGCTCGCTATCGGCACGGGAACCGACGTTGCGATCGAGAGCGCCGATGTCGTCCTCATGTCCGGCGACCTTCGCGCGGTCGCCGACGCCATCGGCCTTTCCAAGGCGACACTCCGGAACATCAAGCAGAACCTGTTCTGGGCTTTCGCCTACAACGTCGTTCTCATCCCCCTTGCCGCAGGCGCGCTCTACCCGGCCTTCGGCATCCTGCTTTCGCCGGTCTTCGCGGCGGCCGCGATGGCGCTCTCCAGCGTCTTCGTCGTGTCGAACGCCCTGCGGCTGAAGCGCTACTCCCCCTCGCGCCGAGCCGGTGCGGATGCGGCATTGCCGCCTCTGCCCCATACGGCGGCGCGGCCCGAAACCAACCAGTCACCGGCGCGCACGGAAGTGAAGGCCGCGCCGCTCGTCGAAAATTCAGTCAACAAGGAGACTGCCATGCTGAAGCTCAAAGTCGAGGAAATGTCCTGCAAACACTGCGTCGCCAATGTCGAGAAGGCGGTGAAGAGCGTCGATCCCGCCGCCAAGGTGGATGTCGATCTTTCCGCCGGCACGGCGGTCGTCGATTCATCGGCTGACGCCACCGCCATCAAAGAGGCGATCGCGGCCGCCGGCTATCCCAACGAGACGCTCCAGGCCGCCTGACCGTCTCGTCATTGCGCGAAGCGAATGGCCGGCGTCCCCCCAGGGCGCCGGCCATTTTCGCATCGACGACGATCCGAATATTAAAAACGATTCATATTAGATCCCGTCTATTGACGTCTCGCTCGAGGCGGATGCATCGATAGCGCGCTGTCCTCCCGCGCAGCCAGGTCCACAACCTTCAGGAGTTCCCCATGTCTCTTCACATTGGCGAGGTCGCGCCGAACTTTCAGGCCGACACCACCAACGGCCCCATCGACTTTCACGAGTGGATCGGCAATTCCTGGGTCTTCTTCTTCAGCCATCCCGCCGACTTCACGCCCGTCTGTACCACCGAGATGGGCCGCACCTCGCAGCTCTCGGAGGAGTTCGCCAAGCGCAACGTCAAGCCAATCGGCCTGTCGACCGATACGGTGGACGAGCACAAGAAA
The DNA here is from genome assembly GCF_900167365.1 of Consotaella salsifontis. Taxonomy (GTDB): domain Bacteria; phylum Pseudomonadota; class Alphaproteobacteria; order Rhizobiales; family Rhizobiaceae; genus Consotaella; species Consotaella salsifontis. The sequence goes on along the minus strand of NZ_FUXL01000012.1, from coordinate 58,849 downwards.
TGGCTCGCCGACGTCAACCATTTCTCCGGCACGAACGCGACCTTCCCCATCGTCGCCGACAAGGACCTCAAGGTCGCCAAGCTCTACGAGATGATCCATCCGCATGAGAGCGAGACGGCGGCGGTGCGTTCGGTTTTCATCATCGATCCGAACAAGAAGATCCGCCTCACCATGACCTATCCGATGGCGGTCGGGCGCAATTTCGACGAGATCATCCGCGTCATCGACGCGCTTCAGACCGGGGACGCGAAGAAGGTGGCGATGCCGGCCGACTGGCGCCCCGGCTCCAAGGTCATCATCCCGCTTTCCGTTTCCGACGAGCAGGCCAGGGATATCTATCCGCAGGGCTGGGACGCGGTGCGGCCCTATCTGCGCATGACGACCCTCTAGGATCGGTCGACGCTATTCGCCACAAGTCATGGCGCCATCCTCGCTGAACGTTCGCGAGGATGGCGTCTTGCATTTATGGCCGATCGCGGCGCGGGCTTTAAGCCTGCGGCACGTATTTGCGCCAGTCGTGCTCTTCCTTGAAGCCGAGGACCTCGCGGATCTTGCGGTTGGAGAGCGGCGCCTCGAACTCGCCCATCTTCCGGGTGATTGGCACGCCCGGGCAGGCGCGCTTCAGGAAGTCTTCCGTCGGCTCGTTCAGCGTGATCGTGTCGTTCGTCGCGTTGAAGATCTGGAAGCCCAACCCATCCTTTTCCACGCACAGATGCACCATCTGCCCGAGATCGCGGGCGTCGATATAGCTCCACGCATTGCGCTTTCTCGACATGGGCTCGGCAAGGAAGGCGGGGAACTTGTCGTATTCGTGCGGCTCGATGACGTTGCCGATCCTCAGCGCGTAGATGTCGGCGCCAAAGCGCATGGAAAAGGCGCGCGCGATCTTCTCGCCCACCACCTTCGACAGGCCGTAGCTGTCCATCGGGTCGGTGTCGTAGTCCTCTTCCAGCGGGAAGGAATGGAAGTCCTTGTCGCCTTCCGCGAAGCACACGCCGTAGGTCGTCTCGCTGGAGGCGATGATGACCTTGCGGATGCCGAGCTTCATCGCCGCTTCGATGACGTTGTAGGTGCTCTGAACGTTGACGCGGAAGGTCTCGTTGTCCGGCTTGATCAGAATGCGCGGGATCGCGGCGAAGTGGACCACCGCATCGATCTTCGGCGGAAAGGCTCCGGCGTTCTGATCCTCGAAGCCAAAATGGGTCGAGAGGGCATTCATCACCTGCCCCTCTTGCGCAAGATCGGTGATCAGCGTGTTGACGCCGGGACAGTCGAGAGGCACGAGATCGACGTTCAGGATCTCATGTCCCCTCGCCTTCAGCCAGGGAACCACGTGACGGCCGGCCTTGCCGGAGCCGCCGGTGAAGACGATCCGCTTGGACATGGATTTCCTTCCGTCTCAAAGAAGATGAATGAATGGAGCGCCGGCCGGATGGGCCGGCACTGCCTGAAGAACCGCGGAGCGCGTCACACCATGAGCTGGCCGCCGTTGACCTCTATGGTCTGGCCGACGACGTAGCCGGAGAGCATTTCCGAGGCGAGGAAGAGATAGGCGCCGACACAGTCCTCGGCGAGGCCGAGACGCTTTTGCGGGATCGTCTCCGCGATGGCGGCGAGACGTTCGGGCGTCGAATAGCGCTCGTGGAACGGCGTCATGATCGTGCCTGGCGAGACGGCATTCACGCGGATGCCGAACTCGATCCACTCCTTGGCCATGCCCTTCGTGACGTTGGAGACGAAGGCCTTGGCCGAGCCATAGACGCCCGAGCCCAAGGAGGCGCCGTTGCGCGCCGCGATGGAGGAGGTGTTGATGATGAACCCGCCCTGGTTCTTCAGGAACGGTAGCGCGGCGCGCGACGCGACGATTACCGAGCGGCAGTTGAGATCCATCACCCGATCGTACTGCTCGTCGGTCATCTCGGCATAGGGAACGCGGCCGAGCATGGCGCCGGCGTTGTTGATGAGACCGTCCAGCCCGCCGAAATGGGCAGCGGTTTCCTCGACGACGCGCGTGATCTCAGCCGATTTCGAGGCGTCGCCGCGAGTCAGGAAGACGGTGCCGCCATTGTTGACGATCTCCTCGGCCACGGCCTCCGCGGCGTCGACGCTGGCATTGTAGTGAAGGCCGACGCGCGCGCCCTGCCGCGCGAACTCGCGCGCCAAGGCGGCGCCGATGCCAGTCGAGGCGCCGGTGATCAGAACCGCCTTGCCGGAGAGGTCGGGAATCTGGAGGCGCGCGCCTTCGGGCGCGGTCGGATCGCTGGTCATCTTTGTCTTCTCGCTTTTTTGCGGCCGGCGCCGATCGCGCGCGGCCGTGTGTTTCCAGGAGAATCGAGGTCCTGTCGCGAAACATGGAATAGCAGCCGCCGTCCATTTTCGCGACGCCGCCGCCGGCGACCATAGGAAGGGCCGGCGGGGTGCGTCAATCAAGTTGCCGCGCGACAATGTCTCCCAGGCGCATTTCCCTAGGGTCTAGCGGGGCCGCTTCCCGCGCCGGTCTTCTCGATGGCACCGGCGATCTCGTCGAGGTCGTCGGCGGTCAGTCCCAGATGGGCCGCGCCGATCCAGCCGTCCACCTGCTCGGGGCCGCGCGCGCCGACGATCGCGCCCGTCACAGGCGCCCAGGCCAGCGTCCAGGCCACCGCGACGGCGGCAACCGTCGTGTCATGACGCTCGGCAACAGGCTTCATGGCGTCGGCGAGCGCGAGGTTCTTCCGTAGCGCCTCGCCCGAAAACAGCGGGTTGCGTCGGCGCCAGTCACCGGGAGCGAGAGCCTCTGCCCTCTCCAGCGAGAAACGACCCGTGAGCAGTCCTGACTGCATGGGGCTGTAGACGATGACGCCCGTCTCATGCGCGCCGCACCAGGACAGCTCGGCCGCGGCATCGCGGCGAATGGCCGAAAACGGCGGCTGAAGCGAATCGACATGGCCGATGACCTCGGCCCGCTCCAACTGTTCGACGGAGTGGTTGGAGAGGCCGACGGCGCGCACCTTGCCTTCCTGCTTCAGCTCTTGGAAGGTCTGCCAGTATTCCTCGAGCGGCGTGCCGTCCTCGGCCGGCCAGTGCATCTGGTAAAGATCGATCCGCTCGACGCCCAGACGCTTCAGCGAAGCCTCGACCTCCCGGCGGATGCTGGCCGGGGCGCCGACACGCCGCGTCGTCTCCGATGCCTCGCCCTTTTCCCAGACGATGCCGCATTTGGTGAAGACGAAGGGCCGCTCGGCCGCGGGCATTTCGGCCAGTGCCTCGCGCACCACCTCCTCCGAATGGCCCATGCCGTAGATGGGTGCGGTGTCGATCCAATTGATGCCGCGCGCCACGGCGTGGCGAATGGCCGCGACCGACTGGCGATCGTCCTGGTTTCCCCAGTTGAACGGCGAATTGGCACCGCCGACCGCCCAGGCGCCGAAGCCGACGCGCGTGATCTCCATGTCGCTGCGGCCCAGGCGCCGCACCGGCAGCGTCGTGGTCTTGGTCCGTTCGTTCATCGCACGATCTCCAACTCTTGCTCTTCTGTCCTTACCCGCAAGAGATGCGTTCATCGGCGCCATGCGCAAGGCCGGACGACCGGGGCGAAGCGAAATGCTTCTCCTTGCGAAGGTCTCATCATCGAGCGCGGAGCATCAGGGCAGATTGTCGCGGAAGAAGATGTCGATGGGGATACCCGGCTGAACGACATCGGCCTGACCGTCGCAGAGCGCCTTGAGCACCCGAACGGCAGCGGCGACCTCCGCCGTGACATTTTGATGGATCACGGCGTCGAAGCTTCCGGAAATTAAGGCCTGGCGAGAATGGATCGTGAGCTCGTGCGCCACTGCGACGATATCGCGCGCCCGCCCGCTTTCCTCCATCGCGTCGATGATGCCGCGATTGCCGGCGCCGATGCTGTAGAGGCCGATGAGGCGAGGATGATCGTGAAGCATCCGCCGCATCAAGGGCCGCGTCACGCCGCTGTCGTCACGGCCTTCCGAGGGCGAGAGAATCTGGAGGTGCGGGAAGTCCCGCAGCAAGACCTGCTCGAACCCGATGCGCCGCTCCACATGGTCGCGCAGCGCCATCGAGCCCGACACCAGTGCAACTTCGCCTTCCCGCCCTCCGAGAAAGCGGCCGATGAGCGTTCCGGCGACGCGGCCGGCGCAGATGTTGTTGATCGCGATAGTGTGGCTGCGGAGCGAGGGGATCACGTCGGAGACGATCGTCACCACCTTGACGCCCGCAAGGACCAGGGCGTCCACGGCTTCTTTGACGCGCGGCGTATCGACAGCCACCACCGCAACGCCCCTGACGCGCTCCGTGTCGATGGCCGCCAGACGCTCCGCCAGCGACACTTCGTCGAATGCGACATAATGATCGACGGAGACGAGGATGCGTTGCTCGGCGAGGCGCTCGGCCTCCTCCTCGACGGCACGCCCGAGATTGCCCATGAAGGTGTTGGCGTTGCCACTCGGGACGACAAACTGGAAGCGATACTCCCGGCCGGTGGCCAGGCTCGCGGCAAAAAGGTCGCGCCGGTAGTTGAGCCGCTCCACCGCGTCCTTGACGCGAGCGGCCGTGGCTGTCGTCACGCCGCTGCGCCCGTTCAAAACACGGTCCACCGTGGCCAAGCTGACGCCCGCCTCGGCCGCGACGTCATGGACCGTGACGCGTTTCACGACATCACCGCGCGACGCGATCGCCGGATCGATATTTGAGGTACGCTCATCAAATTCCACGCCAGATTTCAAGCCGCATGACGGCAGGCGCCACCAGCGCCTCGTCCTGTCCGTACTCCAGGCGAGGCGCAGCGGATGCATCTTGTTAAGGCATTTGACCGTTGAACAGCAAGACCTTGAGCTCGATCGCCAAGGAGAGCCCGGGCCGGCCGGTAGACAATCCACAGGATTGGTCGAGACCTCTGATGGGCGCTGAGGGGGTCTTGAGGTACGGCCGTCCGCTGTCTATAAGGCAGCAGTCAACCCGGTTCCACTTGACCGCGAGCTGACGCGGCTTCCCTCGCTTCGGTCCAGTCGACGGACGGGAGACAGCGGGAGCCATAGGGAGTGACGTTGCATCCTTATGTTCGCCGACGGACGGTCCGTCCGGCGAGCCAGGGGACGAGCGCAAAGCTGCGCGCAGCCCGCGCGCGAATGCCGTTCGGGGAAGAGGAGAAGTCCCCGCCGGGCGGCTAAAAGGAGAGGAATTCATGAAGAGCCTGTTTTCCGTCGCCAGCTACGTGACCGTGGCCATGGTCGGTCTCGGTGCGCTCGTGGCGCCCGCCGCCGCCAGCCCTGAAAAGCCGGTGATCGGGTTCTCGATCGATGATCTTCGCGTCGAGCGCTGGGCGCGTGATCGCGACTATTTCGTCGCCGCCGCGGAGGATATGGGCGCGACGGTGAACGTGCAGTCGGCCAACGCCGACGAGCAGCGCCAGATTCAGCAGATCGAGACCATGATCGCCCAGGGCGTCGACGCCATCGTCATCGTCCCGTTCAACTCCAAGGTCCTGACCAACACCATCAACGAAGCCAAGAGCGCCGGCGTCAAGGTCGTCTCCTATGACCGCCTGATCCTCAACGCCGATGTCGACGCCTATATCTCGTTCGACAACGTGCGCGTCGGCGAGTTCCAGGCCAAGGGCGTGGTCGACGCCCAGCCCACCGGCAACTACTACCTGCTGGGCGGCTCGCCGACCGACAACAACGCCAAGCTTCTGCGCGAAGGCCAGATGAACGTCCTGAAGCCCCTGGTCGACAAGGGTGACATCAAGATCGTCGGCGATCAGTGGGTGAAAGAGTGGAGCCCAACCGAGGCTCTGTCGATCGTCGAGAACGCGCTCACCGCGAACGCCAACAAGATCGACGCCATCGTCGCCTCGAACGACGGCACGGCTGGCGGCGCGATCCAGGCGCTCGCCGCGCAGGGTCTCGCCGGCAAGGTTGCCGTGTCGGGCCAGGATGCGGACCTCGCCGGCGTCCAGCGCGTCGTCAAGGGCACGCAGACGATGACCGTCTATAAGCCCCTGAAGCAGATCGCCACCGAGGCGGCCAAGCTGGCGATCCAGCTCGTCAAGGGCGAGAAGCCCGAGTTCAACGCCAAGCTCGACAACGGCATGAAAGAGGTCGACAGCCTGCTGCTGACGCCGACGATCATCACCAAGGAGAACGCTCAGCTCCTGGTCGACGACGGCTTCTACACCAAAGAGCAGGTCTTCGGAAACTAAGACCGATGATATCGAGGGGCAGCGCAAGCTGCCCCTTTTGCCATTATTGAACCGATTGAAAGAGGCGATCCGCCTGTCGATCGCCCACGAGCCCTAGGGCTCGCCATGAGGGGGAGCATCCGTCATGTCCGACTACCTTCTCGAGATGAAGGGCATCGTCAAGGAATTCTCGGGCGTCAAGGCGCTCGATGGGATCGATCTCAAGGTTCATCCCGGCGAGGTGGTGGGACTGTGCGGAGAGAACGGCGCCGGCAAGTCGACCATGATGAAGGTCCTCTCGGCGGTCTATCCCTACGGCACGTGGGACGGCGAAATTCTCTGGGAGGGCAAACCCCTTCAGGCTGCCTCGATCCGTGAAACGGAAGATGCCGGCATCGTCATCATCCACCAGGAACTGATGCTGGTGCCCGAGCTCTCGGTGGCCGAGAACATCTTCCTCGGCCGCGAGATCACCAATGGCGGCTTTCTCGACTACGAGGCGATGAACGCCGAGGCGGCGCGTCTCATGGCCGAGCTCAAGATGAGCCACGTCAACGTGGCCATGCCGGTTTCGCACTATTCGGGCGGCGTGCTGCAGCTCATCGAAATCGCCAAGGCGCTGGGCAAGAACGCCAAGCTCCTCATCCTCGACGAACCATCCTCGGCCTTGTCGCAGACCGAAACAGAGATTCTTCTCGACCTCATCCGCGGCCTTAAGCACCGCAATGTCGCCTGCGTCTACATCTCCCACAAGTTGGAGGAGATCGAGGCGATCGCCGATACCGTTACGGTCATCCGCGACGGCCAGTTCATCGGCTCGGCGCCGATGAGCGAGCTCACCATCGACAAGATCATCAACATGATGGTGGGGCGCGAGCTCACGGAAAAATATCCGCACGAAGAGCACACCATCGGCGATGTCATCTTCGAGGTGCGCCACATAAACTGCTACGACCCGCTGAATCCACAAATGAAGAAGGTCGACGACGTCTCCTTCCAGGTGCGCGCCGGCGAGATTCTCGGAATCGCCGGGTTGGTGGGCGCCGGACGCACGGAAATGGCCAGCGCCATCTTCGGCTACTACAAGGGGCCGCATTCCCTTGAGGTCTACCTCAATGGCGAGCAGATCAGCGTCAAGGACCCCGAAGCCGCCGTCAAGCACGGCATCTGCATGGTTCCGGAGGACCGCAAGCGCCACGGCATCGTTCCGTTGCTCGGCGTCGGCCAGAACATCACCATGGCTGTGCTGCCGCGCTTTACCCAGGGCGGCCTGATCAACGAGGCGGCCGAATTCGCGACGATCCGAGGTGAGATCGACCGCATGGGCATCAAGACCGCGAGCCCGGTGTTGGCGATCGCCAGCCTATCCGGCGGCAACCAGCAAAAGGCGGTGGTGTCGAAGATGCTGCTGGCCAACCCACGGGTCCTGATCCTGGACGAGCCGACGCGTGGCGTCGACGTCGGGGCGAAATACGAAATCTACAAACTGATCTACGAGTTGGCCAAGCAAGGCATCGCCATCATCATGATCTCGTCCGAAATGCCGGAAGTTCTGGGCATTTCGGATCGCGTCCTGGTGATCGGGGAGGGCCAGCTGCGCGGCGATTTCGTCAACGACGGCACATTGACGCAGGAGAAGATCCTGACCGCCGCCCTGACCCGGCGCCAGATGGCCGCCTGACCGGCTTGCAGACAATCACAGTTCAAGGGGGAAGCCGATGATCGCGTCGGGGACGAAAAACTTCACCAGCCTTTTCAGCCGCTACAAGGTCCTGAGCCTTCTGTTCGTCATCGCGGTGATCTGGCTTTTGTTCGGATGGTTGACGGACGGTTTCTTCCTGTCCCCGCGCAACTTCTCCAACCTTCTGCGCCAGATGGCGATCACCGGGATGCTGGCCTCGGCCATGGTTTTCGTCATCATCTCCGGCGAGATCGACCTCTCGGTCGGCTCTCTGCTCGGCCTCCTCGGCGGTGTCGCGGCCATTCTTGACGTGCGATACGGTGTGCCGGTGGTGGCCAACTTCCTTGTGGTCATTCTGCTCGGTCTCGCCGCCGGCCTCTTCAACGGCTGGTGGGTGGCATTTCGCGGCGTCCCGTCCTTCATCGTCGGTCTCGCCGGCCTGATGGCCTATCGCGGCGTGCTGCTCGGCGTCACCGACGGCGCTACCATTGCCCCGGTCTCTCCCGGCTTCGTCATCATCGGCCAGGCCTATCTGCCGCTTCTCGTCGGCGACATCCTGGCCGGTCTTGCCTTCCTCCTCATCGCATTCCTGATCCTCCGCTCGCGCCAGAAGCGTCAGCAGTACAATCTCGATGTGCCGCCGCTCTGGCAGGAAGTCGCCAAGCTCGTTGCTATCGGCATCGTCATTGCAGGCATCGTCATCACCCTCGACGACTATCGCGGCATTCCGATCCCCGTCCTCGTGATGATGATCATCCTCGGCGTCTTCACCCTGCTGGCCCAGCGCACCGTGTTCGGCCGCCGCATCTACGCAGTCGGCTCGAACCTCGAAGCAACGAGGCTCTCGGGCGTCAACGTGCGCATGGTCAAGCTGATGATCTTCGGCCTCGTCGGCCTGATGTGCGCCTTTGCCGGCCTCACCACCACGGCGCGCCTCGCCGCCGGCTCGCCCTCGGCGGGCAATCTCGGCGAGCTCGACGCCATCGCGTCGTGCATCATCGGCGGCACGTCCATGCGCGGCGGCTCAGGCACGGTTTACGGCGCTCTCATCGGCGCGCTCATCATGGCGAGCCTCGACAACGGCATGTCCATGCTCGGCGTCGAGACCTTCTGGCAGATGATCGTCAAGGGATCGATCCTGCTGCTGGCCGTCTGGGTCGATATCGCCACCAGCGCGAAGTCCTGACGACAGGCGCTTTAGCCGCAGATATCACGCCCCGTCTGGACGGGGGCGGACAACAGGTCATAATGGCGGGTGCGGGCATGGCTCGCGCCCGCCTGGCGCATCGAGGCCCCTGCCCCGTCCACCGGGACGTTTGAGCGAAGGCCAGCCATGTCGAAGCCGCCATCCGTTCTCTTTGTCTGTCTCGGCAACATCTGCCGCTCGCCGCTGGCCGAAGCCGCCTTCCGGCAGGAGGCCGCGCGTGTCGGCGTCGAGGTAGAGGCTGAATCGGCCGGCACCGGACGCTGGCACATCGGCGAGGCTCCGGATCGCCGAGCACAGGCTGTGGCCAAACGCCACGGCATCGACATTTCCGCCTATCGCGGCCGGCTGGTGTCGCGCGAGGATTTCCACCGCTTCACCCATATCGTCGCGCTCGATCCTGACAATCTACGCGTCCTTCATGCCCTGTCGCCCGCCGATGCCACGGCGGAAGTGAGCTTGTTGCTCGACCATGTGCCCGGCCGCGAAGGTGAGGCCGTCTCCGACCCCTATTACGGCGACCTCTCACAATTCGAGGAAACCTGGGCAGACGTCGCGCTCGGCTCGGCGGCCCTCCTGCGCAAGCTCGCGGGGGGCTCATGAACGCTCTCGCCGAGGCGGGCGCCGCGCTCATCGGCGGCGTTCTCGATCACGCCACTACCGTTCATGGCGGCGATCTTTCCGATGTCGTGCTCATCCGTCTCGCGGACGGGCGGGAGGCGGTGGTGAAGTCCGGCCCGGCACCACGCACCGAGGCCGCGATGCTCGCTGCCATCTCAGCCACCGGCGCCCCCGCCCCGGCAGTGCTGGCGGTCGATGACCGGACGCTGGTCATCGAGCAGCTTCCGACGCGCGGCAGCCTGTCCTATGCCTGGGAGAATCTCGGCGTGGCTGTCGCGACGCTCCACGGCGCGCAGGGGCCTCGCTATGGCTGGCGGGAGAGCTACGCCTGCGGCCTTGTGAGGATCGACAACCGCTGGAGCGAAGACTGGCCGGCCTTCTGGGCGGAACAGCGGCTCGGCCCCCATCGCGGACATATCGACGCATCGCTATCACGCCGGATCGACCGTCTGGTCGGCCGCCTGCCTGAACTTTTGCCCGCGACGCCAGAGCCGGCGCTGCTGCACGGCGATCTCTGGAGCGGCAACGTGCTGGTCGACCACGACCATGTGACCGGCCTGATCGACCCCGCCTGCTATTACGGCCATGGCGAGGTCGACCTCGCCATGCTCTCGCTGTTCGGCCAGCCGGGGCGCTCGTTCTTTGACGCCTATGGCACCCTGGACCCCGGCTTCGAGCAACGCCGGCCAATCTATCAACTCTGGCCAGCTCTCATGCATCTGCGCCTCTTCGGCGTCGGCTATGCCTCTCTGGTCGATCGCCTGCTGCGCGAAGCCGGCGTCTGACGAGGACGACTCTGCCGCGGCAGCGCGGTCATCGTGGCATTTCGCTGAGCGGCGTTTCGCTTTCCTCCTCCTTGCCATCGGCGCGCTTTTGCGCCGGGCCGACGGCCCGCGACAGGTTGAGCGCGGTCACGATCAGCGCGAGATGGCTGAAGGCCTGCGGGAAATTGCCCAGCATCACCCCTTCCTTCGGGTCGTACTCCTCGGCAAGAAGGCCGACGTCGTTCTGAACCGCGCGCACCCGCTCGAACAGGGTTCGCGCCTCGTCGAACCGCTCCTGCATGATGTAGATGTCGGCCAGCCATAGCGAGCAGGCGAGAAAGGCACCTTCCGAGCCTTCAACGCCGTCATCCGTCTCGTCGGTGTCGTAGCGCAGAACGAAGCCGTCCTTCAGCAGCTTCTTCTCGATCAAGGCGATGGTACCCTCGACCCGTTCGTCATCGATCGGCAAGAAGCCCGTCAGCGGGATGAAGAGCAGGCTCGCGTCCACGACCTTCGCGCCGTAGGACTGGACGAAGCTGCCGAGGCCGGCATCGAAGCCCTGCTCGCAGACCTCGGCATGAACGGCGTCCGCCTCCGCGCGCCAGCGCTCGACGAGCTCGGTGTAATTGCCGTCGTCATTCATGTCCTCCGCCATGCGGGCGGCGCGGTCGAAGGCGACCCAGGCCATGACCTTGGAATGGACGAAATGACGGGGGCCGCCGCGAACCTCCCAGATGCCGGAATCGGGTTGCCGCCAGATCTGCTCGAGATAGGGAATGACTGTTCGGCCGAGAGCGCCGGTGCGAGGGTGGGCCGCCAGCCCGCCCTTGCGGGCCTGCATCAGCATGTCGGCGACCTCGCCGAAGATGTCGAGCTGATGCTGGCCGGCCGCCGCGTTGCCGACGCGCACCGGGGCGGACTCGCGAAAGCCCTTGAGCCAGGGAATTTCCCATTCCACCAACTCGCGCTCGCCGGCGACGCCGTACATGATTTGCATCTGCGCCGGGTTGCCCGCCACCGAGCGCATCAGCCACTCGCGCCAAGCCTCCGCCTCCTCGTAATAGCCAAGGTCCATGAAAGCCATCAGCGTCAGCGTGGCGTCACGCAGCCAGCAATAGCGATAGTCCCAGTTGCGCTTGCCGCCGATCTCCTCCGGCAGCGACGTGGTGGGCGCGGCGACAATGCCCCCCGTCGGACGGAAGGTCAGTGCCTTCAGCGTGATGATTGAGCGGCGCACGTCCTCGGTGAATCCGTCGATTTCTGGACAGCGCGAGGAGAACTCGATCCAGAAGGCTTCCGTGTCCTTGAGGCACGCTTCGGCGTCGCGCGGTGCCGGCGGCGGAAGGTGGGAGGCGTTGTGCGTCAACGAGAAGCCGAGGCGCTCACCGGCGGAGACGGTGAAGCACCCCTTGGTGTGCATGTCCTCGCCGTGCAAATCGACCGGCGTATGCAGCACCAGAAGATTGGGGCCGGCGACCGCCGTCAGCGTATGGTCGTCGATCCGGTCCACCCAGGGAACGGACCGGCCGTAGTCGAAGCGCATGACCAGATCGAAGTCGAACTCGACCGTGCCCTCCTCGCCGACGACGATCCGCATGATGTCGGAGACGCCGTCGCGCGGCGGCATGAAGTCGATGATCGTCGCCCTGCCGGTCTTCGTCCGATACTCGGTTTCGAGCACCAAGGTTCCGGGGCGGTAGCGCCGCGAAACCTCGTATTCCTCAGACGGGTTGATGCGCCAGCGCCCGTTTTCCTCGTCTCCGAGAAGCGCGGCGAAGACAGCGGACGAGTCGAAGCGCGGCAGGCAAAGCCAGTCGATTGATCCGTCGCGGCAAACCAGCGCCGCCGTCTCGCAATCTCCGATGAGGGCGTAATCTTCGATTCTGGATGTCAAAATGCGTCCTTTGGGCTCGTCCGGCTCATCTCATACGGCCGATGGCGTCGAGCACGCGGGCCCAGGACCGCTGGCCTTTGTGAAATGACTTCAGCTCGTACTTCTCGTTGGGCGAATGAATGCGATCGTCGCCGAGGCCGAAGCCGATGAGCAGCGACTCCATACCTAGACGGCTCTTGAACTCGCCAACCACCGGAATCGATCCACCCATGGCGATCATCACCGCCGGCTTCTCCCATTCCGTCGACAGGGCGGCGCGCGCCGTGTCGAGATAGGGCGAATCGAAGGGAAGCTGGATCGCCGGCGAGCCGCCATGGGGCGAGAAGCTCGCGGTGCAGTCGGCCGGAAGGCGCTCCTCGACGAAGGCGCGGAAGGCCGCCCTGATCTTATCGGGGTCCTGACCGGCAACAAGCCGGAACGACACCTTAGCGAACGCTTCCGCCGGAATCACAGTCTTGAAGCCCTCGCCGGTGTAGCCACCGAAAATGCCGTTGATCTCCGCGGTCGGGCGCGACCAGAGCTGTTCGAGGACAGCGCGATCCTTCTCCCCGGCGGGCACCGAGAGGCCGACGGAGCCGAGGAAGGCGGCAGGGTCGAAACCGAGGCCGTCCCAGATTTTCTTGACCTCCTCGGGCAGCTCCTGCACGCCGTCGTAGAAGCCCGGCAGCGTGACGCGGCCATTGTCGTCGTGAAGAGCGGCGAGAATCTTCGAAAGCACGCGGATGGGATTGGCGGCGGCGCCGCCGAAATAGCCCGAATGGAGGTCCTGGTTGGCGGCGTGGATCGTCACCTCCTCGCCGACGAGGCCGCGAAGGCCCGTCGAGATGGCGGGCGTTTCGCCGTCCCACATATTGGTGTCGCAGACGAGTGCGATATCGGCCTTGAGCTCGCCCTTGTTGGCGTCGAGAAAGGGATTGAGCGAGGGCGAGCCGGATTCCTCCTCGCCCTCCAGGAGCACGGTGACGCGGCAGGGCAGCCCGCCCGTCTCGGCCTTGTAGGCCCGCGCCGCCTCGATGAACGTCATCAGCTGGCCCTTGTCGTCGGCCGTGCCGCGCCCGGTGAGGCGCTTCGTTCCGTCAGGCATTTCCTTGAGCTTGGGATCGAACGGATCATCCTCCCACAGCTCCAGCGGCACCACCGGCTGAACGTCGTAATGGCCGTAGAAGAGGACGTGCGGCGCCCCTTCCGGCCCATCATGGGCGACGACCATGGGGTGGCCCGGCGTCGGGCGAACGGCGGCCTCGAAACCAATGGCCGAAAGATCCTTGGCGAGCCATTCGGCAGCGGAGCGGCAATGGCCGGCATAGGCCGGATCGGTGGAGATGGAGGGTATCCTCAACAGTTCCATCAGCCGAGCGACCGAGCGGTCGATGTTGAGATCGAGACAGGCGAGCACGCTGTCGAGGCTGGGCATGGAACGACACTCCTTGAGCAAACGGGGCGCCAGATGCCGATATCGTCTCGTGCGATTCGGCGGGAAAGCGGCGCGCCAGGGCGGCAAGGTAGGTCAGGAGAGCGGAAGAGAAAAGCCGAATGTCCCAGGAAGCAGGATCAGGCCCGCTCAAGCCTCGCGCGATAGCGAGGGGTGATAAAAGAAGAGAGCCGCCACGGCCTGGAGGGGGAACACCGCGACGGCTCTCTTTTTCTAGCATTGATCGTTCCGGAGAGGGGGATGGGAACGATCTGCTTTCTCACTTCCGGCTCAAAAGCGGGGGACAAGCTTTGGCCGAAGGCGGCGATTTGTCTCGCCGTTGCTGATAAAATGACGCCCGGCCGATTTGGTTTCAAGGGTCGCCAACTTTTTTTCCGTCACATCGACGTGAAGCCTTCATTACACTTTGTTAACCGCGAAATTACCGGTTGAATAACCTCGCGGAATCTTCTCGAAGCGCTCGGTTTTGCAGGGTCCACGACGGCATGAGGCAGCTTGCCGGCGACAAATGATGGACTCGGCCATTACGGCAAGGTACCACCTCCTTCATGCAAAAAGGCGATCATCTCTTCCTGGTGGACGGCTCGGCCTACATCTTCCGGGCCTATCACGCGCTGCCCCCCCTGACGCGCAAATCCGACGGTCTGCCGGTCGGTGCGGTTTCCGGCTTCTGCAACATGCTGTGGAAGCTCGTCGAGGAAGCGCGCGAGACTGCGGTGGGCGTCGCGCCGACGCATTTCGCGGTGATTTTCGACTATTCCTCGACGACCTTCCGGAACGCTCTTTACGACGGTTACAAGGCCAACCGCGAGGCGCCGCCCGAGGACTTGATCCCGCAGTTCCCGCTGATCCGCGAGGCGGTCAGGGCCTTCGATCTGCCGTGCATCGAGAAGGAGGGATACGAGGCGGACGACCTTATAGCCACCTATGCCTGCCATGCGGTGGCGGCGGGCGGCGAGGTGACGATCGTCTCCTCCGACAAGGATCTGATGCAGCTCGTCGGGCCGCAGGTCATTCTCTACGACCAGATGAAGGACAAGCGCCTCGGCCCGGAGGAGGTGAAGGAGAAGTTCGGCGTCTACCCCGAGAAGATGATCGACCTCCAGGCCCTGGTCGGCGACACCTCGGACAATGTTCCCGGCGTGCCGGGCATCGGCCCCAAGACGGCCGCCCAGCTGCTCGACGAATACGGCGATCTCGAAACGCTGCTGGCGCGCGCCTCCGAGATCAAGCAGGCCAAGCGGCGGGAGAACCTCATCCAGTTCGCGGACCAGGCGCGCCTGTCGAAGAAGCTGGTGACGCTCGACTGTTCGACGCCGCTCGACACGCCGCTCGACGAGCTCTTCGTTCATGAGCCCGATGGGGAGAAGCTCATCGCCTTCCTGAAGGCGATGGAGTTCACCTCGCTGACGCGTCGGGTTTCGACCAAGCTCGGCCTGGAGGCCTCTTCGGTCGAAGCGGCGCCGGTAGCGACCACCGGCGCGCTGCGTGGCCCCGATTTCGACGGGGCAACAAAGCCCGCGCAGTTTGTTACGGCGGCCACCTCTTCCCTTTTGCCGCTGAGCCCCGTCGCCCACGCCGCGGCCGTGCTCGAGGGCGCCAAGCCCGCGCCCTTCGACCGCTCGACCTATGTCACCATTCGCGACGTCGAAACGCTGGAAGCCTGGATGGACGAGGCGCGCGAGGCCGGCATCCTGGCCTTCGACATCGAGACCAACTCGCTCTTCGCCAACATGGCCGATCTCGTCGGCGTCTCCTTCGCGACGGCGCCGGGGCGCGCCGCCTATGTTCCCCTCGCCCATGCCTCGGCGGCCACCACCGGCGATCTCTGGGACGAGAAGGGCGCCGACGACAGCGTCGGGCCGCAGATCCCGCTCGATGTGGCGCTGTCGATCCTGAAGCCCGTGCTGGAGGACCCGGCCGTTCTCAAGATCGGCCAGAACTTCAAGTTCGACTGCCTCGTCATGTCGCGATACGGCGTCACCATCGCGCCCTTCGACGATACGATGCTGATCTCCTATGCGCTCGACGCCTCGTCCTCTCTCGAAGGGCACGGCATGGACGAGCTCTCGGAGCGTTTTCTCGGCCACAAGCCCATCAGCTACAAGGAGCTGTGCGGCTCGGGCAAGGGACAGGTGGCCATCGCCCACTGCGCCATCGACAAGGTGACGGAGTACGCGGCCGAGGACGCCGACGTGACGCTGCGCCTCTGGAAGACGCTGAAGCCGCGCCTTGCCGGAGAGGGGCTGACTGCCGTCTACGAGCGCCTGGAGCGCCCGCTTCTTCCTGTGCTCATGCGCATGGAGGCGCGCGGGATCAGGGTCGATCGCGACATCCTTTCCCGCCTTTCCGCCCGCTTCTCGCAAAAGGCGGCGGCGCTGGAGGAGGAAATTGCCGAGCTCGCCGGCGAGCGCTTCAACCCCGGAAGCCCCAAGCAGATCGCCGAGATCCTCTTCGGCAAGCTCGGCCTGCCCGGCGGCAAGAAGACCAAGACCGGACAATGGTCGACGGACGCCAAAGTGCTCGAAGAGCTGGCGCTCTCCGGCAATCCCATCGCCCGCCACATCGTCGACTGGCGCCAGCTGACCAAGCTCAAGGGCACCTACACGGATGCTTTGCCGGCTTATATGGACGGCGAAGGGCGCATCCACACCTCCTATTCCATGGCCTCGACCACCACGGGGCGCCTTTCCTCCTCGGAACCCAATCTTCAAAACATCCCGGTGAGGACGGAGGAAGGTCGGGCGATCCGCACCGCCTTCATCGCGCCTCCCGGCAAGAAGCTGCTCTCGGCCGACTACAGCCAGATCGAGCTTCGCATCCTCGCCCATGTCGCCGACATTCCGCAGCTCAAGACGGCCTTCCAGGAAGGGCTCGACATTCATGCGATGACGGCCTCCGAGATGTTCGGCGTGCCGGTGGAGGGCATGCCGTCGGAAATCCGGCGCCGCGCCAAGGCGATCAATTTCGGCATCGTTTACGGCATCTCGGCCTTTGGCCTCTCCAACCAGCTTTCCATCCCGCGCGAGGAGGCCGGCGCCTATATCAGGCGCTATTTCGAGCGCTTCCCCGGCATTCGCGACTACATGGACGAGGCCAAGGCCTTCTGCCGCGAGCACGGCTATGTGGAGACGCTGTTCGGCCGGCGCGCGCATTATCCCGACATTCGCCACTCCAACGCCTCGGTGCGCGCGGCGCTGGAGCGCGCCGCGATCAACGCGCCGATCCAGGGCACGGCCGCCGACATCATCCGCCGCGCCATGATCCGAATGGAGGATGCCCTCGCCGAGGCCCGCCTGTCGGCGCGGATGCTGCTCCAGGTCCACGATGAACTCATCTTCGAGGTGGAGGAGGATGAGATCGAGGCGACGATCCCGGTGGTCAAGCGCGTGATGGAGGAAGCGGCGCTGCCGGCGGTCGAGCTTTCCGTGCCGCTGGAGGTGGAAGCGCGCGCCGCCGACAACTGGGACGAGGCGCACTGAGGCGGCGAGGCGGGCAGGCGCGCCGCCCGGCCCGCCTCGCGAGCGTCAAGCGGCGCGCGCAAACATGTGAAGAAGGTTCAAGAAGAGCCTGATGTCCGATTTTCCTTCGAAAGGTTATTGAAGGTCGTTTTCAGCGTTCCCATCTCGATTTCCATGCGATGCGCGCGTCGCGTTTGAGATGAAGGAAGCTGAAGACATGATCTCTCATGCATTGATCCGGCCTGCTTGGACGCCCGCCACCATCGCGTTGATGGTTGTTGGCTTCATGATCTACTGGCCGCTTGGCCTTGCCATGATCGCTTACATTCTTTGGGGCGATCGGCTCGAGGCCTTCCGCCGCGACGTGAACCGTTCGACAGACCGGGTCATGTGCGGCTTCCGCCGCGCCGGCATGCGTCGGCCCTTCGGCATGGAGCGTACCGGCAACGTCGCCTTCGACGACTGGCGCGAGAAGGAACTTGCCCGTCTCGACGAGGAGCGCCGCAAGCTCCATGAGGCGTCGGAGGAATTCGAGTCCTATGCCCGCGAGCTTCGCCGCGCCAAGGACCAGGAAGAGTTCGATCGCTTCATGGCGTCGAGGAAGCCCCGTCCTTCGACGGACAGCGAGCCCACCATCGACGGCTAAGGCGGCGGATCCCCTTGCTTCGCTACGGCGGCGCCCTTCATCCGGCGCCGCTTTTTTTGCGCTTTTTTCCGCCTTCAGGCAAAACGCCGGGCGGCGTCGATGGTAAGGCCAAGGCCGACCGAGCCGAAGGCGTCCGACTGGACGATCTGGGCGGAGGGGAAACGCGCGGTCGCGGCGGCCCGGACGATGGGCGTCTGCGCGCCGCCACCGGTGAGGATCACCGTCTCGATCGCCTCCGCCGCGACGGCCGCCTGAGCAAGCGCCTCGTCGATGGCGCCGGCAATGCGCTCGACCAACTCGCCCACCGCCGCCTCGAAGGCGGCGCGCGGCGCCGGCGCATGAAGGGCAAAGCCCCCCTCCTTCAGGCGAATGACGGCCTCGTCACGGTCGGAAAGCGCGATCTTGGCGGCCTCGACGGCGCCCGCCAGCCGGTGCCCTGAGCGATGCTCCAGGACATGCTCGAAACGCGCGAGCTTTTCGGGCTCGGCCGCCTCGCGCTTGAGCTCAAAGATGTCGCGCTTGATCTTCGGCGTATAGAGCGTGTTGATCCGGTGCCAGGTGGCCATCTCGTTGAAGTACCAGTTCGGCATCGTGCGCTTGCGGTCGGCGGTTTCCGAACCCATCCCCAGAAGCGGCATGACGCGCGCGATCGACAGCATTCGGTCGAAGTCCGTGCCGCCGACATGGACGCCGGTCGAGGCCAGGATGTCGCTGAGGCGGTTCGTGGCCCTCGCCGCCTCGGGCGAGAGACGGACGACGGAAAAGTCGGAAGTGCCGCCGCCGATGTCGACCACGAGCGCAAGCTGTTCGGACGTTACCTGCCGCTCGAAATAGAGCGCGGCGGCCACCGGCTCGAACTGGAACTCGATGTGTCGGAAGCCCTGTTGCCGCGCCGCCTCCTCGAGCTGATCCTGGGCGGTGCGATCGGCCGTCTCGTCGCCGTCGACGAAATGCACCGGACGGCCGAGCACCACCGCATCGGGTGCCTCGCCCATCGCCTCGGAATATTTCTCGCGAAGGTGGCCGAGGAAGCGGCCGATCAGATCCTGAAAGGTCAGGCGCATGCGGCCGACCTGCGTCGTCTCACTCATCAGCGAGGAGCCCAGAACGCTCTTCAAAGCGCGCATGAAACGCCCTTCGGAGCCATCGACATATTCGGCGACTGCGGACCGGCCGAAATAGGTGCGCCCGTCCTCGAGGCTGAAGAACAGGGCGGAGGGTATCGTCACGTCCTCGCCCTCGACCGGCAACAGGGTGGGCACCCCTTGCCGGACCAGGCCGATGGTGGAATTGGTCGTGCCGAAATCGAGGCCCGAGACGGCGTTAGGCATGGTGAAACTCGCTGGCGAAGACAACGGATCGGCGAGCAATTGGCTCGCGCCGATGAACGATGCGGGATGGCGGGCTCGCGACGCAAATTCCGGTGCCTTGTCCATCCCGGACGGGGCGCGAGTTATAGGGACGGAGGACGGGGCGGTCCAGAGGCGCGCCTGCATTTTGGCGAATGCGCGTGCCTTGAGCACATCGGCAAGAGCAACGCGAATCGGATAGGGTCGCCCGCATGACACGGCCGCCGCTCCTCAAACGCATCGCGACCCTTAGGCCGGCGGCACCCGCGCTGCCGCGGGCGCTTGCGCTTTCGAGCGGCGAGATCCCCCTGGAGATTCGCCATAACCCCCGCGCCAAGCGCATCATCATGCGCGTCGCGCCAGGGGGCGCCGCGCTGTCGCTCACCATCCCGCCGCGCGCGCGGGCAGAAATCGTGCTCGACTTTCTGGAGCGCCATCGCGGCTGGGCGGAGGCACGCATCGCCGCGGCGCCGAAGCGTCTCAAGGTGGAAGACGGCGCCGAGCTGCCCTTTCGCGGCGGCACCCTCCTCATCGTTCACGAGCCGGGGCGGCGGGCAAGCGAACTCCTGCCGCCAGACGAGGATGGAGAGCCGGCGCGCCTTTTCGTCGGCGGAGCGCCCGAGCATCTTGGCCGCCGCACCGCCGACCGGCTGAAGCGCGAGGCGAAGACGCGCCTTCAGAAGGCCGTCGCGAAGCACGCCGCGGCGGTCGGCCTGTCGCCCCGGGCCATGCAGCTCAAGGATACGACCAGCCGCTGGGGCTCGTGCACCCATGACCGCCGCCTCGCCTTTTCCTGGCGCATCATCATGGCGCCGCCGCACGTGCTCGACTATCTCGTCGCCCACGAGGTCGCCCATTTTCGCGAAATGAACCATGGGCCACATTTCTGGGCCCTCTGCCGCTCGCTGTGCCCCCGCACGGAAGAGAGCAAAGCTTGGCTGAAGCATCATGGCGCCAGCCTCCACACCATCGATTTCGAGTGAGCGCGCTGCAATGGATCAAAGATGGCCTATTTAACGCTGACTCCCGAAACCCTTCCCGGCTCTCACATTTGCTGCGCTCTTTCAGACAAGAAATGCGCGGGTGGCTCTGAAGCGAAGAAGCAGTGGCTCGGCGAACAATATGCCTATGGCTATCGGTTTCGCCGTCTGGACGAACGGGCCAAGGTGTTCATCGAGTATGGGCCTGCGGAGTCCGCCTGGATGCCCGTGATCGCGCCAGGCTGGCTGGTGATGGGGTGCTTCTGGGTTTCGGGGCGGCACAAGGGGCATGGGCACGGCAAGGCCCTTCTCGGCTGCGCTCTTCAGGATGCGCGGGATCAAGGGCGCGCCGGCCTCGTGGCTGTCGTCGGGCGCAGGAAGATGCCTTTTCAGAGCGATGGCGAGTGGCTGTTGCGGCAGGGCTTCCGAGAAGTGGATGCGCTCGACAGCGGATTCTGTCTGCTGGCGTTGGCACTGAACGAGAGCGGCTCGGCCGAGGTGCCCCGCTTCGCGGAATGCGCCCGTAACCTCAGTGCTTTCGAATGCCCTGGAATCACAGCCTATTACTCCGACCGCTGCCCATTCACCAAGCATCATGTCGAGGTCTCACTCAGGCAGGTGTGCCATGACAGGGGCCTTCACCTCACCATCCACAAGCTCGATACGGTGTCGGCGGCACAGAATGCGCCGAGTCCGGCTACGATCTTCAGCCTTTTCGTGGACGGACGTTTCGCAACCAGCGACCTCAGCGCCTGCACGGGCAACCGCTTCGACAAGGTCATTGCTGAAGCGCTTGGATCGTGACGCGGGATCGAAAAGGCGCTGCCGTCGCCGGATGCGGAGATTTGGTCAGAATCGCAGCCAGAGGCCGGCGACCAGCCCCTTTTCGGCGGGCGCGTTGCTGCCGGCCACCGTGGCGATGCCGCCGAGCTGGAGGGAGACGGCCTCGGTAAAGTCGTAGACGACGGACAGCTCGAGCTTGTGCTGATCCTGGGGCTCGCCCTCGGCGGCCAAGGTCGAGAAGCTCTGCGCCATCAAAAGAACGTCGCGCCAGGGCCGGATGCCGGCCGCCAGATCGAGCTTCGCCACGTCGGGGGCCGCCCCCTCCTCCACGCGATAGGCGATCTCGGCGCCCGCGAAGGCGGGCCGCTCCCAAAGCGAGATGCTGCGCCCCCATAGAAGCCGGACCTCGCCGGCCATGCCGTCCTTTCCGATGGCCTCTATATCCTCGCCGACGCCGGAGGTGCGGAGATGTCCCTCGACGGCGACGACGGACGAGCCGCCCTGCCAAAGCCGCACCCTTGCGCCGATATCGGCAAGGCCGGATTTTGGCGTCTGCTCTCCGTACCAGTGATCGATCGTCAGGCTTTCCGCCTCGCCCTTCAGCATCACCGTCACGCCATCGACAAGGCCGTATTCCGCGAGCGCGTCGATCCCGGTCTTGGAGAAGTGTTCCGCTGGCTTCTTGGCGCGATCGGCATCGAAGACCCGATCCGCCTTGGTGTGTGTCGCGGTGACGATGATCTGGGCCTTGCCCTTCTCCAGCGTCCACGCTCCGGCGAATGCCGGACTGCAAAGGGTCAGGCTTGCGAGGACAAGGAAAAGCGGCCGAGGAAGGCGGAGAAGAAGGGCCGCGCGCCGGGCAGGACAGGACAAGCGCGATCGCAGAGCATCCCTCCCCTGGCGCGCGATGACAGGCAGCTCTCATCAAAGCTGATCATAAGGTATCCTGCAAATCCTATATTGACGCAGCGTCAGGTTGAATGGTTCTGGGGTTAATGCATGCGAGGAGTGGCGGAACGTCCTCGATTTGCTTCTCCGCCGGCCGCCGCCCTTCTCTGCCAGCCATGGCACTCATCTCTCAGTGGAAGTCGCGGGATTTCGGCAGAACGCGAACATTGCGCGGATGGCGACGCATCTGCGGGTGAAGGAACTCGTCGGCCCCCGAGAGCGTGATCTTCGGCTCATGGCTCTCCGACAGGCGCTTCAGATCCCCCGTGCGGTCGGTGAGGCGCATCGCCATCAGGTGAACGATGCCTTCCGGGCTCTTCTGCACCTTGCCCTCGACGAGAAGAAGCCGCGCGCCCATCACGGCGCTGCGGAAACGCTCGAAGGTGGATGACCATAGAACGATGTTGGTGACGCCGGTTTCGTCCTCGATAGTGATGAAGATCGCCTTGCCATTGCCGGGGCGCTGGCGCACCAGAACGACGCCCGCCACCTTTTTCCAGGCTCCATCGCGCGCCGCCGCGATTTCGGCCGAGGTCGAAACCCGCTCGGCGGCAAAGACCGGGCGCAGAAATTCCATCGGATGGCCTTTGAGCGAGAGGCGGACGGTCTGATAGTCCGCCCCCACCTCCTCCGAGCGCATCATGACGGGAAGACGCTCGCCGGCCTCTTCGCCAAGCTCGCGGGCGTCGGCCGCAGCGAAGAGAGGCAGCGCCTCGCCCCCCGGCAGGCGCCGGATCGCCCACAGCGCCTCGCGCCGGGAAACCCGCATGGACGAAAAGGCGTCGGCATCGGCCAAAAGGCGCAGTGGCCGGCGCAGGAGACCCGTGCGCGCGGCAAGATCCTCGATGGAGGCATAGGGGCGCTCGATATCGAAATGAGACGAGGTGGCAGCGTCCATCATCTGCCGCGCCGCCGCGATGCTCTCCCCATCGTCCTGGGAGAAGCCGTCGATCTGGCGAAAGCCGAGGCGCAGGCATAGGCGCCCGTTCCCGTCCCTTTCCAGGCCGTTGTCCCAAAAGCTGCGATCGACGTCGACGGGCAGCACCCTGACGCCATGGCTTTCAGCGTCGCGCACGATCTGCGCCGGAGCATAGAAGCCCATGGGCTGGGAGTTCAGAAGCGCACAGGCAAAGACCGCCGGATGGACGCATTTGATCCAGGAGGAAACATATACGAGCTTGGCGAAGGAGGCGGCGTGGCTCTCGGGAAAGCCGTAGCTGCCGAAGCCCTTGATCTGCTCGAAGCAGCGCCGAGCAAAGCCTTCGTCATAGCCGCGCGCCACCATGCGCCCGACCATCAGTTCCTCGAAGGAGCCGATGGTGCCGACATTTCTGAAGGTCGCCATGGCGCGCCGCAGCTTGTTGGCCTCGATATCGGAGAACTTCGCCGCCACCATGGCGAGCTTCATCGCCTGCTCCTGGAAGAGCGGCACGCCCATGGTCTTGCCGAGCACGCTGACCAGCTCGTTCGCCGGCCCGTGATCGGGTGACGGCGAGGGAAACTCCACCGGTTCCAGGCCGGCGCGGCGGCGCAGATAGGGGTGTACCATGTCGCCCTGGATGGGGCCGGGGCGCACGATCGCCACCTCGATGACGAGGTCGTAGAATTTTTCCGGCTTCAGGCGCGGCAGCATGTTCATCTGCGCCCGGCTCTCCACCTGGAAGACGCCGAGGGAATCGCCCCGGCACAGCATGTCGTAGACCGGCTTTTCCTCCTTCGGCACGCTGGCGAGGTCATGGACGATGCCCTCGTGCCTCTCCAGCAGTTCGAAGGCCTTGCGGATACAGGTGAGCATGCCGAGGGCAAGCACATCGACCTTCATCAGGCCGAGGGCGTCGATGTCGTCCTTGTCCCACTCGATGAAGGTGCGATCGGCCATCGCCGCGTTGCCGATGGGCACCAACTCGTCGAGCCGACCGCGCGCGAGCACGAAGCCGCCGACATGCTGGGAGAGATGGCGGGGAAAATCGAGCAGGCGCACGGCGAAGCGCACGGCCCGGGCGATTTCGGGATTGTCGGGGTCGAGCCCTGTCGCCTCGATCTGGCGTCGCGTGATGTCGCTGCCCCAGCTTCCCCACTGCGTGCTGGAAAGGCGGGCCGTCACGTCCTCCGTCAGCCCCAGCGCCTTGCCCACCTCGCGGATGGCGCTGCGCGGCCGATAGCGGATGACCGTGGCGACGATCCCGGCGCGGTGGCGGCCGTATTTCTCGTAGATGTGCTGGATCACCTCCTCGCGCCGCTCGTGCTCGAAATCGACGTCGATATCGGGCGGCTCCTGACGCTCGGCGGAGATGAAGCGGGCGAAGAGCAGGTCGTGCTCCATCGGGTCGACCGCGGTGATGCCGAGGACGTAGCAGACGGCGGAATTGGCCGCCGAGCCTCGCCCCTGATGAAGAATGCCGCGCTCCTTGGCGAAGGAGACGATGTCGTAGATCGTCAGGAAATAAGGGGCATAGGACAGTTCGGCGATGAGCTTCAGCTCGCCTTCGAGAAGCCCGCGCACCTTCTGCGACACGCCTTCCGGATAGCGCTTCTCGGCGCAGCGCCAGGTGAGATCCTCCAGCCAGGCTTGCGCCTCCCAGCCCGGCGGCACCGGCTCGTCGGGATATTCGTATTTCAGCTGGGTGAGAGAGAAGCCGATGCGCTGAAGAAGCCGATGCGTTTCGCCGACCGCCTCGGGCACGTCGGCGAAAAGGCGAGCCATCTCGCCGGGCGCCTTCAGATGCCTCTCCCCATTGGCTTCGAGAAGCCGACCGGCCGCAAAGATCGTCGTCTTCTCGCGGATGCAGGAGAGAACGTCCTGAAGGTCACGCTCTGCCGGAGCGGCGTAGAGAACGTCACCCGTGGCCAGAAGCGGCACACCAAGCGGGCGGGCAAGGGCCTCTAGGCGCTGGAGGCGGCGCCGGTCGTCGCCGCGCCGGGCCATCGTCGCGCCGAGCCAGAGGCGGCCGGGGGCGGCGTCGGCAAGGCGACGCAGCGGCTCCTCGATCCCCGTCAGGCGATGGGGCGGCATCAAAATGAGACAGAGGTCGGCCATGTCCGCCAGAAGGTCGTCAAGGACGAGATGGCATTCGCCTTTCGCAGCCTTGCGATTGCCATCCGTCAGAAGCCGGCAAAGCCTGGCCCAGCCTGTGCGATTCTCGGGATAGACGACGACGTCCGGCGCACCATCCGCGAAAACGAGGCGGGCGCCCACGACCAGCCTGAACGCCCCCGCGCGCGCCGCCAGCGCGGCTCCCTCGGAGGTGCCATCGTCCGACTCGCGGATTTCCATGAGGGCGCTGTGGGCGCGCACCACGCCGGCCAGCGTGTTGCGGTCGGCGATCCCCATTCCCTGAAGGCCGAGGGCGAGGGCCCGAAGCACCAGCTCCTCCGGGTGCGACGCCCCGGTGAGAAACGAGAAGTTCGAGGCGGCCACCATCTCAGCGAAGAAGGGCGCGTCCGAAGAGAGCGATTCCATCACCCCGTCCTCACGCAAAGAGACCGTGGAGATACCAGCGCGGCAGGCCCTCCATCTCGCCGGCCAGCCCCTCCCGAAACACCCAGAAGCGCCGCCCCTCCAGATCCTCGATCCGGTAATAGTCGCGCGGCAGGGCTCGCGCATCCTCGCGCCACCACTCGGGAGCGATGCGCTCCGGCCCCTCCGCCCGGGCGATGGTGTGGAGCACCTTGCGCCAGCGAAAGCGCAAGGGCGGACCGTCGGGCACCTCGGCCAGCGTCTCGATCGCCTGGGGTGGATCGAAGAGCTGCAAGGGGCGCAAGGGCGGCTCTCCGGCTTCCGGCTCGGGCCAGAGGACCGGCTTCTCCCGCGCCGCGCTCACGGCGGGAAGCGCCACGGCCACACGGCGCGGATCATGCGTATCGGCAAAGGCAAGGCGCAGCACGCGCTCGGCCCCGAAGCGGGCGATCAGCCGATCGACCAGCGCCGCCATGTCGGCCTCCTCCACGGCGTGGCCATCGAGGGAAGGCTGAACGTTCTCCAGCTTCTCGGCGCGCAGCACCGAAAGGCGAACGGCGTCGAAGCCGAAGCCGGCTTCGAGCGGATCGGACAGCGCGTCCAGCCGCTCGCGGTAAAGGCGGATGAGCATCGCCGCATCGCGCGAGGGGCGGCTGGTCTCCAGGGGAATGCGGCGCACCAGCCCGTCGGTGCGGTAGAAGCTCGCTTCGAAGCGCCGGCCACCCTCCCCTCGCCGCTCCAGGCAAAGGGCGATCTCACCGGCAAGCCGGGCGAGCAGCGAAACCAGCGCCTCCGTCTCCAGCAGGGGTTCGGCGAGGTGGCGCTCGGCGATGACCTCGGGAGCGGGCCGCAAGGGCGAGATGCGAATATCTTCCTCGCCGAGCACCCGGCCGAGACGGCGCGTCAGCTCGGCACCGAAGCGGGCCACGAGCTCGGAAGGCGTGCGATCCGCCACCTGGCCAACCGTCTTGAGACCGGCGCGAGCGAGGGCCAGCGCCGTCTCGCCGGAAAGCTCCAGCGCGGCGAGCGGCAGGGGTCGGACGAGCCCCCCCTCCTCCCCCGGCGCGGCGATGGCGCCGGAGCGGAAGCGGGAGAGGACATGGGCCGCCTCGGGCGTCGCGGCAAGCGCCGCCTCGACGGCGAGGCCGAAACCCTGGAGCCGGCGGCGAACATCCTTCAAAAGCGCGGCCTCGCCGCCGAAGAGATGGGCGCATCCCGTGACGTCGAGGAGAAGCCCGGCCTCGCCGTCCACGGCGACCAGCGGGCTAAACCGGTCGCAAAAAAGCGCCAGCCTTTCGAGAAGCCGCGCATCTGCGTGAGGGTCGCCCTCCGCGCTGAAAAGCCTGGGGAAGCGGGCGCGCGCATCGGCAAGCGCAAGGCCGGGAGCAAGGCCGAGCGCCGCCGCATGGGCGTCCACGGCCACGATCCGTAGCGCTCCGCGCTCCTTGGCGTAAAGCACGAGCGGCACCCCGGCGGCAGGCTCATCCGGCGCGGCGCCACGCCTGCCCTGCCGGAGGGCGCGGAACCGGTCGGTCGAGAGGAACGGGAACCACAGGGCGAGATAGCGCCGGTTCGACCGATCTTTCCTCAAAGCAGTCTCGCTCACGATTCCACTCCATATGCCATGGTCCGCCATTCATGCCGCCGCGCTGGCGCTCCAGCGTCACCGTGAAGGCGGGCGGGCCGGGAGCGCCCGCCTCCAGAGCACGGGAGGGCGAGGCCTCGACGCGCCAGCGCGTCTCGGCGGCGCTCGGAGCGGGCTCGGCCGCCAGACGCAGGAGGAGGACGGAAACCCCCGAGGCCTCGGCCGCCAGAGACAGGCGGCGGCTCGCCGAAAGATCGAATGCCTTGGGTTCGCCCCAGAAGGCGAGAAGCATCGCGCCGAGAGCCGGCGAGCGTGCGCCATCGAGGCCGGCGCGCAAGGCCGCCGCGCCGTCGCGCACCCGAACCAGGACGAGACGGGCGGGGTCGCAGCCGAACTCGGCAAGGCCCGGCGCATAAAGCCCGCCGGTCTCGGCATCAAGAAAATCCTGTCGCACCCAGAGGAGAGGCCGGCGAGGAGCCAGACGCAGCGCGGCGCCAAGCGCGAAACCCGCCGCCGCCGTGCCATCGGCAGGCCGGCCGGCCCGCACCTCATGAACGGTGCCCCGCGCAAGACCGCCGCCGAGACGACGGTCGAGATCGACCGGACCGAGCGCCACCCGCTCCGCCCCGCCCGCTTGCCCTCGCGCGGAGGCCCGAGGCGCCGAGGGCGCTTCGAGATTGCCGGGAGGCAGGCTGGCGACCGGCGCCTTTTCCAGGCGCGCGATCTCCCGCCGCAGGGAAGAGATGATCTCTGCGTTCACGATCAATATCCGTTCTTCTTTTGTTCTAGAAAGGACTCGCTTTAGGAAAAGAGTCAAGCCGGTGGGTAGAGGCTCAAGGCGGAAGGGGAGGATCGCAAGCGGCCCAAATCCCAGCGAATCCCGAGCTTCTCGCGGGCAAGATTTTTTCTGGGTTCTTGAGGTGGATGAAGCTCTCGAGAGCGCTGGGCGACACGCCTTCGCCTTCTTAAATAAGGAAGGCACATACACAAAGGGCACCCGCCAACGCCCACGGCCGATGCCGCCGCGTCTCGCGCCGGCCATCCCGCAGGGCGCCGAGTCCCTCCGGTACGAGAAGCTCATGAGCGAGGATCGCCACATCGTTTGCCCGCATTGCGGCGGGATCAACCGCGTCCCTGACGGCAGGCCGGCCGAGGCCGCGCGTTGCGGCTCCTGCCACGAGAAGCTGTTTTCCGGTCACCCCGCACCTGTGACCGGCGCCCTGTTTGAGCGCCAGATCGCCAGGAGCACCATTCCCGTGGCCGTGGACGTCTGGGCGCCCTGGTGCGGCCCGTGCCGCATGATGGCTCCCGCCTTCGAGGAGGCGGCCCACACGCTGGAGCCCAATGTGCGGTTCCTCAAGCTGAATTCCGACGAGGAACAGCCAGTGGCCGGGCGTTTGGGCATTCGCGGCATTCCGACGCTGCTGCTCTATCGCGGCGGCGCCGAGGTGGATCGCGTCTCGGGCGCCATGACGGCGCGCCAAATCATTCAATGGATCACGGAAAGATTGGCTGTCGGCTGACGACCGATTGCGCTAGGGCTCTGTGCAGAAGCACAACCCGCCATGGCGGGTTGTCGCGCTCCCGCTTACGGCAACGATGCCGCTTCCCACATGGGCCTTCCCAGCCCGCCGACATCCAACAGGAAAAGTCGAATGATCCCACGTGAGGCGTGTCCTCCGGTGCTCATCGAAAACCATCCAACATGTGCGAGTGGTCTCGATCGCCAGGAACATCTTGCTGACGCCATTCCCGACGAGAAGCGGCCGGCGCTTTTGATGTGGCGCTCGCCGCCGGCCCTCATCGTCGGTCGGGGCGATACACGGCTGCCGCGCTTCGAGGCCGCCGTGGAAAAGCTGGCCGCGGAAGGCTGGCCGGTTCTGGTGCGCAACAGCGGCGGCTTGGCCTGTCCGGTTTCGCCGGGAACGCTGCAGATCGCCCTGGCCCGGCGCGTCGTGCCGGGAGGCACCACGGAAGCGCTTTATGAGGAACTCGCTCGGCTGCTGATCGCGGCTCTTTCGCCTTACGGCCTCGAGGCGGTGGCCGGAGAAAGACCTGACGCGTTCTGCCCCGGTCGCTACGACATCTCGCTCAAGCACACCAAGATCGCCGGCCTTTCACAGCGCTGGCGCCAGCGCTCGGGCGCCTTCGACGCCACCACCGCCGCCGCTCTCATCATCGATGGCGACCCGAGCGAACTCGCCAGGATCACCAACCTCTTCTATCGCACGGCCGGCGCCGCGCGCGTCTGCTCCGCCGGGGCCGTGGGCTCGATGAAGGCTGCGCTCTCCCCTCACGCCCCGGAAACCGAGATTCTCTTCGAAGAGATCGCCATTCGCGTCGAGGCGCTGATCGCCGCCGAGCCGTTCCTGCGCTCGGAGCTGCCTCTTGCAACCGGCGATAAAGAAGAGCCGGACGACGAAAGTTAAGACCGGAAGTTTATTCTTCTTCCAAATGCCAGAATTTTCAGTTCTCGACATGGTTGACCGAAGTCAATGCGGCTCATCCCTTGCCGCCGCTATCTTCTCGCATAGATCAGGGACGAACTCATTTTTTCGCGTTCGGGTTGTCCGAAATCGACCTCGTCGAGGGTCCAGCCATGAGCGCTTCGCGCAAGCCACATCACTCCACTCTCGGTGCCGTCTCCGACAAGGCCGCCGAGTGGATGGCCGCGGTCTTCCTGGGCAGGAGCGCCGCCATCGGCATGCCTGAAGGCATCCGCCTCGAAGGCGAGAGGCGAGGGATCGTCACTCCTGCGGCGTGGCCGGAACCGGGCAGCGAGATCGCGACGGCTATCGGTCCGATCGTGCCCAATCGCTCCGCCCATTGAAGGGGTTCCCAAGAGCCTGACGCCGCCTGGTTAGCCGACACGCATGACGGTTGGTTTCATGCGTCCGCCGATCTCAGACGGCGGCCTCCCGTCTGTCGAAGCGGATGTCGGGAAGCGAGCGCAGCCGCTCGGCCGCCTGCTCCGGCGTCAGGTCGCGCTGGGCCTCGGCCAGCATCTCATAGCCCACCTGAAACTTCTTCACCGTCGCCGAGCGCAGAAGCGGCGGATAGAAATGCGCGTGGAGCTGCCAATGGGGCTGAGCCCCCGCCCCTGGCCCGGTGGGCGCGCCGTGCCAGCCCATGGAATAGGGGAAATCGACCTCGAAGAGATTGTCGTAACGGATGGTCAGCCGCCGCATGATGTCCGCCAGCCCGTCGCGCTCGGCCTCCCGAAGGTCGGTCAGCCGCTGGACAGGGCGGCGCGGCAGGACCAGGGCCTCGAAGGGCCAGACCGCCCAGAATGGCACCACGGCGAGCCACCCCTCGTTCTCGACGATGACGCGAATTTCTTCCCGGGCCTCGCGCTCGGCATAGTCGACGAGCAGCGCCCGGCCGTGCTCTTCGAAATAGGCGCGCTGACAGGCGTCCTCCTTGGCCGGCTCGTTGGGCAGCGCATCGCCGGCCCAGATCTGGCCGTGCGGATGCGGCATGGAGCTGCCCATGACGGCGCCGCGATTCTCGAAGATCTGTACCCAGCGATAGGTGCGGCCGAGATCGGCGAGCTGCTCGGCCCACATATCGACCACCTTGCGGATCGCCGGCGCGTCCATCATCGCCAGCGTCAGGTCGTGACGCGGCGAATAGCAGAGCACCCGCGCCGTGCCGCGCACCGGCACGAGCCGCATCAGGCCATCATCCTCGCCGCCGCCCGTCGGCACATCCGGCTGCATCGCGGCAAAGTCGTTGGTGAAGACGAACGTGTCGGCATAATGGGGATTCAGCTCGCCGGTCACGCGCTTGTTGCCGGGGCACAGATAGCAGCCCGAATCGTAGGAGGGCATGGCCTCGCGCGCGGTCTTTTCCTGGCCGCCCTGCCATGGCCGCCGGGCCCGATGGGGCGACACCAGAACCCATTCCCCGATGAGCGGGTTGAAGCGGCGGTGCGGATGTTCGCGCGGGTCGAACTCAGACATCATGGACTACCCGGTGGAAGAAGTGGATGCGGCGGCGCTCAATAGGCGCGGTTCGTCTGCCAGCGCCAAGCCGTCTCGACG
This sequence comes from Consotaella salsifontis, assembly GCF_900167365.1. Taxonomy (GTDB): domain Bacteria; phylum Pseudomonadota; class Alphaproteobacteria; order Rhizobiales; family Rhizobiaceae; genus Consotaella; species Consotaella salsifontis. The sequence goes on along the minus strand of NZ_FUXL01000012.1, from coordinate 27,823 downwards.
ATGGTGGAAAGATCGGCAAAGCGCGGCGTCCAGCCGAGAGCCTGCCGCGCCTTGCTGCTGTCGGCCACCAGCACGGCGGCGTCGCCCGCGCGGCGCGGCGCGAAGCTGTGCGGCACCGGGCGCCCGGTCACCTTCTCGGCCGCCGCCATCACCTCGAGGATCGAGAAGCCGGCGCCGTTGCCGAGATTGAAGATCGAGGCGCCCCCTTCCCGGCCCATCCAGCCGAGCGCGGCCAGATGCGCGGAGCAAAGGTCCAGGATGTGGATGTAATCGCGCACACAGGTGCCGTCCGGCGTCGGATAATCGCGCCCAAAGATCTGGAGCGCCGGAATCTCCCCGGCGATCGCCCTCAACACGTTGGGAACGAGGTGGGTCTCGGGGTCATGGGCCTCGCCCATCGTACCGTCGGGGTGGGCGCCCGCCGCGTTGAAATAGCGGAAACAGACGGACTTCAGGCCATAGGCGACGGCGTAATCGGCCAGCACCTCCTCGACCATCTTCTTGGTGCGGCCATAGGAGTTGAGAGGCCGATGAGGGTGGTCCTCGTCGATGGGCGTGTATTCGGGGTTGCCGTAGGTCGCCGCCGTCGAGGAGAAGACGAAACGCTCGACCCCGGCCGCGCGCATCGCATCGAGCAGGTTGAGCGTGCCGACGACATTGTTGCGATAGTAGGAGGCGGGGTCGGAGACCGAATCCGAAACCGAGATCAGCGCGGCGAAGTGGAAGACTGCGGTGAAGCGCTTGCTTCTGAACAGATCGTCCAGGGCCGCCCGATCGTTGACGTCTCCCACGACGAGGCGCGCACCGCGCACCGCTTCGCGATGACCGCTCGATAAATTATCGAAAACGGTCACATCGAAGCCTTCCTCCGCCAAAAGCCGGGTCATATGCGAGCCGATATAGCCGGCTCCCCCGCATACCAACACAGATTCACTCATCGCCATCGCTCCCCGAATGGCCGCGATCATAGGCCCAATTGCGCCACTTCACAAGAAAAAGAAGGAAAAGGAAGATTTTCGAAAGCGACGACGCCGTCAGCGGAAGCGCCAATTAGCGCCGAGACGGCAGCGCGCAGTTCTGTCACAAGACGGAAAGGCCCGTCGACGAAGCGGGAGCCGCGTCAGTCCGCCACGGCGTCCACCATTGCCCGTTTCACCAGCTCGATCGCGAGCCCCGTCTCGCGCAGGCGCGCCACGGTTTTCGAATCGGCCGCCTCGTCGGTGATCACACGATCAACGGAGGCAGGGTTTGCGACAAAGGCGGTGGAGACGACGCCGATCTTGGAGTGGTCGGCGAGCACGACCGTGCGCCGGGCGGCGGCCAACATGGCCTGCTTGATCTCGGCCTCGGCGATGTTGGAGTTGGTGATGCCGCGCCGAACGTCGATGCCGTTGCAGCCGATGAAGGCGATGTCGGCATTGACGTGCTGGAGCAGCACATTTCCGAGCGGGGCGACCAGGGCGTGTTGCAGCGCGCGCAACGTGCCGCCCGTCACCACGACGGTGATCTCGGGATGGCGCTCCAGCAGAAGCGCGATCGTCAGGCCGTTGGTAATCACCGTGAGATTCTTGCGCTTGCCCGGCAGAAGCTCGGCAAGAGCGGACGTCGTGGAGCCGACGTCGATGATGATCGTCTGGCCATCGCGGATGTGGGCGGCGGCGGCGGCCGCGATGGCGCGTTTCTCGGCCGTGTGGGTCTTGCTCGAAACCTCGAGCGGCATTTCCTTGCCGGGGTCGACCAGCGCAAGCGCTCCGCCCCGGGTGCGCAGCAGCCGCCGCTCCGCCTCCAGATCGCGCAGATCCTGGCGTATCGTCACGGCGGAAACGCCCAGCCGATCGGAGAGGTCGTTGACGCTGGCCTGTCCGCGCTCGCCGATGACGGTGAGGATGGCCTGATGGCGCAAGGTGGCCTGGAGCGATGGCAAGGGACGGCTCCTCGATACTCTCGATATGCGCCGGCGGCCCGCTCGCGCCGCCCAGCCTTCCTTCGCTCATAAAGCATCGGGGGCGAAAGTGGTATCGCCGACCGCCGCTCTCCTCCGACAATCTCCAACGCCGACGAACATTGCTTCCGTCAAAGAGCGCCGTGCCGCTCGCGGAATGCCTTCGGACTGAGGCGCTGATGCTTTCGGAAGACGCGGGCGAAATACAGCGGATCGTCATAGCCCACCTGGGCCGATATCTGCTTGACCGACATGTTGGTGATCTGGAGCAGCTGGCTGGCCTTCTGGATGCGCTGTTCCTCCCACCAACGCATGACCGAAAGACCGAGCTTCCTGGAGAAGAGATGCGCCAGCCGCGAAGGCGAAAGGCAGACCGCGCGCGCCACCACCTCCACCGGCATGGGACGGTGAAGATTGTCGATCATGAAGCGGCAGGCGGCCAGCAGACGCTCGTCGAAATGCTCGGTAAGGCCCGGCGTCTGGTTCTGCTTTGCGCACAGGAGAATCAGGCGCTCCAGAAGGTTCATCGACAACTCCATCGACAAAGGATCGGTGTTGGAGGGCCAACTGGCGATCTCGGCGAACAGCCGGTCCTGCTCGCGGAAAAGATCGTCGTCCTGTCGGCGCAGCACATAGACGCCGTCGATGCGGGTCTTCCACGCCAGCCAGCTCGCCCAGAAGGCCCGCGGCTGGAAATAGACCCAGCGGTGCCACCAGTTTTCGGCGTCGGGGTGGCGTCCATAGTGGTGGACGATGCCCGGAGAGAAAAGGAGGAGATCGCCGGCTTCGGCGTCGAAGCCCTCCTCGCGACCGATGCGGCCCCGGCCGCGCACCGTCAGATTGATGATCCAGCCGGCCATTCCCTTTGGCCGTTCGATGACGAAATCGAGCGGGCTGCCGCGCTCGATCGGCGTGATGCCGGCGGTGAGACGGGTGGCAAAGCCATAGCCGGGCATGAGGGGGGCAAGGTCGGGATCATCGATGGGCTGCGGCGCGCGGCGCACGCGCGCGAGCTTCTGGATGATCCGCTCGGCCTGCGAGGAGGAAAGCTCGGACATGACGATCCCTGTCCCTTGGGGTATGGAAGAAGAGTACAACGAGAAGCCGGGGGATGTCGCTATGGCCGGAATGGATTCGATGCGGGAACCGGCATAGGCGCGAGAAGAGGCGTCGCGGCAAGTCTGCGGGCCGCTGAAGCGGCCCCGCGGCGCCAGATGCCGTTTCCGCTCCTTTGTGGAGGGGGAAGGTCCGGCATTGTGAGGGCGTGAACGATAGAGACCCGCGCACCATGCCGCTCCAGCATTCGCGGGGCTCTCGCCGGCGACGGCGCAAGAAGATGGGGGAGGAGACGATGGCGAAGGCGCGCGGCGAGGCCGGCCGGCTCGATGAAGCGGCGCGGGCGGGATGGCTCTACTATGTCGCCGGCAACACCCAGGACCAGATTGCCGCCAAGCTCGGCGTCTCGCGCCAGACGGCCCAGCGTCTCGTTTCGCTGTCGGTCAGCGCGGGGCTGATCCGGGTGCGTCTCGACCATCCCATCGCCGCCTGTCTGGAGCTCGCCGAGAAGCTGAAGAAGCGCTTTCGGCTGACGTTGGCGGAGGTCGTGCCGACAGACCCCAATTCGACATCGACCATTCTCGGCGTCGCCGAGGCTTGCGCCGCCGAGATGGAGCGGCGCCTCGTCCAATCCGACCCGCTCGTTCTCGCCGTGGGCACCGGCCGCACCCTCAAGGCGGCCGTCGAAAACCTCCCGAAGATGAGCTGCCCGCAGCACCGCGTGGTCTCGCTCACCGGCAACCTCTCCTCCGATGGCTCGGCCTCGGTCTACAACGTCGTCTACGTTATGGCCGACACGCTGCAGGAGGCGCGGCACTACCCGATGCCGCTGCCGGTGGTGGTGTCGAGCCCGGCCGAGCGCGAGCTGCTTCACGAGCAAAAGGTGGTGCAGAACACGCTCGCCCTGGTCAAGGAAGCCTCCGTGACCTTCGTCGGCATCGGCGAGCTCGGCCCCGCCGCGCCGCTCCTGGCCGACGGCTTCATCTCGCGCGGCGACGTCGCGATGCTGGAGGAGACAGGCGCCGTGGGCGAGATCGTCGGCTGGGCGTTCAACCGCGACGGCCGCCTGATCGACTGCCCGCACAATCAAAGGGTCGCCAGCGCGCCCATCCCCTCCACGGATCGCGGCGAAGTGATCGCGGTGGCCATGGGGCCGGCCAAGCTCGTCGGCACCCGGGCGGCCATCGTCGGGCGCCTCGTCAACGGCGTCATCACCGACGAGGCGACCGCCGCCGCGCTGTTGGCGGAATAGCCGGCAGCCAACTGGAGGAAACGCCGCAATGGCAGGCAAATCGTCGGCCCGTTGGCAGCCATGGGACTCAGCCCGGGGTTGTGTTAAGGTCCGGGAATGAATTGGCGAGGAGGTCAAGATTGCCCATTGACATCATGCCGCAGGTGTTTGAATATTTGCTCGTAGATTGAGTAATTGCTCACGGTTTGGGAGGCAACGGATGAGCAGAACTTTGCTGCTGGGAGCGGTTTCGCTTCTGGCCCTTGGGACATATGCCCAAGCTGAAACGACTTTGACGATCGCCACTGTCAACAATGGCGATATGATCCGGATGCAGAAGCTGACGGACGATTTCACCAAGAATAACCCCGACATCAAGCTGGACTGGGTGACGCTGGAAGAGAACGTTCTTCGCCAGCGCGTCACCACCGACATCGCCACCAAGGGTGGCCAGTACGACGTCCTCACCATCGGCAACTACGAGGTTCCGATCTGGGCCAAGCAGGGCTGGCTGGCCCCGCTGGAAGGCATGCCCGAGGGCTACGACGCCGGCGATCTTCTGCCCGCCATCGCCAATGGCCTGTCGGTGGACGGCAAGCTCTATGCCGCACCGTTCTACGGCGAATCAGCCATGGTGATGTACCGCACCGATCTGGCCGAGAAGGCCGGAGTGACTATCCCCGACACCCCTAACTGGGGCCAGATCGAGGAAGCCGCGGCCAAGATGACCGACAAGGACAATGAGGTGTATGGCATCTGCCTGCGCGGCAAGGCGGGTTGGGGCGAGAATATGGCGTTTCTTACCGCCATGGCTCATTCGATGGATGCGCGATGGTTCGACATGGACTGGAAGCCCCAGTTCGACAGCCCCGAGTGGAAAGAAACCCTCACCAAGTACCTCGACATGATGAACAAGTACGGGCCTCCGGGCGCGTCCTCCAACGGGTTCAACGAGAACCTGTCGCTCTTCCAGCAGGGCAAGTGCGGCATGTGGATCGACGCTACGGTGGCCGCTTCCTTCGTGACGGACCCGAAGGAATCGACGGTCGCGGACAAAGTCGGATACGCCCAGTTCCCCAACAAGGCTGGAAAGGAAGGCCGGGGCGAATGGCTGTGGTCGTGGAACCTCGCCATTCCGGCGGGTTCGAACAAGGTAGATGCCGCAAAGAAGTTCGTCGCGTGGGCGACGTCCAAGGACTACACCAAGCTCGTCGCCGAAAAGGAAGGATGGCGCGCCGCACCTCCGGGAACCCGCACATCGCTTTACGATAATGCGGACTACAAGGCTGCCGCTCCCTTCGCCGAAAAGACGATCAAGGCGATCAATGGCGTCGACCTGGCTCATCCGACATCGCAGGAAGTGCCCTACATCGGCTCGCAGTGGGTAGCGATCCCCGAATTCCAGGGCATCGGCACGGCCGTCGGCCAACAGTTCTCGGCGGCTCTCGCCGGCCAAACCTCGGCCGACCAGGCGCTTCAGAACGCGCAGCAGCTCACCAATCGTGAGATGCAAAAGGCGGGCTATCCCAAGTAAGGGCAACGCCTGACAAAGACGGGGCGCGCGAAACCATCACCGTTTCACGCGCCCCCTCCCGCCGATGGCTTCGGCCGCTTCGCGTTCCAGCCCGCCTCGATGGCGGCTGCCGCGCGATCCGCTTCAAGGACTGGTGCGATGGCGACTGAACATTCGCGCGCCACGGCCCGGCTGATGATCTCTCCAGCGGTCCTTCTGCTGCTGGCATGGATGATCGTGCCTCTCGCCCTGACGCTCTATTTCTCTTTCCTGCGCTACAACCTGCTCATGCCCGGCATGGAGGAGTGGGCGGGATTTCTCAACTACAAGTTCTTCCTCACCGATCCCGCGTTCTTCTCGGCGGTCTGGAAGACGCTCGAGCTGGTGGGCGGCGTGCTCATCATCACCGTGGTCGGCGGCATCCTGTTGGCGCTGCTGCTCGACCAGCAATTCTGGGGTCAAGGTGCTGTCCGCATCCTCGTGATCGCGCCGTTCTTCGTCATGCCGACCGTTTCGGCGTTGGTGTGGAAGAACATGTTCATGAACCCGGTGAACGGGCTCTTCGCCTACCTCGCGAAGGTCTTCGGGTTGCCACCCTTCGACTTCCTGGCGCAGGCGCCCATGCTGTCGATCATTATGATCGTCGCCTGGGAATGGCTCCCCTTTGCCACCCTGATCCTTCTGACCGCTCTTCAATCGCTGGACAGCGAGCAGCTCGAGGCGGCGGAGATGGATGGCGCGAGCTTCATCTCACGCTTCTTCTACATCGTGCTGCCGCATCTTTCCCGCGCGATCACGGTGGTCATCCTCATCCAGACCATCTTCCTCCTGTCGACCTTTGCCGAAATCCTGGTGACAACGAATGGCGGACCGGGCACCGCGACGACGAACCTGACCTATCTCGTCTACGTGCAGTCGCTGCTCCAGTTCGATGTCGGCGGCGGATCGGCCGGCGGTGTGGTCGCCATCATCCTCGCCAACATTGTCGCCATCTTCCTGATGCGCATGATCGGAAAGAACCTCGATGCGTGACGGCCCGCTCACCAGGGCCGCCACGCGCCTGGCCATTCCTCTAACGATTGCCGGAATTTTCCGGCGCATGGGAGGCTCGATCTGACATGGCCCGCGCCGTTTCAACCCGCCGCAAGATCACCTTCACCGTCATCGCATGGGTCATCGGAATCGCGATCTTCTTCCCGATCCTGTGGACCATCCTGACGAGCTTCAAGACCGAGGGTGAGGCCATCGCCTCGCCGCCGTCCTTCCTGTTCTTCGACTGGACACTGGAAAACTACACGACAGTCCAGGAGCGCTCGAACTACTTCCTACACTTCTGGAATTCGGTGGTGATATCGCTCGGCTCCACCGTCCTCGGTCTCATCATCGCGATCCCCGCCGCCTGGTCCATGGCCTTCGTGCCGGGCAAGCGGACGAAGGACGTGTTGATGTGGATGCTGTCGACCAAGATGCTGCCGCCGGTGGGCGTGCTCATCCCGATCTACCTGCTCTTCCGCGACGCGGGATTGCTCGACACCCGCACCGGCCTCGTCGTCGTCCTGACGCTGATGAACCTGCCGATCATCGTGTGGATGCTCTACACCTATTTCCGCGAGATTCCGGGAGAGATCCTGGAAGCGGCACGCATGGATGGCGCGGGCCTGCGCGAGGAGATCATCTACATCCTGACGCCGATGGCCGTTCCCGGCATCGCTTCGACCCTGCTCCTCAACGTCATCCTGGCATGGAACGAGGCATTCTGGACCCTCAACCTGACGGCGGCCAACGCGGCGCCGCTCACGGCCTTCATCGCATCCTATTCGAGCCCGGAGGGCTTGTTCTACGCTAAGCTGTCCGCCGCCTCCACCATGGCGATCGCGCCGATCCTGATCCTCGGCTGGTTCAGCCAGAAGCAGCTGGTGCGCGGTCTCACCTTCGGAGCGGTCAAATGATCAAGAGTCACAATGGGGTCTCCCGATGAGCGCCATCACCCTCAAGAACGTGACCAAACGCTTCGGCGACGTCACCGTCATTCCCGGCATCGACCTGTCGATCGAGGACGGGGAGTTCGTGGTCTTCGTCGGGCCTTCGGGCTGCGGCAAGTCGACTCTTCTTCGCCTGATCGCGGGCCTGGAGGATGTATCGGCGGGCGTCATCGATATCGACGGCGCCGATGTGACGGGCACGGCGCCGGCCAAGCGCGGCCTCGCCATGGTGTTCCAGTCCTATGCCCTCTATCCGCATATGTCGGTGGCGGGCAATATCGGCTTTCCGCTCAGGATGGCCGGTGAATCCAAGGAGGCCATCGACAAGAAGGTCCGGGCGGCAGCGGCGACGCTGAACCTCACCGATTACCTTCACCGCAAGCCGCGCGAGCTTTCGGGCGGCCAGCGCCAGCGCGTCGCCATCGGCCGCGCGATCGTGCGCGAGCCCAAGGGCTTCCTCTTTGACGAACCGCTGTCGAACCTCGATGCGGCGCTGCGCGTCAACATGCGCCTGGAGCTGTCCGAGCTCCACGCCCAGCTCAAGACGACCATGATCTACGTCACCCACGATCAGGTGGAGGCGATGACCATGGCCGACAAGATCGTCGTGCTCAATCGCGGCCACATCGAGCAGGTCGGCTCGCCGCTGACGCTCTACAACAAGCCCGACAACCTCTTCGTTGCCGGCTTTATCGGCAGCCCGAAGATGAATTTCCTTGGGCCGACCTACGCCAAGGAGCACGGCGCGGCGACGGTCGGTGTGCGACCGGAGCACATCAAAATCTCGAAGGAGAGCGGCCTCATCAAGGGCACGGCGGGCGTCGCCGAGCATCTCGGCTCCGATACCTTCGTCCATGTCCATGTCGCTCCCGACCAGATGATCACCGTCCGAACCTCGGGCGACAGCGTCCTGCGCCATGGCGACACGGTGTGGCTGACACCGGACGAGGACCGGCTCCATCGTTTCGACGCCCAGGGCAAGGCCATCCGGTGAAACATCCGGATGGAGAGCCGGGCATGGGCGCTGCGCGCGGCACTGGCAGAGGTTGCGCCGAGCCCGGCCACGTCGTCGCCCAAACCAGCGAGGTCGGCGGCGGCAACGGGATGAGCTGACGCCGGAGACGGCAAATTCTTGGGACCGCGAACAACGCCCGGCTGGTGCCGGGCGAACGGAAACCTGTGGCCCAACGCTAACGAGACATCGGGAGGTGCTTTGAAATGAGCATTCGGCTTTCGTCCGCCACCCTTGGCGAGATCGCCGGCAAGGCGGCGGTCCCCGGCTATGACCGAGGCGCCGTGTCGCCGGGCATCGTTCATTTCGGGGTCGGAAACTTCCATCGAGCCCACCAGGAGGTCTATCTCGACGACCTCTTCCAGGCGGGCAAGAGCCGCGACTTTGCGGTGCTTGGCGCGGGAATGCTGCCGTCGGACAAGGCAATGGCCGACAAGCTCGGCGCCCAGGACTTTCTCACCACCGTCGTCGAGCAGGACAACGCCCGAACGGCGGCCCGCGTTATTGGCTCTCTCGTCGGCTTCCTGCCGGTGGGCGACAGCAAGTCGATCATAGAAAGGCTCGCCGATCCCTCGATCCACATCGTCTCGATGACCATCACCGAGGGCGGCTACTTCATCGATTCGGCAGGCGCCTTCAACGAGGGACATCCCGCGATCCAGGCGGACGCGGCCAATCCGGGCGACCCGAAGACCGTCTTCGGCCTCATCGCCGCCGGTCTCAAGGCCCGGCGTGCCAAGGGGCTCGTGCCCTTCACGGTGATGAGCTGCGACAACATCCCCCACAACGGCAAGGTGACCGAGCAGGTGGTGACGGGCCTCGCCCGGCTTTCCGACCCCGAGCTGGCCGACTGGATCAAGGCGAATGTCGCCTTCCCCAATTCCATGGTGGACCGCATCGTGCCCGCCACCGGCAAGCGCGAGATCGACAGCCTCAAGGAGGCCTTCGGCGTCGAGGATGCCTGGCCGGTGTTCTGCGAGGAATTCCGCCAATGGGTTCTAGAGGATCATTTCACCGACGGCCGGCCGGCCTTCGAGGAGGTAGGCGTCACCATCGTCGAGGATGTCGCGCCCTACGAGATGATGAAGATCCGCATCCTCAACGGCGGCCATGCCTCGATCGCCTATCCGGCGGCGCTGCTCGACATCCATTTCGTTCATGAGGCGATGGAGGATGAGCAGATCCGGGCATTCCTCGAAAAGCTGACCAAGGACGAGATCATCCCGATCGTCCCGCCCGTGCCCGACACCTCGCTCGAGGACTACCGCAAGCTCATCGAGCGCCGTTTCTCCAATCCCAAGATCGGCGACACCATCCCGCGCCTTGCCCAGGACGGTTCGAACCGCCAGCCGAAGTTTATCGTTCCGACGATCCGCGACCGCCTTGCGAAGGGCGAGAGCATCGACGGCTTGGCGCTGGTCTCGGCCCTGTGGTGCCGCTACCTCCAGGGGCCGAGCGAAGGCGGCAAGGAGCTCGAATACAACGATCCGAACATCGAGGAGATTCGCGCGGCGGCCAAGGCGGCGCAAAGCGACCCGGCGGCGTTCCTGGCGCTCGGCAACGTCTATGGCGAGCTCGGCAAGAACCCGCACATGGTCGAGCGTTTCTCAGCGGCCCTGAAGGGCCTTTCCGAAAAGGGCGTTCGGGCCATGCTCGACGCATATCTCGGCAGAACCTGAGTCCCCTCGCGCAACCGCTCGGAGGTGTGCCGCCGGAGGAAGGCGCGAACGCAAAGACGGACATCGGGGGGAGCGGCCAACTTGCCTCGATGTCACACGGCTGTGAAGGAGACTGCGGCGAGGAGAGAGTTTCCCTCCCGGCAGAAAATGGTCTAGTGCGCTTCCGGGGAGGGTCGGAAGCGTCATGGACAGCGTCTTCATCGGCATTGATGTCGGGACGGGCAGCGCGCGCGTCGGGCTGTTCGATCCGAGGGGGAACCTGCTGGCGGTGGCGCGAAGGCCGATCCGCATATGGCGCGAGGACGGCAATATCGTCGAACAATCGTCCGCCGATATCTGGCAGGCGATCCGCGCGGCTGTGGCGGAGGCGCTGGACACTGCCCGCATCGGCCCCGAAGCGGTCAAGGGTATCGGCTTCGACGCCACCTGCTCCCTGGTCGTGGTGGACAGGGACGGCGCGCCGCTCCCCGTCGGGCCATCCGGCGATCCCGACCGCAACATCATCGTCTGGATGGACCATCGGGCTCTTGCCGAAACCGCGACGATCAACGCGACCCGCCACCCGGTGCTGCGTTATGTCGGCGGCGCGATTTCGCCGGAGATGGAAACGCCGAAGCTGCTTTGGCTGAAGAAGAACCAGCCGGATACCTTCGCGCGCGCGGCGCACTTCTTCGATCTCGCCGACTATCTGTCGTGGCGCGCCACCGGCTCCACCGCGCGCTCGGTCTGCACCCTCACCTGCAAATGGACCTATCTCGCCCATGAGCGTCGATGGGACCCGGACTATTTCCGCACCGTGGGGCTCGGCGAATTCGTCGAGGAGGATTTCTCACGCATCGGCGCCGAGGTGGTGGACATCGCAACGCCTCTTGGCGCGGGCCTGACCAAGCAAGCGGCGGACGAACTCGGCCTTCTGCCCGGCACGCCCGTCGGCGCCTCGCTCATCGACGCTCATGCCGGTGGCGTCGGCACGCTTGGCGGCATTTCGCCCAGGGGCGTGGTATCCGACCCCAGGAGCCAACTCGCCTTCATCATGGGCACCTCCTCCTGCACCATGTCGCTGACGCGCGAAGCCGCCTTCGTCGACGGCGTTTGGGGCCCCTATTACAGCGCCATGGTGCCCGGATACTGGCTGCTCGAAGGCGGGCAATCCGCCTTTGGCGCGGCTCTCGATCAGCTGGTCGCGATGCATCCGGCCACCGCCGAAGCGACGGAAAAGGCCCGCGTGGCAGGCCTCTCCCTCCTCTCCTTCCTGGAGCGCCGGGCAATCCAGATGGCGGGCTCGGTGGAGGAAGCGGCGTTTCTGGGGGCTGATATCCACATTGTCCCGGATTTCCTTGGCAATCGATCGCCCCATGCCGATCCCGAGGCGACTGCCGTCATCTCCGGTCTGACGCTTGCCAACGGCCTCGACAGCCTGACCCGGCTCTTTGTCGCAGCGCTCTGCGGCCTCTGCTATGGCACGCGGCAGATCATCGAGGCCAATCGCGAGAAGGGCATCGAGTTCAGAACGCTGGTGGTCGCCGGCGGAGCTGCGCAAGGGGTGCTTCTGCGCCGCATTCTCGCCGACGCCACCGGCCATCGCGTCGCTTTGCCCGAAACGCAGGAGGCGGTTCTCCTGGGCAGCGCGATCCTTGGCGCCGTTGCTTCCGGCGCCTTCGAGGATATTTCGGCCGCCGCCGCGAGGATGTGCCGCATTCGCGAGGAGATTGCGCCGCACGAAGGACGCATCGCGGCGCTTCACGCGGCAAAGTACGAGGCCTTCATCCGCCTTCAGAGCGTGGAGCGCGAAATCCGCCACTCGATCGCCGAAGCCAAAGGATAAAGCCGCGCCGCCGGCCATCATCGCCGCCGATCGCGAGTGTCTTGGGTGCATAGAATAGCGCTCTAAATCTCCAGTGGAGCAATCGTCCAGCACATTACCTATCCGGCAATCCTCTCCAGGAAGGAACAGGAGCTACCATGGATCAGCCTCTTCGCCTGTCACAGCTCTCCCACGGCGGCGGATGCGGGTGCAAGCTCGCGCCGTCCGTTCTGCAACAGCTCCTTTCGGATGCCTCTCTCTCGCCTCCCTTCGCCCAACTCCTCGTCGGTGCGGAAACGGCGGACGACGCCGCCGTCTGGCAGGTGGACGACAAGACCTGCGTCATCGCCACGACCGATTTCTTCATGCCGATGGTGGACGATCCGCGCGACTTCGGCCGGATCGCCGCCACCAACGCGATTTCGGACGTCTATGCCATGGGCGGGCGGCCGATCATGGCGCTCGCCATCCTCGGAATGCCCATCGACAAGCTCCCGGTGGAGATGATCCGCCAAATCCTCGAAGGGGGAGCGTCGATCTGCGCCGAGGCGGGCATTCCAGTGGCGGGCGGTCACTCCATCGATGCGCCGGAGCCGATCTACGGCCTCGCCGTGATCGGGCTCTGCCATCCGAGCGAGGTGCGGCGCAATGCCGCCGCCAAGTCCGGTGACGCCTTGATCCTGACCAAGGGGCTCGGCATCGGCATCTATTCCGCGGCGATCAAGAAGGGCGCGCTGCCCGAGGACGCCTATCACGAGATGATCGCCTCGACGACTCTGCTCAACCGCATCGGGCCGAAGCTCGCCGCGCGGGCGGACGTCCATGCCCTCACCGACGTCACCGGCTTCGGCGTTCTCGGCCATGGTCTGGAGATGGCCCGCGCCTCGGGGCTCACCTTCGATCTCAACCTCTCCGCCCTGCCGCTGCTGTCGAAGGCGGCCGAACTCGCCGAAGCAGGTTTTGCCACCGGCGCCTCGGGCCGCAACTGGGCGAGCTACGGGCACGATGTCGAACTGCCGCGGGACCTGCCCGAGTGGCGGCGGAAGCTTATCACCGATCCGCAGACGTCCGGCGGGCTTCTCGTCGCCGTCGCACCCGACCGCGCCGAATCCCTGGTCGAGGAAATCCGAGCCGAGGGCTACCCGCTTGCCGCGATCATCGGCACCGCGCGCGAGGGACCGGCCAAGATCATCGTCTCCTGAAAGGGTCCTCCGAGCCTTTGCGGGGTTTCGGGCAGCGCTCACATAGCAGAGGCGCGGAACCCCGCCGCCCTCTCAGCCGTTGCCACTAAATCCATTGCCGGGAGGCCATCCATGCGCATAGCCCTCGCCACCGCTCTCGCTTTTGCCGCAAGCCTTTCCCTCAGCAGCCTCGCGAGTGCGGAAAGCCCGCAGGCGCAAGGGAGCGCCGCCCCTTCCGGCCAGACGCTGGAGAACAAGGCGGCCTGCAACGCGAGCAGTCAGGCGGAGCCGGCAACGCAGCCCCAGCCGGGCGATGCTACGGCGCCGGGCAATGCGGGCTCCACCGGTTGGACCGGCGGCACGGGTGGCTCGCAGATCGGCACCAATACCGCGGGCGCCGTGCCGAGCTCGCGCACGTGGCAGCCGCCGACCGTGCGCGGCCTGGATCTGGCGGGACGGCCGGAGCCGACGCCCGCCGCCTCGGCCTGCTGAGGCTCAATCCCATTTCGCGACTTACGACCGGACGCTGCGGTCGCTTGGCGCGACCCTCTTTCGCCTGGGTGTATGGCGGAAGAGAATGGGAGTCGAACCCACCCAGGACAGTCTCGCTGCCCCACCCGGATTTGAAGTCCGGACGCCCCACCGGGGACGATTCTCTTCCGTCGCACGGCCGCTTCTACTCCTCTCCTAATCAGAGAAGAGGTCGAGGCGGTGCGGGTTCATGCGGCGGAGGTCGCCGCGCCGCAAGGTTACGCCATGGCGGTCGAAGAAGTCGAGGATCTGGATCGCTACCTTGCGCCCGTTCTGGACACGGTCGCGAAACGCAGCGGCGGAGAACCAGCCATCCTCGGAAGCCTCTGACGCCGCCTGTGCCTGCGCCACCATCTCCGCCGTGACCTCGCGCAGGAAGAAGTGGTCGTGGGCGATCTCGTCGATCCGGCCGGCACGCGCGGCCAACCTGAGGACAAGCCGAACCCGCTCCTCGTCCATGCCGAATTCACCGGCGATATCGCGTGTCCGGGGCGGGCGAAAGCGCGCCTCACCAGACAGCAGCGGCACGATGCGCCGATAGAGCGCCTCATCCTCAGGTGACAGCCGCGCCTCGTGGCCCGCCAGGGCGACGAACGAGCCCGCGAGAAGGATCTTGCCCGCCCTCGCCTCCGCCTGAAGCAGCGCCGAGAACAGCGGAAACGGCATTCGGGGCGCGATCGCCAAGCGAAGGCGCTCCCGGCCAATGCCCTGAAGCTCCGGATTGTCGGCGTGAAATTCGCCGACCGTCGCCAGAAGGCGCCGGGAAAACAACGCCAACTCCGACCGCTCCATGGCGAAGATGCCATTGCCCGTGTCGACCACCGCTGCGCCCGCGTCTTGCGCAAGCGCGTTCATGCGCGATGGCCCGAGCGCACGATCCCGCGCAAAGACGGCGAGATCGACGATCCCCGGTGGTGCGCCGACAAGCCGGCGAAGCGCCTGCGTCGGATCGGCTTCGGCCATGGCGGAGAGCTGCGCCAGACGCTCCTGCGAGCGGCGCTTGCGGGCGGGAGCGCGAAGATCGAGGAAGCGGCCGCCGCCGATGGTGCGCTGAGCCGAGGCGTCGCGCAGAATGAAGCGGTCGAGAGCGGCGGCGGCGATCGGCCGATCCAGAACGATCTGAACAAGCGCCGTCTCGCCCGGCGCTACGATATCGGCAAGGGGAACGATCCGCGCTCCGACCTCGGCGCTCGCGTGGTGAAGATGGGCGGGAAACCACGGCCCGATCGGCTTGCGCTCGCTGGCGAGCACGGTCAGTTCGGCGTCGAGGCGGGCGGTCGGGGCGTGCAGCACCGGATCGAGCACCATGTCGCCGCGCGCGATCGCCTCCTTCGACACCCCTTCGCCGGCCAGATTCAGCGCGCAGCGATCCCCCGCCCGGCCTTCTTGCGCGGGTCGGTTCTGGGCATGGATCGAGCGCACCCTTGCGGCAAGGCCCCTCGGGCTGACCGTCACGCGCTCGCCCCCAGCCACTTTTCCCGACAGCACCGTGCCCGTCACCACGGTTCCCGCGCCGGCGAGCGTGAAGCAGCGATCGACCGCGAGGCGGAAGCGGCCGTCGGCGCGGCGCGCCTCGGTCTCCTCTGCCGCCCTGGCAAGAGCGTCCTTCAGCTCGTCGATGCCCTCGCCGGTGAGGGCCGAAACCGGCAGGATAGGTGCATTCCTTAGCCGGCTTTCCGAAAGCAGCGCTCGAACGTCATGGGTGACGGCCTGCCTTCGCCCGGCATCGGCGAGATCGGCCTTGGTCAACGCGACGATGCCACGCTCGACGCCGAAGAGATCGAGAATGGCCAGATGCTCGCGCGTTTGCGGCATGACGCCGTCATCCACGGCGACGACGAGCAGGGCGAAATCGACGCCCGACGCGCCCGCCGCCATGGTGTGGATGAACCGCTCATGCCCCGGCACGTCGATGAAGCCGATCGTTCCCCCGCCGATCTCGGCATAGGCGAAGCCCAGCTCGATGGTGATGCCGCGCGCCTTCTCCTCCTTCAGCCGATCGGCGTCGACGCCCGTCAGCGCCTTGACCAGCGCGGTCTTGCCATGGTCGATGTGGCCCGCCGTGCCGACGATCACGCGGCCGCCTCGGGTGAAGGATCAAGCGGAGGAAGGGCCGAAAGGCTCTCCAAAAATGCCGCTTCGTCCTCAAGACAGCGAAGGTCGAGGATCAGCGCCCCTTCGCGGATATGTCCGAGGATGGGTCTTGGCAGCTCGCGCAGGGCGCCTGCCAGTTCCTCCAGTTCCTTCCCGCCCGCGACGGCGAGGCGAAGCCCGGCGCTGGGGATCGTCTCGGTCGGCAGCGCGCCGGAGCCGATCTGACTCGCGCAACGGCAAAGTTCGACGGAAACGCCACGCCCCTTCATGAGCGCCGCGACAGGGAGCAGCAGACGCGCCGCCGCCGCTTCGACAGAGGCAAGCGGCCGAGCCAGCAGTCGCAGGGTGGGCAGGCGTTCGGCAAGCCGTTCAGGGTTGAGATAGAGCCTCAACGTCGCATCCATCGCCGCGATGCGCAGCTTGTCCACCCGCAGCGCCCGCTTCATCGGGTTCCTGTTGATCGCCGCAATCAGATCGCGCCGCCCGACGATGAAGCCGGCCTGCGGGCCGCCCAGAAGCTTGTCGCCGGAGAAGGTCACGAGATCAGCGCCCTCCGCCACCACCTCGCGCACCGTCGGCTCCTTCGCAAGGCCATAGCGCGACAGATCCGCCAGCGTGCCCGAACCGAGATCGTTGAGAAGAGGCACCCCCGCCTCTCGCGCGATCGCCGCCAGATCCTTCCCCGCCACCTCGGCGGTAAAGCCCTCGATGCGGTAGTTCGAGGTATGCACTTTCAGGATCAGCGCCGTCTCGGGCCGGATCGCGCCGCGATAGTCCTTCGGGTGGGTTCGGTTGGTGGTGCCGACCTCGACAAGCCGGACGCCGGCCCGCGCCATGATGTCGGGCATGCGAAAGGCGCCGCCGATCTCGATCAGTTCACCGCGCGAGACAATCGCCTCCCGGCCCTCGCCGAGCGTGTTGAGAGCGATCAGAACGGCGGCGGCGTTGTTGTTGACGAGGGTCGCATCCTCGGCGCCGGTCAGTTCGCAGAGCAAGCCGCGCAGGTGGCTGTCGCGCTCGCCGCGCCGCCCGCTCGACAGGTCGAATTCGAGGGCAAGCGCCGAGCGCATTGCCGCGACCGCCGCCTCCACCGCCTCCTCGGCCAAAAGCGCGCGGCCGAGATTGGTGTGCAGGACGGTTCCTGTCAGGTTGAAGAGCGGGCGAAGGTTCGTGCTGTGCTCGGCCTCCAGCCGTGATCCGATCTGGGCGACGAGCGCAGCCCGGTCGGGTGCCGGTTCGCCGGCGCCGATGGCGGAGCGCACCTCAGCAAGAGCTTGCCGCGCGACCGCCGTCACGCGCTCGCGTCCATGGCGATCCAGAATTGCCGCAACGCCAGGGTCGTTCAGGACTGCGTCGACCGACGGCAAGGCGCGATAGGCGCTGGAGGAATCCATGGGTTCAGTAGCCGAGAAGAAAGGGCGCGAAGCCTGCGCGGCGATAGTCTGTCTCGCGCATCAGCATATCGAGGCCCAGGCTCGCGACATCGTCGGCGACCACGTCGAGCGAGGGATTCTTGTTCTGATAGAGGATCTTGAGCCAGCTCCCGCAGGTGCTGCACGCCTCCGCCTTGACCGTCGCCTCGGCTTCATCGGTGGTCTCCCCGGCGGTCGCCGCGTGGTAGCTGATGCCCTTTGTCGAGCCACAGGCCAGGCATTTCACCCGAACTTCGTTCCAGCGCGTCGAGCAGAGGGAGCAGACGGCATAGCGCGCGCCTTCCGCGCCCTGGAAGCCGACCACCAGGGAGGCCAAAGGCCGCCCACCGCAAGCCGGGCAGACACCGACGCCGACAGGGACGAGGCGAGCGCCATCGAGGCTCGCCGCGAGCCGGCAAGCCCCGATCTCAAGGGCGGCTGCGACGAAGAGATGCTGGGCCAGCCGCTCCGGAGGCACAGCCGCCGCCATGATAGCGTCGGCCATCGCTCCAAGAGCCTCGGGCGAGGCCGCCGACACCTCGGCAAGGGCGGCGGATGCGGGCGCGGGCATGGCGAGCGCCGCAGCACCATCACGAAACGGCTCGAAGAGCCGGAGCATGGCCAACTTGATGCTATCGCTGTCGAGCGGTGGCATTTCCCCGGCACGGGCGCGCGCGACCTGTTCCTCGGCGAGCGGTGCCGGGGCTTCCGTTCCGGCGACGATCCGGTCCTGCAGATGCGAAAGATCGCCGAGGAAGCGGAGATAGGGACCGAGCGGATTGCCCTGCGCCAACGCGACAAACCGCGCGGCTCTTTCGGCAAACAGCCGCCCCGGCAGCGGCGCGATGGCAAAGGGCGCCTTGGCGACGCCACCAAGCACAGAGGGATCAGGCTGAGGGGACGAAAAACTCGGCATTTCGGCTCTCGTTGCGTTCATCCATCATGTCAATCGCATCGGCCAAATTGCAAGGCCGGATGATTGCGCGCGGAGGTCGTTCCCGCCGTCAGGCATTCCAATAGAGCGGGTGCGGCGGCGGTTCCCGCCGTCTAGAAGACGACGCCCTTGCGCAGGATGAAGCAGCCATAGGCTCGGCGCTCGCCCGTCTGGACGATGGCGAAGCAGCGGTTGGCGCGGCTGTAGAAGTCCTGGCGCTCGATGGAGCCCAACCCCGCTTCGGCCGGCTTGGCGGCTTCCAGAACGGTGAACACGTCCTTATGGACCTCGTTCATCTCATCCGCCTTCCCGTCAACCTCCATCCTGACGGCACAGTGATCGACGAAGGCGTCGAGCGGCATCAGGCCGGAGATCAGCGAAACCGCCTCGGCAGCCGAAAGACCGGCGAGCTGGATTGTTTCTCCGAATGCCGTGTGGGCCGCGGTCGAATGCGCCGGAAAATTCGCGTCAACCACGGCGATCTCGTCGCCATGCCCCATCGCCGCCAGACAATAGATCAGGTCAGGCGTCATTCTCGCGTCGATGCCGATCAACATGGTTCCCTCCCTCGGTGGCGAGCAAATCGCCGTCCCGTCGACAATCTAGGGCTGATCGCCCCACCGTTGGAGTCTCCACCGCGCCATCCACTGGAAATCCGCGGGAAATCGAGGAACGGCATCCGGCACAGGATCAGACAGAAAGTGCGAGCCTTGTTCCGCCGCGCCCGGGCGTCCGCCCGACCTACTCCGGCTGCCAAATCATTCCTTCATAACGACAAGTTTCACCTGGCCTCGAACCAGTAGAATTTTCTTCTGTTTTGGGCAGAACAGCGGACTGTTTGTTGACGACATCCATCCGGTCACGCCGTTTTACATTCAGGCCCCATGATATGGCTCACTCTCGGACAGCTGATCGACAGCTTCGCGCTGGTACCCCTTTGGACGTAGGCGACGACCAACGACAGATCCAGGAGAGGAACCATGCTGCACAACGACCTCGAGACCATCTTCGGCTTTCTTCTGACCGACGTGACCCGGATGTACCGCGCGGCGCTCGACAAGAGCGTCATCTCGCGCGGCCTCAGCCTGACCCCAGGCGAAATCCGGACGCTGGTTCATATCGCTCGCTATGAAGGTGTGCGGCAGGCTGTCCTTGCAGAGCGCATGGGCATCGAACCGATGACGGTCTCCGCCTACATCGACAGGCTCGAAGCCTACGGCCTGGTCACGCGCCAGACCGATCCGAGAGATCGGCGGGCCAAGCTGGTGAGCGTGACCGCCAAGGCTGATCAGGTCTTCGAGGAGGTTCGACCCATCATCTCGGCGACTCACGAGATGATGATGGATGGCATTGCTCAGGAAGACCGCGATCTCCTCGTCTCCATGCTGATCGAGATGCGCGCGCGTCTGACCTCGACGCCGGCTCCGGTCATTCCGCTGGTCAAGGTGGCCTGAGGACTTAGCCACGCTTCACAGAGCGGGCCCGACCAGTCCAGCACCTGTTTCATCTTGCCTGATAGACGGTTCCGCTTTTCTCCCCCACGACGGCTGATGGACAGATGAAAAGCCGTAGATCGATCCGGTCTGAACTCCCATCCTCTCAGAAAAGGAGATCCTCATGAAGATCGCGCTTTCGGCCTCCCTCCTCCTTGTCATGCTTCTGCCGGCGCTCGCCCAGGCCGAGGAAGAGAAGAAGGACTGCACCACCGTGCCTGAAGCCCAGTGGATGAGCCAGGACGCCCTCAAGGCGAAGGTCGAAGCAGCCGGCTACAAGAACATCCGCAGCATGGAGCGCCTTGGCAGCTGCATCGAAATCTACGCTTTCGACAAGGACGGCAAGCGCGCCGAAATCTATGTCGATCCGGCGACGGCCACGATCTATCCGTCCGAGGAACAGGATTGAGAGCGGTGACGCGGATCGGAAACATCGGGCGAGCCAATAGGTTCGCCCACGCCGGCGAGACGGTGCGCGTCTGGGACCCGGCGGTGCGGCTGTTCCACTGGACAGTGGTCGCCGGCGTCTGCCTCAATCTCTTCGTTCTCGAAGAGGGCAAGACGGCGCATCGCGCCGTCGGCTATGTCATTCTCGGCAGCCTCGCCTTTCGCCTCGTCTGGGGGTTCGTCGGCAGCCGCTACGCGCGCTTTTCTGATTTCATTCCGACACCTCGGCGGCTGGCGCGGTATATCCATGCCCTCCGCCATGGCGAGGAACCAAGGTTCCTCGGGCACAATCCCCTCGGCGCCATCATGATGCTGATATTGATGCTGGTCCTGGCCGCGACCGGCGCGACAGGGTATATGATGACGCTCGATGCTTTCTGGGGCGTCAGATGGGTCAAGGAGGCACATGAGATTCTCGCCAACTCGATCCTCTATCTGGCGCTCGTTCATGCGCTCGCTGCCCTGGTCGAGGGTCACAGGCACGGGGAAAACCTTGTCCTGGCGATGATCACGGGAGACAAGCGCGCGGAGGACTGATGCGGCTGCTGCTCGTTGAGGACAGTCCGAGGCTTCTGCAATTGCTGACGGAGACCGTCCACGGTGCCGGCTGGCGGATTGATGGTGTCTCAACCCTCGCGGATGCCCGGCTCGCCCTGGCGAGCAGCGAGCACAACATCCTGATCCTCGATCTCAGCCTGCCCGACGGAAGCGGGCTGGATCTCCTCAGGGAATTGCGCCAGCGCGGCGACACGATCCCCGTCCTGATCATCACGGCCGCCGATGGCGTGGATTCGCGGATCGCCGGTCTCGATGCCGGGGCCGACGACTACCTCACCAAGCCGTTCCACCACCGTGAATTCCTCGCCCGCTGCCGTGCCATCGCCCGCAGGAGTGCTTCCGGCGCGCTGCCGGTGCTCTCGGTGGGGCGCCTGTCCTACGATCCCGCCACATCCGTCGTGACGTGCAATGGCGAAGTCCTGGCGTTGCCGCCGCGGGAACGTCAATTGATCGAGCTCCTGATGCGGGACGCGGATCGCGTGGTGCCCAAGCGCAAGCTCGAACATGCGCTTTCTGAATACGGTGACATGATGAGCGCCAATGCCCTGGAGCTCGCCGTCTCCCGGCTGCGCAAGAAGATCGACCTGGGTGCCGCGGGTGCCGTCATCGAGACGGTGCGCGGTGTGGGCTATCTGCTGCGAACCGTCGGGTAATGAACAGCCATCGTTCTCTCTTCAGTCTTATCGGTTGGCGCATCCTCGCTTTCGCAGGCTTAGCGGCAACGCTGCAGACCGCGCTTGTCTTTGCCGAGTACTGGTTCAAGGATGGAGAGCTGGGAAGCCTGCTCATCGCGCAGGAAACTGAGATCGTCGCTCAGAATTACTGGGATGACCCGGTCCATTTTCCCGGCGCCTCATTGATCAATCGTTACGACCTTCATCAACCTTGGCATAAGGGCGGCCCTGGATACGCTCTTCGAGTCAGGCAGGCCGACGAACAAGTGATCTATTCGAGCTGCGGCGAAGCCTGCGATCGCTTCCCTCCGCTTCAGGTCGACAGCGGCATGTTCTGGCAACGTGCTCTTAACTGGGGCAAACCGCTCGACGTCGTCGGGGGGCAGGTCGTCGAGTTAAACGGTCACCCACCACTGAGGATCGAATTCCTCTCCCTCGGCGATCCGAACAATCTGCTTCTGGAAGTGCTCGGCGGAGAAGTCGTCGAGCACATGGTGATCCCGACCCTGGTGACTCTGGGGCTCGTCTTTGGCGGCATGCTGCTGTCGATCCGCGAGGCGCTGCGCCCGGTCGCCGCCACCGCCGAGGCCGCGCGCGCACTCGATCCAACGAAGCGCATCGACCCGCTACCAACCGAAGGCATGCCGCGGGAAATTGCCCATCTGACGGGCGCGGTGAACCAGGCGCTCGACCGGGTGTCGGACCTGATCCGGTCGCAGCGGGTCTTTTCGGCCTCCATCGCCCACGAGATCCGCACCCCGCTCGCCATCGTCAAACTCGAACTCGAGCAGATCGAGGGTCCACGGGCGCGTGCCGCCGAGGCGGATCTCGGGCAGTTGACCCACACGCTGGAACAGCTGACAGCCCTTGCCCGCCTTGATGTCGTGGAGCCGAGCTCCTTCGCCGATGTTCGCCTTGGCAACCTCGCGGAGGCGACGGTCGAGCAGCTCGCGCCGCTGGTGTTCGCCAGCGGGCGCTCGATCGGCCTCGACAAGCGCACGGATCCTGAGGTTCGCGCTGTTCCGACCCTCATTTCGACCCTGATGCGCAACCTCGTCGAGAATGCGGTGAAACACACGCCCGTGGGCACCGCCATCGAAATCGCGGTGGAGGCTCCGGCGCGCCTCATCGTCAGAGACAATGGGCCTGGGATGCCCAGCGCGCCGAGGGGAGAGCAGACGGAGATCGGAGAGGTGAAGCGCAGCGGCTCGCTCGGCGTCGGTCTCAAGATCGCCCAGCGCATCGCCGCTCTGCACGAAGCGACCTTGCGCATCGTCTCCGCGGAAGGCGGGGGCACCAAGATCACGATCGACCTTTCGTCTTCTCTCCTCGAGAGCGGTGGGAACGCAAGCGTCTAGATAAAGGTGCTGTCCTTCGAGATCATCCGCCATCCCGGCACGCGCGAATATTGGCTTGCAAGAGACGGAACAGACGGCGGTTCGGCTCGCTTTGCGAAAGAAGGTTTGCCTTGGCGCCCCCAATCTCCTGGCGAGGCAAGTTCTTTAGCCCGAGGCCCTTTGGCCGGCCCCGCTGCAAGTCCACAGGGGCCGGTGGTGTTGGTCGTCGGCCGCGTTGCAACCCCTCGTCCTTGCCGCACGTCAGCCTTGGTAGGTGCCGCCATATTTGACCGGCACCAGGTCGCCCTGCTTCTCACCGGACTTGATCAATTCAAGGATCTTGTCTGCGACCTGCTCGGGACGCTGCCGTTCGGCGTCGATCGGCGCCTCCATCCTCTCGGCCGACTCCCTTCCCGCCTTGATCGATGCGACCAGCTCGGTCTTCGTGATGAAGGGATACATCAGAGAAACAGCAATGTTGGCTTCGGCAAGTTCCACCTGCGCCACGCCGGTCAGTGTGCTGAGTGCTGCTTTCGTCGCACTATAGGCACCGCTTTCTGGAAGCGGGCGGAACCAGATACCCGAGCTGACATTGACGATGCTTCCGGCGCGCTGCCTACGCATGGTCGGAATGACCTTTTGCATCATGACCAGCGGTGCCAAAACGTTGAGTTCGAAGATGTCGCGAAAGTCATCGACATCGATATTCTCGATCGAGGCTTGCAGAGCCTGACCCGCGTTGTTCACCAAAATATCGATCCGACCATGGACCCTGAGCGTTTCCTCAACCGCGTGGTCCACCTGCTCCCTGTCGGTCACATCGCAAGGGAGTGCGATCGCGTCCTTCAGCTCGTCGGCGAGCTTTTCGATTCGGTCCTTGCGTCGAGCGAGCAGCACCACTTTTGCCCCGGCAGCAGACAAAGCGCGCGCTGTGGCGGCGCCGATACCGGAAGAGGCGCCGGTGACGATTGCTATCGACCGATTAATTTCCATGACTGCTTCCCTCGTTGTGGGTGTGGTGTGGTATCGGGTAGGCCAGCGAAGGCCACTTGGCCCGAGATCGACCGAGCTTACTTGCTTTCGCTATCGTTTGATAGCTTTTGTCACGAGGGAAAGAGTGGACGAAGCCGACGCCCGACGACTTTTCGACCTAGCGGATGTTGTTCATGGCATCAGCCGCCAGCTTCCGCCTCCGAGCAATCTGGAGCCCGGCATTTGCACGCCGGTTGAGATCCATGTGATGCGCTGCATCTCGAAGCATCCGGGCAAGGCGGCGCGGGCGATATCGCAGGCCTCCCGGTTGCCCTCGAGCAACTTTTCCAGAGCGGTACGTGGACTGGAAGCAAAGGGTCTCGTGCGACGGGAGACGAACGAAGCGGACGCGCGGAGCGTCGATCTTCATTTGACGGATATGGCGGCGCGCAACTTCGTTCGCATGCGCGATGCCTGGAGCGCGGCCCTTGATGGCATTGTGGACGATCCGTCGGCCATGGATGAGATCATTGAAACGCTGCGACGGATCGAGAAGGCGCTGGTCGAGCGGCGACAAGAATCCGGTCATCAACAAGACTAGAGCTTTTTCACAGGGGCCTTGAATCCCGCGATTCTGGCGGGTTGGAAATGTGGTTCAAGATGCTGGCTGGGTGGTTGCCACCATCAGATGGTCAAGCCCCTTTTCAACGATCTTCGCGAGCGGGTGGAACGGCGACCCTGGCGGGGGAGACATGCCGGTCAGAGGCCTTGTGGTTAGGGGGCGGTCTCGTCTGCGGCGAAGTGGTCGCAACGCTACCGCCAGACCGGATCGAGGCGCCTCATTCGACGCGGCACGGCCCGGAATATGAACTCGCAGAGCGTAGGTTGAAGGGGCCGCACAACGCCGTCTGGCTATTCCCGCGCCGCGAGACGTGCCGGCGAAAAACTCTGCTCGCTCTTGGTCAGGCCCGTGCCCACATTCCTCGCCGGCGTGGCCGAGCCAATCTCGACTCGCGGCGGTTGGTGATTCATTGACGACCCGCGGATCAAGACGAATATGGCGCGGCTGGGAAGCAAAAGGCAAGCGGCTGTCCAGCGCGCTTGAAGGTCTTCACGACGGCTTCCGCCATGCAAACCGTTCCGGGCTGCGAACCGGCGTGAAACACGGTGTCAGATTCAGCGCAATGGCAAAGTCCCGCGTCTCCTTGGCGATGTAGGGGTTGCCGTTGCCACTGAGGAACTCGATCGGATCCGGCGCCTGAAGGATGCCGAAGCGGCGTTCCACCGCTGCCAGCATCATGTCGCACACATTCGAGCCGCTGATGCCGGCGCCCGACACGACCGCATAAGCGATGATCTCGCGGTCGAAGGCGTCGATCACGAAGGCGAGCCGCACGATCTCGCCAATCCAGCAGGTGAACTCCAGACCGTCCGGGCACGAGCGCACGTTCGAGCGCATCACCATGATCTTGCCGTCGTGGACACAGCCTTCGCGCCGCCCGGTGCAGCGCACGAGAACAAGGGCGTGCCGCTGCATCATGCGATGAACCCGCTTGCGGTTGACCGGCGCCAAGCCCTCGGCTTTCCGCTCGCGGTTCACCAGCGCGAGCCGACTCACCTCCCAGGCGCCGATCACCGGTTCGTCCGATCCCACCGCCGTCGCGTCTCCCTCGCTCCTCGCCCGTCAGCATCGAGTCAGCAGGGTCAGGCCAAACCGTTGCGTCGCGCCACCAGTGACACCTCCTTGCCCGGCGACAGGCTCTTCTCGAGGACCCGCAGTCTCTCCACCACCGACCAACGGCGCCGTCGGGCCGTGCCCGTGATCACCTCGATCCGCTGACACTCGTCCGACCTAAGCCTGTCCTCAAGGACATCCTGGAGCCTTTCCGCTTACGCCGGATGTCCGGTCGAATTGCGGCGTTTTGGGACCGGGGTTATGGGGTTTGTGGAGCGGCGCGCGAGCGCTGCTTGGCCTTTGGGGCAACGTCAGGGCGCAAGGATTGAGGGCCGAGCGGTGTTTTGACCGACCGGGTTTTCGGCGCGTGGTTTGATCTGGCGAGCGGTGTTTGATTGTGTGTAGGTTTGCTCGTGCTGGCGCCCGGGCAAGCGTGGGGGAGGCTGAGCGTGGGGGGCTGGGCTTGAGACGCGCAAAAGCCCCGCCGGTTTGAACCGAGCGGGGCTTTTTGATGCGAATGAAGAGAAGGTTGATCTTGGAATTGGCAGACCTGGCAGCGACCGACTTTCCCGCGTCTTAAGACGAAGTATCATGGGCGCTGGGGCGTTTCACGGCCGAGTTCGGAATGGGATCGGGTGCGGCCGCCCCGCTATAACCACCAGGTCAGCCAATTCCAAGATTTTGAGAAGCTGGAGAGATTTGCCGTTCATCTGATGAACATTGGCGAATGAGAATGATCAAGCCGATCGGGCTATTAGTACCGGTAAGCTTCACGTGTTGCCACGCTTCCACACCCGGCCTATCGACGTGGTCGTCTTCCACGGCCCTGATAGGGAACACTCGTTTTCAGGTGGGTTTCCCGCTTAGATGCCTTCAGCGGTTATCCCGTCCGTATATAGCTACCCTGCACTACCGCTGGCGCGATAACAGGTCCACCAGTGATACGTCCATCCCGGTCCTCTCGTACTAGGGACAGATCCTGTCAATATTCCTACACCCACGGCAGATAGGGACCGAACTGTCTCACGACGTTCTGAACCCAGCTCACGTACCGCTTTAATTGGCGAACAGCCAAACCCTTGGGACCTGCTCCAGCCCCAGGATGCGATGAGCCGACATCGAGGTGCCAAACAACCCCGTCGATATGGACTCTTGGGGGTCATCAGCCTGTTATCCCCGGCGTACCTTTTATCCGTTGAGCGATGGCCCTTCCACGCGGGACCACCGGATCACTATGACCGACTTTCGTCTCTGCTCGACTTGTCTGTCTCGCAGTCAGGCGGGCTTATGCCATTGCACTCGACGACCGATTTCCGACCGGTCTGAGCCCACCATCGCGCGCCTCCGTTACTCTTTGGGAGGCGACCGCCCCAGTCAAACTACCCACCATACACTGTCTCGGACCCGGATAACGGGCCGCGGTTAGACATCCATGACGATAAGGGTGGTATTTCAAGGGTGGCTCCACGAAGGCTGGCGCCCTCGCTTCAAAGCCTACCACCTATCCTACACATGCCGACACGAATGCCAGTGTAAAGCTATAGTAAAGGTGCACGGGGTCTTTCCGTCTGACCGCAGGAACCTCGCATCTTCACGAGGAATTCAATTTCACTGAGTCTCTGCTGGAGACAGCGGGGAAGTCGTTACGCCATTCGTGCAGGTCGGAACTTACCCGACAAGGAATTTCGCTACCTTAGGACCGTTATAGTTACGGCCGCCGTTTACTGGGGCTTCGATTCAGAGCTTGCACCCCTCCTCTTAACCTTCCAGCACCGGGCAGGCGTCAGACCCTATACGTCGTCTTGCGACTTCGCAGAGCCCTGTGTTTTTGGTAAACAGTCGCTACCCCCTGGTCTGTGCCACCTCACACCGGTTGCCCGATGCAAGGTCACGCTTCTTCCGAAGTTACGCGTGCAATTTGCCGAGTTCCTTCAGCAGAGTTCTCTCAAGCGCCTTGGTATACTCTACCAGTCCACCTGTGTCGGTTTCGGGTACGGTCTATACGGTGGGGCTATTTCCCGGGACCGCTTCGCCGCAAGATCAATCCAATAAGACCTTACGACATACGCAATCCGTCACTTCCCACCAGGCCCACGATTGTTAACGTGGTTCCCATCGACTACGCCTTTCGGCCTCGCCTTAGGGGCCGGCTAACCCTGCTCAGATTAACTTTAAGCAGGAACCCTTGGACTTTCGGCGAGGGAGTCTCTCACTCCCTTTATCGTTACTCATGTCAGCATTCGCACTTCTCATACCTCCACGGGTCCTCACGGATCCCGCTTCATCAGCCTAGAGA
>NZ_FUXL01000001.1:79506-449417 GCF_900167365.1 Consotaella salsifontis | reverse complement strand
GGCTCTACGTCGAGCAGGTGCTGGTGCCGACGCTGAAGCCCGGCGATATCGTCATCATGGACAATCTCGGCAGCCACAAGGGCAAGGCGGTGCGCCGGGCGATCCGCGCCGCCGGCGCCAAGCTCTTGTTCCTGCCCAAATACTCCCCCGACCTCAATCCCATCGAGCAGCTCTTCGCCAAGCTGAAGCACCTGCTGCGCAAAGCCGGCCAGCGCACCAGAGACGCCGTCTGCTCCGCCATCGGCCAGATCCTCTCCACCATCTCCGCCGACGAATGCAGCAACTACCTCGTCAACTCAGGATATGGACGATCCTAATCTCATCCCGCTCTAGAACCTCTGAGAAAGGAAGGATGCCATTTCAGCCTTTGACCGCGCCCCCGGCCATGCCTTCGATGAAGCGCCGTTGCAGGAGGACGAACAGCACCACGATGGGCAGCACGATGATCAGCGCCGCAGCCATGATCTCCTCCCAGTCTGCCGTGTACTGGCCTGACAGAAGGAAGACGGAGACGACTGCGGTGACGCGGTCCGCCTTTTGCAGGAAGGTCGTGGCGATGAGGAACTCGTTCCACGAATAGAGCCCGATGATCAACGCGACGGTCAGGATGCCGGGCGAGACGATAGGCAGCATGACCTTGGTGAAGACCTGCCAATGGCTCGCGCCGTCGATCAGGGCCGATTCCTCCAGTTCCTTGGGAACGGCGAGGAAATAGGTCCTGAGCAGCATGATCGCGAAGGGGGAGTAGAGGGCGGTGTAGATCAGCGAAACCGCGAGGATGTTGTTGATGAGTCCCAGCTTGGCAAAGCCGAAATAGAGCGGGAACAGAAACAGCTGGATCGGTGCCGTGGTGGTGCCGAGCAGGTAGAAGGTGATAATCTTCCAGGACTTGATTTTGCGCCGCGCCAACACGTAGGCCGTCAGCGAACCCGTGGTGCAGACCAGGACGATGGTCGAGGCAGCCAGCATGGCGGAGTTCAACATCGTGCGGCCGAAGCGGGCATCCTGCCAGGCGCGGGTGAAGTTGTCCCAACGGATGGTGTCAGGCAGCGTCAGGGGATTCTGGACGATCTGCGCGGCGGGCTTCAAAGCGTTGAGCACCAGGAGCGCGATCGGGAACAGGGTGATCGCCAGCAGGATCGCGAGCGCAGTGTAGGTGAGATACAGCGTGACCTTGCTTTCGACGAGCCTCATTGCTGGAACTCCTTGGCCTGAGCTCGGATGTAGACAGCCGTGGCCGCCAGACCGAACAGGCTGATGACGATCGAGACCGCGGCCGCTTTGCCAACGGCAAGGTCGTAGAAAGCGCTGCGATAGGCGAGCGTCGACAGCACCTCGCTCGAAAAGGCAGGCCCCCCCTGGGTGAGGATGTAGACAAAGTCGAAGACCAGGAACGACCAGATCACCGTCATGATCATCATCAGCGTGATCGTCGGGCGGATGCCAGGCAGAAGCACGTACCGCATCATCTGCCAGAAGCTGGCACCTTCGATCCGCGCGGCCTCGATCTGCTCATGGGGAACCTGGCGGAGCGCCGCGAAGAAGATGACGCAGAGAAAGCCCCACCAGTGCCACAGGTCCACGGTGGCAATGCCAAAAAGCGCGGTGGAAGGCTGGGTGAGGGGGTCGAGCGTCTGGAATCCCGTCCGCTGCAGCAGGCCGTTGACGCCGGAGACGGGGCTGTAGATCATGCCCTGCCAGACGCGCGCCAGGATCGCCGTCGCGATGACCATGGGAAGGAAGTAGATGACTTGGAAGACCATGCTGCCGCGGCGGACCACGAGCAGCATGGTCGCCGCCACCAGGCCGATGGCGATCGGCACGACGAGAAAAATAGCAGTCCAGATCAGGTTGTTGCCGAGCGCCGTCCAGAAGACATGATCAACCCAAAGCGCTTGGAAGTTCTGCAGCCCGACGAACGCCGGGGTGGTGATCCCGTCCCAGCGGAAGAAGGCCAACGCCATGGTCAGCAGCGCGGGCACGAGGATGATGACGGCGTTGATGATCAACGTCGGAACGACATAGAGCTTGTGCATGCTACTCCTTCGCGAACGGAACGGCAGATCCCACCGTTCCGTCCTCCGGTTCGCCTCAGCGCGCGGGAATGGCGGGAACCTTGCCCTCTTCCAATTCCTGCTTGAAAGTCCGGTCCAGCTCCGCGAGGTAATCATCGATCGAGCGGCGGCCGAGCCAAACCTCCTAGATACCGTTGACGAGGAAGGCGTCGGTTGCCGGCGGCAGGAAGGTCCAGGTCGTATAGCCGTAGTGGTTGTTGGCGACCGAGGTTGCCAGGCCCTTCATCGTATCGGTGTAGAGCGGCTGGACGTTCTTCACCTCTATGCTGGCCAAGTCTGCGATCGGCATATTCCATTCGCCCTGCCAGAGCTCATTCATCTTGGCATAGGCATCATCGGAAAAAATGTAGTTGATCGCAGCAGCCGCGCCATCGGGGTTGTTCGCATCGGCGGCGATCGAGAAGGTGGATCCGACACCCAGCGCGTAAACCGGGTCGCCAATGTCATCGGCGCTCGGGAACCCGACGAAGCCGGCCTCTGCGTTGTTCTGCGGGAAGTAGGTGTTGATCCGCTGGAACTGCCATGTTCCGGTCGGCATCATGCCCGCCTGACCCGATGCCATCTGGGCGAAGGCCTGCTCGTCGGAGAGCGAGAAGTAGTTCGGTCCGAAGTAGCCCTTCTGCCACCAATCGTTCAGCTTGGTGATGGCCTTGACGAAGGGCTCGGCTGTCCATGGCATCTCCCCCTTGAGAGCCTTGTAGACGTTGTCCGGGCCGGCGATAGAGTTGAGCACCAGCGAGACATAGTGCTCGTTGGCCGGACGCCAGTTGGCGTTTCCGGAGGCGAACGGCACAATGTTCTCGGCCAGCATGGCGTCGGAGACGGCTTCGAGCTCCGCGATCGTCGTCGGCACCTCCCAGCCATGCTCCTTGAACAGGGTCTTGTTGTAAAACAGGCCGAGCGTCTCGTAGGTCTTGGGGAGCGCGTAGAGCTTGCCCTCGTATTTGCCCATCTCGAGGAAGACGGGCAGTATCCGATCCTGCCAACCGAACTGCTTGGCATAATCGTCGAGCGGCATGAGCTGTCCCGCCCGGGCCATCGGTGCGACGTAGGATGGGCCGGCCGAATACACGATATCGGGCCCGTTGCCCGACAACAGCGCGACGCGCATCTGCTTGTCGAGCTCGCTGCCGCGATAGTCGATCGTTAGCTGATAGTCCGACTGGCTCGCGTTGAACGGATCGATGATGCCCTGGGTGATGGCGCGCTGCTGCTCAGGGTTTGCGGATTCGTACCACCAAGTCACCGGGGTCTGCGCGATCGCCGCGAAGGGCAGGGCGGTGCTTGCCATCAGGCCGAGCCCAACCGAAAGGAAAATGCGTCTGTTCATGAATCTCCTCCGAAAATCAAAAAGAATGATCGCCTAGACCGACTCTCTCTTGATGAGCTGGTACGGCATTTCATGCGCCACTCCAGCGCCCTGCCTGTCTCCGCTGAGGCGTTCAAGGAGGATCGCCGCAGCCTTTTCGCCGAGTTTGTCCTGGAATTGAGAGACAGTACTCAGGGCTGGCGAGACGAGGCTCGCCGGCGGAATGTCGTCGAAACCGACGACGGCGACGTCACCAGGAACATTCAGGCCGTGCTGCCGCAGCGCCTGCATGACGCCGATTGCCATCAGATCATTCGCTGCGAAGATGGCGGTCGGTTCGAAGTCGCTGACGAGTATCCGCTCAGCAGCACGATATCCGCCGCTCTCGCTGAAGGCTTCGTCGACGACGACGAGCGAAGGAAGACCGGCCTGCGACAGACGCTCAAGATAGGCCTCGACGCGAACGCGTTGCGGTCCACCGGAGCCAGCAATCATCGCGATGCGGCGGTGTCCAGCCTCCATCAGGTAGTTCACGACCGAAATGCTGGCGGCCTTGCTGTCGATGAAGATGTCGTCGATCGCAATTGGGCCACCGGCCTTCTTGGACGATTCGATGCGCACCACGGGAATACCCGCATCCAAAGCTTCGGAGAAATCCTGAGCTCGCAGGTTAAAGAACACTCCAACGAGACCGTCGACCCGTCCCTCGCGAGCCCAGCGCAAAAAGTGGCGCTCCCGTTCCTCCAGTCCATCCGTATTGACCGTGA
Source organism: Consotaella salsifontis (assembly GCF_900167365.1). GTDB lineage: Bacteria > Pseudomonadota > Alphaproteobacteria > Rhizobiales > Rhizobiaceae > Consotaella > Consotaella salsifontis. The sequence continues at coordinate 445,266 of NZ_FUXL01000001.1, read as the reverse complement.
TGACGTCGTAATCGTGGTCCTGCGCGATAGCCTGCACGCCGCGCACCAGGCTCGGGTAAAACGGGTTTGTGATGTCTGGAACGATGCAGGCGATGGTCAGCGTCCGCCGCGTTTTCAGGGCCTGAGCGAAGCGGTTCGGCGCATAGCCAAGCTCTTTCGCGACCGCATGGATCCGCCGCACGGTGTCTGCTGAAATGGCAGGCGTGCTGGTCCCGCTCAACACCATAGAGACAGCGGCCTGTGAAACTCCGGCCTTGATCGCGACATCTTTCTGAGTGGGGCGAGTTCGCATGGCTGTCCAACTTATACGAATTACTGATACGTATAAATTCGCATTTTCGCTGTCAAGGCGGGTCATCAAGGCTTGCGGCAATAGCACAGTTGCAGAGTGTGGGTGCCAGTCATCATGCTGGTTGGCGCTGATTGCCCAGCGATCCTGGCGGACGCCGCTATGTACGGGGCTTCGGGCAGTCAGGTGCAAACGCCTGCGGAGACGCCATTAGCGGTTGCTCACGATTGCTTGAGATTCGACGCAATCTCTCGAAGGCCAGCACGATGGTACGGTGCAAGGTTCGCTCGTGGGCTGCGGTGATCTTCTGCTTGCAGCGTAGCAGACGGCCATCATCAGAGTTCTGCCGCTGACCGACCAGGGAGACTGGGATCGATAGAGGGAGTTGCTCCCAAAGCCCTTGGCCGCGCGGCTGGTACGCTGTTTCACCAAGAAGGGGCCGCCGCGCGAGCCTCGCGCGCGCTTGCCGCAGTGCCTGGAGTCGAAAGCGGCCCCACGAAAAGGCATCACGGACTCCCGGACAAAGCCAACAAGCCACGAAGATGCCTTCCATTAGCTTGGCGATGGTGAAGCCGTGCCGGAAGCTTGCAAGTCGCTGTGCTTCCGTTGGGTGAGCGGCAATGGAGCTTCTCGCGAGCTGTCGCGTCACACCAACCGAAGTCGGCATTGCGAAGAGGGGCGCAATCTTCCAGCGCCGATCGAGTCATCTTCGGGCGCCGATTGGACGGATTACGCGCCGCGCTATACCACAACATCCGAGCGCCACGGGTCAATACACCAAAGTTGCATAAGATAGATTATGGAACATAAAAGGCAGCAACGACACTGGATTGCCGGTTCGTACAATGCCTTGATATCTCTAGCTATTTGAACGCTTCGATCGCCCTTGAATGCCGCCCGCCGTATTCGACCGTCGGAGGCCGTATGACCAAGCTCGCCGCGCGTCGGACACAAGGATGATGGTCGCACTGCATCAAGACAACACAGCAAGGCATTGAAGTTGCATACAAAATTGGTGTTGCTCCGGGCTGATCCGAGTGATTGAACGTGCTTGCGATCAGCTTCGTGCCGCTTCCTCATCGATTTCGATGACCAATCCGTCGAAGGCAGGCCGAACATGCGGCGGCAGCTCGCGGCAGAGAGTCTGGTAGTCGAGCGGCGTGTGCATATGGGTCAGCGTCGCGCTGCCGACGTCGAGTTTCTCGATCCATCGCAGCGCTTCATCGACGGAAAGATGGCTGGGATGATGCCGGTACTGGAGCGCGTCGATGATGAGATGGCGACAGCCACTGATCGCCGCGATGGCGCTCGGGAGGAAATCGCTGACGTCGCTGCAGTAGCAAACGTCGCCGATACGGAAGCCCAGCGAACGGATGTCGCCGTGGACCTGCTCGAACGGAAGCAGCTCGATCGGTCCGCCGGCGCCGGTCACGGTGAACGGCTGGCCGGGCTCGATCGGTATGCGCTCGGCGATCGGCGGATAGTGACTGCCCTCGGGCGTCATGAAACAATAGCCGAAGGCCTGCATCACACGGGAGAACGTCGCCGTGTCGCAATAGACCGGAACACGGGCTTTCTGCGCCTGCGTGTAGCTGCGGATATCGTCGATGCCGTGGATATGATCGGCATGGGCATGGGTCAGCACCAGCGCGTCGAGGTGCGAAACGCCGGCGTTCAGCATCTGCTGGTGAAAGTCGGGCCCGCAATCGATGACGACCGACGTTTTGCCGTCCGGGCCGACGCGCTCGACCAGTGCCGCCGCCCTGAGACGGCGGTTCTTGGGTTCGAGAGGGTCGCATGCGCCCCATTCGCCGGTTGGTCGCGGTACGCCCGGCGACGACGAACAGCCGAGAATGACGAGCCTTTGCCCTTCGCCGCGGGCGGTCCTGGACACTTCCTCCGTCACCTCGGGTCCGGCACCTTGGAGAACAGACGAAAAAAGTTGTTCGAGGTTGTTTCTGCAATCACCTCGTACGAAACGCCTTTCACCTCGGCCAGCACCTCCGCCGTATGGCGAGTATAGGCCGGTTCGTTGCGTTTGCCGCGGTAAGGCAACGGCGCGAGATAAGGGGCGTCCGTCTCGACCAGAAGCCGGTCCATTGGAATGTCGGCGGCGATCTGGCGCAGCTCTTCCGAACGCTTGAACGTCAAAATGCCGGAAAACGAAATGGTGCCGCCGAGCGCGAGACCCGCTTCGGCGAGCGCGCGTCCCGAGGAGAAGCAGTGAAGAACGAAGGGGAAGGTCCCCTTCCCGCTTTCTTCCGTGAGAATCGCGGCCATATCGTCGTCCGCATCGCGCGAATGGATCACCAGCGGCAGCTGCGTTTCTCGCGCCGCGGCGATGTGCCGGCGGAAGACGGCCTTTTGGACATCGCGCGGTGCCTTATCGTAGAAATAGTCGAGACCGGCTTCGCCGATCGCGACCACCTTCGGATGGCGGGCAAGGCGCGCCAGCTCCTCGGGAGCGATGTCCGGCTCCTCGCCTGCGCTGTGCGGATGGGTGCCGACGCTGGCGTAGACACGGTCGAACCGCTCCGTCAGCTCGACCAGCTTAGCGAACTCGCGAACGCGGGTCGAAATTGTCAGCATCAGGCGAACACCTGCCGCCTCGGCCCGCTCGATCAGGGCTTCCCGCTCGCTCTCGAAGTCCGGGTAGTCGAGATGGCAGTGGCTGTCGACCAGAAACGGCAGGGTCATGATTCTGGCTTTGCCTCCGGCTCGACATAACGGGGAAAGACCGGCTGCGGTGCAGGAAGGGCCCGACCGGGAACCAGCGCCATGTCGGGCGTCAACTGGGTGAAGCTGCGTTCGCCCTCGGGCACGGCGAGGACCGCCAGCAGCCGCGCCGCGCCTTCCGGCACGAAGGGCTGGAGCATGATCGCAACGCGCCGCAGGATCTCCGCCGTGACGTAAAGAACGGTGCCCATTCGCGCCGGGTCTGTCTTCCTCAGAGCCCAGGGCTCCTGGGCCGCGAAATAGCGGTTGGCGTTGGCGACCACTTGGAAAACGGCCGCGAGGATCTGATGGATCTCCTGAGTTTCCATCATAGAGCGCGCACGATCCAGGAGGCCGCGTGCCTCTTCCAGCAACGCCTGATCGGCCTCGCTGAAGGGGCCGGGCTCGGGCACCGCGCCGCCGCAATGCTTGCCGATCATCGACAGCGAGCGCTGCGCGAGATTGCCGAGATCGTTGGCGAGGTCCGAATTGGTGCGGTTGACGATCGCGTCATGCGAATAGCTGCCATCCTGGCCGAAAGGCACCTCGCGCAGAAGGAAATAGCGCAGCTGGTCGAGCCCGTAGACGTCGACCAGGGAGAAAGGATCGATGACGTTGCCGACCGACTTCGACATCTTCTCCCCGCGGTTGAAGAGGAAGCCGTGAGCGAACACACGCTTGGGAAGCTCGATTCCCGCCGACATCAGGAACGCCGGCCAATAGACCGCGTGGAAGCGGACGATATCCTTGCCGATGACGTGGAGATCGGCAGGCCAGAATGGCCGCCGTGCCTCATCGTCCGAGAATCCGGTCGCCGTCCAATAATTGGTCAGCGCATCGACCCAGACGTACATGACATGCTTGGGATCGCCCGGAACCGGAATCCCCCAATCGAAGGTCGTCCGCGACACGGAGAGGTCCTTGAGCCCCGAGCGCACGAAGGACATGACCTCGTTACGGCGCTCCGCCGGGCCGATGAACTCCGGGTGCGCCTCGTAATGGGCGAGGAGTCGTTCCTGAAATGCGGACAGGCGGAAGAAGTAGCTTTCCTCCTCGTTCCACTTCACCTCGGAGCCGAGAGGCTCGCGCCGGACGCCATCCTCGCCCACCACCGTCTCGGATTCGTCGAAATAGGCTTCCTGGCGCACCGAGTACCAGCCGCTGTAGCGCCCGAGATAGATGTCGCCGGCGTCCGTCATTCGCCGCCAAATTTCCTGGCAGGCCTTTGTGTGCCGCTCCTCGGTGGTGCGGATGAAGTCGTCGTTGGAACAGCCAAGCGTCTCCAGCATCTTGCGGAAGATCGAGGAGTTGCGGTCCGCCAGCTCCAGCGGAGTCAGCTTCTCCGCCTCGGCCGTCTGCTGCATCTTCAATCCGTGCTCGTCCGTGCCGGAAAGAAAAAAGACGTCGTAGCCATCCAGCCGCTTGAACCGGGCCAGAGCGTCGGTTGCGATGGCGGTGTAGGCATGGCCGATATGGGGCTTGCCATTCGGATAGAAAATCGGCGTGGTGAGGAAGAAGCGTTCGGACATGCGCGTGTTCTTGTGCCGGCGGTCAATCATCTCCGCCACATAGGACATCCCGGCTCCAGCCTCAATGCGCCAGTTTGGTCCGCGTCAGTTAAGCTCGCCGGCCAATGCGAAATAGCCGAGGAAGAAGGTCAGAAGATTCTGCTTGCGATCGAGGTTGAACGCAGCGGCGGCGGCAAAGCGTTCCGCCTCGCTCTGCCAAAAATCGGCGAGTCGGCTTGCCCTGTATGCTTCCCCCTCGCCCAGCGCCATTCTCGCCGCATCGGCGATCTTGGCGAGCGCAAGCTCGATCGTCAGGTCATAGGCGGTTTCCCGCCCCTTCAGCGTCAGAGCATCGACCATCTGCTGAATGCCGCCCCAATCGGGCTCGCGCACCCCCAGGAGCCCCCGAAGCCGTTCCTCGACCTCAAAGGCGCCACTGGCGGCAAAGGAGACGGCGCGCCGGGCGCTGCCCTGCGCCAGAGCCACCGCCCGCTCCACCTCGGCGCCCGCGAGCTGCAACGGCAGCGCCTTCAGGATCGCGCCGAGATCGGTGGGCTCAAGTGGCCCGAAACGCAACGTGCGGCAACGCGAACGGATGGTCGGCAGAAGCCTGCCCGGCGTATGATTGGTGATGAGGATGAGCGAGCGGCGCGGCGGCTCCTCGAGTATCTTCAACAGAGCGTTGGCCGCGCTGCGATTCATGTCGTCGGCCGGGTCCAGAATGGCAATGCGCCACGCCTCGCCGCTGGTCGCCTGGAAGAAGCGATTGAGGCGCCGCACTTCATCGACGGTGATAAACGACTTGAACCCTCCTCCCCGGTCGGATGCCGGCCGCGAGAGGTAAAGAACGTTCGGATGGCTCTCTTGCGCGATCTGGCGGCGGATCACCGCGCCCTTCACCGGATCGCCGTTGGACAGGACAAGGCGAGCGAAGGCGAAAGCGGCCGTCGCCTTGCCCACCCCGCGAGGTCCCTGCAACAGCCAGGCATGATGAAGCCGGCCGCTCTCATATGCCGCCTGAAGCTCCGCCCATGCCGCGCGATGGCCGATAAGTTCCTCTGTCACGGATGGCGGAGGAACGCCCTCGATGGAATCGTGCTCCTCCGGCGCGAGAACGTCGTCCATCATCGGATCCTCCCTCTCTCGCCCTTGCTCTCGTCCCGCGCCTTGTGCCGGGAGGCGAGCCGCTGATCGACAGCCGAGGCGATTTCTCCGGCAATGGCATCCACTGAACGGGACGCATCCACGACGACGCACCGCTCCGGCTCATCCCGCGCGATTGCGAGGAAGGCTTGTCTTCGGGCCTCGTGGATGGCGACATCCTCCTTTTCGAAGCGGTCGGCATGGCCGATGCCGCGCCGGATTGCGGCGCGCGCGAGCCCGTCTTTGGCCGGAATGTCCAGAATGAGCGTGAGATCGGGGTAGACACCGCCAAGTGCGGCGCGCTCCAGCGCGTCCAGGAAAGACGCTTCCACGTCTGGCGAGAGTCCCTGATAAACGCGCGAGGAATCATGGAACCGGTCACTGATCACGATCGCATCGCGCTCCAGCGCAGGGCGGATCAGATTGGCAACGTGGTCTGCCCGCGCTGCCGCGAAAAGCACGGCTTCCAGTTCTGCGCCCAGTGCTTCGGCGGCGCCGGACAGGATCACATGGCGCAAGGCGTCAGCGCCGGGGGAGCCGCCGGGCTCCCGCGTGGTCACGACCGTGTACCCTCGATTGCGCAGACGCGCGGCAAGCCGCTCGATCTGCGTGGTCTTGCCGCTCCCCTCCCCACCCTCGAATGTGATGAAAAATCCGGCCACCGATCTCGAACCTGCCACCTCGCTTCCGCTTCTTTCAGAGCATTTTGAGCCAACCGAAGGCAAGCTCGCCGGCCGCCTCGAGTGCCCGCCCCGAGAAAGAGCCGACCGCGATCGACTCGGCGGTGTAAAGCGGCGCCGTGAGGCTCAGGCGCTCGCCAATCCTGATCTCGATATTGGCAACCTTGGTCCCCTGCTCGACCGGCGCCTTCAGCGGTCCGACATATTTGATGTGCGCCGTGACGCTATCCGGCGCCTGCTCCGGAACCAGCGCCACGAGGTCCTGCGAAGGCGTCAAGGCGACCGAGGATTGCGTTCCGCCATAGACTTCGGCTGTGCCGACGACGTCACTCGCGGCAAACAGCGTTTGGCGGCGGAAAGAATCCCGCGCCCATTCAAGCAGCCGACGAGCCTCGCTGGCGCGCTCCTTGGCGCTCGCGAGGCCGCTGACCACGAGAATGGTCGTCCGGTCCTCGCCGTGCGTTACGCCGACAAGCGAGTAGCCGGAGGATTCGGTGTAGCCGGTTCCCATGCCATCCGCACCGATATCCATCTCTAGGAGCGGATTGCGATTGCGCTGGAAGATCTTGTTCCACTCGTAGGAGGGCTCGGCGTAGATCTTGTAGAGATCGGGGTAGCTTCTCTCGATGTGGCGGGCGAGAACCGCCATGTCCCTCGCGGAAACCTGCTGGCCATCCGCCGGAAGGCCCGTGGGGTTGACGAACCGGCTGTGCTTCAGCCCCAGTTCCTCGGCGCGCTGGTTCATGAGCATGGCGAACGCCCCCTCGGTTCCAGCCATGCCTTCGGCAAGCGCGATCGCCGCGTCGTTAGCGCCCTGAACGATGGCTCCTCGGATCAGGGCCTCCACGGGCACCTCGGAGTTGAGCTTGGCAAACATCGTGGCGGCGCCGGACGGCGCACCACCCGTGCGCCACGCATGCTCCGTGACGGCAAAGGTCTGGTCCAGCGCGATCTTGCCCTTGGCCAGCGCGTCGAAAACCAGATCCATCGTCATGAGTTTGGCGAGCGAGGCCGGTTCGAACGGCTCGTCGGCGCTCTTCTCGAAGAGGACGGCCCCACTCTCGCCATCGATCAGAATTGCCTGCTTCGCGGTGGTTTCGATGGTCGGCGCGCTGCTCTCCTGGGCCGATCCCGGCACGACCGCGAGCAGCGCGGCCATCAGAAGCGAGCACAAGAACAGCCGGAAGGGATGGACGAGAAACGAACGCAGCATGCGCTGACATGTACACCGGAAAACGTCAAAAGACAGTCTCGGCGCAGCGTGAATGTCGCGAAGGCTCCGCGCCCTCGCTACGCTTGAAATCAACCAGCGACTTCGTGGACCACGAAGGCGTCCGTCGCGCCGACTGTCCAGAGCGCCTGAAGCAGTCGATCCGAATTCTCACCCGCCGCGCAGTCGATGGATAGGGCGACGCTGCCATTGGCGAGCGGTTCCTCGATCAGCCGGCCATAGGGCTGGGCAATCTCGCCGATGACCTGTCGCAGTTGAGGGTCGTCAACGACGCCGACAACGATCTGATCGCCGCGTGAAGCCAGGGCTCCATCGCCCTCTGTCCCGGCCAGCGCCGTCACGGCCCGCGCCGCACCGTCGATTTCCGGCTGAGCTGCGAAGGCCGAAACCATAAGGTCGCGCGGTTGGGGAATGGGCGCGCGTGCGGGAAGCGAGGCGGGGACCGCGGCTTCCGCCTCCGCGTCAAACGTCGCCTCGAGAGGCCGGGCGTGAGCCAGCGCATTGAGGGCATCGAGCGGGCGCGCCCGCGGCAGAGCAACAACGGAGGGCGGCGCATAGGCGGCCAGGAGGGTCGGCGCGTCATCCTCGGAAGCTGCCGTCGCCGGCGCGTTCGACGCCACCATCACTGAATCCGGAACCGCCGGCACTTCCGGCCCAGGCCGATAGGACGCCATCAACATCGCCGAGTCGTCGCCGTCCGTCGGCGCGCGGCCGATGTAATCCAATTTGACCTTCGCGGTGCCGACGCTCTTGAAGTCGAGCATGTCCGCGACGCGAGACGAAAGATCGACGAGGCGGCCGTGAGCGAAGGGGCCGCGATCGTTGATCCTGACGACGATGGAGCGTCCGTTCTCCTCATTGGTGACTCGGGCATAGGACGGCAGAGGGAACGTCGGATGGGCGCCCGACAGGCTGTTCATGTCATAGACTTCACCGTTCGCAGTAAGACGCCCATGAAAATTGGGGCCATACCAGGAAGCGGTTCCGACCTTCGAATAGTTCGGGTCCTCTTTGGGATAATACCATCGCCCTCTGACGCGATAGGGCTTGCCAACCGTGGTGCGCCCTCCCCCTTTGCGGACTGCCAACAGTGACGTCACTCGCGGGCTGGCCGGCACGCCGTAAGTCTTAGCGTCGAACTTGACCGCGGTCGCGATCGGCGCCTGTTCGGCGGTCTCGACGGGAGCTTCGGCCTGACAGCCGCCGATCGAGACAAGAGCGATCAACGGCAAAAGAACCGAGCCTAGATCGCGCGCCAAACGCTTCGCGGCCAATGTCATTCCTGGCGTGTCCCCACTCGCTGTGGACGCGGCTCCCCGTGCCGCATCGCTCGTTCACGGGAACGTTAAAGCGTCGTAAAGACTGTGAATCAACCGCACCCGCTGCGGCTGAAAGCCAGCCTTTCCTCACCTTTCCACTTGACTGTTGCGCAGGCGCATCAAGCAAATGAGGCTGCGAAAACGGCGCGCCACTCCACCGACCTTCATCGGGGGCAACCTCATCAACAAATATGCTGGAAATTCAGCGTGCTGAATGACGAATTGGATTCGAATTTTCAAAGTAAGCCGGCTCTGCGCGCATGCCGCCAGCACTTTTTCGCCATGAAAATGCCTTATTCTGAAGCGGCAACTCCCCGATAACATTTTGTTACAGGAGCCCCCTCTGCACCTTCAATCGCGGAACGGGGCGGCAGCTTGCTCAAGAGCAAGGCTCGGTTCGGCAAGTGACAAGTTTGCGAAGGGAGACCCCGCCCGCTGTCGATCCGGACGCGTGCAGTTGCGAACTCGTCCACTCCGTCCCAGCCGCCGGTGGCAACGTTCGAGCCAAGCTCGACGAAATCGGCATCCGTGTCTTAGGAACGATCTGTCACCCACGTCTCCGGGTCAGACAAGATTGAGCGTGGCGGGCCGCGACCGATAGTGATGATCACTACGCTTACGCTATAGCCCTACAAAATGACGCCTGAAAGTGGTTTGAGCGTAAGCGCTGTTCCGGCGGCACCTTTCGCGCGTGGTCGTGAGCGACGATGTTCGGAGCCTTTGAGGGCTTCGACACATGACGATTTCAGAGTTTACGCTTAAATCCAGCGATCCTGAGCCCGCGCGGCGGTTCGAGGTTTTCACGGGTTCCGGCCGGAGGCGCGAATGGTTGCCGGAGGAGAAGGCTCGGATCGTGGCGGAAAGCTACGATGCCGGCGAGACCGTGAGCGCAGTGGCCCGGCGATATGCATTGTCCCCGCAGCAGTTGTTCGCCTGGCGTCGGGCCGCGCGTCAGCCATTGGCGGGAGCGCCGGCACCGGAGCCATTGTTTGTTCCGGCGGTGATTGCGGCGCCGGAGCCTGAACCGTCGGGGAAGCGCGCGAGATCGACGCGGAAGCGGAAGGCCGCGCCAGACGCCGGCGTGATCGAGCTGGAGATCGACGGCGTTGCGATGCGGGTCGGCCGTGGCGCCGACGCCAGGACGGTTGCGACGGTGATCCGTGCGTTGAAGGCAACGTCGTGATCGGGCCGACTGGCGCCGTCAAGGTCATGGTGGCGACAAAGCCGGTGGACTTCCGCAAAGGCGCGGAGGGGCTGGCCGCGCTGGTGCGCGAGACGATGGGCGCCGATCCGTTCAGCGGTGCGGTCTATGTCTTCCGTGCCAAGCGCACGGACCGGATCAAGCTGATCTTCTGGGACGGCACCGGCGTCTGCCTCTATGCGAACGATCTGCATTCATACTGCATCTCTCTTTCGCACTCAGTTGAAGGTTTTGGCTTGGCTGGCATTTTCCTTATGAGCGGCGAGGCGATCGACGAGCTGGTTCCATCGACTGGATTGCTTTTGCGGTAAATCTGTCTTCGGAAGCTCGTACAGGTAGTAGTGTCCGTTGTAGGCATGGCTGGTGACGAGGCCATGTTCAGCCCATCTGGCGAGGGTATGCTCATGGATATTGAGGTGTGCAGCCGCCTCCTTCTTTGTCAACATCCCACGATCCCGGAGCCGGTCATAGCGTGATCTCAGCTTGTATTCGCGAACAAGATAGGTGACGCGTTTGGTTGTGAAGCGGGCGTTGCGCTGGTCACGGCGCGTCACCGAGCCCGGACGGTATCCCTGATTGTTGAGAATGTCGGCGATCTCGGAAAAAATATGATCGTCGAGGAGCTTATCGATCAGTGCAATGATGTCGGGGTTCGTCTTGACCTGCTGGCTGGGCGATTTTGGGCTGATGGTGACGAGTGTCTGGGTTTTGCCGCCTTTGAAGCGAATATGAGCCTTGGTTGTGCCTCTCTTCGGTAGTTTGAGGAGGGTGACGTCCTCAATGATGTGGGCAAGCAAGCGCTTTCGTTCGCGGTTCGGGGTCTCTGGGTTGGTCCAGAGTTTTTTGAAGTCCGCCGTCATTGCGACCAACCGCTCGTAGACGGCCTTATCGAGGATGAATTGATCGTGCTCCCAGCCGCGCTCGCGCTCTTCGCGGGCATTAGCCAAGATGCGGAGCTTCTCGTTCCATTCGCCTTCGAGCGTGTCGGCGACGAGGCGGTTATTGGGATCGACGAGCATGAAACGGCGCTGGGCGAGATCGGCTTCCGTTTGCGCGCGCTCGATTGCGCGACAGCGCAGCCGGTCCGCCTCTTCATGTCGCGCTTCGATCTCTTTGCGGACTTCAATCGCCAGTTCGATGGCTGCCGGCGTCATCTGCTCGGCGATCAGCATGCCGATGGCTTCGTCAACAGGAGGTGCAGCGATCGCCTGGCAGAGGGGTTCACCGCGATTGGTACGGGCGCGATCACAAACGTACCAGGCTTCCTGCCGACCGCGTCGGGCAGCGTAGCGCATGTGAAAATGCCTGCCGCATTGCCCACACACGGCGCGCCCCTGCAGCAGCGCCGGGCCTTCCCGCGGAGGTGATGCGACCGCCGCGTTCCATTTATGGCAGATGTTCGACTTCAGAATCCTCAGGTTCTCCTGATGTTGCTCCCAACTGATGTAGCCGGGATGGGCATCTGGAATGCATGCTGTCCAATCGTCACTACCTTGTTTGCGCACGAGCTTTTTGCCATCGATGGTTCGTCGATAGCGACGGCGGCCATAGGCATAGGCTCCGGCGTAACGTGGATTGTGCAGCACGCGCATCGCCGTCGAAGGCGTCAGTGGCCGGAAAACCGTCTGGCTGTCGTGCAAGCGAGAGGGAAAGAGAATGCCTTCCTGCCGAAAGGCCTTGACGGTCTGGGAGGCGGATCCGACGCGAGAGAACGTCTCGAAGAAATGGGCGATCGTCTCTCTGACTTGCATGTCCGGATCAAGCGTTACATTGCCGGAGTGGTCATAGACCAGCCCGGTTGGCAGCGGGCAACGGAACTCGCCACGCCGGGCCTTATTGAGGATGCCGCCGCGCAGCCGCGCCTTGATCACATGCAGTTCGGCCTCACTCATTGTTCCCTTCAAGCCGAGCAGGAGCCGGTCGTTGAAACTTGCCGGGTCATAGACACCGTCCTCGTCGAGGATCAGGGTGTCAGCAAGGGCGCAGATCTCGAGTAGACGCTGCCAGTCGGCATTGTTGCGCGCCAGACGGGAGACCTCCAGGCCCATGACGATCCCGGCATGTCCCATGCCGACATCGCTGACCAGCCGCTGAAATCCCTCACGCCAGACCGCCGATGCGCCGGATTCACCTTGATCGCTATCGATGACGATAATCTGCTCCTCGCGCCAACCAAGGGCGATAGCGCGCCCGCGAAGCGCATATTGCCGCATGGCGCTCTCGGTATTGTCGATGACTTGCCGCATCGAAGATTGGCGGATGTAGAGGTAGGCGCTGCGTTCGAGGTGATGAGGCTGGACTTTGAGATGTACATTCATCGTGATCTCCGATCGTTGATGCTCATGGCGATTGTCGCAAGGACGTGAACGACGGCGCTGTGTCCGCGGTGCAGCGGCCAAGCAATTGACGATGGGTAATTCTGCTCTCGCGGGGTGCTTGCTGTTGCGGTCAGCGTCTGAGCCCATCCCCACATGCCCCGGCGCAAAAAGAGCATCAGGCCACTACGGGCCATAAGTGGCAGCGCTGCGCCGAGAGCAGCCTTGCGCAAGACCTCGTACTGGGACGCGATGGTCGACGGTAGGATCGGGCATGCCGCCGTCGCGGCAAGGTTTACCTGCCGCTTTTTTTTAGAACCCGCTCGATCGATCTGGGATGAAGCTCGATATCGAGTTCCTGGCGGAGCAGCTTGGCAAGTTCCCGGGCGCGAACGGGTTCTCCTGGAGCGAGCTGCGCCCGCAGAAATGCCACGACCTTGTCGTCGATCTTGTGGGGACCGCGGGGCCCCGGCTTTGTCGGCACTAGTCCGGCAATCCCGGCCATATCGAAGTTCACCTTGGCCTGGTAGTAGGTCGGCCTGGAAACACCGTACTCGTCGGAGGCCTCCGTCACCGACACCTTGTCGATGGAGACGCGCCGCAGCATCTCGTATTTGACCTGCACGGCGTCGTGCGGATCGAAGAACTCGCTGCCCCGGAACTTTGGATCGCGCACCTTCTCGGGGGTGGGATTGAACGTGCCCTCTTCGATGAGGACATCCGTCTTTGTGCGCTTGCTGTCGTACTTCGCAGACATCGATGGCTCCGAGGACATGAAGCGGCGTTATCGTAATGCTAATTATGACGCATTTTACTGCCTCGTCAAGGCAACCCTCATGATTTAGCATTAGATAAGCCCTGTAATTGCGGGATAAATTCCACGAAAATAAGACCCATGCGGCATAATCAGCTTTACAGATGCGGCATATTTATCTTTACAGCTCTGCCCATCATCGTGTTCTGGAAAGGCGCTCTACCAGGGCGGCCAATTCCATTAAGTCGGCGACCCGCAAGAGCGACCGTCCGTTACCCATGACAACTTCAGGATCTGGGCTCATAAGGTCAGTCCATTGCGGGGGAACGGACCAAACGGTGGCATCCTCGGTCTGCAACAGCAAACGTTTGCCCTGCGAGTTAGCTCGCTCGCCGACGCAAGGAAGCTGTTGTCCAAAAAGGGGATGAAACGGGTGCATGACCCGCACTAACTGCTGACCTGCGCTGGTCGGGGCTGCATTCTCAGATGAGGTACAAGCGGCTGGAGGATGGCGAGTTCCGCTGGCCGAAGGTGCAGGACGGGATCATGCGGCTGACCGCCGCGCAGCTGTCGGCGCTGCTCGAAGGTCTCGACTGGCGACGGGTCCATGAAGCCCGCCCGACGCGCGTTCCGGCGCAGGCGGGTTGATCCGCGACCAAGTGAATCAGCCCGGATTCCACGGTCGCCCGGTGCCGGCGAATATGGTCTGATCCGCTCATGGCGATGACGGCGGACCAGCTTCCCGACGATCCGGATGCGCTGAAGGCGATGGTCCTGGCGCGCGACGTCGAGAATGCGCGGCTGATCCAGATCATCAGGGAACTGCAGCGTCACCGCTTCGGCCGGCGCGCCGAGACGCTGCCGGAAGACCAGTTGCTGCTGGGCCTCGAAGAGGCCGAGCAGATCGAGGCCGCCGGCGAGGAAGAGGCCGAACGTGTCGACCCGCGCGAACGCAATGAGCGCGCCACAAAGCGGCGAGCCAACCGTGGCGCGCTGCCGGCGCATCTGCCTCGCATCGAAACGATCGTCGACATCGACAATCACGTCTGTCCGTGCTGTCGCAATGGCCTGCACCGGATCGGCGAGGATGTGAGCGAGCGGCTCGACATCGTTCCGGCGCAGCTGCGCGTGATCGTGGTGCGCCGGCCCAAATACGCCTGCCGCGCCTGCGACGATGTGGTCGTTCAGGCTCCGGCTCCCGGCCGGCTGATCGAAGGCGGCCTGCCGACCGATGCGACCGTCGCCCAGGTGCTGGTCTCCAAATACGCCGATCACCTGCCGCTCTATCGCCAGGCGCAGATCTACGCCCGGCAGGGCATCAATCTCGACCGCTCGACGCTCGCCGACTGGGTCGGCCGCGCCGCCTGGCACCTGCGTCCGGTGCACGAGCGACTGCTGGCGAAGTTGAAGGCTTCGCCAAAACTGTTCGCCGACGAGACGACGGCGCCGGTGCTCGATCCCGGCCGTGGCAAGACCAGGACCGGGCAACTCTGGGCCTATGCCCGCGATGATCGGCCGTGGCAAGGAGCCGACCCGCCGGGCGTCGCCTATGTCTATGCGCCGGACCGAAAGGCCGAACGTCCGATCACTCATCTGGCGGGCTTTACTGGCATCCTGCAGGTCGACGGCTATGGTGGCTATCGCGTGCTCGCCGACAAGAGCGGTGCCACGCTCGCCTTCTGCTGGGCACATGTGCGCCGCCGCTTCTACGAACTTGCCGCAGCCGGTCCCGCGCCGATCGCCAGCGAGGCGCTCCGGCGGATCGCGGAGCTCTACAGAATCGAAGATGACATTCGTGGACGATCGGCGGAGCAGCGTCGTGCCGTGCGCCAGGAAAAGAGCCTCCCGATCGTCGCCGATCTCGTACCCTGGCTGCGCGAGAAGCTCGAGCTGATCAGCCAGAAGACAAAGCTCGCCGAGGCGATCCGCTACACGCTCTCGCGCCGGGATGGCCTCTCGCGCTTCCTCGACGACGGTCGCATCGAGATCGACAGCAACACCGTCGAACGCTCGATCCGCCCGATCGCGCTGAACCGCAAGAATGCACTCTTCGCTGGATCGGATGGCGGCGCCGAGCACTGGGCCGTCGTCGCTTCGCTGATCGAAACCTGCAAGCTCAACGGCGTCGAGCCGCTCGGCTACCTCGCCGACGTGCTCACCAGGATCGTCAACGGCCACCCCAACAGCCAGATCGACGATCTCCTCCCCTGGGCCTACATTCAGGCTCCCGAGTTCAGGGCCGTGGCCTGACAACAGCGCTTACGAATAAGAACCGTACCGAGGGTTAGCAATCGATCAGGCGGACGGTTGAGGTCGCTAGAGAATCGTAGTCATCGCCCGGATAGTCCGGTTGACTATAGTAGCTCACGCAGCGTTCCGTTTCGGCAGCCTCGTCGGAAAGGCAGACCTGGTATCCATCCTCGTCAAGATAGAGACTCACGCATACCTCTCCCCGACCGCCATCCGGCGTGATGCAAAAAAATTCCAACGGCTCTTCCTCGAATTCGCTGCCGTCCATTCCGGCAAGTGCCAGTTCAAACGGACCAGCACCAGCCAGAAACAACGTCAATAAAAGCAGCGTCCATCGCACGCGGTGAGACGACATGGGCAGTCTCCTTTACCAACGGAAATGCCCTGCGCCGCTTCGCGTGCCGCCATTCGGACCGACGGCGCGATAGCCGCCGACACAACCATAGGGACCGCATCTACGGGCGCCCTGGACACTACCCCCATTGGGGCCGATGATTGTGCCAGCGCCAGCACAGCCGCGGGGACCGCATCCACGGGCTCCGGAGGCGGTGCCGCCATAGGGGCCTGTTACCGTGCCGGAGCAGCCGTTTGGTCCGCAGCTGCGAGCCGCCTGGCCGTAATAGGCGGGGCCGCGATAGTACCAGGGATAGCTGGCGTAGTGGTTGTCCCAATAGGCCTTGTTGAAGGCAACAACGGCGACCCCGACACTTGCGGCAACGGCCGGCGACAGGACGACCGGGGCACCATTGTAGACCACCTGAACATAGCGTGCCGACACCCAGCCCCGGTAGCTGCCGAAACCGATATCGCACCAGGTGTAGCCCGGCAGACAGCCATGGGTGACGATGCGTGCGCCGACCGGAACGACGACAACGACAGGATATCCCGTCGAGGGTCCGGCCCTTAGATTGACGTTGCCGGTGGCAACTGCAACGGTCGCCGCCGCAGCCATGGATGCCATGGCAAATACCATGACGATCGCGATGCATAATCTCTTGATCATATCCCTATCCCTTATGATCCGACATTCCCCAAGTGGCCTGCCGCTTGACTTCAAGATCGCCTGATTTTGCTCGCTGGGCAAGCGTTTTTCGCCCCGAGCGGTGTCTGTCGTCGCGCAAACGGCCGAAGTCGGGTGGATCAAGCCTCGAACCCGCAGCATTCTGGCCCGGCAGAGCCGCTTTTCCGCGCGGCAGACGGACCTGTCCTGCCGCTTTCGTTCAGCTTGGGCATGGATCGTGGTCATGCGCATGACGGAGGCGTTCGAAGACGGCGGATGGCGGCAAGGACGGCCCGCACCATCGGGCCGGTGACGGCGACCTCGGCCAACTGGAAGGTAATGGCGCGGGCGTGGCGGACGACGCGGGCGCCGATCTTGATCAGCTTGAGTTGCAGGCTGGTCAACGACCAGTCCGCCATGGCCTCGGGCAGTTCGATGCAGCGCAGGAAGGTTGCCAGGTTGTAGGCCAGCGCGTGCAGTTGCAGCCGCACCTCGTTGTGCCGGAACTTCCGGCATGACAGCCGCGTCCAGCGAAAGGCATATTTGCCTTCCTTGATGTGCTGCTCTGCGGTGCCGCGCTGGTTGTAGAACCTCACCACCCAGTCTGGCTCCATCGGCAGGTTGGTGACGATGAAGCCGACTTTGGGGAACAGCTCGCCCGGATGCCATTCGATCTTGGCGATGACGCGGCGCGGCTTGTCCCAGGACGCCGCCTGATACTCGAAGTCCTCGAAGAACCGTTTGACCTTGGTCAGCGAAGGCCGTCCCACGGGCCGTGTCAGCCGATGCGCGATCTTCTCGCGCAAGACGGCGTTGGCGGGCAGACGGATGGCGTAGAAGAACCTGGCTTCTTCCAGCCGCATATAGATCGCGGGGATCGCGTAGGCAGCGTCGGCCCGGAAGAAGCGTCCACCAAGGTCGCGGCCAGCATATCGGGCAATGACGGGATCAAGGACATCCCGCCAGCCATCGGCGCTGTGGACATTGCCGTTACGCAGGGCGCAGCGCTCCAGCATGCCAAACTGGTTGAACAAGAAGATGGGGTGATAGCAGGTGCAGTCGAAATGCCCGTTCCAGGCAGCACCTTCCTGATCGCCGTGGGTGGGGCTGACCGAGCTGTCCATGTCCAGCACGATGTATTTCAACCCGTTGCGGTCATGAAACCGGTCGATCCATTGGCCGTTCAGATCGGCCAGCGCCGCCCGGTTCGCGGCCAGAGCCAGCGTCTCGGTCTCGAACCGTCCCATCTGCGATGCCGAAGCAGCTTGCGCCTCGACGGCCCTGCCGCCAACGACCTGACGCATCACGGGATCGAGGGCCAAGCGGTCGGCATCGTTCACATCCTCGTATCCGGCCAGTCGTCCGAACACCGATTGCCGGAACAATCCGTCAAGCCGATGGAGCGTGTTCTTCCCGGTGCGGCTGTCTCGCAGCGCCTCCGACGCCAGATTGGACAGGCCGAGCACGTCATCAAGCTCGCGCATCACCAGCAGGCCACCGTCTGAACTGATCTGCGCACCACGGAACTCCAGACGCACACGGCGGTCGAAATCAACCCGATCTCCCCGCGCCAAGCCCGCACCCTCCAGGTGATCCATGAAACGCGCCCCTCGCAGCCGTCAACGCCATGATTTATATGCGAAATATCACGATTACGACAGCGAAATCAGCGACTTACTTGGAGAATGTGGGATGATGGACCGCGACTGCGGAGCCTTCCAACCGCGAGGCTAGGCCCCGAACATCGCTCGCCCATCTCGCGGACGTAGAAATTTGTAGCTTTTTGTTGCATGGCCGGACTCAGAGAACCTGCAGGCGGTCCGGCCCCGCTCGTTCGCCGACGACGCGACCATCGGTCAGCTCGATCGTCCGGTCAAAGAGATCGAGCGACCGGGGATCATGTGTCACAACCACGATCCCGGCTCCCCTCGTGTCGGCAATCTGACGGAAGAGTTCGATCACCTGACGCCCGCGAACACCGTCGAGCGCTGCGGTCGGCTCGTCCGCCAGGATGAGGGTGGGATCGTTGGCGAGAGCGCGGGCAATCGCCACGCGTTGCTGTTCGCCGCCGGAAAGCCGCGATGGGCGATTGCCGATGCGATGTCCGAGACCGAGCCCTGCCAGCAGCCGCTCGGCGTGGCGGCGGGCATCGCGGGCAGGCACGTCATCGATTTCCATTGCCAGCGCCACATTTTCCGAAGCCGTCAGGAAGGGAATGAGGTTGGCCTTTTGAAACACGAAACCGATATTACGTCGTCGGAAGTCGCGCAGCCTGTCGAGCTCTTCTCCTGCCTTCGAAACGAGGGCGCCGCGAATTCTCACCTCGCCTTCGGTTGGCGGCTCCAGCAGGCCGGCGATCAGAAGCAGCGTGCTTTTTCCCGATCCGCTCGGTCCGAGGATCGCAACCAGCTCGCCGGCATTGATATCCAGCGAGACCCCGTCGAGCGCCTTGACGATGCTGTCGCCGCTGCGGTAATGCCGGGTGGCATCGCGCACCGACAGGATCGGCTCGGCCGTCACGACAGCACCTCCTGCGCCCTGACTTTCAGCGCCCTCCAGATCCCGAGCAGGCTCGCAAAGGCGCAAACGGCTCCTACGGCGAGCGCAAGACCCGCGAAATCCCATGGATCGATGACAACCCTTCGCGGAAAGAACGGGAAAACCAGTTTCGACATCGCCAATCCGAGAACAAGCGCACCAGCGCCGATCAGGAAGGACTGCTGGGCGATCATCGCGACGATGACGCTGTTTCGCGCACCGATGAGCTTCAGCATGGCGATCTGATGAAGCTTTTCCATCGTCAGCATATAGATGATGAGGGAGATGACGATCGCCATCACCACCAGCAGGACGCCGGTAAAAGCCAGAATCTGCAGTCTGAGGCGCCAGAGGCGCTGGTTCAGCAAAAGGTCCCGCTGGTCCGCACGCGACAGGATGTTGGCATCGCCCCATGCAAGGACATCGGCTCGGACCCGATCCTCGTTCGCCCCCTTGTCGAGGCTGACGAGAACGGCGGCGATCTTGCTGTCCTGCGGCACGGAACTTTCGGAGGCATCCGCAGCTCCCGTCCTGCCCGCCGCGTTGCGCGCCAGCAAGACCTCTTCGCTGGTGCGCCGCTTTGCGATCGCCATCGCGTCGTTGACGGTAACGAACATCAGTCCATCGCCGCTGGCGTCGACCATGCCGCGCGTCAGACCGACGATCAGGTAGTCATCCTGACCCAGGCGCACCCGGTCCTCCAGCGAGAGCCCGATACTTTCGTCGGCGATCGCCTCGAAGTGCCCGGCAGTCAGATACCGTCCTCGCTGCAGCTCAACCCACTCTCCTCGATCCTTTGGAAAATCGAGGCCGGTGATGGAGGCGCGCAAATCACGTCCTTCGAAGCTGAATTGCTGACTGATCTGAACAAAGCGCCGGACCACAGATACGCCGGCGATACCCTCGACGCGCCGGTCCATGTTTGCTGAAACGGCAGAGCTTTCGGAGAAGGGCCCGGCCCGGCCCCCTTGGACCACCCAGAGATCCGCGCCGATCTTATCCACCACGAGAAGCGCATCTCCGACGATACCCCGGTAAAGACCGACCATTCCGGTCGAGGCCATGATCAGGAAGCCGACGCCTGCCGTCGTGAGCAGAAAGCGCAGGAAATTGTATTTGACGTCCTTGAAGGCAAGATTCATCGCCTTGTTCCACCTTCGGCTATCTTCATGCCGTAATAGGCATCGCGCGGCTCGCTCAGAATGACATCGTCCGGTTGAAGTCCATGCACGACCTCCACGAACGGCCCGCCGGTGTCTCCGAGCGTCACCACGATCCAGTAGGCCCGACCGCTCTCGATGATCCAGACGCCCGATTTTCCCTGTCGCCTTTCGATCGCGCCGACCGGCACGGCAAGGACACCTTTCCTGGTGCCGACTTCGATCGTCGTCATCGCACGCTGACCCAAGGCCCAGTTTGGCGGCAGTGTTCCAGGGTGCATATCGACGGAAAATTCGCGCGTTTCGGTGTCGACTTGCCGGCTGACGCGCAGCACGGTCGCCGTCACCGAATGTCCCTTGCCGGCGCCGTTGAACCGGATGACGGCCTTTTGGTCTGGCGAAAGGCGGTAAATCGCGCTCTCGTCGAAGCGCGCCGACAGGATGACCGAAGCCGGATCAACGAGCCGGACAATCTCGGCGCCGGGTGTGATCGTGTCGCCGACATAGTGATCGCGTGAGACGACAACGCCGTCGAAGGGTGCGCGAATGGTTCCTTCAGCGAGTTTAACCCCCTGGGCCTCCGCAGTCGCGGCGGCCGAGGTTTCCTGAGCCTTGGCCTGCTCTATCGCCGCCCGTGACCGCTTGAGATCGGCTTCGGCCTGCCGGAGCGTGGCCACCGCGGTATCATAGGATTCCTGGCTTGCGATGGTTTTTTCGAGTAGCCTTTTCTTGCGATCGAAATTCTGCTGGGCATTGGCGAGTACCGCTTCGGCGTGCTCACGGTCGGCGTTGGCCAGATCGACGGCCTTGCGGGCGGCGTCGACCGAGGCCAGCGATGCGCCAAGCTCACTCTTCAGATCGTCGGTGACGATCTCGGCAATGACATCCCCCTGGCTGACCTGGTCGTTGCGATCGACCCGCATCGTCGCGATCACCCCCTGCAGTCGGGAGCTGACCGCGCTTATGCGCGTCGCGTCCAGCGTGCCGGGGCCGGTCAATTCGATAGTCAGGTCGACAGGTTTCACGGTGAATTGGTCGACGGCGTGCGAGACCAGATAGCGGTTGCCCAGCCATACGACGCAAAGGACCGCGAGCGCCATGGTGACGGCGCTAACACGTCTGAACCGCCCGCCGGGGCGCGAGGGCGGCCGGGAACCGATGACCTTGGCATCATTGGAAGCGAAACCGTCCGGCGGGGCGCCGGCATTTCTGCCGGCGTCCTTGTCCTTGGCCGTTCGCTTCTGCCGAGCGCGCGCATCTTCAACCGTCTGATCCATGAGCCGTCACTTCGGAAGAGCCTCAGCGAGCGCGGCCTGGCAGCTCGGCGTGAGGTTCGCCCGATTTGCCTGAAGGCAAGCGGCAATCCGGCCGCCACCCGGCTGAATGCCCTGGCAATACTGCTTGAGATCAGCCTTGCAAGCCTGGACGACTTTCCTCGCCAGCGCCTGCATTTCGGGGGTCATCTGGCTTTGAGCCATAGCGGCTGCGGGCGCTGCGCAAGCAGCGGCGAGCAGCGCAATGCTCAGCCAACGGGTCGGGGTCAGGCGATTGATGGCACTCATAATATTTCCTTCCATTGATCTGTCTGTTGGGGAGCATCAGCCTTCGCTCGCCCGGTTGTGGGCGATTTAGGTTTGGCTGCCGACGCCTTTTTGCGCGTGACGGGGCCGAAGAGAACGGCGATTTTTTGCTTGAGCGTGGAAGCTGCGCGCACATCTCGTATCATTGCGCTCCATTCGGAAAACGCGATGCGCAGCGGATGATGCGATGCCGAGCCGCCACGCAGACCGTAGGTCAGCGGCTTGCCGTCCGGCGCTTCGGCAAAGGTGCCGAACAGCCGGTCGAAGACGATCAGTATGCCGCCGAAGTTCCTGTCGAGGTACTCGGCGTCCGAAGCATGGTGCACCCGATGATGGGAAGGCGTGTTGAATATCCATTCGAACGAGCCGAAGCCGGGTGAGAGCTCGGTATGAAGGAAGAACTGATAGGCAAGGTTTGCCGCGAGCGTCGCGACGATGGCGAACGGATGAAAGCCAAGAAAGGCCAGCGGCAATACAAAGGGACGAAGGACTGCATGGCCGAGCCTCGATATCGCGCGAGATGATCATGAAATTGCAAGCCGGCGGCTTCCTGGGGTTCGGCGTGCCGCCGGCTCGTCACGGTGCGGACTGGCTATGGTCGACTACCAGTTGACGCTCCCCTGACGGGTGACGGTATTGCCGTTCGGGCCTGTCGTGGCCGCCGATCCGCTGCAGGAGCCACCCTCCTGGCAGGTTACCGTTCGTGACCGGGAATAGGTCTGGCCGTCCGGACCGCTTCGGGTCACATCGCGCGAGCAGGAGCCGCCCGAGCAGCCGCCGCTTGCGTGCATCGAGGCTGTGCCGTTGGCGCCGCTCACCGAACGATCGCGGCTCCACGCATTTGCGTCAGCGGCTGCCGTCAATGCAAATGTGCCGGCCAGAACCGCGGCGGTGATGGTCTTCATCATGATCTTGTCCTCTCTGTCATCAGACTTTGCAGGAATGAGACTTTGCAGGAATGCCGAAAGCCGGGTGCATTCGACATACGGACAAGATTCGACGCTTTCGGTATCACGCCGATAAACAGCCTGTGTCGAGATGTTCGGTTTTGTTGCTGACGTGTAGAGAATTGTAGCAGCGGCCTCCGCATTCTTGATCGCACTCTGGTTTCGGTTCATTTTCCGGCCATGGAAGACTTGGTACGCACAATCCTCGTCGTGGACGATGATCCGGAGATAAGGCGACTCGTCGCAGCCTTGCTGTCACGCGAAGGCTTCGACGTCCGAACCGCCGAAAACGGCCTGGAACTGGACGATGTTCTGCGCAGGGTTCGGCCGGATCTGATCATCCTCGACCTGATGCTGCCGGGAGAGGACGGGCTTTCGATCTGTCGTCGCATGCGCTCCGAGGGCGCTTTTCCCATACTGATGCTGACCGCCAAGAACGACGAAATGGATCGGGTGGTGGGACTGGAGGTCGGTGCCGACGACTATGTTTCGAAACCGTTCGGACCGCGCGAACTCCTTGCGCGCGTGCGCGCCCTTCTTCGCCGCAGCCAGTCCCAGCCTCTCCAGGCCGCGAGCCGGCGGTACGGTTTCGATCGCTTCATCATCGATCTCGATGCTCGCCAATTGACTGACGAGGACGGCGAACCGGCAACACTGACGAGCGCGGAATTCGACCTTCTGACGTGCTTCGTGCTGCGCCCTCGCCGCGTTCTCTCTCGCGATCAGATTCTCGACTGGACGCATGGCCGCAATGCCGATCCGCTCGACCGGACGGTCGACATCCTGGTGTCGCGGCTGCGCAAGAAACTGGAGAGTCTCAGCCCCGGCAACACCCTGATCAGTACGGTCCGCAACGGCGGCTATCTGCTGACGGTGCCGGTGCGGCAGGTACTATGATGTTCCGTCTTGGGCTGTCCGCTCGGATCCTCGGCGTAGGCGTAACGTTCCTTTTGACCGCCTGGATCGCGCTCGTGGCGTTTTACTACTGGTCGAACGGCCTCAGTCGCATCTCCACCTATCCCCCCACCACCCAGATTCTCATGGTGGCAGATGTATTGTCGGAGGCCGGACCGCAAGCGCGCAGAAAACTTGCTGCGGCGATCGGTTCGTCCGTCCTGACCGTGGAGATCGATCCGCCCGGCGTGACGGCGCCGGAACCGGTCACGCGCGAGCATATGGAAGATCTGCCGGAGTTTGCCGGCTACCGCGATGCGCTGGGAGAGAGGCTTGTTTCGATCAGTAGACTTGGCGCTGCCGAATCCGGTGCCAGGCGGCCGCGTTTGTTGGCAGGAGCGATAGACCCCATCGAGTTCCGGGTGCGGCTGAACGATGGCGCCATCGCGCGGCTGCAAACAAAGACGCCGTTTATCGTCACACTGTTCGGTCTTCCGGCCGGCATGGGTGCCGGCTTGGTGGGAACGCTTTTCGCGCTGGCTGCCTTCATTCTTCTTCACCGGGAAATACGACCGTTGACCCAGCTTGCAGCCGCGGTGGACAGGATGGATCCCTCCGTGGAGCCGGTGCAGTTGACCAAAATCCCTTTCCGGACGCCGGAAACCGTTGCTCTCGTGAAGGCATTCGAGCGGCTGCAGAACCGGCTTCAGTCCATAATCAGCAGCCGGTTCGCGCTCATCAGCGGCGTTCAACATGACGTGCGATCTTTTGCGACGCGTCTGCGGCTGAAAATCGACCACATCTGCGATCCGACAGAGCGGGAGAAGGCGATCCGCGATATCGCCGATATGGTTGACCTTCTCGACAACGCTCTGCTGACCGCCCGGGCCGGCGTCGGCGCACTCGATGAAGAGCTTCTGGATCTCGTCGCCCTTGTCGAGCAGGAGACCGCCGATCTGAAGGCATCGGGCTGGAATGTGGCCCTGAAATCCCCGCCACAATATCGAGAGATACTCGTTATAGTCGATCGCCTCGCAGTCAGGCGAATCCTCGCGAACCTCGTCGACAACGCCATGAAGTATGGGCAGATCGCAAATGTTACGCTAAAGGAGCGCGACAACACAGCGGTCATCCTGGTCGAAGACAATGGTCCGGGCATTGCTGAAGGCGAAATCGATCTTCTTTTGGAACCGTTTGTTCGCGCGGAGCCCTCGCGTGCCCGCAAAACCGGTGGGGCCGGGCTTGGCCTTGCTGTGGTTAGAAACCTTGTAGAAGCCCAAGGCGGGACGATAGTTCTAGGCAACCGTCCCGAAGGCGGAGCCCGTGTAGAAATCCGCTTCCCACTATTCGAATCTCAAAAGGCATAGCCTTGGGTCAACGACTCTTATCACATCTGCGCCCGAGACGACGCCAATCGCCTTCAATCGCAAGGGCGCTGATCCGGGACAACGCGGAAGATCGCGATCGCATCTTCAACCATCTCTTCAGTCGGACCTTACGCGAGGTATGCGAAACTCCGACTTCCTGATCCACATCAATTTTGCGCGGCAAGCCGCGCGATAGCGGGCGGCGCTGCGATATGTGGGGTCTCCGCACCGCCCGCTATCGCTCACGCCCTGTCGTGCTGGTCGCAACCGAAGTGAGATTCATGCCGTCACGTTCCGCCTCGAACGCCTCTTTCCCCTTTCCGGCCCACAGCGCCCGCGCCCGTTCGCTGTCCTCGCTCTGCAACTTGTCCGCCATCCAGATCATCGCGCCGTAGATCATGGCGCGATCGTCGCCGGTCAGGTCCACGATCCCGGCTTTGACGACGAGACCACCCAGCTCAATCAGATGCCGCGTGCGCTTGCGGCGCTCGACCTGCCAGCTTCGCATGTCATGCCGCGCCCGTGCCGCCTGATGGCGGTTGCGCGCCGCCCGATTGCGCCGGAGCGCCGCCGTTGTCGCGCTCAGATGCCGGAGCAGATCGCCGCGATCGGCCCTGAAAAAACGCGGCCCCGCGCTTCGCCCACGCCTCCCTCTTTCCGGCTTCCTTGGTTTCGGCCAGCACGATCAGCGCGCCCGCCAGTTCCTCGGCGCTGAGGGCGTCGGCGCCAGTCGAGATGACCAGCTCGCCAAGCTGTTGCACTTTGCGGGCTTTCAGGTCTCGCGCCTTGTCTTCCAGCGACTTCAGTTCCGCATCGAAGTCCCGTGGCTTGCGCATCGCCATCTCCATAAGCTGTTGCTGGAGCGATGATAGTTGAGCGTCTGCCGCAATGCTGTAAGGTTGCCGAGACAAGCTGAAACGGCGCGGGATGTCCCGAGAAATTCATTTCGAGGGCGCGCTTATACGTCGTTCCGACGTGCGCTCAGAGGTGTAGATGATTTGATCGCGATGGCGATCTATCATCTTCACGTCAAGGTCATTGGCCGTAAGGCCGGAAGCAGCGCGGTGGCCTCCGCCGCCTACCGCTCGGCCTCGCGAATGCGCGACGAGCGCATCGACCGCGTGCAGGATTTTTCCAACAAACGCGGCGTCGTCCATTCCGAGGTGCTATTGCCGGACGGTGCGCCCGAAGTCTGGTCCGACCGCGAACGCCTCTGGAACGATGTGGAGGCATTCGAGGTGCGCAAGGATGCGCAGCTTGCGCGCGAGGTCGAATTCGCCATTCCGCGCGAGATGAGCGAGGAACAAGGGATTTCCCTTGCCCGCGACTTCGCACAGTCGGAATTCGTCGATCAGGGCATGATCGCCGATCTGAATGTGCATTGGGATTTTGCCGAGGACGGCAACCCCAAGCCCCATGCCCATGTGATGCTCACCATGCGCAGCGTGGATGAAAACGGTTTCGGCCAGAAGGTGCGCGACTGGAACCGGACGGAGATGGTCGAGCGCTGGCGGGAACGCTGGGCCGATCATGTCAACGAGCGGCTTGCCGAACTCGACATTGACGCGCGCATCGATCACCGCAGCCTAGAAGCACAGGGCATCGGCCTTGAGCCGCAAAGCCAGATTGGCGCACCGGCGCAGCGCATCGAGGGCGAAGGCGTTGAAGCCGCCGACCGCACGGACATGCACCGCGAGATTGCCCGCAACAATGGCGAGCGGATCATTGCCGATCCTTCCATTGCACTGGACGCGATCACGCAGCAGCAATCAACCTTCACGCGGCGCGACATGGCGAAGTTCGCCCATCGCCACAGCGACGGGTTGGACCAGTTCAACGAGGTCATGGGCGCGATGGGAAACGCCCCTGACCTGATCGAACTCGGCAAGGATTCTCGTGGCGAGGATCGGTTCACCACGCGCGACATGATCGAGGCCGAACAGCGCCTGCACCGCGCGGCGGAAATGATGGCCGAGAAGCAGTTGCACGAAGTCAGCGACCGGGACCGCGAAGCCGCATTGGTCCGCGCCGAACAGCGCGGCCTTGTCCTGTCCGGCGAGCAGGCCGACGCGCTGGCGCATGTCACGGACGGGCGCGACCTTGGTATTGTCGTCGGCTACGCCGGAACGGGAAAGAGCGCCATGCTCGGTGTGGCGCGCGAGGCATGGGAGGCGGCAGGCTACGAGGTGCGCGGCGTGGCCCTGTCGGGTATCGCCGCCGAGAATCTGGAAAGCGGTTCTGGCATTGCGTCCCGCACCATCGCCAGCATGGAACACGGCTGGAAAAACGGTCGCGACATGCTGACTTCGCGCGACGTGCTGGTGATCGACGAGGCGGGCATGGTCGGCACGCGGCAGATGGAGCGCGTCCTGTCCTATGCGGCCGAAGCCGGGGCCAAGGTGGTGCTGGTCGGCGATCCGCAGCAGTTGCAATCCATTGAGGCAGGCGCGGCATTCCGGTCGATCCATGAGCGCCACGGCGGCGCGGAAATCGGCGAGGTGCGCCGCCAGCGCGAGGATTGGCAGCGCGACGCCACCCGCGATCTGGCGAGCGACAGGACCGGCAAAGCGATCAACGCTTATGATAGTCACGACATGGTGCATTCCGCTGAAACCCGCGAACAGGCACGCGGCGATCTGATCGACCGCTGGGACCGCGACCGGCAGGCTAACCCCGACGCAAGCCGCATCATCCTCACCCACACCAATGCCGAGGTGCGAGAACTCAACGAGGCCGCCCGTGACCGGATGCGGGAGGCTGGCGATCTGGGCGAGGATGTGCGCGTCAAGGTCGAGCGCGGAGACAGAAATTTCGCCAGTGGCGAGCGCGTGATGTTCCTGCAAAACGAACGCGGGCTTGGCGTGAAGAATGGCACGCTCGGCACAATCGAACAAGTCAGCACCCAGAGCATGACGGTTCGCACCGATGACGGGCGCAACGTCTCGTTCGAATTGAAGGACTATGACCGGATCGACCACGGCTATGCCGCGACCATCCACAAGGCGCAGGGCATGACCGTGGACCGGACGCATGTGCTGGCAACGCCCGGCATGGACGCCCACGGCAGCTATGTCGCCCTGTCTCGGCACCGTGACGGCATGGACCTGCATTATGGCCGCGACGACTTCGCCAGTCAGGACAAGCTCATCAGCACCCTGTCGCGCGACCGGGCCAAGGACATGGCGTCGGACTACGAGCGCGCCGACCCGGCCCAAAGCTTTGCCGAGCGGCGCGGCATCACTTTCCGCGAGCGGATGGAGCGGGTTGTCAAGATCGTCAAGCGGGTTCCCGAAAAGGTGCGCGGCATGTTTGATGGCCTGCACCTGGCCGCAGACGGTGCAGCCGTTTCGGACGCGGTTAGGCAGCCGGAAAGGAAGGATGAGGAAGACCCGGAAGCCGCCTTGCGCCGCGCCCGCAGGCAGGCGCTTGTCCGCCATGCCCGCGCCTCCGATGCGATCCTTGACGCCAAGCAACAGGGTCTCACGCCTTCCGACGAGCAGCGGCGTGAGTTGGGCGCGGCACGGCGGGCCTTCGAGGAAGTCCGCCCGCACGGCTGGCAGGATGCGGAGGCGGCTTACAGCAAGGACAACAGCCTTGCCCGCGAGGCGGGCGGCGGCAGGATCGACCGCGCCATCCGCGCCCTCCAGCTCGAAACAGAAATCCGCACCGATCCGGCCCGTGATCCGAACTGGCGCGCGGATCGTTTCGTGGAGCGCTTTCAGGAACTCGGGCAGGCGGGCGAACACAGATATGCGGCTGGCGACTATTCCGGCCACAGAGCCGCGCGGGCGGAGATGGGCAACATGGCGATGAGCCTCGAACGCGATCCGCAGATGGAATCCCTGCTCGAAGGCCGCAAGAAGCAACTCGGCATCAGCATGGATTTCGACTCAGGCATGAGGCTTGGTCGGCAACTCGCCCTCAGTCACGGTCTCGGCAGGGGCCGGGGCATCGGTTTGTAGATCGTAGAACCTACCTTTTTGCCGCCCTTTGTACGCCGCAGCACTACGACGGCTAAATACTTCTTGCACAACGACAAATCGTTGCTCTGTCTGGTCTCTGTAATCGCCAGAAACAGCCAGCAGGAGGCAGCGCAGCCATGCGTCAACCAGACCGCATCATCCGCTTCAACACCGTCCGCGCCCGCACCGGCCTGTCGCGGTCCACCATCTACCGCAAGATCGCAGAGGGCACGTTCCCGGCCCAACTCAAGATCAGCACCAACGGCGCGGGATGGCGGGAATCCGACATCAACCGATGGATTGCCGATCCCGCCGGGTGGCGGCAGCGTCCGCGCAACGAGTTCGACTTCCTCGATGACTATTGATCGCAGGAACGACGACAAGCCCGAGACAGCATCCCGTTCCCGGCACGCCGAACGCCCGCCCACGGCATCGGAACAGCTTGAGGAACTGCTGGGCTATCCGTGGCCGTTCCCCGGCAGGCCGCCCAAACACGACCTCAGCACATGGACAGTCACCGACGACTGGCCCGACCCCGTTCCGGTTACGGAGGCCGAAATCGAGGTGTTCGAGCGATGGTTCGGCGACCTGTTCGATGAACTGTTCGGCCCCGACATTGCCTTGCCTGACGCCGGGACCGAAATCGACCTTGAAAACGGTACTAGAAAATGATACTGGATGCTCCATGAAAAAGCGTCACAGAGCCACGCTGGAACTGATCTTCGCCCGCCCGGTCAACGGTTCGATCCGCTGGGCCGACATAGAGGCGCTGTTTTTAAGCCTCGGGGCGGAAGTCAGTGAGCGGGAAGGTTCGCGCGTCGGCGTGTTCCTGTTCGGCGAAGTGCGCGTCTTTCATCGCCCGCATCCGTCACCGGATACGGACAAAGGTGCGGTTGCCAGCATCCGTAAATGGCTGGACGAACACGGAGTAAAGCCATGAACAATGTCGTTGAAATCAATGGCGAGAAGGCGGTTATCGCTTTCGATCCCGAGATTCAGATGCTGCGCGGCGAGTTTGTCGGCCTCAATGGCGGGGCCGACTTCTATGCCGAAAGCGTCCACGATCTGATCGAGGAAGGCCGCAAGTCGCTGGCCGTCTATCTTGAAATGTGCCGGGAAAAGGGGATTGAGCCGCGCCGGAAGTTCTCCGGCAAGTTCAATGTCCGCCTCACGCCTGACGACCATGCCGCCGCAGTCATTGCCGCCGCAGCATCGGGCAAGAGCCTGAATGAATGGATCGTCGGGACGATCCGGGAGGCCGCTGAGTAGCGGCCTCGTTCGTTCGACCGGGTTTGAAAGGGGACTGATTATGACCGCTTCTTCCGTGCCGCTACGCGCCGCCCTCTATCTGCGTGTTTCGACGGCGCGGCAGGCCGAGCATGACGTGTCGATTCCCGACCAGAAGCGGCAGGGTGAAGCCTATTGCGAGTCACGCGGGCTGCAACTGGTCGAAACCTTCATCGAACCCGGCGCATCGGCCACCAACGACCGCCGCCCCGAGTTTCAGCGCATGATCGAGGCCGGAACGTCGAAGCCCGCGCCATTTGATGTTGTTGTAGTCCACTCGTTCAGCCGGTTCTTCCGCGATCACTTCGAGCTTGAGTTCTATGTCCGCAAGCTGGCGAAGAATGGCGTCAAGCTGGTTTCGATAACACAGGAAATGGGGGATGACCCCATGCACGTCATGATGCGGCAGATCATGGCGCTGTTCGATGAATACCAGTCCAAGGAGAACGCCAAGCACGTCATGCGAGCCTTGAAGGAGAATGCCCGGCAAGGCTTCTGGAACGGCTCGCTTCCTCCTATCGGCTATCGCACCGTCGCCGCCGAGCAGCGCGGAGCCAAGGTCAAGAAGAAGCTGGAAATCGACCCGCTCCACGCCGACACGGTGCGCCTGATCTATCGCCTCGCGCTGGAAGGCGACGGCACGACCGGCCAAATGGGCGTCAAGAATATCGTTTCTTACCTCAACAGCCGACGCATCTTTACCCGCGACGGCGGGCGTTGGGGCATCGGTCAGGTTCACCGCATCCTCACCCGCCGCACCTATATGGGCGAGCATGAGTTCAACAAGCGTAGCAAGACCAAGGAATTGAAGCCGACGAGCGAGATCGTCACCGTCCCTGTTCCGCCGATCATCGACAAAGAGACGTTCGACGCGGTTCAGAAACTGCTCAAGGCGCGCAATCCCAAGGTCATGCCAGCCCGCGTCATCAGCGGCCCGACCATGCTGACCGGCCTGATCCATTGCGCCAAGTGCGGCGGGGCCATGACCATCCGCACCGGCAAGGGCGGGCGCTATCGCTACTATGCTTGTTCGATGAAGGCGCGGCAGGGGCCGACCGCGTGCAGCGGCATGGCCGTGCCGATGGACAAGCTGGACGATCTGGTCGCCGACCACCTTGAGGGCCAGCTTCTCCAACCCGAGCGGCTGGAAACCGTCCTTGCCGCCGCGCTGGACCGCAGGGAAGAACACGCCGAGCGCCGCCGCGAGCATATCGCCGAGTTGAACAAGCGCTCAGCCGAATCGGAATTGCGCCTCAAGCGGCTTTACGACGCCATCGAGGCGGGCATTGCCGATCTGGACGACCCGGCGCTGAAAGACCGCATCGAGGGACTCAAGGCCATCCGCGATCAGGCCAAGGCGGACGCAGAGCGTGCGCAGGCGATGCTCCAGAACACAGGACAGAAGGCGGTGACGCCGCAGATGCTGCGGAAGTTCGCCGCAACCGCCCGCGACCGTATCCGGCTGGAAAGTGGCGGCTATCGCCGCGACCACCTGCGCGCGCTTGCACAGCGTGTCGAGGTCGCGGAGGGCGAGGTTCGCATCATGGGATCGAAGTCCCGGCTGCTACAGACGCTTGTGGCGGGAAGTGGTGTAAACTCAGTGCCCACTCAGGGACTGAAGTGGCGGATGGGGTGGGATTCGAACCCACGGTACGCTCTCGCGCACGCCGGTTTTCAAGACCGGTTCCTTAAACCACTCGGACACCCATCCGGCAGGCGATGCTCTAGCCGCTCGAGGCATAGGCGCGCAAGCGATGGAATTCAAAATGTCTGTTCGAACCACGATGTGTGCGCTGGTCGGTTCGCTTGAGCTATCCATCATCTCTGCCTGCGCCTGCCGTGGCATCAGATTGCTTCAGGAACGATCGGCGCTTCAGTCCTGCGCGGTCGGACGAACAACGATGCTGCCGATCTCGACGTCGTCCGGCTGTTCGATCGCGAAAGCGATGGCGCGAGCGATCGCCTCCGGAGGGATGGCGAGCTCATCTTTCCTCTTCTGGATCGCGACCCTGATGTCGTCATCGGTGATCGATGCGTCCGCGAAGGTCGTGTCGATGAAGCCTGGCGAGACTTCCGTCACCCGCAGGCCCTGACCCGACTCCTGGCGCAAGGCCTCGGTGGCCGTGCGAAGAGCGTTCTTGGTCGCGGCATAGACGCCCATCGTCGGCACGATCTTGATCCCCGCGGTCGATATGACGTTGACGACATGGCCCTTTTGCTGGCGCTGGAACACAGGCAGCGCCGCGGCGATCCCATAAAGTGCGCCGCGCAGGTTCACGTCGATCATCGCATCCCAGTCCTCCACGCGCAGCGCGTCGAAGCGCGAGATCGGGCCGATGCCGGCGTTGTTGACGATAACGTCCAGCCGCCCGAACCGCTGACAGGCGCGGCCGACAAGGGCTTCGAGGTCGGAGCGCCGGGTGACGTCCGCGACTAGAAGGTCCACCTCGCCACCGGCCTCTCGAATCCTATTCGCGACGGACGCGAGTTCTGGTTCGCTTCGCGCACCCAAGACGACATGAGCGCCCTGAGCAGCCAGGTGAAGGGCGGTGGCACGCCCGATGCCGCGTCCCGCTCCTGTGATGGCAACGACCTTACCTTGAATGGACATCTTCAGCGTTTCCTCGGGGTTCCATGATCCGAGAAGGCTATGACGGGAGCACTGGCGCTTCTATGCTGATATCACCGCATCTTTATCGCAATCGGCCAGATCCATGCATGATCCCCTTTCTGACGTTCTTGCCGTTCTCGGAACGAAGAGCGTTCGCGGCACCAGCCTGGAAGCCCAGGGCGCCTGGGCGCTCTCCTTCGACGGCCGGCTGCGATTGAAGTTTGTCGCTGTGGCACGAGGCCAATGTTGGCTTACGCTTCCTGATCGAGCGCCCGAGCTCCTGAGCGAGGGCGACGTCGTGCTTCTCAGCAATACCCGCTACACGGTGGCGAGCGACCCTGCGCTGGAAGCCATCGACGGCATGGCGCTTTATGCCCTCCCGGGCCAAAACACCGTTCGCCTCGGCAACGGGTGTGACACCGTCATGATTGGCGGGGGCAGCGGCTTCGAAGAAGGGTGCGCCTCTTTCGTGCTGGATGCGCTGCCCCGGTTCCTCCGCATCAGCCAGCGGTCGCCGAGCGCCGAAGCTATCAACCGAACTCTACAGTCCCTGCATGAAGAGATGCGTCAGGAATGGGCGGGAGCGGCCTTGATTGCCGAGCGACTGGCGGATGTGCTCGTGGTCGAGGCAGTCCGAGCCTATATCGCCACCGGCGCGACCCCGAGCATCGGTTGGATTGCGGCGCTCGGCGACGGGAAGATTGCTGAAGCGCTCAAGCTGATGCATAGCGATGTCGCGCGCCGCTGGACCGTGCCGGATTTGGCGCGAGAGGTCGGAATGTCGCGATCAGCGCTGACCCAGCGCTTTTCGCAAAAAGTCGGGCGGCCGCCGCTGGACTACTTGACCCTGTGGCGGATGCTGCTCGCGCAACGAAAGCTGGCAGGAGGCGAGGCTATCGCGACGGTGGCCGAGGATGTCGGGTATCAGTCCCAGAGCGCGTTTGCCCATGCCTTCAAACGAAGAATGGGTCGCACGCCGCGGCAGGGGGCTCGTTGATCGGATGGGCCGGGGTTCCGCCCTGCTCCCAGCCTGCAGCTTTCGTGCCCGATCTCCCTGATGGTGCCGTGCATCATAAAAAAGCCGGGAGAGTTACCCCTCCCGGCTCCAATCTGCTCGTCCGCGAACATTGCGAGATAACTCACCTCGCGCCGCGCGACATCAAGATGCGGTCTGAACGGTGGCGGCGGCCGGTTTTCCCGACCCCCGCTCTTTCAGGCTGATCTTAGGCCTTGGGACGGACGACATCCTCGCGGGCCAGCTCCCAGTGATCCGGAGAACGCCACAGGCGCGAGCGCAGAAGCTCCCGCTCGAAGATGAACTCCTTCGGAAGCCGATCGAAGAACTTGTCGAACTGCTCCTCGTGGGCATGTGCTTCTTTGGCGCCCGCTTCGCGTCCGACTTCCATCAGCTCGTAGAAAGTCTTGGCGGGAAAATCGAGACCGGCCCATTCGATGTCCTCGTGACGGGGCATCCAGCCAATCGGGCTTTCCACGCCATAGCCACGGCCATGAACGCGGTCGACGATCCACTTGAGCACGCGCATGTTGTCGCCGAAGCCCGGCCACATGAACTTGCCGTTCTCGTCCTTGCGGAACCAGTTGACGCGGAAGATGCGCGGCGGATTGGAGACGCGACGGCCGATGTTCAGCCAATGCGTGAAGTAGTCCGCCATGTTGTAGCCGCAGAACGGCAGCATCGCCATCGGATCACGCCGCATTGCGGTCACGCCGATCGCGGCGGCCGTGGCCTCCGAGCCCATGGTGGCGGCGAGGTAGACGCCGTGGCTCCAGTTGAAGGACTGGAAGACCAGCGGCATGTCCTTGCTCATGCGGCCGCCGAAGATGAAGCCGGCGATCGGCACGCCTGCCGGATCTTCCCAGGCCGCGTCGATGGACGGGCAGTTGGCGGCGGGCGCCGTGAAGCGGGCATTGGGATGCGCCGCCGGATGATCGCTCTCCGGCGTCCAGTCGTTGCCCTTCCAATCGATCAGATGGGCGGGCTTCTCCTTGGTCATGCCCTCCCACCAGATGTCGCCATCGTCGGTGAGTGCGCAGTTGGTGTAGATGACGTCCTTGGCGATCGTGTCCATGGCAATCGGGTTGGTGCCACGATTGGTGCCAGGCGCAACGCCGAAGAAGCCGGCTTCCGGATTAATGGCGCGCAGTTCGCCGCCAGGGCCCTTCTTGATCCAGGCGATATCGTCGCCGACGGTGCTGACCTTCCAGCCTTCGAAACCCTTCGGAGGCAGCAGCATGGCAAGGTTGGTCTTGCCGCAGGCGCTCGGGAAGGCTGCACCCAGATAGGTCTTCTCGCCTTCGGGCGACTCGATGCCCATGATGAGCATGTGCTCGGCCATCCAGCCTTCGTCACGTGCCATCACCGAGGCGATACGCAGCGCCAGGCACTTCTTGCCGAGAAGCGCGTTGCCGCCGTAGCCCGAACCGTACGACCAGATCTCGTAGGTTTCGGGGAAATGAACGATATACTTCTTCTGAATGTCGTTCTCGCAGGGCCACGGCACATCGGCCTGACCGGGTGCGAGAGGCGCGCCGACCGAATGCATGCACGGGATGAAGGTGCCATCCTCGCCGAGCGCGTCGAGAACGTTCTTACCCATGCGCGTCATGATGCGCATGTTGGCGACGACATAGGGGCTATCGGTGATCTGGACGCCGATCTTGGAGATCGGGGAGCCGATGGGGCCCATGCTGAACGGGATGACGTACATCGTCCGTCCGGCCATGCAGCCGTCGAACAGCTGGTTCAGGGTCGCGCGCATTTCGGCCGGCGGAGCCCAGTTGTTCGTGGGGCCGGCGTCGCCCTTGTTCATCGAGCAGATAAATGTGCGGTCTTCGACGCGGCCGACGTCGGAAGGATGCGACCGAGCGAGATAGCTGTTCGGGCGCTTCTCAGGGTTCAGGCGAATAAATGTTCCTGCGTCCACCATCGATTGGCAGAGCTGATCGTATTCTTCTTGCGATCCATCGCACCATACGACCTGATCAGGCTTGCAAAGCGCCTGCATCTTCTCAACCCAAGCGATCAGCTCGGCATTCGCGGTTGGGGTGGTACCAAGGTCTTTCATGCTCACCTCCTCAGGTTCCCATCCAATGGGATGCCGCATTTGCATCCCCATTCGACGATGCGTCAAGCGAACTACCCCCGGCTGTGGCTTTAGGTCGCTGGAATCGCGAAAATAATGGTTTTAATTGGCACCTTGAGCGGATTTCGGGATCAGCTTCATCAAGGAGAAGGCGCCCCCTGAAGGGGCTCGTACGTCGCCTGTCGACGCCCAGACTCCCGCATTTGAGCCCAGCGATGATCGGGTACGCGTGAGCAAAGCCATCTCGATTTTCCGTTGTGAGATCTTGCGGCAAAAGCACGATGGGCATGTCGGTCGACATGAAAAAGGCCCGCCTAGGCGAGCCTCTTGATTTGCGGGGGGTTGGTTCCGCGCCGTCCGCTACCGGACGAAATGGCAGCGCCGCACGTTCACCCAGACCCGGTGATGATGCCGCCAACCCCGTTCCTTCACGATCCTACAGACCTTGCGAGGGCGATGACGACGCCAGTCATGACGGCGATCATGGCGCCGGTCGCCCCGATGCCAGCGCCGCTCATAGCGATCGCGGCCGCGATCATAGTGACGGTGGTGCTGGACGAGCTCGATTTGCGCGCCGGGGGCAGCCGATGCTGGACTTGGTGCAGCCCAGGCGAGGCTGGTGGCGATCAGGATGGCTGTGATCGTGGGTTTCAGCATTGGACGCTTTCTCCTATCTGCCCGGGGGAAAGCGTTTATCGGTAATTACAGTTCCGAATCATCCTCGCGGCGTGTCTTCCTACCACTCGAAAGCGCGCCCTACAGGAACCACCGTTGCCGCGGCCGCAGTCGGATCCGTCGGCCTGAAAAGCCAGGATCGCAATCTCCTCTTTACATGAGTTTATGACTCAAGTTATGCCGAGGCCAAAGATAATGGCTCCTGGGCGATTGGATATCGCTCGGTTCTGCCGTCGCGTGGTGGCGCGCCGGCGGCTGCTGAATCGGTTCGGGGCCGAGTTTTGCGTATCTGAGGGGATGGTCAATGGAAACGACACAGCGGCACGGCTGGATCTCGGAGAGCAACCCGAGACAGGAATCTCTTTTCATAGCCGCAAGAGCGCCACTGGCACTTCTCCTCTGCAGCACGGCGATCGCCCTGCCCTCCTCCGCGCTTGCGCAGAGCGCGCCTGACCAGGGCGAAACGACCACGCTCCAGACCATCGTTATCGAGGGGCAAGGCGGCGACACGACCGGATCGAACGACACGGTCGTTGCCAAGCGCTCCGCGACCGGCAGCAAGACGGATACGCCGATCCTCGACCAGCCGGCGTCGGTCTCCGTCATCACGGAGGATGAACTCGAGCGAAGAAACGTCCAGGACGTTCAGCAGGCGGTGTCCTATACGTCGAGTGTTTCTGTCGACCAATATGGCTCCGACGACCGCTATGACTTTTTCCAGATCCGAGGCTTCGACCAAACGTCGTTGGGCACTTATCGCGATGGTCTACCGATTCCGATTCTCGGCTGGACCGCAAGCCGCCTCGAGCCATACGGCCTTCAGCGTCTCGAGGTGCTGAAGGGATCGACCTCCACCCTTTTCGGCCTGAACGGGCCGGGCGGCCTCATCAATGCGATCACCAAGCTCCCGCAGGATCAGGCTTTCGGCGAGGTCTACACGACGTTCGGTGGCGCTCATGCCGAGGTCGGGACCGACTTCGGCGGGCCGATCGGCACCAGCGGCGAGTGGAGCTATCGCTTCACGGCGATAGGACAGGATGCATCGCGCAGCGGCGACTATTCCAACGACGACCGCATCTATGTGGCTCCCGCAGTGACCTATAGCCCCGACGCCGCGACGACCTTCACCCTTCTTGCCGACTACAACAAGCGTGACGGCAACACGGCCTATGGTTTCCCTGCCGGCGTTGACATCGACCCGGACACATTTCTGGGCGAGCCGAGCTTCAACGCGTTCGACACCGAGGAATACAACGTCGGCTATCTGTTCGACCACAAGTTCGACAACGGCCTGAGCATCCGCTCCAACGCCCGCTACACCCACATCGACCTGGACTACCGTCAGGTTTACGGCGCTCAGATCGATCCGACCATCGATCGCACCTCGTTCTTCGTCGATGGCGAGGTCGAGCGCTTCGCGATCGATAACCAGCTCCAGTACGACGCCAGCTGGAACCGCATTGATTCCAAGACGCTTGTCGGTGTCGACTACGTCCATGATACGCTCGGCGAGCTGGCATTGGTCGGCACGGCGGACGGGATCGACATCTACAACCCTGTCTATTGCGGACGCGGCTGCATCACCCTCGACCCCTATCTGAACCACGACATCATTCAAAAGCGCACCGGTATCTACGCCCAGGAGGAACTGACCCTGGACGACCGGTGGATCCTGACGCTCGGCGGACGCTGGGACAATGTCGAGACGGAACAGAAGGACCGCGACACCGGCGCCCGCGACGAAAACACCGACACCGCGTTCACCAAGCGCGCGGGCCTGACCTACAAGATCACGGATGGCCTTG
Organism: Consotaella salsifontis; assembly: GCF_900167365.1. Lineage (GTDB taxonomy): Bacteria > Pseudomonadota > Alphaproteobacteria > Rhizobiales > Rhizobiaceae > Consotaella > Consotaella salsifontis. Next base: position 406,931 of record NZ_FUXL01000001.1, on the reverse strand, counting down.
CCGTCTACGGCAACTATTCCGAGTCCTTCCAGCCCCTGATCACCAGCGGCCAGACGTTCGAGCCGCAGGAGGGCACGCAGTACGAGGTCGGCGTCAAGTACGAGCCGGAGCAGATCAACGCGCTTTTCACCCTGGCATTGTTCGATCTGAAGCAGACCAACGTGCCGAGTTACGTCACGCCGACGACCCAGCGCCAGATCGGCGAGGTGCGGGTGCGCGGCGTCGAGCTTGAGGGCAAGATGGCTCTCGACGATCGCATGAACCTCATCGCGGCCTACACCTATTGGGACGCCGAGATCGAGGAGGACGGGCTGACCGGCAACGCCGGCAATCGCCCCTCCAACGTGCCCGAGCATCTCGCCTCGCTGTGGCTCGACTATACGCTTCCAGGGGACGGTGCACGCGGCGATCTTACGCTCGGCGCCGGCGTACGATATGTCGGCTCGGTCTACGGCGACGACGCGAACACCGTCGACGTCGGGTCCCATACCGTCTTCGACGCCGCCATCAATTACGAGGTCGCCGAAAACGTTGATCTCGCCGTTCACGCGACGAACCTCTTCGACGAGAAATACGTCTCCACGGTCTACTACGGCACCGCCTATTACGGCGATGGCCGCCAGATTCTCGGGACGTTGAAATACAGTTGGTAGGCATGGGATTCGACCGGCGGCGTGTCCTGAAGGGGTTGGGCGCGGGTCTGCTCGCACCCGCACCCCTCCTGCCTATTCGGGCTTTCGCAGGCGAGGCGCTGCGCTTCGTCCACGCCTATGGCGAGACCGTCCTGCCTGCTCCGGCGCGGCGCGTCGTCTCGCTTGGCTACACCACTCACGATACGCTTCTCGCGCTCGGCGAGCCGCCGATCGCGGTTCGCTATTGGTATGGCGACTATCCGTTCGGCGTCTGGCCGTGGGCGCAGCCCTATTTGAACGGCGCCGAACCTGTCCTGCTTTCGGGGGAAGTTTCGATGGAGAAGGTCGCGGCGCTGAGACCCGATCTCATCGTCGCGATCAGCTCCGGCATTTCCAAGGCCGAATATTCGATCCTCTCCTGCATCGCGCCGGTGCTGATGCATGAACCCAGCTTTTCGACCTACAGCACACCCTGGGACGTCATGACGCGCACATTGGGGCGTGCCCTTGGCAGGAGCAAGGAGGCCGAGGCGTTGGTTGCGCGCACTCGCGATATCTTTGCGGCGGCACGAGAGCGCAATCCGGTCTGGGCCGGCAAGACGGCGGTCGCCGCCTATCACTGGAGCGGCGAGACAGGTGCTTTCGTTCACGGCGACAATCGGGCCGACTTCCTCAGCGAGCTCGGCTTTGCGGTAACGCCAAAACTGCGGCAGCTGACGGGACCGGATGATTTCTATGGCGCCCTGTCGCCGGAGGACCTTTCCCCCCTGGATGCAGACATCCTGGTTTGGGTGTCCTCCTTTGCGGCGGTGCCGGACCTGATTGCGCTGCCGATGCGCAAGACGCTCGCGGCCCATCGCGAGGGGCGCGAGGTGTTTGCCGGGCCGCTTGTCGCCGGCGCCATGTCGCATGGCAGCGTTCTTTCGCTTCCGTTCGCGCTGAACGCCATCGAGGCTGATTTGACGGCCGCCGCCGACGGCTCGCCCGAAACGGTCGTCCAGTCGGCGCTCCAGGCGGGGCTTGCCCCATGAAGGGGCTCCTCGCCGTGGGCTTGCTGATTGCCGGTGTCGTACTGACGCTCCTTCTGGGTGTGCGGACCGTTACGCCGGCCGATGTCTGGCACGCATTCACCGCGCCGGACCCGCAAAACCCGGCTCATGTGACGATCCTCTGGATTCGCCTGCCGCGCCTTGGCGCCGGTCTCGTCGCCGGTGCCGCGTTGGGACTGGCGGGAACGGTGATGCAGACCCTCACGCGCAATCCGCTTGCCGACCCTGGAATTTTGGGGGTGAATGCCGGCGCCTCTTTCGCGATCGTTCTCGGCGCGCTGCTCTTGGGGCAAGCGGATTACGGGTTGATGACCGCCCTCGCCTTTCCCGGCGCGGCGCTCGCGTCGGCCGCGGTATTCCTGCTGGGCGGAGGCCTGAGCGGAGACGCCGGGCCGATCCGCTTGACGCTCGCGGGCGCCGCGCTGAACGCGCTTCTGCTGTCGCTGATCTCGGCCATGGTTCTCATGCGCGCGGAGACGCTGGAGGTTCTGCGCTTTTGGGTGGCGGGCTCGCTGTCTTCTGCGATCGAACGCCCGGTCGGGGCGATGAGCCTGATCGTCCTTGCGGGCGCGACGTTGGCGCTCATCCTCGCGCCTCGGCTCGAGGCCCTATCGCTGGGCGCGGCGCTGGCGCGGGGACTTGGCACCCGCCCCGGACTGATCCAGGCGCAGGCGCTTTTGGCGGTGACGGCATTGACTGGCGCGGCCGTCTCGGTCGCGGGTCCGATCGCCTTTCTCGGGCTCATGGTGCCGCCTCTGGCGCGCCATGTGGCGGGACACGATCTCAGGCGCGAGCTGGTGGCTTCCGCCATTCTCGGTGCGGGCGTTCTCCTCGTCGCCGACACGGCAGGCCGGCTGATCTTTCCTCCCGCCGAGGTGCGCGCCGGGATCATGACGGCGCTCATCGGCGGGCCGGTCTTCATATGGATCGCGCGTCGATTGAAGCCGGGAGCGCAGACGTGAGAGGAGCTGTCGTTCTTGCTCTGCTGTTGATCGCGGCCACCGTCGCCTCGCTGCTGATTGGCGACGTCCACGTGGGACTGGCAGCGCTCTGGCACGGGCTGTGGGGTGGCGATGGTCCGGGCGCGCTGACCCTTCGGATCATTCGCGCCCCGCGCGCCGCGGTGGCGATTGGAGCAGGCGGAGCGCTCGGACTCTCCGGGGCGACGTTTCAAATGCTCTTTCGCAACCCGCTCGCGGCGCCGGACATCATGGGGTTCACGTCGGGCGCGGGTCTGGCCATCCTGGTCGCGATCACGGCCGGCCTGACCCTCCCTCTTCCGCTCGCGGCGACGGTCGGCGGCCTGCTCGCGGCGGCCATGGTCGTGCTTCTGTCCCATAGGCCGGGCCACGTGACCCCCGCGCTGACGCTGGTTCTCGTCGGCCTTGGCGTCGGGTTTGCCACATCGGCTTTTGGAACCTTCTTGATGACGCGGCTTTCCACCTCGGCCGCCACGGAAGCCCAACGGTGGCTTTCCGGCTCGCTCGCCGCCCGCGATTGGGGACATGCACTCCAGGTCTGGACAATGAGCAGTGTTCTGGCTACCGCGTTGGCTCTTCAGGTTCGCGCTCTCGACCTCCTGGAACTGGGCGACGACCTTGCTGCGGGACTGGGGCTCAGGACCGAACGGGCACGATGGGCATTGGCCGCAACCGGGGTCGCGCTTGCTGCGGCGGGTGTGGCGGTTGCCGGCCCCGTTCCGTTCGTCGCGCTCATGGCCGCTCCCTTGGGCGCGAGGTTGACCGGCAGCAGAAGCATGGGCGGCCGCCTTGCCGCAGCGGCGGGAGCAGGCGCCTGCCTGACCCTCGTGGCCGATCTTGCCGCCCGCGCCGCCATCCCGGGCCTGCAACTACCGATCGGCGTGATGACGGGGGCCCTGGGCGCCCCGTATCTGCTTTGGCGGCTATCTCGTGAAATGGAGAAAGGCGAGCTGTGACCGACGACTCCCTGCGCGCCGAGGCCCTGACGCTCGGCTATGGCGAGCGCGCCGTCATTGACGACCTTTCCCTCACGCTTTCCCCAGGGCGCGTCTACGCCATCCTCGGGCCGAACGGGTGCGGAAAATCGACGCTGCTGCGCGCCTTCGCGCGGCTGATCCGCCCCAAGGCAGGGAAAATCACTCTAGGCGGGGAAGACCTCCACCGCCAGGACACGCGGGCGCTCGCCCGCCGCATCGCGATCCTCCCGCAAGCCCCCCTCGCCCCTTCGGGCATCCGCGTGAGCGATCTCGTCAAGCGTGGTCGAACACCGTGGCGCGGTTTGCTCGCGCCGTGGAGCCGTCAGGACCACGAGGCCTGCGAAGATGCTTTGCGCGCGGTTGCGATGACCGAGCTTCAGGAAAGGCCGTTAGCCGAACTCTCCGGCGGACAGCGCCAGCGGGCATGGATTGCTCTGGTTCTGGCGCAGCAGACGCCCTTCCTGCTTCTCGACGAGCCGACGACGTGGCTCGATCTTCCCCACCAGATCGAGGTCCTGAGCCTGCTGCGGCAGCGCAATCGCGAGGCCGGGACGACGGTCGTCAGCGTCCTGCACGACCTCAACCTCGCGGCGCGCTATTGCGACCATCTGATCTTGTTCGGGCCTCGTGGACTGGTCGCACAGGGCGCGCCCGACGACGTCCTGACCGAGGCCAATGTCGATCTCGCCTTCGGCCTTGCTTCGAGGATCATTCCAGATCCGAGCGCCGGTACGCCGATGGTCGTTCCGCGCTGATCCATAAAGCGAAGCCGCCGAGAGAAATCGGCGGCTTCGCAACGTTCGTCAGGCGGCGTCGGCCTGCGCCGCGACGCGCGGCTCCGACGTCCTGTCGATCCACTTGGCGAAACGATCGACCCAGGTGCCGAGGAAGGCCTTGGTGCTTTCGTCCGTGATATTGCCTTCGGCGTCGAAGAGCTCGGGCTTGTAGGCAAAATAGATCTCGGGCTGGCCCATCAGGACCATGTCGCACACGGTCACGAGACCCTTGAGCGCGTTCTGCGCCGCGGAGGCTCCCAGAGCGCCCGGCGACGTGCCGATGATGGCGGCAGGCTTGGTCGCCCAGGAGTTCTTGCCGTAGGGCCGCGTGCCCCAGTCGATCGCGTTCTTGATCGCCGGCGTGAAGGAGCGGTTGTATTCGGGGGTGACGAAGAGAACGGCATCAGCCGCTTCGATCTCCCGCTTGAGCCGCTGCACCGATTCCGGCGGCTCAGGCTGCCAGAGGTCGTCGTTGTAAAGCGGAAGGTCGCCGATCTCGACGAACTGGAAGCGCAGCCGGTCGGCGGCGAGCTTCCCGATGCTTTCGGCGAAACGGCGGTTGATGGACTCCCGACGGAGAGAGCCATTGATCACTGCGACAGTCTTCATGAGTTCCTCTGTTTACAACGGAAACTGACTTTACAATAGTGACCGTGTGGCGGTGCGCAAGAAGGCACCTTTTCGTTACAGAGGACCGACGATGGAACAGAGGGACCGCCCGATGGGCCATTGCACGAGAGCCAATGAAGTCATCTCACTCGTCGGCGACAAGTGGACCGTCCATATCGTCATGCTTCTAACGCAGGGCAAGCGGCGTTTCACCGAGATCGAGCGCGCCGTGGACGGCATCTCCCGAAAGATGCTGACGGTCACGCTTCGCGCCCTCGAGCGGGACGGTTTCGTTGAACGGACTGTCTACCCGACAGTGCCCCTGCGCGTGGAATATTGCCTCACCGATCTCGGCTTCGAGATGGCCGAACCGCTTCGGGCACTGGGAAACTGGGCCATCGCCAATCAGGAACGGGTGTTCGACGCAAGACGCCGATTCGACGGTCAGGCGGGCGAAACCATGGCGATCAATGCGCATAAAGAACGCCGCTGATGGGATAGTGCGACGGGCCTGGAAAATCCGCGTGCGCCAGATGCCGAGGTGCTCTCGTCTACGCGTGATGTGGACTGATCCCCGCTGCTCCAGTCCTCGCGCCGCAGGATTGCCTGCGACGCGTCATGGCACATCGTGCCCACCTAGCAGGCGGCTCACTTGACCGAGCGGATGTAGGCAGGAAGCCGAACCGGAACGTTCACGCACCCGTGGAAGACGCGCAGGTCGCGCAGTGCGTCGCGCTCCGACCATTCATACTCGATCCCGAGGCCGTGGATGATGCTGATGGCGTGGCGATTGTCACCGCAGGCTTCGGCGGCGCACTGATCGACGGCAACAGTCGAAATCATCTGGGTCATCGTTGGGTCCTTTCCCTTCTGGAAATCTGATAGGGACATCCTGTCGCAGACCCATTTCTATCAAATGAAATTATCCCCAAACTGTCGATATGTACCGTTCAATTACTGTAAGGAAACGTAAATCAGCCCTGCACAAGCCGCGACGACTCCGCCTATAGACACAAGGAAATCAGCCAGAAAACCTTGCGCTTCCGCACTTTCTGCGACGGATAACGAACCTTATAGTTCGAAAAGCTTCCAAAGATAGACACTCGATCGTAGTCAATCTCTCGTCAGCAAATTTTCTCAAATTTTCTGATTGTCGCTGAGGCAGGTCTTCCGCGCACCTTCTGGAGCTAAGAGGGACGTCAGGCCTCTCCGCGCGCCCAACCTTCCTTCACGCTCGCGACATAGTCGTCGTACCGACCAGCCTCGATAGCGTCGCGAATGCCTTGCATGAGGAACTGATAGTAGGAGAGGTTCACCCAGGTCAGCAGCATCGCGCCGAGGATCTCGTTCGCCTTTACCAAATGATGGAGATAGGCGCGTGAGTAGTCGCGAGCTGCCGAACAATCAGACTGTTCGTCGAGCGGGCGACTGTCTTCGGCATGGCGAGCGTTCTTGAGGTTCAACTTGCCGAAGCGAGTATAGGCCAAGCCATGGCGGCCGGCGCGCGTGGGCATGACGCAATCGAACATGTCTATACCGCGTCGGACGGATTCCAGGAGATCGTCGGGCGTGCCGACGCCCATCAGGTAGCGCGGCTTGGCATGCGGCATCGCCGGCAGCGTGACGTCGAGCATCTCCAGCATGACGGATTGCGGCTCACCCACGGCGAGCCCGCCGACGGCATAACCCTTCAGGTTCATGGCCGAGAGCCGCTCCGCCGAGCGAATGCGAAGGTCCGGCTGATCACCGCCCTGAACGATGCCGAACATCGCCTTGCCAGGCTGTTCGCCGAAAGCGGCGGCGGAGCGCTCGGCCCAGCGCAGCGAGAGCTCCATTGCCCGCTCAATCTCTTCGCGCTCAGCCGGCAGGCGAATGCACTCGTCGAGCTGCATCTGAATGTCGCTGTCCAGCAGCCCCTGGATCTCGATCGAGCGCTCGGGCGACAACTCGTGGACTTGGCCGTCGACATGGGAGCGGAAGGTGACGCCGCTCTCCTTCAGCTTGCGCAGGGCCGCCAGCGACATGATCTGGAACCCGCCCGAATCGGTCAGGATCGGATGCGGCCAACGCGCGAACTCGTGCAGTCCGCCCAATCTCGCCACCCGCTCGGCTCCGGGCCGCAGCATGAGGTGATAGGTGTTGCCGAGGATGATGTCAGCGCCAAGCTCTCTCACCTGGTCAGGATACATCGCCTTGACGGTGCCTGCCGTACCCACCGGCATGAAGGCCGGCGTACGGATTGTTCCGCGCGGCATCGAGATTTCGCCACGGCGAGCGCGACCGTCCTCGGCGAGGAGGCGGAACTGAAAGGTCTCAGTCATTGTATCAGACCCGTTCGAGCAGGCAGGCATCGCCGTAGGAATAGAAGCGATAGCCGCCGGCGATGGCATGGGCATAGGCGGCCCGCATGGTCTCGAGGCCGCTGAAGGCTGAAACCAGCATGAACAGCGTCGAGCGCGGCAGGTGAAAATTGGTCATCAGAAGGTCGGCAGTGCGGAATCGATAGCCCGGCGTAATGAAAATGCTTGTCGATCCTGTGAAGGCCTCGATCGTTCCGTCTTCCCGCGCCGCGCTTTCCAAGAGGCGCAGCGAGGTGGTCCCCACCGCGACGATACGCCCGCCCTCGACTCTGGCGCGATTGAGGCGCTCGGCTGTCGCCGCGTCGAGGTGGCCAATTTCCGCATGCATCTTGTGGCCCGCCGTCTCGTCGGCCTTCACCGGCAGGAAGGTGCCGGCGCCGACATGCAACGTCAGGAACTCGTGACGGATGCCGCGCGCATCGAGGCGCGCCAAGAGGTCAGGCGTAAAATGGAGCCCGGCGGTCGGAGCCGCCACCGCGCCGTTCTCTCGCGCATAGATCGTCTGGTAGTCCGCGCGGTCCTGCTCGTCGATGTCGCGACGGGCCGCAATATAGGGCGGCAAAGGGATAAGGCCGACGGCGGCCAGCGCCGCATCGAGATCCGCGCCGCTGCGGTCGAAGGCGAGAAGCGCCTCGCCGCCCTCGCCTTTCTCCTCGATCCGCGCCATCAGCACCTCGCCGCCGCCTTCGAAGATCAACGTCTCGCCGCTGGCAACCCGCTTGGCGGGCTTCAAGAAAGCGCGCCAACACTCTGGCGACTCACGCAGATGGAGCGTCGCCTCGACGCGAGCAGCGTTTTCTCCGCGCCGGCGCACACCGAAGAGACGCGCCGGAATGACTCGCGTGTCGTTGAACACCAGCACATCGCCGGACCGCAACAGATCCGGCAAATCGCCCACATGGGCATCGGCCAGCGCGCCGCCTCTTGAGACGGCGAGAAGTCGTGCCGCCTCGCGCGGCACGACCGGCCTCAGCGCGATGCGATCCTCTGGCAACTCGAAATCAAAGAGATCGACGCGCATTGCTTCGCTATCAAAGGTCGGCGGCGACCCGCATGGAAACGATCGAGTCGGGATCGCTCACCGGCTCACCGCGCTTGATCTGATCGACGTTCTCCATGCCCTCGATCACTTCGCCCCATACCGTGTACTGGCGATTGAGGAAGCTCGCGTCGTCGAAGCAGATGAAGAACTGCGAGTTGGCGGAATCCGGGCTCTGGGCGCGCGCCATGGAGCAGACGCCCCGGCCATGGTTGGCGGTGTTGAACTCTGCCTTGAGGTTCGGCTTGTCGGAGCCGCCCATGCCGGCACGACGCGGATCGAAGCTCGATCCGTCCTTCTTGCCGAACTTCACGTCACCGGTCTGGGCCATGAAGCCGTCGATGACGCGGTGGAAAACCACGTTGTCATAGGCGCCCTCGCGCGCCAGTTCCTTGATGCGAGCGACGTGGTTCGGCGCCAGATCGGGACGCAGCTTGATCACGACCTTCCCCTTGGTCGTCTCGAGGACGAGGGTGTCTTCCGGATTTTCATAGGTCACGACGTATTCCTCTCGTGATCGTAGAACGGAGCGGCCCGGAAGATACCGGACCGCGGCATGGCAGGCACATGGACCATCAAGGGCGAGGAGACAAGTCTTCTCGCCGGCGCGGCAGCCCTACTTCTTATCGGCGGCGATGTGGGCTTCCACGATCTTGTCGGGCTTGTCGACGCTTCCGTTGCGGCTCGGATCGCCCTTCTTGATGGCGTCCACCACTTCCATGCCCTTCTCGACCTCGCCGAGCACAGTGTACTGGCCGTTCAGGAAATCGCCGTCAGCGAGCATGATGAAAAACTGAGAGTTCGCCGAATCCGGATCGCTCGAGCGCGCCATGCCAACCACGCCGCGCTTGAACGGCGCGTCAGAGAACTCAGCCTTGAGGTCCGGCTTGTCGGAGCCGCCCATGCCGGCCTTGCGAACATCGAACCCGGCGCTTCCCTCCTTGCCGTATTCGACGTCCCCCGTCTGGGCCATGAAGCCGTCGATGACGCGGTGGAAGACGACGCCGTCATAGGCGCCCTCCCGCGCGAGCTCTTTGATACGCTTGACGTGGTTTGGCGCAAGATCGGGCCGCAGCGCAACGTCAATCTCGCCATGCGAGGTCGTGATCACCAGCGTGTTCTGCGGATCAGCGGCGAGCGCCGGAAGCGAGAAAAGCGTGAGCGCCAGCGCGGCGCCGGCGATGCGGGTGGAAATTCCCATGTGTTTGAACGTCCCCGTTAATGGATTCTTCGCCCTAGCGTGAGTTTTCAGCTCGAGCGCCCGAGAATTTTTCTCCAAGAGCCCGCGCAACAAGCGGCGGCACAAAAGGGCCGACGTCGCCGCCCATGGCCGCGATCTGACGCACAAGAGTGGCAGTAATTGGCCGAACCATCGGGCTGGCGGGCAGCATTACGGTGACAAGGTCCGGCATCATGACGCCGTTCATGCCGGCCATCTGTATTTCGTAGTCGAAATCGGTCCCATCGCGCAAGCCGCGGATCAGCGCTGCCGCGCCAGCCTGGCGCGCGGCTTCGACGGTCAATCCGTCGAAGGCCACGACCGTCACCCGAACGCTGCCTCCACCGAGGACATCAGCCAGGACACCGCGCACCATATCCGCGCGTTCCTCAAAAGAAAACAACGGCTTCTTTCCAGGATGCACGCCTATGCCGCAGACGATTTCATCGAAGAGGCGCGCAGCCTGCCGCACGACGTCGACATGGCCGAGCGTGATGGGATCGAATGAACCCGGGTAGAATCCGATGCGCGCCATTCTTCCCCTCTCCTGCTCTCAGACCTGCTTCCCAACTCGGGGTCTTGATCGATCATGGTGAACCGAAGATGAACCACCCGATAGCGGGTCGTTCATCTCTTTCGATCTAGGGTGGAACCAGATCGGCGTCAGTACGTTCATCCACCAGCAAGGAGACCGACAATGTTTGTTTTTGCTCTTTCCCTGACGATGGCTGCAGCGCTGGTGTCCGCGACGGCGATCACTTTGCATAGCGACCTTCAGCGGGCTAAGGTCAAAGCAACCATTCGCAAACATCAATTGATGCGCTGAGGGAAACTTGTCGAACTCATGAGCGCAAGCCAAGCGCGCTCTAGCCAATCGCCATAGGTTTCAAGAATCCGTCAGTCTTTGCCGCAGCCCACGAGCGCCCCTCTTTTAGCGAGGCGCTCGTTTTTATTGGCCTTTCGAAATCAGGCCTCAGGGGTCGAAGGATCGGCGTCATCGCCGTCGGCAATTTCCCCAACGTCATGGCCTTCCTCTCCAGCCTGGAAAGGAATGCGCTCGACCGAAACGACCTTTTCGCTCTCGCCGGTGCTGAAGATTGTGACGCCCTTCGTCGCTCGCCCAGCAATACGGATGCCTTCCACCGGCACGCGAATGAGCTGACCTCGATCGCTGACAAGCAGGATCTGATCTCCATCCTCGACAGGGAAGCCGGCAACCAGCGCGCCGATCTCGTTCATCTTCGAGACGTCGGTGGCTCGAATGCCCTTGCCGCCGCGCCCGCTGGTGCGGAAATCGTAGGACGAAGAGCGCTTGCCATAGCCAAATTCGCTCACCGTCAGCACGAACTCTTCGTTTGCTGACAGGAAGCCATAGCGCTCCTGGCTGATGGCGACGTCCTCGACGCCCTCCTCCTCCAGCACCGTATCGGCGGCACTTTCGCCTTCCACCGCGCGACGCATCTTGAGGTAGGAAGCGCGCTCGGCGGGCGTCGCATCAACATGGCGCAAGATCGCCATGGAGATGACCCGGTCGCCATTGGTCAACGAGATTCCGCGTACGCCGACTGAGTTGCGGCCCGCGAAGACGCGAACGTCGGTCACGGGGAAGCGGATGCACTGACCATTCGAGGCGGTCAGGAGAACATCATCGGTCTCCGAACAGGTGGCGACGGCGAGGATCTCGTCGTCGGCCTCGTCCAGTTTCATCGCGATCTTGCCGTTGCGATTGACCTGGAGGAAGTCAGACAGCTTATTACGCCGCACCGTCCCTCTTGTGGTCGCAAACATCACGTTGAGTTCCTCGGCTGCCTCCGGCTCGTTCGGCAGGGGCAGGATCGAGGTGATGCGCTCGTCCTTCTGAAGCGGAAGGAGATTGACCAAGGCCTTGCCGCGCGACTGCGGAGTGGCCAGCGGCAGGCGCCAGACCTTTTCCTTATAGACGATACCGCGCGAGGAGAAGAAGAGCACTGGGGTGTGGGTGTTGGCCACGAAGAGACGGGTGACCGAATCCTCCTCGTTCTTCAGGCTCATCCCCGACCGGCCCTTGCCGCCGCGACGCTGCGCCCGATAGGTGGCGAGCGGCACGCGCTTGATGTAGCCGCCGTGGCTGACGGTCACGACCATGTCCTCGCGCGGGATCAGATCCTCGTCCTCGAGGTCGGCCGCGCCCTCGGACAGCTCCGTGCGGCGCGGCGTGGCGAAGGTCTCGCGGACCTCCGTCAGCTCGTCCTTGATGATCTGGCGCACCCGAACGCGCGACGAGAGAATCTCGAGATAATCGCGGATTTCCGCGCCGATCACGTTCAGCTCGTCGCCGATCTCGTCCCGACCCAATGCAGTGAGCCGCTGCAGGCGAAGGTCGAGAATGGCGCGCGCCTGCTCTTCCGACAGCCGGTAGGTTCCGGCCTCCGAAATCTTGTGGCGCGGATCGTCGATCAGGCGGATGAGCGGCGCGACGTCCCTCGCCTCCCATTCGCGCTCCATCAACTGCTCGCGTGCTGTCGCCGGGTCGGGCGCCTGCCTGATAAGCCGGATGATCTCGTCGATATTGGCAACAGCGATGGCCAGTCCGACGAGGACATGGGCGCGCTCGCGAGCCTTCCTCAGAAGGAAGCGCGTGCGCCGGTTGACCACCTCCTCGCGGAAAGCGATGAACGCCGACAGCATGTCGACCAGCGTCATCTGTTCCGGCTTGCCGCCGTTGAGTGCCACCATATTGGCGCCGAACGAGGTCTGGAGCGGAGTGAACCGGTAGAGCTGGTTCAGGACGACGTCGGAACTCGCGTCACGCTTGAGCTCAACGACGACGCGGTAGCCCTCGCGGTCGCTCTCGTCACGGATGTCGGAGATGCCCTCGATGCGCTTGTCGCGCACGAGCTCGGCCATCTTCTCGATCATCGTCGCCTTGTTCACCTGGAAGGGAATCTCGGTGACGACGATCGCCTCACGCTCGCCCCGCATCGTCTCGATGTGAACCTTGCCGCGCATCAGGATCGAGCCGCGTCCGGTCTCATAGGCTGAGCGGATTCCGGCGCGCCCGAGGACGATCGCTCCGGTCGGGAAATCCGGTCCCGGAATGTGCTCCATCAGCTCGTCGAGCGAGATCGCCGGATCGTCGATCATGGCGATGCAGCCATCGATCACCTCGCCGAGATTGTGCGGCGGAATGTTCGTAGCCATGCCGACGGCGATACCGCCCGAGCCGTTGACAAGAAGGTTCGGAAAGCGCGACGGCAGCACCGTCGGCTCCATCTCACGCCCGTCATAGTTCTCCTGGAAGTCGACGGTCTCCTTGTCGATATCCGAGAGCATCGGCTCAGACACCCGCTGAAGCCGGCATTCGGTATATCGCATCGCCGCCGGCGGATCGCCATCGATCGAGCCGAAGTTGCCCTGGCCATTGATGAGCGGGGCGCGCATGGACCAGTCCTGCGCCATGCGCACCAAGGCGTCATAGATCGAGGCATCGCCGTGAGGATGGTATTTACCCATGACCTCACCGACCACGCCCGCCGACTTTCGGAACGATCGGTTGAACGCGAGTCCCATGCCGTGCATCGCGTAAAGAACGCGGCGATGCACCGGCTTCAAGCCGTCACGCACGTCCGGAAGCGCGCGACTGACGATCACGCTCATGGCGTAATCGAGGTAGGAGCGCTGCATTTCCTCGATGATCGAGACGGATTCAATGTCCGAGGGCCGCTCCGGCGGTCCTTTGGAATTCTGTTCTTCTGCCAAGGCTAGACCTGGGTGAATCGATTTCAGTTCGCCGTATATAGCGCGTTAGCGCAACGAATGCCAAATCGGAGGCCGGCCTAAAAGAGGGATTTCTTCCTTTGTTCACAAGGCTTTATCGTGCGGCGCGAAATTTCTTCGCGAAAAGATGGCGATAATTTTCACGGAGTGCTTTCTTATGGGCAGGCGAACGTGGAGGAAGCCTCTCCCAAGACTTGAAGCCTCGCCCTGGCTATGACACTGCTGTCCGGGGCCGCCACATGGCGTCGCGGCTTTCCTTCTGATCCCGCTCCTGTTTGCCCACAGGCGAAACCTGCCTCAAAGGCCATGACAAACCTTCTGATCAACGGCTTCGTGACGCTCTTCGTCATTATCGATCCGCTCGGCCTCGTGCCAGTGTTTCTCGCCTTGACGCCGGGCGCCCGCGCTGCCCACCGTCGCGGGATCGCGTTGCGGGCCTCGCTGATCGCCGGCGTCATCCTGTCTCTCTTCGGGCTCGCCGGATTGTCAGTACTTCAGGCGCTGGGCATAACGCTTGGTGCCTTCCGTGTGGCCGGCGGCATCTTCCTTTTCTGGATCGCGTTCGAACTGGTCTTCGAAAAGCGCGGCGAGCGCAAACAGAAAAATGCCGAGGAGGCCACGGCCGAGGAAGAAGAAGGGCACGACATCGCCGCCTTTCCGCTCGCGATCCCGCTGATGGCGGGACCTGGAGCGATCACGGCCGTCATCCTCCTGTCGGGTTCCTTGCCGACGCTTGCCGGACAGGTCGGGCTGATCCTGGTCATCGCGGCGGCGCTTGGGCTTTCCTTCGCCATTCTGACGCTTGGACACGCCATCGACAGGTTTCTCGGGCCGACGAGCCGCATGGTCGTCTCACGCCTGTTGGGCGTGGTGCTGGCAGCTCTCGCCGTGCAGTTCGTGGCTGACGGTGCCCGCGAGTTGTTCACGCCAGCACAATCCCGAGCGGCTCTCTCCGACACTTCGCCTTTTTGATCTGAGTAGAAAGCAATCGCCGCGCTCGGCAAGGCCGTAGATGACCTATACCGAGCTGCGCTGATCCGCCCGCCTTATTTGCCGGCCGTGTCATAAGGCTGGTGAACCAGCCTTACATTCTGCTCTGGCATGGAATGCTGTCAGAACGGGATTTCGTCGTCGAGATCGTGCGACGCGCCACCGCCGCCGCCGCCGCCATAGCCGCGATCATCCGGACGGTCATATCCGCCGCCGCCAGAACCACTGCCACTGCCACGGGAGTAGCCTCCACCACTTCCGCCACCGCTGGAGCCACCCTCACCCCGGCCGTCGAGCATCTGTAGCTCGCCACGGAATCGCTGAAGAACCACCTCCGTCGTGTAGCGCTTCTGGCCGGACTGATCGTCCCAGGAGCGCGTCTGGAGCTGGCCCTCGACATAGACCTTTGCGCCCTTTTTCAGAAACTGCTCTGCAACCTTGGCCAGGTTCTCATTGAAGATCACGACATTGTGCCATTCGGTACGCTCCCGCCGCTCGCCGGACTGGCGATCGCGCCAAGTCTCGGAAGTGGCGATGCGCATGTTGACCACCATGTCGCCGGAGTTCAGCCGGCGGATCTCCGGGTCGGCCCCCAGATTTCCCACCAGGATCACCTTGTTGACGCTGCCAGCCATTCCGTTCACTCCACTTCGAATTTCATTGCGGCTCGGCGAGCCAAGTTTGCGCGCACCATAATGCAATCATCAAGCGCTGATAACGGCTTGAAACTCGATGGTGGCGCTTTCGCGAGATTTCCACAACCAGCGAGGAAGACGTTGCCATAGCGAAATGTTCGCATTATGTTCCAGTCCATGCAAGATCGGAGTCGCTCCATTTCGCTTCGCGGCCTCGCATTCTGCTCTCCGATCTTTATCTAGACGACGGGTCGGCCGACACGAGCCGGCGCAATCATCGACATCAAAACGCTGACGGGTCATGGCGGATCTGAAGAGCATCTCCATTCGCGGCGCGCGCGAGCACAATCTCAAGAACGTTGATCTCGATCTGCCGCGCGACAAGCTGATCGTCATGACCGGCCTTTCCGGCTCGGGCAAGTCGTCGCTCGCCTTCGACACCATCTATGCCGAGGGACAGCGCCGCTATGTCGAGAGCCTCTCGGCCTACGCCCGCCAGTTTCTGGAGATGATGCAGAAGCCGGATGTCGATCAGATCGACGGGCTATCGCCGGCCATCTCCATCGAGCAGAAAACGACGTCGAAGAACCCTCGATCGACGGTTGGCACCGTGACCGAGATCTATGACTATCTGCGCCTGCTTTATGCGCGCGTCGGCATCCCTTATTCGCCGGCGACCGGCCTGCCGATCGAGAGTCAGACCGTCAGCCAGATGGTCGACCGGGTCCTCACCCTGCCTGAGGGAACGCGGCTTTATCTGCTGGCGCCGATCGTGCGCGGCCGCAAGGGAGAGTACAAGAGGGAGCTGGCAGAGCTTCAGAAGCGCGGCTTTCAGCGCGTCCGGATCGACGGTGAGTTTCACGACATCGCCGACGCTCCCTCGCTCGACAAGAAGTTCAAGCACGACATCGAGGTGGTGGTGGACCGGCTGGTGGTGCGCTCCGATCTCGGGACGCGCCTCGCCGACTCCCTCGAGACAGCCTTGGGTCTGGCCGAGGGCCTCGCCATCGCCGAACTGGCTGACGGGAAGGATGACAATGGCAAGCCGATCCAGCTCGTCTTCTCGGAGAAGTTCGCCTGCCCCGTGTCGGGCTTCACCATCCCCGAAATTGAGCCACGGCTTTTCTCGTTCAACAATCCCTTCGGCGCCTGCCCGACCTGCGACGGTCTGGGTTCGCGCCAGGCGGTCGACGCCGCCCGCATCGTGCCTGACGAGAACATGACCCTGAAGGCCGGAGCCATTGCGCCATGGGCGAAGTCGACTTCACCGTACTATGGCCAGACGCTCGATGCCCTCGGCAAGCGCTACGGATTCAAGCAGACCGACCGCTGGGCCGATCTGCCGGGCGAAGCGAAGAACGCGATCCTCAACGGCACGGGCCGCGAGAAGATTGAGTTCAAATACAATGACGGACTTCGTTCCTACTCCACGACGAAGACATTCGAGGGCGTCGTTCCCAATCTCGCCCGCCGCTGGAAGGAGACGGATTCAGCGTGGGTGCGCGAGGAAATCGAGCGCTTCATGTCGGAAACGCCCTGCCCGGCATGCGGCGGCGCTCGGCTGAAACCGGAGGCGCTCGCGGTCAAGATTGCCGGGCGTCACATCGCCGAGGTGACGGAACTTTCGATTCGCACCGCCAACGACTGGTTTGCCGCACTGCCCGAAAAGCTCACCGCCAAGCAGAACGAGATCGCGGTGCGCATCCTCAAGGAAATCCGCGAGCGTCTGCGCTTCCTGAACGATGTCGGGCTCGACTATCTCACGCTTTCGCGTTCGTCCGGTACCCTGTCGGGCGGCGAGAGCCAGCGCATCCGCCTCGCCTCTCAGATCGGCTCTGGCCTCACCGGCGTTCTTTATGTTCTCGACGAGCCGTCCATCGGCCTGCACCAGAGGGACAATGCGCGGCTCCTCGAGACGCTGAAACATCTGCGCGACATCGGCAACACGGTCATCGTGGTGGAACACGACGAAGACGCCATCCGCACCGCCGACTATGTCGTCGACATCGGCCCTGCCGCCGGCATCCATGGCGGTGAGGTCATTGCCGCCGGCACGCCTGCCGAGATCATGGCGCATCCGAAGTCGTTGACCGGGCGCTACCTTTCCGGCGCGCTCGGCATTGCGGTGCCGGAAGAGCGGCGCAAGCCGACCAAGGGCAAGTCGCTCAAGGTGGTAGGGGCGCGCGGCAACAATCTAAAGAACGTCTCGGCCGAGGTTCCGATTGGCCTGTTTACCTGCGTCACCGGGGTATCGGGCGGCGGCAAGTCGACCTTTCTCATCGAGACGCTGTTCAAGGCGGCCGCGCGGCGGATTTCCAACTCCCGCGACCTGCCTGCGGAGCACGACCGCATCGAGGGGCTGGAGCACCTCGACAAGGTCATCGATATCGACCAGTCGCCCATCGGGCGCACGCCGAGATCGAATCCCGCCACCTACACCGGCGCGTTCACGCCGATCCGGGATTGGTTTGCCGGCTTGCCCGAGGCCAAGGCACGCGGCTATCAACCCGGCCGCTTCTCCTTCAACGTCAAGGGCGGGCGCTGCGAGGCGTGTCAGGGCGATGGCGTCATCAAGATCGAGATGCACTTCCTACCCGATGTCTACGTCACCTGCGACGTCTGCCATGGCAAGCGCTACAATCGCGAAACCCTTGAGGTGACATTCAAGGAGAAGTCGATCGCCGACGTTCTCGACATGACGGTGGAGGAAGGCGTCGAGTTCTTTTCGGCCGTGCCGGCGGTGCGCGACAAGCTGGCGATGTTGAAGGAGGTCGGCCTCGGCTATGTGAAGGTCGGCCAACAGGCAACGACGCTTTCGGGCGGCGAAGCGCAGCGCGTCAAGTTGGCGAAAGAGCTGTCGCGGCGAGCTACGGGGCGCACACTTTATATCCTCGACGAGCCGACCACCGGCCTTCACTTCCATGACGTTGCCAAGCTGCTCGAGGTCCTTCAGGGGCTCGTGGACAAGGGCAATACCGTCGTGGTGATCGAGCACAATCTGGAGGTCATCAAAACCGCCGACTGGCTGATCGACATTGGTCCCGAGGGCGGAGACGGCGGCGGCGAGATCGTGGCGACCGGCACACCGGAACAGGTCGTCGAGGTCGAGCGCTCCTGGACCGGCAAGTTCCTGAAGGAACTGCTGGAACGGCATCCTCAGGCCAAAAGGGAGGCCGCGGAATGAGTGGTACCATACGATCCGGCATCGGTGGCTGGACGTTCGAGCCGTGGGAAGGCTCGTTCTACCCGAGCGATCTGCCCAAGAAGCGCCAGCTGGAATATGCCGCATCGAAGCTGATGACCATCGAGGTCAACGGCACCTACTACGCCACCCAGAAGCCCGCGACCTTCGCCAAATGGGCGTCCGAGGCGCCGAGCGGCTTCGTCTTCTCGCTCAAGGGCAACCGCTTCGTCACCAACCGCAAGGTACTCGGCGAGGCAGGCGAGTCCATGGCCCGTTTTCTCGGCTCGGGAATTTCGGAGCTTGGCGAGAAGCTCGGGCCACTCCTTTGGCAGTTCGCGCCGACGAAGAAGTTCGACGCGGAGGACTTCGAAGCCTTCTTGAAGCTCCTGCCGGAACGCCAGGACGGCCTGGCACTTCGTCATGCCGTCGAGGTGCGCCACGCGAGTTTTGCGGTGCCCGAATTCGTGGCGCTGGCTCGCAAATATGGCGTCGCCATCGTTTACGCCGATCACAACACCTATCCCGAGATTGCCGACGTCACCGCCGATTTCGTCTACGCCCGGCTCCAGAAGGGCGATGACGATACGCCGACCTGTTATGCGCCCAAGGCACTCGATAAATGGGCGGAACGCGCAAGGCGTTGGGCGGTGGGAGACCAGCCCGACGATCTACCGCTGGCCGATGCGGATCATGCCGCGCCCAAGGCGAAACGCGACGTCTTCGTCTACTTCATCCACGAGGGAAAGGTGCGCGCGCCGCAGGGCGCGATGGCGTTCATGGAGCGTCTCGCCAAGGAATGATGCGGCAGGAGCGCGTTGCGTTTTCGGAGTTCTGCCAAGCAGGTTGAGCAAGAACGACAGTCCCGGTGATCGTCATTCGCTCGATGGCTGTTCCACCAGCATGGAATGAACACGCGGAAGCGCCGTTGGCAGATCCTCGGCGATGAGCCCCGGACCGAGGATTTCCGCCGCCTTGCCATGCATCCAGGCGCCCGCCGCAGCGCATTCGAAGGCCTCGCCGCCATTGGCCAGCAAGCCGGCTATCATGCCGGTCAACACATCGCCACTGCCGGCGGTCGCGAGCCAAGGCGTTCCGGTGGTGTTGATCGCCGCTCGCCCGTCCGGCGCCGCGATCACCGTATCGGCTCCCTTCAGCAAGACCACCGCGCCGCTAAGGCTCGCAGCCGCCCTCGCCTTCTCCAGTTTCGACAGGGCGCTGTCGCCAGCGATCTCTGGGAAGAGCTTCTTGAATTCGCCGGCGTGCGGCGTCAGCACCAGTTCGCCGTTTGATGCCGATGCAGCTTGGAACAGCTCTGTCGGTTCGCCGGCAAAGGAAGTGATTCCGTCCGCATCCAGAACTAGACACCGTCCCGCCCCCAGGATGGCGAGGGCGAACGCTTTCGCCTTTTCGCCGACACCGAAGCCCGGCCCCAGCGCAAAGGCGTTCAGCCGTTCATCATCGAGGTGAGCAGCGAGATCGCGCTCGTCGTCGCAGCGCTTGAGCATGACGGCGGTCAGCGCGCCGGCATTGACCAGCATCGCCGAGGCAGGTGAGAAAAGCGTCACCAGGCCCGCTCCGGCCCGCAACGCTGCGATGGCGGAAAGTCTCGCCGCTCCGGTCCTCGATGCGCCTCCGGAGAAGACCACGGCGTGGCCGCGATCATATTTGTGCCCCGTGGCCGAAGGTGTCTTGGCTGCGCTCCTCCACCAGAGCGGATCGCTCTCGAACGCGCGCGCTCCGATCGATGAAAGCACCCCAACCGGTATTCCAATATCGGCGACCAGGAGCTTTCCGCAAAGCTCCTTGCCCGGTTGCAGCAGATGGCCGGGCTTTTTGCGAAAGAACGTCACTGTCAGGCTGGCTTCAACGGCAGCACCAAGAATTTCACCGCTGGTGCCGAAAACACCGGAAGGAAGATCGATGGCGACAGCCGGCGTGTCGGCAGAATTGAGCCGGGCGATGGCTTCCTTCGCGCCGCCGGTGATGGGGCGTCCGAGACCCGCGTCGAACAGCCCATCGATGACGACGTCGAAGGCGCGAGGATCGCACTCGTCCAGCGGTTTGACTGCGCCATGCCATCCTTGCGCAGCGATCGCCGCGTCACCCGACAAGCCTGAAGGGGCAGCAAGCGTAAACAGGACGACCTCAAGGCTCGGCTCTTCCGACAGGTACCGAGCGGCCACATAGGCGTCGCCGCCATTGTTTCCCGGGCCAGCCCAAACCGCGATCCGCCGCACGGCGGGAAAGGCCTTTCGCACCGCATCGGCCACGGCTCTTCCCGCGTTCTCCATCAGAACAATGCCGGGTATCCCGGCAGCAACGGCGGCTTGATCGGCGGAAGACATCTCCCTCGGAGTCAGCAGGGCGAAGCGGTTCGAAATTTCAGCCATCTCTGCCTATTTCATTGGCAGCCTGACGCGTGAATGCTCAGGTTGTTTCGCGGGATTTGGAAATTGCTGCCCATCGATGTGGCCCGGACCACCAAAAATGCAAGCAGGACGTTTCGAATGAGGCCCGAAAGGTTGCCGGAATGGGTCGAAACGCCTATCCGTGAAGCGTGAGCGGTCTGACGCGCGACGAGTGCGTCATGGACACATTGGTTGGCACGGCTCCTGCATCCGTCTGAGCGACAGACGGGAGTCGCGCACGGCGAGACGTCGAGAAGGATTTTCGATGAAGAAGGTCGAGGCCATCATCAAGCCTTTCAAGCTGGACGAGGTGAAGGAGGCTCTTCAAGAAGTGGGCTTGCAGGGCATCACCGTCACCGAAGCCAAGGGCTTCGGACGCCAGAAAGGGCACACTGAGCTCTATCGCGGCGCCGAATACGTCGTCGACTTCCTCCCCAAGGTGAAGGTCGAGGTCGTGCTCCCCGACGAGGCCGTCGAGGCCGCCATTGAAGCCATTCGCAAGGCAGCCCAGACAGGGCGCATCGGCGACGGCAAGATCTTCGTGTCCCCCATCGAGGAAGCTGTGCGCATCCGCACCGGCGAGTCCGGCAACGACGCCATCTGATCTTCCTCGCTCTCTACCCAACTTTGTCGTATCGCAGGAAAGGACCGCAATGACGACGGGCAACGACGTGCTGAAACAAATCAAGGACAACGACGTCAAATTCGTTGACCTTCGTTTCACCGATCCCAAGGGCAAGCTGCAGCACGTCACCATGGACGTTGCTATCGTAGACGAGGACATGTTTGCCGAAGGCTCGATGTTCGACGGCTCCTCGATCGCCGGCTGGAAGGCCATCAACGAATCCGACATGGTGCTGATGCCCGACCCGGAGACGGCCCACATGGACCCGTTCTTCGCCCAGTCGACGATGGCGATCATGTGCGACATTCTCGACCCGATTTCGGGCGAGAGCTACAATCGCGATCCGCGCGGCACGGCCAAGAAGGCGGAAGCCTATCTGAACCAGTCGGGCGTCGGCGATACCGCTTATTTCGGACCCGAGGCCGAGTTCTTCATCTTCGACGACGTGCGTTACAAGGCTGATCCGTACAACACCGGATTCAAGCTCGACTCTTCCGAGCTGCCGACCAACGACGACGCGGAATACGAGACCGGCAACCTCGGCCATCGCCCGCGCATCAAGGGCGGCTACTTCCCGGTTCCGCCGATCGACTCCTGTCAGGATATCCGCTCCGAGATGCTTTCGGTCATGTCCGAAATGGGCGTGGCCACCGAGAAGCACCACCACGAGGTGGCCGCCGCTCAGCACGAGCTCGGGATGAAGTTCGACACGCTGGTTCGCAACGCGGATAAGCTGCAGATCTACAAGTACGTGATCCACCAGGTCGCCAATGCCTATGGCAAGACGGCGACCTTCATGCCCAAGCCCGTCTATGGCGACAACGGCTCCGGCATGCACGTCCACCAGTCGATCTGGAAGGGTGGCAAGCCCGTATTCGCCGGCAACGAGTACGCCGGTCTTTCCGAGACCTGCCTCTACTACATCGGCGGCATCATCAAGCATGCCAAGGCGCTCAACGCCTTCACGAACCCCTCGACCAACTCCTACAAGCGTCTGGTCCCCGGCTTCGAGGCGCCGGTGCTTCTCGCCTACTCGGCGCGCAACCGCTCCGCTTCCTGCCGCATCCCCTTCGGTCAGTCGCCGAAGTCCAAGCGCATGGAAGTCCGCTTCCCGGATCCGACGGCCAATCCCTACCTCGCCTTCTCCGCGATGCTGATGGCGGGCCTCGATGGCATCAAGAACAAGATCCATCCGGGCTCTGCCATGGACAAGGACCTTTACGATCTGCCGCCGGAAGAGCTGAAGGACATCCCGACCGTCTGCCGCTCGCTGCGTGACGCGCTCGATGCGGTCGATGCCGATCGCGACTTCCTGAAGGCTGGCGGCGTGTTCGACGACGATCAGATCGACTCCTACATCGAACTGAAGATGGCCGAGGTCCTGCGCTTCGAGATGACGCCGCATCCGGTCGAGTTCGACATGTACTATTCGGTCTGATCCATTACGGATTAGCGAAACGACGATTGGGCCCCCGCTTCATCGCGGGGGCCTTTTCATATTGACCGCGCTGTTTGCCCTGTCCGCTGCCTTAATCGAGACGCGCGAACAGCCAGTTCAGCTCCTCTCGCCAATCAATCATGCGGATTGGTGTGCCGTGCGTGCCGCCGTCAAAGGAGACAAAACGGATCGCTTCCTTGGGATAGGCGCGCCGGATCTCATCGAACGCCCTGGTCTGCCTTTCCCAAGGGTAGACAGTGTCCCGCGTACCGTGCGCCAGGACCATGGGAATGAGGTGTCCCGCGGCGGCCTGCATGTGGCGAAAGCGTTCAAGGCTGGAATTGCCCCCGAGCACCATGAACGCGTCAACGGCCTTGCCGAAGAACGGCTGCATCGCCAGGGACCAGCACAACTCCCCTCCCATGGAACCGCAGGCGAGCACCAGGGGCGCCGCGCCGAACCGGCGGGATAGCGCCTTAAGAAGCTCCTCAATGCGCCCCCCGTCAGCACTCGAGAAGCTCCCCGCATCCGCCGTGACGTAGAGCCCGTCAACACCGATCATGAGGTTCTTCAGGCGATTGAAATTGCCGCCAAAGGTCCAGTCGTTCATGCCGAGGCGGTGATCGCCGCCACGGCCGTGAATGAACACCACGACCGCCCTCGGCCGCTCGTGGTTCCCGACCGTGGCGATGGCAAGAGGTCCGGCGGAGGTCGTCAGCGTCTGTTCCGCCTTCTGGCCTGACGCGATGGTGCTCACATACTGCCGCTTGGCTTTGCGTTCCGGTATCTCGTCGCGCTGGTCTATATCGCGCGCTTCCGAATAGTCGACGTCGACAAAGGCGCCATCATCGCGATAGGCGGTCAGACCGGGATAGGCGAATAACGCGTCCTTGAACGGCGGGAGAACCAGCGGCTCAGCCGCGGCTCCCTGCGCTGAAGCAACAGCGATGAGCAAACCGCCCATCAGTCTCGCCCGCCAACCTCGCACCGCGTTGTCTCCCACGAATCGTATCAGGCCGAGGTTTAGGGTACGAGGCCCATCGCCAGCAAGGCAGCGTCCGCGCTCAGTCAGTGCGATCCAGTAAAAAAGCCCGTGGATTCAAGGCTTCTCCTGGGGGCAAATGGCGCCAGCGACTTGAAGAACATTTCGTGAAAGGTTAGGTCCTTATCATGGAAACCGTCTCCAGACACGGCTCAAACCAACCGGCCCTTTCCACTGATGAGTGAAGACCTTTTCTCCGGCTCCGCCGCCCGGTCCCGCGCCGTCAGAACGCCGGCTCGTGTCAAATCTGTGGAAGAACCGGCAACCGCGCCGCTCAACGGCGCGGAATACACGGCCGCGCAGATCGAGGTGCTCGAGGGGCTGGAGCCGGTTCGCCGCCGTCCGGGCATGTATATCGGCGGGACCGACGAGAAGGCCCTGCACCACCTGTTCGCCGAGGTTATCGACAACTCGATGGACGAGGCGGTGGCCGGCCACGCGAACTTCATCGAGGTCGCGCTTGAAGCCGGCGGCTGGTTGGCCGTCACCGACAACGGACGCGGCATCCCAGTCGATCCCCACCCCAAATATCGCGACAAGTCGGCTCTCGAAGTCATCATGACGACGCTGCACGCCGGCGGCAAGTTCGACTCCAAGGTCTACGAGACCTCGGGCGGACTTCACGGCGTCGGCGTCTCTGTGGTCAACGCCCTTTCGTCCGAGCTGGAGGTGGAGGTTGCACGGAACCGCAAGCTCTATCGCCAGACCTATGCGAGGGGCGCCGCCACCTCGCCGCTGCAGGAAGTCGGCGACATTCAGAATCGACGCGGAACGCGGGTGCGCTTCCGGCCCGATTCCCAGATCTTCGGCGAAGGCGCCACGTTCGACCCGGCTCGCCTCTTCGGCATGGCCCGTTCCAAGGCCTATCTCTTCGGCGGCGTCGAAATCCGCTGGTCCTGCGATCCCTCGCTCATCGCCGAGGGATCCGACGTTCCCAGCCGCGCGACCTTCCACTATCCGGGCGGTCTCAAGGATTTTCTGGACGACACTCTCGGCAAGGACCGTCGCGTCACCTCGCAGATTTTTTCCGGGCGGACCGAGAAGGCGTCCGGTCATGGCGCGGTGGAATGGGCGGTCAGCTGGACGGCCGAGGACGGTTTCATCCGCTCCTACTGCAACACCATCCCGACCGCTGAGGGTGGCGCGCACGAAAACGGGCTGCGCGCGGTCCTGACACGCGGCATCAGGGCATTCGCTGAGGTTTCCGGCAACAAGCGCGCCGCCATCGTCACCGCCGATGATGTAATGATCACGGCGTCAGCCATGCTTTCGGTCTTCATTCGCGAGCCTGAATTCGTCGGACAGACGAAGGACCGTCTCGCGACGGTCGAGGCGCAGCGCATCGTCGAGGCGGCGATCCGCGACTCCTTCGATATCTGGCTCGCCTCCTCGCCCCAGGATGCAGCGCGGCTGATCGACTGGATCGTGGACCGCGCGGAAGAGCGCGTACGCCGGCGGCAGGAAAAGGAAGTCAGCCGCAAGACCGCGACGCGCAAGCTGCGCCTGCCGGGCAAGCTCGCCGACTGCAGCCAGTCCGGCGCCAAGGGAGCGGAGCTTTTCGTCGTCGAAGGTGACTCGGCCGGCGGCTCGGCGAAGCAGGCGCGCGATCGGATGCGCCAGGCGATCCTTCCGCTGCGCGGAAAGATTTTGAACGTCGCCAGCGCCGGGCGGGAAAAACTCGGCGCCAACCAGCAGATCGCCGACCTCGTCCAGGCTCTGGGGTGCGGCACGCGCTCGAAATATCGGGAGGAGGATCTCCGCTACGAGCGCGTGATCATCATGACAGATGCCGATGTCGACGGCGCCCATATTGCGTCGCTTCTGATCACCTTCTTTTACCAGGAGATGCCGGAGCTGGTACGCCAAGGACATCTCTTCCTGGCCGTCCCGCCACTCTACCGCCTGAGCCAGGGCGGCAAGGTCGCCTATGCCCGTGACGACCGCCACCGCGAGCAGCTCATGGCTCGCGAATTCTCCGGTCGTGGTAAGGTTGAGGTCAGCCGGTTCAAAGGCCTCGGCGAAATGCTGCCGAGCCAGTTGAAGGAGACCACCATGGACCCGAGAAAGCGGATGCTCTTGCGGGTGGAGGTGGATGAACGTCCCGAGTGGGGCACTTCGGCCGCAGTCGACGCGTTGATGGGCAGCAAGGCGGAGGCTCGCTTCCGCTTCATTCAGGACCGAGCGGCCTTTGCCGAGGACGAGGCAATCGACATCTGAACGCCCATCGTGTGGGCGTGACGGCACCTGAGCGGCATCAGGCCAGAGCGGGCTCGCCAGCGAACGGGACGCAGCAGTTTCGGCCGTTCTGTTTGGCGCGCAGAAGCGCCTCGTCTGCACGTCGCACCAGATCTTCCGCGGGCTCTTCCGGCCATCGCGAGGCGATGCCGATGCTGACCGTCACGGGATGCCCCACCGAAGCGATGCAAAGGCGAGACACGGCGGTCCGGACGCTCTCAGCCAAGTCCTTGGCCATTTGAGGCGAGGCGCCTGGAAGAATGACGACGAATTCTTCTCCGCCGACCCTGCCGACGAAGCCACCTTTGCCAATCTGCCGCTGAAGTGCGCGGGCGACGGCGATCAGAACCTCGTCGCCGATCGGATGACCTAGGCGATCGTTGATATCCTTGAAGCGATCAATGTCGATATAGAGAAGCGAGACATCGGAAGGTTCTTGGCGCTGGCCCCCGATTTCGCTGGCAAGCTGGTCGAAGAGATGCCGGCGGTTGGCGATGCCGGTCAGTGCGTCCGTCAGCGTCATTTTTTGCAGGTGGCGAGTGCGGCGGCGCACCTCGGTTTCCATCCTCTGCTTGGCCTGGGAAAGCAACTCCTCGGATTGCTTGACGAGAGTGACATCGGCGGCCGCGGCCATCAGCCCATAGGATCTGTTGGAATCCTGGCGCGGAATGATGCGCTCCTGAATCCATCCCCATTCACCGCAGGGTCGCATCACCCTGAATTCCACTTCTCCGCGACGAGGCTCGGCGAGAAGATCGTCCATCATCTCCTTGTAGGCGATCCTGTCATCGGGATGGACAAAACTCATCCAATCGATCTCGTCCGGCTCCTTGTCCGGCACGCCGAGGTAGTTGCGCCACGCCCGGTTGACGAAATGGCGCTCGCCCGACGACCCACAAATCCAAATCATGACGGGGGATTCATCCGAGACCAGGCGAAAGCGCCGCTCGGTTTCGGCGAGCGCCGATAACAGAACCTGCTCGACATTTCCTTCGGCCGCCATGCTTTGAACGGTGGCGGAAGCTCCATCTGCCGCGCGCAGCGAGCGCGCGAGACGCCGATCCAGCTTCAAAATATGGCTGACGAGCCACGCGACAAGAAACTCAAGGACAGCAATTCGCTGCCTCTTCCGATTCGATTTCCGGCGCTTCAGCGATCTTGCGAATTCTCTGCCTGAACACCCGGTGAGCGCAGGTATGTCGCTCCTGTTCCCGCGCACTCAAAGCCGAGCACGCCATCAGTCGTTCCTCGTTGCAAAAGTGCCCGCGCGCGTATTCCTCAAGGCGACCAATCAAGGTTTTGATTTCAGGCAGTTTTTCGCCGTCTGCAATAAGTTCGGCGAGTTCGTTGGTCATGGCGAACAGGCGCCGATGTTGCTGATCGATGGTGTTATTTCCGGTTTCGATACCGGCGTTCCAATAGAAAAGCGCCATGTCAGCCCGACCAAGTCGCCAACGGCGCCCTGCTGGACGGTCTGCCGTCGCGTATCATTGAAGTCGCATTATCCGTAGATGATTGTCATTGCGGAGCGATTAACGTTCTACCCGAAATTCAACTTTGCGGGGAAATGAAACATCATCGCTCTTCCAAACGCCCTCGACGGCGATGGTCAACATGCGCGAGAAGTTCTTTCGCGGCGACCAGGCCTCGCCAAACGATGAAGCTGCCCCACCTGCAAGTCGGTGTGTCAGGCGGCAAGATCACACCGCGCCGGACATCGCGAGCACAGTTTAAAAAAGGCGTTGGCAACCTGCGGCACCACCGCTTGACGGGCCTTCCGGTTCGGAGTTACCGCCATCGTCGAACGGTCTCAGGAGAACGAGATGAAAGCCGATCGAAAGGGCACCGCCGCCTGGGTTGTGGCGGTACTGCTTGCACTGTCATCGCCGGCCCTGGCGCAGGATGCCGGCCAACCGGCCACAGACTCGCCCTCACCTGCTGCGCCAGCCGATCAGAGCGGAGCTACGCCGCCCGCCGACGCGGCGTCACCAGCCGCGCCTGCGCCCGTTGCCGCCTCGCCAGAAGCGGCGGCCATCGCCAATGCGTTGCCTCCGTCGGTCCATGACATTCAGGTTGTCGGTTCATGGTCGGCCGACGACCAGGAGGGAATATGGCGCACAGTCTTGATCCAGGACTCCCACAACAGTAGCGTGTATCGCTTCTTCGTCCAGCAGATCGCCGAGAAGGAGTCTGCTCTATCCCTGGTTTCCTCGACTGAGGTCACAGAGGTTGCGGGCATCAAGGGGGCGATCCTGGGTTACCGCGCCGATGAGCCAGCCGAAGGCGAAGACGAGAACAGCCTGACGCTCTTCTTCGACGTTCTTCCGCCGGATGCGGAGGTCGCCGAAACCTACGAGCTCCACTTCTTCCGCGACGGTCCCTATGTCTTCGGACCGGCCAGCAACTGAGTGATGATCAACGAGGAAGCGGCGCCCGCGCCGCTTCCTCACCCGCGCCCGTTCTCGACCGATTTCACGCATTGTGTGCGCTCCTTCGGCCAGTGGCTTTTTCTTCTAATTTGCGACATGGGCGGCAGCGGGAAGCCAAAACAACTTATCCCCTGGACAATTCATCTGCGGCGATTGATCCTCTTTCCAAGGCAAGTGGTTGACTTCATCTAGCCAGAGCCGTATCGCCAAATTGTTCGTGTCGCGTTGCATGGCGCTGCGGCAGCCCTTACCCTTCAAGAGACATCGGATTTGATGCAGTTCACCGAACTTGGCCTGAGCGAGAAAGTTCTCTCTGCCGTCACGGCAGCAGGCTATGCCGAGCCGACGCCCATCCAGGCGGAAGCTATCCCTCATGCCCTCCAGCGCCGCGATGTTCTCGGCATCGCGCAGACGGGAACGGGCAAGACGGCATCGTTCGTTCTCCCGATGCTCACGATGATGGAGAAGGGCCGCGCCCGCGCCCGGATGCCGCGCACCCTGATCATCGAACCCACGCGGGAATTGGCGGCTCAGGTCGAGGAAGCATTTACCGTCCTCGGCAAGAACCAAAGGATCAACGTCGCGCTGCTCATCGGCGGCCTCTCGTTCGAGGAGCAGGATCGCAAGCTCGACCGCGGCGTAGACGTGCTGATCGCGACGCCGGGTCGTCTGCTGGACCATTTCGAGCGCGGCAAGCTGTTGCTCACGGGTGTCGAGATCTTGGTGATCGACGAGGCAGACCGGATGCTGGACATGGGGTTCATTCCCGACATCGAGCGCATCTGCAAGCTGCTTCCCTTCACGCGTCAGACGCTCTTCTTCTCCGCGACGATGCCGCCGGAGATCACCCGGCTGACTGAGCAGTTTCTCCAAAATCCCGTTCGCATCGAGGTGAGCAAGCCGGCATCGGCCGCCACGACGGTCGAGCAGAAGTTGGTGGCTGTTCAGAAGGAAGATTGGGCGAAGCGCGATCGCCTGCGCCGTCTTGTGCAGGACGAGAGCGAACTGACGAACGCGATCATCTTCTGCAATCGCAAGCGCGAGGTTTCCGTCCTCTTCCGCTCGATGGAGCGGCACGGCTTCTCCGTTGGAGCCCTGCATGGAGACATGGACCAGCGATCGCGCATGGCGACGCTCGCAGCCTTCCGGGACAATAAGATCCAGTTGCTGATTGCATCGGACGTCGCGGCTCGCGGTCTGGATATTCCAGCGGTCAGCCACGTCTTCAACTACGACCTGCCGACCCATGCCGAAGACTACGTCCACCGCATCGGCCGCACGGGCCGCGCGGGACGGTCGGGCAAGGCTTTTTCGCTCGTCACCAAGCTCGACAGGAAATATCTCGACGCGATTGAGAAGCTCATCGGCAACGACGTCGAGTGGCTCGACGGCAAGCCGGATGAATTGCCGGATGCCGGACCTAAAGAAAAGCGCGCCTCCGGCGGTCGGGCACGGCGTTCGCGCGGCGAAAAGCCCGACGCGGGAGCTGAGGAGAAAGCGGTCGCTTCTGAGACTCAGGAGCCTAAGACTGCCGCCGCGCCGCGCCGCGAACCCAAGGCCGAGGCGAAATCGCACAAATCGGATCGCAAGCCGGAGCAGAACCGCGCAGAAGCCCGGCCCCCGCGCCAGGAGAAGAACCGCGACGATCGCAAGCAGCGGGATGAACCTTCGCCCCTAGGCTTCGGCGACGATATTCCCGCCTTCATGCTGATCGGCACCAACACCTGATCGTCGTCCATCCGTGACGCCTTGAGGCGCTTGCCGGTTTCCGGGAGCACAAGGCCGAAAGGCGGGATGACGTTCGATGAATTGAGAGAATGCAGGGCGTCAGAGCGCTATTCGCGCTCTGATCGCACGCTCTCTGGTGGCCAAGGCTACCCTATTACTTCGGCCCGTGCTGATTTTCGCTTGGCGCGCTGCTTTCGGGGCGCCTTCTCGGCGGTGCGCTTGGCCGCCTGAAATGCCCTCTCCGCCCAAAGCGCCATCTCGTCCATATCATCCAGCGCTTCTTCCGGCAGGCTATAAAACGACATGGGCACCGGCCGCCCCTTGCGCAGATACGCCCACTGGGTGCAGCCAGCCTGTTCGAACGCCGACCGGGTCTCCTCGTCCACCTTCATCTGGATTTCGCCGGAAATGACGATGGCGACCATGAGATCGTCGCTGAAGATTCCCTGACCTCCGAACATGCGCTTGATCCGCACGGCGGGAAGCGTGGAGAAGAGATCGAGAAGAAGATCCTCATCCATGAGGCGGCCTTGGAGGGTGACGCTATCAGGCGCCGAGAGCAGAAAGGTCGGCCTGCTTTAATTCCACCGACTCACCGCAGCCACAGGCGGACGTCTGGTTCGGATTGTTGAAGACGAAGCCCGACCGCAGCACGGTGTCCTCATAATCGAGTTGTGTTCCAAGCAGGAAGAGGACAGCCTCTGGCGCCACGAATACCCGCGCACCGTCCTGCTCCACCACGTCGTCCTGGCCGTTCGGCTCCGTGACCAGATCGACCGTGTATTCCATGCCGGCGCAGCCGCCCTTCTTGACACCGATGCGCACGCCTTTCGCGTTGTCCTTGGCGGCCATGATATCGCGCACACGGTTTGCCGCAGCGTCGGTAATGGTCATCACGGCAAAGCGGCCCATGATCGTCCTCGCTTTCCTAATTCCCGATCATTCATCGCCCTGGCGGCATCAGCGTCGTCAGAACCACCCCACGGCGACCTGCGCCTCTTCGCTCATCCGGTCCGGCGTCCAAGGCGGATCAAAAACGATTTCCACATCCACATGAGAAATGCCTTCAATGGAGGCAACCGCGTTTTCGACCCAGGTCGGCATCTCCCCGGCAACGGGACAACCCGGCGCCGTCAGAGTCATCTCGATTCTGACGCTGCGGTCATCCTCGATGTCGATCTTGTAGATGAGGCCGAGCTCGTAGATATCGGCCGGAATTTCCGGATCGTAGACCGTCTTCAGCGCCTTGATGATATCGTCCGTGAGCCGCGCGAGTTCGTCCGACGGAACGGCTGACGCTTCAGAAACAGCGCTATCGGCGGAGATCGCCGCTCCCTCGTCCGTCGCGACCCGGCTATCGATGTCATCGATCATATCAGCGATCCTTCAGGCGAAAAAACGTCTCGCCTTGTCCAATGCGTCCGCTAGGCGGTCGACTTCGGCCATGGTGTTATACATACCGAAAGATGCCCGGCAAGTGGAGGTTTCGCCGAAGCTTTTCAAGAGCGGCTGAGCGCAGTGCGTCCCGGCGCGCACCGCGACACCCTCGCGATCGATGAGCATGGCGACGTCGTGAGCGTGGATTCCCTGGAGATTGAATGAGATGATCGCGCCCTTGTTCGGCGCGTGGCCATAGATGCGCAGCGCATTGATGGCCGACAGGCGTTCATGCGCGTAGTCGCGTAGTCGCGTCTCATGATCGAGGATCGCCTCGCGGCCGATGGAGCGCATGTAGTCCAGCGCAGCGCCGAGGCCAATCGCCTGGACGATCGGCGGCGTTCCGGCCTCGAAGCGGTGCGGCGGATCATTGTAGGTGACGGAGTCCTCTGTCACTTCCGCGATCATTTCGCCGCCGCCGTTGAATGGGCGCATGCGCTGAAGCATCTCGCGCTTGCCATAGAGCACGCCGATACCGGTCGGCCCGTAGAGCTTGTGCCCCGTCACCACGTAGAAGTCACAATCGATGTCGGAAACATCCACCGGCAGATGCACGGCTGCCTGGCTCCCGTCCACCAGCACCGGAACCCCGCGGGCATGCGCCATGGCGGTCACGGCCTTCACTGGCGTGACGGTGCCGAGCACATTCGACATGTGCGTCATGGCGACGAGCTTCGTGCGCGGAGAGAGCGCCCGCTCGAAGGCCTCGGCGTTGACCGAACCATCCTCCTCCAGCGGCACGAACACCAGTTTCGCGCCGTTGCGCTCCCGGATGAAGTGCCAGGGCACGAGATTGGAGTGATGCTCCATGACCGTCAGGACGATCTCGTCGCCTTCGCCGATCTCGGTCATGCCATAGGAATAGGCCACGAGGTTGATCGCCTCGGTAGCGGAGCGCGTGAAGACGATTTCTTCCGCGCTTCCGGCGTTCAGGAACGCCCGAACCTTCTCGCGTGCCGCCTCGAACGCGTCCGTCGCCCGGTTGGAGAGGTAATGGAGCCCGCGATGGACGTTGGAATAGTCCTCAGAATAGGCGCGATAAATCGCGTCGAGAACGGCTTTCGGCTTCTGCGCCGATGCGCCGTTGTCGAGATAGGTCAACGGCTTGCCGTAAACGGTCGTCGACAAAATCGGAAAATCGCGGCGGATCGCCTCGACGTCGTAGCTCGAGGCCGGCGCCAACGCTGCGTTAGACGTCATAGGATATGAACTCCAGAAGCGATCCGTCGGGATCGCGGAAATAGACGCTGAGACCACGGCCGAGCGCGCCGATGCGCGGCACCGGCCCCATCTCGACCGTCACTCCCTGAGCCTTGAGATGCTCGATCGCCCCGTCGATCACCCCGCGCCAGCGAAAGCAGAGGTCACTGTTGCCGGGCATGACGGGAAGCTTGGCGACTGGCTCGACCGTCTTGCCGGGGCCGTGGCAGTTCAGCTGCTGCTCGCCGAAGCGAAGACCGAACCCCACCTTGTCCGGCACGATCTCCGCGCCGAGAACGCGGGCGTAGAATTCGCCCGAGCGTTCCCAATCGGAAACATGGATGACGCAATGGTCGAGCGTAATGTCCATCGTCCTTGCTCCTCCTGAGGGGCCGAGCCGGGACAGAAGCAGTCCGCCCCGACTTTATCCTGCGGCTGAGTGGAGGCACGAAACCAAGCGCCTCCAAGATCGTGGATCAGCCGTGGGCTTCGAGCCAGCGATCGATGCGCGCTTCCAACGCTTCGACGACCGGCTCGTCGTCGATCTCCTCCACCACTTCATCGACGAAGGCGCGCACCAGAAGAGCCCGCGCCTGACGCTCGGGAATACCGCGCGACATCAGGTAAAAGAGATGATCCGCATCAATTTCGCCCGCCGTCGCGCCATGACCGCATTGAACGTCATCGGCAAAGATCTCAAGCTCGGGCTTGGCCGAGAAACCGCCATCGTCCGACAACAGCAAGGAATTGCATGCCATCTTGGCGTCAGTCTTCTGCGCATCCTGGGAGACGCGGATCATACCCTGGAAAACGCCCTGCCCACCCGTCACGACATTGCGGAAGGTCTCCGTCGCCGTCGTGTTCGGCACGAGGTGATTGAGCGTCGTCGTCACGTCCACGTGCTGGCCCTCCTTCAGGAGGTTGACGCCGCGAATGCGGATCTCGGCGCCCTCGCCTTCGGTGATGGCGTGGACCTCGGAGCGGACCAGACCGCCGCCGGCATTCAGCACAAAGAGGAGAAGCTTGGCGTCCTTGCCGAGGGTGACGTTGAACTGCGACAGATGCGTTTCGCCGGCGCCCTTCTCCTGATCGACGATCCAGAGCACCTCGGCGCCGTCACCTATCTTGAGGTCGGCGACGGATGTAGCGAGCGAACCGGCGCTCGTCGCCGACAGGCGCTCAACGAAGACCGCCTTGGCTTCATCCCCAACGTCGCAGATCGCATAGGTATGGCTGCCGGAGGCCGAAGGTTCGGCTCTAAGCTCGATCGATCCCCCAGGTGTCTCTCCTGCAGCCACATCGATCTTCGTCGCCTTAGCGCCAAAGGCGACGCTCAGAAGGCGGATGGTGTCGAACTCACGGTCGAGATGATTGAGCGCGGTTTTCCACTCGGGCAGCTTGTCGACCTGCTGAACGGTAACGCCGGCAAGCGGATTGACGTCCGTCGCCGCTCCGATCTCGACAACATGCCCGTTCGGCAAAAGCGGCGCCAAAATGTCGGCGTCCCCCGCAGGAGCCCCGGTGCCGGCGGAACCGACACGGCCGAGGAGATTGCGAAGGTCGGTATAGTGCCAGGCTTCGGTGCGGCGGCTGGGCAGGCCTTCCTGCTTCAGCATCGATAGAGCGTTCTGGCGCTCGGAATTCCCGGCGGCCGACCTCATGAGCGCGGCGGCAGCCCGATCGACGAGGCTCTGCTCCGCCTGCGAAAAGGCTCTGGATGGCGCGGTCACACTCATCAGGCAGCCTCTCCGATGACATCGGCATAGCCGTTCGCCTCGAGTTCGAGAGCCAATTCCTTGCCGCCCGTGCGGATGATGCGCCCCTTGTAGAGCACATGCACCGTATCCGGGACGATGTGCTCCAGAAGGCGCTGATAGTGGGTGATGACCAGGAAGGCGCGCTCCGGCGCGCGCAGCGCATTGACGCCATCGGCGACGATGCGAAGCGCGTCGATGTCGAGACCGGAGTCGGTTTCGTCCATGACGCAGAGCTTGGGCTCGAGCAGCGACATCTGAAGGATTTCCGCACGCTTCTTCTCGCCGCCGGAGAAACCGACATTGAGCGGCCGCTTCAGCATGTTGAAGTCGATCTTGAGTTCGCCCGCGGCGTCCTTGACGCGGCGCATGAACTCGGGCGTCGTCAGCTCCGCCTCGCCGCGCGCCTTGCGCTGGGAGTTGAGCGCCGTGCGCAGGAAGGTCATCGTGGCAACGCCGGGGATTTCCAGCGGGTACTGGAAGGCGAGGAACACGCCGGCGGCGGCGCGCTCGGCCGGGTCCATTTCGAGGATCGACTCGCCATTGTAGAGAATGTCACCTTCGGTGACTTCATAATCCTCGCGGCCCGAGATGATGTAGGACAGCGTCGACTTGCCGGAGCCGTTCGGGCCCATGATCGCCGCGATTTCGCCGGGCTTCACGGTAAGGTCGACGCCGCGCAGGATTTCGGTGCCGGTTTCGGCCACTCGGGCATGAAGGTTCTTGATCTCAAGCATGAAAGTTCTCTTATCCGAGCGAATGGTCAGGCAGCGGAGGGCTGCGTTTCAAACAAGCGCGCATTTTCGGGAAAGCGCGCCCACTTGGGCGCGGCGGAATGGTACAGCACCATCTGCGGCTCAAAAAACGTCGTGTCGTCGAACACCCCGGCCCGCACGGCGCGAAA
Source organism: Consotaella salsifontis (assembly GCF_900167365.1). Classification (GTDB taxonomy): domain Bacteria; phylum Pseudomonadota; class Alphaproteobacteria; order Rhizobiales; family Rhizobiaceae; genus Consotaella; species Consotaella salsifontis. The sequence continues at coordinate 371,525 of NZ_FUXL01000001.1, read as the reverse complement.
CGGGACATCTTCGACATCGGCAGTGAGCACGTTGGCGCAGGTTCGGCAAAACCGCTGTACGACGCGAGCACCGCGATCCGACGAGCGAATATATTCGCCGAGTTCACCACCCTCGAACTCAACGGATTCCGCCGGGAAGATGACGCTGTGCGTAGCTCCGCCACCGGTCTCTTTCTGGCAGTCCCGACACCAGCATTCCGTCATCGCGACGATGAAGCCGTGCGCTTTCAGGCGAACGGCCCCGCAGGCGCAACGCCCGCGAAGATCCACCACTTCCGTCATCCGACGCTTCCTTCGAGGCTGATGCCGATGAGCTTCTGCGCCTCGACGGCGAATTCCATCGGCAGCTGCTGGATCACGTCCTTGACGAAGCCCGTGACGATGAGCGCGATGGCTTCCTCCTCGGGGATGCCGCGCTGCATGCAGTAGAACAGCTGGTCCTCGGAGATCTTGGACGTCGTCGCCTCGTGCTCGAAGCGCGCGGTGGAATTGCGGGCCTCGATATAAGGCACCGTGTGAGCGCCGCACTCGTTGCCGATCAGCAGCGAATCGCAGTTCGTGAAGTTGCGCGCGTTGGTCGCCCGCCGCTGCGCCATCACCTGGCCACGATAGGTGTTGTTCGACTTGCCGGCGGAGATGCCCTTGGAGATGATGCGGCTCGTCGTGTTCTTGCCGAGATGCAGCATCTTCGTGCCCGAATCGATCTGCTGGTGGCCGTTGGACACCGCGATCGAGTAGAACTCGCCCTGGGAATCATCGCCCCTCAGGATGCAGGACGGGTATTTCCAGGTGATCGCGGAGCCCGTCTCGACCTGCGTCCAGGAAATCTTGGACCGTGCTCCCCGGCAGTCGCCGCGCTTGGTGACGAAGTTGTAGATGCCGCCCTTCCCGTCCTTGTCGCCGGGATACCAGTTCTGGACGGTCGAGTATTTGATTTCCGCATCGTCCATCGCGATCAGCTCGACCACGGCGGCGTGGAGCTGGTTCTCGTCGCGCTGAGGCGCGGTGCAGCCTTCGAGATAGGAGACGTAGGCGCCCTTGTCGGCGATGATCAGCGTGCGTTCGAACTGGCCGGTGTTGCGCTCATTGATGCGGAAATAGGTGCTGAGCTCCATCGGGCAACGAACGCCCTCTGGCACGTAGACGAAGGAACCGTCGGTGAAGACCGCGGAATTGAGCGTCGCGTAGAAATTGTCCGTCGTCGGCACGACGGAGCCGAGATACTTGCGCACCAGATCGGGATATTCGCGAATGGCCTCAGAGATCGGCATGAAGATGACGCCGGCCTTCTGGAGTTCCTTCTTGAAGGTGGTGGCGACCGATACGGAATCGAACACGGCGTCGACCGCAACCCGGCCGCGCTGGGGCGTAGCGTCTTCGCCAGCCTCTTCGTCAAGACGCGAAGGTTCCTCGGGCTTGCGGACGCCGGCGAGAATCTCCTGCTCCTTCAGCGGAATGCCGAGCTTTTCGTAGGTCCGGAGAATTTCCGGATCGACCTCGTCGAGCGAGCGCGGTCCCGACATGGATTTCGGCGCGGAGTAATAATGAACGTCCTGAAAATCGATCTCAGGATAATGGAGACGCGCCCAGCTGGGCTCCTCCATCGTCTTCCAGCGCGCGAACGCTTCGAGCCGCCAATCGAGCATCCATTGCGGCTCGCCCTTCTTCTGCGAGATGAGGGCGATGATATCCTCGTTGAGGCCCTTTGGGGCCTTGTCGGATTCGATCAGCGTCTCGAATCCGTACTTGTACTGGTCCACGTCGATCGAGCGGACCTGATCGATGGTTTCCTGGACAGCGGGCATTCGTATGTCTCCATACTCGCCGGATTCAAAGTCCGGTGGTTGGCTTTCGGGACCGAGGGCGATCAGCTCCCGGCTTCATTTGGGGCCTGACACTCCAGAAATGAAGGCATTCGGAGCGCCGTCTCCCTTATTATTTCCTCTTCAGGCTGCGGCGCGACCCGAAGACTTGCCTTGTGCGGCGCGCAACAGAAGAGGTTCGAGAGCAGTCACGAGCGCATCGATGTCGCTCGTCCGCGTCTCATAGCCTAGGCTGACGCGAAGCGCACCCATTCTTGCATCCACCGGGCAACCCGCCGCACACAGCGCCTCCAGGACGTGGCTCGCCCCCACCTTTCCCGACGAGCAGGCCGAGCCGGACGACACCGCGATGCCGGCAAGATCAAGCGCGATCTGCGCTGTTTCCGCCTGGACCTTCCTGCATGAAACGGCGCTGGTATTGGCAAGACGAGGAGCAGCTTTTCCAACGATAGTGATGTTCTCCGCGAAACGCTGAAGAAGCGCGTCCTCCAGATGGTCACGCAGCTCCGCCAGAGCCGGCGCTTGGGAAACACGTTCGGCTGCGACGAGCGCCGCGGCGCCGAAGCTGGCGATGACCGGCACAGCCTCCGTTCCCGAGCGTCGATACTTTTCCTGCCCACCCCCCGTGATCAACGGCTCAGGCCGGCACGTCGCCTCCCGCAGCACGAAGGCCCCGGTTCCCTTGGCAGCGCCAATCTTGTGACCCGAGAGGATCACGGCATCGGCACCTGCATTCTTGAGGTCGATCGGCAGGCGGCCGGCCACCTGGACAGCATCCGCCACCAGAAGCGCACCGGCTGCCCGGCAGCTCTCGGCAATTTCGGCGAGCGGCTGAAGAACGCCTGTCTCGCTGTTGGCCCAGGAGATTGCGACCATCGATTTGGGGCCGTCGGGGACCTGCGACAGCCATGCCTCCAGCGCATTGAGCCGAAGGACACCGTTGGCATCGACGGGTAGCCTCGTACACGCCTCAGCCTGAAACCGCCCGCCCTCACGAATGGAGGGATGATCGGTCTCGACCACCGCGAGGCGATCGATGAGAACTTCCGCTCCGTTGACGATCCAACGAGGCGAAAGGCAGGTGACGGCGGCTTCCGTGGCACCGCTGGTGAAGGTCACGGCGTCGGGTTTGGCGCCGACGAGTAAAGCCACCGCGCGGCGAGCCTTGTCGATGATGCCGCGCGCGGTTTGCCCCTCACGATGGACCGAGGACGGGTTACCGAAATGGTCGAGCGCGTCCAGCAAGGCCGCCCGCGCTTCCGGCAGCAACGGGGTTGCGGCGTTATGGTCGAGGTAGATACGGGCGCCCGCAGCCGACATCGGCAAGCCTGCTCCATCTGGTTCGAGTGCTTAAATTTCTTGAATTGCCCGTTCGTCATACACTAGATAGCGGCAATCGTGGAAGCGTGAAGCTTTGAATCGTTCTAATCATCAGAGATGAGCGGACCAAGGAGCGCGTGTCCTTCGCCAAGATGTGCTAGCATTGCGGCCGCCTTCTCAAGGAATTCAGTCCATGCCCGAAGTGATCTTCAACGGACCGGCCGGCCGCCTCGAGGGCCGCTATCAGCCGGCCAAGCAAAAGAACGCTCCAATCGCGATCGTTCTTCATCCGCATCCGCGCTTCGGCGGCACGATGAACAACCAGATCGTTTACCAGCTGTTCTACATGTTCGTGGAGCGTGGTTTCACGACGCTGCGCTTCAACTTCCGGGGCATCGGCCGCAGCCAGGGCGAGTTCGACCATGGCGCCGGCGAGCTCTCGGATGCTGCGGCCGCGCTGGACTGGGTGCAGACGCTTCATCCCGACTCGAAGCAGTGCTGGGTCGCCGGCTATTCCTTCGGTGCCTGGATCGGCATGCAGCTTCTGATGCGCCGGCCGGAGATCGAGGGCTTTCTGTCCATCGCGCCGCAGCCGAACTCCTACGACTTTTCCTTCCTCGCGCCCTGCCCGTCTTCGGGCCTGATCATCCATGGCGACAAGGATCGCGTCGCGCCGCCCAAGGATGTGCAGACGCTGGTCGAGAAGCTGAAGGCGCAAAAGGGCATCGTCATCACGCAGAAGACGATCGAGGGAGCGAACCACTTCTTCTCGGAGCATACCGAGACGTTGCTGGAGGAGTGCGCCGACTATCTCGACCGGCGCATCGCCGGAGAGCTTTCGGACCCGCGCCCCAAGCGCCTGAAGTAGTCGCTCGCTCTCAAGGCCGGTTGAGGACACCGCCGCTGGTCGGCGCACGGCAACCGGTTGTGGTCGGCCAGGTCAGCGGGAGGCCGCGCGCCGACCTCACCGCCAGATACGCCCAGGCCTCCGCCTCGATCGCATCTCCAGAGAGGCCGGAGGCCTCCGCCGGCACGACGCGGGCGCCGAAGACTGCCGCGCCTTCCGTAAGATCAGCCATGATCAGCGGATGATGCCGCCCACCCCCGCAGATCACCCAAAGTTTCGGCTCCTCTGGAAAAAGCGAGCGGGCCATCAGAATCGATCGGGCGGTGACGGAACACAGCGTTCGCGCGACGTCCGCCGTCGTTCCGCTGCCCGCTGCCGGCGGCTGAAAATCGGCGCGATCCAATGACTTCGGCGCGGGGCGTGAAATGAAGGGTGAGGCGAGATAGGATTTCGCGAGCCCATCAATGATCTTGCCGGAAGCGGCAATGCGGCCGCCGTCGTCGAAGGAGCGCCCCGTCTCGCGAAGGACCCATTGATCGAGCAGGTTGTTGCCGGGCCCGGTGTCGCAGGCGATAGGGTCGCCGGCGCCGACATAGGTCACGTTGGAGATGCCTCCGATATTGACGAAGACGACGGGGCCTGACGCAGCAAGTTCTTCCTTCAGGTTGGCCGCAAGTGCAACGTGGTAGGCGGGAGCGAGAGGCGCGCCCTCTCCGCCCGCGGCCATGTCGGCGGCGCGCATGTCATGGACGACCGGCACGCCCAGCGCATCGGCAAGCCGCTTGCCGTCGCCGAGCTGGACCGTCAGGCCGCGTTCCGGCCTGTGCAAGACGGTCTGTCCATGGAAACCCACGAGGTCGATGCTGTTTTTCCCGATCGAAAACCGGGACAGGAAAGCGCGAATGGCCTCGGCGTGGCGGTCCGTGATCTCGGCTTCCAGGGCCGCCAGATCGCCAGGGCGCTCGGCTCTCGATCCTATGGACTTCGCCGTTTCCATTGCCGAAGCGAGGCGCGTGCGGAACGCGTCGTCATAGGCAATGCCGAGGCTTGGTCCATGAACGAGCGCGCGTTCACCATCCGTTTCCAGCAAGGCCACGTCGATGCCGTCCATTGAAGTTCCGCTCATCAGGCCAATGGCGCGTTTGACGTTCGATCCGGTCAATTCCGTCCCTTCCGCACTGGAAAAACAGGCGAATGCTGCTAAACCGCCTGCCGATGGCGCGTATCCGTCGACGGGAGCGCCGCCCTCCCATGAGGATCAGCAATCATGTCCGGCTTCAAGTCCGAGTTTCTTCAGACGCTCTCCGAACGCGGCTTCATCCACCAGACCTCGAACGATCAGGGGCTGGACGAGCTTTTTGCTACGACGACGGTGACCGGCTATATCGGCTTCGATGCGACGGCCAAGAGCCTTCATGCCGGCTCGCTGATCCAGATCATGATGCTGCACTGGATGCAGAAGACCGGCCACCGCCCCATCGCCCTGATGGGCGGAGGCACGTCGATGATCGGCGATCCCTCGTTCAAGGACGAGGCGCGCAAGCTTCTGACGGTCAACGATATCGCGGCCAATCTCGAGGGCATCCGCCGCGTCTTCTCCCGCTACCTCTCCTTTGGCGACGGGCCGAAGGACGCGGTCATGGCGAACAACGCGGATTGGCTGCTCGGGCTCAACTACGTCGAGTTCCTGCGTGACGTCGGCCGGCACTTTTCCGTCAACCGGATGCTCTCCTTCGATTCGGTCAAGCTGCGGCTCGACCGCGAGCAGTCGCTGTCGTTCCTCGAATTCAACTACATGATCCTCCAGGCATACGACTTCGTCGAGCTTTACCGGCGAACCGGCTGCCGTTTGCAAATGGGCGGGTCCGATCAGTGGGGCAACATCGTCAACGGCATCGACCTCGGCCGCCGGATGGAGGACGTGGAGCTCTTCTGCCTGACGTCGCCGCTCCTCACCACCTCTTCGGGCGCCAAGATGGGCAAGACAGCGAACGGCGCCGTCTGGCTCAACGCCGAAATGCTGAGCCCGTATGATTTCTGGCAGTACTGGCGCAACACCGAGGATGCTGATGTCGGCCGCTTCCTCAAGCTCTACACGACGCTGCCCATGGCCGAGATCGCCAAGCTCGAAGCGCTCGGCGGCTCGGAGATCAACGAGGCCAAGAAGATCCTCGCCACGGAAATCACCGCCCTGCTGCACGGTCGCGAAGCCGCTGAGGCTTCGGCCGAGACGGCGCGCAAGACCTTCGAGGAGGGAACCCTGTCGGAGAACCTCCCGACGGTCGAGATCGCGGCCGGAGACCTTCAATCCGGCGTCGGGCTTCTCGCCTTGCTGGTCAAGGCAGGTCTGGCCGGCTCCAACGGCGAAGCGCGGCGCCATGTCCAGGGCGGCGCCGTGCGTCTCAATGACGATCAGGTCAGCGACGAGCGCATGATCGTCGACGCAAGCCGATTGACCGGGGACGGCATCATCAAGCTTTCGCTCGGCAAGAAGCGCCACGTTCTGGTGAAGCCCGTCTGACGAGGGACACCGAGCGCCTTAGTACTCGAAAATCCGGCGGAAGATGCCGGGGGCGATGACCGAGATCGGGTTGATCGACAGGTCCGGCGAGGCAAAGGCGCCGGACAGACGATAGGTGATGCCAATCAAGCCGCCCTCATTGCCGTTTCCGAGGATCTGTCCAAAGAAGGGTATGGCACCGAACACGCGGTTGATGCCATAGGCCGGCATGAACGACCCCGCGATGTCGATCCGGCCCTTCTCGTCGTGAAGCGTTCCCGAAAAGCTGGAGCCAAATACGGGGCCGCGCACGATCCCGTCGTCCACCATCACGCGGCCCGCGCCGTAGGTGATGTTGGCTGACGCCTGATCGAAAAATGCTTCCGCCGTTGGAATGTCCCGACCAAGAGCCGCCGCAAGGCTCTTTTCGCCCTCGCTGGGCGGCGTCGAAACGAGGCTCGACAAGCGGGGTTCGTCGACGAGCGTGAAGTTCCTCAATTCCACGCGGCCGCGGTAGCCGCCTCGCCTGGAGCCGACCAGCGAAAAGGAGCCCTGCCCGCCTCTCATTCGGTTATAGAGCCCCGAGAACGAGAGCAGAGCACCGGTATCCTGGCTCGTCACCGTCATGGACTGGGCGCCGCCGCGCGGCGAGACATCGACCGTAACCTTGCCTCCCTCCGCCGTCCGGGCCACGGCAGACAGTGCGGCGATCTCCTGACTGCTTCCCGCATAATTCATGGCCAGCCCGAAGAGATTGAGGCCATTGAACCCCGTCACCTGATCGATGGACACCTCGATATCGAGCTGATCGTTGTCATCACTCTTCCGCTTCGCCTTGTCCGACAGGTCGGACGAAAGATCCTCGCGGATGTCCTTGAGCAGCGAGCGCGCATCGAAGCGCTTGCCTCCGACGCGAATCGTAAGCCCGTTGCTCACTCGCTCAAGCCTCAGCGTGATCTCATCATCCTGATTGAGCGCGATGCGGTCGAACATCCCCGCACGGAGTCCCTTGTCGTCGATCGTCATGGAGCCATGCAGTTCGAATCCGGCTCCCTTGAGAGCGAAGCGATCAAGCTTGTGCGTTTCCCCTTCACCGACCAGATCGAACGTTACAGAGGCGTCGATGCCGCGCCCCTTTTTCCAACCGACCCATGGTAGGCCGAGTTCGGTCTCCTTGAGATCGAGAGCCACATGGTCGACGGCAGCCTCGTGAACGATTGATCCCGTGACTGGACCGTTCGCGATGGGTGAAAGGCCCGGAAGAGCCCGCTCCACATCCTCGGCAGAAAGAAGCAGTCCAATGGTCAGGCGCTCGGCCACCTCGCTTGACCGTCCCACCGGACGCACGATCGAATACGTCACCGGCAGATCGCCGAGTTTGCCGGATAGTTCCGCAGTGATCCGATCCGGCAGGACTGTTCCCGTGCCGACGAGGCCGCTGATCCGGTTGCCTTCGATCGGCTTGGCGAAGTCCACGCCGTGCAGATCGAGCGCGGCCTTCCAATCGACGAGCCGATCCTTATTGTCTATCCCCTGCCCGAGCAGGAAAGTCACGGCGACCTTTGTGCCAGCTTCCCCGGCAACATCGGCGGGCGTGAAGTCGAGTTGGTCGAGTGCATTGACCGGCTCGCGATCCGCGATCGTCAGAAGGTCTCGGGCGTCACCGTGCAGCCCAAGCTGCAGATCCGCCCGCGTCGAACGGTCGGGTTCCTTGGTGAAAAGGATGCTGGAGGGTTCGACAGTAACCTTGGGGAATTCGGCGAGAGCGGCCTTGTCAACCGACACGACCGTCGTAGCCCCTTTCAGATGTATCGCGCCGCTGACGTCCGTAAACGCTGGCATCTCACCGAGTGTGCTGAAAGCGGCGCCAGCGACCTCAGCATCAAGAGTGAGCTCATCGTCGCCGGGATCGTTTTCCGGATCCAGCGCTGTGGCAAGGCTCCGTTTCGTGAATTCGAGCGCGATCGTTGCGCGGGGGACGCCGCCGTCGTCGGCGAAATGGTCCAGAATCCAGCTTCTCGTACTACTGGAGATGAGGAACGGCCAAAAGGCCTTGACCGAACGCGTCGATAGGTCCCGCCCCTCGAACACCGCACGCACCGGCCCGTCGGCGCGGCCGAACCGCGCTTCTCCGGTGGCCATCAGCGTGCCCTTTGATGGCCTCAGCTCGAAGCGATCGAGCAGGAGTTCGCTGCGGCTGAGATCAAGCCGCGCATCGATGGCAAGGTCCGCCTTCTCGGGCTCGCTCCCCTGCTGTCCTACGGTCGAGGTCAAGTCGCGCGTCTTCAGGTGGATGTCGAACGCTCTCGGCGGGCCGCCCTCGGCGGGCGCTGCCTGGGGAACGACTTCTCCCACGAGATTCAGCGAGACCGCGTCGAAGGCCATGGGCGAGTCGGCGATGACGACCTTCTCGTCGCCCTCGGTATAGGAGAGCCCAAGCCTCACGCGCTCGATGCCTGTGCGGGCCTTGCCGATCTGAAGTGTGCCCGCACCGAGCGTCGCCGATGCCGACAGCCGGTACGGATCGCCTTCCGCAGAACGATCAAGCGAGGCCGCAATCGCCAGGGAGGCATCGCTTGCGAGCGGTCTGCGATCGTCAGGCTCCGTGCTCGGCGGCGCGATTTTGGCCAGACCGAGCGGACCGACGGCGAGGTCCATGTGACGGAGCGCGCCACCCGAATTGCTCCTGTCCAGACGGCCGGACAACGGGACAGCTATTCCGTCCACCTGCGCCACCCCGGCGAGGCGCAGAACGCCCGCAGGATTTCTCTCGATCGAAAGACGGTCTATTCGCGCCGAGGGAAGTTTGCTGCCGATTCTGTCCAGCCCGCTGAGTTCGACAGCCTCCAGCGAAACATTTTTGAGGCCCAGCCTGTCGACCACGCCCGTCTGGCGTTCCAGGGTCGCCACCAACCCGTCGGCGATGTCTGGCAGGGATACGGGAGAAGCTGCTTCGGACGAGGCCAAGGTACCGGGCGTCGCCTCCCCCGTTTGCGGCGTTGGAGGTGCTTTGTTCGGCGTTAACGCGGCGATGTCGATCATCGCGTCCCGGATATCGAGAGTTTCTATGGCGAGATCGGCCGTCAGGAGCGGCCAGATCTTGAGCGCGATGGCGAGGCCGCCGATTCGCACGGGCGGGTTCGCCGCGTCCGCTGCGCCGACCTCCACCGTGGACCATGAGATGAGAAGATTGCCGTGCTCGCCAACCCCGACATGCTGATCATCGAGATCGACAGTGTAATCGGGACCGAGAAGACCGGCCACCAACGCCTCCGTCCGGTCGGCGATCAATCGTTGGCCGGTCTCCGTCATAAGACCAAACCCGACCGCCAACACGACAATCAGAATGAACGACGCCAAGGCCGCCATCGCGAACGCGGCGAATCGAACGGGATGTTGGAGGCGTGATCGGCTCATTTGCCGCAGCAAAATCCGGTGTCAGCCGCGCGCCGCAGCCGGGCGCGTTCATCCTTCTCCGTTACGACCATCATCGTCGACCAACTCCAGCGGGCTTGGCGGCCACCTCCAAAGCGCCCCTCGAGATGGACCTTTTGTCCACGCTGTGCGAGCAAGCGATAGGCGCAGGCGCGACGGTCGTTCTGTCCGTCGCGGCACTCTTTCACGATGTTTTCGCCGAAAGGAAGGCATGATGGCAACGTTGGCTGTGGGTGAACAATGTCCCGACTTTTCCCTCCCGGACGATGCCGGGCAGACCAGATCACTGGCAGAGTTCTCAGGCCGGCCATTCGTCCTCTATTTCTACCCCAAGGATGACACATCCGGTTGCACGGCCGAGGCGCTTCAGTTCACGGCTCTGGCTGCGGATTTTGCCGCGATAGGCGTCCCGGTGCTTGGCGTCTCGCCTGATTCGGTCAAGAAACATTGCCGCTTCAGGGATAAGCACTCGCTGGCTGTCAGTCTGCTGTCCGACGAGGACAAGAGTCTTATCGCGGCCTTCGGCGTCTGGGTCGAGAAGAGCATGTACGGGCGCAAATACATGGGCGTCGAGCGCACCACCGCGCTGATCGGCAAGGACGGCCGCATCGCGCGCCTTTGGCCCAAGGTCAGCGTTCCCGGACACGGCGCCGAGGTCCTTGAGGCCGCTCGCGAGCTTGCCACCAGCGCCTGAACCTTGCGCGGCGATACCGTCGGAGCCGTCGAGCAAGCTTTTGTTAACCCTAACAAGTTCTAATCATCGCAAGGAGAAGCTCAGACGTGGCGCGCGTCTTGTAACCGGTTGGGAAGAGCGATGTCGGCAGCCCTCAACACCACACTCGGACTGGCGAGGCAGCCTCACACCGTGATCATTCGTGGCGAGGGAGCGGTCCGGCAGTTCACGGTCCGCCCTTGGGCGGCAGCGCTGGCGGGCGGCGTTGCCGCCCTTCTCGTTCTTGGAACTGCGTTATCGACCGCATCATTTCTGTTCGGCAGCAACTTCACATCCGGCTCGCCCGATCAGACGCAGATCACCCAAAGCTATGAGGAGCGCATCGCCTCTCTGCGCGAGCAACTCGACCGTGTCACCAGTCGCCAGATGATTGACCGTGAGACGCTAAAGACGAAGGTGGACACGCTTCTTGATCAGCAGAATCAGCTTTCTGCGAGATACGAGCGCCTGACGCCGCTATTCAGGAAGGCACGGGCGGTCGGCCTCATCTCCGGCGGCGTCCCCATCCCTACGCCCCGCCCCGTCGATCTTGAGAAAGTCGCGGCGCTGCCCGCCCCGAATGACCCGCCTCTGATGGCCTATGCGGGCAATGCCGCGAGTGACCGCCTTTCGCGCTTCTCGCTCATCGACCGGACGCAGAAGGAGCGGCCGAGCATTGCGGCAGGCGACGCCTCGGATGGCGCGCGAGAAGGACTGACGACCGTCACCGGCGAAGACTTCATCCTGCGCATCGGAAGCTCGATCGAGGATGTGGAGCGAGAACAGATCGATCAGATTCGCGATCTTGCAGCCAATGCGCGACGGACAGCGGAAGGGATCACCTCAGCCCTCGAAGCTGGCGGGATCGAAGTTCCCAGTGACCAGGGCAAGCCGAATACCGGTGGTCCATTCATCCCGGCACCAGCGAACGCTTTCGACAACATGTTCGGCGAGCTCGACTCGGCGCTCGACGAGTTGGAAGCCCTGAAGCTGATGACGAACCGGATTCCTCTGCGCACGCCGGTCGCCTTTACCTACGTAAGCAGTCCATTCGGCGTTCGAGGCGACCCCTTCCTCGGCCGGAAAGCAATGCATGAGGGCATCGATTTCGTCGCTCCCAGCGGCACAGAGGTAAAGGCAGCAGCCCACGGCAAGGTCGTCCACGCGGGGCCGACCTCCGGCTACGGAAACATGATCGAGATCGACCATGGCGACGGCTTCTCGACGCGCTATGCGCATCTTTCGAGCATCTCGGTTTCCGTCGGCGAGGATGTCGAGGCTGGAGATTCGATCGGCGCGGTGGGCTCGACCGGACGATCGACAGGGCCGCATCTCCATTACGAGGTGCGCGACAACGGAAGAGCGGTCAATCCCAACCGATTCCTCGCGGCCGGGCGGCAGATCAACTCCCTGTCCTAGGAGGCGGGAGAAAGCCCGCGCAGTGGTCGCCGCGCGGGCCTTTACGTCAGTCGATATCGGCAACCTCTAGCTCACCGCCATGAACGCGGTGCGCCAGCGCCGCCTCCATGAACTCGTCAAGGTCGCCATCAAGCACGTCCTGCGGCGCCGTACTTTCGACCCCGGTCCGAAGATCCTTCACCAACTGATAGGGCTGGAGGACGTAGGAGCGGATCTGATGGCCCCAGCCGATATCGCTCTTAGTGGCTTCCTGAGCGCTCGCGGCCTCTTCGCGCTTCTTCAGCTCTTCCTCGTAAAGCCGCGCCCGTAGCATCGACCAAGCGGTCGCACGGTTCTTGTGCTGAGAGCGCTCGGCCTGGCACTGCACAACGATGCCGCTTGGCAGATGCGTGATGCGCACAGCCGAGTCCGTCGTGTTGACGTGCTGACCGCCAGCGCCGGAAGAACGATAGGTGTCGATGCGGCAGTCCGATTCGTTGACCTGAATCTCGATTGAATCATCAACCACCGGATAGACCCAGACCGACGCGAACGAGGTGTGCCGTCGCGCATTGCTGTCGTAGGGCGAGATGCGCACCAGCCGGTGAACGCCGGATTCGGTCTTCATCCAGCCGTAGGCATTCGGCCCCTTGAGCAGAATGGTCGCGGACTTGATGCCTGCCTCTTCACCGGGATTTTCTTCCAGAAGCTCGACCTTCATGCCTGCGCGCTCGGCCCAGCGCATGTACATGCGCAGGAGCATCGAGGCCCAGTCCTGGCTTTCCGTGCCGCCCGCGCCCGAGTGGATTTCCACGTAGGTGTCGTTGCCGTCGGCTTCGCCCGAAAGCAGCGTCTCCACTTGGCGTTTGGCGAGATCGCCATGGATATGGCGAATGACGGCCTCCGCCTCGGTGATGACATCCTTGTCACCCTCGGCTTCGCCCATCTCGATCAGATCGATGCTGTCGGCGAGGTCCTGTTCAAGCTTGCGGATCGTGGTGATCGCGCTCTCGAGGCTCTGGCGCTCGCGCATCATTTTTTGCGCTTCGGCAGGGTCGTTCCAGATGGAAGCGTCCTCGGCCTTGGCGTTCAGTTCTTCCAGTCGTTTAAGTGAGACATCCCAGTCAAAGATGCCTCCTCAGCAGGGCGAATCCCTGCTTGATTTCGTCGACGAGCGACTCGATCTCGGCGCGCATGCCGCAACCTCTTGGATTGAAAGGAAACTCGGTTCGGGCCGCGAACATAGGGATACGCCGGCGCCCTGTAAAGGAAGCCGGCGCGCCTTCGGAACGTTCTCGCAGACGTCGCGTCAGGCGGCTCAGAAAAGGCCGCCTGCCCCCTGGCTGATCGCCTGCTGAGCCTCTGGCGAGATTTCCGCCGTAAAGCCCGAGCCCATCTCGCTGTTGCCGATGACCTGATAGCTGTCGGACGGCCCCGTTCCCGGCTTGAACGCCTCGAGAACGGTGGACGGATCGCCAGGAGCGGCCGCCATGCCCGTCTTGCGGTCCACCGGGAGCACGATCATCCCCTGTGGCATCTGGAAGTCCGCGACCGGCTGGCCCTTGATCGCATCCTTCATGAAATCGAGAAAGACCGGCGCCGCCAGGCCACCCCCGGTTTCACCATGTCCCATCGGCGTCGGCTGGTCATAGCCGATGAACACGCCACACACGAGGTTCGGCGTGAAGCCCATGAACCAGGCGTCCTTTTCCTCATTGGTCGTGCCGGTCTTTCCGGCGACGGGGACCCCCAACTTATTCACGACACCGCCCGTGCCATGCTGGATGACGCCCTCCATCATCGAGGTGATCTGGTAGGCTGTCATTGGATCGAGCACCTGATCGCGATCGTCGATCAGCTCTGGCTCGTCCTGCCCTTCCCAGCTTGCGGCCTGGCATCCGGGGCACTGGCGGTTGTCATGCTTGTAGATGGTCTTGCCGTAGCGGTCCTGGATGCGGTCGATCAGTGAAGGCTCGATGGATCGCCCACGATTCGCGATCACCGCGTAGGCGGAGGCAAGCCGAAGGACGGTCGTCTCGCCCGCGCCAAGCGCCATCGGAAGATAGGGTGCCAGGTGGTCGTAGATGCCGAAGCGTTCGGCATACTGGGCCACGAGGTCCATACCCATGTCCTGGGCAAGGCGCACCGTCATCAGGTTGCGGCTCTTCTCGATGCCGACGCGCAACGTCGAAGGGCCGGCGTACTCGCCGCCGTAGTTCTTCGGCTCCCACACGCCACCTGTTCCATTTGGGATCGAGATGGGCGCGTCGAGGATCACAGAGGCAGGCGTATAGCCATTATCGAGCGCCGTCGCGTAGACGAAGGGCTTGAAGGACGAACCCGGCTGCCGGTAGGCCTGGGTGGCGCGGTTGAACTCCGACTGGGAGAAGGAAAATCCGCCCGACATGGCGAGAACGCGGCCGGTATGGGGGTCCATCGCTACGAGGGCACCTTGGATCTTCGGCGCTTGGCGCAAACGATAGCCGCTCTTGTCGGCCTTTTCCTCGACGAAGACCACGTCGCCGCGCGACACGACCTCGTCGGCCCGCCGCACCGACTTGCGCTTGCCGTCCACGTTGAGCCGCAAGGCCCACTTCATATCGGCCAGCGGCAGCTCGATCACCTTTCGCTCCGGCTCCAGCTGGCCGGACACGTCCCTGTCCGGCTTGAGGCCGAGGCTCAACTTGTTGGCGTCCGCATCGAGAACGACAGCGGGCTGCCACTCCGGAACATCCGAAAGACCCTGCACCTTGCCCAGCGCCTCGCCCCAATCGACGCCCACGTCGATCGTCGTCAGGGGACCACGGAAGCCGCGCGCCTCATCGAATTCCAGAAGGGCGTGCTGCAGCGCCTTTCTCGCCTCGACCTGGAGCGTCGGATCGAGAGTGGTGCGCACCGAAAGACCGCCCTCATAGAGCGCCTTCACGCCGTACCGGTCAATGAGCTCGCGGCGAACCTCCTCGGAGAAATAGTCGGCGGCGAAGAGATAGCCGCCCGTCCGGCGAGGATTGATCCCCAGCGGCTTGGCGATCGCCTCCTTGGCTTCCTCGGCGGTGATGAAACCGTCTTCGGCCATCTGCCCGATCACCCAGTTGCGCCGCTCCATCGCGCGGTCCGGGTGATTGAACGGATGATAGTTGTTGGGTGCCTTGGGAAGAGCCGCGAGGAAGGCCGCCTCCTCGATCGTCAGCTCGTTCACCGACTTGTCGAAATAGGCGAGCGAGGCGGCCGCCACGCCATACGACCCGAAGCCGAGGAAAATCTCGTTGAGATAAAGCTCGAGGATGCGATCCTTGGAATAGGCGCGCTCGATGCGAAGCGAGAGCACAGCCTCCTTGATCTTGCGATCGATCGTGCGATCGGCGGTCAGGAGAAAGTTCTTCGCCACCTGCTGCGTGATGGTCGACGCACCAACCATGCGCCGGTCGGTGCCAAAATTCTGGAGGTTGGTGACCACCGCGCGCGCCAGCCCATAAATATCGAGGCCTGGATGGGAGTAGAAGCTCTTGTCCTCGGCTGCCAGGAAAGCATTCTTCACGCGGTCGGGAATCGCCTGAATGGGCAGGAACAGGCGCCGCTCCTTCGCGTATTCGGCCATGAGAGATCCGTCGCCCGCATGGACGCGGGTCGTCACCGGCGGCTCGTAATCAGCCAGGACTTCATAGTCCGGCAGCTGCGCCGTCAGACTATTGACATACCAGGCAACGCCCGCGGCAACGATAAGCGCGAAGATCGTTCCGATGCCGAAGATATAGCCGATCAGCCTGATCATGAACTCTCCACCTCAGTGACGACCGACGCCGGTCCTCATTGCTCCGCCTGCGCGCAAGCGACACTGCCGCGCTTTTTCGGCGCTCAGCGCGCGACAACCGGCGCACGACGGCGCCTCCGCCAAGCGAAAGCGACAGCTTATAGATGTCGCTGTGTTCCAGGAATACGGCAACCGAATGTTAATCCATTCGAATCGGCAAGTGCTTCACGACAGGTGTGGCACACCGGCAACACGCTCGATAGCGCTGCGATAGACCATTGTGCGTTCAGCGACAACGCCTGCCGCTCACTGACCCAGACCTGAGAACGCGTTTCGGTGCCGCAGAAAATCCAGTGTTGCCGCAGCGATCGCACTGGCCGTTGAACCCTGCCAGTCCGAAGACGTCAGCAGCTTCTCGTCCTCGTCGTTGGAGAGATATCCCAGCTCCACCAGCACCGACGGAACGTCCGGCGCCTTCAGTACGCGGAAGCCGGCCGAGCGCTTGGGGTTGTTGATCAGCCGCACGTCATGGCTTTCCAGCGTGTCGACCAGGATGCCGGCGTACTGCTCCGAGAAGGCTTCGGTTTCACGGCGCGTCAGATCGAGAAGGATGTCAAAGACCTCGGGCTGATCGGCCTGCCACTCCGGCCCGGCAAAGCGATCCGCCGCGTTCTCGCTGGCCGCGATCTGCCGCGCGAGAGCATCCGATGCTCTGGTGGAAAGCGTGTAGACGGTGGCGCCGCGAAGGTCCGGATACCGAATGGAATCCGCGTGGACAGATATGAAGAGGTCGGCACCCTGCTTCCGGGCGAATTCCGCGCGCTCGCCGAGGGGTAGATAAACGTCCGTGTCGCGCGTCAGCACCGGATTGATCGCGCCGGTCTTTTCCATCGCATCGCGCAGCACCTTGGAGAACTGGAGATTGATGGTCTTCTCTAGCGTCTTGCCCCCGTCGGCGATTGCGCCGGTGTCGATGCCGCCATGGCCTGGATCAATCACCACGGTGAACGCCGCAGCGCCCGCCGCCGATGCGGCGCCAGCAGTCGCCACGGCAGCCGACGGGCGCACTGTCTGGCTGGCGAAGGCCGCGGCAAACGACTGCTCGGTGGTCGGTTTCAGCGTCAGCGTCAGACCTGACTTGTCAGGCGTCGGCTTCAACTCGGCGCTGGCGGGCTGAGACAGATAAAAGAGGAAACGATAGCGATCCGGCGGCACCAGGCCCTGACGGAGGCCGCTGACCAGTGCATTTGGAGGGACTTCGCCCTCCCTGGCGGCCGAAAGCGCTCCTGGAAAGTCGATTGCGACGCGGTCCGGATGCCGCAGCAACAGAAGATGTGCCTTGGCTTCGCCCTTTATTTCGAAGGTGCCGGTTAGTTGTTCCGGCGACGTCGCAACGGAAAGCGAGGTAATGATCGTCGGCTCGTCCGCATAGGCAGGAAGACTGGCGGCTGCCGCACCGCACAGGGCAAGGAAAACGCTGATGATCATGGAGAGGAGGACACCCTTTAGGGCGCGTCCGCATATCGAGATGGTGCGCTCGTTCATGCCGTCATGTCGTTTTGGACAGGTCCTTCCGCGCTTATTCCAGCCCGCTCGCGGAAGGGCAAGGGCGGCCCGATCATTCGCCAGTCGCGCCATGCCTCTGCTTTGGTCTTGTTTATTGGCTTGTCACATCATAAAAGCGAAAGTGAGGCTGAAGCGTTTCTATGAGACGGTTCCTGCCGGCGAAGCACCTGAATCGGCGGTGGTCTCATCAGTCCGCGACAAAGGCGCCAGCCGGTCTGGCTCCGTGATCTTCAGATCTCTTGCAAGTTTTCTTGTGCCCTTCAGGAGCATTCCCTGGGCGCAGTTCGAGCGTGGCGTCCGCCCGATGGTCAGGCGCGCCGCGCAAATCCATCGATCGCCTCTGGCGATCATCAGATCGTTACAGGTCGCGCCGTGCCGTCAGTCGCCCTCGATCGCCGGTTTCCCTCTTCCGAGTTGAGAAGCTCGGGAGCCCGGTCGTCGCCAGGCGCCACGCGTTACATTCGGCCGACACAGACGGGCATCGTCGCCATTCAGGCAAGCACCGCGCCTCGCGCGGGTTCTGCCCTGCGGCACCATGCCTCGGAGTTCATTCTGCATGGCAAACAACAAAATGCTGATCGACGCGTCTCACCCGGAAGAGACTCGCGTCGTTGTCGTCAAAGGTAACAGAATCGAAGAATTCGACTTCGAATCGCAGCACAAGAAGCAGCTCAAGGGGAACATATACCTCGCGAAGGTGACGCGCGTCGAACCGTCCCTTCAGGCCGCGTTTGTCGACTACGGCGGCAACAGGCACGGCTTCCTGGCCTTCAGCGAAATTCATCCGGACTACTACCAAATCCCCATGGCGGATCGTCAGGCCCTCATTGAGGAAGAGCTGGCGCGTGCGCAGGAGGATGACGACAGCGATGCGGGCGACGAACCGGCTAAGCCCGCTCGCAAACCGCGCCGTAGCAGCAAGGCTGCCAAGGCTGCGCGCGCCAAGAGCGGGGACTCCGTGTCCGAATCGGTCGCCAGCGATCCGGCCGACGGCTCGTCAGCCGAAGAATCGAGCGATAACTCTTCCCCTGCCGAGGCAGCAACGGACAGCGCGAGTTCCGACGCGCCGGTGAGCGAAGACTCTCGGCAAGGCGACGCGCTAAATGCGCCCGCCGACTTCCGCGAGGAAGGCGGCGATGACTCGGACGCCGCAGAGGCGACCGAAGCCGGCTCCGAAGATAAGACCGGTTCCGAAGATAAGCCCGAGGCCCCTCAGCGTTCCTCTCGCCGTCGCAGCGAGCGCCGCCGCCGGTCGGCCGCCGCCGACTCGGAGGAGAGCGACGAAGAGTCCCACGAGGAGGAAGCCGAAGAGGTCGACGAGATCGGCGCCGAGGATGCGATGGAGGAAGTTCCGGTTCGTCAGAGCCGGCCGCGTCGCCAGTACAAGATCCAGGAGGTTATCAAGCGTCGCCAGATCCTGCTGGTCCAGGTCGTCAAGGAAGAGCGCGGCAACAAGGGCGCTGCCCTCACCACCTATCTCTCGCTGGCAGGGCGCTATTCGGTTTTGATGCCGAACACGGCGCGCGGTGGCGGCATCTCCCGCAAGATCACGAACGCCACGGATCGCAAGCGCCTGAAGGAAGTGGCGCGCGATCTCAAGGTGCCACAGGGCATGGGCGTCATCCTTCGCACCGCCGGCGCCAACCGCACCAAGCCGGAGATCAAGCGCGACTTCGAATATTTGATGCGGCTCTGGGAAACGGTGCGCACCGTCACGCTTTCCTCATCGGCCCCTGCCCTCGTCTATGAGGAAGGCAGCCTGATCAAGCGCTCGATTCGCGACCTCTACAACCGCGATATCGACGAAATCCTGGTGGCCGGCGAAGACGCCTATCGCGAGGCCAAGGATTTCATGCGGATGCTAATGCCGAGCCAGGCAAAGGTCGTCCAGCCCTATCGCGAGGCAACGCCGATCTTCGCGCGGCAGGGAATCGAGGCGCAGCTCGACCGGATGCTTCAGCCGCATGTGACGCTGAAATCTGGCGGCTACATCATCATCAACCAGACCGAGGCGCTCGTCGCCATCGACGTCAACTCGGGTCGGTCGACGCGCGAGCACTCGATCGAGGACACCGCCTTCCAGACCAATCTGGAAGCGGCCGAGGAAATCGCCCGGCAGCTCAGACTGCGCGACCTTGCGGGCCTCATCGTCATCGACTTCATCGACATGGAAGAGAAGCGCAACAACCGCGCGGTCGAGAAGAAGCTGAAGGACTGCCTCAAGGACGATCGGGCGCGCATCCAGCTCGGCCGCATCTCCCACTTCGGGCTCATGGAGATGAGCCGCCAGCGCATCCGCGCGAGCGTCCTCGAGTCGACGACGCAGGTTTGCCCCGTCTGCGAAGGCGTCGGCTACATCCGATCCGATTCGTCGCTGGCACTCCACGTGCTGCGCCACATCGAGGAGCATCTTCACAAGCACTCCGATCACGATATCGTGGTCAAGGTGCCGACGGCGACCGCGCTCTACATCCTCAATGAGAAGCGCGGCACCATCGCCGAACTGGAAGCCCATCATGGGGTGCGGATCACCATCGAGGCGGACGAAACCCACGGTCGCCAATCGGTGGTGATCGAGCGCGGCGCGGAAGCGACGCGTCCGACGCCGAAGGTCGAACCTGCCCATCTCGAGAGCGTCGTCGCCGAGGACGTCGAGGAAGAGGAAGAAGAAGTAATTTCTTCCGGGGAGACCCCGAGCGACGACGACAACGAGCGCGGCGACAACGGCAACCGTCGTCGCAAGCGTCGGCGCAAGCGGCGGCGGGGTGACGAAGATTCGGGCAATGGCGCCGAGGATGAGCAGCAGGCCAGCGGCGACGCCAGCGATGGCGATGACGATGCTGGTGATGACGACTCCTCGCAGGACGACGACCAGGGACGCGGCCGTCGGCGGCGGCGCAGGGGCCGTCGTGGCGGCCGGCGCAATCGCGACGATCTAGCTGACGGCGAAGTCTCGACGGAGGCTGGCGAAGGCCAGGAAGCCGAAGCGGTCTCTGACGGCGCGCGGGTTTCATCTGGCGAGCAAACAGAGGCCCCTTCACAGGCGGAAGCTCCCGTCCATGCGGAAGTCTCCTCTGGCACGGATGAGCCCTCGACCAACGAGGACGAGGCAGCGCCCTCGGCCATCCCGGCAACGGCGGATGCCCTTGTCGACGCCCCGGAAGCCACGCAGTCGGCTGTAGAGACGCAGGACGAGGTCGTGGGCGAAGAGGCTAAAGCGGACGCGGTAGAAAATTCCGCCCGTGCCGACGAAACTCCGACCGAGCAGGCGCCAAGCGCGCCCGTGGGGCCGAAGGAGCCTCAGGTCACGACCGGCTCTGGTGACACGCCTTCGGAAGACAAGCCCAAGCGCACGGGCTGGTGGTCGCGTCGCGGATTTCTCTGACATCCGCAGACAGTCTTAGACCGCAGAATTCAATCGCCGGCTCCCACAAGAGCCGGCGATTGTCGTTTGAGAAAGCTTATGAGTCTCAGCGAAGCGCCTGCTCGATCCGGTCCAGCGCGTCCGTCAACTCCGTTTCGCTGCAACAATAGGAAAGGCGGGCAAAGCGCTCGCCGCGCCGAAGATCGAAATCGACGCCCATGGTGATGGCGACATGGGCCTCATCCAAAAGCCGCTTCGACCATTCGCTGGCCGATCCCTGCCCTTCCGGAATCGCCGCATAGGCATAGAACGCGCCGTCAATGGGCGCGATCTCGCTGAAGCCCAGTTGTGGCAGGCGCTCGATCAGACGGTCGCGGTTGGCACGATAGCCGGCCTTTATCGTCTCGAGTTCGTCCGTCGCGCTGAAGGCGGCGAGCGCGGCGATCTGCGAAATATCGGGCGCCGAGATGTAGAGGCTCTGGCCGATGCGCTCGGCGGCGCGCACGAGGCTCGGCGGCAGCACCAGCCAGCCGATGCGCCAGCCTGTCATGCAATAGTATTTTGAGAAGGAGTTGACGACGATCGGGCTGTCGGAGAACTCCAGCGCGCTCGTCTCACGCTCGCTGTAGACCAGCCCGTGATAGATTTCGTCGGAGATGAAACGGATGCCCGCGCTGTCGGCGAAATCCACCAGCCTCTTCAGCTCCTCCCTGGGCGTCACCGTTCCCGTCGGATTGGACGGACTGGCGATGAGAACGCCGTGGACGGGTTTGGCGCGATGTTCGGCAGCGAGACGTTCGGCTGTCAGTATATATCCGTCATCGGCAGACACCTCGATCTCGACCGGTTCCAGGCCGAGCGCCTTCAGGATGTTGCGGTAGGCCGGATAGCCGGGCGCGGCGATGGCGATACGCTCCCCCACGTCGAAGGCGGCAAGAAAGGCGAGGTTGAATCCGGCGGACGAACCAGTCGTGACCATAACCTGCTCGGGTGAGACGGCGCAGCCATAGGTTTCGCGATAATGTTGCGCGATCCTTTCCCGCAGCTTCCATCGGCCGAGGGCATCGGTATAGGCGACGCGCCCGTGCGAAAGCATCTCGCGCGCGGCCTCCGCGACGGCTTGCGGCGCGGGCGCCGAGGGCTGGCCGACCGCAAGCGAAATGACCTTGTCGCCGCGCGCAATCATCCGGTTGGCGTCGGATAGGATGTCCATCGCCCTGAATGGGTCGACATGCGAGCGTAAAGAGGCCTTCATGGCGCGGGATTCGTTCACGAAATGCTGCTCCTCATGGATGGTGCGCGCCACATAATCGCCGCATAATACGGCCGAAACGACGCTTGCAGCTCGGGGGCACGATGCCTTACCAAGCCTAAGGATCGGACCGACGCACTGGATTAGCAGCATGGATTGTCGCTCGCGCCGCTTCAAGATGCGCTTCACTTCTTATCTCCTCGCGCTTGTTTTTGCCTTCGCCCCCAACGCTGCGATGGCAATTCAGGCACGGGGCAACGTTCCGGTCGTGCGCGACGCCGAGATCGAAGGCCTGGTCGAGGATTACGTGCGTCCGCTTTTGGGCGCGGCTGGACTTTCTCGTTCCGGCATCGAGGTGATCCTCGTCAACGATCCCGGTTTCAACGCTTTCGTTTCCGGCCGGCGCATCTTCATCAACACCGGCACGATCGCCGGCTCCGAGAGACCAAGCGAGACGATCGGCGTCCTCGCCCACGAGATCGGCCATCTGGCCGGCGGGCATCAGCAGCGCCTTCGCGAGCAGCTTGAACGCGCCTCGACCATCGCCATGGTCGCCACCGCCCTGGGTGTCGGCGCCATCGCCACGGGCGCGGCGACCGGCCAGCGGGAAGTGGCAAGGGCGGGAAGCGGCATTGCCGCCGGCACCGGCGATTTCGCGCGGCGGCTGGTGGCGCGCTATCAACGCGGCGAGGAAACGACAGCCGATCGCGCCGCTCTGACCTATCTGGAGAAGACGAAACAGTCGCCGAAGGGGCTTCTTGACGGCTTCGAGGGCCTGATGCGCAGCAACATGTTCTCGACGAGCCGGGGTGACGCCTATCTCTCGTCCCACCCAATGCCGCAGGATCGCTTGGCCTTCCTTCAGACAGCCGCCAAGGCCAGCCCCTACTACGACAAGCCGGAAGACCCGACGCTTCAGGAGCGCCATGACCTCGCCAGGGCGAAGATCGCCGCCTATACCGGGGGCGCGGTCGCTGTCCAGCGCCTCTTCGCGAAGCAGCCTTTCGGTCTCGCGACCCGCTACGGAATCGCCATCGCAACCCATCTCAACGGCTCGCCGTCGGATGCGCTCACCAAGTTCGATGCGCTGATCCAGACGCAACCGAAGAACCCCTGGTTCCACGAAATGCGCGGTGAGGTCCTGATGCGAGCTGGACGCGCCAGAGAAGCGGCGGACGCCTATCGAAAGGCGGCATCGCTGGACAAGTCGAAATCGGGCGTCCTTCAAGCGGAAATCGGTCAGGCGCTCGTCACCGGCGGCGATCCCAAGAGCATGAAGGAGGCGGTGCGGCTGATCAAGGCGGGCCTCCAGAGCGATCCGGATAATCCGACGGCCTACCGGTTTCTGGCCATGGCCTATGGACGGCTCGGTGACGTCGGCGCCGCCGATCTCGCCACCGCGGAAGGCCATTGGCATGTCGGCGCCTATCGCGACGCCAAGGTGTTCGCGGCGCGCGCACAGCAAAATCTCAAGCCGGGAACGCCGCTCTGGCGCCAGGCCGAAGACATCATCAACACAAAGATCTCGCCGAAGACGTAGTCTTTCTTCAGCGATACAAGAGGAGTCGTCCGGTGCCCCGCGCCCTTGCTGCCGCCATAGCCGCTCTTGCGGTCGTTTCCACCGCCCTGCCTTCGCCGACCCTCGCCGCGGAGCGGTTCGACAACGGCGACAAGCAGGAGATCGAGAAGATCGTGCGCGACTATCTCGTCGCGAACCCCGAGGTTCTCGTCGAGGCCTTCCAGGCGCTTGATGCCAAGCAGAAGGCCCAGCAGGCGACGCAGCAGAAGGCGGCGATCGCGGAGCTCAAGGACAGAATCTACAAAGCGCCAGAGGGTGCGACGCTGGGCAACGCCGACGGCGACGTCACCGTGGTCGAGTTCTTCGATTACAACTGCGCCTACTGCAAGCGCGGCCTCGAGGCGATGAACAGCCTGATCGAAGGCGATTCCAAGCTGCGCTTCATCCTGAAGGACCTGCCGATCCTCTCGGAGCAGTCCGTAGCGGCCGCGCGCGTCAGCCTCGCCGTTCAGAAAGTGGCACCGGACAAGTTCGCGGCGTTCCATCGGGAGCTGCTCGGTTCGCGCGGCCTGGTGGACGAGAGGCGCGCCCTGGATGTCGCAAAGGAACAAGGTATCGACGAGGCGGCTATTCGCGCCATCAAGGATAGCGATGAAATATCGCAGACGCTTTCTCAGGAGGCCGACCTCGCCCAGCAGCTCGGTGTCAACGGCACCCCTGCTTACGTCATCGCGGACGAGCTCGTTCCGGGCGCCATCGGCTATCACAGTCTTGCCGAGAAGATCGCCAATGTCCGCCGCTGCAACAGCACGACGTGCTGACCCGTGGGGCCTGTCGCGACAGCCCTCCTCCACAGGCCTGCGGCGAAGCGCGGCTATAAACGCGGTCCACACGTCTTCCACAGAGCCGCTTTGCGGTCTATATCGCCCTCACGTTTTGGTGCGCGCCGCTCAGACCCTTGCTCAAGGTTGGTCCCGAGGATGCTTACGACCACGCCAAGCTTCCCCGGCTCTCTCCTCCAAGGAAGATATCTCTCCTGCCGGTGCCTAGTGCCGGAAGGGCGAATGCGGCAGCCGGAACGCCGAGAGGATTCGCCGGCATCTCGTGCCAATTGGACCGAATAGTAGCTTTGACCGGAAGATATCGAATGACAAACAACAACACGACGGTCGACCCTTCGCTGGTTCGTGAACTGGCCAACATCCTCGACGAGACCGACCTGACGGAAATTGAAGTCGAGCAGGGCGAGATGCGCATCCGCGTTTCGCGCCAGAAAGATATTGTTTACGCGGCGTCGGCTGGCTCGGCGCCCATGGCGAATGTCATGCCGGCTCCCATGGCAGCCGCGACGGAGATGACGGATTCCAAGGCGCCCGCTCCGAGCGGGCCGGAGCCCGGTTCCGTGCCTTCGCCGATGGTCGGCACCGTCTATCTGTCTCCGGCGCCCGGAGCCAAGCCGTTCGTAGAGGTCGGCCAGACCGTCGCCGAGGGCGAGACGCTGCTCATCATCGAGGCGATGAAGACGATGAACCAGATCCCCTCGCCTCGCAGCGGCAAGATCAAGCAGATCTGCGTCGAGAACAGCCAGCCGGTGGAGTACGGCGAAACGCTCGTCGTCATCGGATGAGGCGGTCATGTTCAAAAAGGTTCTGATCGCCAACCGAGGCGAAATCGCACTCCGGGTCCTGCGCGCCTGCAAGGAGCTCGGCATATCCACCGTCGCGGTCCACTCGACGGCGGACAACGCCGCGATGCACGTTCGCCTCGCGGACGAAAGCGTGTGCATCGGGCCACCGCCCTCGCGCGATTCCTATCTCAACATTCCGCAGATTATGGCGGCCTGCGAGATCACCGGAGCGGACGCGGTCCATCCCGGCTACGGTTTCCTTTCCGAGAACGCGCGCTTCGCTGACATTCTCGAAGCCCACAACATCACGTTTATCGGGCCACGCGCCGAGCACATTCGCCTAATGGGCGACAAGATCGAGGCAAAGCGCACGGCCCTTCAGCTGGGCATCCCGGTGGTTCCGGGATCGGCCGGCGCGGTCACGGACGATACCGAGGCGGCACGGATCGCCGAGGAGATCGGCTTTCCCGTTCTCATCAAGGCGGCGGCAGGTGGCGGCGGTCGCGGCATGAAGGTAGCGCGCGAGAAGAGCGAGCTGGCGACCGCCCTTGCCACCGCGCGCTCGGAAGCCATCGCCGCTTTTGGCGACGACGCCGTCTATATCGAGAAATATCTGGCCAAGCCTCGTCATATCGAGGTTCAGGTCTTCGGCGACGGCGAAGGCGAGGCCATCCATCTCGGCGAGCGTGACTGCTCCTTGCAGCGCCGCCATCAGAAAGTCTGGGAAGAATCGCCCTCGCCCGCTCTCAACGACGAGCAGCGCAAGAAGATCGGCGAGATCTGCGCCACCGCCATGCGCAAGATCGCCTATCGCGGCGCCGGCACCATCGAGTTCCTCTACGAGAACGGCGAGTTCTACTTCATCGAGATGAACACCCGCCTTCAGGTGGAGCACCCGGTGACGGAAGCGATCACGGGCATGGACCTCGTCCATGAGCAGCTTCGCGTCGCGGCGGGCGACGGCCTTTCGCAGAAGCAGGACGAGATCACCTTCCACGGCCACGCGATCGAATGTCGCATCAACGCCGAGGACCCGCTGACCTTCGCGCCGTCACCCGGCCGGATCACCCATTATCATCCTCCGGGCGGCCTCGGCGTCCGCGTCGACTCCGGCGTCTATCAGGGCTACCAAATCCCGCCCTTCTACGACAGCCTGATCGGCAAACTGATCGTGGCCGGGCGCGACCGCAACGAGTGCCTGATGCGTCTCCGGCGCGTGCTCGACGAGTTGGTGGTGGATGGCATCAAGACGACCATTCCGCTGTTCCGGGAACTCGTCGACAACGCCGACATTCAAAGCGGCGACTACGACATCCACTGGCTGGAACACTTTCTCGCCCGTCCACGGCTCGCGGAATAGGGCAGGATGACTCGGCGCGACGATCACCGCTTTCGCATCACGCCGGAAATCCTGCTCAAGGCCTATGCCTGCGGCATATTTCCGATGGCGGAAAGTGCCGATCAGGTCGGCCTGCATTGGATTGACCCCACGGAACGTGGGGTCATCTTCCTGAACCGGTTTCATGTGTCGAAGAGCCTGCGCAAGGTGATCCGCAAGGAGCCTTTCGACATTCGCTTTGATACAGCCTTCGCCGAGGTCATCGACGCGTGTGCCGAGCCGGCTCCAGGCCGTCGGCTGACGTGGATCAACCAGGAAATCCGCGACCTCTGCATCGCCCTCTTCCAGCGCGGCAACGCCCACAGCGTCGAGGCGTGGCAGGATGGCGCGCTCGTCGGCGGCCTCTACGGCATCAGTCTTGGCAGCGCCTTCTTCGGCGAGAGCATGTTCTCGCGCACGACGAACGCGTCAAAGGTCGCCCTGGTCTATCTGTGGGATCGGCTGAAGCGCGGCGGCTATACGTTGCTCGATACGCAATTCCTCACCAGCCACCTGGAAACGTTTGGCGCGCTGGAGGTTCCTCGCGAGGAGTATCAGGCGTTGCTCGAGGAATGCCTGACGCGGCGGGCGACGTTTCAGCCGGCGGGTGGCGGCGGCACGTCGGACTCCATTTTGCAGTCCTTGAGCCAGACGTCGTAGACGGGGTGCTCGACGGCGTTGAGACCCGGTGAGTCGGCAAACATCCAGCCGGTGAAGATGCGCTGGATCTTGCGGTCGAGCGTGATCTCATCCACCTCAACGAACGAGTCGGTCTTCGGCGTCTCGCTCGTCGGGCGGGAGTAGCAGACCCGCGGGGTGACCTGCAGCGCGCCGAACTGGACCGTCTCGCCCACATAGACATCGAAGGTCGTGATGCGCCCGGTGATTTTGTCGAGGCCGGAGAAGACCGCGACCTTATTCTCGATCCTTTCAGCCGCAGCCGGCCCCACCATGACGAGCATGGCAAGCAGGGCCGAAGAAAGGCGCAACATCCTCACGGGCAGAAATCTCCAAGGCCGAAAGACGTCCCGTCTATCGCCGTCGCAAGCCGGATTTATGGCGAAGTGCGTCGGGGCTCAGGACGGCGTCCAGGCGTCGTAATCGCCCGTGACGCGGGGGCGCTGCGACGAGCTCAGGAGCGAGCCCTTCGGCCGATAAGCCTGCGGCGTTCCCGTGAGATTCGGAAGATGCGGCTTCTGCCAGGGGCGCGGCTTATAGTCGATCTCGGTCGGGGCGACGTCGGAGCGATGATGCATCCAGCCCCACCAGCCTGCAGGAATGGAGGAAGCTTCCGCCACGCCCTTGTAGATGACCCAGCGACGCTTTCCGTCCTTGGTCTGATAGTAGAC
Source organism: Consotaella salsifontis (assembly GCF_900167365.1). Classification (GTDB taxonomy): domain Bacteria; phylum Pseudomonadota; class Alphaproteobacteria; order Rhizobiales; family Rhizobiaceae; genus Consotaella; species Consotaella salsifontis. The sequence continues at coordinate 343,684 of NZ_FUXL01000001.1, read as the reverse complement.
GTTGCCGAAATCGTCCTCGCCCACGCGCTGGCCGGCACGCCAAGTGAAGAAGCGCGTCCCGATCGTCTGCTGGTGCCACCAGGTGAAGAACTGAAGGAGCCAATCTTTCGTGGAAGCTTTCATGGAGCGTCGACACCTTGGGAACGAGTGCGGCTGTTATGCGATCGGGCGGAGCAAAAGTCCACCCTCGTCTGGCGGAGCGAAGCGGACATCGCCATGGTTTCAATCAAGGCGCTTCTCGTAGATCAGCGCCGGCACGGTCAATCCGCTGAAGCTGCTATGCTGCGTGTTTGTGCCCGCCGGCTCGAAGCCGGCGCTCTCGTAGAAGCCGATCGCCTGCTGGTTCTCAGCCTCGACTTCGAGACGAAGTCGCTCGCCTTCGGGAAACGCGGCCTCGATCTCCTCAAGCAACATCCGCCCGATGCCCTGCCCTTGGCAACTGGGAAGAACATAGAGCTGGTGCAACGAAATCAGCTTCTTCGCCCGGTCCATCGCGGCATAGGCCATTCCGCCCAGAAGGGCGCCGTCATCGGCGACGATGAACTCCGAATTCGGGCGCGTCAGGCGCGGCGACAGCGCGGAGATCGAATGCCAGGAGGCGGTGATCTCGTCGACGCGCTCGCGTCCATAGATGCCGTCATAGGTGGCGTGCCAAGTCTCAGCGAGCAGCGCGCTGATCGCAGGAAGATCGCGCGCCGCGGCGGTCCGTACGAAAAAGCGCGTCATTCGATACCGAGGCGCGCCTTGACGATCTGGTTGACCGCCTGAGGATTGGCCTTGCCGCCGGTCGCCTTCATCACCTGACCGACAAACCAGCCAGCGAGCGTGGGCTTCGCCTTCGCCTGCTCCACCTTGTCGGGGTTGGCGGCGATGACCTGATCCACGGCGGTCTCGATGGCGGAGGTATCCGTCACCTGCTTCATGCCGCGACGCTCGACGATCTCCGCAGGGTCGCCGCCCTCGGTCCACACGATCTCGAACAAGTCCTTGGCGATCTTTCCCGAGATCGTATCCGCACGAATAAGGTCGAGGATAGCGCCGAGCTGATCGGCGGAAACCGGAGTCTCGTCAATGCCTTTGCCTGATTTGTTCAAGGCACCGAGGAGGTCGTTGATCACCCAGTTGGCGGCCTGTTTCGCGTCGCGTCCCTCCGCCACCTTCTCAAAGAAATCGGCGATCGCCCGCTCCGAAACAAGAATCGATGCGTCGTAGGCCGAGAGCCCCGCATCTTGCATCAGGCGCGTCTTCTTATCATCGGGAAGCTCGGGAAGGTCCTTGGCGAGAGCCTCGACATAGGCTTCGTCGAACTCGAGCGGCAGGAGATCGGGGTCGGGGAAATAGCGGTAGTCGTGCGCCTCTTCCTTGGAACGCATCGCCCGTGTTTCCCCCTTCACCGGATCGAAGAGACGGGTTTCCTGATCGACGCTTCCGCCATCCTCGATCAGAGCGATCTGCCGCCGAGCCTCGGATTCGATCGCCTGGCCGACGAAGCGGATGGAATTGACGTTCTTGATCTCGCAGCGTGTGTTGAAAGGCCCGCCAGGGCGACGCACCGAGACGTTCACGTCGGCGCGCATCGAGCCTTCATCCATGTTGCCGTCGCAGGTGCCGAGATAGCGAAGGATGGTTCGCAGCTTCGTCAGGAAGGCCCGCGCCTCGTCCGCAGAGCGCATATCGGGCTTGGAGACGATCTCCATCAGCGCCACGCCCGACCGGTTGAGATCGACATAGGACATGGTGGCGTGCTGGTCGTGCACCGACTTGCCCGCATCCTGCTCCAGATGGAGCCGCTCGATTCCCACCTCGACGTCCTCGAACTCGCCCTTGGAGTCGGGGCCGACGGAGACGATGACCTTGCCCTCGCCGACGATAGGGTCCTTGTACTGGGAAATCTGGTAGCCCTGCGGCAAATCCGGATAGAAGTAGTTCTTGCGGTCGAAGACCGAACGCGGATTGATCTGCGCCTTGAGGCCGAGCCCGGTTCGGATGGCCTGGCGTACGCACTCCTCGTTGATCACCGGCAGCATTCCCGGCATCGCCGCGTCGACCAGCGAGACATGTTCATTGGGATCGGCGCCATACTCGGCCGAAGCGCCGGAGAAGAGTTTCGCCTTGGAGACGACCTGGGCATGAACCTCCATGCCGACGATGATTTCCCAGTCGCCGGTGGCGCCGGCGATGAATCTCTTGGGATCAGGCGTGCGAGTGTCGACGATGCTCATGGATCAGGCCTTGCTGGCTTAAAATGCAATAGAGAAGCGCTAGTGGAAACGCCGGAGCCATTCAAGGCGGATAGACGCCCGATGTTTCCGCCGCCCGTGCAGCAGGAACTTCCCCTTGGGTGTTGCCGCGATTTTGATCCGCGTCAAGCCGCAGGCCGTGCAAACCCGGTAATTTCCGCCAACTCGCAAGAAGAACGAGGCTGACCGTGGGAGTGTTCGAGTGGCTGCGGCGCCGAAGAAGACGACGCGACCTCTGCACCGAGATGATGAAGACCATCGACGTCCAGCGCTCCATGCTCGACGCCCAGAACGGTCTTGCCCGCCGGATCACGGATACCTGCCGGGCCTGCCCCTGCAAGCGTGAGTGTCGGGCGTGGCTGCGGTGGCGAGTCAGGGCATCCTCTGCGCCCGGCTTCTGCCCCAACGCCAGCATCTTCGCTTCTCTTGGCGCTCGGTCGGACCCAACACAGGATCAGCCGCCGGGTCGTGAAGAAACGGCAGTGGCCGGCAACTGAAAAATCGACGCTGGGCCGGTTTCTGTCATGGCCGCCCAGATGAAGCGGTGGAGTGTTCCGGCTTAGGCTTCGAGACGCCGCTCTTCCTCGGCGATCGCCGCGGCCACCAGCTTCTCCCAAATCGCTCCGTAGAGCGCGGGGTCTAGCCCATGCGCGCTGGCGTGCCTCCTGGCATTGCCGACCACCTCGTCGACGCGCGAGGGAATGTTGGCGGGAAGCCCCGCCTCGGCTTTCAGCTCGGCGGCTCGGTGGATGTAAGTCATACGCTCGGCGAAAAGATCGAAGAGCGCGTCGTCGATCGCGTCGATCTCGGCGCGCAGCTCCGTCATCGAACGGCAGTCTTCCGGCGCTCTGCGGACGGTTCGCGGCATTGCTGCTGGTTTCCCTTCATGACTGAGGCTGCGGCTCACATGTGCCGCGAGCCGGGCAAGTCCAGGGTGTGGTCTAGGAGCGACGACGGGAATTACCCGCCGTCCGGCTCCTGTCGGCTACCACCACGGCGTCGGCTCGAAACGGCCGGCCGCCTGCTCCACCACATGGGCGGCAGCGAACAGCGTCTCCTCGTCGAAAGGCCGGCCGATAAGCTGTAGTCCGAGCGGGGTTCCCTCCTGGGAGAGACCGCCGGGAACCGCAATGCCCGGCAGACCGGCCATGTTCACCGTCACGGTGAAGATGTCATTGAGGTACATCTTCACCGGGTCGGAGGCCATGTCCTGATCGGCGATGCCGAACGCGGCGGAGGGAGTCGCCGGGGTCAGCAGCGCATCGACGCCACTCGCGAAGACCTGCTCGAAGTCGCGCTTGATCAGCGTGCGGACCTTCTGCGCCTTGAGGTAGTAAGCGTCGTAATAGCCGGCCGAGAGCACGTAGGTGCCGATGAGAATGCGGCGCTTGACCTCACGGCCGAAACCGGCCGCGCGGGTTTTTTCGTACATATCAATGACGTCGCGGCCAGGAACGCGCAGGCCATAGCGCACGCCGTCATAACGCGCGAGGTTGGACGAGGCCTCGGCAGGCGCGACGATGTAATAGGCCGGCAGTGCGTACATCGTGTGCGGCAGGGACACGTCGACGATTTCGGCCCCGGCGTCCCTCAGCCAAGCGATACCGTTCTGCCAGAGGGTCTCGATTTCGTCCGGCATTCCCTCGACGCGGTACTCCTTCGGCACGCCGATCTTGAGGCCCTTCACAGAGCGGCCGATGGCAGCCTCGTAATCGGGAACGGGTCGGTTGACGGACGTGGTGTCGCGGTCATCCACCGACGCCATGGACTTCAGCATGATGGCCGCGTCGCGCACATCGCGAGCGATCGGGCCGGCCTGGTCCAGCGAAGAGGCGAAGGCGACGATGCCCCAGCGCGAGCAGCGGCCATAGGTCGGCTTGATACCGACTGTGCCGGTGAAGGCGGCGGGCTGGCGAATCGAGCCGCCAGTGTCGGTCGCCGTGGCGCCGGCGCAGAGACGCGCAGCCACGGCCGCAGCCGAGCCGCCGGAAGAGCCGCCGGGCACGAGGTCGAGGTTCGATCCCTTGCGCCGCCAGGGGCTTTTGACCGGGCCGTAATAGCTGGTCTCGTTGGATGAGCCCATCGCGAACTCGTCCATGTTCAGCTTGCCGAGCATCACGGCGCCGTCGTGCCAAAGGTTGGCGGTGACGGTGGATTCGTATCGCGGCTGGAAGCCGTCGAGCACATGGCTCGCCGCCTGCGTGTGGACGCCGTGAGTCGCGAAAAGGTCCTTGATGCCGAGCGGAATGCCCTCCAGCGCGCCGGCGGTTCCGCCCGCGATCCGGTCGTCGGAGGCCCTGGCCATCTCCCGAGCGCGATCGTGGGTGACGACGACGTAGGCGTTAATCGCCTCATTCGCCCGGTCGATGGCGGAGAGATAGGCGTCGGTCAGTTCGAGGGCGCTGAACTCCTTGCCCAGCAGCTTGTCACGCGCCTCGGCGATCGTGAGAGAGGTAAGATCGCTCATCTGCTCAGTGTCTTCTCGTAAAATCGTGAATATCCGGAATCGGGATAGTCGAGGAACGCGCCGCAGCGGGAAAAGCCTGCGGCCTCATAAAGAGCCCATGCCGGCTCGAACCCGGCGGTCGATCCTGTCTCCAGGACCAGCGTCGAGATGCCACGCTGGCGAGCGCCCTCCTCGATGGCCGCAAGGATTCGGCGCCCCATTCCCCGCCCCCTGAGATCGGGTTTGGTGAACATGCGCTTGACCTCGGCGAGTCCATCGCCGTGCTCCTTGAGCGCGCCCATGGCCACGGCCTCGCCAGCGTCGTTCCGCATCACCCAAAGCGTCACGCCGGGCTCGGCCATCTGCTCCGCGGTCAACTTGAACTGAAACTCCAGCGGCGACAGCGGCAATAGATGGTCGTTCAGGCTCTGGACCAGAGCGCGGATGTCGTCCTGGAGCGGCGTCTCGACCGCGATGGTGACAGCCCCCGCTGTCATCACTCGACGACCTTCGGCACCATGAAGAAGTGATCTTCCGTCGCCGGCGAATTGGCGACGATGTCGTCGGCGATGTTGCCGGACGTCACCTTGTCCTGACGCTTTTTCATGGTCATGGGCGTTACGGAGGTCATGGGCTCGACACCCGAAACGTCGACCTCGTCGAGCTGCTGGACGAAACCGAGAATGGCGTTGAGTTCGCCCTGCATCGCTTCGGCTTCAGCCTCGGTGACGGCAATGCGCGCCAGGCGCGCCACTCGGCGAACGGTATCAATGTCGACGGACATGTCATTCCTTCGATCAAAAAGGGGCTCGTCCCGCTATACCGGGACGGTCGTGGGCGCGCAATCGAAACAGGGCGTGCGACGGCGGCCTCGTCCGCCATCGCGGCGTGCCTAGACCTCGAAGCCCTGACCGATGACGGGGACCCTCACCTTGCCGCCCTCTTCCTCCATGGCCTCCACGAAGGTCTGCGGCGAGGCATCGAGAATTGGCATGGTGCCCCAATGGATGGGAATGACCATGTCAAAGTCGAAATAGCGGCGGCAAGCCAGCGCGGCGACGGCGCCGCCCATGGTGAACCGATCGCCGACCGGCACCAGTCCAATCTTCGGGCGATGCAGCTCGTTGATGAGGGCCATGTCGGAAAAAATGTCGGTGTCGCCCATGGCGTAGAGCGTCGGCGCGTCGTTGAAATGGAAGATGACGCCGTTGGGCATGCCGAGATAGATCGGCACACCGTTCTCCTCGGCAAACGATGCCGAATGGAAAGCCTGCGTCAGCGTCACCGAGAAATCGCCGAACTTCACCGTGCCTCCGGTGTTCATCGGCTCCACCGCCGGGGCTCCCTTGGCTTTCAGCCAGGTCGCCAGCTCGAACGTGCCGACAACCTTGGCCCCGGTCGCCTGGGCGATGGCAAGCGTGTCGCCGATGTGGTCCGAATGGCCATGGGTGAGGACGATATGGGTTGCTCCCGCGCTGGCGCCTTCCACGTCGCCCTTGTAGTGGGGATTGCCGGACAGGAATGGGTCGAGCAGGATCGTCGACGATCCCGTCTCGATGCGAAATGCCGAATGGCCAAAATAGGTGATTCTCATGATCTCTACCCTCGCTCCCACGCGGAGCATCGCGCGGCCCTGCGGAGTAATTGAGGGCTTGGCCGACGGGGTCAAGGCGCGTTCGATATGAGTGTCGTCGAGATCGCGGACATCGCGTCGCTCCTGCCCAAGGGTGCGGTCGTTGCGGGGCTGGACCTTGGAACGAAGACCATTGGCTTTGCCGTTTCCGACCTCGGGATGCGCTTCGCAACGCCACGGCCGGTCATCCGACGTTCCAAGTTCGCGAAGGATGCGGAGCTGCTACTTCAGATGCTGGCAGCGGAACATTGCGGCGCGATCGTCATCGGGCTGCCGCTCAACATGGACGGAAGCGAGGGGCCGCGCGTGCAATCGACGCGCGCCTTCGTGCGCAACATCGAGAGGATGACGGCCCTGCCGATCGCCTTCTGGGACGAGCGGCTGTCGACGGTCGCGGCGGAGCGCGGCCTTCTCGAGGCGGACGTTTCTCGCAGGAAACGCGCCGAGCGCATTGATTCGGCGGCGGCCGCCTTCATCCTTCAGGGAGCCTTGGACAGGCTCGCCCGGGAAATCACCTCTTCCTGATGAGGGTGCTGCCGCCGCGCCTCGATCCAGCGGCGGATGGCCCGACGCTGGCGGAAGGCAAACAGCGCGAGGACGAAGAGACTGTCATAGACGAGCGCATGAGCAACCATGCCCGGCAGCGCGGCCGGATCGACGCCGAGAACGGCGCCATAGATTCGAAAAACCTGATCGTGCAGTTCGCGGGAGAAAAAGAAGAAACCGAGGCTCCAATCGTTCAATGAGAGGAAGTACCAGCCCCAGAAAAAGGCGATTGGGCCAAGCCAGAAGATCAACAACGCACGCAACATCGAATTGGCCCTTTAGCTTCGGCTATGCGGCGTCACCAGCCGCAGTTCCGGGCGGCTCGTGCGTACCGGGCGCTCGCTCCGACGCGCCGGCGTGTAGAGGCGAGTCTGCTTGGCCATGGCGCCGGCAATCAAGGAAACACTTTCCGCAAACGACTCCGCATCCTCCTCGCCTTCTTCCGGCTCGACGATGAGATGATCGAAAAGGAGCGCGCCGAAGGTGACGAAGAAGGCGGTGATGACCGGGCTCTCAGGCTGCTCAAACGGCCCGAATCGCATTCCAGTCAAAGCACTGGCGATAGCCAGCGCCACCAGAACGAGGAAGGCGACGCCGAGAATGATCTCGCCGACGACCTGACGCCGAAACGGCTTTCTGTGGATGACGACGATGCCGACGAGCAGCGCAACGCACAGCGCCAGCGACACGATGAGGCTCGAAAGAGGCAGCATCGGCATGGAACCGTCCACGCCAACTGATTCCGACAGAGCCTTCACCGCCTCGGGGAAACGATCGGCGATTTGCGGCAACGCCAGGATGGACGGCAGGCATATGCCACCGCAGAAGCCCAGCCAGCAGCTGGCGGCGAGCGTGGTCGGCAGTCGTGTCATGAGCCGCCTCTCAGACGTGCTTAACAAAATCTAAACGCCAATCTCGGCTCCTCATCCCGGAGGCGCAAGCGAAAGCGGCTGGCAAGGTTAACGAGCGTGGAGCCACAAGGCTCCCATGCGCTTGCCGCCTTTCGCGCTTTCTCCTATAGCCGTGGTCCAATATGAGCGCGCCCGCACCTACTCCCCCGTTCCGGCATCGCCATCTTCTGGGCATCGCCGATCTTTCTCCGCAGGAAATCGAGGGTCTCATCGACCTCGCGGAAGCCAAAGTGGCCGTCTCCCGCACGCGGGAGAAGGAGAAGACGGCCCTGAGGGGCCGGACGCAGATCAATCTGTTCTTCGAAGCCTCGACCCGCACCCAGTCTTCTTTCGAGCTGGCGGGCAAGCGCCTCGGCGCCGACGTAATGAATATGTCCGTCGGCAATTCCTCCGTGAAGAAGGGGGAAACGCTGATCGACACCGCCATGACGCTCAACGCCATGCAGCCCGACATTCTGGTGGTGCGCCACCATGCGGCCGGCGCGGTCGCGCTGCTCGCCCGCAAGGTCGACTGCTCGGTGGTGAACGCCGGCGATGGCGCTCACGAACATCCGACCCAGGCGCTTCTCGACGCTCTCACCATGCGTCGCCACAAGGGGCGGGTCGCCCGACTCACGGTGGCCATCTGCGGCGACATCCTTCATAGCCGCGTGGCACGCTCCAACATCCTCTTGCTGAACGCGCTTGGCGCGCGTGTCAGAGCCATCGGCCCGTCGACGCTTCTGCCAAGCGGCATCGCCTCGATGGGCGTCGAAGTTTTCCGGCGCATGGAGGATGGCCTCAAAGGGGCCGACGTCGTCATGATGCTGCGGCTACAGCGCGAGCGCATGGAGGGCTCCTTTGTGCCGTCGGTGCGGGAGTATTTCCGCTATTACGGGCTCGACGCCGCCAAGCTCTCCCATGCCAAGCCCGACGCTCTCGTCATGCATCCGGGCCCGATGAACCGAGGCGTGGAGATCGCCTCGGACATCGCCGATGGGCCGCAGAGCGTCATCGAGGAACAGGTCGAGATGGGGGTCGCCGTACGCATGGCGGTGATGGAGACGCTGCTTGCCGAGCGGGAGGCCGGCCGATGAGCGAGACCAGTCGTACCCTCGTCATCGAGAATGCCCGCATTCTCGATCCATCCAGAAGCGTCGACGAGATCGGAACGGTCATCGTCGAAGACGGTCTGATCGCGGCCGCTGGTGCGAATGCGCTGAACCAGGGCGCGCCGGAGGGGGCCGAGCGCATCGATGCTTCGGGGCTCGCGGTTCTGCCGGGTCTGGTCGACGCGCAGGTCTTCATCGGGGAGCCGGGCGGCGAACATCGCGAGACGATTCGCTCGGCCAGCCGCGCCGCCGCGGCCGGCGGCGTGACGAGCCTCCTGATGATGCCCGACACCAACCCGGTGATCGATTCGCTTGCACTGGCCGAATTCGTCATGCGGACCGCGCGCGAGACGGCAGTCGTCAACGTCCATCCGGCGGGCGCGCTGACGCGGGGGCTGGCCAGCGAGGAGATGACCGAGATCGGCCTGATGAGCGAGGCCGGCGTCACCGTGTTCACCAACGGGCGCAACACCATTAGCAACCCCGCCCTGATCCGCCGCATCATGACCTATGCGCGCGACTACGGCGCGCTTTTCATGCATGAGACGCAGGATGCGCGCCTGACCGGCTCCGGCGTCATGAACGAGGGGTTGTTCGCCTCCTGGCTCGGCCTGTCAGGCATTCCACGCGAGGCGGAAATTATCCCGCTGGAGCGCGACCTTCGCCTGGCCGCGCTCACCGGCTGCCGCTACCACGCCTCCAAGGTTTCGGTCGCGACATCGGCAGAGGTGATCCGATCCGCCAAGGCGCGGGGCGGCGCGATCAGCGCGGGCGTTTCGATCAACAATCTCTCGCTCAACGAGAACGACGTCGGCGAGTACCGCACATTCTTCCGGCTCTCGCCGCCCTTGCGCTCCGAGGATGACCGGCGGGCGATGGTGGAGGCCCTGGCCGACGGCACCCTCGACGTCGTCGTCTCCGCCCATGATCCGCAGGACGTCGACGGCAAGCGCCATCCTTTTTCCGAGGCTGAGGTCGGCGCAATCGGCCTGGAGACCCTCCTTCCGGCGGCGCTTCGGCTTCATCACTCGGGCGACGTGCCCTTGCCGCGGCTCATCGAGGCAATGACCTCAGCGCCCGCTCGCCTGCTTCAGATCGATCGCGGCACTCTCCGGCCTGGAAAGACCGCCGATCTCGTTCTCGTCGATCTCGACGCCCCCTTCGTCTTCTCCGAAAAGCGCATCCACTCCCGCTCGAAGAACACTCCCTTTGAGAACGCGCGCTTCCAAGGAAAGGTCATGCGCACGCTCGTTTCGGGCCGTACGGTCTACGCCGAGGGTGAACAGGGAGAGAGCGCATGACCGAGGGTGCAGGCTTGGGAGCGGCGCTGATCGCGCTGATCATCGGCTATCTTTTCGGGACGATCCCTACGGGCCTGCTTCTCGGAAGGGCCTTCGGGCTTGGCGACATCCGAAAGATCGGCTCCGGCAATATCGGGGCGACCAACGCCCTGCGCACCGGTAACAAGCTGATGGCGTTCCTGACGCTTCTCGGCGACGCGCTGAAGGGAACCCTCCCGGTGCTGATCGCCTGGCGCTTCGGCGTGCTGCCCGCGGCTGCGGCAGGCCTTGGCGCCTTCCTCGGCCATCTCTTTCCCGTCTGGCTCGGCTTCAAGGGCGGCAAGGGCGTCGCCACCTATCTCGGCGTGCTTCTCGGGTTCGCCCCCTGGGGCTTCGTCGTCTTCGCCGTCTCTTGGCTCCTTGTCGCCTTCGTCACGCGCTATTCGTCGCTGGCGGCCCTGACGGCGACGGTGATCGTTCCGCTGTTCTTCCTCCTCATGGGGCAGAGGGAGGCCGCTCTTCTGGCCGCGCTTCTCACCATCCTCGTCTTCTTGCGTCACAAGACGAACATCAGCCGCCTTCTCAACGGGGCGGAAGGCAAGATCGGAGCCAAGGGGTGAGCGACGGCGAGAAGCCGGGCAACGCGATTCGGCTGACCAAATCCCAGCGTCTTGCCTGGCTTCGCCTGATCCGCTGCGACAATGTCGGACCGGCCACCTTTCGCATGCTGATCAACCGCTTCGGCGGCGCGGAAGCGGCGCTGGAGGCTCTTCCGTCACTCGCCGAGCGCGGCGGCGCGAAAAGACGCATCTCTCTCGCCAGCCTCGATGACGTGGAACGAGAGATGGCCACGGCCGAGCGTATCGGCGCGCGCTTCGTATGCCTTGGCGAGTCTGATTATCCCGCGACGCTGCGCGAGGCCGAGCAGGCACCGCCCGTGCTTGCCGTGATGGGAGACGCGGCGGTGCTCGCGCAGCCAGCCGTTGCCATTGTCGGCGCACGGAATGCCTCGCTCGCCGGCGTCAAGTTTGCCAAGAAACTCGCTGAGGAGATCGGCCGCGCCGGCTTCGTGATCGCGTCGGGACTGGCGCGGGGGATCGATGCCGCCGCCCACGAGGCATCGATCGCGACGGGCACGATCGGCGTCATGGCCGGCGGGATCGACCGCCCCTACCCGCGTGAGAACCAGCCGCTGATGCGCCAGATCGTCGACGGCGGCGGCGCGATCATCTCGGAGATGCCCTTTGGCTGGGAAGCGCGCGCGATGGACTTTCCCCGCCGTAACCGCATCGTCGCCGGGCTGGCGCTCGGCCTTCTCGTGGTGGAGGCGGCACAGCGGTCGGGCTCGCTGATCAGTGCCCGGCTTGCCGGCGAGATGGGGCGCCTCGTCTTCGCCGTTCCCGGTTCGCCGCTAGACCCTCGCGCGGGCGGCGCTAACCAGCTGCTGAAGCAGGGCGCCATTCTGGTGACGGGCGCCGAGGACGTGATCGAAGCGCTCACGCCTCTCGACGGTCGCCTCCCACTGGCCGGCAAACTCGACTTCGGCGAGCCCACGTTCGAACCGGCGACCGACGAGCCGGCGGAAGGGGAGCGCGAGCGGATCCTCGAATTGCTGGGTATCGCCCCCGTTTCCATCGACGACCTTGTGATGCAGGTGGTGGCCTCCCCTGCCGCCGTTCAGCTGGCGCTGCTTGAGCTTGACCTCGCCGGCCGTTTGGAACGCCACTCAGACGGCCGCGTCTCCATTGTGATCTAGTTCGCCAGCGGCTCCGATGAGGTCGGAGGCTTCGAGCCTTGCCATATCGATGAGGTAAGATAAGACGGAGCCATGCGGCGCTCCCGCGACGGTCTTGAGCTGACCGAGCATATCCGTCACATATTCCAAGTTGGCTCGTTTCGAGCTTATATCTTCTGGTTTCATTGCCTACTCTTGATTCACGGCCGGACGATCGATCAGCGCCGCAGCCGATCAGACCGCCTAGGTTGCACCTGATAATAATATCTCTACGTAAAGTAGCAATACATCTCGACGCTCAAATCCCGATTGGGGTTGACCGGCCGCGTCGCACTGTCCATGTGAACGCTTGCCGTGGCTTTCGCGGCGCGTTACCCCGGCCGTCGCATCTGCGCGCACGTCTCATTATTCCCCTGTCGTTCAGGACCTAACGAACATGGATCTGGTCATCGTCGAGTCGCCGGCCAAAGCGAAGACGATCAACAAATATCTCGGCAAGAACTACAAGGTTCTGGCTTCCTACGGCCATGTTCGCGACCTTCCGGCCAAGGATGGCTCGGTACGCCCCGAAGAAGATTTCGAGATGAGCTGGGAGGTTGCCAAACTTTCCCAGAAGCGGCTTTCCGATATCGCGCAGGCATTGAAGGCGTCCGATTCACTGATTCTGGCAACTGACCCGGATCGCGAAGGCGAGGCCATTTCCTGGCACGTGCTCGAGGTGCTGCGGCAAAAGCGGGTCGTGGGCAAGAAGCCGGTTTCGCGCGTGGTCTTCAACGCCATCACGAAGAAGGCGGTGCTCGACGCGATGGCCAATCCGCGTCAGATCGACGAGCCCCTAGTCGACGCCTATCTCGCCCGCCGTGCGCTGGACTACCTCGTCGGCTTCACCCTCTCTCCCGTTCTCTGGCGCAAGCTTCCAGGCGCCCGTTCCGCCGGCCGCGTCCAGTCGGTGGCGCTGAGGCTCGTCTGTGACCGCGAGGCGGAGATTGAGCGCTTCAAGCCGGAGGAATACTGGCAGATCGAGGCCAAGCTCGCGACATCGCGCAACGAGGAGTTCACGGCGCGGCTCTCCGCGTACGAAGGCAAGAAGATTCAGCGCCTGACAGTGAAGTCGGGCGACGAGGCAAACGGCATTCGCACCATGCTGGAAGGCGCGGCCTTCCGCGTCCTGAGCGTCGAGGCGAAGCCCACCAAGCGCAATCCCGGCCCGCCCTTCACCACCTCGACCCTGCAGCAGGCGGCTTCGGCCAAGCTCGGCTTTTCACCCTCGCGCACGATGCAGGTCGCTCAGAAGCTTTATGAAGGTGTCGATCTCGACGGCGAGACCATCGGCCTCATCACCTATATGAGAACGGACGGCGTTCAGATGGCGCCGGAGGCGGTCTCCGAAGCACGCAGCGCCATCAACGACAGCTTCGGAGCCCGGTATCTTCCCGATAGCCCGCGCCATTACTCCACCAAGGCGAAAAACGCCCAGGAGGCGCACGAAGCCATCCGCCCGACGGCGTTCAGCCGCGCGCCCAAGGATGTCGAGCGCTTTCTGGATCGTGACCAGCTTCGCCTTTACGATCTTATCTGGAAGCGCGGTATCGCCAGCCAGATGGCGGCGGCCGAATTGGAGCGCACCACGGTCGAGATCAGCGCGCGCAATGGCGGCAAGGAAGCCGAGCTGCGCGCCACGGGTTCGGTCATCCGCTTCGACGGCTTCATCGCCGCCTATGTCGATCACAAGGACGAAGGCGAGGACGACGACGAGTCGGCGCGCCTGCCCGCGATGACGGCGGCCGAGGAGTTGGCGCGCCGAGCGATCGCCGCTTCGCAGCACTTCACCGAGCCGCCGCCGCGCTATTCCGAGGCGTCGCTCATCAAGAAGATGGAAGAGCTGGGTATCGGCCGTCCGTCGACCTATGCGGCCGTTCTCCAGACGCTGCAGGACCGCGACTATATCGTTCAGGACAAGCGGAAGCTCCTGCCCCAGGCCAAAGGCCGGCTGGTGACGGCCTTCCTGGAGAACTTCTTCGAGCGCTACGTCGAGTACGACTTCACCGCAAGCCTTGAGGAAAAGCTCGACCGAATCTCGGCGGGTGAGCTCTCGTGGAAAGAGGTACTGCGGGATTTCTGGCGCGAGTTCTCGGGCCACGTCGATTCAACGAAGGAACTTCGCGTTTCCGACGTTCTCGACGCGCTCAACGAGGAGCTCGGCCCGCTCGTCTTCCCGCCACGCGAGGACGGCTCCGATCCCCGCTCCTGCCCGCGCTGCGGCAACGGCCAGCTCAGTCTCAAGCTCGGACGCTATGGTGCCTTCGTCGGCTGCTCCAACTACCCGGAGTGCAATTACACCCGCCAGCTCGGCACCAATCTCGCCGCCGACGCGGACGGAGAGGCACCGACCAGCGATGGTCCGCAGGAGTTCGGGACAGACCCCGACACGGGCGAGGCCGTGACGCTTCGGGTCGGGCGCTTCGGCCCCTATGTCCAGCGAGGCGAAGGCAAGGAGGCCAAGCGCTCGTCCTTGCCAAAAGGCTGGGCCGTGGCGGACATGGACCTCGAGAAGGCGCTGAAGCTTCTCAACCTGCCGCGCGAGGTTGGACTGCATCCGGAAACCGGCAAGCCCATCACGGCCGGCCTCGGGCGCTATGGTCCCTTCCTCCAGCATGACGGCGCCTATGCCAATCTCGAATCGATCGAGGATGTCTTCACTGTCGGCCTCAACCGCGCTGTCACGGTGATCGCGGAGAAGAAGGAGCGCGGCGGCAAGGGCCGGGCGACGCCCGCGGCGATCGCAACGCTCGGCGAGCATCCCGAGTTCGGCGGCGAGATCACCGTGCGGGACGGACGCTTTGGCCCCTACGTCAATGTCGGCAAGATCAACGCGACGCTGCCGCGCGGCAAAGACCCGGCTTCGGTCACACTCGAAGAGGCGATCGCGCTGCTGACGGCTCGTGCCGAAAAGACCGGCGCGAACGTCAAGGGAGCCAAGTCGGGAGCCAAGTCGGCGGCATCCAAATCGACAGCGTCCAAGACCAAGAAGCCCGCCGCCAAAAAGTCAGCGACCGCGAAGGCGGGCGAAAAGGACGCCGAGACACCCGCGAAGAAACCGGCGCGAGCGAAGACCTCGAAGCCTAAGGTCGCACCGGCAACGGCGTCCGACACCGCGCCCTGGGACGAATAGAGATGGCGCCAAGGCCGAAAGCGCCCGTGGAGTTGTCGCGCGAGGCGGTGCTGCGGTTCATCGCCGACAATCCTACTCGCTCGTCCAAGCGCGACATCGCCAAGGCTTTCGGCGCCAAGGGCGAGAACCGCCTCGCTCTCAAGGAGATCCTCGCCGATCTGCAGGCGGAAGGAGTGATCGAGGGCGGACGCAAGAACTTTTCCCGTCCCGGCGCTCTGCCCGGCGTCGCGGTCCTCGAAATTCGCCGCAGGGACAGCGACGGCGACCTTCTGGCCGAGCCTACGAACTGGGACGAGGACGAGCGCGGGCCCCGGCCGCGTCTCCTTGTCCGGCAGCATCGCGACAATGGACATGCCGCCGGGATCGGCGATCGTATCCTCGCCCGCATCACCGAGGACGAGGATGGCACTCGCATCGCGCGTGTCATCCGGGTCCTCGAAAAACGCACAGGCGTCGCGCTCGGCGTGTTTCGGCCAATGCCGGGTGGCGGCGGGCGCATCGAGCCGGTCGACAGGCGCCAGCCGGAATATGCCATTGGTCCCGACGATGCAGGCGAGGCGGCGGACGGTGATCTCGTCGAAGTCGAGCCCTCGCGCCGCAATCGCGCGGGGCTCCCCTTCGCCCGCGTGGTCGAGGTGGTCGGCTCGCTGAAGAGCGAGAAGGCGATCTCCACCATCGCGCTCCACGCTCATGGCATTCCCCACATCTTCCCCGAAGGCGTTCTGAAGGAAGCCGAGGCCGCCGGTCCCGCCCCGCTCGAGGCGCCGCGCGAAGACTGGCGCAATCTGCCGCTCGTGACCATCGATCCGGCGGACGCCAAGGATCACGACGACGCGGTTCACGCCGAGCCCGACACCGATCCGGGAAATCCCGGCGGCTTCGTCGTCACCGTGGCGATCGCGGATGTCTCCTGGTATGTGCGCCCTGGCTCCAAGCTGGATCGCGAGGCGCGCCTCAGGGGCAATTCGGTTTATTTCCCCGATCGCGTCGTGCCCATGCTGCCCGAGCGCATATCCAACGACCTGTGCTCACTGCGTGAGGGCGTCGAGCGCCCGGCGATGGCCGTGCGGATGATTTTCTCCGCCTCCGGCGATAAGCGCCGCCACAGCTTCCATCGCATCATGATGCGGAGCCAGGCCAAGCTCGCCTACGAGGATGCGCAGGCCGCCATCGACGGCGCCGCCGGCGCCGTGCCGGACGGTGTTCTGCCGCTGCTGCGAACCCTTTGGGCGGCCTATGGCGCGCTGGCGGAGGCGCGCGCGCGGCGAGAACCGCTCGACCTCGACCTTCCCGAGCGAAAGATCGTCCTCGACAAGGCTGGTCGCGTCGACTGCGTCATGGTGCCGCAGCGGCTCGACGCCCATCGGCTCATCGAAGAGTTCATGATCCAGGCGAATGTGGCGGCGGCGGAAACGCTGGAGGAGCGGCGGCAAGCGCTGATCTACCGCGCCCACGACGCGCCGTCGCTCTCGCGGCTCGAATCGCTTCGCGATTTCCTGCGCTCGCTCGATCTGAAGCTCGGCGGCAGCGGCACGTTGCGCCCGTCCCATTTCAACAGCATCCTTCGCCAGGTGAAGGAAAGCGAGCATGAGGCGCTGGTCAACGAGGTCGTTCTTCGATCCCAGTCCCAGGCGGCCTATTCGCCTTCCAATATCGGCCACTTCGGGCTGAACCTGATGCGCTACGCGCATTTCACCTCGCCGATCCGGCGCTACGCGGATCTCGTGGTCCACCGCGCGCTGATAACGGCTCTCGATCTTGGCGAGGGCGGCCTCTCGCAAGAGGACGAGGATAATCTCGAGACGACCGCCGAGGAAATTTCCAAAGCCGAGCGCCGCGCCATGGCGGCCGAGCGCGACACGGTCGATCGCCTGATCGCCCATCATCTCGCCGATCGGATCGGGGACAGCTTCGAGGGACGCATCACCGGCGTCACGAAGGCGGGACTCTTCGTTTCGCTCCCGACCTTCGGGGCCGACGGCTTCATCCCGATCGGCTCGCTCGGCAACGAGTATTACCGCTTCGACGAGGCCGCGCAGACGATCTCCGGGGAGCGGAGCGGACGAGGCCACCGGCTCGGCGACGCCGTGACGGTTCGTCTCGTCGAGGCCCTTCCAATGGCGGGTTCCATGCGCTTCGAGATGCTGTCGGAACCGCGCAAGCTTCCGCGCTCCACCCAGTCGTTCCACAAGGCCCGCCGCGGCCGCACCAGTCGGCCCGGCGAGCGCAAAGGCAAACCGGCGAAGGGGAAGCGGCGTTGACCGATTTCATCGAACAGACGATCGTCGGTACCGGTTCGGAGGAGACGCGCCCGCTTGGGCCCGCCCTTTTAAAGGGACTGAAATGCCGGTGCCCGCGATGCGGCGAGGGAGCGCTCTTTTCCAGCTATCTCAAGACGGTCGATCACTGCGCCGCCTGCGGCGAGGCGATCCATCATCATCGGGCGGACGACCTGCCGCCCTACATCACGGTTTTTATCGTGGGCCATCTCATTGTCGGGCTCTTCATGGCTGCCGACGACCTCTTTGCCTGGTCGATGGGCGTCCATCTCGCGGTCTGGACGACGCTGACGCTTCTCCTCTGTCTGGCGATGTTGCCGCCCGTCAAAGGCGCGACGGTGGGGCTTCAATGGGCGCTGCGAATGCATGGTTTCGGCGGGACCGAGCCGGCCCCCGAGGACGAACTCGCCTGACGCGCCCTTGCGCTTTCCGTCATCCTTCCGTCGCGCCGAAAGAGTATCGGCGAGTGGACTTACCAGGTGGGCTCTGACCCATGCGAGGTTGAGGATCAGGGGGGTGATCGAGCGCGCGCTGGTCACATCACTTTGGGCCTGCTAGGGCCGCCGTATCGCCTTCAATGGAAGACCATCGAAAACGGGTCATGGAACAGAGCACGCCGAAGGAACTGGCGCACGAGGCCAAGCAGCAGATCCAGTCGATAGACTGGCTTTCGGCAGGTGCCGCGATCGGCTCGATCAGCGCGGTCGGGCTCGGGCTCGGCCTGGGGCTTCCGCTCCTGAGCGTGATTCTGGAACGACGCGGCATTCCGGCGACGCTCATCGGCGCCAACACGGCGGTAGCCGGCATAGCGTCGCTGATCGCGGCGCCGTTGGTGACGCCCATCGCGCGGATCATCGGCGTGCGAACGGCCATGCTCGCGGCGATCGTCCTGTCCGCCCTATCCGGGCTTGGCTTCTATTATCTCGTGCCGTTCTGGACGTGGTTCCCGCTGCGCCTTGTCTTCCATTTCTCGATCACGGCCCTTTTCGTTCTCTCCGAGTTCTGGATCAACGCGGCGGCGCCGCCGGCGAGGCGCGGTTTCGTCCTTGGCCTTTACGCCACAGTGCTCTCGCTGGGCTTCGCGATCGGCCCATGGATTTTCTCGCGAATAGGGGCCGACGGGCCGCTGCCGTTCTTCGTCGGCTCCGGCGTCATTCTCGCCTCGGCGCTTCCGCTGTTCATGGCATGGAACCGCCAGCCGTGCCTCACCGAACGGGCGCGTGGGAGCTTCTGGAGATTTCTCTATGCGGTGCCCACGGCCACGGCGGCCGTACTGATCTTCGGAGCGGTGGAGGCTGGGGGTTTCGCGCTGTTCCCGATCTTCGGTGTGCGAATCGGTTTGTCCGAATCCGCGGCGGCGCAACTTCTGACCGCCGTCGGGCTCGGCAATGTCTTCATGCAAATCCCGATCGGGCTCGCCAGCGACCGGGTGCGTGACCGCAGGACCCTGCTCGCCGTCTGTAGCCTCGTGGGGCTCGTCGGCACGCTCTGCCTGCCTCTGCTGACCGCCAACTGGTGGGTCATGGCGTTCGTGCTGTTCATCTGGGGCGGCGTCGTCGCCGGGCTCTACACCGTCGGTCTGGCCCATCTCGGAGCCCGCCTTTCCGGCTCCGAACTGGCATCCGCCAACGCCGCCTTCATCTTCTGCTATGCTCTGGGGATGCTGATCGGGCCACAGACCATCGGCTTGGCCATGGACGCCGCCGGTCCAAACGGATTCGCATGGTCGCTGGCGCTCTTCTTCAGCGTCTATCTCGTTCTCACCCTTGTCCGCCTCGTGTTCGGCGGTCGTCAGGCTTGACTTCAGCCACCTTATCGGTACTTTGCGCCGCCGAAGCGTCAGCGGTTTTGCCACTGGCGTCGATGGGATATGGCCGATCTTGGATCGGTCGCGCGGCGAAGGGCGCCGCTCATTCGGGATTAGCCGCAAGCGTCCTCAAGCTCTTTGGTCTTTCGATGTTCGGAAGAATGCGGAGCGGCGGAACGCACAGCGACGGAAAGTTGACAGATGGCCAAGGCGACAACGATCAAGATCAAGCTGCTCAGCACCGCTGACACCGGCTACTTCTATGTGACCAACAAGAACAGCCGCACCATGACCGAGAAGATGGTCAAGACCAAGTACGACCCGGTCGCGCGCAAGCACGTCGAGTTCCGCGAAGCCAAGATCAAGTAGGCGTCCGCGCCGCAAAGGCACGATGCTACGTTCGGTTCGACTTGCGGCCATGGATCGGCCGGAAGTTTTTGGTTGTCGTATTTGTGCTGCTGTGATTGCTTAACGCCGCCGTTCAGGCGGCGTTTTTGGCTGATCTCCTGACGCGCGTGCGCACCGCCAGGAGCTCCCCTACTCTATCCCAGGCCTGCGTATTCGATCGGCACTTCGCCATTGGCGCAGCCTGCCGCCGCGTCTTTCTCTCGTTTCAACGTTTGAGTTGATGCACGAAGGACGATGCTGCGAATCGCGCCGTGTGGAGTATGGCCGGGGATAAGCGAAGCTGGAAGTCCGTCAACCGAAGCGTCCGGCATGACGGTAAAGCGGATCAGTGGCCGGTCGGCGATTCCGATGCGGTACGAGGAAACCGCGTATTCGGATGCCGACCGGCCGCCCCACGGGACCCAGGAGATGCGGCGGACCTGAGCATTCCATGGGGTAACGGTTCTTGCGCCTCGACAGCGCCCTCCGTGATCCACGCCCTCAGACTCGCTCAAACCAGTCGCAAAATCAACGAATCACTTCGAAAGCACGTTTTTTTGGTAAAGAATGGTTAAGGACGCCGGGCTAGCGCTGCTTAGGCGGCCTCGGCCATGACCTGATTGCGTCCATTCTTCTTTGCCAGATAGAGGGCCGCATCCGCTCTCTTAAGCAGCGTGGCCGACGTGTCTCGTGTCGGATCGTAGACCGAGTAGCCGGCGCTAACCGTCAGGTTGACCCTCTGGCCGGACAGGTCGATCGGGTTTTCCGCGACGCTGATTCTCAGGCGCTCGCCTATCAGCCGCGCCACGCGTGCGTCCGCTTCCGGCATCAGAACGACGAACTCTTCCCCACCATATCGACAGGCAAGGTCGCTGCCGCGCAGCGCCGCCGTGATAGTGGTGGCGAAGTGCTTGAGCACGAAGTCGCCGACGTCGTGCCCCCACTCGTCGTTGATGCGCTTGAAGTGGTCGATATCGGCAATCAGCACGGCGAGCGGACGGCCGTCGCGCCGCGAACGCTCCATGGCTTTCTCGAGCTGGTTCTCCATGAACCGCCGATTGTGCAATCCCGTCAACGGATCGCGAACCGCCAGCTCGATGGTTTCCGTCAGGCTTTGGCGCAAGCCGTCCGCGTATCGCTTGTGGCGAATTTGCGTACGCGTGCGCGCAAGCAGCTCGTTGGCGTCGACCGGGCGCAGAAGATAATCGTTGGCGCCGAGGTCGAGGCCGCGCGCGATGCGCGCCTCATCATGACGTTCGCCGATGAGGAGGATCGGGATTGAGCGTGTCGACTCTCCCGCCCTGAGCTGCGAAACCAGCCGTAGGCCATCGAAACTCTGCGCCGACAAGTTGATGATGAGGAGCTCGGGCTTGATTCGCGCCGCCTCGGCGAACGCGGCAGGCGCTGACGCCGCAACGGTGCCTGAATGCTGCCCCCTGACAGTTCGCGCAAGACGCTCCGCCGCTTTGGCATCCTCGTCTACGATCAGGAGCCGCCCATCCAGACCGGAAGACCGAAGCTGCTCCACCAGGTCCGAGCGGACCACAAGGTCCACCGTGGTTTCGGCGCGAATGCGTAGCTCGTCCGTGAGGAGCTTCTGGCGCGTCAGGCTTTTGACACGGCTGAAAAGCTGCAGATCGCTGACCGGCTTGGTCAGAAAGTCGTCGGCTCCGGCCTCGAGCCCCATCAACCGGTCGGATGGCTGATCCAGCGCCGTGATCAGGACAATGGGCAAGTGCATCGTCTTGAAGTCGCCCTTCAGGCGCCGGCAAACCTCATAGCCGTCCATGCCGGGCATCATCACATCAAGAAGAACGAGATCGATCGCCTGCGTCCGGCAGATCTCGATCGCCTCGGCGCCGCTGGTGGCGCGCACGACGTCAAAATACTCGGCCGACAACCGAGCCTCTAGGAGGCGCAGATTGACCTCGATATCATCGACGATGAGGATGCGACCGGTCATGGCGCCCTCCTCAGGCGTCGCCGAGGAAGGACTTGATCATGGCGATGAACGGGGCCACTGAAATCGGCTTGGAGATGTAGGCCTCGCAACCGCCCTTCCGAATGCGCTCTTCGTCGCCCTTCATGGCAAAGGCGGTGACGGCAATCACTGGGATCCTATGCAGCTCGCTGTCGGCCTTCAGATCCTGTGTCACTTTGAGCCCCGAAACCTCGGGAAGCTGTATGTCCATGAGGATGAGATCCGGCTTATGCTGGCGCGCCAGCTCGACGGCGGTCAAACCGCTGCGTGTCTGGACGGTGCGGTAGCCGTGCGCTTCGATGAGATCGCGGAAGAGCTTCATGTTGAGCTCATTGTCTTCCACGATCATCACGGTCTTCGTCATGTCCGCGATACTCCATTACAGAACGGCGCCCGCAGCGGGCTGTTCTTGTTCACGCCGCACAGTCGAAACCCTAGCCCATGTTCATTTACGAAATGGGAATCGCTCGTATAAGCAGGCCAAAACGCCAGGAAGACTTAACAATGAGACAACGCCCCGCTCGACAGAACATCACGCCAGAGGAGGCCGAGGCCGTGGGGATTTCCGCGCTCCAGTACATCGCCGCCGATCCCTCGCTCACCAGTCGCTTTCTTGCTATAAGCGGACTGGATGTCGCAGATCTGCGCCGGCGGGCGCGCGATCCCGGTTTCCTGCCGGGTCTCCTCGATTTCATCCTGGCTCACGAGCCGACGCTTGTCGACTTTTCTGCACAATCGGGGCACTCCCCTCAGCGCGTGGTCGAAGCAAGAACCGTTCTTGGCGGAACCTATAAGGCAGGCAACGCATCCTGATTCAGGCAAGTCAGCAGCCGTCACGTTGAGCAGTTGCTGTCCAAACACGTTTCCGCGATGAGCGACCTGAATATCATATTTTGTAGGGACTGTCTCGTCGTTCAACCGGCGCCGGCACGACGCTGCGCCCGGTGCGGGAGCCCCCGACTCCTGCAGCATCCCGAGCTTGCGCAGCTTTCGATCGCCCATATCGATTGCGATGCCTTTTATGCATCCGTCGAAAAGCGGGACAGGCCGGAGCTCTCGGATAAACCGGTCATCATTGGCGGCGGCAAACGTGGCGTCGTCTCCACCGCTTGCTATATCGCGCGGATCAGCGGCGTGCGTTCGGCGATGCCGATGTTCAAGGCGCTCGAGCTTTGTCCCGAAGCCGTCGTTATCAAGCCGGACATGGCGAAATACGCCGCTATCGGCCGCATGATCCGCGAACGGATGCGCGCCTTGACGCCCTTGGTCGAGCCGCTCTCCATAGACGAGGCTTTTCTTGACCTGACCGGCACGGAACGGCTGCACCGGATGCCGCCGGCGCTCATCCTGGCCCGCTTCGCCCGATCGATCGAGCAGGAATTGGGCCTGTCCGTATCGGTCGGTCTGTCGCACAACAAGTTCCTCGCCAAGATGGCCTCGGATCTTCAGAAACCTCGCGGGTTTTCGGTGATCGGGCGAGCAGAGACGCTGTCCTTCCTCGCCGCCCTGCCGATCAAGGCCATATGGGGCGTGGGCGCGGCACTCGACCGGCAGCTCGCGCACGACGGACTGCGGACAATTGGCCAGCTTCAAGGAATGCGCGAGGAGGACCTGATGCGGCGCTATGGCACCATGGGTCAGCGACTATCGCGGCTTTCGCGCGGCGTCGACGAGCGACGCGTCACGCCAGACCGGCCAACCAAGAGCATTTCCAGCGAAACGACCTTCGACCGCGACATTTCCGGCCCGGAGGATCTTGTGCCGATTCTCCGCGGTCTCAGCGAAAAGGTCGCACGCCGGCTCAAGGCGACGGATCTGGCCGCCAGCGAGGTGACGCTGAAGCTCAAGGGTGCCGACTTCCAGACCCGCACTCGCAACCGACGCCTCGCGGCCCCCACCCGGCTTGCCGACCGCATCTTTCACGCCGGCCACGCGCTCCTTCTGAAGGAACTCGACGGCACACCCTTCCGCCTTATCGGAATTGGATGCAGCGTTTTCTCTCCGGCTGCCACCGCCGACCCTGACGATTTGGTTGATCCGTCCTTCGCGCGTCGCGCCAAGGCCGAGGCGGCGCTCGATCAGCTTCGCGAACGGTTCGGCCTGCAATCTGTCGAAACCGGAATCACCTTCCGCAGGGGAAGGGCCGCGACGACCAGCGAAAAGCAGAACGGAAAGAGCGAATCTTTTCCCTATGATGGCGAGAAAAGTTGAGACGCCGATTGCACGACTTCATGCAACGCTTGAAGCAATGGCGGCTCTCATTCTCAAGGCGACCAAACGGCCTATTGGTCGCTTTCAGTTCGACGAATAGCTCGAGCGCCGCCTCGGCGGGCCGGTAGAGCGCGAAACGCTCCTTCGCTTGGCTTGCCGTTATCAGACGAGCTCCACATCCAGAACGCCTGGCGCCGCCTTGATGGCGCTCGCCATCTGAGGCGAGACGCGGTAGCGGCCCGGCAAGGAAATCTCGACCTCGCGCTCGCCATCGTTGCGCACCAGCACCAGGGAAATTTCGCCGTCGCCGCCGGTCTTGAGCTGGGAGCTCACGGCCCGAACGGGCGTTGCATCCCGCATGAAAACCCGCAGCGCCTTCTGCATGCGAACGGCCTCGTTCTCCAGCGACTGAACCGATTGCGCGCGGAACGAGATGCCTTCCGGCCGCTGCTCCGCCGAAACGGTGACGATCACCGAGGCACCCGGTTCGAGCTGATCGCGAAACGTCGTCAGGGTTTCCGAGAAGAGAACGACCTCGAATTGCCCTGTCGGATCGGACATCTGGACGATGCCGATCTTGCCGCCGGTCTTGGTCTTTTTCTCCTGCCGTCCGGTCACGGTGCCCGCAAGGCGCGCCGCGCTTGCCCCCCGCTTCACACTCGTCACCACCTCCGAATAGGGCTGTACGCGAAGGCGCTGCAGGGTGGAGCGATACTCGTCGAGCGGATGGGCCGAGAGATAGAAGCCGACCGCCTGGAACTCGCGCAGCAGCCGCTCCGACGACGTCCAAAGCGGTGCTTCGGCGAGATAGAGCGGCTCCGGGCCGCTGGCGGCCATGCCGAACATGTCCGACTGCCCCGAGGATTTTGCGTCCTGAATGCGCTGGGCATAGCCCGTCAGGCGATCGAGATTGGCGGAAAGGAGCGAGCGGTCGTGGCCGAAGCAGTCCAAGGCTCCCGCCGCGATCAGGCATTCCAGTGTGCGCTTGTTGACGATCTTGGGATCGATGCGCGTGCAGAAATCTTCGAGGTTCTTGAAGGGGCGCGATCCGCGCATCTCGACGATGTGGTCGACGGCATGGCCGCCCACGCCCTTGATCGCCGCGAGGGCATAGAGGATGCGGCCGTTGTCCACCTCGAAGGCGGAATAGGACGTCTGCACGGATGGCGGCACCACGTCTATGCCGAGGCGCATGGCCTCCTGTCGGAAGTCGTTGAGCTTGTCCGTGTTGCCCGCGTCGAGCGTCATCGAGGCGGCGAGAAACTCGACCGGATGATTGGCCTTGAGATAGGCGGTCTGATACGAAACCAGCGCGTAGCAGGCGGCGTGCGACTTGTTGAAGCCGTAGTCGGCGAACTTTGCCAAAAGATCGAAGATCGTGTTCGCCTGAGCCTTCTGAAGCCCGTTCTTGGCAGCGCCATCCACGAAGCGCACGCGCTGCTTGTCCATCTCCGCGCGGATCTTCTTGCCCATGGCGCGCCGCAGCAGATCGGCTTCGCCGAGCGAATAGCCGGCGAGCACCTGAGCGATCTGCATCACCTGCTCCTGGTAGATGATGACGCCCTGGGTCTCTTTCAGAATGGGCTCGATCATCGGATGGATGATCTCGAGCTCCTCCTCGCCATGCTTGCGGGCGTTATAGGTGGGGATGTTCTCCATGGGACCGGGGCGGTACAGCGCGACGAGGGCGATGATGTCCTCGAGGCAGTCCGGCCGCATGCCGATCAGCGCCTTCCGCATGCCCGCCGATTCCACCTGGAACACACCGACCGTCTCGCCCTTGGTGAGCATCGAATAGGTCTTGGTGTCATCAAGAGGCAGATTGGACAGGTTGATCGCTACGCCCTTGCGCGCGATCAGCTTGACCGCCGTCTGCAGCACCGTCAGCGTCTTGAGGCCGAGGAAGTCGAACTTCACCAGCCCCGCCTGCTCGACCCATTTCATATTGAACTGAGTGACGGGCATGTCCGAGCGCGGGTCCCGGTACATCGGCACCAGCCGCGACAGCGGCCGGTCGCCGATGACGATGCCGGCGGCGTGGGTCGAGGCGTGGCGGTACAGCCCCTCGAGCTTCAGCGCGAAGGAGATCAGGCGATCGACGATCTCCTCCTTCTCCCGCGCCTCCTTTAGCCGTGGCTCGTCCTCCAGCGCCTGGGCAAGCGTCACCGGATGGGCCGGGTTCTGCGGCACAAGCTTGCACAGCTTGTCGACATGGCCATAGGCCATCTCGAGCACGCGGCCGACGTCGCGCAGAACGGCGCGCGCCTGGAGAGATCCAAAGGTGATGATCTGCCCGACCTGCTCACGCCCGTATTTCTGCTGAACGTAATGGATCACCTCCTCGCGGCGGTCCTGACAGAAGTCGATGTCGAAATCAGGCATCGACACGCGCTCAGGATTGAGGAAGCGCTCGAAAAGCAGCGAGAAGCGCAGCGGATCAAGATCGGTGATGGTGAGCGAATAGGCGACGAGCGAGCCGGCGCCGGAGCCGCGCCCCGGACCGACCGGAATGCCCTGACTCTTCGCCCACTTGATGAAGTCCGACACGATGAGGAAGTAGCCGGGAAACTTCATCCGCTCGATGATGCCGAGCTCATATTCCAGCCGCTCGCGATACTCCTCCTCGGTGCGCCCCGGAGCGATGCCGTGGGAAACGAGCCGCTTGTCGAGGCCCTCTTTCGCCTGGCGACGGAGCTCGGCCGCCTCGGCTCTTTCGGCTTCCTCGGGATCGGCATCCGCACCGGCGAAACGCGGCAGAATCGGCTTGCGCGTTCTCGGCCGATACGAACACCGCCGGGCGATCTCGATCGTGTTCTCCAGCGCTTCCGGAAGATCGGCGAACAGCACAGCCATCTCGGCCTGGGACTTCAGGCAGTGGTCGCGCGTCAGACGGCGGCGATCCTCCTGGCTCACCAGCTTGTTCGACGCGACGGCAATCAACGCGTCATGAGCCTCGAAGTCGTCGGGGCAGAAGAAGAAGGGCTCGTTCGTGGCGACCAGCGGCAGGTCCATCTCGTAGGCTAGACGCAGTGTCTCTGCCTCGACCCGCTGATTGCGACCTTCCTGGCGCTGGAGCTCGACATAGAGCCGATCACCGAAGAGAACGCGCAGCCGCTCCAGCCGCTCCTCCGCAAGCTTCGCCTTGCCGGCGGCGATGGCCGTGCCGATCGGCCCCTTCGGGCCGCCGGTCAGCACGATGAGGCCGGCGCTGCGCTCTTCCAGCCATTCGAAGAGGACGTGGGGACGGGTTGCGCCGTCATGGGCGAGATAGGCGAGCGAGACGATTTCGACGAGGTTGGAATACCCCTCCTCCGTCGCGGCGATGAACACCATCGGCGGGTAGCCGGCAAACATCGCCTTGTCACGCGGTCCCTGGCTCTCTGTCGCCTCGTCATCGAAGAAGACTTCAAGCTGACAGCCGACGATCGGTTGGATGCCGAGCTTCGATGCCTTTTCGGAGAACTCCAGAGCTCCAAAAAGATTGCTGGTATCGGCGATGCCGACAGCCGGCGCGCCATCCGCCTTGGCGAACTTGATGATCTGCTCGACGCGCAAGGCCCCTTCGAGCAGCGAATAGGCGCTGTGAACCCGGAGATGGATGAAGCGCGCCTCGGCAGCGGACTTGGCTTCGCCCGACGGCGAGGAAACAGATGTGTCCATCGGCTTCTTCCCTCCAATAGAGTCCTCTCACGGGCATCAGTGAGCCGTGCCTGCGTCACAGAGATAGCCGAGGCAGGTTCCCACCTCGACCTTCGTCCGCATTCCGTCCACCGCCCATCAACAGGAAAGCAGCCGCTTTCCCCAAAACCGACCACGGCGATGCGCGAGGAACACTGGATACCGAAGCCGCGCCTCTACCACTATTGCCCGATCAACGTCCCCACGACTCACGTGCGATCATCCCTCTCACGAAAAACGGCCAATCACAGGGCAACGAGGAGAAGCGAGACGCTGGTCAGAAAAATCGAGACGGCAACAAGCGAGGCGATATCTTTCACGATCGTCATGATTTTCCACTCCTTCTTGATATGTTCCTGTTTTGTTCTTTTTGGATTCGTTTGTCAAGCGCGCCGCAGAACATGGCTGCAGGGCCCCTTTCTCACTGCGCGCAAGTTCCCCCCCGCTAATTGACGAGGTCGCTAAGTTCCCACAGATGAGAACGGTGGGGGACATGAAGCGCCGCCCGCAATCGCAGGAAGAAGCGCTTCACATTGCCGGAGGATTCCGGCGCCGCAACAGGGAGAAGACAGATGCTTGACCATGATCAGCGCCAGAGCATTGAACGGGATATCGTATTGATCGCGCGGCAGGAGGAAACACTCGTCCTGCCGACGTTCGATGAGGATGTCGCCTGGGCGCTCGGCTCCCGGCTTCGGCGTCTGGGCGCGGGACTTCCGATCGTGATCGATGTACGGCGCTTCGGACTTCCGCTTTTCTTCACCGCTTTGCCAGGCAGCGCGCCCGACAATGTCGAATGGGTTCGCCGCAAGAGCTCGCTCGTCGCGCGCTTTTACCGGGCGTCTTATGCCGTTGGTCTAGATCTGAGACTGAAGGAGACGACGCTCACGTCGCGCTTTGGCATCTCGGAAGCCGATTATGCAGCCCATGGCGGCTCTTTTCCCATCCGCACGGTGAGCTCAGGAATCGTCGGCTCCCTCACGGTTTCGGGATTGAGACAGCGCGACGACCACGCGCTGGTGGTCCGCGCACTGGCCGAGCACCTGGACATTGATCCGGCGGAAACCGCCCTGCCCGATCAATAAGCTAGCGTATGCCGCCGTGCCCGACGTCAGGAAGCCGTTCGCAAACCGATATCGAGCGGCACGATCTTGCCGCCCTCGATGGTGACGGCGCGGTCCATTCGCGCGGCAAGCTCGTGATTGTGGGTGGCGACAAGCGCCGCCACGCCCGACTGCCTCACCAGCGCGGTGAGCGCGTCGAAGACATAACCGGACGTCTTCGGATCGAGATTGCCTGTGGGTTCGTCCGCGAGAAGGACATAGGGCGTGTTGGCCACGGCGCGGGCGATCGCTACCCGCTGCTGCTCGCCGCCCGAAAGCTCGGCGGGCCGATGGTCCGCGCGCGGCCCAATCCGCATGTAGTCGAGAAGCTGCTTGGCACGCTCTGCCGCCATGGGCTTTGACAGCCCTCGGATCATCTGCGGCAGCATGACATTCTCCAGCGCCGAAAACTCGGGCAGGAGATGATGAAACTGGTAGACAAAACCGATGGTGTCGCGCCGCATCGCCGTGCGCCGGTCGTCGTCGAGCGAACCGCACCCCTCGCCGTTGACGTAGACCTCGCCGCCGTCCGGACGCTCCAGGAGCCCCGCGATGTGGAGAAGTGTCGACTTGCCGGCGCCCGATGGGGCGACGAGAGCCACCATCTCGCCGGAGGCCATGGAAAAGTTCGCGCCACTCAAGATCGTCAGCTTGCCTTCGCCCTCGCGATAGTGCCGCTCGACGTTCTCCAGCCTCAGTGCATCCGTCTTCATTCGTATCTCAGCGCTTCAACGGGATCGAGCTTCGAGGCCTTCCAGGAGGGAAACAGCGTCGCCAGGAACGACAGCGCCAGCGCCATCGCAACGACGGACACGACCTCCACCGCATTGATCTCAGCAGGCAGCTGGCTCAGGAAATAGAACTCGGGATCGAAGATCGTCGTCCCTGAAAGCCAGGAGAAAAATTGGCGGAGGTTCTCGATGTTGAGGCAGAAGAGCAGGCCGAGCACGAAGCCCGCCGCCGTGCCCGCCACGCCGATCGAGGCGCCCGTGATCAGGAAGATCCGCATCACTGCGCCGCGCGTTGCCCCCATCGTGCGCAGGATGGCGATGTCCCTGCCCTTGTCCTTCACCAGCATGAAGAGGCCGGAGATGATATTGAGCGCGGCCACCAGGACAATGAGCGTCAGGATGATGAACATCACGTTGCGCTCGACCTCCAGGGCCGAAAAGAAGGACTGGTTCTGCTTCTGCCATGTCACCGTGTAGGCTGGCCGCCCTGCCGCCTGCTCGATCGGCGCCTGCAGCGCGGCGACGTCGTCGGGATCGTTGACGAAAATCTCGATGGTCTGCGCGCGCCCGTCCTGGTTGAAGAAGAGCTGGGCCTCGGACAGCGGCATGTAGACATAGGCTGCATCGTATTCCGACAGCCCGATCTCAAACACCGCAGAGACCGGATAGGCCTTCACGCGAGGCACGACGCCCATGGGCGTCGAGTCGCCCTCAGGAGCGACCAGTGTGATCATGTCGCCGACGCCAAGGCCCAACGCCGAGGCCATGCGCGTGCCGATGGCGACGCCGCCGCTCTCGTCGAAGCCCTCAAGGCTGCCCGACTTGATGTTGCTCGCGATCGGCGTCAAACGCCGCAAATCGGCGCCTCGCACGCCCTTGACGAGGGCGCCCGTTCCCGTGCCGCTTGTCCCCGAGGCAAGGACCTGTCCCTCGATGAGCGGCGCGGCGAAGGTGACGCCGCTGACTTTCGATACCCGCTCGGCAACCGCATCATAGTCGGTGAGCGGTGTATCAATCGGCTGGAGGATTACATGGCCATTGACGCCGAGAATGCGCGTCAGCAGTTCGCCGCGAAAGCCGTTCATCACCGACATGACGATAATCAGAGCGGCCACGCCCAGCATGATGCCGATGAAGGAGAAGCCGGCGATGACGGAGACGCCGGCGTCCCGCCGCCGGGCGCGCAGGTAGCGTCCCGCCAGCATCCACTCGAAGCGGGAAAAGGCGCGCGCTCGCGCCTCTCCGCCGCCTTGCGTCATCGCAACCTCAGCGCTCATCGGCAACGCGATTCACGATAGCGTCGAGCGGCAGAGTCAGCCGTTCGCCGCTCGCCCGGATCTTGATCTCAGCCTCGCCGGCCTTCGCACCGCGCGGACCGACGATCACCTGAAGCGGCAGACCGATGAGATCCATGGTTGCGAACTTCGCCCCGGCTCGCTGATCGACGTCGTCATAGAGGACATCGAGCCCGCGCCCGCCAAGCTGGGCATAGAGATCCTCGCAGGCCCGGTCGCAATCGGCGTCGCCAGGCTTCATGTTGATGAGACCGACATCGAAGGGTGCGACAGCCTTCGGCCAGATGATGCCGTTGTCGTCGTGGAACGCCTCGATAATGGCCGCGACGAGCCGGCTCGGGCCGATACCATAGGAGCCCATGGAGACCGGCACCTCCTTGCCGTCGGGGCCCGAAACGACGGCCTTCATCGGCTCGGAGTACTTCGTACCAAAGTGGAAGATGTGCCCCACCTCGATGCCCCTCGCGGCGAGCTGGTCCGCCTCGGCAACCTGCGACCACTCGGCCTCGTCGTGCATCTCATCCGTCGCGGCATAGGGCTTCGTCCAGGTATCGACGATGCCCGCCAGCGCCGCCGCATCGGAAAAGTCTACGTCCTCGCCCGGAACCTTCAGCCCGAGATAATCGCGGTGGCAATAGACCTGGCTCTCGCCAGTCGAGGCAAGGATGATGAACTCATGACTGAGCTTGCCACCGATCGGCCCGGTGTCGGCGCGCATCGGAATCGCCTGTAGGCCCATCCGCGCGAAGGTCCGCAGATAGGCAACGAACATCCGGTGATACGCGGTCTGCGACGCACCATAGTCGATGTCGAAGGAGTAGGCGTCCTTCATCAGAAACTCGCGCGAGCGCATGACGCCGAACCGGGGCCGCACCTCGTCGCGGAACTTCCACTGAATGTGGTAGAGGTTCAGCGGCAGGTCCTTGTATGAACGAACGTAGGAGCGGAAGATCTCCGTGATCATCTCCTCGTTCGTCGGACCAAAGAGCAGGTCTCGCTCGTGCCGGTCCTGGATGCGCAGCATCTCCTTGCCATAGTCGTCGTAGCGCCCGCTCTCTCGCCACAGATCCGCGGATTGGATCGTCGGCATCCAAAGCTCCAACGCTCCCGAGCGATCCTGCTCCTCGCGAATGATCCCGCAGACCTTGTCGAGGACGCGCTTGCCGATGGGCAACCACGAATAAATCCCGGCGGCCTGCTGGCGGATCATGCCAGCGCGCAGCATCAGACGGTGGGAGACGATCTCGGCTTCCTTGGGCGTCTCTTTGAGGATGGGCAGGAAATATCGCGACAGGCGCATGTCGGGGCGTGCTTTCGATAGAGATTTAGGGGCGCGATGCCCAGCCGGTTCATAGACGGTCGGGACCGGATTGAAAAGCAGGAGCGCGATGCTTGCTTGTTCAGCATCCCCCTGCCCACGCGACACTCACATTGTGAAAAAGAATGTCATGAGACCGACATTTTGCGTGACAAGGCGCGATCGAGGCGCTAATTTCGCCCACATAACGGAGCCCGCACACAAGCTTCCGAAATCGCGGTCTAGTCTAGGGAGGACATGATTTCCGGCGCGCCTTTGGCTGCAGCCCCGGCGAACAAGCCGGCAGGAAATCGAGACCTGCACATCCTGGAAATGCAAGGCTTCGGCCTTGCATTTTTTTTGTGCAGTGATCGCCGCTCCACTTCTTCCATGCCGTCTTGGTAGCCAGCAAAGGGGCGGTTTCAAGGCGAGGGTACACCTGATTGGAAGGCCACGCTTGGCCGGTTAGCCATGCGTGGCCTGATCGAAATTCGCTTTGCCCGGAGCCACCCGAAGCGCCCCAGGCTTGACGTTCCTCAATGTTGACTGCCGAACCGGTGAATCGGCTTCACAATCGCCGACTCGGCAACTCTCTCCGTCGCGGCTTGGACCAGCCGGCGGGCATGACAGTGATGTGTCTGCCCGCCCGCCAGTATCAGGCGTCGAGAACCTCGACGGTGCTGGTCTTGCCGTCCACGGTGACCCGGTACGTCGCAAGACGCTGACCAGGAACCGACACAGGGACCGGCGTACCGAGAGGCGTCACCGCCGCCGTCGGAGCAGCCGCCACCGGCGAGGGCGTCGGAGCCGGCGCGGAAGCTTCCTTCTTCGCGGGCACGACGCCGGGAGCGGGCTCGAAGACGTCGGGGTTTCCACGGTTCTTCAGGAACTTCAGACCAACCTGCGGGAACAGGGCATAGATCAGGACGTCGTCGCTCCGACGGTCGCCGTCTTCGAGTTTGAAGTTCTCCGCCTTCGCCTTCTCCTCCAACTCCGCCTGCAATTTGTCCATTTCGGATTTGAGGCGGTCGGCGGGACGGGTTGTGACAGGCTCGGCGCCATTCAGCACACGCGCCTGGAGCTCCGCGTTGCAGGGCGCGGGAAGAGCGCCGTACTCACCCCTCAGGATGCCTTGAACCTCCTCGGCGATAACGCTGTAGCGCTGCCCCATGATGACGTTCATCACCGCCTGTGTGCCGACGATCTGAGAGGTCGGCGTCACCAGCGGCAGGTAGCCGAGGTCCTGGCGGACACGCGGAATTTCCGCGAGCACCTCGTCGAAGCGGTGGGAAGCCTTTTGCTGACGGAGCTGATTCTCCATGTTCGTCAGCATGCCGCCCGGCACCTGCGCGATCAGGATGCGAGAGTCGACGCCCTTCATCGAACCTTCGAACTTGGCGTATTTCGGCCTGACACCGCGGAAATACGCCGCGATCTCCTCAAGCTCTTTGATATCGAGGCCCGTGTCGTGCTCGGTGCCGGCGAAGATGGCGACAAGCGACTCGGTCGCGCTATGGCCATAGGTGTGCGACATGGTCGAGATGGCGCTGTCGACGCCGTCGGCGCCTGCCTCCACGGCCTTCACGATGGCCGCCGTCGACATGCCGGTCGTCGAGTGCGCGTGAAGATGCACGGGGATGGACAGCGAGGCCTTGAGGCCCTTCACCAACTCATAGGCGGCGTAGGGCGTGATCAGCCCGGCCATGTCCTTCACGCAGATGCTATCGGCGCCCATGTCCTCGATCTGCCGACCCAGGCTGAGCCACATCTCCAGCGTATGGACCGGCGACGTGGTGTAGCTCATCACGCCCTGGGCGTGCTTGCCCTGTTTCTTCACCGCCGCGACGGCGCGGGAGATGTTGCGCATGTCGTTGAGCGCGTCGAAGGTGCGGAACACATCGACGCCGTTCACGGCCGCGCGCTCGACGAATTTGTCGACCACATCATCAGCATAGTGGCGATAGCCGAGAAGGTTCTGGCCGCGCAGAAGCATCTGGTGCGGCGTCTTGGGCATCGCCTTCTTGAGCTCGCGGATACGCTCCCACGGGTCCTCCCCCAGGAAACGGATGCACGAGTCGAAAGTCGCGCCGCCCCAGGTTTCCACTGACCAGAAGCCGACATTGTCGAGCTTTTCAGCGATGGGAAGCATGTCGTCGATGCGCATGCGTGTCGCGAACAAGGACTGGTGCGCATCGCGCAACACCAGTTCCGTCACGCGGAGCTTCTTCACTTCTTGAGCCATGGTGCAACCCCTACTCTCGATTGATGGGGGAGTGAGACGCCAGGCCGCCCGACAAACCGCCGAAGCACCCCGACAGCCGGTCCTCCCGATCCCGACCCGTTGCGGGCTTTGCGGACCACTCCGGCCCGCCTCCTCTTGCTCACCCGCTCCGGCAATCGACTGGTCTGGTACGATCGCCCGCCATCCCGCTTTCGATCATGAGTTTGGCAAGCTCGGTTGAACCTTGCTCTCATGATCCGACGATGCGGACGCCATCTCGCCTGATCAGCCACGCCACGCTGGGCGAATTCTAGAACCATGCGGCACGTCATAAAAGCTCAGACAGCGCCGCACCCCCGGAACCGACGCAAGGCGTCGGCCCCGGGAAAGCTTGTCATCAGCCCGGATAGGCCGCCTGAATGACGGTGATGAAGGCTGCGGCCATGATCGCCGTCGTGATCACACCGCTGATATTGACCCCGAGGGCCTGGGGCATGATGACAACGCCCGGAGCGTCGGAAGCCACCTGCTTCTGTGCCACCTTCGCCGTCGTCGGAACGCAACTGACCGCCGCGATGCCGATGACCGGATTGTATTTTCCGCCGGAGAGGAAATACATCGCATAGCCGCCCAGGATGCCGCCGATGCCGGAGATGAGCAGCGCCAGCATTCCGAGGACCAGCAGGATCAGCACCTGCGGGTCGAGCAGCAGGCTTGCGTCGCACAGAACGCCTAGCAGAAGCCCCAGGAAGAACGTCGCTCCATAGAGGAACGTGTTGCTGAGCAGCTCAATATAGGGAGCGATGCCCGACTCTCGGATCACCACGCCGAGGAACAGCGACAGGAATAGCGGCGAAGCGACAGGGAAGAGCAGCGACAGAAGCACGCACATCAGCACGGCGAATGCCATCTTCTGGCCCGAAGTCACCGGCTTCTTCGGCTTCGATACCGGCATGGGGATCTGACGGAGCCGCTTCGGCACCATCAGCCGGATGAGGTAAGGATAGCCGCCATAGGTTAGGCCAAGATAGAGGTAAGCCACCACCGTGATCGGCACGAACATCTCCCTCGCCAGCGTCAGGGACGTGAACAGCACCATGGGGCCGTCGGCGCCGCCAATGACCGCCACGGAAGCCGCCTGCCCCGGGGTCAGCCCGGCGGCGATGGCGATGGGATAGGTGAGGATCGTGCCGAGTTCGCCGCAAAGCGCGACGAACATCGATTGGAACGGCCGCGCCATAACGTAACCGACATCAAGCAGAACGCCGATGCCGAGAAACACCACGCAAGCGATGAGACCGTTGGAGAAGGTGAAGGTGTAGATCGGCTGCAGCCAGTCGATCTGCAGAACGTTCATCAGCGTCGTGGTTTGCTCGGGCGTGTTGGCGCCCGCCAGCGCATCGACGAAGATGGTGTTCGGTCCGGCTCGCAGCCAGCCGCCGGGCGCGACGAACAGGACCGCGGAGTTGATCGTCGCCATGCCGAGTCCCATCGGGATCATCAGCAGGGCTTCGAGGACGCCCTTCTTGCCGAGATAGATCAGCAGCAGTCCGAGCGCGATCAGGAAAAGCCGCATGATGAGGATCTTCGGCTCGGCCGAAGCCAGTGTGGCAATTCCCTGGAAGAGATCGATGAAGTGAATGTTTTCCATGACAGCCCCCGCTCCCTCAGGCGATGAGCATCAAGGTCTGCCCTGCTTCGACCGCATCGCCCGCCTTGACGTTGATGGCGCTGACCGTGCCGCCGAAATTGGCATGGACCGCGGACTTCATCTTCATGGCTTCGATGGTCATGATCTTGTCGCCGGCCTTGACGGCCTGGCCAACCGTGACATCGACGGAGACGACGTTGCCGGAGAGCGGACTCACCTCTTCCTGGCCGCTGGAAGCTTGAGGCGCAGGAGCAGGAGCCGGGGCGGGAGCAGGAGCCGGTTGAGGCGCAGGCGCTGCGACAGGCGCAGCTCCCGCGTCAGCCGCATCATCGACAACGACGTTGTAGGCCCGTCCGTCGACAACGATTTTTAGTTTCCTCTGCATTTTTTGTTTCCTTTGGAAAAGCGATCCGAGCTGAAAAGCGTGCGGTGCCTTCGATGACCGCGAGAGCCGCGCTCAAACCCCTAAGAATTGACCGACGCGACGGAGACGATGCGCTGATTGCCGAACGTCGCTTGAACCGCAGCCGCGATCGCGACGAGGTCGTTCGATGTTGACGGTCGCCCTGCGGGCTCGACCGAAACGACGCGCACCGAGCCGAGGACCGATTGAACGGCCGCGAAGACCGCGACGAGATCATCGGTGGGAATGGCTGAAGTCGCGGCGCTGGCCGGCGCAGTCGGAGGCGGAGCCGCGGATGGCGCAGACTGTGTCGGCGCGGCCGCCCCGTTGTGTCGGGCGAGGACCGCCACGATGGCCCGGATCAGCAGCGCGGCGAGGAAGGCCACGCAGATGCCAAGTCCATAGACCGATATTGCAAGAAAGATCGCTTCTCCCACTCGGCATACCCCCTGTTCGCCGGCAGACGAAGAGGGCATCGCAAGTCGCTCCTCATCCGCCTTGCGGCGGTCTGGCAAGTCGGCCCGGTTCGCCTCGACGAGGGACGAACCCGCTGCGCCAGAAAATCCCGCCCTTAAGCGTCAGATGGTTCAGCTCTGCCCCACCCCGACGCCAACCATTCTCCCTGCAAGCGCACAATGAGCGAAACGCGCTCTGCTGTTGCGCTTACGCTTCCGGAGGCTTGCCCGATCCCATAACTAACGCCTCATACCCCGCTTGAAATTGCGCCTCCTCAAGCGCGGGCACGCTCTCACGCGGAACCTTGGTTTTCAAGTATGGGAGCGAAGAGGCGGATGGAGGTGATGCTGCTGTCGGCAACCCAGAGCAGATCGGGCACGACCGAAATGCCGATCACGCCCTTTTTGGCCGCGAATGGCCGAGTTTCAGGTGGCAGCGCCGACGCAGTGTCTCACGAAAAGCGAAGCGCGGTGCTGCAGGGGCAGCAGCATTGTCCTGTATCAGGGCGTGAAGCGATTGGGCCGCTGCGGCGATATGCAGCGGCGTCGTACGTCGCGTTTATGCGAGGCTGAAACAGCCCGATGAGCAGTTCGGAGACGCTCCGGGAGCGATCGCGGCCGGAATCAGCAGAAGCACGAGATAGCAAAGCCGCGGAGGAGGACGCCACGGCCCTCCAATCCACATTGAGCCTGCTTCTCAAGTCAGGGCTTTGCCTCGAAGTCGGGAATCATCTGCGGGATGGAATTGGGCCCGAACCCGAAGACCTGGGTGGCGACATAGTAGGCGGCAAAGATCAGCACCGTTGCGACGGTCGTCTGGATCACCTTGCGCCGCAGGTTGAAGCGGCCGGGCGCGCCGCGCTCGGTTCCCAGGGTGAATTCGCCCTCGTCCGCCTGCGACCGTATCCCGAGCGGCAGAATCGCGAAGAGCACGGTCCACCAGATAATGAAGAAGACGGCGATCCCGGATATCCAGTTCATGGTTGCGCGTCCGCCTTCCCTTCTCCCCCGATATTCTCACAGCCGCATTGACGCAGCGCGTTCGTCATCCGCGGGAGCGGACGACGAAAACCGTCACGACCGGCTTCTTGCCCCACGCATCGGCCGCCGCAGACCGAACGGCCCGCCGTACAGCCTCGCGAACCATGCCTAGGTCCTTTCGCCGCGACCGGGGAATGCTCTCGACAGCCCCTTCCGCCGCGTCCATCAGCAGTTCTTCCATATCCTCGCCCTCGCTGTCGACGGCAGGGATGCCGACGGCGACGATATCAGGATCGACGTCGAGCTCCAGGCGCGCGTCCAGCTCCACCATGACGGAAATATGGCCGACGAAGGAGAGCTTCCGCCGATCGAGAATGCCGAGTTCCTGCGCCGAACCGATCAGACGCCCGTCCTTATAGACCCGCCCGCTCGCCACTTCGTCGATCACCTCGGCATGACCGGGGGCTAGCTTGATCACTCGGCCGTTGCGCGCGGCCACGATTTCTGGAACGCCGAGTTGACGAGCGAGAGCAGCGTGAGCCGTCAGATGGGCCGCCTCGCCATGAGCCGGCACCGCGATCTTCGGTTTGACCCATTCGTACATGCGGCGCAGTTCCGACCGACGCGGGTGCCCTGAGACGTGAACGAGCTTCTCGCCGTCCTCAAGAACCTCGATGCCCCGCTCGATCAGCCCGTTTCTGATGTCGTTGACCGCACGCTCGTTTCCCGGAATCGTGCGCGATGAGAAAATCACGAGGTCGCCCTTGGACAGCGCCACTGACGGGTGCTCGTCCCGTGAGAGCTTGGCCAACGCCGCGCGCGGCTCGCCCTGGCTTCCGGTCAGGATGACGACGATCTTGTCGCGCGGGATGAAGCCGTAGTCCTCCTCAGAGATGAAAGGCGGCAGGCCTTCCATGTAGCCGAGCTCCGTGGCGACATCGACAACCCGCTTCATCGAGCGGCCCATCAACATCACCTGGCGCCCTGCATCGCGCGCAGCCTCGGCAATGGCGCGGATACGGCCGACATTGGAGGAAAAGGCGGTGACGGCAACGCGTGTCTTGGCCTCGGAGATGATTTTCGTCAGCGAACGCGCGACATCGGTTTCGCTGGGGGAGACGCCCTCCCGAAGCGCATTGGTCGAGTCGCAGACCATGGCCAGCACGCCATCCGCGCCGAGCTTGCGAAGCCGCTCCTCATCGGTGGGCGCGCCGACGACCGGCGTTTCGTCGATCTTCCAGTCTCCGGTGTGAAGCACCGTGCCTTCAGGCGTACGAATGGCCAGGGCCACGGGCTCGGGAATGGAATGGGTGACGGCGATCGCCTCAATGGAAAAGGGGCCGCATTCAAATGTGTCGCCCGGCTTGAACAAGGTAAGCGGGATCTTCGGCGCGCCCGGCTCGCCTTCGCGCTTGGCCTGAAGCAGCCCGGCGGTGAAGGCGGTGGCATAGACGGGCGCCTTGAGTTGGGGCCAGAGGTCCAGCAACGCGCCGTAATGATCCTCATGGGCGTGCGTGATGATGATGCCCTTGAGGGCATGCCGCTCGGCCTCGATAAAGGAAATGTCGGGGAAAATGAGGTCAGCGCCCGGCATCTCAGGCCCCGCGAAGGAAACGCCGCAATCGACGATGATCCACTCGCGGTTGTCCGCCGGTCCATAGCCATAGAGCGCGAGATTCATGCCGATCTCGCCGATGCCGCCGAGCGGCACAAACACCAATTGCTTCACGTCCAGTCGCTTTGCCTTCAATTGGCCGGTCTCCCCTCGTCATGCCCCCGAGGGACAATCCGACCGGCCCGATTTCCTCTACGATGCTCGATCCCGCAATATAGTGCGCCGAAACGGGCTATGACCGCGCCTTATCCTCCGCCCCCAACAAAAACACGTCACCCGACGCGATCGTGCTGAAACCACCGTCCTGCCGGCGCAGGACCAACCGCCCTTCCGCATCGAGCGAATCGAAAATCCCCTCAAGGGATTGGTCGTTCAAATTGACGCGGCACGGTTCCCCGACCCCGACGGCGTGGTCGAGCCAGGCGGCCCTGACGGCAGCGAGTCCCTGACCGTGCTTCCACAAAGCCAGTGCGTCCGAGACCCCGCTGGCTATCGCCTGGAACACGTCCTCCGGCCCCGCCATGACCCCATGCTCGGCAAGGGCGGTCACCGGATAGGGCGTTCCCTCCGGCGCGCGGGCGACGTTGACACCGATGCCGATCACCACCGCTCGCAGCCCCCCACCTACCATCTCGCTTTCAAGAAGGATACCGACCGCCTTGCGACCGGAAAGAAGAACGTCGTTCGGCCACTTGATGCCCACATCGACCGACCGCCGCGCCGGCAGTGCCGAAATTCCGTTTCTCACGCCGAGAGAGGCGACCAGCGGCAGGCTCGAAAGCTGGCTCAACGGCGCCGGATCGACGAGAAGGAGCGAGGCGTAAAGATTGCCGTGACTGGAGATCCAGGTGCGGCCGCGTCGTCCCTTGCCCTCGCTCTGTTCCTCCGCGGTGATCCATAGGTCACCTGGGTCCCCTGCCCGAGCGGCTTCAAGGGCGATGGAATTCGTCGATCCGACCGTGCCGAGCGCGATGCGCCGCGGCGCTTTGGTCGATGGTGAAGTCATGGCACCACTCGCTCAGGACAAACGATCAAAGGCACGGCCGCATAGGAGCCGCATCTGGCGCGCACGACCCATCGTTTCTCCCCGCGACCATGCTCCATGCACATCTCCGAAAAAACCAGGCCGGAATTCGCGTCGCCCAGCGAATCCCGGCCTATGGACATCAATCTTCATTCTCGCCGACAAGGCCGCGACGTCTGCCTATGAACAGGTCAGAAGAGCGTCCGCGCCGCAGCTTCCGCGGCTGCCGAGATCGGCCCGCCCACCAGCAGATAGACCGGGAAGATGAACAGCGCGGCGGCACCGACGACGACGCGCAATTCCATTGCCGCCGGCACGAATTCGCCCGCGGGCTCGTCGAACCACATCACCTTCACCACGCGGAGATAGTAGTAGAGGCCGACCGCGCTCGCCAAAACGCCGATGACGGCCAACGTGTAATAGCCCGCCTCGACCGCCGCCATGAAGACGAAGTACTTGGCGAAGAAGCCGGCAAGCGGCGGCACGCCGGCAAGCGAGAACATCAGAAAGGTCAGGAAGAGCGCCATCACCGGATTGGTTTTGGACAAACCCGCCAGATCGTTGATCTCCTCGACCATGCCGTCGCGGCGCCGCATGGAGAGGATGACCGCGAAAGTGCCGAGGGTCATGGCCATGTAGATGGTCATGTAGAGGATGACGCCGCGAACGCCGGCGACGCTTCCCGCCGACAGCCCCACGAGGGCAAAGCCCATGTGACCGATCGAGGAATAGGCCATCAGCCGCTTGATGTTGTGCTGGCCGATCGCGGCGAACGATCCGAAGATCATCGATGCGAGCGAGATGAAGATGATCACCTGGCGCCACTCATCGTGGAGCGGTCCGAACGCCTGGATCGTGAAACGCAGCAGCAGCGTCATCGCGGCGATCTTCGGCGCGGCGGCAAGGAAGGCCGTCACGGGCGTCGGCGCGCCTTCATAAACGTCCGGCGTCCACATATGGAAAGGCACCGCTGAAATCTTGAACGCCAGGCCGGCGAGCAGAAACACCATGCCGATGATCAGGCCGAGACCCGGCTCACCCGTCAGCACCAGCGAAATCGCCTTGAAGTCGATCTGCCCGGTAAAGCCGTAGATGAGCGACGCGCCGTAGAGGAGCATGCCAGACGAGAGCGCGCCGAGAACGAAGTACTTGACGCCGGCTTCCGTCGACCGGACGGAGTCACGGTTGATGGAGCAAAGGACGTAGATGGCGAGCGACTGGAGCTCAAGGCCCATATAGAGGGTAAGCAGGTCTCCCGACGAAACCATCAGCATCATGCCGAGGGTCGAGAGCAGCACCAGCACAGGAAACTCGAAACGGTCGAACCGCTCACGCTCGGTGAAGCCCACCGACATGACCAGCGCGACGGCCGATCCGATCAGCACCAGCACCTTCATGAACCGAGCGAAGGGCTCGAGAACGATGGACCCTCCGAAGGCTGCTCCGTCCGGCGCAACCAGCGTCAGCCACAGGCCCGTGATGATGAGCAGCGCGACCGCAAGGCCGGTCACCGTCTGAGCGCTTTTCTCGCCCATGAAGACGCCGATCATCAGAAGCACCATGGTGCCGAGCGCCATGATCAGTTCCGGCGCGACGATATGAAGGCTGGTGGCGAGGAAATCGGGTTGCATGTCTTCTTCGTCCCTTACCGGACCGTCGCGACGGACTGACTGGCCTGAACAGCCGCCGAATAGGAATTCACCACCGCTTCGACCGAGGCGGCCGTGGCATTGAAGATCGGCATCGGATAGACGCCGAAGAAGATGACCAGCACGACCAGCGGGTAGAGCAGGATCTTCTCACGCCGCGACAGATCGAGGATCGATCTCAGGCTCTCCTTCTCCAGCGCGCCGAAGATGACGCGGCGATAGAGCCAAAGGGCGTAGGCAGCAGACAGGATCATGCCGAGCGCGGCGAAGATCGCGACCCAGGAATTCGCCTGATAGACGCCGATCAACGTCAGGAACTCGCCGATGAAGCCGCTGGTCCCCGGCAGGCCGATATTGGCCATTGTGAGGATCATGAATACGGCCGCGTAGACCGGCATACGGCTGACAAGGCCGCCATAGGCCGCGATCTCACGCGTATGCATCCGGTCGTAGACGACACCGACGCACAGGAACAGCGCGCCCGAGACGAGCCCGTGGGAGAGCATCTGGAAGATCGCACCCTGGACGCCCTGAACATTGGCCGCGAAGAT
Source organism: Consotaella salsifontis (assembly GCF_900167365.1). Classification (GTDB taxonomy): domain Bacteria; phylum Pseudomonadota; class Alphaproteobacteria; order Rhizobiales; family Rhizobiaceae; genus Consotaella; species Consotaella salsifontis. The sequence continues at coordinate 301,311 of NZ_FUXL01000001.1, read as the reverse complement.
GCCCATGGTCACGAAGCCCATATGGGCGACGGAGGAATAGGCGATCAGCTTCTTGATGTCTTCCTGCATCAGGGCGACCAGCGACGTGTAGATGATCGCGACCACCGAGAGCGTGTAGATCAGCGGCGCGAAGTCTGCCGATGCAAGCGGGAACATCGGCAGCGAGAAGCGGATCATGCCGTAGCCGCCGAGCTTCAGAAGGATACCGGCCAGGATGACCGAGCCCGCCGTCGGCGCCTCGACGTGCGCGTCGGGGAGCCAGGTGTGGACCGGCCACATCGGCATCTTCACGGCGAAGGAGGCAAGGAACGCGAACCACAGCCATCCCTGCATCGACGCCGGGAAGTTGAACCGGAGCAGTTCGGGGATCGAGGTCGTTCCCGCGGCCCAGTACATCGCCATGATGGCGATCAGCATCAGGACGGAGCCGAGGAAGGTGTAGATGAAGAACTTGTAGCTGGCGTAGATGCGCCGCTTGCCGCCCCACACTCCGATGATCAGGAACATCGGAATAAGGCCGCCCTCGAAGAAGATATAGAAGAGAACGATATCGAGCGCGCAGAAGACGCCCACCACCAGCGTTTCCAGGATCAGGAACGCGATCATGTACTCCTTGACACGAGTCTTGATCGACTCGCGGCTCGCCAAAATACAGATCGGCATCAGGAAGGTGGTGAGGATGACGAACAGCATCGAGATGCCGTCGACGCCCATGTGGTAGCTAATGCCGCTGCCGAGCCAGCTCATCTGCTCGACCATCTGGAAGCCCGGATTGCTCTCGTCGAACGAAAGCCAGATGCCGAGCGACAGAAGGAAGGTGAAGATGGTCGCCAGCAGCGCCACGGTGCGGATGTTCTGACGCGCCTGCTCATTGTCGTCCCGGATGAACAGGATCAGCAGAGCGCCGATGAGCGGCAGGAAGGTAACAGTGGAAAGGATCGGCCAGTCGGTCATCAGTTCGCTCCCGCCACGGTCATCCACGTCACCAGGAGCACGACGCCGATCAGCATGGCAAAGGCATAGTGGTAGATATAGCCGCTCTGCAGCCGGATTACGCGTCCGGCGATATCAACAACTCGCGCCGACACACCATCGGGCCCGAGCCCGTCGATAACCGTGCCGTCTCCGGTCTTCCAGAGGAAGCGGCCGAGGCGCTTCGCAGGCCGAACGAACACGCGATCATAGAGTTCGTCGAAGTACCACTTGTTCAAAAGGAAGCGGTAGAGCCCCGGATAGCGCTCTGCGAGACTTCTCGGTGTGGACGGCGAGCGGATGTAGAAGAACCAGGCGACCGCGAAACCAATCAGCATCATCAGGAAGGGCAGAATGCCGATGAGGAACGGAATGCCGTGCATCTCGTGCAGGACCTCGTTCTCGGGCCCCGTGTAGAGAGCAGCGTTCCAGAACGCCTCGTAGCCGCTGCCGATGAATCTTCCGGTGAAGACGAGACCGGCGAAGATCGCGCCGAGCGCGAGGACGCCCAGCGGCACCAGCATCACCATCGGCGACTCGTGCACGTGGTGCATCACTTCCGCCGAAGCCCTGGGCTTGCCATGGAAGGTCATGAAGATCAGGCGCCAGGAGTAGAAGCTGGTCAGCAGCGCCGCCACGACCGTCATCACGAAGCCATACATCGCGAAGGCGTTGTGGCTGACGAAGGCGCTCTCGATGATCGCGTCCTTCGAGTAGTAGCCCGACGTCAGCGGGAAGCCCGTCAGCGCCAGCGTGCCGACGATCATCATCCAATAGGTGATGGGGATGTGCTTCCTGAGGCCGCCCATCTTCCGCATGTCCTGCTCGTCGGAGACAGCGTGGATAACCGCGCCGGCGCCAAGGAAGAGCAGCGCCTTGAAGAACGCGTGCGTGAACAGATGGAAGATGGCGGCGCCGTAGGAGCCGACGCCGAGCGCGACAAACATGTATCCGAGCTGCGAGCACGTCGAATAGGCGATGACCCGCTTGATGTCGTTCTGGACGAGGCCGACGGTCGCCGCGAAGATCGCCGTCGTACCGCCGATGAAGGTAACGAAGCCGAGGGCGGTGGGCGACAGCTCGAACAGCGGCGACATGCGCGCCAGCATGAAGACGCCCGCCGTGACCATGGTCGCGGCGTGGATCAGGGCCGAGACCGGCGTCGGGCCTTCCATGGCGTCCGGCAGCCAAGTGTGCAGGCCGATCTGCGCGGACTTACCCATGGCGCCCATAAAGAGCAGCAGGCAGATGACGGTGAGAGCACCGGCGGCCGTAAACGACGTTCCGGCGAAGGTGAAGACGGTTTCGGCCGTCGTGGCGCCCTCGCCCGCATGGCCGAGCTCTGCTGCCATGCCCGCGGCCCCGGCGAAGATCGTGTCAAAATTCACCGAGCCGAAGAGAACGAAGATGCCGAAAATTCCGAGGGTGAACCCAAAATCGCCGACGCGGTTGACGATGAAGGCCTTCATCGCCGCGGCGCAGGCAGAGGGCCGCGTGTACCAGAAGCCGATGAGAAGATAGGAGGCGAGGCCCACGCCTTCCCAGCCAAAGAACATCTGCACCAGATTGTTCGCCGTCACCAGCATCAACATGGAGAAGGTGAAGAACGACAGGTAGGCGAAGAAGCGCGGCCGGTGGGGGTCATGGTGCATGTAGCCGATGGAATAGACATGCACGAGAGCCGACACGGTGGTCACGACCACCAGCATCACCAGCGTCAGGCGATCGATCCGCAGCGACCAGTCAAGATCGACCCCGCCGGACTGGATCCAGTGGAGCAGCGAAACGCGCACCGTCTCTCCTCCGAAGGAGAAGAAGGCGATCCACGACAGGATCATCGACACGAGCAGAAAGCCCGTCGTGACGTATTCGGACGCCTTTACCCCGATGGATCGACCGAACAGGCCGGCCACCAGGAATCCGACGAGAGGAAGGAGGACGATCGTGGGATACATCGCTCAGTTCAGCCTTTCATCGAATTGACGTCATCAACCGCGATCGATCCGCGGTTGCGGAAGAAGACGACCAGAATGGCCAGTCCGATCGCCGCCTCGGCCGCCGCCACGGTCAGCACGAAAAGCGCGAAGACCTGGCCGACGAGATCGTTGAGGAAGGCCGAGAAGGCCACGAAGTTGACGTTGACGGCGAGCAGGATCAGCTCGACCGACATGAGAATGATGATGATGTTCTTCCGGTTGAGGAAGATGCCGAAGACGCCGATGACGAAGAGAACGGCTCCAACGGTCAGATAATGGCCCAGCCCGATTTCCATGGGTTTATGCCCTCAGATGCCCTTGCCGCTTTCGACTTTGCGAACTTCGATGGAGTTTTTCCCGGTGTGGGAAACCTGCTCCGAAACAGACTGGCGCTTGATGCCCTCTCGATGGCGTAGCGTCAGCACGATCGCCCCGATCATGGCCACCAGGAGGATCATTCCCGAGACCTGAAAGAAGAAGACATACCGCGTGTAGAGTACGCTTCCGAGCGCCTGGATGTTGGAGACCGTCTCAAGCGGCGGGATCGGCTGAGAGGTCACCAGAGGCGTTCCAGGATCGTAATAGTTGCCGGTCACGGCAATAATGATCTCGGCTAGAAGAACCAGGCCGACCAGCGCGCCGATCGGCGCGTATTCCAGCATCCGCCCGCGCACCTGCGCGATATCGATGTCCAGCATCATGACGACGAAAAGGAAGAGGATCGCCACGGCGCCGACATAAACGACGATAAGGATGAGCGCGAGAAACTCCGCGCCGGCCAACAGGAAGAGCCCCGCGCCGCTGACGAAGGCAAGGATCAGGAAGAGCACCGAGTGGACGGGGTTTCGCAAGAAAACCACCATCAGCGCGGACCCAATCGTCACGAACGCGAAGATATAGAAGAACAGTGCCTGCAGGCCCAGCATGCCTGGCTCCTCATTCGGCCGGCCCGAACGCCTCGTGGCGCGTCGGGCTAAATGTCGGTCCGGGGCACGGAGGTCGGCGCCGTGAAAGGCGCGGCTCCGCGAACCCGATTAGCGATAGGGCGCGTCGAGCGCAATGTTGGTGGCGATCTCCCGCTCCCAGCGGTCACCGTTCGCCAACAACTTTTCCTTGTCGTAGTACAGCTCCTCACGGGTTTCCGTGGAGAACTCGAAATTCGGCCCCTCGACGATGGCGTCGACGGGGCAGGCTTCCTGGCAGAAGCCGCAGTAGATGCACTTCACCATATCGATGTCGTAACGCACCGTGCGCCGGGTTCCGTCGTTGCGGCGCGGGCCGGCCTCGATGGTGATGGCCTGAGCCGGACAGATCGCCTCGCAGAGCTTGCAGGCGATGCAGCGCTCCTGACCATTGGGGTAACGGCGCAGGGCGTGCTCGCCGCGAAAGCGCGGCGAGATCGGCCCCTTCTCGAAGGGATAGTTGATGGTCGTCTTCGGCTTGAAGAAGTAGCGCATCGACAGGCCGACGGCCTGGAAGAACTCCTTCAGGAACAGCGACTGGACGGCTTGTGAAATGTTCATCAACGAGATCCAAACAGCTTCGAGCAACCTGACCTAAGAATTGGCCTCGGGCCTCTAGAGCATGTCACTCCAGCCGGTGAGCTGAAGAACGAAGGCGACGATCACGACCATGGCGAGCGACAGCGGCAGGAAGACCTTCCAGCCGAGGCGCATGAGCTGGTCGTAGCGATAGCGCGGCACGAATGCCTTCACCAGGGCGAACATGAAGAACACCAGCAGCGCCTTCAGGACGAACCAGATGATACCCGGGACCCAGGTGAACGGAGCAAACCCAAACGGGGGTAGCCAGCCGCCGAGGAACAGGATGGTCATCAGCGAGCACATCAGCGAGATCGCCGCATACTCGCCCAGCATGAACATCATGTACGGCGTCGAGCCATACTCGACCATGTAGCCGGCGACCAGCTCCGACTCGGCCTCCGGGAGATCGAAAGGCGGACGGTTCGTTTCGGCAAGCGACGAGATGAAGAACACGATGAACATCGGGAAGAGCGGCAGCCAGTGCCAGTCGAGGAACGTGTTCGGCAGGCCGAGCATGGTGCCGAGCCCGGTGGTCTGCGCGATCACGATGTCGGTGAGATTGAGCGAACCGACGCAGAGCAAGACTGTCACGATGACCAGGCCGATGGAAACCTCGTAGGACACCATCTGCGCCGCCGAACGAAGCGAACCGAGAAAGGCATACTTGGAGTTGGAGGCCCACCCCCCCATCAAAACGCCATAGACCTCAAGCGAGGAGATGGCGAAGATGTAGAGGATGCCAACGTTGATGTCGGCGACCACCCAGCCCGCAGCCACCGGAATGACGGCAAAGGTCGACAGTGCAAGCGTCACGCCGAGGAGCGGCGCCAGCAGGAAGATGACCTTATCAGAGCTCGCCGGAATGACCGGCTCCTTGAAGACGAACTTCAAGAGGTCGGCAAAGGACTGGAATAGCCCGAAGGGGCCAACAACATTAGGCCCACGCCTGATCTGCACCGCAGCCCATATCTTGCGATCGGCGAGCAGGATGTAGGCGATGAGGATCATCAACACCACGAGGAAGAGCAGGCTCTCCGCCAGGATGATGATGGCTGGCCAAAGGTAGGTCCAGAAGAAGTCGGTCATCTCTGCCCTTCCCTATTCCGCTGCTTGCAGATGGTCGGCGTGAGCAAGGCGGGAGCATTCCGCCATCACCTTGGACGCCCGTGCGATCGGATTGGTGAGGTAGAAATCGCCGATGGAGCTTCCGAACGACGAATGGGAAAGGCTGGTCGTGCGCTGCGCGAGCGCCGACAGCGCACCGGTATCGGCTGCTTCCACCGCATCCGAGCGCAGCGTCGGCAGGGCCGCATAGAGTTCGGCGCGAAGAGCTGAAAGCGAGTCGAAAGGTAGGGTCTTGCCGAGCACCGCCGACAAGGCCCTCAGGATCGCCCAGTCCTCGCGCGCGTCCCCCGGAGGGAAGGCAGCGCGGCTGCTCGTCTGGGCACGCCCTTCGAGGTTGACCCAGGTCCCGCTCTTTTCGGTGTAGGCGGCGCCGGGAAGAATGACGTCGGCGCGATGCGCCCCACGGTCGCCATGGGTGCCGATATAAACGACGAACGGGCCCGCCGCCACGTCCACCTCGTCCGCTCCGAGATTGAACAGCAGGTCGACGCCGCCCGAAGCCATTCCGGCAAAGCCGAGGCCGTGCGCGCCCGGCACGAAGCCGATATCGAGGCCGCCGACACGCGATGCCGCAGTGTGCAGAACGTTGAAGCCGTTCCAGCCGTCGCCGCCGATCGCGCCGATTTCCTGCGCCAGCGCAGCGGCCGAAGCAAGAATGGCGGCGCCGCCCTCGCCTGTCAGCGCGGACGATCCGACGATGACCATCGGACGCTCGGCCGCCTTCAACGCGTCGAAGAAGGCGCGATTGGCTTTGGCCACGTCCGTCAGCGTCTCAACGCCAGCGCCGAGATAAGTGGTCTCGTAGCGAAGATCCGTCTTCTCGCCGATGACGCCGATCGGCAGGTCGCCCAGACGCCACCGCTTGCGAATGCGGGCGTTGAGGACGGAGGCCTCAAAGCGCGGGTTGGCGCCGATGAGGAGGATCGCGTCTGCGTCCTCGATGCCGGCGATGGTGGAATTGAAGAGATAGCTTGCCCGTCCGTTCGCCGGATCGAGCGCCGCGCCGTCCTGACGGCAGTCGAGGTTGGCCGAGCCCAGCGATTCGATGAGGCGCTTCAACGCCCACATCTCTTCCACCGTGGCGAGATCGCCGGCAATGGCACCCAGCCGTTCAGGCGCCGTCGCAGCGACCTTCTCCGCGATCGCCGCGAAGGCTTCCTGCCACGTCGCAGGCGTCAGCCGGCCACCACGGCGCACATAGGGCCGGTCGAGACGCTGTGTGCGCAGCCCGTCCCACACGAAGCGCGTCTTGTCCGAAATCCACTCCTCGTTCACCGCCTCGTTGACGCGCGGCAGAATGCGCATCACCTCGCGGCCGCGAACGTCGACGCGGATCGACGAGCCAACGGCGTCCATCACGTCCACCGTTTCGGTCTTGGTCAGTTCCCAAGGCCGCGCCTGGAAGGCGTAGGGGCGCGAGGTCAGCGCGCCCACCGGGCATAGGTCGATGACGTTGCCCTGGAGCTCCGACGTCATTGCCTGCTCGAGATAGGTGGTGATCTCGGCGTCCTCGCCGCGGCCGATCAAGCCGAGCTCGGAGATGCCCGCCACCTCGGTCGTGAAGCGAACACACCGCGTACAGTGGATGCAGCGCGTCATGATCGTCTTGACCAACGGGCCAATGTACTTGTCTTCGACCGCCCGCTTGTTCTCGCGGTAGCGCGACCGGTCCATGCCATAGGCCATGGCCTGGTCCTGAAGGTCGCACTCGCCGCCCTGGTCGCAGATCGGGCAGTCGAGAGGATGGTTGATGAGGAGAAACTCCATCACCCCTTCCCGTGCCTTCTTGACCATTGGTGTGTTGGTGAAGACCTCTGGCGCCTCGCCGTTGGGGCCGGGGCGCAAATCCTTCACGCCCATGGCGCACGACGCCTGGGGCTTCGGCGGCCCGCCCTTCACTTCGACGAGGCACATGCGACAGTTGCCGGCAATCGACAGCCGCTCGTGGAAACAGAAGCGAGGAATCTCGGCGCCCGCCTCTTCCGCCGCCTGGAGCAGCGTGAAGTGATCGGGAACCTCAACCTCTTTGCCGTCGACTTTCAGTTTCGCCATGGCTTCTTCTCAAAGACGGCCCCGCCGAGACGAGGCGAAATTCCGTTTTTATTCCGCCGCCACAAGAACCGGGCGGCTCGCATCGGCATTGCGGGAAAACTCGTCGATACGGCGCTCGATCTCAGCGCGGAAGTGACGGATCAATCCCTGGATCGGCCACGCCGCGGCATCGCCGAGCGCGCAGATCGTGTGCCCTTCCACCTGCTTGGTGATGTCGAGCAGCATGTCGATCTCGGTCTTCTGGGCGTTGCCTGTCACCATCCGCTCCAGCACGCGCCACATCCAGCCCGTTCCCTCGCGGCACGGCGTGCACTGACCGCAGCTCTCGTGCTTGAAGAAGTAGGAGATGCGAGCGATGGCCTTCACCACGTCGGTGGACTTGTCCATGACAATGGCGCCGCCCGTGCCGAAGGAGGACTTCACCTCCCTCAACCCGTCGAAATCCATCACGCAGTCCATGATGTCCTCAGCCGGAACGATCGGGCAGGACGCGCCGCCGGGGATCACCGCCAGAAGGTTGTTCCATCCGCCGCGAATACCGCCGGCATGCCGCTCGATGAGCTCGCGGAAGGTTATGCCCATCGCCTCTTCGACGACACAAGGCCGCTCGACATGACCGGAGATCATGAAAAGCTTCGTGCCGACATTGTTCGGCCGCCCGATCCCCGCGAACCAAGCGCCGCCACGACGCAGAATGGTCGGCGCCACGGCGATCGACTCAACATTGTTGACCGTGGTCGGGCAACCATAAAGGCCGACATTGGCGGGGAAAGGCGGCTTCAGCCGCGGCTGACCCTTCTTGCCTTCGAGGCTTTCGAGGAGAGCCGTCTCCTCGCCGCAGATGTAGGCGCCAGCGCCATGGTGGACGATGATGTCGAAGTCCCAGCCGCACTTGTTGTTGCGGCCGAGAAGCCCGGCGTCATAGCACTCGTCGATGGCCCGCTGCAGCGCCTCGCGCTCGCGAATGAACTCGCCGCGCACATAAATGAAGGCGGTATGGGCCCCCATGGCGAAGCCAGCGACGACGCACCCCTCGACGAGGGTATGCGGATCGTTGCGCAGGATCTCGCGATCCTTGCAGGTGCCGGGCTCCGACTCGTCCGCGTTGACGACCAGATAGTGCGGGCGCCCATCCGACTGCTTCGGCATGAACGACCATTTGAGACCGGTCGGGAAACCCGCACCGCCGCGGCCGCGCAGGCCCGACGCCTTCATCTCGTTGATGATCCAGTCACGCCCCTTGGCCAGGATGTCGGCAGTGCCGTCCCACAGGCCGCGCTTCATCGCGCCCTTCAGGCTCTTGTCGGAAAGGCCATAGATGTTGGTGAAGATACGATCCTTGTCGCTCAGCATCTCAGGCTTCCCCGCCGACATTGGAGGATGCGGCACCGGTCTCCGCGACCAGTTCCTTCGCCTGGTCAACCCAGCGATCCCGGATCGACCGGCCTCTGAAGTTCAGATGATCGTCGATCCAGAACAGCTCTTCCTGGCCCCAGGCCGCGATCTGTCGAATGTGGAAGACGCCGAGCTCGTTGAGCTGCTGCTCGATCACATCGCCGATGCCCTTGATCCGCTTGAGATCATCTTTCTGGCCGTCCGGTTCGCTCAGAAGCTCCGGCTTGCGGCCGACAGGCTTGGGCGCCTCGCGCTCAAGACCGGGCTCGCCGGCCTCACCGCCGCCATTTCCCTTACCGTCAGAGAAGCTGTCGGTGGCCGCGGGACCTGCGGTCGTGTCGTCGGTCCCGGTCCTGCGCCCTTCCGGAACGCTGCTTTCAGTCTTGTTGAGGCCGGTCATGTCAACCGGACCGTGCGCGCGCCGCTCCGGAGCCGGCTGATCGTCGGGCCGGCTCACATCCGGAACCACCGCCGCCTCGGCCACGGCCTCTCGCGCGGCGAGCGACCCGGCCGGGTCGCGTCCGCCCGTCGCTTCGGCCTCGTGATGGGCGACCGCCTCTTGCTCGACCGTGTCGTTCGGGCCTTCCTGCCGCCCGCCCGTATGTCCCGACGCGGGCGCGCCGGCGCCGGCGGAGGCATCGACGCTGGCCGCGTCATCTGTCGCCGACGCCTCTTCCTTGACCGCCTCCCGAGCAGGACCGTTGATCGCCGGAGCGGTCTCCGTCGCGTGGGTTTCGGGGCGAGCTGCCTTGGAGGGACCGGTGTCCCTCGCTTCTGTACGCCCAGACGACGTCGTTCCGCCGCTACGCGGAGCGGGTTCGCGACCATCATCGAGGCTGGTCAGAGTGGTGGGTCCGCCGATCGGCGCCGAAAGATGGCGGTCGATCTGCGGTCCGGTTGGAACGCTGTCGCCTTTGCCCTGGGCGAAGAGATCGATGATCTCCTCCAGACGCTCCGGCGACAGATCCTCGTAGGTGTCCTTGCCGATCATCACCATCGGCGCGTTGACGCAAGCGCCGAGACACTCCACCTCCTCCCACGACAGTCCGCCGTCGCCGGAGACATGGAGCGGCTCGTGATGAATGCGGTTTCGGCAGACTTCCTTCAACCCTTCCGCCCCGCGCAGCATGCAAGGCGTGGTGCCGCAAACCTGAACGTGGGCATGGCGCCCGACCGGCTTCAGCTGGAACTGCGTGTAGAAGGTCGCGACCTCCAGCACACGGATGAGCGGCATTCCGAGCATGTTCGCCACATGTTCGATCGCCGCCCGCGTGACCCAGCCTTCCTGATCCTGCGCCCGCATGAGCAGCGGAATCACCGCCGACTGATGACGTCCTTCCGGGTACTTGCGGATCGTCTGTTCGGCCCAGCGGGCGTTTTCGTCGGTAAACGCGAAGTGGTCGGGTTGTTCCCGATCTTCGGCAAGACGTCTAACAGACATCGGACCTCGACTCGATGGAGTAGAATTTTTCTAACCAGCTCTCGTATCGTCGCGCTTCTAGCACAGAAGGCCGAAAAGGCCAGCACCCAGAGACGCCGCAAATCGCCTGCATCCTAAGAGTTGACCGCCACGCGAAGAGAGCCTTCGCCCGTGTCGTGAGGCCGGCCCTGCGGCCCGCCTCTCCGACAGAATAGAAGGGTGCAGCGTCGGGTGAAAAACTCCTCCCGTCGCCGCGCGCCATCACCGATCCACCTCGCCGAAGACGACGTCGATCGAACCGACCAGCGCGGCCATATCCGCCAGCATGTGTTTGCGGCCGAGGTGGTCCATCGCCTGAAGATGGACGTAACCCGGCGGCCGGATCTTCAAGCGATAAGGCTTGTTGGTTCCGTCGGAAACGAGATAGACGCCGAGTTCGCCCTTCGGCGCCTCGACCGCGGCGTAAATCTCGCCCTCCGGGACGTGGAAGCCCTCGGTGTAAAGCTTGAAGTGATGGATCAGCGATTCCATCGAGCGCTTCATCTGACCACGCTTGGGAGGCGCGAATTTGCCGTCGGTGGAGATCACCGGGCCGGCACCACCTGCGCTCTGCAACCGCTCGACACACTGCTTCATGATACGCGTCGACTGGCGCATCTCTTCCATGCGGATGAGATAGCGATCGTAGCAGTCGCCGTTCTTACCGACGGGAATATCGAAGTCGTACTCCTCGTAGCCGTCGTAGGGCTGAGCCTTCCTGAGATCCCAGGCCACGCCGGCGCTGCGGATCATCGGGCCGCTCATTCCGCGTGCCCACCCCTCCTCCGGCGTCACGACGCCGATTCCGACGTTGCGCTGCTTGTAGATGCGGTTTTCCGTGACCAGCGCGTCCAGGTCGTCCATCGCCTTGAGGAACGGGTCGCACCACTCGCCGATATCATCGACGAGCTGCGGCGGCAGGTCCTGATGAACACCGCCAGGCCGGAAATAGGCGGCGTGCATGCGCGCGCCCGAAGCCCGCTCATAGAAGAGCATGAGCTTCTCGCGCTCCTCGAAGCCCCAGAGGGGCGGCGTCAGAGCGCCCACGTCCATGACCTGCGTCGTCACATTGAGCAAATGCGACATGATGCGCGTGATCTCCGAATAGAGAACACGGATGATTTGGCCGCGCCTGGGAACCTCAATGCCGGCCAACCGCTCGATCGCCAAGCAGAAGGGATGCTCCTGCGACATGGGAGCGCAATAGTCGAGGCGATCGAAATAGGGCAACGCCTGCAGGTAGGTCTTGTACTCGATCAGCTTCTCGGTGCCGCGATGAAGCAGCCCGATATGCGGGTCGACGCGCTCGACGATCTCGCCATCCAGCTCCAGCACAAGACGAAGAACGCCATGCGCGGACGGATGCTGCGGCCCGAAGTTGATGTTGAAATTGCGGACGTTGACCTCAGCCATGGGGCACTTCCTGGGCGGGCGCGAAGGCCGCGAAGACCTCGGCGCCGGTCATTTTCTTCGTGTCGTTGGCGAAGTCGTACCAAGCCGGCTTCGAGTCGATAAAAATCTCGGTCGAGAACGTCGCATCGGAGGCGTCCTGGAGAGCGTTGACGGACAGCGCGTAATGGCTTTCGTCGCGACTGCGCCAGAAGAGCGAGCTGCCGCATTCCCGGCAAAAGCCGCGTTCGCCCCACTCCGACGACTGGAAGATTCCGAGGTCGTCGATACCGGAGAGAACCGCCGCCGAGGCGCCGACCGCCATGAACGGACCGCCGGCCCAGCGCCGACAGATGCCGCAGTGGCACGCCCCGACCTCGAGCTTCTCAACAACGGCCTCGAAGCGGACGGCGCCGCAGAGGCATTTTCCTGTCACCTTCCTAGCCGTCACGAGCCTCTCCTACTGCCTCGCCTTCTCGTCGCCCGGCAGCACATATTCGGCGCCTTCCCACGGCGAGAGGAAATCGAAGTTGCGGAACTCCTGGCGCAGAGCCACCGGCTCATAGATGACGCGCTTCAGCTCCTCGTCGTAGCGCACCTCGACATATCCGGTCAGCGGAAAGTCCTTGCGCAGCGGATGGCCCTCGAAACCGTAATCCGTCAGGATTCGCCGAAGATCCGGGTGGCCGGTGAACAGGATACCGTAGAGATCATAGGCCTCGCGCTCGAACCAGTTCGCCCCGGGGAAAACGTCGCACACCGAAGGAACGGGTTCGTCCTCTCCGGTGCGAACCTTGATCCTAACGCGCTGATTCTGACGCGGCGAAAGCAGATGATAGACGACATCGAAACGCTGCTCACGGGCCGGATAATCGACCCCGCAAAGATCGACGAACGAAATGAACTGGGTCTGCGGGTCGTCCCGCAGAAACGTCATCACGGAGACGATATCCTGCGAGCCCACGACGATGGTCAGCTCGCCATTGGAGATGATCGATTCCTCGATCTTCTCCCCAAGGGCTTCCTTCAGATAGTCCGCCAGCTCGTTCATTGGACCGTCCTTTCCGCCCTAGCGCTCAATCGTGCCAGTGCGGCGAATCTTTTTCTGAAGCAGCAAGACGCCATAAAGAAGCGCCTCCGCAGTCGGAGGACACCCCGGCACATAGATGTCGACCGGGACGATCCTGTCGCAGCCGCGAACGACTGAATAGGAGTAGTGATAGTAGCCGCCGCCGTTCGCGCACGAACCCATAGAGATGACGTAGCGCGGCTCGGGCATCTGGTCGTAGACCTTGCGCATCGCCGGCGCCATCTTGTTGGTCAGTGTACCCGCGACGATCATCACGTCGGACTGGCGCGGGCTGGCACGCGGCGCGAAACCGAAGCGCTCGCAGTCGTAGCGCGGCATCGACATGTGAATCATCTCGATGGCGCAACATGCAAGGCCGAACTGCATCCACATCAGCGAGCCCGTACGGGCCCAGTGGATCAACTCCGACGAGGCCGTGACGAGAAAGCCCTTGTCGGCGAGTTCATTGTTGATGTCGGTCACGAACGGGTCCGGCCGCGCAATAGCGGTCGAAGCAGCCGTGTCCGGCGTGGGATTTTGGCGGTCCATGGTTCGGCTCATCGTCCGATCACTCCCATTCGAGGGCGCCCTTCTTCCATTCGTAGACGAAACCGACAGTGAGGACGGCGAGGAACACCATCATCGACCAGAAGCCGAACCAACCAAGCCGACCAAACGTCGCCGCCCACGGAAAGAGGAAGGCAACCTCGAGATCGAAGATGATGAAAAGGATCGACACCAGATAGAAGCGGACGTCAAAACGCATGCGCGAATCGTCAAAGGCATTGAAGCCGCACTCGTAGGCGGAGAGCTTCTCGTCGTCAGGCGCCTTGAAGGCGACCATGAAAGGCGCCACCAGAAGGCCCAGCCCAACCACAAGGGCGACCAGGATGAAGATGACGATTGGAAGATAGGAGCCGAGGAGTTCTGCCATGAGGCGGTTTCCTGTCCAGAGATAGGCGAAGCCACGGCACAAATCAGCCCCGGGCTTTCGCATTTTTCCGTCAACTACCCCCTCGCAAAGGCGCGCGCAAGGCTCGGCCTGTGCTTTGTGCCGGCTCTTTTCAAGTGATCGGCGGATGAATGTTTCAGCTGCGCTCGCTCGCCCCGCGCCGCGACCGCCCGCCAAGCGGAACGGCGCGGCGGAGCAGCGCGCCAAATGCGAGAATCCGATCGGTCGCGATGCGAACCGAGCGGATTTCACCGATATCCTTACCGGTTTTCAAAAGAATGATACTGGACACGATGGAAGCGAGCGGCAGGGCATAGAGTGCGTAAACGAAGAGATCGTTTCGACCCGCGACCGATGTGACGACGAATCCTAGCGCGCGCAGCCCCATGGCGCCGCCAAGTCCCAGCGTCAGAGCCTGACTCGTCTTCTGCCGGTTCGTTCGCGGCTGTCCGGCGACGACAAGCGCCCATAGCGCGAAGGCGACGCAATAGAGCCACTCAGAGAATCGCTCGTGCAGTTCCTCGGCGAACGAACCTGGTCTTGCGCGATATTGCGGGTCGTTCGGATCGGGCGACAGCAGCTCGGCCGTCGAACGCTCGGAGGTGCGCGTCCAGGTGCCGCCGTGGTCGCCCCGGAGGTCCGACAAGTCGAACGCGTAGGTTTGAAATTGAATGATCGAGACCGCCGACTCGCCGACCTTGCGGCGATGAAGCTGGCCGTTATAGAGCAGGAGATAGGCCTCATCTCCGTTCTCGATGATCCGCCCCTCCTCCGCGAGATAGGTCAGATCCATGACCGGGTCGCGTCGGTCCGATATAAACAGACCTCGGACGGTCGAGCCGCGCACGGAGCCGACGCTGAGATACAACCCTTTTTGAACTTCCTCGAAGCGCCCCTCCTTCAGGAAAAGCGTGATGACGTCCGCGTTGACCTGGCTCATGCCTCGATAGAACGTGCGCTGTGCCGCAGGAGAGACGATGTTGGCGTCGATCAGCATCACCAGCGTGAAAAGCGCCGAAAGCAGCAGGACGGGCCGTCCGAGAATACGCATCGAGCCCCCGGCCGCGGAGATGGCCGCCCGCTCCGAATCGGCATTCAATGCGTTCAGCGCCTGAATGGCGCCGATGAGCAGGGCAAAAGGCAGGATGCCCATCGCGAGATTGGGCACCATCAGGACCGCCAGCCACATCACCTTGCCCGCGGCGGCGGCCGTCGTGGTCACGATGTTGATGCGCTGCAGCGCCTGGGTAATCCAGATGACGAGGAGAAGCGAGAGCAAAGCGCCGATCGAAAGGGTCAGGACCCGCCGAAAGATGTAGCGCTCGAGAATGGTCATCGGCTTCTCTGTCTCAACTTCGGGTCAGCCTGCTCGGC
Source organism: Consotaella salsifontis (assembly GCF_900167365.1). GTDB lineage: Bacteria > Pseudomonadota > Alphaproteobacteria > Rhizobiales > Rhizobiaceae > Consotaella > Consotaella salsifontis. The sequence goes on along the minus strand of NZ_FUXL01000001.1, from coordinate 286,004 downwards.
GTCTCATGCATGCTGGCGTGTCAGGACAACGCGCCCGCGGGTAGCGGGACTTCTCCTATACCATTCTCGGCGGCCGTGACGAGCCTTCAAGGGCTCCGCGGTGGCCATTGATTGGCGAATGGGGCGATCTCGCGACCAGTGGAACGAAATCCAGCGGGCGGCAATCTTATCGACGGACCAGCGGCAGCCATCGGCAATGAAGCTTCCGGCTCAGGGATGGATATCACCGAAGGCGCTATCCTGCCCGCACCGCCATCCCGTCACCAAATGGGCGGCGCTGACTCGTTCGGCGAGGGGTAGACAGGCTGAGGTTCGGTCCGCGCCTCAGGAGCGGCGATCCGTGAAGAGGACCATGGAGAAGGAAGCCCGCGATTTGAGAAACGACTTCAAGATCGCGTTCATCGGCTTCGTGAGAACAAAGCGATAAACTTCTGATTTTGATGATAAAGAATGGCGCGAGTGACGGGGCTCGAACCCGCGACCTCCGGCGTGACAGGCCGGCACTCTAACCGACTGAGCTACACCCGCGCTTTCCGTCGACACCGCCTCAGCGGCGTCGGTGGCGGTCATTTACGGAAGCCTTAGGGGCCTGTCAAGCGATACTCGAACGAAAAGCGAAGGAAGTTCATTTTCTCCTCCGGAACCCCGGATGGCGATTGTTCGATTGGCCCTTTAGCCGGTTGCGCGAAAGCGCCGAAACGACTAAGCGACAGGCGGGCGGGCGGTTAGCTCAGTTGGTAGAGCGCCTCGTTTACACCGAGGATGTCGGGAGTTCGAGTCTCTCACCGCCCACCATCGCCAGCCCTTGCGTTACTAGGGTTCGAAGCGTTTGCATCTCCGCCCATTTGAACCTTGGAGCGCCGCTCCCTCTCGGATGGCGAGCGTTCGGCTGCGATTTCCTCTGTCTTCTCGGCTCGCCATACCAGTGCCTTCGCAGGTTCCGCTGCCTCCTGCGTCCCGCCCTGCCCAAAACTGAACGCCTCTCCGACCTCTGCGTCTGGATGGAGATGGCCACAGACCTTGGGGAGCGTCTCCACTGACATCGAGAGGTATTTTGCGATCTGCTTTTCGTCCTGGTCCTCATCCCGGATCAGCCACGACACACAATGAACCGCCCCAGGTTTGCCGGAGGCTGATTGATCATAGCCACGCAGCCATTTTGGTTTGGTCCAGCGAAGCGAGAGCGAACTCGCTTACACTCGCGACGGCGGCGGTGACTGGCGGCACACGATCTTTGTCGAGAGCTTCGGCCAGGCCAAATCGGCCGTCGAGTACCCGCGCTTCATCGAGGGCGAGCATCGGGCTCCGCCCGAAAACGTCGGTGGCCTTCCAGGCTTCGAACCCTTCCTCGAGGCAATCGCCGATCGCGAGGACCATGCGCCTCTGATGACGCTGGTCCGGCGGCACGTGCGATCCGAAGACTCTCGACGTGACCGAAATCCAAACGGATCGCCAAGCTCGCCCGCCGCCGACCATCGTAAAGGCAGCTTCGCCAGGAGCCACAACCGCATCACCTGCCTATGGGAGTCAGGTTTCGGCTTGAGAACAGAGCGTATGGACAGTCATACGCACAGGGCGTTCGAGCGGCTTGAGATCGTCGAGACGGGGCGCCGTCGTCGCTGGAGCGACGAGGAGAAGCTGAAGATCGTGCTGGAGAGCCTGGCCGGTCCTCGGCTGGTTTCGGCGACGGCGCGTCGTCACGGGATTTCGCGCTCGCAATTGGTGACGTGGCGGCGCGTCTTTCGGGCCGAGCGTATCGGATCGGAGACCGGGCCGACCTTCGTTCCCGCGGTGCTCACGCCGGCCCTGGAGCCGCCGAGGCCGGAGATGACGAGAACGGTCTCGCGCATGGAGATCGTCCTCGTCGGCGGGCGGCGGATCGTCGTCGACGCCGATGTGGATGCCGAGGCCCTGGCCCGGGTCGTCTCCGTTCTGGATCGGCCATGATCCCGATCCCGAGCGGAGTGAAGGTCTGGCTGGCGACGGGACACACGGATATGCGTAAGGGCTTTCCCGGCCGCGCAAAGCGCCTACTGGTTCAGGAGGTGCTGAAGCGCGATCCGATGAGCGGCCATCTGTTCTGCTTCCGGGGCCGCCGAGGCGATCTTCTGAAGGTCATCTGGCATGATGGCCAGGGCGCATGCCTCTACACGAAGAAGCTGGAGCGCGGCCGCTTCCTGTGGCCCTCCATTGCGGACGGGGTGGTGACGATCTCGCCGGCGCAGCTCGGCTACCTGCTCGAAGGGATCGACTGGCGCAATCCGCAAAAGACGTGGCGGCCGAGCTCGGTCGGATAGGCGGAAAGCCTTGCATTGCCAGGCTTTTCTGCGAGAATCCTTGGCGTGTTCAACCGCTTCGGACAGCTTTGCGCGTGGACGGATCGCCGGAGGATATCGCCGCCCTGAAGGCCGCGCTTGCGGCGGCCGAGCAGCGCGCAGATCTGGCCGAACGCCATGCCGCCGCGGTCGAGGCCGAAGCCGCCCGGGTGAAGGCGGAGGCCTCCGGCACACAGGCGCTGATCGCCCATCTGACCCTGGAGATCGAGAAGCTGAGGCGCGAGCTCTACGGCAGCCGCTCGGAGCGGAAGGCGCGGCTGCTCGACCAGCTCGAGATGCAACTGGACGATCTGGAGGCGGCGGCCACCGAGGACGAGTTGGCGGCCGAACAGGCCGCGGCCCGGGCGAAGACGGTGGTGCGCTCCTCCTTTGAGCGCCAGCGGCCCGCGAAGAAGCCGTTTCCGCCGCATCTGCCGCGGGAACGGGTGGTCGTGCCGGCGCCGACCGCGTGCCCGTGCTGCGGTTCGGCCAGACTGTCGAAGCTCGGCGAGGACATTACCGAGACGTTGGAGGTGATCCCGCGGCAGTGGAAGGTTATCCAGACTGTCAGGGAGAAGTTCTCCTGCCGGGAGTGCGAGAGGATTAGCCAGCCGCCAGCACCGTTCCACCCGACGCCACGCGGCCACCTCGGTCCCAACCTCTTGGCGATGGTGCTGTTCGAGAAGTTCGGCCAGCACCAACCGCTGAACCGGCAGTCGGAGCGCTATGCCCGCGAGGGGATCGATCTCAGCCTGTCGACGCTGGCCGACCAGGTCGGGGCTTGCAGCTTCGCGCTGCGGCCGCTGCACGATTTGATCGAGCGGCATGTTCTTGCCGCCGAGCGGCTGCACGGCAGAGCCTGCCCTCGGGCCGGCCATAGGCCGGACCCGGGGGACACGACGGTGCCGATCCTGGCCAAGGGCAAGACGGTGACGGGGCGGATCTGGGTCTATGTGCGTGACGATCGGCCGTTCGGCGGCGCCGCGCCGCCGGCGGCCCTGTTTTATGCGTCCCGGGATCGATCGGGCGATCATCCCGAGCGGCACCTCGCCGGTTACGGCGGCATCCTTCAAGCCGATGCCTATGGCGGTTACGGACGGCTTTATCGGCCCGATCGAAGTCCGGGGCCGGTGACGGAGGCTCTGTGCTGGGCCCACTCGCGCCGGAAGTTCTTCGAACTGGCCGATATCGCCGGCAGCGCCCGGCGGGGCAAGGCTGCGGCGCCGATCTCGCCGCTCGCCCTGGAGGCGGTGACGCGGATCGACACGCTGTTCGACATCGAGCGCACCATCAACGGCCTTCCCGCCGCAGCACGCCTTGCCGTTCGCCGTGAGACCAGTGTGCCGATCCTCGGCGACTTGGAGGAGTGGATTCTTATCGAGCGGGCGCGCCTGTCGCGTCATGCCCCGGTCGCCAAGGCGATGGACTACATGCTGACGCGCTGGGAGAGCTTTGCCCGCTTTCTCCACGACGGCCGAGTTTGTTTGACGAACAACACCGCCGAACGGGCGCTGAGAGGTTTTGCCCTCGGCCGCAAGGCGTGGCTCTTCGCCGGCTCCGACCGCGGCGCCGAGCGGGCCGCGGCCATGGCGACGCTGATCATGACGGCCAAGCTCAACGACGTGGATCCGCAGGCCTGGCTCGCCGACGTTCTCGCCCGCGTCGCCAACATGCCGCAGACCCGCCTCGACGAACTGCTGCCGTGGAACTGGAAGGCGGCGGACGAGCCGCTGGCGCTCGCCTCATGAGCGATCGGGACCGCATCGCTCGCCTGAAGATCGAACTCGACGACTGGCAACCGGCCATCTGGCGCCGTGTCGAGGTGCCGCTGGCGACGACGCTCAAAGGCCTCCATGACGTCGTTCAGGCGGTCATGCCCTTCCAGGACTATCACTTGTTCGAGTTCCGTGCCGACGACAGGCGTTACGCTATCCCCAATCCCGAATGGGACTTCGAGAAGACCCTGTCGGCCAAGACCACCCGGCTCGCCACCCTTGTCCAGCGCGGCGTGCGCGAACTCGCCTACACCTACGACTTCGGCGACGACTGGCGGCACACGCTCGCCATCGAGAGCCTTGATGAAGCCGATCCGGCCGTCGAATACCCGCGCTTCATCGAGGGCCAGCATCGGGCCCCGCCGGAAGACGTCGGCGGCCTTCCGGGCTTCGAACTCTTCCTCGAGGCCATCGCCGATCCTGGCCACGAAGACCATGACCATCTGGTGCGCTGGTCCGGCGGAATGTTCGATCCCACGACCCTCGACGTGACCGAAATCCAGAAGCGGATCGCCAAGCTCGCCCGCCGCCGAACCATCGGCAAGGCAGCCTTCGCCAAAAGCCGAAACCGCATCACCTGATCACCGCGGCCCTCGCCGCAGGGTTACGCGGGACCAGCGATTGAAGCGGTTGTAGATGGTCGTGGCGGACCGTACTCGGCTGGGCAGTCCTGCCAGCGGCAGCCGGTCTTCAGAACATGCAGGATGCCGCTGATCACGCGCCGATCATCGACCCTGCGGGCGCCCGGCTGGTTCTTCGGAAGGTGCGGCTCGATGGCCGCCCAAGCATCGTCGTCCAGCCAGAACAGCCTGCTCATCATCGCCTCCGTCGCAAAACCACGGCAGGGAATCCGATTTGCTACACACCTTCAACAGCCTGATTGGGTTTCCGACCTAAGCTCGATCGGCCGCTGTGGCCGAAAGAACAGAAGATCAGCCCCCTCTCCAGCGCCCCCCAACGTCGCAGTCAGCGCTCGAGACAGGCAACGAACGGTTTATCGACGGGACAGCTGCCGGTCGGTCGGGATCGGCTGAGGGTTCGCCTCATCTCCGTGATGTCAGCGCTCGTGATGTCGTCGGGAGGGCCGGATACTTGCGCATCCGCCCGGAATTCCAGCAAGGCGGCTTTCGTCTCTGAATCGAATTTTTCAGTCGCCCGAAAGCCATAGTAGCCAAGCTCGGTCAGCAACTGCTGAGCCTCGACGATCATCTGATGATCAGGCCCGGAAGGCGCGAGCTGGAGGACGCGCTGCAACGAGACAGGCTGGTCATTTTCCCACTTCGCGAAGTCCTGCGACGACGCGCATTTCCGTCCTTTGAATTCGTAGATTGTCTGTCCTTTGTTCCGAACCACCTGAAGATCAAACGGCCTGCAAGGATCGAAGCAGCCGGCGCTGCAGATCGCGCCAGTAGCCCGGGAAACGGCTTTATGAGGTGTTACGATTACATCCAGACTGGCATTGAGAGGTGATTCGACCGCCACTTCAGATCGGCCGGTGCGCATGATCTCATTGATGTAGCTGTTCACCTGTTTCCAGTCCTGGTCCGACAGTGGTTCCTCCGCCTTCACCGATCCGGCAACCAGCAAGCAAGACAGGACAAAAAAGCTGAAGTGCGGTTTCATCGACACCGAATCTGGACCACAGCATTCTGTGGTTCTCCCGATCTGAGGAAGGTTGCACGGTTCGCCTTAGGCTGTTGGGCGGCCGGAGCGCTGGCAAAATCCTTAACCGTTTTGGGCGATAGGCCTTCGGTTGACAGGGCTATGACGTTCTGAGGATCCGAGTCGAGCCTGCCGACGATCACACCAACGACAGCATCGGTCGAATCAAGGACTGGGGCGCCGGAAACCCCTGGAGGTATGGCGGCTCTGACCGCAATGACTGGAATGCCGTTTCTGTCGGCCAGGTCGGATTCATACCAAGCAGGATAGGAGACCGGCGGACTGCCTGCCGATCCCTTCTCCGGAAAGCCGAATACACGCAAAGATTGCCCCTGCCGACGCGGGGTCGTCGGCGCCCTCGCAAGGAAAAAAGGCGAAGAGCGGTCGACCGACAGAACAGCCGAATCACGCGTCACCTCACGGCGAACAACCGCGGCCGGCATCACCCCCATGATCGGGCTGGCAACAACGAACACGCCGCAACCGGCGAGAACATGCGCACTCGTCAAAATCCGATCAGGCGCGATGAAAAAGCCCGTTCCAAGAGCGGACATGCCTTCGGGGATGACAGATCGATCCGCCGTTCTGACGACGGAGCTGAGGGGAGCAACCGTGCCAGACGCCTCGGTTGTCCCGACTTCGGCCGTGCTGGCAAGGGCGGCGGCAAACGCCGCCGCTGTCCAGCCGCCCCCTCTGCGCGACACCGCTCGATCAGGACCAACTGCCATCGGCCTGTTTGCACACCGTCGTTTCTCCCGTGATTGGCTCGCCGTCCTTGAAATAGGTTTCCTGCATGACACGACATTCACGATCGTTTTTCACGACCGTTCGCAGCGGCGTGATCGTGCCCCTATTGCCCGTGTCCGGATTAGTCCAGGCGACCTTTCTCGGAGTGGATGGCTTGGCGGCGGCATGCCTACGCTGGCTGGCCCAGTATTGTTCTTCTCGAACCGCCTCCATCAAGGCCGCCTGGCGACGCTGACGGTCACGCTCATCGAGCTGTGCGCCGATAGCACCGCCGACGATGGCGCCTGCAACCGCGGCTACCAGACATTGCCCCGTCTTACCGCCCGCCAGCGCACAGGCAAGGCCGCCGACCATGGCACCAGCGCCGGCTCCCGTTGCCGTCTTGGGCCCCATTCCGCTTCCGGTGCTTGCGCACCCGGAGACAAGAAGTGCTGATGCGACAGTGGTACACATGGCTGCGCGCAGAAATTTCGATCGAACTGTCATGTCAATTCACCCTAGGCAGATATTCAACAGAGGACTCAATTGGGAAGCGGCGGAGGGGCCGGTGGCGTCGTCGACCGCGGTGAAAGAAGGCTGGCCAATGCCGGAACATCGCTGACGCTCTGCCAGGTTTGTGAGCCGTCCAGGCAAACCTTCATCTCGGGCCTTAGCTGCCCCAACTGGGCCAGCATTTCGAAACCGTTTGCGTCATAAGGTCCGACGACTTGGCCGGCGGCATTGAAAAGCCAGTATTTGGCTGTGCCGGGCGGCGGCGGCGGGGCGGACGGCCGGGATGCAACAGTCGTAGCCGGAGCGCCGATGACATGCGCCGGCGCAGCCGACGGCGCGTCAGAGACAATGGCGCGAAGCCCTTCCTCGGAGAACTTGGACCATTCGACCATTCGCTTCTCGGTCGCCCTTCGCTCGACCGGATCATCGAGATCGCGTCCAACTTCTGTGTCCTCGACGTCTCCTATTGTTCCGAAGATTGTCGTCGTCCAGCGATCGACCGTTTCATAAAGCCGATCGACCGTCCCCTCCAAGCTGGCCGACAGCTCTCCGTCACGGCTCGTGCGCTGGGCCTGGGTCAGAAAAGCCTGTTCCAACTGATGGGCGACATGATTGCCGATTCCGCCGCGAGTAATTCGTGGACCCTGCCCACGGTCGAATTTGCGGGGTGTATAGACGCGGTCAGCGAACCAGCGCGCCAGTGCGGCAAGCCCCGCATATTGCAGAGCGCTCAATCCCCCCTCGATTTTGTTCAGCGTATCCTGGAGCTTTGCCTGCTCGCTGGGCTGGAAGCCGCGCCGACGAAGGTAGCGTTCCTCGCCGACCGGTTCCCAATGGTTTTTCCCGATCTCAATTTCGTACCTTCGGCTTTTTACGTTGAAGCGCAGCGCGCCGAGGAACACTCCCTTAAGGAACAATTCGATTCGCTCACGAAGGACATCGAGGTCTGAGTTCGTCGGCACGATTGGATCAGGGAAACGCAGGTCGTCTCGGTGGTTGTGCAGCGGCAGTCCGTCAGGCTTGGCCTGCTCGCGCAGATAGGACGGCCGCCACTCCGAGCGGATCGGCGCCACTGCGTCGAGCGGAAAACCGGAGAGTTCGCAGTAGCAAACGATGCGCCCGGGGACGCCTGATTCCTCATAGGCAACAGCGGTCAGGCCGGATTGCGCCGGTAGCCGCGACAGGATCATGCTGTTGAACTCGCTCCGGAACGAGTCAACTCCGTCGACGGCTATGAACATCTTGTACCGCTCGTTCTCCGGCCTAAAGCCTCGGCTGAAGTCGGTGTAGATCCAAGGCATGGCCCTGACGACCAGCAGATCCAGAAGCCGCTGCTGCTCTGCGAGCGGCAACTGGCGCAATGCATCCGTCACCGAGGGAATGCGGTCGCGCTGGCCGCCGAGTCGTTTCATCGTGACGGACCGCAGACGGCCGAGGATCTCCAGCCTTCCTTCGTCCTGCTCAAGACTGGCGAAGATCTCACGCGACCCGCCCAGGCCATCGAACGCTTCCCGCGCCCACTGAACCTGGTCCTCGTGTGCTGCCTGGCTGATTTCGATGCCGGAGTCCTTGAGAACGAAGAAGGTGCCGCCGTCGCCGCGCTTCAGAGCATCCTGAATGCGTGCGGTATCGCCGTCGATAACCGACAGGAGACCGCGCACCCGCTTGCGGCCGGTCTGGAACTCTCCGATGAGCCCGGACCAGATCGTGTCTCCAGTATCATCGATGCCCTGCGGATTGCCCAGAAATGCCGACGCGTTATGCAGAAGGTTGATTGCTTCCTTGCAAGCGATGGCGCGCAAGCGGGCCTGAAGCGCCGCCGTTAAGTCATCTCTGACTTGGCTCAGATAGCGCTCGCTGGCCTTGCGGCCTCCACCGGTCAAGAAGCTGCTACCGGCCGCTTGCTGAGTACGATCGATCGAAGCCTGCAGTTGCTCGGAGTTAATCCGATTTGCGCGCCGCGCGTAGGCCTCCTCCGCTTCGGCGAGCCTAGCGATGGTGCCCTGCCCCGCTTCCTCCAGGCGCCGCTTGATCTGGGTCACGAGTCCGATGGTGAACTCCAGGCCGCCGCGGTCCTGATCATCGAGGATCTGGTAGAGAGTCGCGCGAAGGCTGCCGTCATCCACGTTCTTCGCCAGCAACGCCCGTTCAAATCGATCGCGAGCCTTCGCCACCTCCGCGCCCTTCGGTCCGTAGGCTCCGCTCTGCCCGATACGGCCGTCAACGTCGGTCATGCGAAGCTCTACGAGCCGACGAACCTCATTGGCCCATGCTCGATGGTCGGAAATCCGGCTGAGTATGCCGGCGAAGTCTTGTTCGATTTCACTCGCCAGCGTGCTGGCTATCGAGCTTTTGTCCTCGCGCATCAACAGAAAGTCGACGAGCTCGAAGTCGGTGATTACCGGGCACTCGAAGCGTGCTCGCTCATCATAGTCGTCGGCATAGGCCTTAACGCGCAGGCGCAGGAGATCGCGCATAAAGGCGTCGCGTTCCTCTGTCGTAGGCTGCCGGCCGCTGTCACCCACCGCCATTCCGAAGAAGCTGCGTAGCATCGCGGCGTTATTGCGCGACAAATGCTCGTCTACCTGCATGCTGGCCGTAGAGATCAATGTCGTCTGGCCGATAGCAGAATAGCCTCGGGAGAAGTGCATCCCGTCCTTCAGCCATTCCGGGAGCTTCGGGAAATAACTGCCGAGCTTGAATTGCTGCTGATTGACGGCAACCGAGCGCTTGCGCCGAGCGAAGTCGCTTGAACCGAAATCCTCGAACAAGATGTCGGCCACCATGTCGAAGATGTCGGTCTTCTCTCCGGTCTGCTGACCGGCGATATTCTGCCGATCGAACAGGAAGACATCGTGGAAAGGAACCTTGGCTTCCGGCGCTGGCCGATCATAGTCGGTCCACCGAGCCGTGTATGGCGGCTCGGTAGTCCCACGCATAGCAAACTCAAGTTCCGAGAGCGCCGCATACGTATTGGCGAAGACACGATCCTTGTTTGCATCGCGATAGCCGCCAGGCAGCATCAGGAAGAGATCGAGCTGATCAATCTTGGGAGTTCGCATCGATCGCAGCGCATACCCCACATCGATGAACGAACCCGATCCGGTGCCTCCGGCCGATGACCCCACCACGACCACGCGCAGTTTCGTGCCTGTCTTCAGGCCGAGACTGCGAAGTCGCTCCTCATTGGTAACGTTCTGCGTCACGCGGTCGGCCTGCGTGCGCACGAGGTTCATGAAGTCCGAATAAACGTCGAAAAAGAGTAGCCGCGAAATGCTACGGATCTGTCCGGCACCCTTCTCCGTGTCGATCTTGTCGAGATCGCCGTCTGGAAGCCACTCGCGGATAATCGGATAGTTGTCGATCTCCGCCATGTAATACGCGGTATCGACCTTCTTCTGAATGGTTTCGCCGCCCTTGGAGAATGCGACGCGGGAAGCCATGAGATCGGTCGCTGCCGCTCGCCCGCTTTCTCTCGCTTCGGCCGTATCAGTATCGAAATAGATGAAGCGGGCCGGCGGAAATTCATCGATGCTCATGATGCTCTTGCCGGCCCAGTCGGCTTGGAGAATCCGTCGCCGGAGCCGGAGCAGTATTTCCATTCCCGTCCCGCCCAGGGCGATAAAGACCGTCGGCATCACATCCAGAAGCGTTTCAGTCTTCTGGGGCGCGCCATCCGCGTTCAGCGTGTTGCTCATGGGTTCGCTCTCCCTCGCCGCATTCAGGATTATCGATGGGTTTTTAGGGCCACAGAGCGCTTGCGTACGAAGAGAAGCAGCAAGATCAGCGAAAGCAGTGCCGCCGGCGCAGTCACCACATATTCGGCCCAGAGGTTGCCGACGAAAGCGACGATCAGGAAGAGACTGGTCACGCTCAGCCAGGCAAACAGAAGCCAACCAGTCTCAGAGGCTGCGCCGGGAGCAACGTAACGCCCCTGCAGGCCACGGGTGACCGCGATCTTGACCGCGAAGAAGATTGCAAGAAGAACGATGAAGAGACCGGCCCCAACCACAATCTGCGTATTGGAGACGGGCCCGGGAAGAAGGTTCACAGTCAGGCTGCCCTCAACCGTCGGCATTGTCTGCGCTTTCGTCGCCGGAGTATCGTTGTCCCCTTGACGAGCGGCAGGCGGCTCGCTCGTTGACTGGTTCTGACGCGGCGCGGGGATCGTGAAGTCCGCTTGCGCGAGTATGATCTCTGACATGGGCTATGTTCTTTCGGAGTTTTTTGGTCTCGGACGGTTCTCTGCGAGCGTCAATTGAGCGGCGAAACGGAATGGGTCTTCAGAAGGCGACCCGTCACTCTGTACCGATTGCCGTCGGCGCCATCGACTTCCACGCTCTGCCCCGGTCTCAGCGACAGGCTCTGCCGCATTCCGCCGGCAAGCACGGTGGCCGTGCGCACATGGCTTCGCAGCCAGAACAGCAGTCCGCCACCAGCGAGGATCAAAGCCAATATTGCGACGGCACCGTAAAGCGGGAGCAAAGAGAAGCGCACTATCAGACGCACAGGAACCTCGCTCACCGACTGCGAAACATTGCGGAAGTCGAAGAAAATGTCTGGCAGCTGCTGGTCGACTAGACGCCGCTGCCCCTGCCCCAGCATGTCGCCCCCGAACACCGCGGCAGCCTTGTCCACAAAGGCGTCGTCTAAGTCGTAATCGAGATTGTTGAGAGCGATCTGGAGCCGGCCGTCGATAACCGACTCGCTCTGAAGAAGGCCTGACAGTCCAGCGGGACGGTGGACCGCCGGGAGTGCGATTTGGAAAGTGACGGGATCCGAAACCGCCCCATAAGCAAGGCCGTCAATCGTCGAGGGGTCTGCCGCGATCACGGGCGAACTTCCGCTGGTTCCGCTCCAGCCGGAAGAAATCTGTGCCGTGGCTATCCTCTTTGGATAAGCAACGTTCTTCAGCCGACCAGTAAGTTGAACGACGTTTTCTTGCGACCCTGGCAGATCATCGATAACCAGAACGCCACTTTCCATGTGGGCTGTGATGCCCTCGCCCACTTCCTGCATCGACAGGACAAGTTCGACGCTTTCGGGGGCGATCGGCTTCAGGAAAACGGCCGGATCATTAAACAGCCCGTGGATCGGAGCGCCGGTGCCAAGCAGCACGTCGAGAGCCCGCGCCGCGGTCTGCCCGTAGGCGATGCCATATATGATGAAGCCACTTTCAGAGAAATGCTCGCCGGTCACCTTCATGCGGAGTGGGTAGGCAACTATCCGGGTGATAAAGTCGGAGTTCCGCAACAGGTCGTAGAAACCTTGTGTGTTCTTTAACACGTCCTGATCGTTGTCCGGGGAATTCTTATTGTTCGTGATCATCCAGATCACGCCTTCTTCGCCCTGCAGAACTTCTTTGAGCGTATTGTTGAGTGCGCCGAAAAAATCAGCGTCGGCATATTTACCGTTTGGGCGGCGAGGCAAAGATATGGAGCGGACGGCTTGCGACACATCCGCTGCCGAGTATTCCCCCGAATAGACCACATTGGGTGATGCCACCCCGGGAATCTGCCCGTTTTGGTTGAATGTCGCAATCGAGATTGGAACTCGGTTGAGGCGCGTGACCTCGACGAGGCTTTCTATCAGTCCGCGAAATTGCGAACGGCTATCTGTGTAGAAGGGCTCCATCCAACCGGAGTTCTGAACGAGATAGACTTCGCGTATCTGCGCCTGAGCCTGCGCTGCTTCCGGAACGAAAGCACACATCAGCAATATGACGCTTAGGAAACGCATCAAATGCAGTCCCATCGGTGAAGAACCCCCGTCGTTGCGCTTCCTGCAAACAACGCCTTGCCAATCTGATAAACGATGATGTCATAGCGGGAACGGAACTGAAGGGTCGCCTGCAGGTTGAAAAGGCGCACCCCGGAGTGCCAGTAAAGGCTGCCGCGAAACACGCGACTGGTATCATCAGAGAAGATGTCAGGAGACGACGTGACACCTTCGACATAGACGAGCAGCGTGCCTTCGTTCCGACTTCCGGTCGTCTCGCTGAAGGCGAGCGGCAAAAGGATTCGGTCAACGCCAGCCTCGATCTGCAGCGCTACAGGCTCATCGTCGAGAACCGATGGATAGGCGAGACGGCTGAAATAACTCTGATTTCCGGCGGCCAGATGCGGGCCATCGAGCGGTTTTGTTCTGGGGTTGGAGGTCAGACTTTGAAAGGCGAAGGACGATTCCGTCTCGATAAGCACATGGAGGATATCGCTTTTATCTCGATACGGCAGCGGCCCCAGAACGGCGTGAACTTCCGGGCCGAAGTCTCGAAGTTCGCCGCTTCGCTCGCCGAAGTCCGAGCCGAGAACGAGGTAGTTTCGTCGACCGACCCAGAAGGTGTCGGGGACTGCCGAGCGATTCTGAACCGGGACAGCGAAGTAGCCTTCGCTGTCAGCAAAGTAGCCGGCAACCGCCATTTCGCTCCATGACTCTGACCTAAAGTCATAGAACGCGATCTTTACCGACGATCCGGATCGAACAGGAAACGCCATCCGATCGTTCTCAATCAGTGCGGGAGCACCACAGATAACAGCCTCCTCGAACACCCTCGATTGGATCGAGGGCTCGGGGCAGTCAGAATTGATGCGGCCGATGACTGCGCGGCCGCCCAGCACAGTGGCGAAGCCGAGTTCGCAGGTGGCGACTGCGAATGAAAAACCCGGCAAGCTACAGGGTGCCAATCGCTCCAGAGGGCACCACTCGCCGGAGATCCGCCGGAAGAGTAGATCGCCTTGCACCGTCAGCGCCAGCAGAGACGGCGGAGCGCCGCAGGCGAACACTGCAGAGATGCCTGCCGGCATCGCCTCGGTGGTGCGCGAATCCGGCGCCGGCTGAGACGAACCGAGCGTCAAGCCGGGAAGACCATCAGCGCGAAGTTGGGGCGCCGCAAAGGGCGCTATTGCGGTTGGCGGCGACCAAGGGGGCGCCCCGTCCCAGGGTCGAAGGCAAACTGCGGCGGATAGACCCGTTCTCCGTCGTCCGTGAGGCGCAAATCGACCAGATCGAATCGCGGATCGTCGATCGGATACCATCGATCCAGCACTTTCAGGCCCGCCAGCCGACCTTGGGCGAACAGCCACTCTCGTGCTGCCTGCTCGTCCGAAGGCGCTGCAAATCGCCAAGTTCCATCCGCCACCGTCATCGACTGCCCGCCTGACTGATGTTTGTCCTGATCACCTCAAGATTGACCGACCCTCCAGCCGCCCGAGCCTGGATCTTCCCGGCCATATCGGCATCCAAGCTGAGCGGCCCTTTGTCATCCACGATGTAAAGGCTGTTGCCGAGCCGCATCCGGAAGGGGCCATCAGCCGCGAGAACCATCTTTCCGTCCGCGGCCGCCGGAGCACCCAGACTGATGGTCTGCCATGCCGACGTTAGAATGAGCCGGTCTACGACGTCGGGGGCTGGAGGCGCAGACCGAGAGGGCCCACTCTCAATTTGCTTGCCTGAGACAGCTTCCGGCCCCTCGATAGATGCCTGACGGCCAGCTTCGGGAACTTGGCGCACAGGCGCTGATCGAACCGTTACAGCGCCTGCCGGTGCGGCGGATTCAGAAGGCGAAGCAGCTGAAGTCGGTAGCGAAGATTTCAGCCACGCCATCCCCGTCCGGACTGCCAAGTATCCGCCGCCGGCGGCCACAACTACCAGCAACGCCATCGCCATGCGTCGCGCCGTCTGGCTCCGCGACACCGTAGGTGGCAGCCCCGTGTCAAGCCGCGGAACGGCAAGTGTCGCGCCATGATCCAGCGGGGGTTCGGTGGCGCCCGCGTCGATCATCCGCAGCTCTCTAGGCGGTCCGTGGCCAACCAAACTTGCTGAGCGCGCCCCTTCTTCCGCCGTCGTCGCCTCCGGCTCGTCCAGACGTCCGACCAGACCGTCTTGACCAAGGTCGCGTTTCGATGCTTCTCGGTTGGGCAGCTCGAAATGGCACAGAAACCCGCAGAACGGGCAAAAGCCGACCTCCAACTGTAACGGCGAACCACAACCGCCGCACAGTATCGGATCTTCTTTTGCTGCTTCCACCATTAAATCAGCCATTCTCGACACTGCAAACTCGCAGGCCGCCCAAGGTTTGAGCGGAGCCTAAGCATGCCAATCGAATCCCCGACACAATCTGGACTCATTCTTGCCCCGACAAGGACACAACCGCAACGGCTACTGCGCGATAGAGAAAACTTGGCACCGAGGTGTCGCCCGGCTGCACCATCTCGATGGATGGTCGCCACATTGAATGCTGTCGCTGCCCGTGCGGCTTAGCTTTGATGTGCTGAAATGCGGCCGAGGCAGCGGGCTTCGAGCGACGTTTCTTGCTTTCGGGATTGACCACGCCGCATCGGTAGGACGGCGCGGTCGTCGTGCTTCAACCGCACCGAAAGGTCCTGAGCCGCGGCCGAGGATCGGCAAACATCAGGGAAACGTCTCGAACTCTAGAACCAAGCCTTCTTGCCAACGACGTACAAATTGTAAAATGCCTCGTCGCTCCGTGTGAGATAAAGTATCGCCTCAACAAACGCAATGATTCCTATAAAAATACTTGGCACACCTAGGAGCAACCATCCAAATACGAACACCAAAAGCATGATCAATCCTGCGCCAATGCGACCCAGGTAGAACTTGTGAACACCGAGCGAGCCGAAAAACAAAGCGAGAAGGCCCGCCAGGATCTTGTTCTTTCCGCCTACGTCTCCGTTGGACAAGACAACACCGGTCACGGAGGGGATAACGAAGAGCGAATGCGCCACATCGCCCACGGCTTCGAAATCCACATCCTCGCCAGCGCGAAGCACTTTTGTTCCTGGACCAAGAGAAGAACGATGAAGCGCGTAGCGCTTGCCGTCGTCTCCGCTCACCATTCCCTCGCCGGAGTTCATGTCGTATCCAAGGACTTTGCCGCGCATCGGATTCTCTCCTAATCCCGACTGGCCGACACAAATTACTCCGACCAGAGTCTACTTTTGATGCACTGACAATTTAGAATCCGAAATATTGATATTCGCTTTAACAAGCATAGCATTCTGTATTCGATGACACTGCCGCAGATGAGTGAGTCGTTATGTCGCCCCCGGCACTCCGATTGTTCAGCATCGCTGAGATGACGCTACGAGAGCATGTCGCTGGCGTTTCAGACGCATGAAACAGCGTTGAATTTGGCAACACGAACGCTCTTCTATTCCGCGTCCCGCGCGCCAGGAAACGGACTCATTAGGCATTCATCGAGATGCGGTCGGCAGCAAGCTTGAGAGCGGCGGCGAAGTTGTCGGCGCGGCGGTCGTAGCGCGCAACAGGGCATCGCATCTGCTTGATGCGCTTGAAGAAGCGCTCGATGAGGTTGCGCTGGCGCTAGACCCATCGACTGACGACGAAGGAGCGGGCGCCCTCGGATCATTGGCCTCGTCGGCGATGACGGTGGCGCCGGGTGTGACAGCATCGAACAGCTTGGTTGCCATGGGGTGTCGCCAGCCTGCCCAGCCGCCAATTCGGCGCGCACTGGGCGTCCGTGGGCATCGACGAGGGCATGGGTTTTGGTAGTCACGCCGCTGCGGGAATGGCCCATGCAAGGATCGACAGATCCCTTTTTTTGCACGCCGGCACAATGCTGATGGACGCGAACGCAGGAGCTGTCGATCATGACGATGTCGCCGTTGCGAGTCTCGGAGACAGCTGCCAGAAGGCGGTCCCACACGCCGGCGCTCCGCCAGCGCGTGAAGCGTTTGTAGAGCGGGTCCGAGGCCCGTAGCGCTCCGGGACGAGTCTGTTCGGGACCGCCGGAGGATGCCGTTGATTGAGCGACAATTATCGACCCGGGCGACACCGCGGCTCTCTCGCGGCAGCAGCAGCTCGATGACAGCCCATTCCTCATCCGGCAGTTCATGGCGGCGCAGGACAATCTCACTTCCAGGAGATTGAGTCAGACTACGCCACTGCGCTGAACCCATTCATGGGGACACTCCCAGGAGATCTCGATGCGCGGTCTCTGACTGGCCCGATCAATGCCATTGGTCGCCGCCGTTGCGCTCCGACCGCCCCCTATTCGGCAGCGACTCGCCGTACCGGCGCCCCGCTCTTTCCACAATGAACGTTTCGCCGGCGTGGGCGTCGGACTGAGGACGACCATAGGCCGTGTAAAGCGTCTCCACCACACAGAGAGGCGCTTGACGATCGGCTTCTCGTCCTGATTTCGAAAACGGCAAAAAGGGCGCGTCGCTCGGCGCGCCCTTTTCGCTCTGGCCAATAATTCGACAGGTCAGGCCCCGTCGATGAACTTTGCCAAGCGAGCGAAGGTGAAAGGCTCCTCGGTAAGGAAGGCGAAATCTTCGAGGATCGCGGCGCGAAGGGCCGGGTTGTCGATGGAGCGCCCCCAGAACGACGCTTCCTGAAGATAGGCAGCAACCATCGCTTCGCGCCCCTGAGCGGTTCCATCGTCAAAGGCGCCGATCTCCTTTGCCTTGGCGATCACCGCTTCGCTGTCGCGCGGTGTGAGCTTATCGGCACCGGCGAAGCGGCCGAGATAGAAGGCCAGCCACGCTGCCAGCGCCAGCGTATTCAGCGGCGCAGGCTTGGCGAAGCGCTCCTGGTAGGCCGTGAGGCGGTCGAGGTTGCGCGTCTGGTATTTGACGATGCCGTTGAGCGAGATGTCGTACCAAAGATGGCGAATATAGGGGTTGCGGAAGCGGCGCAGAACGGCCGCCGCAAACTGCTCCAATTCGTCCTTCGGCAGGGACAGGAAGGGGATGACCTCCTCACCGAGAAGCCTATCCAGGAAGCGCGCTCCGGTAGGATCGTTGACGGCTTCTCCCACTGTCTCGACGCCTGCCAAGAGCGATAGCGCACAAAGAGCCGTGTGCGCGCCGTTCAGGATCGCCACCTTGCGTGCCTTATAGGGATCGGCATTCTCAACGACCACCGTGGCGTCATCATACTGGGCGAGCGGCAGGCGCAGCGCCGGCATGCCCGGCTTTCTTTCGATGACGAAGAAGTGGAAAAGCTCGGCCGCGGCCATGAACTTGTCTTCGTAGCCGAGTTCCTCCTGCAGCGTCTCGGCCTCGGCGCGCGGATAACCCGGCACGATTCGGTCGACCAGTGTGTTGTAGAAGGCGTTGGCACTCTCGACCCATTCGATGAAGGCCGGCTCCAGCTGCCATTCGTGGGCGTGCTGCAGCACGATGCGGCGCAACTCGTCGCCATTGTGCTCGATCAGCTCGCAGGCAATCATCTGAAGACCGGATTGCGCGGTGCCGTCGAAGGCCTTCCAGCGCTCGTGCAGGAAACGCGTCATCTTCGCTGGAAAGGACACCGGAGGCGCGTCCTCATAGGCGACAGTCGACACGTAGGCGATGCCGGCGTCCGTGGTGTTGGACACCACCACCGTGATGTCGGGATTGTGCGCGAGCGCAAGCACGCCCGCCCAATCCTCGTGCGCCGACATCTCACGGCGAACGGCCGCGACGAGGCGCGGCTCGGAGACCGCCTTGCCATCGTCCCCGACGCCCCGCGAGAGAACCGTATAGACGCCATCCTGCTCGTTGAGCGTGAAAGGCAGGCCGCCGGCGATGGGCCGCACCACAATGACGCCCCAGTCGCCGCCGGAAACCTCATTCATGCGATCGACCTTCCAGTCGAAGAAGGCACGCAGAAAATTGCCCTCGCCCCACTGCAAAATGCGCGGCGTGGGGCGGGCACGCCCGTTCAAAAAGCTTTCGTCGAGTCGCTTCATGTGACTGTTCCGTTGATCAGCGTTCAGAGCGTGACGCCCGTCTTGAAGATAACGACGTCGTGGACGTCGTTATCTTCGTTACGCGTGGACCGCCCATTGGCAATGGCAAGCACGGTGTCGATAAAGGTTGGCAGCAAGCCGTCAACTGTTTCCAGGCCGGCCGCCACAGGGCCGGCATCGAAATCAATCCAATGGCCCTTGCGAGCAGCCAGATCGGTGTTGGTGGAGACCTTGATCGTCGGCACCACGCCGCCA
The DNA here is from genome assembly GCF_900167365.1 of Consotaella salsifontis. Lineage (GTDB taxonomy): Bacteria > Pseudomonadota > Alphaproteobacteria > Rhizobiales > Rhizobiaceae > Consotaella > Consotaella salsifontis. The sequence goes on along the minus strand of NZ_FUXL01000001.1, from coordinate 267,042 downwards.
AGCGGAGTGCCCCGCCCGGTGGTGAAAAGAACGATGTGGCAGCCGGCCGCAGTGAGAGCAGTCACGGCCGTACCGTCGTTGCCCGGCGCTTCCAGAAGGGTCAACCCAGACGTCTTGATACGCTGGCCATAGCGGATGACGTCACGCACGATCGAGCGCCCCGCCTTCTGGGTACAGCCTAGTGACTTCTCTTCAAGTGTGCTGATGCCGCCGGCCTTGTTCCCCGGTGAAGGGTTTTCGTAGACTGGCTGATCGTGATCCAGAAAGTATTGCTTGAAGTCGTTGATCAGACTGACGATCTTGTCGAAGACCTCTCGGTTTTCTGCGCGTTGCATCAGGATCTGTTCCGCTCCGAACATCTCCGGAACCTCGGTCAACACCGAGGCGCCGCCCATGGAGCATAGCCAGTCCGAAAAGGCCCCAAGCAGGGGATTTCCCGTGATCCCGGAAAAGCCATCCGAGCCGCCGCACTTCAACCCGATGCGCAAGCGGCTGGCGCTGACGCTCTCTCGCCGATCCTGCCCGATGACATCGGAAAGATCGCAAAGAGCACTGAGGGCTGCTTCCATCTCGTCGCCCACTTCCTGAGTCGTGAGATAGCGGATACGGCGCGGGTCGGGATGCTCGAAGCCCTGGATGAAGAGCTCGCGCGTGTTGTTTTCGCAGCCGAGCCCCATGATCAAGACCCCGCCAGCATTGGGATGAACCGCGAGGTCACGCAGGATGTTGCGGGTGTTGTCCAGGTCATCGCCGAGCTGCGAGCAACCGTAGGGATGATCCAGAACCAGAACGCGACATCCCTCCGGCAGGGCGCCCATGCGTTCGAACCGGCGGGCAACGTTCTTGGCGAGACCATTGATGCACCCGACCAGCGGGATGATCCACAGGTCGTTGCGCACCCCAATTTCGCCGTTGGCTCGCACGTAAGCGTCGATGGTGGGCGCATTCTGAGGCGACGAAGCCGCGCCTATCTCGTCCGCTGGTCCGGCATAGGAATATTCCTGAAGACCGCCCAATGCCGTTTTGATGTTATGGGTATGAATGTGTTGACCGGGCTCGATGGCTTCTTTCGCCAAGCCAATCACGCTCCCGTACTTTATAACCGGGTCTCCGGCCTGATGCGGCTTGAGCGCCAATTTGTGGCCCTGGGGCACATCATCCATCAGCCGGGCACCGAAGTCGGACAGCACGCTGCCTCGGGTCAATGGTTCCAATGCAACGGCTACAGTGTCATCAGGATGGATGCGAGCGATCTTTGTCATCTCGATCTTTCTGAAAATGATTGGGAGATTGGGCGGCGTCGAATGGAGCCGCCCAGCCCGGGGACCTCAGTTGACGAAGGCCAGCGAGAGCATCGGCACGTAGGTGACGAGGATCAGGGAAAGAAACAGCGCCGCGAAAAGCAGTGCTCCTTCTGACAGGAAGTCCGACATCTTCACCTTGGCCAGATTGCAAACCAGCAGCATTACGGTCCCGACGGGCGGAGACAGGCAACCGAGAGCCAAGTTGACGATGATGACGATGCCGAAGTGAACTGGGTCGATGCCGAGTTGATGCACGGTCGGCATGATGAGCGGCACCATCACGATCAGGATGGCGTTGCCTTCGATCAGCATTCCCAGCACCAGAAGGATGACGTTCAGGAGGAGAAGGAATACGTACTTGTTGGCAGTGAATGACGTGATCATCACGGCCAATTGCTGGGCCGCCTGCTCCAGCGACAGAATCCATGCCAGAGCAGAGGATGCCATGATTACGAGCATCACCGCGGACGTGGACTTGAAAGTCTCCGTCAGAGCATGGACGACATGCTCGACCCGCATCTCGCGGTAGATGACGAAGCCGATGGCCAAGACAATGGCCACGGCAACGGCGCCTGCCTCGGTCGGCGTAAAGACGTTCATTCGAATGCCGCCAATGATCGCAACCAGCAGCAGGAGCACCGGCCATGCCAAGGCCAGGGTCTTGACGGTCTCACCGGCCGAAGGCCACTGCTCGCGGGAGGGACGATATCCGCGCCGCTTGCTGACGAAATAGGCCGACAGCATCAAGAGCACCGCCATCATGATGCCGGGAAGGATGCCGGCCATGAACATCGAGCCGATAGAGACATCCGCCACTAGGGCATAGATGATGAGTGCGATGCCCGGCGGGATGATGGGCGTAATAAGAGCACCGGAAGCGGTTACGGCTGCCGCGAAGGCGCGATTGTAGCCGGCGCGCTCCATTTCTGGCACCAGCATGCGCGTTAGCATCGCACTGTCGGCCAGGTTCGAGGCGCTGACGCCGCCGAGCAGTGTCGACAGACCGATATTCGTGAGCGCCATTCCGCCGGTGAACTTTCCGACGAACAGATCGGCGACTCGCAAAAGGCGGCGCGCGACGCCCGTATGGTCCATCAGTGTGCCGAGAAGGATAAAGAACGGGATCGCCACAAGCGACATGTTCTGCGAAGCGCCGATAAGCCGCTGTACCGCGATCTGATGAGGAACCGGGCTGAAGAACACGAAGTAGGAAAGCACCGCAGCGAAGACCGCGATATAGAGACGCATGTTGAGCGCGAAAAGCACCAACATGATCAGGACGATGACCGGCCAGCTCATTCGCTTTCTCCGCGCCCGGCAATGATCCTGATGTCGCGAACGATATGCGCGACCATGTATGCGGAAAGCCCCAGCGCCCCCACGGGAACTGCCAGATCGATCCATGTCCAGGAAATATGAAGGATGGAGGTAATCTTGGTCCGTGCGCCTAGCGCCAGGATCACTCCGAGATAGCTCGTATAGAGCAGCACAGCGAGCGACAGCAGCGATACGAAAACGCCGATGACCGCGCGGGGCCGACTTGGCAGGCCGTCCATAATCAATGGGATGGAAAGATGCTGTCCGTCACGCTCTGCCGTAATCGCGCCGATCATGACGATCCAGATCATGAGCAATCCAGACACCTCTTCCAACCAGAATATCGGCGCGGCGAAGACGTACCTCATGACCACGGATGCAATCGTGATCGCGACCAGCCCGAATAGCGCTGTTCCCGCAATCAGCGAGGGTACGCGCGAAAGTCCCGCTTTCATGAAAGCTCCTCCGGCTACGGGCGGACCTAAGGCCCGCCCGGTTTTTGCCGATTACTTCAGCTGATCCTGAATTGTCTGGTAGAGATTGGGCGACCATTCGGGAAACTGGTCGTAGACCGCACGCGTCGCCTCACGGAAGGGGCCGATATCGGGCTCGACAACCGTTACGCCTTCTTCCTTCATCTTTTCGATGAACTTGGCATCTTCCTTGGCAGCCAATTCCTGGCTGTAGACACCTGCTTCGTGAGCAGTCTCGTGGATCATGTCCAGGGTTTCCTGGGGCAGACTGCTGAAGAAGGCCTCGCCGCCGATCCAAAGAGAGGTGTTGGTCAGATAGCCGATCAGGCTCAGATACTTGGCCTGTTCGTGAAACTTTCCGCCGTAGAGAACAGAGATGGGATTCTCGACGCCGTCGATCATGCCGGTGGTGAGAGCCGGATAGACATCACCCAGAGGCATCGGGGTGGCAGTGGCGCCCATCGCCTCGATGGACTTGATCTGCATGATGTTGTTGGGCGTGCGGATCTTCAGGCCCTTCATGTCCTCGGGCTTTTCCACCGGCTTCTTTGCCAGCAGATGACGAACACCGTAGAGGTAGTTATTCATCACAACGTGGATGCCCGCCTCTTTGAGCTTCTCGTTCTTTTCCTTGAACCAGTCACTCTCATAGATATCGAAGAGCTTCTTTGGATCGTCGGTCAGGTAAGGGCCGAACAAAACGCCAAGATCGGGCTCATAATCCTGCAGGAAGCCGACGTCGGTGAGGGTGACGACGTTCATTCCCATCATCGCCTGCTCGGTCACGTCCTTTTTCGCACCCAGCTGCGAGCTCGGATAAAGCTGCAGAACGATTTCGCCGTTGCTGCGCTTCTCCAGCAGGTCCTTCCAATAGTGCATTACCTGGTCGACTGGCTCGCCAGGATTGTTTTCATAGGCGATTTTGATTTCCGTCGCCGCGTTGGCGCCCGTCAGGCTGCCGAGCGCGAATGCGCAGGCAGCCAGCGTCGTCTTCATCAAGCCTTTCATTCGATCCTCCTTCAAAGGCCTTCGATCTTCGTTTCCTCGGCACGGATCAACGCCAGCGCCGCATTGCAGAGGCGGAGAGCTTTCTGCTCGCCCGTGCTCTTTAGCGGACCGGCCGGTGCCGATCCGGATCTCGTTATGGGACCGCGGTCCGCCCGCTGCGGCCGACAGACCAGCACGGCTTCAGAGCGCCGGTTCCGGCATCTCCACCATGACCTTGATGGTTGTGTCTCTTTCGGCGACCCAGTAGGGCAAGGCCTGATCAGCCTGATCGAAAGGAAAGACCTTTGAGATCAAGTCATCAGGCGGAGTCTCGAGGGACTCGAGGTAGTCGATCACCGTATGGAAATCGGCAGCGGTGGCATTGCGCGAGCCGTAGATATTCAGCTCCTTGAGATTGAAAAACTGGGTCTGGTACGTCACCGGTGCCTTGGCATAGCCGACATAGACCACTCGGCCTGAGAAAGCCGCAAAGTCGATAGCTTGTGTGAAGGTCTGCGGCAGACCGACCGCCTCGATCACCACATCGGCCCCGTCGCCCCCCGTTAGTTCGGCGACGCGCGCCGCAACGTCCTCGCGGCCCGCGTCGATGACTTCGGCCGCGCCGTAGCGGCGCGCCAACGCCAGCTTCGTCTCACCCAGATCCACGGCAATGACCCGCGCCTTGCGATGGACGGAACCGGCGATGGCGCCCATTCCGATCATCCCGCAACCGATCACGACCACAGTATCGGCCGAGCATACGTGTCCCCGATCGACGGCATGGAAACCCACAGATAGGGGCTCAACGAGCGCCAGATGTCGCGGAGCCAGAGTATCGTTGAGAATGATCTTTTCGTGGGGCAGCGCGATCTTCTCCGTCAGGCCGCCATTCTGCTGCACACCCAATGTCTTGTTGCTGCGGCAAGCATTGACGCGCCCCTTGCGGCAAGACGGACAGACGCCGCAGTTCGTATAGGGAACGATCAACGCTCGGCGACCCATGGAATATTCTGGAGGGACTCCCTCGCCGACAGCTGCAATCACGCCGCCGATCTCATGCCCCGGAATTCGAGGCAAGGACACCAACGGGTTAAGCCCCTTGAATGTGTTGTAGTCGCTGCCGCACAGACTGACGTGGCGCACGGCCAACAGAACCTGGCCCGGCTCAACGGTGGGTTCTGGCACCTCGTAGATGCGATTACTCTCGACGCCTTCGATGACCAGCGCTCTCATCATGCCCTCGCTAGATCTGCCGCTTGGACACTCGCACCATCGTCCGTGCCGCCGCAGCGTGGCGGGAAGGGTCTGCCGCGATCACTTTCCGCTTCAGCACACCGCCCGCCTGTCTTTTATCGACTATAGACATGACAGCGCGTTTGGCATATGTGTTTTTTATCGAAAAAAAGCACTTTACAAAGACAGCTCCCTGGATGGCAATGGCGTCGACTGCAGGCATTGCGCCTTAGGTTTTTGGTTGAACTGAGGAATAGGGGCGGCTAACAATCGGTTGAAACCACCGTTTTTATTGATAAAGCACGGAAGTCTTTTGTCTTTAAAAAACGTTCTCATGCAACCCGCAGGAGGCATGTTTGCTGATGCGCAGCAATGACGTCTACAAAAGAGCCTTCAACGATTGCCTTTCACACATTGAGCAGCTTTCTGTGGGAGAGGAGATCGGTGCCGAGGCCAGTCTGGCCCGTTCGCTCTCCGTCAGCCGCACCACTGTTCGGTCTGTGCTGGAGACATTGGAGGAACGGCGGATTATTGCCGACGACGGGCGCTCGCGCAGGATCGTCCGCCTGCCAATCCCCAACGACTTCTTTCCCGAAGCGGAGACGCAGTCGGTCCACGCTCTTATCGAGCGCCGGTTCATGGATTTCGTGCTGGAGGAAAACATCCTGCCGGGGCAGCAGGTGAACGCGCTGGAACTGTCACGGCGCTTTTCGGTTTCGCCATCGGCGATCCGCGAATACTTGCGCGACTTCAGCGAATGCGGCCTGATCGAAAGGCGACCAAGCGGAAGCTGGATTTTCGTTGGCTTCGACCGCGATTTTGCGCAGGAACTTTGCGATGTCAGACAGATTTTCGAGCTAGAGTCGGCCCGTCGCTTCGTCAACTTCGCTGATGACGACGCAGTTTGGGGTCAGCTTAACGCGATCGAACGCGCTCATCTCTGGCTATTGGAAGATTACGACGCGCGCCACGTCGAGTTTCCTCATGTCGACAACAGCCTTCACAGCTTGATCAATTCCGCCTCGAAGAACCGTTTCATCAATCGTTTCGACAACCTGCGTTGCCTCATCTTTCATTGTCACTATTCATGGAATAAGGTCGATGAAAAGGAGCGCAACTTCGTCGCGATCCATGAGCATCTTCGGTATATCGCGGCACTGCGCAGCCGCGATAAGCGCGCCATCGAAGATGCGGCGATATTTCACCTGGGCACGGCGCGCCAAACGCTTCTCGCATCCTTGGACCGGCGCCATTCACGTCATGGGGAGAAAGTCGAACACACCCCGGGCCTATCAGTTTGCTGACCAACCCGATTGGTGGGATCTTCAGAGTGTCGCGGGCTGTCGGCCCTTCAGGGCAGACTGGAGCGATCCCACCACCGCGCTAAAGGCGCCGAATCCCCGTTGCCTCACCGCGCCATGCAAGGACGCTTGGGGTCAAAGGTCCAGCCGGGAACGAGGTACTGCATCCCGGCGGCGTCGTCCCGCGCGCCCAGGGCCTTGTCCTTGTAGAGCGCGTGGGCCTTTTCCACCGCGTCCATGTCGATCTCGACGCCGAGGCCGGGCTTGTCGGGAACGGCGACCCAGCCGTTCCTGATCTGGAACGGTTCCTTCGTCAGGCGCTGTCCGTCCTGCCAGATCCAGTGCGTGTCGATGGCGGTCACGTTGCCCGGCGCCGCGGCTCCGACGTGGGTGAACATGGCGAGCGACACGTCGAAATGGTTGTTGGAATGCGAGCCCCAGGTCAGGCCATGATCGCGGCAGGTCTGAGCGACGCGCACCGAGCCCTGCATGGTCCAGAAATGCGGATCGGCCAGGGGAATGTCCACCGAGTGCAGCTGGATCGCGTGGCTCATCTGGCGCCAATCCGTGGCGATCATGTTGGTCGCCGTCGGCAGGCCTGTGGCGCGGCGGAACTCGGCCATGATCTCGCGCCCCGAATAGCCGTCCTCGGCGCCGCATGGGTCCTCGGCATAGGCGAGAACGCCATGCATGCCCTTGCACAGGCGGATCGCCTCCTCCAGCAGCCATCCGCCATTGGGGTCCAACGTGATCCGGGCCTCGGGAAAGCGCTTGGCCAGCGCCGAAACTGCCGCGATCTCTTCCTCGCCGGTAAGCACCCCCCCCTTCAGCTTGAAATCGTCGAAGCCGTAGTGATCCTGCGCCGCCTCCGCCAGGCGCACCACCGCCTCCGGCGTCAGGGCCTCCTCGTGGCGCAGGCGGAACCAATCCACCTTGGCGCTAGGCTCCTCGCGATAGGGCAGATCGGTCTTTCGGCGATCACCGACATAGAAGAGATAGCCGAGCATCTTCACGGCCTCACGCTGCTGCCCCTCCCCAAGAAGCGCGGCAACCGGAACGCCGAGAAACTGACCGAGAAGGTCCAGCATCGCCGCCTCCACGGCCGTGACGGCGTGAATGGTCGTTCGAAGGTCGAAGGTCTGGAGCCCACGGCCGCCAGCGTCGCGGTCCGCAAAGGTGCGGCGCATGGCATTCAGAACGGCATTGAAGGTGGAAATTCTCTGCCCGACGACAAGCGGAATCGCCTCTTCCAGCGTTCGCCGGATCTTCTCGCCGCCCGGCACCTCGCCAACCCCGGTATGGCCGGCGTTGTCGGTGAGAATCACGAGGTTGCGGGTGAAGAACGGCGCATGGGCGCCCGACAGGTTGAGCAGCATGTCGTCATGGCCCGCCACCGGCACGACGCGCATGGCGGTGACGGTCGGTGAGGATGTGACGGATGGAAGCGGGTTCGACATGGCCTTCTCCTTCGCGAGGCTCCCTCGGATCATCTTTGCAACGACGTCTTGTTTGGCTCGGGGCGAGCTGTGCGCTGCGGCTCAGGTCACGGGTGCTGGAGTGAAGAGCGTCATCTGGTTGTGAAGTCTCCAATGCCTCGCCCAGGGTGGTCTTGCGACCAACCGCGAAATGATCGGGCGCCTGTCCGCCGAGCTTCTTCTGGCGCGCCTCAGGGGTGAGGAAATCACGAAGAAGGTCATCGATGTCGGCTTCAGCATCGTCGAGCGCGGCAGCACCTGACGCGTGCCGCGCTCGACCGTTTGTCAGCGGTATTTCTGGCAGAGGGCGCTTGTGGCTGCCTTGAAGGCGCCGAGGTCGGACCCGACGGCGACCATGTTGGCGCCCATGTCGAGATAGCGCCGCGCTTCGGCCTCCACTGGCGCGAGGATGCCGGATGCCTTGCCGGCGGCGGCGGCGGCCTCGAACACGGACTTGATCGCCGCTTGCACATCCTCATGGGTCGCGTGGCCCAGATGCCCCAGGCTCGCCGCGAGATCCGACGGACCGACAAACAGGCAGTCCACCCCATCGATCGCCGCGATCTCGGCCGCTGCCTCGACGCCGGCGCCATTCTCGATCTGGACCGCCACCGCGATGTTGTCGTTGATCACCGCCTGGTAGTCGGCGACCGTTCCGTATCGGTTGTTGCGCTGAGCCACCGATACGCCCCGGATGCCCTGCGGCGGATAGCGCGTCGCGGCGACGGCTGCCTTCGCCTCCTCCACCGACTGCACGAACGGAATCAACAGATTGTAGAACCCGGCGTCCAGAAGGCGCTTGATGATGACAGGCTCGTTCCACGGCGGGCGGACCACCGGCGCGGAGGAGCTGTCCTTCAACGCCATCAACTGCGGGATCAGCGTCAGAACATCATTGGGCGCGTGCTCGGCGTCCAAAAGCAGCCAGTCGAATCCGGCAAGCCCCAGAACCTCGGTCGCGATCGGACTTCCCAGCGCGCTCCAGCACCCGATCAAGCGTTCGCGCGCCAGAAGCTTGCGGCGAAAGCTGTTGGGAAAGGCATTGTAGGCAGGTGCGGCAGACATTATCGTTCTTCTCCTTGTCCCGGCGTTTTCGCCGACTGTCCTTCGCCGCGTCCCTCGACAAGCAAGGCGCGGAAATCGTTCACGTTGGTCAGCGTCGGGCCGGTGATCACCTGGTTCCCGAGTGCCTCGAAAAAGCTGTGACCGTCGTTGCGGCCAAGGCTCGTCTTGGGATTGATCCCCTTCGCCCAGGCCCGGTCTAGCGTGGTCGGATCGATCACGGCCCCGGCGATCTCCTCCAGACCGTCCACTCCGTCCGTATCGGCTGCGAGGGCATGAATGCCGGGGGCGCCATTCAGCGCGACCGCAAGCGACAAGAGGAACTCCACATTGCGGCCCCCTCGCCCATCGCCCTTCACCGTCACCGTCGTCTCGCCTCCCGACAAGATGACGCAAGGAGGCTCGAAGGGCTGGCCATGGCGCGACACCTGAAGCGCAATGCCCGCCAGCACCTTGCCCACATCCCTTGCCTCGCCCTCGATGGCGTCCGACAGAATGTGGACCGGCCAGCCTGCGTCCCGCGCGATCCCCGCTGCCGCCTCCAGCGCCAGTTGCGGCGCGGCCACGATCCGCGTCTCATGTCCCGCCAGGCGCTCGTCCTGCGGCTTCACGCTCTCGCCCCGCCCGCTTTCCAGCGCCTCGCGAACGCTCGCGGGAACGTCGATGCCATAGCGCTCGATGATCGCCAGCGCGTCCTCGCAGGTCGTCGGGTCGCCCACTGTCGGCCCGGAGGCGATGTCCATCGGATCATCGCCCGGAACGTCGGAGATCATGAGCGTCAAAACCTTTGCCGGATGACAGGCGGCCGCAAGCCGGCCTCCCTTGACCTGGCTGAGGTGCCGGCGAACGCAGTTCATCTCGGTGATAGTCGCGCCGGATTTCAGCAGCGCCTTGTTGACCGCCTGCTTGTCGGCGAGCGTCACGCCCTCCAGCGGCAGGCACAGCAGGGACGATCCGCCCCCCGAAATCAGGCACACCACCAGATCGTCTTCCGAGAGATTCGACACCAGATCGAGAATGCGCCGCGCCGCATCGATCCCCGCCTGATCGGGCACGGGATGGGCCGCCTCCACAATCTCGATCCGCTCGCATGGCACCGAATAGCCGTAGCGCGTCACCACGAGGCCCGAGGCCTCGCCGGTCCATGCCTCCTCGAATGCCCGCGCCATCGCCGCCGACGCCTTGCCAGCACCGATCACCACCAGACGCCCTTTCGGCGCCTGAGGAAGATGCTGGCGCACCACCAGGGAGGGCTGCGCCGCGGCCACCGCCGCCTCGAACATCGCGCGCAGAAGCTGTTCAGCCTGGCTGGTCATCTGCCTCTTCTCGTCTCTTCTGTTTCTCGAGCGGCATTCGCCCGCTAGACATTCTGCCGTTCGACCCCGGCGCGACACATCCGCGCCGGGGTCGGGCGATGGCTATTTCCTCACCTCGACCTTGGCGAGCTTCTCGTAATAGCGCGCCACGGCGCTGTGATCTCTCTGGCCTTCGCCGTCGATCGTCAGCGCCTGCATGATCTCCATGATACCTGCCGACAGCGGCACCGGAACGTGCAGGTTATGCGCCGTATCCAGCGCGTTCTGCAGGTCCTTGATGTGAAGGTCGATGCGGAACCCCGGTTTGAAGTTGCCATCGAGGATCATCGGCACCTTGGCGTTCATCACCGTCGAGCCCGCGAGCCCGCCCTTGATGGCATTGAACACTGCCTCTGGCGAAACGCCCGCCTTGGTCGCCAGGGTGAAGGCCTCCGAGACGGCGGCGATATTGAGCGCCACGATCATCTGGTTGGCGAGCTTCGTCACGTTGCCCGCGCCGATGTCGCCGACCCGCACCACCGAGCCCCCCATCACGTCCAGAAGCGGCTTCACCTTATCGAACGCCGCCTCGTCGCCGCCCACCATGATGGCCAGCGTGCCGTCGATCGCCTTCGGCTCACCGCCGGAAACCGGCGCGTCGAGCATGACGACGCCCTTCTCCTTGGCCGCCGCGCAAATCTCCTGCGAGGCCGCCGGGGCGATCGAGCTCATGTCGACGAGGATCGTGCCGGACCTCGCGCCCTCCAGCACGCCGCCCTCGCCCATCACCGCCTCGCGCACGTGCGGCGAATTCGGCAGCATCGTCAGGACAATATCGGCCTTCGAGGCGACGTCCGCGCTCGATGTCCCGGCCTCGGCGCCCAGCGCCACCAGATCCTCCGAGGGCGCGAACTTATCGAATACGACGAGGGAATAACCCGCCTTCAACAGGTTCTTTGCCATCGGCCGGCCCATGATCCCAAGGCCAATGAATCCTACTTTCATGATGATATTCCTTTCCTTTTGGGAATCGACGGTCGCCCCTTATCGAGGCGACCGAAATTTCTGAGCGTCTGAGGCGGATTGATCCCTGGACGATCCGTTACTTCCGAACGTCAAGTTTCCGTTGCCTCGGTCACCTTCGGCTTCTTGATGACCATCAGGTAGAAGAAGACCAGCGTGAGCAGCAGGAAGAACAGACTGTCGAGATTGGTCAGGAAGACCGTGGGGTCTCCGTGGTTGAGCGAGAGCGTGCGTCTGAGATAGCTCTCGAGGTCAGGCCCCAGGATGAACCCGAGCAGGAGCGTGACCGTCGGATAGTTGTTCACCCGCAGGAAGAAGGCCAGCACGCCGAAGACGAGCGACAGCACCATCTGGAAAGGCGAGAATGTCGCAACGTAGGTGCCCACCAGCGCGATCACCGCGATGGAGGAGTAGAGCAGCGCCTTGCGGATCGAGACGATCTTCACGAAGTACGGCCCGAGCAACCACAGCGTCAGCGGAATGAGGATCAAGGCGCTGATCAGCAGCGAGGCGAACATCGGCGCGATCAGGTCCAGCTGACGAGCCAGAAGACGCGGACCCGGCTGCAAACCGTTGATCACCAGGACGCCGAGAACGATGGCGGTGGTCGGGTCGCCAGGGATGCCGAACATCAGCATCGGCACGAAGGCGCCGCCGCACATGGAGTTGTTCGCCGCTTCGGCAGCGGCGATGCCCTCCCGGCTTCCCTTGCCGAAAAGCTCTGGGCGCTTGGATTTTCGCATTGCCTCCGCATAGGAGACGAAGGCCGCCATGGAGCCGCCCGCCCCCGGCAAGACGCCGATCATGAAGCCGATGATCGTGCTCTTGATGTACGTCCAGGCACCGATCTCACGCAGCTGCTCGCGCGTCGGCACGAAGTCCCGCCGCCGAATCGGAAGCTTGGCGACGTTGTTCTGATCGACCGTCCGAGCGCTGCGCACGTCCTGCGCCTGGATCAGGAGCTCGCTGACCGCGAAGGTTCCGATGACCACCGGCATCAGGCCGATGCCCTCCACGAGGGCGGGAGAATCGAAAACGAAGCGCGCCACCGGCTGCATGACATCGATGCCGACCGTCGCCACCATCACGCCGACCGCCGTCGTCACGACACTCTTGGCAATGAGACCCCGGTGAGAGATGGCGATGACGATCAGGGCGAAAAGCACCAGCGAGAACTTGCCGGGAGTTTGAATGAGCAAGGCCAGCTTTGCCGCCAAGGGCGTGAAAAGAATGAGAAACACCGCGCCAAGGGTGCCGCCGACCATTGAGCCCAAAGCGGCATGGCCGAGAGCGCTGGCACCCTCTCCCTTTTTCATCAGCGGATAGCCCTCGAGGCTCGTCATCATCGAGGACGGCGCGCCGGGGATGTTGATCGTCGTCGCGGTGATCGAGCCGGCATACATGCCCGACATGAAGATCGCTGCGCACATGACCAGCGATGTCTCGACGTCGAGACTGAAGGTGATGGGCAGAAGCAGAGCAATGGCGAGGGTCGCCGTCAGCCCCGGAACGGCACCGAAGAACGTGCCGATGAGGAACCCGCCGACCATATAGGCGAACACAGTTGGCTTCAGAAGAACGCCAAATCCCGCGAGAATGCTGAGAGCGAAATCCATCACAGCCACTCCGTCAGCGTCGGCAGCCGCACGTCGAAGAACACCCTGAAAAGCAGGTAGCCAATGCCGGTGATGATCAGCGTATAGGCGATGCGCCAGCCCATCCCCTTGCGATCCAGCCGGAAGATGTAAAGCAGGACGAAGACGTAGAGGATCGTGGAGAGAACGAAGCCGATCAGCTCGAACAGCGCGATGTAGGCAGCCGTCGCAACGACGACCAGCACGGGCTCGACGAGGTTGAAGGTCTGCTTGTCGCGAGCGGGCAATCCGGCCCGAACTTCCTGGAACACGACAACCGCCAGCGCCGCATACATGATGATCGATATCACGACCGGCAGGAACGAAGGGCCGACAAGCCCTTCATCGACCTGAGGCACGATGGTTATGGCCTTCAGCAGGTAGATCGTCGTGAAGACGAAGAACATCGCCGGAAGAACAAGGCGCTTGTTCCTTAATGGAGATGGCAGAGAATCCATATTCGCACCCCGAAGCGGTTTGGCGGCGAAGCGTCTTCGCCGCCGCTGTTGTGCAACGTTCGCGATGATTTACTTGAGGATTCCCTGCTTCTTCAGATCGTCCATCTGGGTGAAAAGCTTGTTCTGCTGCTCTTCAACGAAGCCACCGACCTCATCCGGTCCAAGCCAGCCAGGCGTGACGCCGACCTTGGAAACCCATTTCTGGAATTCCTCGCTATCGAGGGCCTTGTGGAAGGTATCAGCCAGCTTGTTGACGATATCGTCCGGCGTCCCTTGGGGCGCGGCGAGAATGATGTAGCTACCGGCCTGGATGTCGTAGCCCTGATCCTTGGCGAGCGGCACGTCCGAATAGGTCGGGTTGGGTGTGCCCGAAAACTCGACGAGGCCGCGCACATCTCCTTCCTCGATCAGGTTGGAAAAGTCTCCGAGGCTCGTCACGGCCACTTCGACCTCGCCGTTCAGAATGGCTTCCTTCTGGGGCGCCGCGCCGCCGGCATAGGCGATCAGGTTGAACTCGACGTCTGCCATATCCTGGAGTCGCAGCATGTCGAGATGGGTGCGCGAACCGGAGTTCTGCACCGCGACGCGGATCTCGCCCGGGTTCTCCTTCGCCGCAGCGATCAAATCCTCCAGGGTCTTGTATTCGGAATCGGCGGCGACGACGATCGCGTCAGGCTCCAGCGTGACGCGGCCGATCCAGGCGAGCTTGGACATCTCATAGCCCGGCAGCAGCTTCTGATAAGGCACTGTGATGACCGAGTCGTAGGTCAGGTTGCCGATGGTGTAGCCATCGGGCCGGGCGGTCATGACCTGATAGGTCCCCTTGCCGCTGGCGCCGCCCTCGACATTCTCGATATAGATCGTGTGACCCAGGTCCTTTTCGGCGATCGAGGACAGCTTGCGCACAATGCCGTCGGTACCACCGCCCGCGCCGGCATTCACCACCATGCGGACATCCTTGGTGGGATAATCCTCGGCAAGGGCAGCTCCCGAGATCAGCAGGGCAGCCGTTACCAGCGCCGACGTATAGTTCAACATTTTCATCGTTGTTTCCTCTTCAAGGGAAGAATGTCCCGTGCGGACGACGTTCTTTTTCCAAGGACAGGCCCGGCGGAGGTTGGCTATCCACTCGGGGTCGATCGATCGAAGGAGACCATTCGCGCCAACAGGCAACGCCTCAGCGGCGAGACACTTCGCCATGCAGCGGAAAGCCGACCTCCCTTCCCGACCGCACCCTTGGCGCGGCATCTTTTTTCTCTTTGGCAAGTCATCAAGGCGGCGGAATCGCGAACGCTTGACACTCCCACGCGCCAGCGCCATCCCTTAATGCTCACGTGTGCATCGTACGTTGGGCGCTTTTGTTCGTCAAATAAAAATTCAGCGGCAGGATGTCTCGCCTTCACTCGATCGCCACGCCGCCTTCGTGCGGTCAGGCCACGCGGCATCAAGCACGTCACCCAATCCGCCCCGGAACGGAGCGAAAACGTGGATGCGGGCTTCCGGATTTTCAGAGGGGTCGACAGGCGCTCGGCCGCAAGCTCATCGACGACGTCTCCTGGAGAGTACGGGCATCGGCAACGGCAACCGTTGTGTGGCCGACCGGCTAGACATCGAGCTTGCGAGTGGTGCTGCGCAGCAAGAGGCGGGCCGGCAGCGACTGAATGATGGCCAAGCCGTCGCCGGCCTCCGCCGCTCGCTCGGATTGAGCGAAGCTTAGGCGCAAGGTTTCGACGCAAGTGTCGGCGATTTCCTGCAAGGGAAGAACCATGGTCGTGAGACCGCCGAGCAGCACCTCGTTCAAATAGGTGTCGCCGAACCCGACGATCGACAGATCCTCAGGGATTTGGATACGCGCCCGGTTCGCCGCGACGGCGACGCCCTGGGAATAGGACGCGCTGCCGAGAACGATGGCCGTCGGCGGATCGTCCCGGCTGATCATTCTGAGAAATGCCTCGGTGCCGAACTCCGGCGTGACCGGACCGCAAACCACGAGGTCCTCCTCCGGCGGACGAGACGGAAAGCGCGACAGGAAGCCGGATCGTCTCTCGAAGCCCGTCGAGAGCGAGGCGGGCGAGCCGATGAACCCGATATTCGTGTGGCCCAGCGACTGAAGATGGGCGGTCGCCGTCGCCACCGCTTCGAAATCGCCGATCTTGACGACCGGCGCCCTAATGCTCGGATGGCTGCGCAGAAACTGGACCACCCGCAGCCGGCCGAGCATTTCGATGGTTTCCGGCAGCGGGTCCTCCGTCACCGAGATGATGACGCCCTCGGCGCGCGTCCTCAGGAGGCTCTCGACCGCCAGCCGCTCTCTCTCGGGATCGCCCGCCGTATCGGAAAGCACCACCTGCCAGCGGTGCTCCATGGCGAGGCTGGAAATGGACTTGGCGACGCGCGAGAAGAACGGGTTGACGATGTCGGGCACCACCAGACCCACGATCCCGCTTTGAGACGTGCGAAGCATGCGCGCCGCCGTGTTCGGGACATAACCAAACTCGGCAGCGGCGCGCCGTATCCGCTCCTTTGTGGCATCACTGATGGCGGGATGATCGTTGAGCGCTCGCGAAACCGTCGAATGCGCCATGCCCAGCGTCTGTGCCAATTGCTTGATGGTCGGGCCGGTCCCGGCACCTTTTACGTTGTTCGGCAAGATCGGCCCCTAGAGCATCGCACGGTCATACGAATAGAACTCGCTGACGGCAATGGAAACCCTGCGCAAGGAAGCGATCAGGCTTGTCGAAAACGCGCCGCCAGCGCGTCCGCTCCCTTGACCAGAAGTCCCTGGTCGGAACCAACGGCGACGATATTGAAGCCCATGTCGATATAGCGCCGGGTCAATGCCTCGTCGGAACAGATGATGCCGGCGGCCTTTCCAGCGTCGCGCACGACGCGGGCCGCCTTGGAGAGCACGTCGACGATCTCCGGATGATTGCCTTGGTGAAGGTGCCCCATGTCGGCGGACAGGTCTCCGGGGCCAAAGAAGAACGCGTCGATGCCGTCCACCTCGACCATGGCGGGCAGATTTTCGACCGCCAGCATCGATTCCGGCTGGGCGATCAGGAAGAGCTCGTCTGCTGCAACGAAGGGATAGTCCTTGACCCGGCCGAAATTGGAGGCGCGCGGCGCGTTGCAATAGCCGCGTTCGCCTGCCGGCGCATAGCGCGTCGCCTTGACGATGGCGCGGGCCATGTCGGCGCTATCGACCTGAGGGATCAGGAGCGTCTGCACCCCGATGTCGAGATACTGCTTGATGGCCACCTTGTCGAAGGACGGAAGACGAACCATCGGATGCGAGGAGCCGGCGGCGAGGCATGCATGGAGCTGATGATAGATGCCGACAAGGTCGCTCGGTCCATGCTCGGCGTCCAGCCCAATCCAATCGAAGCCGGCGCCGGCGATCATCTCGACGACGAACGGGTTGGCCAGCTGGCTCCACAAGCCAATCTGAGTCTTTCCTTCGGCGAGCGCTGCCTTGAGCGAGTTCTTGGCAATCTTCATGTGCTTGGCTTTCGCAAAGACGCGGATCGGGGAAGCCGCCGAGGCGGCTAGGGTACGAAATGAAGGTCGACGGAGCCCAGCCCTGAGATGGCGCCGCAATAGTGCTCCCCCTCGCCGACCAGAGCCATCGGACCCAGCGACCCCGTCATCACGATCTCTCCGATTTCCAAAGGGCGGCCGGCACGCACCAGAGCATCCGCCAGCCAGATCAGCGCGTTGACCGGATTGCCCGCCACGGCCGCGCCCGTTCCCGTCGTCGCCACCTCGCCGTTGCGCCTTGTCTCCATGGCGCAGCGCAGAATGTCGAAATCGGAGAGGCGCTTCGGCCGCGTGCCCAGGACGATCATGCTGGCCGCCGAGTTGTCGGCGATGAAATCGAGCGCCGAGACATCCCAGTTCCGAACACGGCTGCCCACGATCTCAAACGCGGGGACGGCATAGGCTATGGCGCTGAGGACGTCGGCGACCGTGTGTCGCTCATGGGGGAGATCGCGCTCCAGCACCACGGCCACCTCGGTCTCCAGCTTGGGCTGGACGAGATCGGCAATGCTCAGCTCGGCGCCGTCGACCGCGCACATATCGTCGAAGAGCACGCCGGCGGTCGGCGACGACACGCCCATCTGCTGCTGCACCGCCTTGGCGGAGAGCGCCACCTTTCGACCGACGACGCGGCGTCCCGCATCCTCCCAATGGCGGACATTGGCGCGCTGGATGGCATACCCCGTTTCCAGTGACGCCGGTTCCACGAGGTCGCGCACCGGTTCGCATGTCGTGCGAGTTTCATAGGCCGTGCGCAGCCGCAGCGCCGCGCTCTCGATCTTGCCGACCGTCTGCAATTGTCCGTCTCCGAATTGATGGCCGCGCTCACGGAATGTCCGCGCCGCGTAAAGGGTCAGGAATTGACCACGTTCTGGGGATTGCCGCCGACGAAGGCCGCGAGGTTTTCCGCCGCAGTGTTCATGATGCGCGACCGCGCCTCGCGTGCCGCCCAGGCAATGTGTGGCGTCACGATACAGTTGGGGGCGGAAAGCAGCGGGTTGTCGGGTGCGGGAGGCTCGCTGGAGAGCACGTCCAACCCCGCGCCACCGACGTGACCGCGGCTCAGGGCATCGGCCAGATCCTGCTCATTGATCAGCGGGCCGCGCGAGGTGTTGATGAGGAAGACGCCCTTCTTCATCTTCGCGATCGCCGCCGCATTGATCATGCCTCGATTGTTCTCGAACAGCGGGCAGTGAAGGCTGATGACGTCGCTCTTGGCGTAAAGCTCGTCGAGCGAGCAATACCGCAGCCCCTCTTCTTCGAGGTTTGCATTCGGATGCTCGTCATGGGCGAGGATGTTCATGCCCAAGGCTTGCGCCACCCGACCGAAGGCCTGGCCGATGCGCCCGAAACCGATGATGCCCACCGTCTTGCCGGCCAGTTCCACCAGCGGCGAGGTCCAGTAGCAGAAGTCTTCCGATCGGGCCCAGCGCCCGCTCCTGGCGTCCTCGCTATGGGCCCCGACGTGGTGGCATAACTCCAGAAGAAGCGCGGTCGCGAACTGCGCGACCGAGGCCGTGCCGTAGGTCGGCACATTGGCGACGACGATGCCCCTATCCCTGGCTGCTGCGATATCGACCACGTTGTAGCCGGTCGCCAGAACGCCAATGAACCGTACGTTCGGGCAAGCGTCGAGGTGCTGACGCGTAATCACCGTCTTGTTGGTGAAGATGGCTTCAGCCTCACCGATCCTCTCGACGACAGCGGGCTCGGGCGTTCTATCGTGGACGCTCAGCGCACCGAACGCCTCGAACGCGGCCCAGGACAGATCGCCGGGGTTGAGCGTATATCCGTCGAGAACGACGATCTTCATGACACCTCCTCAAGCCGTCGCACCGGCTCTTTCAATTCAGGAACGGACCAATGCGCCGCGCCCGGCAAAGGGCAAATCGCTCTCCTCGATGCGGATCGCCTCGTTCCACTTGGCCATGCGCTCGGAGCGCGCGAAGGAACCGACCTTGAGCTGACCCGCGTCCCAGCCGGTGGACAGATGGACGATGATGAAATCTTCCGTCTCTCCCGAGCGCGCCGAAACAATCGCGCCGAAGCCTGCCTGCCTGGCGGCATCCAGCGCGGCCCTGGTATCGGTGATGGTGCCGGCCTGATTGGGCTTGACCAGCACGCAGTTGCAGGCGCCGATCTCCGAGGCGCGACGAACCCTTTGGCCGTCCGTCACCAGATAGTCGTCACCGACAATCTGGACCTTGGCGCCCGCCGCATTCGTGAAGGCGATCAATCCGGCTTCGTCGTCCTCGGCCAGCGGGTCCTCAATGGAGACGATGGGATAGCGGTCGAGCCACTTCAGCAGGAGCTCGCACATGCCGTCGGAATCGTAGTCGCGCGATTCCAGGGCGAGACGATAGCGCCCGTTCTTGCCGAACTCCGAAGACGCGATGTCGAGAGCGATCGCCACGTCCTCGCCCGGCACGTAGCCGGCGCCCTCGATCGCCTTGACCAGCGTGTCCAGCGCCTGTTCGTTGTTGTCGAAGGCCGGCCAATAACCGCCCTCGTCGGCGACGCCCTGCAACAGGCCACGCTCGGCCATGATGCGCCCGGCGCTCAAATAAACCTCGGCCGTCATCTCCGTCGCCTGACGGAAGGAAGTGGCGCCGATGGCGATCACCATCAGGTCCTGAATGTCGATCCGGCGCGAGGCGTGGGCGCCGCCGCCAAAAATCTGGATCTGCGGCAGCGGCAGGCGAACAGGCGCATCGCCCGCCAGGTGGCGCCAGAGCGGAAGCTCGACGTCGGCCGCGGCCGCGTTGAGAACCGCCATGGACGTGGCGATGACCGCATTGCCGCCCAGCCTCGCCAGATTGGCGGTGCCGTCCATCTCCTTCATCCGACCGTCGATAGCTGCCTGATCAACGACGTTCATGCCTTTTAGCACGGGTGCGATCTCGGTTTCGATCGCGTTCAGCGCCTTCTGCACATCCTTGCCGGCCAATGCTGTTCCGCCATCGCGAAGATCGACGGCCTCGTGCGTCCCGCGCGAGGCGCCCGCCGGCGCCATGCCGCGCCCGAAGCGACCGCTCTCCAGCACGACGTCGACTTCCACGGTTGGCCAGCCGCGCGAATCCCATACGCGGCGCGCCTTGACCTCTTTGATGGTGCTCACGAGCGGATGCCCCCTTCGAAGGATTGCTTGAAACTCTGCAAGGATGACGGCATCTGCCGCACAAGCTCGCGGGCCAAGCTCCGCAGCCTCGCGCGCTGGTCGTCGTCGAGATACTCGACCGGCGATTTGCCATCGACGCGCGCCAGAAGCAGGCAGGCCAGCAGATGTGCCGTGCGCTTCTCCAATTCGGGAGCCGGCTCGAACGAAACTTCGCTGAAATAGGCGGCGACAAAAGCGTCAAACAACTGAAGCAGAGCCTCAGCACGCGCCGGATCGCGCACACTCTTCAGCAGCAGATGGTTGAGGCAGAAGGCAAGGTCGAAGGCCGGATCGCCGTACCAAGCGCACTCGGCATCCAGAAGCACCGGGCCACGGGGACCGCTCAGAATGTTCTTCGGGCTGACATCGCCGTGAACCAAGGCGCGCCGGGTTTCGCGCGTCCGCAGCCTGACCGCCTTGATCTCGTCGGCGAGATCCGGGTTCTGGCGCTCCGTTTCTCCGAGATAGGGATCGAGGCGCAGCGCATCGAAATTGGCGTCGTTGGCAAACTGCGCCGCCAAGCCGGCATCGTTTGCTGTCGCTTGATGAATGCACCCCAACACGCGCCCGACGCTGTTGGCGAACCCCATGTCCAGTGTGCCGGCAAGAAGCAGCGTCTTCCAGTTGGCATGGTCCTCCGCCGGCAGAAAATCCATAGCAAAGCAGCCGGTCTCTCGATCGATGCCCCGGATGGCGGGAACTGCCTCCGGCACGATGGCGCCCGCAACGGTCAGCCAATCGATCTCGCTGAAAACGCGCTCAATCGGCGCCTGCCAATCCTTGGAGACCTTCAGCTTCGGCAGGGCTTGCTTTAGGCAAAACGTTTCGCCACGGCGAGATATCTTTAGGACGTTTGAGGAGACCCCACCCGCAAGCGGTTCCACGGAGAAAGCTTCGGCGCGCTCCAGTAGGCCCATGCGCTCCAGGACAAGCCGTGCCGCATCTTCGTCAGCAGCAAGATCGACGAACCCGTCGGCCATTCCAACTCCTCCGAAAGCCACAACTCGCCCATCGATGGACGGCTGCCCTACCGCTTTTTCCCATTGCCCATGAGCAGCCATGCGCCGGTCACAGCGCGCAAAAGCAGCAATGCTCACGTGTGCATTGGTCTAGCATCGCATTTGTCATGCTGTCAACGACGATCTCTCGGGACGCGTGGTGGCCAGCGCGCCCCCAACGAGATCGCGTCTCATCGGGAAATCGGAAGGCTCGGAAACGGTGGCCGCCCTTGCTTAGGCTCCGTCACCTATCGGCCATGGGCGGGATCGGGCGCGGCGTCCTCTAGCTACGGTATTGCTCGGCGTCCGCCGAGCGTCCGAGCGGTCAGGAATGCTCGCCGGCTGGCTGGCTGGCGCCGCCGGCGACCGGCGCGATAAGCTCATAAGGGACGTTGATGGCCACGCCCTCTTTTCCGGACGCGCCGGACCTGAACAGATCGAAGGCCGCGCCCATGATGCCCCTGGAATCTTGCTTGACGCTCGCGATCCTCAGATTGGTGAGCAGCCGCAAATAGGGGGAGCTGTCGAAGACGCCGTAGTGGATCGCGCCGCAGACCTCGGGGTTCTCTGGGAAGTATCGGATGAGCCCCTCCATCGGCACGATGGAGTTGACGAACATGCCCGCGATGTCGCCGCTCGACCGAATATGGTCCCGGATGATCTCGTAGGATTCTTCGGCGTTGAACGGAGACCAGATGACCTGCGACGGCGAAAAGGGCAGTCCCGCCTCGGCAAGGGCCGCCTTGAAACCTTCCAGGCGAAGACGTGTCACCTGATGGTCCGCCATGCCGCCGAAGAAGTAGATGCGCCCGCGCCGTCCCTCCCGCACCATCGAGGCCATTGTAGCCCGCGTCAGTTCCTCCGCCGCCTTGAGGTTATCCGTGCTGACCGTCGTCCGGCCTTCGGCCTCGGCGTCGATGAAGATCTGGCGCGTGCTGCCGCGCTCGCAAAGCGCGGCGATCTCCTCCGCTCCCATAGGGTTCGCCACGAAGATGCAGTCGGCCTGCTGGGAGAGGAAATAGCGGATCGCGCCCAGTTCCTCGGCGCGCTCATACTGGGTCACGTAGATCAGCGCCAGTTTGCCCTCAGCCCTCGCCCGCGCCTCGAAGGCTTCGGCCAATTCCCCGAAGAAGGGATTGCGCAGGGTCGGCACCGTCAGTCCAAGGATGTCGCTTCGCCCGCTCCGAAGATTGCGAGCATGGAGATTCGGCTGATAGTTTAGCTCCTTGGCCTTCGCCAGGATAAGATCTCGCGTCTCGTTCGAGATGTTGAAGTTTTCCGCGCGCCCATTGAGCACGAGACTGACTGTCGTCGTGGAGAACCCAGTGATGCCGGCGATGCCCCGGATGGAAACGGGTCTGGCACCCTGGGTATTGCTCTTTTTCTCCCGCATCGCGGTCCCGGTCCTTTCAAAGCACGACATCCCACGACCGATTCCACTTCGTCCGGGCGGCGCATCCCATGCCTTCCGCGAAGCGGACACGGAAGTCCTCTAAAGCCAAACTATCATCGATCGAGTAGAATGCCGTAGCGCAAGAGGCCGTCAAAATGCAGCCCTTTCACGCTCTTGCAGCAGGAACCGGCAATCTGGAGTGAGGCGGACAGCGGATAGCCGCAGCACTCCGCCCCTTCCGCGTCACTCCGCCGGGGTGACACCCTTCTTCAGAATGATGTTGCCGTACTTCGCCGTTTCTCCGGTCAAGACGACGGCATAGGCGCTGCGGGCTCGATCATAGAAGGCAAAGCGCTCGATGAACTGGATGTCCGGCGCATCCGGAGCGTGCTTCCCGATGGCCGAACGGTAGCCTTTCAACATTTCGGGGTCGAGGCTGTCGCCGGAAGCCGCCGACATCATCACGAGGGGGTCGGTAACATAGGTGTCCAGCACGAAAAGCGGCAGGATCGCATCGATCAGCGGCGCGATGGACAGACCGTCGGCGCGGATGACGCGGGTGTTGACGCTGTCGGCCGGGAAATGCGCGTCGGCCAGGACGATCTCGTCGCCATGCCCCATGCGGTAGAGGGCAACGAGGAGATCCGGCGAAAGCAGCGGAGAAATATTGCGAAGCACGGAACAAGCTCCTTTAGGCGTCGAGATAGAAGTCGATGACCTCACTGACATGCGAGATCACCAGGTCAACCGGCGCCGCCTTCAAATGGCCCGCGCGCACGGCGCGATACTGGGCCGGCAGGTACTGGCTGAGCAAGGGCTCCGGCACCAGGGCCGGAAGATTCTGGATCAGCCGCCCGATGGCTGCCTTCACGCCGGGGTGTGGCAGGTAATAGCGGGCGCGATCGGAATAGCTGTAGATCAGCTTATGGTCGATCTCGGCCTGATCGCCCGTGTAATAGGATTTCCAGTGCTTCGGATTTTCCTTCATGACGCGGGTCAGGACATCGCGGAAATGGGACGGCTCAGCCGGCTTCGACTCCCGTTCCATCAACTCCAGCGCCATCAATCCTTCGCGCACCGCGTAGGTCAGCCAAGGCCCGACCTTGAGGATGCCAAAATGGTCGCGAACGAGGCGGCTGAGGTTCTCGGGCGTCTGATAGTCGGTGGAATGGGCCTCGAAGACCATTCCAGGGTAGTCCAGGATGGTCAGGGACAGATCCGGCGCGCCGGCATAGTCATGCACCATCCCGTCGCCGAACTCGACGCCCGGCTGGACGACGAGCCCCGTGACGCGCTCCCACGCCGCATCGAGCCCGTGGCGCCGAAACGCGGCCTGAAACGTTTCCAAGGTCTTGCGCACATCCTCCAGACCGGTGACGTGCATTTCCTCGTCATCGAGCGCGCCGCCCGGCGTCGGCACCTCGGTGCCGACAATGTAGAGCGGCGGCTCGCCGTCCCAACTCGCTTCGGCGACTTTCGCCATCTCGGCGGCACGCTCGGCGACGATCTCGTCGGTCAGGGGCGCTTTATCATCCGCGCAGACGAAGGAGGCGTCGAGATGGATCTTGCGATAGCCCGCCTTGACGTAGGCTTCCACCAATGCCCGCGTCTTCTCCATCGCCGCAACAGAGCCTTCGGCGCGCCAGGAGTTGGGGCCGAGATGATCGCCCCCCAGAAGCAGCCGCTCCTGCGGAAAACCTTCCTCGTCGGCGATCTCGCGGACGAGCCGAACGAAATCCGCCGGCTTCATGCCGGTGTATCCGCCATACTGATCCACCTGGTTGGAGGTGGATTCCACTAGTGTCACGGTCTCGCGCTCACGCGCCGAGCGGAACAGCGCTCGCAGGACATAAGGGTGCGCCGAGCAAATCGAGGCCACGGCCCCGCCTTTGCCAGCCCGGTTGGATTCCAAGGTGTCGCGGTAAAGCTGAAGGGATTTCATCGTCGTCTCTATCATCGGCAAGGCAGCGCCACCTTGGCGCATGGCGCGCGTCACCAGCCTCTCGGCAGGCGGACACATCTAGCGAGCCGTTAAACGCCATTCGTCCGATCTGCTCATGTCGGCTCGCGCGACAGAGCTCGTCAGTCTCGCAACTTGCCCGAAGGCTCAGTTCCCTCGGGCAAGCCATTCATCCGCCCTTAGTAGAGGACGTTCTTTGCTTCCGGCTTATCGATATTCTCTTTCGTGACGAAGACAACGCCCGTGTCAATGAACTTCTCGACCTTGTCGCCGGCGATGACTTTCGCGACGGTCTGGATGCCGAGTTCGCCCATCTGGAACGAGCCCTGCACGGCGATGCCATCCAATGTGCCGTTGCGCACGAAGTTCTGCAGGTCCTGATTGCCGTCGAAGCCGATCGCCGTCAGTTGTCCGGCCTTGCCGGCCTGTTCGATGGCCCGCCCCATGCCTGCCGCTGTGGGCTCGTTGGCGCCGAAGATGCCCTTCAGATCGGGGTTAGCCGCCAGGGTGTCGACCGTCTGGTTCAGCGCGGTTGCCATGAGGGACTGCGAATAGAGCGGTCCGACGATCTCGATGTTCGAGTTCTGCTTGATATAATCGGTAAACCCGCCGACGCGCCCGATCTCCGAACCGACGCCGGGGACATAGGACATGATCGCGACCTTGCCCTCCTTGCCCATGCGCTCGATCATTTCCTTGGCGCACAGCTCGCCGGCCGCCTTGTTGTCGGTGGACAGGAACGACTGGTAATATTTGCTGCCCTCCTCCGACAGGCCGCTGTCGATCAGAACGACGGGGATGGCGTTTTCCCAAGCCTTCTTGATCGAGGGGATCAGCGCGTCGGGATCGGACGGCGCGAGGACGATGCCTGCCACGTGGCGATTGACCGCGTTCTCCACCATGTTGACCTGATCGGCCACATTGGATTCGGCCGCCGGTCCCTGGAAGGTCATCGTGTAGTCCGGCAAGTCCTTGAGCGCCGCCTCGGCGCCCTTGTTGACGTTCTGCCAGAAGTTGGAGTTGGCCGTCTTGACGATGACCGCGATTTCGTTGCTCTGGGCCCATGCTGGCGCGGAAGCCATCATCGCGGTTGCGGCCATCAAGCTGATCAGCAAAGTCTTCATGGAACTCTCCTTTCCTCCTTTGGTCGAGTTCTCGGTCCGGCCGAATGGCTGACCCGATCTGTCATACGGAGCGCGCAGGCATGGGCGCGCGGTCCTCTTGTTTGGTGAGCGGCGGAGCCGATCCGGCCGGCTGTTTCGGTGGACTTGAGGGCGCCAGCGCATTCCACCGCGCCGGGCACTCTTTCAGAGCTGATGCACCCCGCCCCTTGCACCTCAGCGTCGGTTACGAAGCTGGTCGATCCAGACCGTGCCAATGATGACGAGTCCGATGATGATCATCTGCGTGAAGCTCGACACGCCGTTCATGTTCAGCCCGTTGCGAAGAATGCCGATGATGAAGGCGCCGATGATCGTTCCCGAGATGGTGCCGACCCCGCCGGCGAGCGAAGTGCCGCCGATGACAGCCGCCGCGATGGCATCAAGCTCGTAAGCAACACCCTCGTTCGGCTGCCCGGTCACGAGACGCGACATCAGAACAATGCCTGCCACGCCCGCCATCAGCCCGGACAGGACATAGGCTCCGATCTTGACCTTGGTGATCTTCACGCCGGAGAGGCGCGCCGCTTCCTCGTTGGAGCCGATGGAATAGAGATGGCGGCCGAAGGGGGTCTTACGCAGCACTACCGCCATGATGATCGCAAGCACGGCCATCAGGATCACGGGATAAGGAATTCCCGGAAACACGATCTTCGGGAAGCCGTTGGCCGTTTCAGTCAGGACCCGCCACAGCGAGTCGTTGCCCAGCGTTCCAAAGCTGGACGGAAGCCCCGACACCGGCCGCGCGCCCGTGATTTGCAGCGCAACGCCGCGCGCGATCATCATCATGCCGAGCGTAGCGATGAAGGGCGGCAGCTTCAGCCGCGTGATGACCAGCCCGTTGAAGACCCCGCACACGCCGCCGGTCGCCACCCCGATGAGGAACGCGAGCGGTACCGGCACTCCCATTTGAGCGGCCATCGCGGCCACGACGCCGGCTAACGCCAGGACCGAGCCGAGGCTGAGGTCGATGCCGGCGGTGATGATCGTGACAGTGGCGCCGATGCCGATGAACGCGATGGTCGACGTCTGAAGCGCGATCGTGACCACGTTGCTCATGGTCAAGAACGCGCCGCTCGTCAGCGAGAATGCGATCACCAGCAGCACGAGGCCGGCGAGAGCGGCAAATTTCTGGATGATCGCCTTCCGGTCGATGGACCTTTTTTCATGCGCGATCGCCGAGTCGAGACTGGCCATTTTCGTTCTCCTCCAGCGTTTTTCTTCACAGGCTCATGCGTTTGACGCCGGAGGCGTACTGCATGATCTCTTCCTGGTCGGTCTTCCTGGTTTCCAGAATTCCCGACACCTCCCCTTCGTGGAAAACCACGACGCGGTCGGTCATTCCCAGTATTTCCGGAAGCTCCGAGGTAATCATCACGACGCCGATGCCCTCGCTCGCCAACTGATCGAGCAATTGGTAGATCGCGAACTTCGCGCCTACATCGATGCCGCGTGTCGGCTCGTCGAAGAAGAGCACACGGCTCTCGCGAAACAGCCACTTGCCGATAACGACCTTCTGTTGGTTACCGCCCGATAGATTGCGGACCACCTGATCGATCGACGGCGTCTTGATTCCGAGCTTGGCGATGGACTGGCGGGCGGCCTGCGCCTCGGCGGCCTTGTCGATCAGTCCATGCCGGACGACAGCCTCGATATTGGCCATCGTGATGTTCTCCTTGACGGTCATCTTGACCGACAGGCCGTTCAGCTTGCGGTCCTCTGCCAGATAGGCGATGCCCGCCTTGATCGCGTCCACTGGGCTTGCGATGGTGATTTCCTCACCTTCCAGCAGCACCTCGCCGCCCGTCTTGGGATCAGCGCCGAAGATGGCGCGCGCGGTTTCGGTGCGCCCGGCGCCCATCAGTCCGGCAAAGCCGAGGATTTCGCCGCGCCGGAGCGTGAAATTGACGTTCCTGCAATTCCTGACGCCGGACAGGTTCCTGACCTCGAAGATGAGCTCGTCCGTCGGTGTGGACACGCGCTCGGGGAACTGCTGTTCGAGCGAGCGCCCGACCATGGCGGCGACGATATCGTCCACCGTCACTTCGTCGAAAGGCTTGGTCCAGACGTAGCCACCGTCTCGCATTACGGTGACACGATCGACGATGCGCCCGAGCTCCTGCAGACGATGCGAGATATAGGCGATGGCGACGCCCTGGCGCTTCAGCTCGTGAATGATCGCGAAAAGCTGGTCGATCTCGGACTCGGTGAGCGCAGACGTTGGTTCGTCCATGATCAGCACTTCGGCATTGAGCGAGAGTGCCTTGGCGATCTCCACCATCTGCTGGCGCGCGACCGAAAGGGAGAGCACGAGGTCCGACGCCTTGATGTTGACCTTCAGGCGATCGAGAAAGATCTGTGCGTCGGCCTCCATCTTCTTGCGGTCAACGAACCAGCCCTTTTTCGGCTCGCGCGCCAGGAAGATATTCTCGGCAACGGTGAGGTGCGGCACCAGGTTCAGCTCCTGGTGGATCATCGTGATACCGGCGGCCTCGCTGTCCTGGAGCGTGTCGAAGTGAACCGGTTGCCCTTTGTAGGTGACTTCGCCCTCGTCCGGCTGAAGCTGGCCGGTGACGACCTTCATCAAGGTCGACTTGCCCGCCCCATTCTCCCCACACAGCGCATGCACCTCGCCGCGCCGCAATTCGAGCTGGATGTTGTTGAGCGCCAGCACGCCGGGGAACCGCTTGACCACGCCGCGGGCCTTGAGGATCGGGTCGGCGACCTCTCCCTCAGGAATTCGCGCGGCTTGCCCGCTGATCACTGCAGACATCCATGCCTCCCACATCGATCGTTTCGCATCCGGCCCCTCCGCCCTCGGCGAAGGAACCGCGTCATCGTGGAGCGCTCATCGCGCAGGCGCTAGCGAGCCTCATCATCTCCGCCCGGGACGAATCGCGATCGCTCTAAACCGCCATCCCTCCCGGACGGCTCGCCTCTCGGCGCGGCACCTCCCTCGCAGGTCATACCCACGCGCGCCGCGCTCTAGGCTTTGCGGAAGCTCTTCATGTAGATCTGCCGCATATCCTCCTCGCTCGGGACGATCGGGTTGCCCTGGCTGTCCGGAAACTCCATGGCGTGGGCGAGGATCGGCGGAATATCGGCAGGCGTGATACCGAAATCGTCGAGACGGCGGTAAAGCCCGATCATCTTGAGGAAGCGCTCGATCTCAAGCTCCAGCGACTGCGCCGCCACCTCTTCCGAGGCGGTCGACAAGGCCGGATTGAACATGCGCGCCACCTTCGCGAACTTGCCCACGGCACCGCGCCAAGTGAACTCGGCAAAGGCCGGATAGATCACCGCAAGGGACTCCCCGTGGCTCACCTTAGGAAAGTGTCCGCTGATCGGCTGACCGGCGGCGTGAGGAAGAGTCGTGCCGACATTGGCAAGGCACTGCCCGGCCAGCGTATCGGCCCAGGCGAGATCCTCCCGCGCGGAGAGGTTCGAACCGTTGACCACCGCGACCGGCAGCGAGCGCAGCACCCGCGCAATCGCGTCGAGCGCTATGGCATCGACGGCTTCCGAGGCTCCGGTGTTGATGTAGGATTCAAAGGTGTGGGTGAAGATGTCGAAACCCGTCGAGGCGGTAACGCCCGTAGGCAGGCTCAGCATGAGCTCCGGATCGATGATCGCGATGCGGCAGAGCAGATTGTCGTTCCACATCGCCGACTTGCAGCTCTCCTCGGTGTTGGTGAAGACCGACACCTTTGAGGTCTGTGTGCCGGTGCCCGAGGTGGTGTTGATCGCCATGATGGGAAGCGTGGCGGAGGTCGGCGCCTTCTTGAAATAGAGATAGTCCCATGCAGTGCCGGGATGGGTCGCGGCGACGGCAATAGCTTTGGCGGTGTCGATGGCGCTACCGCCACCCATGCCGATCACGGCTTTCACCCCCTCGGACTTGGCGATCTCGGCCCCGCGCTGAATCGCGTCGAGCGTCGGGTTGGGAACGACGTCGCTAAAGGTCACGGCCCGTACGCCCGCTTCGCTGAGCGACTTTTGAACATCCTCCACCTTGTCGGCGGCGACCTTCAGAAGAACTGGATCGACGACAAACAAGGCGCTGTCCGCCAGCGTCTTCGCCGCGGCCCCGGCTTCCGAACGCCGGCCCGACCCGAAGAGCAAGCGCGTCGGTTGATAATAGTTGAAGCTTTTCATCGGTTTCCTCGCACCTCTCCCGCCCTCGCGGGTGCCGCTCAATTTCAGGCAGCGCAATTGGTGCCGGCGCTCCGAATGGCGCCAGGCGTCGCCGTGCGGCAGGCATCCCGCCGACACGTTTTTGATTGATTTGAAGGAACGCTCCTGTCGGAAGGCCTCCCAACCTCAGTCAGGTCCTCCGGCCGTTCCATCCTCCGCGATGTGTTCTCAGGGGTACCATGGCCATTCGATTATCGCAAGCTAAAACGTAGTACTGTGACGTTTTAGTAGGATCGCAAAAACTGAGGCGCGCGGAACGGATCAGCCGTCCATCGGGATCGAGCTGTTGCCGGCGCCTTGGTTATTACAAGCAGTCCTGGAGCAGGCTTCCGGTCCGGCGGCACGAGCAAATCGCGCCGCCGGTCGACCCGAAGGTCGTCAGCTCATCCACTGACCGCCGTCGACATTGTAGCACTGGGCGAGAATGTAGTTCGCGTCATCGGAGGCCAGGAACACCGCCATCGGCGCCAGTTCCTCGGGCTTCGCCATGCGTCCGAATGGCACGGCCTTGTCGACCATCGCCTTCTTTTCACCCGGCTTCAGCCCCTCGGCCTTGGCGAACGCGGCGTCGACGCCGTCCCAATGTTCGTCATTGACGACGCCCGGAGCGATCGCGTTGACGTTGATGCCGTATTTGATCAGGTGCAGCGCCGAGGACTGGGTGATCGAGATGATCGCGGCCTTGGTGGCGCAATAGAGCGTGACCAAGGCCTCGCCGCGACGGCCGGCCTGGCTCGACATGTTGATGATCTTGCCGCCCTTCCCGCGCTTGATCATCGAATTGGCCGCCGCCTCGGTGGTAAAGATCACGCTCGCCAGATTGACGTCGAAGACCCTCTGGTAGTCCTCGCGCGTGATCTCCGTGATCGGGGCCATGTGGAAGATGGCGGCGTTGTTGATCAGGATGTCGATCCCGCCGCACTTCTCTTCCATCGTCCTGATGGCGTTTTCGATCGAGTCCTGCTTGCTGACGTCCATGAACAGCGGGAACGCCTTCGGGCCTAGCTCGGCGGCCGTCGCCTTGGCGCCTTCCTCATTGATGTCGGCGATGCAGACGGTCGCGCCTTCCCTGATGTAGGCTTCGGCGAAGGCCTTGCCGATGCCGCGAGCCGCGCCGGTAATGAGAGCTGCTTTTCCTTCGAGCTTCATGTCATTCCTCCTCATGGGGCCATCTGTTGAGTGGCCGGTCAGAACCGGCGAGCACCCGGCCCGCCGTCATTGGTCTTCCCAGGCTGTGTGTCTCCCCAGGCTTGTCACAGCGCCCGAAAGCGATACTCGCAGGTGTTGCGATAGGTCTCGCCGGGACGCAAAATCGGCGACGGGAAGTGCCGCCAGTTCACTGAGTCGCAGAACCCGGCGGCCTCGAGACAAATTCCGAGACTAGGCCCCAGGCGCTGGCCATCGGTTCCGGCTCCTTCACGGAGGCCGGCGGCGGTGTAGAGAAGCAGCCCCGGCTGATCGGTCGCCACTTCCATCTCGAGGTCGCGCGCAGGAGAAGCCAGGCGCGCGACAGGCACGACGGCGCCGCGGGCCCCGCGAAGCACAAAATTGGCCTCGAAATTGTCGCCGAGCCGGCGCAACTCGCGGAAATCATAGCGGCTGTCGTCGACCCGCAGCACTTCGCCGGTCGGGATCAGGTTCGGCCGCGTCGGCGTGTAAAGGTCGGAGACGACCTCCAGCCAATGATCCTGGGCCACAGCGCCCTCGGCCAGGGTAAAATAGCTGTGGTTGGTCATATTGAGGAGCGTCGCCGCATCGCTCGCGCCTTCGAGCTCCATACGCAGAGTATTGTCACCGGTGAGCGTATAGCGGCAGGTGACAGTGACCGTGCCGGGATAGCCTTCCTCGCCGTCCGGCGAGACGATCCGCAGCAGAACGGTATCACCAGAAGCTTCGACCACCTCCCAGTTGCGCAATGTGAAGCCCTTCGGACCGCCATGCAGGTGCACGTCGCCCGCGCCGTTCACCGGTAGTTGATAGTCCTTGCCGTCGAGCGTGAAACGTCCGTGGGCGATGCGATTGCAGACGCGGCCACAGACCGTGCCGAGATGCGGGCCGTTCTCGCCATACTGGCTGATGTCCGCATAACCGAGCACGACGCGACGCAGCGTCCCGCCCTTCAGCGGAACCAGAAGATCCCGCACCACGGCGCCCCACGAAAGGATCGAGGCGCGCGCACCGGCGGGATTCGTCAGGATGATCTCGTGGACCTCCTGGCCGTTGAGCCGATGTGTCAGGATTGCTTCGCCCAAACTCGATATCGCTGCCATCCCCGCCCCTCCTTGGGCTAGACCGGCAGGCCACCCTTTCGCGGCCGTTCGCCGGTCAGGAAATTACGTCAGGCCACGGGATCGGATGCACCCTGGCGGCTCAAGAACGCGTCGATCTCCGCCCGCGTCGAGGTGCCTTCCATCGGCCCTTTTCGGGTCACGGCCAGCGCTCCAGCGCCCGCCGCAAGGCGAAGCGCGTCGGCCGGCTTCTCCCCCCTCAGCCATGCTGTGACAAAAGCACCGCCGAAACAATCTCCGGCGCCGGTGGGGTCGATCTCTTCCACCGGAAAGGCCGCCTGATCGATACGACCTTGAGCATCGAAATAGCTGGCGCCATGCGCGCCGCACTTAAGGACCACCGCCTTGACCCCGCTCGCCAAAAGTTCGGCAATGGCGCCGGCCTCGTCCTTGGCTTGCGTCAAAAGATTAAGCTCCGGCCCGCTGGGCAGGAACAGGTCGGCCCGCTCGAGGATCGACTCCATCGCCTGCCGCATGCCCGGCAGATCGAGCATTTCCTTGCGCAAATTGGGGTCGAAACTTATCAGGCCGTGCTCGGCCTTGATGGCGTCGATCGCCTGAAGAGTCAGCGAGACGACCCCTTCGCAGAACAAGGCCGAGCCCATGACGTGCAGACAATCGGCACTGGCCAGCAGCGCGTCGACCTCGGGTGCGGGACCAATCTGACCGTTGGCGCTCTGCTTGATGTTGAAGACGAAGTCACGATTGCCGTCCTCGCGGTAGCGCACGAAGGCGCTGCCGGTGGCAAACTCGGGAATGACCCGGATTGCGGACACATCCACCCCGTCGGCCTTGAGCCGATTGACATTGAGCCGGCCGAAATCGTCGTTGCCGACGCAGCTGACAATGCCGCAGGGCTGGCCGAGGCGCGCGACCTGGTCGATGAAGATCGCCGGCGCACCAGAGGGGAAAGGACCTTTGAGGGTCAAAGGCTCCAGAAACCCGACGCCGGGCTCGGAAGCCATGATCTCGACGACGATTTCGCCGATCGTGACGACTTTCTGCATGCGCCCTCCTCCCTCAGCGCCGGTCGGGTCATCCCTCTCGGATGCGAGATGAACCTCCTCCGGTGCCCGGAAAGTCGGCCAATCAGGGCGAACCCGACTTCCCGCCGCTTTCCATGCTGAATATATCCCTCATGACATTTCACGCGTCAACTTGATTCTTTGCACGTGATAATTTTTGTTGACTGAGCCGCGATGAGCGTCCGTAATGGCGCGGCATCGTACCTCTCGAGACGAGCAGACGAAGGCGAACTGGCCATGGCAAAGAAGATCAGGACGATGA
Organism: Consotaella salsifontis; assembly: GCF_900167365.1. Classification (GTDB taxonomy): domain Bacteria; phylum Pseudomonadota; class Alphaproteobacteria; order Rhizobiales; family Rhizobiaceae; genus Consotaella; species Consotaella salsifontis. Next base: position 233,506 of record NZ_FUXL01000001.1, on the reverse strand, counting down.
GCGACTTTGCCACCGCCAGCGGTTTGTCGAGGCCGACCGTGGCCAAGTATTTCTCGGACCCCCGTTCGGTTCGCGACAACACCCGGCGGCAGATCGAAGAGGCGCTTGAGCAATACGACTACCGCCCCAACCGCTTCGCGCAGAACCTCAACCGTCGCAAACCGAAGACGATCGGGATCGTCGTGCCCCATCTGGTCGACCCGTTCTTCGCGGAGATCGTCCGGCGCATCGAACTGCGGTGCATCGAGGAAGGCTATTGGGCGATCGTCCTCAGCTCGCATGGCGAGGAGGCCATCGAGACCGCCGCATTCGAGACCCTCCTGTCGTTGAACCTCGCCGGCGCGATCGTCGCGCCGCTCGGCTACAAGACCGACGTCGATCTCATCCGAAATCTGAACGATCGAATCGAACTCGTTCTTCTCGACTCCAGAATTGATGTCGACGCGCCGTTCGTCGGCACCGACAACGAGCAAAGCATCGCGTTGATGGTCGACTATCTGTGCCGGACCGGCGAGGTGCCCTGCTACATGGATATGCCCGAGGTGACGACCAACGCCGTCGAGCGGCGCGAGGCCTATGCCCGGGCGATGGCCCAGGCGGGACAGGAGGCGCGCATCATCACGACCACCGCAGCGAACTGGAGCTTCGAGGAAATCGGCTTCACCGAAGCAAGCCGCCAGATTGCATCCGGCGGCTTTCCGACGCGCACCGTGATGTGCGCCAATGACCGCATCGCGTTTGGCGTCATGGCGGCGGCCTGCCAGAATGGCCTGAAGATCGGGCGCGGCCCAGAGGCCGATCTCAGGGTCGCCGGACACGACGACCACCCCTTGAGCCACTATTCCTGCCCGGCCCTGACGACAGTGGCGCAGGATTTTGCCGCCATCGCCTCGACCAGCCTCAACCTCCTGCTGGAAGCGACGACCGAGAACGAAGACGGCAGCGCCTCCGCCAAAGCCGTGACGCCCGGCAGCTCGACGCTGTTTCCCGCGCGCCTAGTGATGCGCAGCTCCGCCTGATCCTGCGCGTCCCGTCTCACGCCTATCCGTCGAGGCAGACGGTCGTCCGCGTCAGATGGACCGGGTCGGCGCTCTGTCCCACGGCGATCTCGAACACGCCCGGCTCCAGGCATGGCGCGAGGTCGTGCCCAAGGAACGCAAGATCGTCAGCCTTGAGCTCGAAGCGCAGCGTCAGGCGCTGCCCGATGTCCAGTGCCGCTCGCTTGAAGTCCTTGAGCTCCAGAACGGGTCGCGCGATGCTCGCCACGGGATCGCGAATGAAAACGAACACCGTGGTCTCGCTCGCCCGCTCGCCGTCATTCGTGAGGTCGACTTCAACGCTAATCCGCCCGTCTGCCCGTAAGTGTGACGGCGACGCCCTCACAGCCGCAACGTCGATCCGACCATAGGAACAGCCGTGCCCGAAGGCGAACTGCGGCTCCACGGGTACATCCAGATATTTGCTTGTGTAATGGTCGGCGGGGTTGGACGGGCGCCCCGAGGGACGCTGTCCGTAGAAAATGGGGATCTGGCCCTCGGCGCGCGGCCATGTCACCGGGAGCCGGCCCGTCGGCTCCGCCTTGCCGGTGATGACGTCCGCGATCGCGTGGCCTGCCTCGGTGCCGAGAAACCAGGTCGCCACCACACAGTCGGCCCGCTCGAACAGCCAGGGCGCGACCAGGGGACGTCCCGACGACAGCAGCACGACGACAGGGCGGCCAGTCCCGAGGATGGCCTCCGCCAACTCGCGCTGCCGTCCTGGAATGCAGGGATCGGCGCGACTGGCCGCTTCGCCGCTCATTGTCGCGGTCTCGCCGAGGCAGAGGACGACGGCTTCGGCCCTGCTACAAAGTTCGACGGCGGCGGCAATGCCCTTTGTGTCCGGATCGTCGACCGCCACGCCGGGAGCCGTGCTGATCCGGCAGCCGGGAAGCGCCGCGCGCAGCCCCTCGACGATGGTCACGGGATCGGTATCGCGCCCCGCCGCCGACCATGGGCCGCGCATGTCTCCTCGCGCCTCGGCAAGCGGCCCGACCACAGCAATGCTGGCGAGCCCGGAGGACAACGGCAGCGTCCCGCCATCGTTCTTCAACAGCACCATCGAGCGGCGCGCCGCCTCGCGCGCCAGGGCTGTCCGGTCCGGAATGGGCTGGCCGCTCGACCGGGGCGTCCCATGCCGATAAGGATCGTCAAGCAGGCCCAGACGCTCCTTGAGGACGAGGACGCGGAGCACCGATTCGTTGATGTGTTTTTCCTCGATCAGGCCACGCTCCAACGCGGGGACGAGACCTTTCTCATAGGCAAAGCCCATCATGTCGATATCGACGCCCGCCTTCAGCGCGAGCGCGGCCGCCTCGACCAGATCGGCGGCGACGCCGTGCTTCAAGAGCTCGGGGATCGCGGTGTAATCGCTGACCAGCACCCCATCGAAGCCGGTCCGGTCTCGCAGCCACTCGCGCAGCAGCGGGACATGAACCGTCATCGGCACGCCGGCGATATCGTTGAACGACGGCATGATGGCGGCGGCACCCGCCCGGACGGCAGCCTCGAAGGGCGGCAGATAAACCTCCGCCAGAGTGCGCTCGGCGATATCGACCGAGGCGTAGTCGCGCCCCGCCGTGGCGGCGCCATAGGCACAGAAATGCTTCGCAGTCGCGGCCACGCGATCCACGCTGGCCAGCGACTTCCCCTGGAAGCCCTGCACCTTGGCGACCGCCATGCGGCTGGCCACGAGCGGATCTTCTCCCGGCCCCTCGGCGATGCGCCCCCAACGCGGATCGCGCGCGACGTCGATCATCGGCGCGAACGTCATGGTCAGACCGTCAGCGCCGGCTTCTGCCGCCGCGGCGGCAGCGGTTTTCTCCCACAGATCGGGATCGAAGGCCGCGGCCTCGCCCAGTGGAATCGGAAACACCGTGCGGTGGCCATGCACGACGTCGAAGCCGAGGAGAAGCGGAATGCCCATCCGGCTCTCTTCCACGGCGAGTCGCTGAATATCGTCGACGACGTCGCGTCCCCAGAGATTGAGCAGGCTCCCGATGCGCCCCGCACGCACGCCTTCGCGCGGGTCGCCGGCGAGCACCGGCCCTGTCACGGCCCAGCCGGCCGTGACCATCGTAAGCTGTCCGATCTTTTCTTCGATCGTCATTGCGGACAAAAGGGCGTTGACACGGTTCATCGCCAACTCCGAAAATCCAGCGCGCCGGCCCTCGCAGCGAGAGACGCAATAAGGCGCGCTTCCAGGCCGGCGCATGATCGCACGGCTATCTAAATATCTGAACTAGTCTCGCGAGAATCTCTGCGTGATGACCGACGGCACCCAGGACAAAACCGAACCGAACGGCGAAAACAGCTTCATCCTTCAGCTCAAGATGATGCTGGAAGCCTTTCAACATTCAGGGGTTCGTAATCGCGTCCTCGTGCTCGCAAGCGGGCTGGTCGTCGTCATCTTGCTGACGGCCTACGGTCAGATCAGGCTGAACGCTTGGAATCAGCCCTTCTACGACTCATTGTCGCGGCGCGACCTCGATCAATTCCTCACTCAGTTGCTCGTCTTCGGGATCATCGCCGGCTGTCTTCTGGTCCTCAACGTCTCGCAGAACTGGCTCAACCAGATGACGAAGCTGCGGCTGAGGGAGGGTTTGACGCACGAACTCTTCGAACAGTGGCTGCTGCCGGGCCGCGCCTTCAAACTGTCCGGTGCGGGCGAAATAGGCGCCAATCCGGACCAGCGTATCCACGAGGACGCGCGCCACCTTACGGAGCTGTCGACAGACCTCGCCGTCGGCCTTTTCCAGGCGAGCATGCTGCTCCTCAGCTTCGTCGGCGTGCTTTGGGTGCTGTCGCGCGATGTGGTCTTCCATGTCGCCGGAGAGAGCTTTTCGATTCCGGGCTACATGGTGTGGTGCGCCCTGTTCTACGCCGGCACAGCCTCGCTGTTCAGCTATCTCGTCGGCCGGCCGCTCGTCCGCCTCAACACCGCCCGTTACGCCCAGGAGGCCGAGCTTCGCTTCGCCCTGGTTCGGCTCAACGAGAAGATCGACGACATCACCCTGTCGCGTGGCGAAGGCGAGGAGAAGCTTCGCCTCAATATGGAACTGCGCAACGTACTGCGAATCGTGCGCCTGGTCATCTTCGCGCAGACAAGGCTGAACTGGGTCACGACCGGCTACGGCTGGTTCACGCTGATCGCCCCCATTCTCGTTGCGGCGCCCGGCTATTTCGGCGGGGAACTGACCTTCGGCCAGCTGATGATGGTGGTCGGCGCCTTCAATCAGGTGCAGCAGGCGCTGCGCTGGTCGATCGACAATTTCAGCACGATCGCGGACTGGAGAGCGACCTTCAACCGCGTCGCGAGCTTCCGGCATGCCGTGGTTGCCATGGACGTGGTCGCGGATGCGCAGGTCGAGCGTATCGAGTACACGACCTTGCTGGAGGACAAGCTCGTCATCGACGACCTCAAGGTCGCCTCTCCGGCCGGAACCGTGCTGCTCGACGAGCAGCATGTGGAGATTCTCCCGGGTGAGCACGTGCAGGTCATTGGCCAGTCCGGCTTCGGCGGCCACTATCTCTTCCGCGCCCTGGCGCAGCTTTGGCCCATGGGCTCGGGGCGGATCGGGCTGCCTGCCGGCGACGACATCGCCTTCATGCCCCGCCAGCCCTACATCCCGCCGGACACGCTGCGCGCCATTCTCGCCTATCCCTCGACCGCAGAACTCTTCACCGATGCGGACTTTGCGTCCGTGCTCGGCAAGGTTGGCCTTGAGCGCCTGATCGCCACTCTCGACCGCCGGGCGCGCTGGGATCGGGAATTGTCCCACGAAGAGCTGCAGTGCGTCGCCTTCGCGCGCATGCTGCTGCACCGCCCGCGTTGGATCGTGATCGATCAGGCGCTGGGCAGCTTCGAGGAACGGGGAAGCCGTGCGATCCTGGACGTGATGCGGCAGGATCTGCCGCGGGCGGGCATCATCAACATCGGCCGCAGCGACTCGGAGAGCTTCTTCGAGCGCACCCTGCATCTGGTTCGCGACCCCGGAGGCCGGCATTTCTCGACAAAGCCGGCCGCGCTGGCCCGGAACAAGCAGAAGCAGAAAAAGAGGAAGACACCGGCCGAAGCCGAAGGCTGACGCTGGCCGGTCTCAACGAAAGCGATTCGAGATGCCGGACTTTCATGCCCTGTCCACCCTGCCCGACCAGGACCTTCTGGAGTTCGTCCAGCGCGAGACGTTCCGCTTCTTCTGGGAAGGCGCGCAGCCAACCAGCGGATTGGCGCGCGATCGCTGCCGAAATTCCGTCGATCCCGACCCTTCCGACGATCTCGTGGCGATCGGCGGTTCCGGCTTCGGCGTCATGGCGCTGGTCGTGGCGGTCGAGCGTGGCTGGGTCAGCCGGCCAGACGCCCTGGCAAGGCTCGACACGATGCTGGCCTGCCTGGAACGGGCGACCTGCTACCACGGCGTCTATCCGCACTTCATGAACGGGCGGACGGGCGCGACGATCCCCTTCTTCCGCAAGGATGACGGTGCCGATCTCGTCGAGACGTCGCTGCTGTTTCAGGGCCTGCTGATAGCGCGCCGCTATTTCGATGGCCCCGACCCGGCAGAACAGGCCGTGCGCGGGCGCATCACCAATCTTTGGCGGGAAGTCGAGTGGAACTGGCACACCCGCGACGGCCGCAAGGTGCTCACCTGGCACTGGAGCCCGAACAACGGCTGGAGCCTGGATCATGAGATTCGCGGCTGGAACGAGTGCCTGATCACCTACGTCCTGGCCGCGTCCTCCCCGACCTATGCCATCGATCCCGATGTCTATCATCGTGGCTGGGCCGGCGGGCCGGCCTTCCGCAACGAGCGGCGCTATTACGACATCGAGCTGCCGCTCGGCATGAACTGCGGCGGCCCGTTGTTCTTCAGCCATTACTCCTTCTGCGGGCTCGATCCACATGGTTTGACAGACCGTTATGCGGACTATTTCAAGCAAAATGTCAGCCATACGCTGATCAATTACGAGCATTGCCGGCATAATGCCGCCGGGCACAGCGGCTATGGCGAGGCATGCTGGGGCCTGACCGCGAGCGACGATCCCGACGGCTACTCGGCTCATGCTCCCGACAACGACAACGGCTCGATTTCGCCGACGGCAGCCCTTTCAAGCTTTCCTTATGCGCCGGATCAGGCGATGGCGGCACTGCGCCACTTCATCGGCGATCGGGGCGAGCGGATTTTCGGCCGCTACGGTTTTGTCGATGCGTTCTGCGACAACCGCGACTGGACGGCCGACACGTTCCTGGCCATCGACCAGGGTCCGATCATCTGCATGATCGAGAACTTCCGCACCGGGTTGCTCTGGCGCCTTTTCATGAGCGACCCGGACGTGCGTATCGGTCTGCGCCGGCTGGGCTTCGACAGTCCTTACCTGCGGGCCGGCGAGGCATGACCGCGATGGATCGGGCACAGGGCGGAATCGAGGACTGGATCACTCGCCAGAAAGCGGTGTCGGAGGCGGCGCTGCGCGGGGCGATCTCCCGCGAGGACCTGACGCATGAGCGCAAGGGCTTTGGCGTTACGATCCGGCCGCGGCGAGGCTCGGTGCTCGCGTCGCCCGTCTCCGCTCATTACGATCCCGACCCCGACTATTTCTTCCACTGGTTCCGCGATTCCGCCGTCATCATGGAGGCGCTGCGCGTTTCGGAGGAAATATCCTCAGCGAATGCTCTCTTCGCCGATTTCATCCGCTTCAATGATGACCTTCGCCACCTCAACGGCGCGGAAGCTCCAAGCCGCGAGGCGTCGACGGCCCCCGAATTCCAGCAGTATCTGCGCCCGCCTTCCGATCTGGCTGCGGTGCACGGAGAGGATGTCTCGCGCGAGGCGCGGGTCAACGCCGATGGCACGCTCGATTTCACCCGCTGGGCCCGCCCGCAGAAAGACGGCCCAGCAGCTCGCGCTTTGACTCTCGCGCGATGGTGGGATCGGATCGGACCGGATATCCGCCCCACGGCGCTCGACCTCATCGTGGAGGATCTTCACGCGATCCGCTCCCACCTCGACGAACCGAGCTATGACATCTGGGAGGAAGAACTCGGCGATCACTATTACACGGACCTGCTCCAGTGTGCCGCGCTCAAGGTGGCGGCGGTGCTGTTCACGAAGCTGGGCGAGCCGGGCAGCGCGGCCTGTGACGAGGCGGCGGAGCGGCTGGAGGATAAGCTCGCCCGCTATGTCTGCGACGAAGGCTGGTACCACAGCCGCCTGCCCACCTCGGGCACGGACGAGCGCAAGTGCCTCGACATGGCGACGATCTTTGCCGTGCTCCATTCAGATTTTGACGACGGCCGCCACAGCGTTCTCGATCCTTCTGTTCAAGCGACCTTCTTGAGGTTGGAGGATCATTTCGCCATGGCCTATCCGATCAACAAGGAGGGTCCGGGCGCCCTCGCCCCCGCCATGGGCCGCTACCCCGGCGACCACTATTTCAGCGGCGGCGCCTATTATTTCTCGACCTTCGCAGCGGCCGAATTCCATTTCACCCTGGCTCTTGCGACCAGTCTCGGCGCCCGCCTGCCGATCACGCTCGCAAACCGCCCGTTCCTGCTTCGCTGCCTCGGAGAAGACCTGGTCGCTGCGGACTGTGCTGTGGTCCGACCATCTCCCGAGGTCAGCGAGCGGTTCCTTCATCGCGGAGATGCATTCCTGAAAACGGCACGCGCCTTCACCCCGCCTTCCGGCGAGCTATCGGAACAATTCGACCAGACCGATGGCCGGCAAACCTCGGCCAAGGATCTCGCCTGGAGCCATGCCGCCTTCCTGACAGCGACCCATCGGCGGGAACAGGCCCGCGCCGCCGCGCGCAACGAGGGCTGAAACCGAGCCATCCACCGTCTATCCGAAGAACATTTGTTTCCGGACAACGTGAATCGGCGACGATCTACCTGGATTTCGTGACTGAGAGAGAATTTCCTTCGTCGCGCCAATGCTGGCGATCGATCATAGTGCGGCATCTCACGGAGTTTCTCTCTCATGTCGACGCTCGTCACTTCTCCCACTCGTCTACCGGCGTCCCCGCTTGGAACCTCGGGCTTCGTTGCGCTCGCAGTCCTTATTCTCGGAAGCATAGCGCTTGTCCTGACCTTCGGGCCGGCGAAGGGCGCGCTGTTCCTGGTGGGCGGCGGCCTTGGCATCGCCCTCTATCATGCGTCTTTCGGCTTCACATCGGCGTGGCGCGTTTTCATTCTCGACGGCCGTGGCCGTGGCTTGAGGGCACAGATGGTGCTGCTCGCGCTCACGGTCCTGCTGTTCTTCCCCTTCCTCGCATCGGGAATGCTCTTCGGTCACGAGGTCAGGGGGCTGGTTTCGCCGCTCGGCACCTCCGTGATCATCGGCGCCTTCATGTTCGGCCTCGGCATGCAGTTGGGCGGCGGGTGCGCGTCAGGCACGCTCTTCACCGCCGGCGGCGGCAATGCCCGTATGCTGGTGACGCTGTTCTTCTTCATCGTCGGCTCCGTGCTCGCCACCATCCATTTCGACTGGTGGGTTTCGCTGCCCTCGCTCGCGCCATACAGCCTCGTTTCGCTTGGCGCGCCTGCGGGCATCGCCGTCTCGCTCGCCCTGTTCGCGTTGATCGCCGGGCTGACCGTGATCGTCGAGAAGCGGCGCCACAACACCCTCGAAAGCGCGCCTGAGGCGCCACGCCATGGCCTGAAGCGCTACCTTCGCGGCCCCTGGCCGCTGCTCGCCGGCGCGGTGGCGCTGGCGGTCCTCAACTTCGCCACGCTGGCGATCGCCGGTCGCCCCTGGGGCATCACCTCGGCCTTCGCCCTATGGGGCGCTAAGGCCGTCCAGCTCGTCGGTGTCGATCCCAGCGCATGGGGCTATTGGCAGAAGCCCGGCAACGCGGCGGCCTTGCAGGGCAGCGTCTTCGCCGACGTCACCTCGGTGATGGATTTCGGCATCATCGCCGGCGCGATGCTCGCCGCTTCCCTCGCCGGCCGTTTCGCCCCGAACTTCCGAATCCCCGCGCGCTCGCTCCTGGCCGCGGCTATCGGCGGCATCCTTCTGGGGTACGGTGCCCGCATCGCCTATGGCTGCAATATTGGCGCCTATTTCTCCGGCATCGCCTCGGGCAGCCTGCATGGCTGGCTGTGGGCTGTCGCGGCCTTCGCTGGAAACATCCTCGGCGTCAGGATGCGTCCCTTCTTCTTCGGCGAGGCCCGAGCCAGCGTCGCGCGAAACGACGGCGCCTGATCCCAATCGAAAATCACGATTCGAGAAGCGGCGCGGGCGGCATCTGTCGCCCGTGCCGTTGTCATAGGGACGGCATAAATTGAGCCAAGGACGCATTCTGTCCCAGAACAGACGCCCCGATCATCCGAGCATGTCTGGTCGAAATTGCGAGCGGCGGCTGATGACGCGCCCCGACACCATGAAGACCCCGTCACCCGTGTAGTGAAGCGTCTTTGGATGCTTGGGGCTCTCGGCGACATGCGCCTTCACCACCTCGAAGATGAAGAAGTTGTACCGGTTGACGAGCGCATCGTCGTAGAGCCGGCACTCGAAGTTTGCGTGGCACTCGCCGATCATGGGCGCGCCGACCTCCTCGCCCTCTTCCGCCGTCAGGCCGAATTCAGCGAATTTGTCGATCTCGATGCCCGATGTGTTGCCGACGGCGATGGCCTCGTCGGTCAGAGCGGTGGTCGGCAGGTTGATGACGCATTCGCGGCTCGTGCGAATCAGGTCGAAGCTGTGGTTTCCCGACGAGATCATCAGGCCGACCAGAGAGGGCGAAAAGGCCATTATGGTGTGCCAACCCAGCGTCATGATGTTGGTCTTGTCATGGAGCCGGGAAGAAATCAGGACGATCGGCCCAGGCTCGAGATAGCGACGAACCTCGCCGACCGGCAGGTCGCGCTTGGGCCCCGTTCTCGCCATTCATGAACTCCAAATTCGATTCGATTTCCGACGCACCGGCGCGTCACGGGCGGGTTGCCCCTGGCTTCGAGGATTCGGTCGGCGAAATTCGGGCAACGAACGCGGCCAGCCGAAAAAGGCACCAACGCCGAGCCTTCGGCACCCGGCGCCCCAAGGAGTTTGATCGCCGATCGAGCAAGGCTAACCTATCGCATCTCTGGCCGGCTCTGGTAAATGGGGCGCCACCCACCCGCCAAGGAGCTGCCGTCATGCCGAGCAAGGAACCCTTTCACGCGCGCTGGTCGCGCCTTGCCAAGGATCTTTCCCCGCTTTGCGTCGGGCTCGATCCTGCGCCTGCGACCCTTGCGGCCTGGGGACTGGATGAGACGCCGGATGGCGTGCGGCGGTTCTGCCTCTCTCTGCTGGATGCCTGCGAGGGCCACGTCGCGGTCGTCAAGCCGCAGGTCGCCTTCTTCGAGGCCTTCGGCCCCGCCGGCTTCGAGGTGCTCGCCGAGGTCATGGAAGACGCGCGGCGGCGCGGCATCCTCGTGATCGCCGACGTCAAGCGCGGCGATATTGGAACCAGCACAGCGGCCTATGCTCGCGCCTGGCTTGAAACATCCGGCAGCGGCTTTCGTGCCGACGCCATCACGGCGCATGCCTATCTCGGCGTCGAGGCTCTCCGGCCGCTGTTCGATACGGCGGCTGCGAATGGCGGCACGGTCTTCGTGGTGGTTCGCTCCTCCAATCCCGAAGGCGCCGGCCTGCAGAATGCCGACCACAGCGGCCGCCCGGTCGCCGACGTCGTCGCGGACGGCATCGCGAAGGTCAACCATGCGTTCCCAGGCGAAGTCCCCGCCTCGGCCGTGATGGGCGCGACCCTCGGCGAGGAAGCGAAACGCACGCTCGCGCTGATGCCGAAGGCTCTCTTCCTCGTGCCCGGTCTCGGTGCCCAGGGTGCCAGCCTGGACGACATCGCGAGCCTTTTCGGCTCAGCGGCGGACCGCGCCATTCCCACGGCTTCGCGCAGCGTCGCCCACGCGGGACCGGATGCCGCGGCGCTGCGGAGCGCCGTCGCCACCCTCGCTCGCGAGGCCAGGCGGCTTCAGGGCTGATCCCTCCTCGGCTCGTTCCTTCGAGTTTCGTCCAACCTGATCGGCGCCCGGCTCCTGCGAACCGGGCGTTTTTGTTTGCCTTTCGAGACACCGTGCAAGGTGCTCCGCTCAAACAAAAAGGGCGGCCGCGCGAGGCAGCCGCCCTTTCCTCTGGTCCCTTTGGTCAGGGTTATTCAGCGGCCACGGCAGAAGCCGCATACTGCTGCTTGAGGGCGTCGACCTCCTGGCGATGCTTCTCCTCCAGGGTATCGAGCTCCTCGCCCGCCAGCGAGCGAAGCAGGCGCCAGATGTATCGCCGCTCCTTCACCAGCTCGACCATGGGCGCGCTGACCGGGATGCGGACGAGCTTGCGGCCCTTGACCTGCCAGATGAACGGCGTCTTGCCTTCCTGTTCCTCGGCCGAAAGGTCGATGAACTCATGCACCGGCACGCCCGCCACGTCGTCGGCCATCGGCTTGGCGCGGAACTGCTTCTTGAAGCGTCCCTCGGCGATGGCGAAGTGCGCCGGGGTCAGCGGGTATTCCAGTTCCTGCGTCTCACCGTTCTCGTCCTCATATTCGAGGACTTCCATCGTCCAGTCCTGATCGACATCCGGGTTGCCCTTCAGCGAGAAGCGTTCGGCGAGGGTCTGACCGGCTTCCGGATCATGGACGAAGAGCGGCGCCATGCGGCAGCGAACCGCCAGCTTGCCGCGCTCTGCCGAGATGCCGTCGGCGATACCGTTCTCCGCCTGGCACCCAGCGTAGACGTCGAACAGCACCGGATGGGACGTGCGCGACAGACCAGTGAGGACGTTGGACAGGAAGTGACCCTGCATCGCCGCCGTCGTCTGCACCACCATCACCTTCGGGTGGAAGGCGGCGATGATGCCGAGCTCCTTGCGCGAGTCGGTCTTGCCCGGATGGGCCGCACCGTAGCGCGCAAGGTCCGCGTCCTGGCCGGTGAAGCTCGAGGTCGAGGCCTGACCACCGGTGTTGGAGTAGCCGCCGGTGTTCAGCACCAGCACCTTGATCGGGGTCTTCGTGGCCAGAAGCCGCGAAAGAGCGCCGAAGCCGATGTCGTAGGTTGCGCCGTCACCGCCGATGCTGAACACCTTGGGCAGGCGCGCCAGCTCCTCTTCGGTGAAGTCTTCCCAAGCCAGCGTCTTCAGCTGCTTGTCGTGAATGGCCGGATCATAGGCGTCGCTCAGTTCCAGAGCGGCGATGCGCCGCGCCTTCACCGTGTCGACGGCCCCCGCCGCCATGCCCTCGAACAATCCCTTGGCCAAAGCCGGCGTGTCCTGGAACAGGCTGTTGACCCAGGGGTCCCGGTATTGGGTGAAGGGGAAGGTCGAGGAATAGACGCTGGAGCAGCCCGTCGCGTTCGCCACGATCGAGGCGGCCGGACCCTGGCCCGTCGGGCCACTCTCCAGCCGATAGAGCTCACGCTCCAGCTCGGCCATGGCGCTTTCGAGGCGGCCTCGCCGAGCCTCATCGGAGCCGATCTTCGCCAGCTTGTCGGCGAGCTGGCCGAGGAGATCCTCGAGCTCGACGACGTCGGCCTTGCGCTGCTTCTTCGATAGGGCATGCCCCGCCGAGGTCACGAGCCGCACCGCCGTCGCCTCGCCGCAGCCCCGGCATGCGCCGTGACCGCCGGTCGTGGCGTAGTAGTTGTCGCGGTCGAGGATCAGGCGCTTGGCGTTGGGGCCCGAAACCTGATCGGTGAAGCGCGAGGCCGTGTTCGGCGTCTTCATCAGGAACTCGAAGCGCTCCTCCAGGGTCTCGAGGAGAGCGTCGTCCTGCTCTTGCTGAACCAGGGCGTTGGCGCCGCAAACCGAAACGCATTCCAGGCACCCGCTGCACTTGGAGGGGTCGAGGCCGACCGAGAACAACCCGCCCTCGCCCGGCGACTTCTTTTCGACCTGATCGAAGAACAGCCGGGACTTCGTGACCGGGAAGTTGGCGAGAACCTTCTCCATCTTCTCAAGGTCGGCGGCGAGAGACGGATCGCGCTCGGCGATCGGCGCCGCAGCAGCCGCGAAGGCGACGTTGAACGGCTTGTCCTTCGGTGTGGCCTTGTAGTCCGCGCGGATCGCCTCGGCGATGGCCGCGACATGCGGGTCCACCACCGCCTGGCGCTCTTCCGGCAGATAGGTCACCGCGGTCGAGACCAGATCGCCGATCTCGTGAACCGTCGAAGGCATGGCTGCATCGGGGCAGATCAAGGTGCATTCCAGGCAGGCGGTGCACTTTTCCGCGTCGAAGAGCGGAACCGTGCGCCGGAACAGGCCCTTCTGCTTGGAGGCGCCGCTCGACGGCGGCATGAAGAGGCCGGCGCCCGGCATCACCGGCGATTCGCCGATCGTGCCATCGTTGAAGGCCTTCAGCATGGTCTCGTCATAGTAGACCGGGTCGAACAGGGCCGTCGGCGAGAACGGCGCATCGACATGGCACAGCGCCGCCAGCGACTGTCCGGCCTTGTGGGTCGTCTGATGCGTTCCGCCACTCGCAGCGAGGTAATCCGGCTCATCGTAGGGAACGACCTGCGTCGCTTCCAGGCCCTCGCGGATGACGGCCATGTTGCCGGCGACGACCGCATCGCCCTTGCCGCCGAACTTCTTGTTGATCTGCTGACGGATCTTCTCGAGGATCGCCGACTGCTCTGCGCCGGCCGTGATGCGCTCGACCGAGCCGCACAGGGCGCCGATGAAGGCGATGCCCATCATGCGGGTTTCGAGCTCGGCCGAAGGCGCATGACGCCGCGCCACGGCGAACGCGTCGATGATGCGGAACTTGATCTTCTTATCCCGGATCGTCTGGCGCGCGCGGGCCGGCAGCGAACGCCACACCTCGATCGGCGAGAGGTTCGACTGCATAATGAAGGTGCCGCCCTCCACCAGTCCCTTGAGCGGGTCGGTGTGCGAGAAGACCTTGTGGTCCGGCGAGATGACGATCTCGACGTCCTCGATCTCCGCGTTGGTGATCTTCACCGGCTCGGGGCTCAGCGTGATGTAGTAGTTGGTCGGCGCACCGCTCTTCTCCGAGCCGTATTTCGGGGCGGCCTTGGAATAGAGGCCGAGAACGCCCGCGAGAATGTCCGTCAGGAGCTTGCCGGTGGCGATGGTGCCGTAACCGCCGACGGAGTGGAAGCGGATGCGGAAGGCATCCTCGGGCAGAAGCGCCGGGTTGCTGCCAGCCTCCAGCGCCATCAGCTCGGTTTGCGGATAGGCCGCCTTCAGCCTGGCCTGGATCTCCGCCATCGCCGGGCTCGGATTCTTGAAGAAGAACTGCGAGCCGAGATAGACGAAGGGCGAGCTCGCCTCACGGTCCATGTTATCGAAGCCGGCGATGAGGTGCCGGGACTGGAGGTCATGGCCGCCAAGGCCGAAGATCGCGGTGGTGAGCTTCGGCAGCGCGTCGATCGGCTTGATGCCCGGATGGCGCACACCGTCGGCGTTGGCGCGGGCCTTGAAGAGCGCGGCAGTGACGAAGGAGGTCAGCGCCGTGACGTCGGAGCGCTCCAGGATGGTGACGGCGCGCTTGCCGGCGAGAGCCTCAATCAGCTCAGCCTCCGGGAACGGCTGAAGCAGCTTGACGGAGATCGAGCCGACCTTGCGGCCCTGCTTGCGCAGGTGATCCACCACCGCCTCGACGTCCTCGGTGACGGAACCGAGGCCGACCATGACGGTCTCGGCGTCCTCGCAACGATAGGCCTTGAGCGGCGTATAGCTACGCCCGGTGAGCGCCGAATATTCGGCCATCGCCTGACGCGCCAGGGCCGGAACATCGGCCGCGAAGTGCGAGAGATGGTCGACCGCGCCGGACTGGAAGTCCGGCTGGTTCTGCACGCCGCCGGTGAGGCCGGGATTGTCGACGTCGACGAGTGCCGGAACCAGCTGGCGGGTGCCCTTCTCCCAGGCGTTCAGCCACTGGCGGCGCCATTGGCCGCGCAGGGATTCCGGCACGTTCGGCAGCGTCGCCGTCAGCAGTGCGCCCGCGCTGTCGGTCTCCACCGCTTCCGCATGGTCCTTGAGATAGGTTTCGAGTTGGGCGCGCGCCGCTTCACCGATCTCGGTGCGATGGCGCATCAGCCAATGACGCAGCTGCGTGACGCGCCCCTTGGCGCCGAAGAGGATCTCCTGAGCAACGGTCGGCGCCTTGATGCGGCTCTGGGGATCGCCGAGATACTGCTTCAGCAGCGCGGGCTCAGGCAGGCGAGCCTCGCTCATCATGTGGCTGGTGGCGAAACCGTCCATGCAGTTGGCGACGGGGATCAGAGACAGCGCCGCCGTGCGATAGGAGATCGCGGCAAGGTCCGCCGCCTCCTCCGGGTTCGAGCCGAACATGATCGTATAGCCCGAGGGAAGCAGGGCATAAACGTCGTCGTGCCCGGCCATGACGTTCAGCGAGTGCTTGGAGACGACGCGAGCCGCCACCTGCAGAACGAAGCCGCCGACCTTCTTGCCGACCGTCACGTAGTGGGACTCGAGGCCGTAGAGGATGCCCTGGCTGGACGAGGCGTTGGAGACGTACTTGCCACCGGTCAGCGCAGCGCCAAGCGCGCCGCTCTGCGCCGAATGCTCGCCCTCCGGCTCATAGAAGAACGGATGCTTGCCGAAGACGTTGACGCCGCCCGCGGCGCGATAGGCCTCGAACGTCTCGCTGATTTCCGTCGACGGCGTGATGGGATAGCCGATGACACCGCCGCAGACCTGCCCCATCACGTAGGCAACCGCGCCGTTGCCGTTAATCACTTCCGGCTTGCCCGGATACTTCGCCTTCCCGTCGTCCGACGCTACGAAGTTGATGGTATCCATTCTTGGATCTCCAGATGTTTGTGGTGCCGTGGCGATGTTTCGCCTTTCGCCTCGAATGGGGCGAACGGAGCCCTCGGTCGTTGCTAGAAATCTCCCATCACGGCACCCTCGGGAGCCCTGATGGAAAGAGGTTCGAAAGGCGTCATGTCGATTTCTGACTCCACGGCGTGGAGCATGGTCTCGGCAGTGGCCAGCCGCGCGCTGATCTCGCGTACGGCTTCGGGATCGCTGCCGAACCTCGTAAAGGCCGGTGCGAACCGTTCGGCCAGGGAAACTCTTCGTTCTCCCTGAACCAGCTTCTCAGCCAGAAAGAGCACCGCTCTTTCATCGATGGTCTTGCCGTCGAAGGCAGCGCCCAGATGGTGATCGGCCACCAGGTCGGCGACTTTCGGGAAGCCGAAGACACGCAGCATCCCCGATCCCACTTCGGCGTGGTGCGAGTGGCCCTTGCCGATGTCGTGAACAAGCGCTGCCGAGCGGACAAGCCCGACGTCGAGGCCATGGCCCTTCTCGTTGAGCTGCTCGGCGAGCCAGGTCGCGAGCTCGGCCACGGCTTGGCAATGACGGCACACCGGCTCATCCATGGCCACGACCGCCATCATCGCTTCGCACTCCGCGTCGTCAGGAGCGTGGTGGCTGGCGAGCTTCTCCGTCCAGTCTGTCATCTCCACGCCAGCAGCCTCGACGCAGCCATGATCGAAGACCGCGATTTCGCGCGCTTCTCCCTCATGACGGGCGAGGACGGCGGCAAGCGCCTCGGGCGCCGGCTCGTCGACGATTTCGGCAAAGAGGGTCCGGTCGAGATAGACCGGGAATCCCCTGTCTCCCTGGAAGGTGGGATAGACGACGGGGGCCGCCGTCTCGAAAGCGGCACGCAGCACCCTGTCGATGGTGCCGGGGCGCAGAAGGGGAAGCTCAGCCGGCAGCACGAGACAACCGTCGAGCAGAGGGGAAAGCAAAGCGATCCCGCCGCGCGCCGCCTCACCGCCCGTGAGCGCGAAGATGGTGCCGCGGTCGCTGGGATCACGGGACAGCTCCATCCGGCGCCCCTGCCGGTCGACGACGATTTCCACACGCCGTAAGCCCGCCTCTTCCAGACAGCGAAGCGTGAAACCGATGGGCGTTTCCTCCGTGGTCGCGAGGAATGGCTCGTCGACGGCGAGCGCATCCATGGCGCCGGACGCCAGAACGACGACACCGATGCCGCCTTTGAAATCACGTAGCGAACAACAACCCATCGAGTTTCTCCTCTCCACTCGCCTCCAGGGCGGATCGGCTCGTCAGGATCGCCAGCGAGGCCCCTGTTCCCGCAGAGAAGCGGGAGCTATCGGAAGCCGCTGGTGCCTTCTTATCGGCCGGAGAGCGCCACACGCACCGTTCGGCCGCCTCCCCCACGCCTCCCGGCCGCTGGGTCAAAACCCGGGCCGGGCAAGCGAGGTTGATCCGTCCCCCTTACGCGGCGGCCGGAATGCACGAGCCCGACGGGCAGATTTCGCCGCACTGCGGCTCGTCATGCTCGCCCTCACATTCGGTGCACTTCGCGGGGTTGATCTTGTAGACCGTGCCCTTGTGCGAGATCGCGCCGTTCGGGCAGTTCTCTTCGCAGTCGCCGCACGAGGTGCAGGTTTCGTTGTCGATCTTGTAGGCCATGCTCGTCTCCATTTTTTGAGGGGTTTGACGGTCACCGCCCCTGACGGGAACCGTGGGTGCTCAACGCTCCGTGCACGAGATGCAGGGGTCGATGCTGTTCACGATGATGGCTATGTCGGCCACCTTGGCATTGCGCAGCATCAATCCGAGTGCGTCCCAATTCATGAAGGTCGGCACCCGCCACTTCAGCCTCTCGGGCTGCTCGGTGTCGTTGGTTTTCAGGTAGTAGATGAGCTCGCCCCGAGGGGCTTCCGCCTTGGCCACCGCGTGTCCGGGAGGGATGTCGAGCTTGGTGCCGAGATTGACCGCACCGCCCGGAAGTTCTTTCAGGCAGCTTCGAATGATCGCGATGGCGTTTTGCGCCTCATGCAGGCGGATCATCGCTCGGGACCAGACATCGCCATCGTCGAAGGTGCGCACTTCCAACGGCATTCTGTCGTAGACGTGGTAGGGCGCCTCGCGCCGGACGTCGTAATCGACGCCGCTGCCGCGCGCGACCGGGCCGACCACGCCGCAGGCGATGGCGTCCTCCTTGGCCAGCACGCCGATTTCCTTGGTGCGCCGCAGGATCGAGCCGTTGGTCTTGAAGGTCTTGACGATCTCGGCGACCTCCGGTTCGATCTTGTCGAGGCCGGCGGTCAGGATGCCGATGGTCTCCTCGTCGAGGTCGTAGCGCACGCCGCCGATGCACATCGCGCCGAGGTCCATGCGGTTGCCGAAGACGCCCTCCTTGATGTCCTGGGCAGTCTCGCGAACCTGCATAATGTGCATGAACATCGACTCGTAGCCGACGAGATGTGTCAGGATGGCGACGTTGAAGAGGTTGGAGGCCAGCCGCTTCACCTCGCCCGCGATCACGCGCAGGTACTGCCCGCGCTCGGGGACCGTCAGTCCGGCGATGGTCTCGGCGGCCATGGCGAAGGCCTCCGGGTGGCTGTTGGAACACAGCGAGCAGATGCGCTCGGTCAGAACGATGTTCTGGTTGAGCGAGCGCTTGGTCGCCAGATACTCGATGCCACGATGGACGTGGCCGGCGTTGATCTCGACCGCGTTCACGGTCTCGCCGGAAACGTCGATGCGGAAATACATCGGCTCCTCGAGCGCGACGTGCAAAGGCCCCACCGGGATCGTGTAGTTGCTCTTGCCGACGCTCTTGCCAGGAGTGGTTACAGCGCTGCTCATGACTCGCTCGCCTCCTTGGCCTTGGCGCTTTCCATGACCTTTTCCCAAAGCGCGGTGGTGCTGCTGGCGTTGGTCAGGGTCGAGAATGGGATGAGCCGCTCCATCACCGCCGGCTCGATCGACTTGTCGAGGAACAGGCGGCGGGGATCGGGATGGTTCTCGATCCGCAGGTTGTAGGTCTCCATGATCTCGCGCTCCGGCCAGTCGGCGGTGCGGAACAGCGAGGTGAGAGATTCGACGGAGCCGCCCTGGGGCGCGTAGGCGATCACCGTCACGGTGTCGCCGACGAGGTCGAAGCTGTAGGTGATCTCGTAGGCCGTTCCGTCCATCGGCGTGCCGCCGAAGGTCATGGGCACAGGCTTTTCCGCCGCTTCGGCTGTCTCTCCCTCCTCGGCCTCTTCCTCCTCCTCGTCCTCCACTTCCGGCGGCGGCGGGGTCTGGGAACCGGTGATCAAGGAGAGCCGCGCGCCGAGGCGGGCCATTACTTCGCCCACGGCCTTGAGCTCGTCCTTGTCGGCGAGAGCCACCCAGGCGGACGTGACCCCATGGCTATCCGTGGCTGCCGAAAAATCTATTCCGGCGGGTGCGGCGGCCCTGAGCCGCGCTTCCAGGTCTTCGGGAAAACGGGTCATGCCTTCGCCTTCGTCTTTCTGGCCCTCATGAACTTGCCGCGGCACTTCGGGCAGAGCGATTTCACATGCTGAAACTCTTCCGCCGTCAGGGGCGGATTGGCCGAGCCGGCCGCCGGCGCCGTGGCGAGGCCCTTGCTGCCGCACTCCGTGCAGACCTGAAACGGGATGAGCCCGTGCTCGACCATGCGGTATTTGTCTTCCTGGCGATGGGCCAGGTGCCAGTCGGCGGTCTGATGGATCGACTTCGTCGGGCAATGGAATTCGCAGTTGCCGCAGAACACGCAGGTGTCGTGCCAGCAGTCGAAGGTCATGCCCTCGGCCGTGCGCTCCATCTTGATGGCGCCGGCGGGGCAGACGCGCTCGCACAGGCGGCAACCCTCACAGGTTTCCGCATCGAACTCGATCTTGCCGCGAAAGCGTTTGGCCGTCGGCGCCGGCGCGAACGGGAAGGCCTCTGTATAAGGCCCTTCGCGCAGGTTCCTCGCAAAAAGACGAAGGAAGTTCATCGGGTCGTCCTTTTCTTACAGCCGCTCGCGCCAGATCTGCACGGCTTGCGCGATGCCCTCGATGATCGCCTGGGGGCGTGGCGGACAGCCGGGCACGTTGACGTCGACGGGGAAATACTGGTCGATGGGGGCGAGGACGGCGTAGCTCTCGCGGAAGATGCCGCCCGAGATCGGGCAGACACCAACGGCGACCGTCACCTTGGGGTCGGGAATCTCGTCGAAGACGCGCAGCGTCGCATCGAGCACGCGCCGGGTGAGCGGCCCCGAGATGAGGACGATGTCGGCGTGGCGCGGGCTGCCGCAGTATTGGCAGCCGAGGCGCTCCACATCATAGCGCGGGATGAGCGCGCAGGTCGCCATCTCCACATCGCATCCGTTGCAGGAGCCGGCGTTGATCCGATAGATCCAAGGCGACTTCGTCGCCATGGTCTTCAGTCTTTCGATGACGCTCATCGGTTCTCTCCTCAGACCACGACCACGGCAAGGCTGGCGGCTGCCAGAAGCAGCGGCCACCGAAGGAAAAAGACGAAGGCCTGATCGATGCGCATGCGCCCCATCGAAATCCGCAGCACCGTCACCCCCGCGACCATCAGCACCACCATCTCGACGACCCAGCCCAGAAAGGCGGGGACGCCATCGAGCGGCAGCGGCATGAAGAGCGCTATGTCGAGCCCGATCACGACGACCGCCTTCAAGGCCGACATGATTTTGAAGAGGCCGAGCGCCGGCCCCGAGTACTCGAGCAACGGACCTTCCAGAACCTCCGTCTCCGCCTCCGGAATATCGAAGGGCACGATCCCCAGATTGGCTGGATAGAAGAAGCCGAAGGCGGCGACCGCCGGCCACATCACCGGATCGAGCAGGAAGAGCCCGTGGGTGCGCTGATACTCCACGATCTCGGTGAGAGAGAATGTGACCCAATGTCCCTGGGCCATCCCGGTGCGCACCGCCACGGCCGCGACGATCAACACGAGCGGCGCCTCGTAGGCCATCATCAGTGCCATCTCGCGCGAGAAACCGATGGCGCCGTAGGGCGAGCTGGAGGACGAGCCGGCAAGCATCAGAACCACGGCCGGCACCAGCAGGAGATAGATGAGGACGAGCAGGTTCCCG
This sequence comes from Consotaella salsifontis, assembly GCF_900167365.1. Classification (GTDB taxonomy): domain Bacteria; phylum Pseudomonadota; class Alphaproteobacteria; order Rhizobiales; family Rhizobiaceae; genus Consotaella; species Consotaella salsifontis. The sequence continues at coordinate 212,609 of NZ_FUXL01000001.1, read as the reverse complement.
AGCGCCGGCGCGGGCGAATAGACGCCCGAGATCGGCACCAGGGCCGCCGCCACCAACATCGAGACGACGCCGATCAGCGGCGCGCCGAGGAAGACCAGATCGTGAGCCGTCGTCGGCACCATGGTGCGCTTGAAGGCGAGCTTCACCAGATCCAGGAAGGGCTGAACCAGCGGCGGTCCGACACGCCCCTGCAGGCGGGCGGCGATCCTGCGATCGGCGCCCTTGAGGCCGAGGCCCAGGGCCAGAGCGAACAGGCCGCCTGGAAACAGCAACACGGCGATGAGAATGGCGATCTGACTGGACATTGTCGTTCACCGTCCCTTGAGCTTCTTCGCCGGGATCAGACCCGAGGGAATCAGAGTGCGGCGGATCAGGGCGCTGGGTGCCTCATAGAGATTGCCGGCTCCGACCCTGGTCGTGGCGGCCGAGAGCTCTTCCGCTCCGCACTCATGGACCGGCGTCTTGACCACGCCCGCCCCGCGCCCGAGCCGCAGCCACGGCATGGTGAGGAGCGTCAGCACAAGCATCAGCACCGACATGAGACCGGGGCTCCAGCCCCCGGCGCCCGGCAACGGCCCGGCGAGGGTCGCCTCGATGGGCACCATGCCGAGATCAGCCTGGATCGCCGCGATGGGCACCAGGAGGAGGCCCGGCATCACGCCCACCGCCACGCTCGCTCCGGTCAGCACCAGCATGGGCACCAGCATGGCCAGCGGTGCCTCGCTCGCCTGAAGCGATTTTTCGCTGGGCGCGCCGAGGAACGCCGCATGAGCGAACTTCAGCACGGCCGCCAGCGTGAAGAGGCTTGAGATCATGGCCATGGAGCCCAGGAGCCAATGGCCCGACTGGAAGGCGGCCTCGAACACCATCCACTTGGAGGCGAAGCCGTTGAGCGGCGGGATGCCGGCCAGCGACAACCCGGCGAAGAGGAATACGCCGAAGGTGATCGGCATCCTGCGCCCCAGGCCACCGAGCTCGTCGAGCATCGTCGCATGCCCCTGAACCATGATCGCGCCTGCGACCAGGAACAGGGAGTCCTTGAGCAGCATGTGATTGACGAAATACATGAGCCCGCCGGCGACGCCGAGCGAGGTGCCGAAGGACAGCGCCATGAGCACGTAGCCGAGCTGGCAGACAGTGGAATAGATCAGCAGCAGCTTGATGCCGTTCTGCAGCACCGCCATCGCGCCGGCATAAACGATGGTCACGCCCGCGATGACGGAGATCGCCTCCATGAACAGCGGCTGGCCGTCGAAGGTGCCGCCGAACTTGGAGAAGAAGGCCGCTCCGCCGAAGAGCACGAAGAACTTCAGAACGCCCCACGGGCCGGCCTTCAGAAGAACCGCCGAGATATAGCCAGACACGGGCGTCGGCGCCAAAGCCGGGTGCATCTGATAGTCGATGCGGACCGGCAGCATCGCGGCCTTCATGACGAAGCCGAGGAAGATCAGGGCGACCGCAGGAGCAACCTTGATTGCCGGCAGCGCGGCGAGCGCAGCGCCCATGTCGGTGAGCTGGAAGGTGCCGGCCTGGGCCGCCGCCAGCGCGACCCCGAGAAAGAGGAAGGCGGCGCCGATCGAGTTGAAGAGGAAGTACTTGAAGCCTTCCCGCCGCGCCGCAACCGTCTCCTCGTGAACGATGGCGGCCCACAGCGCCCAGCTCGACATCAGCTCCCAGAAGGCGAAGAAGGTGAAGATGTCCTTCGCCGCCGTCATACCGAGAAGACCGGCGATCATCACCGTGAAGGCGGCAAAGAAGCGGGCCTGCGAGTGGCTGTGTGCCAGATAGGCGGTGGTGTGCATCATGTTGAGTGCGCCGACGCCGGCGATCAGGATCGCGAAGCAGAAGGACAGAAGGTCCATGCGCCCGGCATCAAAGAGGACGGCTACGAGCGCGGCCAGCAGAACCGAGACGGCCAGCCGCCCTGCCCACTTCACCGAGCGGGTGCCGGTGAGGAGAACGGCGATGGCCCCGACCATGGCGATGCTCGCCGGGAGCGGCCAATGGGTGACGAGATTCGGCAGCTCGGCCATTGCAAGGCCACCGCGGCTGGCGACGAGATCGCCGACGCGAGCCACCAGATCGAGCTGATAGCCGGGGGCGATCCCACCGAGCACGATGGCGCCGGCAAGGACGCAGATGGCGGTCAGCATGGTCGCCGGCGCCTCGCGGACGGCGGCATCGCCCTTGTAGGGGTGATAGAACAGCACGGCGACGACGCGTGTGTAATAGACCACGCCGATGATGCCGCCGAGAAGCATGATCGCGGCGACGAGGACGTGGCCCGCATGCGCGGCGGCATAGATCATCAGGAACTTGGACGTGAAGCCCGAGAACGGCGGCAGTCCCATGATGGCGAAGCTTGCCAGCGCATAGGCGCCGGCGCTGACCGGCATGACCCGGCCAAGTCCGGCGAAGTCGTCGATATGACGCAGGCCTGTGCGAAGAATGAAGGCGCCGGCCGCGTAAAAGAGCAGCGTCTTCATTATGGCATGATTGGTGACATGCAGAAGCGCCGCGTCCGTGGCAAGCGCCGTGCCGATGCCGAGGATGGCGATGATTTCGCCGAGCTGTGCCAGCGAAGAATAGGCGAGCATCCGCTTCAGCTCGGTCTGGAACAGCGCCTGCCCCTCGCCATAGAGGATGGTGACGCAGCCGAGGACCAGCATCAGATGGGTGATGTCGAAGCCCTGGATCGAGAAGCTCGACAGCGCCCCTACGCCGAAGACGACGTAGAGCACCTTCACCATCCCGAAGACGCCGGCCTTGGAAAGAATGCCGGACAAGGGGCCGGAAGCCGCCGAGGGCGCCTGCGGATAGGCCGCCGGCAACCAGGAATGGAGCGGGAAGAGCCCCGCCTTCACCGCGAAGCCGACGAAGAAACAGGCGGCCGTCACGAGCCCCGCAAGAGGCGAAAGGCTGGAGACGCGCTGGGCAATCTCGCCGAACTCGAAGGTTCCGAGTTCCACATGCACGAGCAGAATGCCGTAGTGCATGACGTAGGCGCCGCCGGCGCACATGATGAAGTAGAGGAAGCCTGCCTTGAGGGCCTTCTGCGACTGGTTGTGAATGACCAGGAAATAGGACGTCCAGGTCATCAACTCCCAGAAGACATAGAAATTGCCGAGCTCGTGCGCGGTGGTGAGGCCGAGCATCGAGCCGATCATGAGAAAGACGAAAAAGTAGTAGCGGTTGGCCCATTCCGCGCGCGCCATGGCGCCGACGGAATAGACGACCATGACGCAGGCGATGCCGGCGAAGAGCAGCGCGAAGAGACGCGAGGCCGGGTCGAGCCCGTCATAAAACGCCGTCATCGCCACCGTAGCCACGGCGAGGCAAACAGCGGCACGATCGCGCCACGCAGCGCTGTAGCGGCCGATGCCGTAGATCAGGAAGCCGCCCACATAGGGCACCATGACGAGCCACTCCCAGGGCGACTCGAACTCGGGCACGGTGGCGGAGCCGGCAACGCCGACGATCTCTTCCGCCAGATGCTGGAAGGGGTGCGGCCAAAGGCTGACGACGATGGTCGCTACGGCCAGGGCCACGGCAGCAGGAATCGCGAAGGATGGCGCGGCATGCAGCTCGATGCGCTTGCCGGGATGCTCGAAACACACCTTCTGGATGACCAGGATGTAATAGGCCGCGGCGACGATCGAGGCGACCGTGCCCACAGCGGCCATGACCCACTGTCCCTGCTCTATCGCCTCATAGAGGATGAGGAACTTGGAGAACGAACCCTTGAACGGAGAAAGGCCCATCACCGAGAACATGCCGAAGCCGAACAGCGTCGCGGCAAAGGGCATGCGGTAGCCGCTGCCCGCGAGATCGTTGAGGTTCGAGGACGCCGTGCGGCGGATCAGATACCAGCCGGCAACGACGACGAGGCCGCGCATCAGCAGCTGATAGCCGATGTGCATCACCGCGCCCGTGTCGCCCACGGCCCCTCCCAGGCCCAGGCCCATCAACACATAGCCAAGCTCGGCGACGGTCGACACAATGACGACGCGCGTGAGATTTGGCAGGCTGATGAGTGCGGCGATTTCTCCGAACAGCAGAAAGATGGTCCCGAGCCAAGCCCAGGCCAAAGGGTCATGTGTACTCGCTGTCACTTTCAGAGCCCTCCCCCGGACATGCGCATCCACGCTACGGTCGATAGCGCTGTTGGAGGTGCCGGTCTGTCGTCTCGGCGACAGCGATCGCGGCCGAACTGTCGGCTAGCCGACAGTTCGGCGAAAAATACAACAGTTACAACACGTTATCAGACGACTGAGGCACCGCGCATGACAGCATCCGGGAAAAGACGATAGAATGCCGTCAGGCAACGCGCACGAGTCGGGAAGCAAGAATGCACGAGACAGCCATCGTCGAGGGCCTGATCCGCATCCTCAGAGACAAGGCGCGGGAAAACAATATCGGTCGAATTTCGGTGGTGCGACTCAAGATCGGGCGGCTGCGCGGCATCGATATCCGTCAGATCCGAGGATGTTTCGAACTCTTCGCGGAAGGCACCCTCGCCGAGGGCGCGCGCCTCGACATCGACGAGATCCCGGTTTCCGCCCGTTGCCGACGCTGCGAAACCGTATGGGTCACGCAAAACTATCGTCTGGAATGCCCTTCCTGCCAGGCCGGCGATGCGGAAATCATCGCCGGCCGGGAACTTTACATCGAGACCTTCGAGGGGGAGCGCACCGAAACGAGCGCGTCAGTCGAGGACTGACCCAACGGCCCCGGTCCTCTCGGCGGGCTTTCTCCGTGTCGACGGCTCAATTCACCGTCAGCACGATCTTTCCCTGGATATGTCCTCTGGCGGCCCGCTCATGCGCCTTTCGGGCGTCGGCGAGAGGGAAGGTGCTGTCGATGACGACGCGGACGGTGCTGTCATCGAGCAGAGCCGCCAATTCGGCCAGCTGACTGCCGTTCGATCGGACTTGGGTCGAAGAGACCGTCACGCCCCGCTGCTCGGCTTCTTCCGCGCCTGAAAACCCCAGGGGAAAGATGGGGAACAAGGCGCCGCCGCGCTTCAATGTTCGAAGGAATCGGCTTGTGGCTGGTCCTCCGACCGCATCGACGACCAGATCAGCCTCCCGAACGACATCCTCGGGGCGATTTTTGGCATAGTCTATGAATTCGGCGGCGCCGAGGTCTCGCAGAAGCGTCTCGTTCTTGGCGGATGCCGCGGCGATCACCCGCGCCCCTTTCCACACCGCAAGCTGAACCGCAAAGTGCCCGACGCCTCCGGCGGCGCCGTTGACGAGCACGGTCCTGCCCTCGAGCGGCACCGGCCGATGTCGGTTGGGTTGGAGCGGGTTGGGCACGTCGTGGCCCAGCTCGATCATGAATTGCCAAGCCGTGAGCAGCGACATCGGCGCTCCGGCGGCATGGGCATGATCGATTCCGGTGGGCTTCAGCGCGAGCTGCGAGGCGGGCACGGCGACATATTCGGCATAGGCCGCGCTATCTCCCGCGCCCCCCTCCGGAAACCGCACCATGGAATAGACGTCGTCACCAACCTGGAAGCCCTCGACATCCTCGGCAACGACCTCGACCACGCCGGAGATGTCGGTTCCCGGCGTCACCGGAAAGGCCACCCTTGGCCGCCATTCCGGGGGCAGCGTTTTGTAGCCCTCGCGCAAGTACCAGTCGGGCGGGTTGATGCCGACCGCGCGGACGCGAACTAGCACCTCCCCCGCCTTTGGTTCGGGCTTTGCCGCGTCTTCGTAGACCAGCACCTCAGGGCCACCGAATGCATGGAAGCGGACCGCCTTCATCCCGTCGTTCATAGGGTATCTCCATCAGCTTGATTGCTTCGGCGGCTATGTGCATTCGAACTTGAGTATTGATAATTGCGCCGGAATTCGCATTACTCATGCCATGAAGGAACAAATGGCATTGGAGCGGCTGACGGGCCTCATCGCCTTCGCCCGCGCGGGAGCGCTCGGAAGCTACACCGCTGCGGCTCGCTCGCTGTCCGTCTCGCCGTCAGCGGTCAGCAAGAGCGTTCAGCGGCTCGAACAGAATCTCGGCGTCCCGCTGTTCACCCGCACCACGCGTTCGCTGACGCTGACGCCGGAGGGCCGCGAGCTGCACGAGCGCGCGCTGCGGCTGTTGCAGGAGGCGGAAGAAATCGAGCAGGTGGCTCTTTCAGCGCGCTCCGAGCCGGCCGGTACCTTGCGAATCGCGGCGCCTCTGCCGATCGGTGTCCATTTGATAGCGCCCATGCTGCCGGCGTTCCGATCCCGCCATCCGAATGTGGCGATCGATCTACGGCTCAACGACCAGATCATCGACATCGTTGAAGAGGGCATCGATATCGCGATCCGCATCGGCGATCTCGCCGATTCCCGGCTGCTCTCGCGTCGCATCGCGTCGCATCGTCTGTGCGCGTTCGCGTCTCCTGCCTATCTGGCGGCCCGGGGCACCCCGCAGCACCCCGACGAGCTGATCTCCCACGACACCGTCAGCCTGCGCTATCAGAGCAGCGGGCACGCCATGCGCTGGCCTTTTCGGATCGGTGGCCGTGAGGTCGAGCTTGTGCCGCCGTCCGGCATTGTCGTGGATGTGAGCGATGCGCTGGTCGCGGCCCTCGCGGCCGGCGGAGGAATCGGCATCAGTACCGCCTTTGTCGCGGCTCCCCATGTGGCGCGCGGTGAACTTGTCCCGCTGCTTACCGAATTTGCCGTGGAACGGAACAACATCACTGCGCTCTGGCCGGAAAGCCGCCGTGCCAATCCGGCCGTCCGAGCCTTTCTGGAATTGCTACACGAGACGGCGCGGAAGCGACTGGCGCCGACAGGCGCACTCCCGATCTGATCGCTCGGCATACCGCGGGCCCTGGGCCGGAGAGACTTCTCGGCTACGTCCCGAAACCCCCCTCAAGGAACGCGCTGCATCCTCGCGTAAGCGGTCGGAGCCATGCCGACGTGGCGGGCGAAAGCGACGCTGAACGTGCTCGCCGACCCGTATCCGATGCGCTCAGCCACTTCGGCGACACCTCCCTCCCCGCGACGAAGGAGATCCTTGGCCAGCGCCATCCGCCAGCCGAGAAGATATTCCATCGGCGCAACGCCAACCGCGCGCCGGAAGCGCTCGAAGAAGGAGGAGCGGGACAGCGCGGCTTCCCGCGCCAGCTGGCCGACGGTCCACGGCCTCCTCGGCTCCTCATGAATGCGCCGGAGAACGGCCGCCAGGCGCTCATCGCCGAGCCCCCGGAGGAGGCCGGGCGCCGCGCTCGGGCCGGCCGTCGCGCGCAGAGCCTCGATCAGGAGCACCTCGAGGAGACGCGAAAGGATGACCTCGCGCCCCGGACGAAAACCACGGGACTCCTCATCGACCAGCTTGACGAGGATGGTCAGGCGCCGCTCCCCCCACACATGAACCAACTGCGGCAGCAAGGAAACCAGCAGCGCCGCATCGCTCGATCCGAAGGAGCAATAACCGACGAGCATCCGGGTCACGGGCAGGTCGCCCTCGTCGCCGATCCGGGCGGCACCCGGCCGCACCATCGTCGGTTCCGAATCCAGGCTTCTCCCTGAAGGCTGATCGATGCTCTCCATCGCGAAGTCGAAGGCCGCCGGAATCAGGAGAAAATCCCCCTTCTCCAGCACGAGCGGCTCGCGGTCATTGAGGAGAAGGCGCGCCGATCCGTCCAACGCGGCACAGTAGAAGGGGCGGCCTGCCTCGGTGCGCCTCACACGCCAGACGCCGTGGGCGGTCACCACCTTCGACAACTCCGCCCGTGGCTGGAGAAGACTGACGACCTGCGTCAAAGGATCGACCATTTCCGGACTTTCGCCAAGATCATACGGACGATCTATCGTAGCAGGTCCGAAGGTCCGCGCCTATCTCCTTCGCCATCGCCACCCACCGACAGGAGTAGCATTATGCCCACCGCACTCATCACCGGATGTTCGTCCGGCTTCGGCCTAGAGACCGCCCGCCTTTTCCTCGACCGAGGCTGGGACGTCGTCGCCACCATGCGAAAGCCACGCGAGGACGTTCTGCCGGCTTCCGACCGTCTCAAGGTGCTGGCGCTCGACGTCACCGATGCCGCGAGCATCGAGCGCGCCGTGGCCGATGCGGGCGCCATCGACGTGCTCGTCAACAACGCCGGTATCGGCTGGCTCAATCCGCTGGAAGGAACGCCGATTCCGACGGCGCGGGAGATATTCGAGACGAACACGCTCGGCACGATGGCCATGACCCAGGCTGGCATCCCCCAGATGCGCGAGCGAGGGTCGGGCGTCATCGTTAATGTCACCTCGACGGTGACGCTGAAGCCCCTCCACCTTCTCTCCGTCTACACGGCGAGCAAGGCCGCGGTGAACGCCTTCACCGAATGCCTGGCGCTGGAACTCGAACCGTTCGGAGTGCGCGCGCGCATCGTCCTGCCGGGGCGGGCGCCGGAAACGCGCTTTGGCGACAATGCCCGGGCGCGCATGACCGCCGGCATCCCCGAAGCCTATGCCGACATCGCACAGGGCGTTTTCGCGAGCTGGGCGCAAGATAGCCTCGTGACCCGCCCTCTCGACGTCGCGGAAGGCGTATGGCGGGCCGCGACGGACCCGAACTGTCCGATGCATCTACCGGCGGGCGCAGACGCCGTTGCCCAGGCGGCCGCCCTCCAGTGATCGCGAGACGCTGAGCTCTTGCCCTTATGGGCGGCGGCGTCCGAGCCGCCCTCTCACACCGGGCCACGACTCAGAGACGATTGGCGACGGGTTCGGCGGGAGGCTCTCCCGCCGGACGCCCCGTCAAGCGTGGCTGTGGCCGTGCTCATGATGATGGTGGTGATGTCCATGGGCATGGTCGTGCTCGTGAACGTGGCTATGGTCTGCAGCCACCTCATCGTGATCGTGACTATGCCCGTGCGCCTTGCCGTCCTTGGGGTACTGCCGGCGAAGATCGGCGAGTTGGCTCACGAGCCAATCGGCCCAGGCGGCCATACCCTCGCCCTTCTTCGAGGAGACGTCGACCACGGCCCCCTCGCCCCGGACACGAGCGATAGAGCGCCGCGCGCGTTCCGGATCAAACTCCTCGATGAACGGCAGCAGGTCCGCCTTCGTGACGAGAACCAGATCGGAGGCGCGGAACATCACCGGGTACTTCTCGGGCTTGTCGTCGCCTTCCGTCACCGAGAGCAGCACCACGTTCTTGTGGTGGCCGAGGTCGAAGTCCGCCGGACAGACGAGATTGCCGACGTTCTCGATGAAGAGAATGTCGATATCGGCCAGGGACAGATCGTGAAGCGCGTCATGCACCATGACGGCGTCGAGATGGCAGGTAACGCCCGTCGTGATCTGCACGGCTGGAACACCATGGCGCCGAATGCGGTCAGCATCGTTTTCGGTTTCGAGGTCGCCTACCACGACAGCTGCCCTCACGCCCGCCGGCAAGGCCTTGACCGTCGCTTCCAAGAGCGCGGTCTTACCCGAGCCGGGCGAGGACATCAGGTTCACGGCCAGGACGCCATGCTGGTTGAAGTGCTCGCGCACGTGACTGGCGACCCGATCATTCTCCGCCAGGAGATTTTCGAGCACCGTCACCGTTTCGCTGTCGCTGGCGCGGTGTCCGCCGCAGCCACAGGTTTGGCACATAAGCTTAAGTCCTTTTCAGTTTCCGCCCGCGCCGGCCGATCGCCGCGCCGCGAGCGCTTCACGGGCGCGCCCGCCTCTATTTGGGCAGGTCGAGTTCTGCCTTGAGCCGGTTGATGTCGGGGATGATGATGGAGGTGTTCCCGTTGCGCTGAAGAATTCCGCCCCGCACGAGCTCCGCGATGACCGTCGACACGGTCTGGCGCGTCGCCCCAATCTGCATCGCCAAATCCTCGCCATGGGGCGCGATATCGATGACGATACCGCGGTTGGCCTTGCGGCCGTCTCGATCGGCCGTCTCGCAGAGCGTTCGAACCAGCCGATACCGCACGCCGTGGAACGCCATCTCCTCGATCATGCGGATCGACTTTCCCAGCCGCCGCTCGATCTCCGGCACGATTTGGAGCGCCAGCTCCGGATCCGCCTTGACCAGCTGCCGGAACACGCTGCTCCTCACGACGAGAATTTCCGCGTCCTTCTTGACCTCCAACATGGTGTTGTCGTGGAGGATCATGGCGTCGCCGGCATCAAGGGTGAAAAGCGTCAGCTCCTTGCCTTCGAACGAGGCGAAGGAACGGATGCGGCCGCTCCGCACCACCATCAGGCTGCCTTCGTCGTCATCGAGATCCTGGAAGCCATAGATCAGCCTTCCGGCCTTCAGCTTTCTCATGGAAAACTGGCCGCTGGACATGAAGGGCATCAGCCGGTCGACGATGGTCCGGCTCTCGCTGTCCTCTCTCGCCTCAGGCTCCTCGGCGACCGACCATTCGGCGTCCGTCGCCTGTCTCCTCGCCGCCGGCACCGGCGCCGCGCTGTGGCTGCTGCCGGGTGGCGTCTGCATTCTCGCGAACAGCGTCGACCCGCGCGTTGTCTGAACCATGGAGTTGTCGGAGGCCACGCCGATGCTCTCCCGTTCCACGGAAAAGAGCTGGTCGAAACGCATGGCGCCGACCGCCGACCAGGCAAGGCCCAGCAGATTGATCGCGTTGCGGTTGGCGCCGATCAGGCGCTCGCCGTCGAAGGCCAGCAAGCCCTCGTGTGGCCCCCCGACAAGGTAGGGATTGGAGTGGAGATGCATCTGTTCGAGCTTGCCGAACCGGCGCTCGAAAAGCCGCCGCTCCACCTGTTCGACGGCGCGCCGCACCAGAGCAAGACTATAAGCGTGGGAAACATCGTGCGGCGTCGAGAGGTCCAAGACCCCTGCGACTGCGCCATCGGGTCCGAAGATCGGCATGGCGGAACAGGAAAAGCAGCTGTGCCGCGAGAGGAAATGTTCGGCTCCGAAAACCGAAATTTCACCCTGTTCTACCAGCGATACGCCGATGGCGCTGGTGCCGACTGAATCCTCGCTCCAGTTCGCGCCGGGATGCAGCGCGGCGGCGGAGGCTTGCTCCGCAAACTGGCCGTCGCCGACGCGCAACAGGACGAGCCCGTTAGGGTCGGTCAGAACGACAATGCCTCCCGCCGGCTCGGCATCGCGGCACAGCGTCTCGACCTCACCCCACGCCGCCTGTATCAGCGTTTCGTTGCGCTGGAGCGCCTCGCGCATTTCGTGGCGGGTGGAATGCTCGATCTTCGGCCGCATCTCGGGATCTAGACCGCGAGCGGCGCTGCGCCGCCAGGAGCGCAGGACCGGCAGCGAGATACCGCGCGGGATAACCCCGTCGGAAAGGAAGCGGCGACGCGCGGTCAGCAGCGTCTGGGCATCGCGGCCCGTGCCTCGGGGGGAATTCGCAATGACGCAATGACGGATCTGCCCTTGAGGGCGGGACGGCTCGTTGCAGGTCAGGCAGCGCTCGGCGATGGAACCATCACCCTCGCAACCGGAAATGCATTGGGCGTCAGCCTTGAGGCTCTCTGTCAGCGTCATGCACCTGCCTCCAACCCAGATCAAGCGCTTGTGGAAACCGCGATGCTACCTCCCAGATGCGGATCAACGTATCATGGAGAGCGCACTGGACGCCAGTTTCGTTACAACGCGCGCGATCAAGGCTGGTTGACACAGGTCAACTGCCGATACGGCAAATGAAGCGTGGGCGCCCGGCCCGGCCCCGCCAGGATCGAAACGCCCGCCGCGTGTAGGATTATGACTGAGCGAGAGCGCGGGCGATGCGCGCAGCGAGCCGCGCGTTCGATTCCACCAGTGCGATGTTGGTTTCGAGCGTCTTGCCGCCGCTGAGTTCGAACATCCGCGACAGGAGGAACGGCGTCACCTCCTTGTGGGAGATTCCCGCGGCTTCCGCATCGGCGAGCGCGGTGGCGATCCACGCCTCGATCGTCTGATTATCGATAGCCGAGGCTTCCGGCACGGGGTTGGCGACCAACATTCCCCCGGTGAGGCCGAGCCGCGCGCGGGCATTTTGAAATGAGGCCACGTCGACCGCATCATCGAGGCGCAGAGGCGCCGGCAGACCGGACGAGCGCGACCAGAATGAGGGGAATTCGTCCGAGCCGAAGGCAACCACAGGAACGCCCTTGGTTTCCAGAACTTCGAGCGTTTTCTTCAAATCGAGAATCGCCTTGGCGCCGGCCGAGACGACAATGACTGGCGTGCGAGCGAACTCCTCGAGATCCGCCGAGATGTCGAAGCTCTGCTCGGCGCCGCGATGAACACCGCCGATTCCGCCTGTCGCGAAGACCGAAATCCCGGCCAGTGCGGCGGCAATCATCGTGGCGGCGACCGTCGTCGCGCCCGTGCGCCCCGTCGCGACCGCGAAGGCCAGGTCCGCGCGCGAGACCTTCATCGCATCCTTCGTTTGCGCCAGCGCCTCCAGCGTCGGACGCTCGAGGCCAATTCGGAGCACGCCGTCGACCACCGCGATGGTCGCGGGAACGGCCCCTTCCTGCGTGATAATCTCCTCGACCTTCACCGCCATTTCGAGGTTCGACGGCCAGGGCATTCCGTGGGTGATAATGGTCGACTCAAGGGCCACCACCGGGCGGCCGCCGCGAATGGCTTCGGCAACAGCCGGCGAGAGGACGTAGGGCGTATCGTGCATCGTTATGGATCCTATCTGGCGACCGGTCTGGCCGGCGGCATTTCCGCAAGCACCGCGGATGAATTCTCACTGAAGGCCGGCGCGGTGAGCGCGCCCCCCGCGACCCGAACGAAGGCGGCGGCCATTCCTCGGCGAACGGCTTCCTTAAAGGGCACCCCCTGGCAAAACCAGAAGAACGCGGCGCCGGCCAGCGTGTCACCGGCTCCGGTGACATCAGCGACGTTGGGGAGGACGAGCGGTTCCTGTTGTAGCACGACGCCGTCGTCAAGAATGGCGAGCAGTCGCGGCCCATCGCTGATAGACGCCTGCCGGATGCCGCGCTCGACGAGCGCGTTGGCGAGTTCGACCACATCCGCCGAGGCATCGGCATCGACCAGTGCAGCCGCCTCGGCGCGGCTTAGAAAAACCGCCGACAGAAGCGGCAGCGCTCCTCTAAGCCGCGTAACCTTCGCCGGAGAAACACCAATGGCAGCGGTGGGGCGGCCCGAAGCCTCCCGAACGAGCCGCTCAATCGTCGCAGAAGGCAAATTGGCGTCAAACAGGAGCGCGTTGCTGCCGGCGATCAGCTCACGAATATGGCGCCGCGCGAAAAAGCGCGGCGAAAGAAAATCATAGAGCGCCATATCGGCGATGCCCGCGACGAGATCGCCGTGGTCGTCGAGAATTGCCGTGTAGCTGGGCGTGGCGCGGTCGAGCCAGGTCGTCGCGCAATCACGCACGCCCATCTCCGAAAGCGTCGATTCGACCAACTCGCCATCCGCGTCGCCGCCACGTGCACCTAGATATGCCACCTCAGCGCCGACAGCGCGCAGCACGACAGCGGCATTGAAGACCGCCCCACCGACAGCAGTGTGGAGATGACCAGGATTGGACGCGGCGGGAACGAAAGCAGACTGGGAACGGGCGCGCCGGTCGATATGAGCGGCTCCCACAAGCAGGAATGACTGTGCGTTCGACATGCGGATGCCATTCACCATTTTGCGGTGAATGACCAGAGGGACACGAAGCGAATCAACAGGCCAGAAAAGAACAAAACGAGACCACACACTCTTGCGAAATGAGAACAAACCACGTACATCTGATTGGCGTTCTCACATTGCGTCGCTTCCCCGCCCGTGAAATAAGGCAGCGTCCCATGGCTCAAAACATGCTTCGTCTCGTAGAGGATACCGCATTGGACAAGGATAAGGCGCTGGACGCCGCATTGGCGCAAATCGAGCGGGCTTTCGGCAAGGGCTCGGTGATGCGGCTCGGCAGCAACGAGAAGATCGTCGAGGTCGAGACGGTGCCCACCGGCTCCCTCGGGCTGGATATCGCGCTCGGCGTCGGTGGCCTGCCCAAGGGAAGAATCGTCGAGATTTATGGTCCGGAAAGCTCGGGCAAGACGACCCTGGCGCTGCATACGATCGCCGAGGCACAGAAGAAGGGCGGCATCTGCGGCTTTGTGGACGCCGAGCACGCGCTGGACCCGGTCTACGCCCGCAAGCTGGGCGTCGACCTCGAGAACCTTCTCATTTCACAGCCCGACACCGGCGAGCAGGCGCTCGAAATTACGGACACGCTGGTGCGCTCCGGCGCGATCGACGTTCTCGTCGTCGATTCGGTGGCGGCGCTAACGCCCCGCGCCGAAATCGAAGGCGAGATGGGCGATTCCCTTCCTGGCATGCAGGCCCGCCTGATGAGCCAGGCACTGCGCAAGCTGACCGCCTCGATCTCGCGCTCCAAGTGCATGGTCATCTTCATCAACCAGATCCGCATGAAGATCGGCGTGATGTTCGGCTCGCCCGAAACGACGACCGGCGGCAATGCGTTGAAGTTCTATGCTTCCGTCCGTCTCGATATCCGCCGCATCGGGTCGATCAAGGATCGTGACGAGGTGGTCGGCAATCAGACCCGCGTCAAGGTGGTGAAGAACAAGCTTGCTCCCCCCTTCAAGCAGGTGGAGTTCGACATCATGTACGGTGAAGGCGTGTCGAAGATGGGCGAGCTCGTCGATCTCGGCGTCAAGACCGGCATTGTCGAGAAATCAGGCGCCTGGTTCTCCTACAACAGCCAGCGCCTCGGTCAGGGGCGGGAAAACGCCAAGCAGTTCCTGCGAGACAACAAGGATGTCGCCAACGAGATCGAGACGGCGATCCGGCAAAATGCCGGTCTCTTGGCCGATCAACTTCTCGATCGCGGTGGGGAAGAAGAAGCGTCGGAAGATTAGGACGAAGGCAGGGAACGGAGGCTGGTGCATCGCCCTCCCCCGTCATGGTGGCTCCTCTCGACCGCGCGCCATCCTCGCGCGGCCGATCCGACAACACCTCGCTCTGCGGTTTGTGCCGGTCAAACGCGTGATTGCCGGCGCATTTACAGCGCTTGATCCCGCCGCTAAAAAGCCGGCTCGGCCAAGCGCCGATCCAACGGATCATGGCGGGGTGAGCCGGCCTCATCGGCCGGCCTACTTTCAAAACAATCGGTCAATCCGATTGCCAATCCCGATCGATCGGCCCGGCACATCGGTTGTCCTTCGAAGGATCTGGCATGAGCGGCGTCAACGAAATCCGGTCGACCTTTCTCGACTACTTCGCCAAGGATGGGCACGAGAAGGTTCCGTCCTCGCCTCTCGTCCCGCGCAACGATCCGACGCTGATGTTCACCAACGCGGGGATGGTGCAGTTCAAGAACGTCTTCACCGGCCTTGAGCAGCGTCCCTATCAGCGGGCGACCACGGCGCAGAAGGTGGTCCGCGCCGGCGGCAAGCACAACGACCTGGACAATGTCGGCTATACCGCCCGTCACCACACCTTCTTCGAGATGCTCGGGAATTTCTCCTTTGGGGACTATTTCAAGGAGCACGCGATCGAGCTGGCGTGGACGCTGATCACGCGCGAGTTCGCCCTGCCCAAGGATCGTCTGCTCGTCACCGTCTATTCCGAGGACGACGAGGCGGCCACGCTGTGGAAGAAGATCGCGGGCTTCTCCGACGATCGCATCATCCGCATTCCGACCTCGGACAACTTCTGGACCATGGGCGAGACCGGTCCGTGCGGGCCCTGCTCCGAGATCTTCTATGATCAGGGCGAGGACGTGTTCGGCGGGCCTCCGGGAAGCGCCGACGAGGATGGCGACCGATTCCTGGAGTTCTGGAACCTGGTCTTCATGCAGTACGACCAGGTCGACAAGGATACCCGCGTCGATCTGCCTCGCCCGTCCATCGACACCGGCATGGGCCTCGAGCGCATGGCGGCGGTCCTCCAGGGCGTTCACAGCAACTACGACACCGATCTGTTCCGGCGGCTCATCGGATCGGTCGAGGATGCCATCGGCTCCGAGGCCAAGGGCGATGCGGCGCCCAGCCACCGCGTCATCGCGGACCACATCCGGTCGTGCGCGTTCCTGATCGCCGACGGCGTTCTTCCTTCCAATGAGGGACGCGGCTACGTGCTGCGCCGCATCATGCGGCGGGCTATGCGCCACGCCAAGCTGCTCGGCGCGCGCGAGCCGGTGCTTTACAAGATCCTGCCCACGCTGGTCGCTGAGATGGGCCGCGCCTATCCTGAGCTGGTTCGCGCCGAAGCGCTGACCACCGAGACGCTGAAGCTGGAGGAGAAGCGTTTCCTCCAGACGCTCGATCGCGGCCTCGCCCTCCTGGCGGAAGAAACGCAGTCGATGTCCAAGGGCGACCTGCTTCCCGGCATCACCGCGTTCAAGCTCTACGACACCTATGGCTTTCCGCTGGACCTCACCCAGGATGCCTTGCGCCAACGCGGCATATCGGTCGACCTTGCGGGTTTCCAGGACGCGATGGAGCGTCAGCGTGCCGAGGCCCGTGCGAGCTGGGTCGGTTCGGGAGAACGCGCGTCTGAAGGCGTCTGGTTCTCGATTCGCGAACGCGTCGGCGCAACCGAGTTCCTCGGTTACGATACGGAGCAGGCCGAAGGGATCGTGTTGGCGCTCGTGCGCGATGGCGCGGAAGTCGCGTCGGCGAGCACCGGGGAGGATGTCTCCGTCATCGTCAATCAGACGCCCTTCTATGGCGAGTCGGGCGGCCAGCTTGGCGATACCGGCGTCATGAAGGGCGACGGCATCAGGATCGCGATCGAGGACACCCAGAAGGTTGCGAACGGCCTCTTCGTTCATAAGGGCAAAGTCGTCGAGGGAACGGTAAAACCCGAAACGCCGCTGGAACTGGTCGTCGATCAGGAGCGGCGGGGACGCATCCGCCTCAATCACTCCGCCACGCATCTGCTGCATGAGGCGCTGCGCGAGGTGCTGGGCACGCATGTCGCGCAGAAGGGATCGATGGTCGCGCCGGAGCGCCTTCGCTTCGATTTTTCCCATCCCAAGCCGATGGACGCGGCCGAGATTGCCGAGGTCGAGCGCCTTGCGAACGGCATTGTCCTCCAGAATGCTCCGGTCGAGACGCGGATCATGGCGGTTGACGATGCGATCGCCACCGGCGCCATGGCTCTATTCGGTGAGAAATACGGCGATGAGGTCCGCGTCGTCTCGATGGGCGTCGCAAAGGAAGGCGAAAAGGCGGGCAAGACCTATTCGATCGAGCTTTGCGGCGGCACCCACGCACGCTCCACTGGCGACATCGGCCTTGTGCATGTCGTCTCGGAAGGAGCCGTTGCGGCAGGCGTGCGGCGTCTCGAAGCGCTGACGGGCGACGCGGCGCGGGACTACCTCCTGGAGCAGGATGCCCGCGTGCGGCGCATGGCTGCCGCCATGAAGGTTTCTCCCGCAGAGGCGTGCGAGCGACTGGAGACCATCATCGAGGAGCGCCGGCGCCTGGAGCGTGAGCTCTCGGATGCCAAGAAGCGTTTGGCTCTGGCTGGCGATGGTGGCGGAGCGGCCGCCACGCCCGCAAAGGAAGTCGGCGGGGTGCAATATCTCGGCCGCGTCCTCGAAGGCGTTTCCGGCAAGGACCTCAAGGGCCTCGTCGACGAGGCAAAAGCGTCTCTCGGCTCGGGAGTTGTCGCCTTCGTTGGTGTGGCGGACGGCAAGGCGAGCGTGGTCGTCGGCGTCACGCAGGACCTGACCGCGCGCCTCGATGCCGTCAGCTTGGTTCGCGCGGCGAGCCAGGCGATCGGCGGCAAGGGCGGCGGTGGTCGGCCCGATATGGCGCAGGCTGGCGGTCCGGACGCAGACAAGGCGAGCGAAGCGATCGCCGCAGTCGAAAAGGCCCTCTCCGCCGCCTGAAGCGGACAGGACACCGTTCTCGGCAGGCTGCCAGCCGCCTGCTCTTCTTCTGATCCTCCCTGACAAATGAAAAGGCCCGGCGCTTCGTGCGGCCGGGCCTTTTCATTGCGATATAGGAATTGAAGCGGGATGCTGATTTCTTGAATCAGCATCCCGCTTCAACATTCTGATCTGGCGCGTTTTCTGGCGAGGAACCTCCCCCCGGCCAATGCCGCTGAACGTTAGGCCGCCATCGCCTTCTTGAGGTTCTCGTCCAGCTTGTCGAGGAAGCCGTTGGTCGTCAGCCACGCCTGGTCCGGGCCGATGAGGAGCGCCAGATCCTTGGTCATGTAGCCGCTCTCGACGGTGTCGATGCAGACCTTTTCCAGCGTCTCGGAGAAGGCCTTGAGGTCGGCATTGTCGTCCAGCTTGGCGCGATGCGCGAGGCCGCGCGTCCAGGCGAAGATGGAGGCGATGGGGTTGGTGGAGGTCTCCTGCCCCTTCTGATGCTGCCTGTAGTGGCGGGTCACCGTTCCGTGTGCAGCTTCCGCCTCGACGGTCTCGCCGTCCGGCGTCATCAGCACCGAGGTCATCAGGCCGAGCGAGCCGAAGCCCTGGGCGACGATATCCGACTGGACGTCGCCATCATAGTTCTTGCAGGCCCAGACATAGCCGCCCGACCACTTGAGGGCCGACGCCACCATGTCGTCGATCAGGCGATGCTCGTAGGTCAGCTTCTTCGCGTCGAACGCCGCCTTGAACTCGGCGTCGAAGATCTCCTGGAAGAGATCCTTGAAGCGGCCGTCATAGGCCTTGAGGATCGTGTTCTTGGTGGAGAGATAGCAGGGCACGCCGCGCTGCAGGGCGTAGTTGAACGAGGCGCGGGCAAAGTCGCGGATCGAATCGTCGAGGTTGTACATGGCCATCGCCACGCCAGAGCTCGGCGCGTCGAAGACCTCGTGCTCGATGGTGTTGCCGTCCTCGCCGACGAACTTGATGGTCAGCTTGCCCTTGCCCGGGAAACGGAAGTCCGTCGCGCGATACTGATCGCCGAAGGCATGGCGGCCGACGATGATCGGCTGCGTCCAGCCCGGCACGAGGCGCGGCACGTTCTTCATGATGATCGGCTCGCGGAAAATCACGCCGCCGAGAATGTTGCGGATCGTCCCGTTGGGCGAACGCCACATCTTCTTAAGGCCGAACTCCTCGACGCGGGCCTCGTCGGGCGTGATCGTCGCGCATTTGACGCCAACGCCGTGGCGCTTGATGGCGTTGGCTGCATCGACGGTGATCTGGTCGTTGGTCTCGTCGCGCTTCTGGATCGACAGGTCGTAATATTCCAGCGGAACGTCGAGATAAGGATGGATCAACTTCTCCTTGATGAACTGCCAGATGATCCGGGTCATCTCGTCGCCATCCAACTCGACGACCGGGTTATCGACCTTGATCTTCGCCATGAAATCCATCCTCTGCGGGTGACGGGGCTGGTTAGACAGCCAAAGTGATAGCGGTAAACGTGCGACAATTCGGTAGTGTGCGGCGTATACCATCGCCGACGCGCCGCGCAAGGGAGCGCCTCTTCGATGCCGCCTCTTGGCCGCGGCTGGCTCTTGATCTATCAGCGAGGGCATGGACCGCACCTCACCATCAGACGCTGGCGCTGGCGATGACACGCTTCTCGCCCTTGGCCCCGCCATCGTCCTTGTCGAGCCGCAGCTCGGCGAGAACATCGGCATGGTCGCGCGCGCCATGGCAAATTTCGGCCTCTCGGACCTTCGCCTGGTGAAGCCGCGCGACGGTTGGCCGAGTGAGAAGGCTCGAGCCGCCGCCTCGCGCGCCGACCACGTCATCGACGGCGCGCGCCTATTTGAGAGTGTCGAGGAGGCCGTTTCCGACCTTACCTATGTTCTGGCCACCACGGCGCGCTCGCGCGACAGCTTCAAGAGGGTAAGAGGCCCCGAGGAGGCGACGGACGAGCTTCGCCTGCGCATGGGAGCAGGCCAGAAGAGCGGCATTCTTTTCGGGCGGGAGCGCTTCGGTCTTTCCAACGCCGAGGTTGGTCTGGCCGACGAGATCGTCACCTTCCCGGTCGATCCCAGTTTCGCCTCGCTCAACATCGCCCAGGCCGTGCTTCTGATGAGCTATCAGTGGATGGCGTCGTCCGCGCGGGGCCGTCTACCGCCGCGTTTTTCAGCGCCCGAGGCACCGCCTGCTTCCAAGGATGATCTGTACCGGCTTTTCGAGCATCTGGAGGAAGAGCTCGGGCGACGCGGCTTCTTCCGTCCGCCGGAGCGGCGGGAGGTGATCGTAGAGGATCTGCGCGCCCTGCTGACGAAGGCGGGGTTCTCGGAGCCCGAGGTCCGGATGCTGCGCGGCGTCATCCGCTCCCTTACGCGCAAACCGGCGGACGGAGACGAAAAATGACACGGGAACGGCCGGTTCTGGTGTTCGATTCCGGCATCGGCGGGCTCACGGTGCTCCGCGAGCTGCGGGTGATGATGCCGGCCCGCCGCTTCGTCTACGTGGCCGACGATGCAGCGTTCCCCTATGGCGACTGGGAAGAAACGGCACTCAAGGAGCATATCGTCCGGCTCTTTGACCGGCTGATCCGCACTTACGATCCGCATTTGGCGGTGATCGCCTGCAACACCGCATCGACGCTCGTCATGCCGGACCTTCGTGCCCGTTTCCCCCTCCCCTTCGTTGGCACCGTGCCCGCCATCAAGCCTGCCGCCGAGCGTAGTCGATCGGGCCTCATCAGCGTCCTGGCGACGCCGGGGACCGTGAAGCGCGAATACACGCGCGAACTGATCCGCGATTTCGCCCGCCACTGCCATGTGCGTCTTGTCGGATCGGCGCGGCTCGCCACCATGGCCGAGCTCCACCTTCGCGGTGGCTCGCTCGACATGGATGAGCTCAAAAGCGAAATCGCGGAGTGCTTTGTCGAGAAGGACGGTCGTCACACGGACATCGTCGCGTTGGCCTGCACCCACTATCCCTTCCTTGCCAACGCATTCCGCAAGATTGCGCCCTGGCCCGTCGACTGGCTCGACCCTGCGGAAGCGATCGCCCGGCGGGCGCTCGACCTCCTTCCCAACGACGCCTCGGAGCTTCCGACCACACCGGACCTTGCTATCTTCACGTCGGGCAATGTCTCCCACGAAACCGCGAGCCTCGTGCATGGCTTTGGCCTCTCGGCCCGCGAGGACGGGCGTGCGCCAAGTCGATCCGACTGAAGACGCTTCAAAGCGTGGCGAAATTCCCGCTCTCTGCGTCCCGCTGCTCCTCCGGCCCTTGACTGTGCATAAACGCAAGAGTGCGTTGCGCTATCGCGGTGGGTGCTCTTTTATGCGAGGCGCGCAAGCCCTTTCGTATGCGTCATAGCGTCTCGCGGCGGTCACTCCAGATCGCCAAATATCGCCTTTTCGTGGTCAATTTTTGCATGCGAAACGATTGAAGCGCTTAGCTGGAGGCCACTGCCCATTTTACTCATGGCACCCATGCGGTGGCGGCCGCATTGAACTGGGCCGGGCTGTCCATGTAGGACGCGGCAGTCCCGGCGAGTTGGCTTGACCATGATCAATGATGACATGGCTCGGAGGCGTCATCTGACGGGATATCCTGAGCTGGTCCTTCAGTGACCTCGGGAGAGTTATGACGGCCTGATCGAAAAGACGGACGATGACGATTTTTCGAGCCAGCAGCCAGGAGAAAAGAAAGCTTTCCAGGCAATGCTCGATCTTTTGCCGGCCTAAGGCATTCGACAGGCGTATCCGATCAACATATTTTGCGGGATGACTTTTTTCCCGGTGGGCAAAGAACACGACATGGTCGATAAACCTCTGATCCTGGTCATCAACTGCGGTTCTTCATCGTTGAAGTTCGCGCTCCTGGCGGCGGGCGAGCGCGAGCCGATGCTTTCGGGCCTTGCGGAAAACCTCGGCCAGCCCGAGAGCCGCCTCACCGTGAAGCAGAACGGGGGGAAGACACAGCGCCCCTTGGCCAACAGCGGCGACCACCATGTCGCGCTTGGAACGCTGATCGAAATCCTGAAGGAGCAGAACCTCCTGGGTTCCGTCGCGGCGGTGGGCCACCGCGTCATTCACGGCGGCGAGCAGTTCACCGAAACGACGCTGATCACCGACGAGGTTCTCGCCGAGATCGAGAAGTGCAATCACCGCGCGCCGCTGCACAATCCGCCAAACGTGCTCGGCATCAAGATCGGGCGCGAGGAGCTTCCCAACGTTCCGCACGCGGCGGCCTTCGATACCTCCTTCCACGTCAAGTCCATGGCTCCGGAGGCATATTTCTATGCCATTCCAATGGAGTTCTACGAGAAGTACGGCATTCGCCGTTACGGCTACCATGGGACAAGCCACCGCTTCATCTCGATGGAAGCGGTCAAGGTTCTTGGCCTCGACCCCAACGACCACGGCATCGTCATCGCCCATCTGGGCAATGGCTGCTCGGCGACCGCCGTCCATAACGGTCGCAGCGTCGATACCAGCATGGGCATGTCGCCGTTGGAAGGCCTGGTCATGGGCACCCGCTCGGGCGACATCGACCCCGCCGCCGTGCTCTATATCGGCCGCGAGGACAAGATGAGCGTCGACCAGCTCGACAATCTCCTCAACCGCAAGAGCGGACTTCTCGGCCTGTCGGGCATCTCCAACGACTGCCGCACGCTCGAAGCGGCGGCGGCGAAGGGCGATGAGCGCGCCATCCTCGCGCTCGATGTATTCGTCCATCGCCTTGCGCGCTATGTCGGCGCTCTGGCCATGTCGCTGCCGAGACTTGACGCGCTGGTCTTCACCGGCGGCATCGGCGAGAATTCGGTCCTGATGCGCAAGAAGACGATCGCCAGGCTCGCCCCGCTCGGCCTGACGCTTGACGAAGCCGCCAATCAGCGGATGGTCGGTGGCGAGGGTGGCGTGATCAGCTCCAGCAAATCGCCGATCGCCGCCGTGATCGGCACCAACGAGGAATGGTTGATCGCCAAGGACACCGCCGAGCTCGCGGGTGTCGTGGCCTGACGCCCGCGACGCGTGACCGAAGGAAACAAGCACCAGGGCTCGGAGATCAGGTCGACAAGGCCCGAGAACCTGGTGCTTCGGTTACCTTACGGAACCGCGCGCGGCTGATGGAGAGATACTCCCGATGGGACATACCGCGAGACGGGGTCTCATCGGCATTGCATAATGTAGGCCGTTCCGGGATCGGCGCTCTGCGTCCAGGGATGGCCTGAAGGCGACGCCGGTTCGAGTTTCGACGTGCGTAAGTCCACGACGGGCCGAAGGTGTCGCGGTCCTGATCAAACGGCATTCAGGGAACCACGAATATGTCCACTCGCATTCTTTTCCTTGCCCCCCTCGCCATGGATGTCGGCTTGACCTCGGTCGCCCTCGGTGTGGTGCGGGCGCTCCAGCGCGACGGAATCAAGGTCGGTTTCGTCAAGCCGATCTCCCAACCGGACGTGACCGGGCGCTCAAAGTCGAGCTCGGGCGGCGAGACGTCCAGCCATTTCGCCAGGACCCTCTGTTTCGTCCACTCGCCCGAGTCGATTGCCTTCGAAAAGGCCGTCGAGCTGGTTGCAAAGGGCGAAATGGACTCCCTCCTCGAGGAAGTCGTGAACATGGTCGAGGCGATGAAGGCCGACCATGACGCGGTGATCGTCGAGGGACTCATCCCCCTTGCAGCCGCTCAGCTGGCGCAGCGCCTCAACGTGGAAATCGCCCGCAGCCTCGGCGCGGACGTGATTCCCGTGCTCTCCGGCGCGGAATACGATCCCAAGGCTCTGGCGGAGACGGTGACGCTGGCGCGCCAACAGTATCTCCAGGAAACCAAGCGTCGCTTCCCCGGCATCATCATCAACAAGATGCCGAGCGAAGGAAACACGGAGGCCGTCAAGGCGGCACTGAAAATCTCCGACGGCATCGATTGCGAGATCCTGTCGGCCATTCCGTACGCTTCAACGCTGAACGCGCCGCGCCTCTCGGACATCGTTTCGTCGCTCGACCTCAAGGTCGTCCAAGGCTCCGGCCTCGACCAAATCCGGGTTCAGGAGATCGTGGTCGCCGCGCGCACGGTCGAAAACATCATCCGCCGCCTGCGCCCCGGCACGCTGGTCGTCACCCCCGGCGAGCGTAGCGATATCGCGCTGGCCGCGGCCCTCGCCAATGAGCGCGGCGTGCCTTTGGCCGGCATGCTTCTTTCCTGTGGCTCGCTGCTCGCCGATCAGGTGGCCGAACTCATCACCTCGCCGGGCAAGAACGCGATGCCGATCCTGAGCTCGCCCGACGATACATACGTGACGGCCTCGCGGCTCTCCCACCTCAGCTATCACGTCAGCCGCGACGACAGCGTTCATATGGAGCGCGTCATTGCCTTTATCGCCGACCACATGGATACAAGCGTCCTTCGCCAGCGCATCGGCGAGCCGACGGAACTCAGAATGTCGCCGCCGAGCTTCCGCCACCGGCTGATCCAGCTCGCCCACGCGGCGAACCGGCGGATCGTGCTGCCGGAAGGCAACGAGCCGCGCACCATCCAGGCCGCCATCACCTGCCAGCAAAAGGGCATCGCGCATTGCGTGCTGCTCGGCGATCGGGCGGAGATCGAGAGCCTCGCCCGCGCACAGCAGCTCGAGCTGCCGGCGGACCTCGAGATCATCGATCCGGAGGCGGTGCGCGCCCGCTACATTCCGACGATGGTGGAACTGCGCAAGAGCAAGGGGCTGACGGCGCCCCAGGCGGCGGCACAGCTGGAGGATAACGTCGTCCTCGGCACGGTCATGCTGGCGCTCGGCGAGGTCGACGGGCTGGTTTCCGGTGCCGTCCACACCACGGCCAACACCATCCGGCCGGCCCTTCAGCTGATCAAGACCAAACCGGGCGAATCGATCGTCTCCAGCGTGTTCTTCATGCTCATGCCGGATCAGGTGCTGGTCTATGGCGATTGCGCGGTCAATCCCAACCCGACGGCCGAGCAGCTCGCCGATATCGCGGTCCAGTCCGCCGATACGGCCAAGGCGTTCGGCCTGGACCCCCGCGTCGCGATGATCTCCTATTCGACCGGCACCTCCGGTTCGGGCGACGACGTGGAGAAGGTTCGCGCCGCCACGGAGATGGCCAAGGCCAAGCGGCCCGACGTTCTCATCGACGGCCCGATGCAGTACGACGCCGCGAGCGTTGAGAGCGTCGCCCGCTCCAAGGCTCCGGGCAGCCCGGTCGCGGGGCGCGCCAACGTCTTCATCTTCCCCGACCTCAACACCGGCAACACCACTTACAAGGCGGTTCAGCGCTCGGCCCACGTGGTCAGCGTCGGCCCGATGCTTCAGGGATTGCGCAAGCCGGTCAACGACCTGTCTCGCGGCGCGCTGGTGGACGACATCGTCTTCACCATCGCGCTCACCGCGATCCAGTCCCAGCAAACCGAGCCTGAAAAGGCGGCCAGCCTCATCGCGGCGGAATAGAAAGGCGTTACGTGACGGTTCGACAGGAAATCAAGGATGGAACCGGAGCGGTCCCATCCTCCTTCTTTCGCGGCATCGAGGCGGGCGGCTCCCTGGCCCCCGCCTCGATCGCTGTCGCGGCCGAGGACCTCGGCGTCAAGAAGGCCGCGAGTGACCCTGCCACGTTGTTTGCGCTTGCCATGCTCGCCGGCGCCTTCATCGGCCTTGGCGCGATGTTCGCCACCACCGTGGTGGCAGGCGCCGAGGGCATTCTGCCCTATGGCGTCATTCGGCTTCTGGCGGGGCTGACCTTCTCTCTCGGCCTGATCCTGGTGCTGATCGGGGGCGCGCAGCTCTTCACCGGCGACATGCTTATGGTGATGGCATGGGCGAGCCGACGGCTGACGACGGCTAAGATGGTCAAGGTCTGGACCACGGTCTGGCTCGGAAACCTGGTCGGCGGCGTGATCACCGCCGCGCTGGTCTTCGCGTCCGGCCAGTTCGCCTTCGGCGGTGGCGCCGTGGGAGCGGCAGCGGTTCACTACGCGGAGGCAAAAGCTGCCCTGCCCTTCGGCCAAGCCTTCGCGCTGGGTATCCTCTGCAACGTGCTGGTGTGTCTTGCCGTGTGGCTGGCGCTGGCGGGCCGCACCGTTGCCGATCGCATCATCGCCATTGTCTTTCCGGTGACGGCCTTCGTGGCAGCAGGCTTCGAGCACTGCGTTGCCAACATGTACTATCTCGCCCTCGGCCTCTTCATCTCCTGGGGCGCGCCCAAGAGCTTCTGGTCGGCGCATGGCGGTGCCGCGCCTGAAATTCCATGGTCAGGGGTCATCAACAATCTCGTGGCCGTCACCGCCGGCAACTGGGTGGGGGGCGCGCTTCTCGTCGGCGGCGTCTACTGGTTCATCTATCGCCGTCCCGGAATCGTGGCGAAGGAACTGAAGCACGACTGAAACGCCAGGGCATGGGGGCGACGGGCGGCCTGCAAGCCGACGGCGTCTTCGTCCAGAAGGGTAGCGCCCCTTCCGGCGTCGCCGCCTGTCCCGCATCCCGTGGCCAGCTTAGGGCTGGCGGAGAGATGGCAGCTTCAGTCGTCGAGGGTTCCGTCGGTCCCTTCGCGCACCTGCTGCTCAGCCTTCGTCATGAGCTCGCTCATCGTGCGGCGGATCTGATGGTCCGATTGGCGAACGCCCGCCTCATCAAAGTCAGCTCTGATCCTTGCGAATATCTCATCGTCGCCCGGCGCGTTCACGTGCTTTTCGGCGAGCTCCTTGGCATAAGCCCGACCTTCGATATTGGACTTTTCGAGCTTCTGCGCGGCCCAATATCCAAGAAGTTCGTTCCGCCGCGTCCTGATCCGAAAGCGCAAGGTTTCGTCCTGCACATAGCCGGCCTCGAACTCGCGGCTACGATCGCTCATCGACATGTCGGCTCCTCCCAACAACGTCAGTTGCTGCGAAAAGGATAGCACTGGCCCGCCTTGTTTTCCATGGCTGCGGAACCGCCAAATTCTCGGGGATAGTCCATCCGGCGGCTTGCCTTGGCATGGCACAGCTCCCAATTTGGATGCTGCGGCGATTGTTTACCGAGGCCGCTTGGTCTATTCACCGCTCAAAGACCCAAGTTGTCGTCTGCCCCAGCAGCGCATCCACCAGATAGAGCACATCATGACACGTCGCCGCCGTATTTACGAAGGCAAGGCCAAGATCCTTTACGAGGGCCCGGAGCCAGGGACGCTCGTCCAGTTCTTCAAGGACGACGCGACCGCCTTCAACAAGAAGAAGCACGAAGTCGTCGACGGCAAGGGTGTCCTCAACAACCGCATCTCCGAGCACATCTTCACTCATCTCAACAAGATGGGCATCCCGACCCATTTCATCCGCCGCCTCAACATGCGCGAGCAGCTGATCCGCGAGGTCGAGATCATTCCGCTCGAGGTCGTTGTGCGCAACATCGCGGCGGGCTCTTTGGCCAAGCGCCTCGGCATCGAGGAAGGCACCGTTCTTCCGCGCTCGATCATCGAATTCTACTACAAGGCCGACGCGCTCGACGATCCGATGGTTTCCGAAGAGCATATCACGGCCTTCGGCTGGGCCAGCCCCCAGGAGATCGACGACATCATGGCGCTGGCGATCCGCGTCAACGATTTCCTCTCGGGCCTCTTCCTCGGCGTCGGCATTCAGCTCGTCGACTTCAAGATGGAGACCGGGCGCCTGTTCGAGGGCGACATGATGCGCATCGTCGTCGCCGACGAGATTTCGCCCGACTGCTGCCGGCTGTGGGACACCCAGACCCATGACAAGCTCGACAAGGACCGCTTCCGGCGGGACATGGGCGGGCTGGTCGAGGCCTATCAGGAAGTGGCGCGCCGTCTCGGCATCATGAATGAGAACGATTCGCCCCGCCCTTCCGGCCCGGTGTTGGTCAAGTAGCCCGCAGGCTGGCACCGGGACCCCGACAGCATCTTCGTATTGTTCCTCGCAAGGTAGATTGATCCCGTCATGAAGGCGCGCATCATCGTGACGCTCAAGAGCGGCGTCCTCGATCCACAGGGCAAGGCCATCCAGGGAGCGCTGGGCGCCCTCGGCTTTTCGGGCGTTGGCGGCGTGCGCCAAGGAAAGGTGTTCGACGTCGACCTCGACACGGAAGATCGAGCGGCCGCCGAAGCTGATCTCCGGGCGATGTGCGACAAGCTTCTCGCCAACACGGTGATCGAGAACTACACCGTCGAGATATTCTAGGGCGAAGGCGCTTCCTCGGAATCGGCATTTCGCTCTAGCGTTCTGTTTTGACGTAACCTTTTCCGAGAAGCCATGCGGCTTTTCGGCATTGTGCCCGAGAGACCCGAAAGCCAATGAACACCGCCGTCGTCATTCTTCCAGGCCTCAACCGCGACCGCGACATGATCGCGGCGCTGACCAAGATCAGCGGCCGGGCGCCGGCGACGGTATGGCAGACCGAAACTTCGATCCCGCCCGTCGACCTCATCGTCATTCCGGGCGGTTTTTCCTATGGCGACTATCTGCGTTGCGGCGCCATCGCCGCGCGCGCTCCGGTCATGCGGGCGGTTGCAGAGGCGGCGGGTCGTGGTGTTCCGGTGCTGGGCGTCTGCAACGGTTTCCAGATTCTCTGCGAGACGGGCCTTCTGCCCGGCGTCCTGATGCGGAACACGTCGCTGCGATTCGTCTGTCGCGAGGTGAAGCTGAAGGTCGCCAACGCCGAGACGCGCTTCACCACGGCCTACGGCAACGGGCAGATCATCCGCTGCCCTGTGGCGCACCATGACGGCAACTACTTCGCCGACGAGGACATCCTAGCGCGCGTCGAAGGAAACGGCCAGGTGGTCTTCCGCTATGCCGAGGGGACGAACCCCAACGGCGCGGTCCACGACATCGCCGGCATCATTAACGAGGCGGGCAATGTTCTCGGCCTGATGCCACATCCCGAAAACCTGATCGAGCCAGAACACGGCGGAACGGACGGCCGGGGCATATTCGAGAGCGTCATGGGCGGCAGCGCCCTCAAGGCGGCCTAAAGGCAAAGAAGGTTCGGTTTTTCGGATGAGCACTTTGCCGTCTTCGACCATGACACGCGCCTGCGCCGTGATCGCCCTTGCGGCTCTTGCGGGGCTCTGCGCCTGTTCGAGTTCATCGACCGTCGAGAAGCCTGTGGTGGATACTGGCCTTGACCGGATGGAACGGCTGGCCCTCAACGCCAACCGCTGCTGGTTCAAGTCCAAGGATCCGGTTTTCGCCGCCTACTCGTTGGCTCCGGAGTTGTCTTCCTATTCGGGGCGGCCTCGCTTTTTGCTGGTGCCGCGTGGCCATCCTGAGGCGCGCCCGCTCCTGGTCGTTGAGGGTCAGAGCGGCTCCTCGGAGGTCGCCATCTACGGGCCTCTCACCGGCGAGAGCTCGGTTGCGCCGCGCGTCCAATCCGACCTCGCGCGTTGGCGGACGGGGCGCGACAGCTGCTCGGCCTGACATATGAATTGTTCTGACAACTTATTTTTTTGACGCCGTGATGACGCTCACGTTTTCGCGTGTCATGAAGGCGTCATGTTCAGCGATTCATCCGTTCCCACGTCCTCATCCACGGATGAGGGCATATCCTCCCCTTCCCTGTTGATATGGCTGCCAGCAGGGATCATCGCCTTGCTGGTCGGCTTGGCCATAGGCTGGTTCTTCCACACTCAGGTGCCATCGGCGGCCCCCTGGTTCGACGAGGACGGGCCTATCGAGTGGATCCAGGCGGCGATCGTGGGGCTGGCAGCGGTCACGCTCGTTGTCCGGGCGTGGCGCTCGCGCAGCCCCGTGGGATTGCTCGCCTGCGGCGCCGCATACTTTCTCTATTCGGCTGTTCTGCGCGAGGTGCCGTCCTGCACCAGCCACTTCTACAGTGGCGGCGGATGCCTGACGCACACTTGGAAATACGGTTTGATGACGGCGGGTGCCCTCCTCGTCCTCGCCTATTTCGTCCTTCAGCGTCGCCACCTTCCAGGCATCTTCCGCCCTCGATGGAGCCTGACGTTCTGGCCGCTTTTGGTCTCGGCTGCTCTCCTGATGGCGGCCGAATATGGGGAGCGCATGCATATGATGGAGATCGAGGAGACGCTCGAACTCTTCTCCTACTTCTATGCTCTGGCCTTTGGATGGTGGCTGCTTCGACAGCCTCCGAACGAGGAAAGTTTGTGACCTGCGGGCCTGTCGAGCCTGCCAGCCCTCAAGCCTCATTCCCATCGCCTCTCCGATGTTCTAGACGGAGGTTCGCAGCCGCTGCGGCGGAATGCTTCCCGACCCATCGACGCGACCGCTCCCGGTCGGCCAAGTGACGGAGACAAGCTCGTGGAACCGCATGTCACACCGGCGCTCGC
Organism: Consotaella salsifontis; assembly: GCF_900167365.1. Taxonomy (GTDB): domain Bacteria; phylum Pseudomonadota; class Alphaproteobacteria; order Rhizobiales; family Rhizobiaceae; genus Consotaella; species Consotaella salsifontis. Next base: position 182,528 of record NZ_FUXL01000001.1, on the reverse strand, counting down.
TGAGTCCCTCGGCCTCAAGCCCGCCGAGTACGAGCACATTCTGAGGCTTGTCGGCCGGACGCCGACGCTGACGGAGCTCGGCATCTTCTCGGCCATGTGGAACGAGCACTGTTCCTACAAGTCCTCCAAGAAGTGGCTGCGCACACTGCCGACGAGCGGTCCGCGCGTCATTCAGGGGCCTGGGGAGAACGCCGGCGTCGTCGACATCGACGACGGCGACTGCGTGGTCTTCAAGATGGAGAGCCACAACCACCCGTCCTACATTGAGCCCTATCAAGGAGCGGCGACGGGCGTCGGCGGCATCCTGCGCGATGTCTTCACCATGGGCGCCCGGCCGATCGCGGCGATGAACGCGCTGCGCTTCGGCGCGCCGGACCACCCGAAGACGCGGCACCTCGTTTCCGGCATCGTGGCCGGCGTCGGCGGCTACGGCAATTCGTTCGGCGTGCCGACCGTTGGCGGCGAGGTCAACTTCCACGCCCGCTACAACGGCAATTGCTTGGTCAACGCCTTCGCCGCCGGCCTGGCGAAGACCGACGCGATCTTCTATTCCGAGGCGAAGGGCGTCGGCCTGCCCGTCGTTTATCTTGGCGCCAAGACGGGACGGGACGGCGTCGGCGGCGCGACCATGGCCTCGGCCGAGTTCGACGCGGACATCGAGGAAAAGCGGCCGACCGTCCAGGTGGGCGATCCCTTCACCGAAAAGTGCCTCCTGGAGGCATGCCTCGAGCTCATGGCGACGGGCGCCGTCGTCGCGATCCAGGACATGGGCGCGGCGGGGCTGACATGCTCGGCCGTCGAGATGGGCGCCAAGGGCGACCTCGGCATCGAGCTGGATCTCGACAAGGTGCCGGTGCGCGAAACCCACATGAGCGCCTTCGAGATGATGCTGTCGGAGAGCCAGGAGCGGATGCTCATGGTTCTGGTGCCGGAAAAGCGCGAGCAGGCCGAAGCGATCTTCCGCAAGTGGGGGCTCGACTTTGCCATTGTCGGCCGAACCACGGATGATCTTCGTTTCCGTGTGCTGTGGGAGGGACGCGAGGTCGCCGACCTTCCGATCAAGGAGCTGGGCGACGAGGCACCGGAGTACGACCGCCCATGGATCGAGCCGGCCCCGGCCGCCGTGATTCATGCCGCTGATATCGCCGAGCCTGCCGACTACGCCGCAACGCTTCTGAAGCTGCTCGGCTCGTCCGACCTGTCGTCGCGCCGCTGGGTCTTCGAGCAGTACGACACGCTGATTCAGGGCAACGGCCTCCAAACGCCGGGAGGCGACGCCGGCGTCGTGCGCGTCGATGGCCATCCGACCAAGGCGCTCGCCTTCTCCTGCGACGTCACTCCACGCTATTGCGAGGCCGACCCCTACCAGGGCGGCATGCAGGCCGTGGCCGAGTGCTGGCGTAATCTTACCGCAGTTGGGGCGGAACCCTTGGCCGCCACCGACAACCTCAACTTCGGCAATCCCGAAAAGCCGGAGATCATGGGCCAGTTCGTCAAGGCCATCCAGGGCATCGGCGCCGCCTGCGAGGCTCTCGATTTCCCGATCGTTTCCGGCAACGTGTCGCTCTACAACGAGACGCAGGGCGCCGCCATTCTGCCGACGCCGACCATCGGCGGCGTCGGCCTCATCCGCGACCGCTCGAAGCTGGCGCGTATCGGCACCATGAAAGAGGGCGATGTGCTCTTCCTGGTGGGCCGTGACGGCAGCCACCTCGGTGCATCGGTCTTCCTGCGCGAGATGGAGGGCCGCGAAGACGGAGCCCCGCCGCCGGTCGATCTGGCGGAGGAGCGCCGACATGGCGAGTTCGTGCGCGCGCTGATTCGAGGCGGCCGCGTCCAAACCTGTCACGACCTCTCCGATGGCGGCCTTGCCATCGCGCTCGCGGAAATGTGCATCGAGTCGGGCCGTGGCGCGGCGATCGATCCGGGCGATGGTTCACTCCATGCCCTGCTCTTCGGCGAGGACCAGGCCCGCTACGTGGTTGCCCTGCCCGCAGCCGAAGCGGACCAACTCGAAGCGGAAGCCGCCGAGGCAGGCATTCCCCTTCGCCGACTGGGAAAGGTCGGCGGCGACGAACTTGTCGTGAGAGATCGTCTTGCGCTGTCCGTCGTCACGATGCGCGCGGCTTTTGAATCCTGGTTCCCTGCCTATATGTCGGGTGAGACGGTGGCGTGATCTCGGGCGCGAGCGATTGATCCGCTCCCCTGCGGCTCGTATCGTATCGAGGATGAGATCAGTGCGTCGAGGGAGCTGCACGATGGCGATGGATGCTCGGGAAATCGAGGCGATGATCAAGACGGCGATTCCCGACGCCGTGGTCAGCATCCGCGATCTGGCCGGTGATGGCGATCATTATGCGGCGGAAGTGGTCTCGGAGAGCTTTCGCGGAAAGTCGAGGGTCGAGCAGCATCAGCTGGTCTATCGCGCGCTTCAGGGCAAGATGGGCGGCGCCCTTCATGCCCTTGCATTGCAGACCAGCGCTCCCAAGTGAGGGATAGGCTGCGGAGCCAGCGCGCGCAAGAATCGCCGAGCGCGCGGATTCCGCTTTCACCACCAGAGCTTTACGGCCCGCTTGACGCGCGATAAGCAGGCCGCTTTCCGGCATCAACAGGACGGCATCGAGATGAGCGAAATCAGCAATTGGATCGACAGCGAGGTCAAGGGCAACGACGTGGTGCTCTTCATGAAGGGCACGCCGGACTTCCCGCAGTGCGGGTTCTCCGGGCAGGTCGTCCAGATCCTCGACTATCTCGGCGTCCCCTATAAGGGCATCAACATCCTGACGTCCGACGATCTGCGTCAGGGCGTCAAGGAATACAGCCAGTGGCCCACGCTGCCCCAGCTCTTCGTGAAGGGCGAGTTCGTCGGCGGCTGCGACATCGTCAAGGAGATGTTCCAGGCCGGTGAGCTGAAGTCGCTCTTCGCCGACAAGGGCGTGGCGACTCAGACGGACGCGCCCGCGGCCGAGTAGCGGTTTGGGATTCGGCGCGAGAGGCGCTCCCACCCTCCACGTCAGATCCACGACGAGCAGTGAAGGACGCCGCCAAGGGCGCCTTTCCAACCACCCCTAACCCTCCGGCCCGCCGGAGGGTTTTTCAATGGTCTGATCGGTTTTGCGAGGCGTCTATCAGGCGCCGAACGGCAAGTTTGGCCTGAGCGTTGCCCGCTCTTGCCAAACCGGCTCCCCTCGCTACCTTACCGACGTCACATCCCAAGAGGTTTGGCCATGAACGACGCGCCCGTCCGAGATTCGCGCGGCATTCCCTATTGGGAACTGGTGACCTTGGTCGCCAGCCTGATGGCACTCAACTCGGCGGCGATCGATATCTTCATTCCCGCGCTTCAGAACATCGGTCAGGCGCTGAATGTCGAGTCGGAGAACAGCCGTCAGCTGGTGATCAGCTCCTACATGCTCGGCTTCGGTGTGACGCAGATATTCTACGGGCCCCTGTCGGATCGCTTCGGGCGCAAGCCGCTGCTCTATGCGGGACTCAGCATCTATGCCGTCGCGGCACTCGCCTCCATCTTCGCCCCGACTTTCGGTATCCTCCTCCTCTGCCGCGCGCTCCAGGGAACCGGCACGGCCGCGACGCGGGTGATCGCCATCTCGGTGGTGCGCGACTGCTTCGGCGGACGTCAGATGGCGAGCGTCATGTCGCTGGTGATGATGGTCTTCATGGTGATCCCGGTGGTCGCGCCCAATGTCGGGCAGCTGGTCCTGCTTTTCGGCAGCTGGCGCGAGATCTCGCTCGTCATCTTCCTTTTCGGCATGGTCGTGCTGGCATGGGTCGCCTTGCGCCTGCCCGAAACGCTCCACCCCGAGGACCGGCGGGAGCTTAACGTCCGCCGGGTGAGAGAGGCCTTTGGCGCGGTCTTCACGAACCGCATCGCCTTCGGCTACACGCTCGCGGCCTCGGTCATCTTCGGGGTGCTCTTCGCCTTCATCAATCAGGCCGAGCAGATCTATACCGAGGTCTTCAGCTTCGGTCCCGAGTTCACCCTGTATTTCTCGGCGGTCGCCGTCTTCATGGCGGCCTCGAGCTTCCTTAATTCCCGGCTGGTGCGCCGCTTCGGCATGCGCAAGCTTTCCCACGCGGCATTGATCGGCCTGATCATCGTCGCATCAGCCGAGCTCATCGCGTCGCTCGTCAACGATGGCGCTCCGCCGTTCTGGCTGTTCTTCTCGCTGTTCGTGCCGCTGTTCTGCTTCTTCGGCTTCATCGGCACCAACTTCAACGCGTTGGCCATGGACCCGCTGGGCCATATCGCCGGCACCGCCTCCTCGGCCCTGGGGTTTCTCCAGACCGTGCTGGGCGGCCTGCTCGGCGCGACCATCGGCTTTCTTTACAATGGCACGCTGATTCCGCTGTTCGGCGGCTTCGTGACGCTGGGTATCGTGTCGCTGGGGCTGGTCTTCATGGCCGAGGGTGGGCGCCTCTTCACGCCTCGTCATCTCCCGGCTCCCCCGCCCCCCGCCACGGTCAATGCTGGCGAAGCAGCAGAATAGCCCGCGGCGGTGACGCGCGGAGCGGCCCGAGGATCACCGGACCGCTCCAAACGCCTCAGTCGTTCGCCATGTCCTTGAAAACCCGCTCGTAGAGCGAATGCCAGCTGTCCTCGTTGCAGGCCGCCAGCAGGCCTCCCGCGACATGGCTCGTGCGGTAGGGCGAACCGTCCAATCGGCGCACGAAGCCGCCGGCCTCGGTGAAGATCAGAGCCCCCGCCAAGTGATCCCAGGGCATCAGCTTGTGATAGCTCAGGAAGTGGAGATGGCCTGAGGCGGCAAGCCGCCATTCGTGGCCGGCACAACGATAGTTCACGATCGAGCGAAGACTTGCCAAACGTTCGAAGAGTTCCGGCTTGAAGGCCTTGGCGAAGTAGGTGAGCGAGGCGGCGCCGACCGCATCCTCCAGCGCCGGGGGCGTTGCGACAGCGAGCCTATGACCGGAGCCGTCCGGGCGCTTCAGAAAGGCGCCGCTTCCCTTTTCCGCCACCATGGCGTCGTCGCCGAGCGGATCGTAGATCACGCCCGCCACCGTCTCGCCCTTGGCAACCACCGAAGCCATGACCGCGAAGAGTGGTGCGCCCGCCGCATAGTTCGCAGTGCCATCGATCGGATCGACGACGATGGCAAGATCGGCCGTTGCGACCTTGCCGAGAAGGCTTGGGTCGGCGGCGACGCCCTCCTCGCCCACGAACGCGGCCTCCGGCCAAAGGGCGGCGCAGTGTGCTCGGATCGCCCGCTCGGCGGCTTCATCCGCCTCCGTCACCAGGTCGATCGCCGACGTCTTGGCGCGGATGGCCGAGGGCTCCAGCCGGCGGAAGCGTGGCAGAATCTCCTCCCGTGCAGCATCCCTCAGAATGGCGACGAGTTGGTCGAGTTCGACGGGATTGGTCACGGGAGATCCTTTCCGGGGCTGAGCGCTGCGAAATCGAAGAGAGCCGGATCGAGAAGATGGCTCGGGCGGACATGGGCGAGCGCGCGAATCATGACGTCCTTACGCCCGGGAAACCGGCGTTCCAGATCGACGAGCATCGCCTTCATGGCGTTTCGCTGCAGGCCGTCCTGGCTGCCGCAGAGATCGCACGGGATGATGGGGAAACCCAGAGCTGCGGAGAAGCGTCCAAGGTCCTCCTCGGCGGCGCGGATCAGCGGGCGCAGCACCATCACGTCGCCCTCGTCGTTAACGAGCTTGGGCGGCATCGCCGCCAACCGGCCGCCATGGAAGAGGTTCATGAAAAACGTCTCCAGCGCGTCATCCCGATGATGGCCGAGAACCAGCGCCTCGCAGCCCTCCTCGCGCGCGACGCGGTAGAGGTGACCGCGCCGCAGGCGCGAGCAGAGCGAGCAGTAGGTCGCGCCTTCCGGCACCTTGTCGGTGACGATGGAATAAGTGTCGCGGTATTCGATGCGGTGGGCGATGCCGTGGGCCGAGAGAAAGTTCGGCAAGATCTCCTTGGGAAATCCCGGTTGCCCCTGGTCCAGATTGCAGGCGAGAAGGTCGACCGGCAGGAGGCCGCGCCAGGAAAGGTCGTGCAGCACAGCGAGGAGAGCGTAGGAATCCTTGCCGCCCGAGAGGCCGACGAGCCAGCGCGCGCCGGGGCGCGCCATGGCAAACTCTTCGATTGCCTCGCGCACCTGCCTCAGGAGGCGCTTGCGCAGCTTCTTGAAGGATACGCTGCTCGGTGCGTCGCGAAAGAGTGGGTGGCAATCCGGCCCCTCCCCTGCGTCCTCTCCGCTCCAGCTCTCAATTTCCTGGTCGCGCATCTCAAAGCCTTCGGGTTCATCTCTGGCGATCGCCGCGACGGCGGCTCGAGGACTGCACCCGCCGGCGCAGGCATTCTTCCGGCACCTGAACAAGCAAAAGGCCGCACGAGGCGGCCTTTCGTGTTTCGCAGAGCCTCGCGCCGTTGTTTAGCGCGAGTAGAACTCGACGACCAGATTGGGTTCCATCTGAACCGGATAGGGCACGTCGCCCAGGCCCGGCGTGCGGGCGTAGGTCGCGACCATCTTCTGGTGATCGACCTCGAGGTAGTCCGGCACGTCGCGCTCGGCGAGCTGGGTCGCCTCGATGACGATGGCGAGCTGCTTCGACTTCTCGCGCACCTCGATGACGTCGCCCGGCTTGCAGCGGTAGGAGCCGATGTTGGTCCGGCGTCCGTTGACGTTGACATGGCCGTGGTTGACGAACTGGCGCGCGGCGAAGATCGTGGGCACGAACTTGGCACGATAGACCAGGGCGTCGAGGCGGGACTCCAGCAGGCCGATCAGGTTTTCCGAGGTGTCGCCCTTGCGGCGCGCGGCCTCTTCATAAACCTTGCGGAACTGCTTCTCGGACACGTCGCCATAGTAGCCCTTGAGCTTCTGCTTGGCGCGCATCTGCAGACCGAAGTCCGAGATCTTGCCCTTGCGGCGCTGGCCATGCTGGCCGGGGCCATACTGGCGACGATTGACCGGGGACTTCGGGCGACCCCAGATGTTTTCGCCCATCCGGCGGTCAATTTTATACTTAACTGAATCGCGCTTGCTCATCGCATTTCCTTCAACAGCGAATCGATCCGACGGACGAGCCGACGAACCTATAGAGGAAACGCGCCCTCCTCTGCCCGCCTTCGGCGGACTGACAGGACGAGGCAGGCGCTAGCCGCCCTCGTCCACGGGACACGTCAAAAAGCCAGCCGAAGAGCCTTCGACTGGCTGCGGTGGTCGATAGACGCCGCCGGCGGCTGTGTCAATCCTGCGACGCCCCTTCCTCAGTATTTGGCGATAACCCAGACCGCGTGGATGATGCCGGGGAAATAGCCGAGAAGGGTCAGCAGAATATTGATCCAGAAATGTTTGCCGAACCCGACCTGCATGAACACGCCCACGGGCGGCAGGAGGATGGCGATGAGAATTCGGATAAGGTCCATCGAGAACTCCGAGGGGCACTGAAAACTACTTCGACAACGCCAAAGGCCGTTCGGCCGTTCCCTCGCCGGGACATTTGAGGCGGCTCATGGCGCTGGAGATTCTTGCTTTGCACGCCCCCCGGACATAGGTTCATCGTCGGATATCGAGATGTGGCAGGCTCATGGACAGGCTGAATTCCGTTGTTGATGCAATCGGCAACACGCCGCTCATTCGTTTGAAGCGGGCATCCGAGATCACCGGGTGCGAAATCTACGGCAAGGCCGAATTCATGAATCCCGGCCAGTCGGTCAAGGACCGGGCGGCGCTGGCGATCATCCGGGCAGCCGAGGCGGAGGACCTGCTTCAGCCGGGCGGCATCATCGTCGAGGGCACGGCGGGCAACACCGGCATCGGACTTGCCCTCGTCGCCAACGCCCTTGGCTACAGGACGGTCATCGTCATTCCGGAAACCCAGAGCGAGGAAAAGAAGGCGGCGCTCCGCCTGCTCGGTGTGGAGCTGGTCGAGGTCCCGGCTGTTCCGTACAAGGACCCGAACAACTACGTGAAGCTGTCGGGCCGCCTCGCCCAGCATCTCGCTGAGACCCACGCACAGGGCGCGATCTGGGCCAACCAGTTCGACAACGTGGCGAATCGCGAGGCGCATGTCGTCACGACGGCGGAAGAGATCTGGACCCAGACCGGCGGCCAGATCGACGGTTTCATCTGCGCGGTCGGCACGGGCGGCACGCTGGCGGGCACCGCGATGGGGCTCAAGCGTCGCTCTGGCCACATCAAGATCGGCCTCGCCGATCCGAGGGGCGCTGCTCTCTATAGCTGGTACACATCGGGAGAGATGAAGTCCGAGGGCTCCTCCGTCACGGAGGGCATCGGCCAAGGCCGCATCACCGCCAACCTCGAAGGCTTTACGCCCGATTTCTCCTATCGCATCGGCGATGAGGAAGCGCTGCCGATCCTCTTCGACCTGATCAAGGACGAAGGGCTCTGCCTTGGCGGTTCGTCCGGCATCAACATCGCCGGCGCCATCCGCATGGCGCGCGAACTTGGCCCCGGCCATACGATCGTGACGATCCTCTGCGATATCGGCGCGCGCTATCAGTCGAAGCTCTACAACCCGGCCTTCCTCCGGGCCAAGGACCTGCCCGTGCCGGCGTGGCTCGAACACAGAGCCAACTTCAACGTGCCGTTCGAGGCCGTCGAGTAATGGCCGCGACAGAGATTCTCTACAGGGACGATTCCTACCTTCGCAGCACCGAGGCCGAGCTCGTCGGGTTCGAGGGCGAGCGCGGGCTCGTATTCGACCGCTCGATCTTCTTCGCGACCGGCGGCGGCCAGCCCGGCGACACCGGCGTTGTCAGGACCTCGGATGGCCGCACCATCCGGATCACCGATACGGTCTATGGCGCGAATCGGGACTCCGTCGTTCTGCAGGCGGCAGAGCCGGTGGAAGGGCTCTCCCTGGGCCAGATGATGACTCAGGAAATCGATTGGGACCGGCGCCTGAAGCTGATGCGCATGCACACCGCCTGCCATCTTCTCTCCGTCGTCTGCCCCTTCCCCATAACCGGCGCCTCCGTCGGCGAGGAGGAAAGCCGCGTTGATTTCGACATTCCCGACGCACAGGCGAACAAGGCGGACGTGACGGCGGCCATGATGGCTCTCGTCGAGGCCGATCATCCCATTTTTACCCAGTGGATCACCGACGAGGAACTCGACGCCAATCCGGGCCTCGTCAAATCGGCCAACGTCAAGCCGCCACGCGGCTCCGGCCGCATCAGGCTCGTCTGCATCGGCGAGAATTCGAGCGTCGATACCCAGCCTTGTGGCGGGACCCATGTCGCCAGGACCAGCGAGGTCGGCGCCGTCCACATCGGCAAGATCGAAAAGAAGGGCCGGATCAACCGGCGCTTCCGCATCCGTTTCGGCTCCCTTCCCCAGTCTGGTTGACGCTCATGCATAAGAAGAGCCTCCTCATTTCGCCGCAGGAGCTGGCAAGCCATCTCGACCAGGCAGGGCGTAGCGGCCTTTCCATCGTCGATGCCTCGTGGACCATGCCCGCCGAACAGCGTTCGCCCCGCGCCGAGTTCGAGGCCGCGCACATTCCGGGCGCCGTGCTGTTCGACCAAGACGAGATCGTCCTGCCGGGCTCGGCGCTGCCGCACACGCTGCCGACGCCCGAGGTCTTCGCGGAGGCGGTCGGAAAGCTCGGCATCGCCCAGACCGACACGATCGTCGTCTACGACAGCAAGGGGCTGTTCAGCGCACCGCGCGTCTGGTGGCTGTTCAAGACTTTCGGCGCCCGCGACGTGCGCGTGCTCGATGGCGGTTTTCCGGCATGGCAGGCCGCCGGCCTGCCCGTGGAGGCCGGTCCGGCGGAGCCGCGGGCGACGACCTTCACCCCGAGTTTCAACGAAGAGGCCGTCGTCTTCCTGCCCGAGATGCGGGAGATCGTGGCCAGCCAAAGCGAGCAGATCGCCGATGCGCGCGCGTCCGCCCGCTTCACCGCCGAGGTACCGGAGCCGCGCCCTGGGCTGCGCTCGGGCCACATGCCGGGGGCCTCCAACCTTCCCTTCGACAAGCTGATCGAGGATGGCCGGCTGAAGCCGCAAGAGGAGCTGCGCCGCGTCTTTGCCGAATCCGGCCTCGACCTCGACCGCCCCATTGTGACCTCCTGCGGCTCGGGGGTGACGGCGGCGGTGATCAGTCTTGCGCTGGCGGCGCTCGATGTGGAGAACACCCGCCTCTACGACGGTTCCTGGACAGAGTGGGGCTCTCAATCCGACACGCCGGTCGAGACCGGGGCGGCCTCCTCGCGGTCGGCTTGATTCCCGTGACGCTGATCAAGGCCATCGTAACGCAGCTCATCATCTATCCGCCGGCGCGCCCGCTGTTGCCGTGGCCGGACGATGGGCGCGTCTATGCCCTCGTGCGGGCGCCGAACATTCCGGTCGGCTTCTATCGCTATCTCTACGACACGGTCGGCAAGGCCCACCACTGGACATCGCGCCACCTGCCTGACGCTCGTCTTGCCCAGGAGATCCACTCGCCCTCCATTGGCATTCACGTGCTCTATGTCGACGGCGCACCGGCCGGCTGGTTCGAGACCGAGCACAAGGTGCAGCTCAGGGAAACGCGCATCGTGCATTTTGCGGTGCTGCCGGATTTCCATGGCCAGAAGCTCGCGCGGCCATTGCTGACGCGGGCGATCGAGGCCGGACTCTCCACCGGGTGCGAGGTGCTTTCGCTGGAGACCAACACGCTGGACCACCCGGCGGCGTTGCGGCTCTACCGCACCAGCGGCTTTGAGGCGGTGGGCGTGCGCGAGGTGCTGACGGCGGCCATCGAACCTCGATGAGCTTTCTTCGCCGGCGGCCTCTGGACACACTGGCGTCATCGATCCGGGTTGCATAGTCTCCACCCGGCTCGACCTTAAGGAGGCTCGCCATGGCCAACCGCCCCGCACTCGCTCTTCCGCTCTCTCGCCGAAAGTTCCTCCTCGGCACGGCGGCAGCGGGCAGCTTCGTCCTGATCCATCCCTACTCGCTGCATGCCGCGCCGAACCAAGCCCATCTGCGGCTGCTCGAGACCACCGACATCCACGTCAACGTTTTTCCCTACGACTATTACGCCGACAAGGAGACGGACACGGTGGGCCTTGCCCGCACGGCGACGCTCATTGATGCGGTTCGGGCCGAGTCGAAGAACTCGATGCTGCTCGACAATGGCGATTTCCTCCAGGGCAACCCGATGGGCGACTATGTCGCCTACGAGCGCGGCATGAAGGACGGCGACATTCATCCCGTCATCGCCGCCATGAACACGCTTCAGTACGACGCCGGCACCCTCGGCAACCACGAGTTCAACTACGGCCTGGATTTCATGACGAAGGTGATGGCGGGTGCGAACTTCCCCTACGCCTGCGCCAACCTCGTCAAGGGCGACCTGAAGGGCAGCCCGCGCGAGGACGACCATTTCGTCAAACCCTATCTGATCCTCGACCGTGAGATCGAGATGGGCGACGGCGGCAAGAAGCCGATCAAGATCGGCATCATCGGCTTCGTCCCGCCGCAGATCATGATCTGGGATTCGCAGAACCTCCAGGGCAAGGCCGACACGCGCGACATCGTCGCGACCGCCAAGGCCTATGTGCCGCAGATGAAGGAGGAAGGCGCCGACATCATCATCGCCCTCTCCCATTCGGGCATCGCCGCCGGCAACGAGGAGAAGGCCGAGAACGCATCGCTCGCTCTGGCGGCGGTCGACGGCGTCGACGTCATCATGACCGGCCATCAGCACCTTCAGTTTCCGGGCGACGACTTCAAGGGCATCAAGGGCGCCGACCACAAGAAGGGCACGCTGCACGGTAAACCGGCCGTCATGGCTGGCTTCTGGGGCTCCCATATGGGCCTTGTCGACCTTCTGCTCGAGCACGACGGCGGTGCGTGGAAGATCGCCGACGCCACGGCCGAGCTGCGGCCGATCTACAAGCGCGTCGAAAAGAAGCCGGTGAGGACGGTCGAGAGCGAGAACAAGGTCCTCGACGCCGCGCGGGGCGACCACGAGGCGACGCTGAAATATGTGCGCACCCCCGTCGGCGAAACCGCCGCGCCGCTCTATTCCTATTTCGCGCTGGTGGCGGACGATCCGTCCGTACAGATCGTCAACAAGGCGCAGACATGGTACATGGAGAAGATCCTCAAGGGTGGCGAATACGCCTCCCTGCCGCTTCTCTCGGCGGCGGCGCCCTTCAAGGCGGGCGGCCGCGGCGGCGCCGACTATTACACCGACGTCAAGGCCGGCCCCATCGCCATCAAGAACGTCGCCGACCTCTACCTCTACCCGAACACCGTCCGCGCGGTGAAGATCAAGGGTTCGGACGTCAAGGAATGGCTGGAAATGTCGGCCGGCATGTTCCGCCAAATCGAGAAGGGCAAGGAAGACCAGCGGCTGCTCGCCGACGATTTTCCCTCCTACAACTACGATGTCATCGACGGCGTGACCTACCGCATCGACGTGACGCAGCCGGCGAAATACACGACCAAGGGCGAGATCGCCGACGATAAGGCCGAGCGCATCCTCGATCTCCAGTATGACGGCAAGCCCATCGATCCGGACCAGGAGTTCGTCGTCGCCACCAACAACTATCGCGCCGGTGGCGGCGGGAACTTTCCCGGCATCAATGAGGACAAGATCATCTATGTGGCGCCCGACGCCAATCGCGACGTCATCGTGCGCTACATTCACGAACTCGGCACCATCAACCCGTCTGCCGATGCGAACTGGTCCTTTGCGCCCGCGGACGGCACCGAGGTGCTCTTCGAAACCGGCCCTGGCGCCATCGTCTATGCCGATCAGGTCAAGGGCGTCACCATCAAGCCGGCAGGCGACGGGCCCAATGGTTTCAAGCTCTTCAAGCTCAAGATCTGACGCCAGCAGGCGGGCGCGGCGCTGTTGCGCTTGATCGCGCCGCCAAAATGCCTATCCCTCGCGGCAGTGTTTTGACTGCCGCGAGGGTTTTTCGTTGGTCCGCCTGCGCCGCATCCTTATCGCCCTTCTCATCGTCGCTCTGGCGCTCGCCGGCCTGTGGTTTTTCGGCCCGCGCGAGCCGGTGGACCTTGCCGTGACGTTCGATCCTGCCGAGATCGGTGCCGATCCGGAGAGCTATCTGAAGCGCGAGGAAGCCGATATTCCCAACCTCAGGCTCGAGGCGCAAAAGCAGATCGTCTGGGCCTATCCCGCATCGCGCGCCAAGACACCGCTCGCCATCGTCTATATCCACGGCTTCTCGGCATCCAAGGCCGAGCTTCGTCCGCTGCCGGACGAAATCGCCGGGGCGCTCCACGCCAATCTTTTCTTCACCCGCCTCGACGGGCACGGGCGAGACGGCCCGGGCCTTGCCATCACCGACGTCAACGCCTGGGTGAACGATCTCGCCGAGGCGCTCGCCATCGCCGACAGGATCGGCGAGAAAACCGTGATCGTCGCCAATTCCACGGGCGCCGCGCTGGCGACGCTGGGCGCCACCGTTCCCGGCCTGATGAAAAACGTTCAGGGGCTGGTTCTGATGTCGCCGAACTACCGCCTCCAGGATTGGCGGGCGCCGCTCCTGACTTTCCCCTTCGCGCGCAAGCTCGTGCCGCTCTTCGGCAGCGAGACAACGGCCGCCGCGACCTCCAACCCGGAGATCGAAAAGCACTGGACGAGGAGCTTCCCGACCGTCTCCTATTTGCCGATGGCGGCGCTGGCCAAGGCGGCGCGCTCGGCGGACGTTTCGACCATCCGCATCCCCGCGTTCTTTCTCTTTTCGCCCGAGGACCGCGTAATCGATCCCAATGCTGTGCGGGCGGTTGCGAGCCGCTGGGGCGCGCCGGCCGAAACGATGGAGGTGACGGGCGACAGCGACCCCGCGCATCACGTCCTGGCGGGGGATATCATCTCGCCCGCCACCACCGATGCTCTCGCTGCCCGCATCGTCGACTGGATCAGGTCCCTGCCGACGAACTAGGACGGCTCGAAACTTGGGGACCACGAGGCGACCGATATCAAACGCCCCCACTTGGCCGAGGCCGTCAGGTGCGAACCCTACCGCCGCCTCTGCCACGGCCGGCCACGGTCGCCGCGGTGGACGCCAGAATGAGCCCATAAAGCACCATGCTGGCGACGGTCGTCCAGGCTGAGACAGGCAGCAGCTCGACCCGCTCGCTGAAATCTGCAAAAAGCCGCACCGCGACGGACGCCTCAAGCAGCAGGGTCGGCACATAGAGAGCGGCGGTATAGCGCACGGGCGCACCAAGAACGGCCGGCAGGATGATCGGGGCGTGCGCGAAGACCATCGACAGGACGAAGCCAAGCGCGATGGCATGAACGGCCGCGTCGTGCCCCATGGCCGCAATTCCGGGAGGAGCCAGCGCCAGGCTGAATGCGGAGACGAGAAGCCAGAAATAGCCCAAAAGCAGCGAGGCCGCAGAATAGCGAGCGAGGCCACGCGAGAAGATCGTGCGCCGCGCGATGTCGTTACCGAGAAGCCAAAGAGCGATCGCGCCGAGGGAAACCGCGAGAAGAAGGGAGCCTTGCCATGGCTCTCCGCGCAGAAGGGCCACGGCAAACAGGGCGATGAACAAAAGGAGCGCCGCCTTGGCGGGCCCTGAGGCCATCATGAGCCGCGACAGCTCGATGCGTTCCGCGACGATGGTGAGAACGAGGAAGCCGAGCCAGATGTAGGTGACGTCAGCGATGCTTGCGCCCTGGAGCCAAAGACCCGAACCGATGGCCCAGAAGGCAGCGCCCGCCGTCATCACGGCAGTGAACAGCGTCGGCAGGCGCAGGGCTGCGAGAAACGTGAGGAGCGTCAGGCCGAAGCCCGCCGCCAGGAAGGCGCCCGCACCCGCAAGCTCGAAGCCGGAGAGCGAGAAGATCAGCCCGAGCACCGATACGACCGGCACCAGGAGCGCTGCGGCCCGGCCATCGGCCACCGCGCGCTCGATGGCGATCAGCGTGCCGAAGAAGCCCGAGATCATCAGGGCGCCATGAAACTCTCCGGCCGTGGCGGGCGCGACAACGATGCCAAGCCTTGCCAATCCTCCGGCAATGCCGAGAACCAGAGCCATGGATGCGGCTCCGATCAGCAGAAGCCGCGCCGCGCCAATCGCTTTCATGGCGCTCCGAACAGGCGTGAGAAGCCTGCCTTCACCGCGTGACCGAGAGCCGATGGACGCGGCGCGAACCGCTCCCTCACCGCCTCGACGGCAAGATCCGGGCTCCATTTGGCGGCGCGGTCGAGCTCCACGGAGACCACCCAGCCGGCTCCGAGCCGTTGTTCGACAGCCGCCCTCGCCGTTTCCGCGATGAGCGCACCGAGGGGGCAGGTCGGCGTCGTCATCATCAGGCAGATGGCGACGTGGCCCTCGCCAATCTCGATCGCCAGAACCAGGCCAAGGTCGACGATGTTGATGCCCAGTTCAGTATCGTCGACAGTGGCGAGCGCCGCGCGGACGACTTCAGCCGGATCTCCCATCTCAGCCTCGCGTGATCCGAATGCGCCATTCGTCCGGCCCCGCGACGACGTAGGCCCAGCCGAAACGCTCGCCGTAGCGGGCCGCGAAAAGGCCCTGAAGCGGTGCGGGATCATGGTCGTTGATGAACTCGAAGGCTTCGCCGTCGGCAAGGGAGTCGAACGTTCCGAAGATCGTCTCCTTGCGGGCGGCGCAGGGAAGACCGCGCACGTCGTGGACGGCAGTGATGGTCGCGGCAATGTTCATGAGGCGAGTTCCTGTTTCGATGGCCGGAGATTGCTCCGCCTTCGCCTCGCCCTCTTTGTCGGGCCGCAACGTTCGGCGGCCTTTGCCCATGGGTGACGCATACGCATACGAAAAGGGCGCGCCTTACGGCACGCCCTCGAAGTTCAGGTCGGACGCCGCATCGAGAAGAATGCGATCGGCGATCCCAGCGCCAGAGTGTCAGGCGCCCAGCAGCAACGTGTCGGCGCGGCGTTCACGCGCCATCTTTCCGAGCGAGGCGGATGGCTTTGTGTCCGCCCGCCTCTTCACGCACTCAGGCGATACCGCCGAGGCAGACATATTTGAGCTCCATGAACTCCTCGATGCCGTATTTCGAGCCCTCCCGGCCGAGGCCGGAGAGCTTGAAGCCGCCGAACGGCGCCTCGGCCGTGGAGACGAGCCCGCTGTTGACGCCGACGATGCCGTATTCCAGCGCCTCGGCCACCCGGAATGCGCGGCCGAGGTCCTTGGCGTAGAAATAGGCTGCGAGGCCAAACTCGGTGTCGTTGGCCTGGGCGATGACATCATCCTCGTCGGTGAAGCGGAAGAGCGGCGCCACCGGGCCAAAAGTCTCCTCCCGCGCCACGACCATCTCCTTGGTGACGTCGGTCAGGACCGTCGCCTCATAGAAGGTGCCGCCGAGCGGGTGCCGCTTGCCGCCGCGCGCGACCTTGGCGCCCTTGCCCAGCGCGTCCGAGATGTGCTCCTCGACCTTCTCCAGCGCCGCCTCGTCGATCAACGGCCCGAGGTTGATGCCCTGGTCGAAGCCGTTGCCGGTCTTCAACTTGCCCACCGCCTCGGAGAACTTGGCGGCGAAGGCATCATAGACGCCGTCCTGAACGTAGATGCGGTTGGCACAGACGCAGGTCTGGCCGTTGTTGCGGAACTTGGCGATCATCGCGCCCTCCACCGCCGCGTCGAGATCCGCGTCGTCGAACACGATGAACGGCGCATTGCCGCCGAGCTCGAGCCCCAACTTCTTGATCGTCGGCGCCGACTGGCGATAAAGCTCCGCGCCGATTTCGGTCGAGCCGGTGAAGGTGAGCTTGCGCACCGTCGGGTTGGCGGTCATCTCGCCGCCGATCTCGCTCGCCGAGCCTGTGAGCACACTGAAGAGCCCTTTGGGCAGGCCGGCCTCTTCGGCGAGGATGGCGAGAGCGATCGCCGAAAACGGGGTCTGCGAGGCAGGCTTCAGAACCATGGCGCATCCCGCCGCGAAGGCGGGACCGGCCTTGCGGGTGATCATGGCATTGGGGAAGTTCCAGGGCGTGATCGCCGCGACGACGCCGATCGGCTGCTTCATCACCAGGATGCGGCTGTCGGCGCGGTGGGGCGGGATGATGTCGCCATAGACGCGGCGCGCTTCTTCGGCGAACCACTCAATGAAGCTGGCTCCGTAGACGATCTCGCCCGTGGCCTCGGCCACCGGCTTGCCCTGCTCCAGGGTCAGGATACGCCCGAGCTCGTCCTTGTGGGCGATCATCAGGTCGAACCATTTGCGCAGAACGCCGGCGCGCTCCTTGGCCGTCCGTGCGGCCCAGCCCGTCTGCGCCTCCTTTGCCGCGGCGATGGCCTTATTCGTTTCGGCGGCGCCGAGCTTCGGCACCCGACCGATAATCTCGCCGGTCGCCGGATTCTTCACCTCGATCGCTTTGGCCGGGTCGGCGGAGATCCACTCTCCTCCCACCAGGGCGGCCTGCCGAAAGAGCGCTGAGGCGCCAATATCCATGATCTGTGCTCCTTGATTGCCGACCGCGCCGGGCGGGCCGGCCTTGCAGTGTCGGAACGGACCTCCAGCGCAAAGAGCCGGCGGAAGACCGCCACCCCGAGCGTGAAGCCACCGTCGCGACGCGTTCAACGGCACAGATAGTGGATTTTCGTCCAGAGACAGCCCCGAGAAGCTTACCGGCTATTCGGTCTCTGGCGATTTCAACCGGGCGATCGCCGCCGCCGCGTTCAGCGCCCGCAGGGCGGCGCAGGCCGCGCCGTAGCCGTTATCGATATTCGTGGTCAGAACGCCCGGCGCGCAGCTGCCGAGGGCCGAGGTCAGCGCCGCCTTGCCAGCGGCCGTAACACCGTAGCCGACGCTTGTCGGCACGGCGATGAGGAGGCCGGGCAAGAGCCCGCCCGCGACGGAGAAGAGCGCGCCTTCCATGCCCGCGACGAGGATCACGACCGGGTAATCGGCAAGCCGGTCCCGCACGCTCAACAGACGCCAAAGCCCGGCGACGCCGACATCTGTCACGAGGTCCGAGGCGACGCCCTCGAAGCGGAGCGTGCGCACGGCCTCGAGCGCGACGGCGACATCCGCCGTGCCGGCAGTGGCGACCGCCACCGAGCCCTGATCGTGAATCTCAGGCCAGGCGCCGAGCACCGCCGTGCGCGACAGCGGATCGTAGTCGAGCCGGGAGGAGAACGCCTCGGGCAGCGCCGCGAAGGCCTCGGGAGAAAGGCGCGTCATCAGACAGCGGCCATGGGCGGCGAAGGCTGCTTCGGCCGCGGCCACCGCCTGCTCCGTCGTTTTTCCGGAACAAAGCACGGCCTCGGCGATGCCGATGCGCCGTGGCCGATCGTCGTCGTGGCGGATCGCCCAATTGTTCATTCCGCGAAGTCCCTCAGCACCTTGCTCGAACACCGGCACCCCTGCCACTCCGCGCAAGCGGATGAGACCTCAGCGGTTGACCGACCGCATGGCAGTAGCGAAAAGCGCCCCTCGCGACAACCGCGCCCGTCCGACCTCGAGCATCGGCTTTCAGGCGACTTCCCTGGCAGCGCGATCAAGGCCCCATTCCAGGAGTTCGCGGGCGGCCTCGGCATCGCCAGCCTCGACATAGCAGCGAAGCTCCGGCGCGTTACCGGAGGCGCGGTAGTGAATGATGCGCCCATCCGCCAACGCCATCTTCACCCCGTCGAGATCATCCACGGCGGCAACCTGTCCGGCCGGTGCCATGAGGGTCGCACGATAGGCATCGTCCTTCGCGAGCCTATGGAGGAAGGCCGAACTCTTCTCCGACGCGATGTTCTGGAGGCGATGGGCCGCCGTGTGCCCCGCGTTCAGCCCGGCGACGACACGCGATAGCGGCATGCCGCTTCGCGCCACCTCGCAAAGCACGGACACGATCGGCAGCACGCAATCGCGGGTCGGCAGCGCGGCCAGGCGTCGCCCGTCCCTCTCAACGACGGACCCCAGAAGCGTGCCGCCATTCGCCTCGAATCCGACGATGCCAGGACGGCCCTGCCGCTCAGCCTCGGCCATGCCGGCAATCACGAAGGGAGAGCCAACCTTGGTGCGCAGAACTGTGGAAGCGATGCCCGAAGCCTCGATCGCCGAGGAGGACGTGACGGGCGTGACGATCGTCTGAAGGCCGAGATGGCGCGCCGTGAGCAGACCGAGGATGTCGCCGCGCAGGATGGCTCCGGTTTCGTCCGCCACGAGCGGGCGATCCGCGTCGCCATCGGTCGAAACGATGGCATCGAGATGTTGGCGAGCCGCTTCTGCCGCGATGAGCGCCACGTCCTCGGGTCGATGCGCCTCGGTATCGACCGGCACGAAGCGTTCGGCGCGGCCGAACGGCACGACGACCGCACCCATGCCATCCAGCAATTCGACCAGGAGGTCGCGGGCGACCGAGCTGTGCTGATAGACACCAATGGTGAGGCCGGCGAGCGCGTCATCGCCGAAGAACGCGATGGTCCGTTCCTTGAAGGTGGGGAGGATGGAAAGGCGCTCGCCCTCGCTTTCCCCCGCAGGCAATGCCGGCTCTTGCGAAAGGGCGACGGCGTTAGCGGCGATCGCCTCCTCATCCGCCTTGGTGATCTCGCCATCGGCCCGATAGAATTTCAGGCCGTTGCGGTCATCTGGAATATGGCTGCCGGTGATCATCACCGCCGGTGCGCGAAGGCGCAAAGCGGCCTCGGCGAGCGCCGGAGTCGGCACCGCACCGCACACCAATGGAGAGAAGCCTGCCGCCCGTGCCGCCGCGACGCAATCTCGAAGAATTGCGGGGCTGCTGGCGCGCAAATCATGGCCGAACAGCACCTCCCGACCGGCTTGACCGGGTAGTGTTTCGATATGCCGCAGGAACGCTCGTGTGTAGATTTGGCTCGGCTGCCCCGTCAAATCCTCAACCAGACCGCGCAGGCCGCTGGTCCCGAATTTCAGCGAACTCATCGTCATTACTCGCCGCCCCCGATCTCTTCAGACCCCTTGATTTTCGCGGGTTCCGGCCGCGCAACCGTGGTCCGGGGCCAGGACGCCCGAGGTGGCGACAAAGGTCAAGACCCGCCGTCGATTCCTCCCCTTTTGCGCCGCTGTGGCCAAGCTCGCCTTTCCATGGGACCATCGCTCCCTGTGAATCTGCCCTCTCGACAATCGATACGGGGCGGCTATGCGTGCCGCCCGCGAGCCGCTCGACAACAGGTTGATAGAATGACTCACTCTCAAACCTTCGCCGCCACCGACCCTCAGCAGATCAATCTCGAACCTATCGCGCTCGTGGCGCTGGAGGCTGGACGCCTGCTGATGGTCACGGGCGGCAAGGCCTCGGTGGTCCGGGAGGGCATCACGCTGGTCGCAGAGGGATTGGGTTCGGAGCGCACCGACATCCGCGTCGGATTTGCCTCGATCGCCGTCACCGTCACCGTCGCGGGCCGCACCATCACACGGATGGTCGGCGTCGGCGCCCATGGCGTCAACATGCAGCTCAACCACGCGCTGCGGGAGATCTGCGTCGAGGTCCAGCGCGGCGGCCAGAGCTGCGACGAGGTCGCGCGCCGGCTGACGGCGCTGGCGGGTGGAATGCCGCACTATCACCCGATCGTCGCCAGCCTCGCGGCCGGCATCGCCTGCGCCTCGTTCGGCCGGCTCCTCGGCATCGACTGGGCGGCCTTCCTGCCGGTCTTGATCGCCGGCACCATCGGCCAATTTCTGCGCATTCAGCTCAACCGGCGCGGCGTGAACGGCTTCGTCGTAACCGGCATCGTCGCCTTCGCTGCCTCGGCCCTCGCCGGTCTCATGGCGCTTTGGTCCCATAGTGGAATGCTGTCCATCGCCATGAGCGCGGCCGTGCTGATGCTCGTTCCGGGCGTTCCGGCGATCAACGCGCAGACCGATATCATGGAGGGCTTTCCGACCCTTGGCAGCGCCCGGGCGGTGAGCGTTTTCATGGTGCTGGTGTTCCTCACGGTGGGCGTCGGCGCGACGCGCATCATCTTCGGCGATGCCGTCGGCGAGAGCGTCGGGCTCCACAATCATGTGCTTCATCAGACGATCTTCGGCGCCATTGCGGCGGCGGGCTTCGGCGTACTTTTCAACTTCGAACTCGTGACGCTGCTTTGGGCGGGCGTCGCGGGCGCCATTGCCCTGGCCGTGCGCACCAGCGGCCTCGAGGCAGGCTGGACCCTCGAAGCGGCGTCCTTCGCCGCCGCCGTCGCGGTCGCCATCACCGTCGAGATCGCCGATACGCTGCCCGTGGACATCCGCCGCGCAGGCAACGCTCTGGCCGTCGCCGGCTGCATTCCGATGATCCCCGGCAGCGCCGCGGCGCATTGGATCATCGGCCTGCTCGAACTCACCAAACAGTCTCCGCAAAATCTCGAGCAGCTGGTGAACCTGACCTTCCAGAACGGCCTCAGGGTCATCTTCACCATCGGCGCGATCGGCGCGGGCGTCACGATCGTCGCGTCGCTGATGCGTCGGCCGAACTTCCCGAGGAAGGCTCGCGCGACCGGGCGTTCCGCCTGACCTTCCCGACAAGAGGCGAGCTCCGCTCCTGGCTTCGGCCCATCGATGAGCATGAGGCGATCTGCCGCGTGATCAGGGGCCAATCTTCCGCGACGACAGGGAGCGGTGCGATTGGCGAAGCGGCTGCCGCTTTTTTATGCTCCACGACGGCAGGGAAAGACCTTTTCTTGCGCAACTCCTCTCTTGATTTTGCGCAGCCGGCTTTTCTTTATGAATGTATGTGAAAAGCGGAGCTTCGCGTGCAGCCCTTCGATGAGATGTTGACCGCTGAAGGCGGTGTTCGTCAGCCTTACGAGGCTTTTCAGGCTTGGTTTCGCGCGCAGGACCCGGAGGTGTTGAAGGAGAAGGCCAGTGAGGCGGAAGCCTTCTTCCGGCGCACCGGCATTACCTTCGCCGTCTATGGCGACGATCAGGCGGCGGAGCGCCTGATCCCCTTCGATCTCATTCCGAGGGTCATCTCGGGAGCTGAATGGCGGCGCTTGTCGCGCGGCATCGAGCAGCGCGTTCGCGCGATGAACGCCTTTCTCGACGACATCTATCACGACCAGGAAATCGTCAAAGCGGGCAAGGTGCCGGCACGGCTGATCGAGGCGAACGAAGCCTATCTGCCGCAAATGGAGCGCTTTCAGCCGCCGGGCGGCATCTACACCCATATCATCGGCGTCGACATCGTGCGCACGGCTGAAGACCAGTTCTTCGTGCTGGAGGACAACGCCCGGACACCTTCCGGCGTGTCCTATATGATCGAGAACCGGGAAACGATGATGCAGATGTTTCCCGAGCTCTTCGCGCATTGCCGCATCCGCTCGGTGGAAACCTATCCGGCGGACCTTCGAAAGTCCCTTTCGGCGGTGGCGCCGCCGGCTTGCGACGGCCCTCCGGTCATCGCCGTTCTGACGCCGGGCATCCACAACTCGGCCTATTTCGAACACGCATTCCTGGCCGACCAGATGGGCGTCGAGCTGGTCGAGGGCTCGGATCTCATGGAGGTGGACGGACGCATCGCCATGCGCACGACGGCTGGCTACCGGCCCATCGACGTGCTCTACCGGCGCGTCGACGACGCCTTCCTCGACCCCAAGGTCTTTCGTCCGGATTCCGTACTCGGCGTTCCCGGCATCATGGAGGTCTACCGCAACGGCGGCATCACCATCGCCAACGCTCCCGGCACCGGCATCGCCGACGACAAGGCGATCTATTCCTACATGCCCGACATCGTGGAGTTCTACACCGGCGAAGGCGCCATCCTGCAGAACGTGCCAACCTGGCGCTGCGCCGAGGCGGACAGCCTCGCCTATGTGCTGGAGCATCTTGCCGAACTGGTGATCAAGGAGGTCCACGGCTCGGGCGGCTACGGCATGTTGGTCGGGCCCGCCGCCTCCTCCGCCGAGCGCGAGGCCTTCGCCGCCAAGCTGCGCCAGAAGCCAGGAAACTACATCGCCCAGCCGACTCTCGCGCTTTCGACCGTCCCGGTGCTGACGGAGGCGGGCCTTGCGCCGCGTCACGTCGACCTGCGCCCCTACGTGCTCGTCTCCGACAAGGTCCGCATCACGCCCGGGGGACTGACACGTGTCGCGCTGCGGGAGGGGTCGCTTGTCGTCAATTCCAGCCAGGGCGGCGGCACGAAGGACACGTGGGTTCTGGAGGACTGACCATGGCACTTCTGGGACGCACCGCCGCCGGCCTCTTCTGGATGCATCGCTATATCGAGCGCGCCGAGAACATGGCGCGGCTGCTTGATGCCGGCATGAGAATCGCCATGACGAACCTCTCCAGCACCGAGGAGTGGCAGTCGATCGTCACCTCCGCCGGCGTCGACCTCCCCTATCGCGAAAAACACGACGACTTCGAATCCCACAACGTGATCGACTATTTGCTGCGCGATCCCGACAATCCGTCGAGCGTGCTCTCCTCGTTCGAGACCGCCCGCACCAACGGTCGGATGGTGCGCACCGCCCTCACCCGCGACGTATGGGAATCCCTCAACGAAGGCTGGATCGTCCTGAAGCGCCGGCTCGCCCGCCCCGTTCGCGAGGGCGAGCTTCCGGCCGTCCTCGATCTCGTCAAGCGCCAGACGGCCCATGTGCGCGGCACGTTCTACGGCACGATGCTGCGCAACGAGATTTTCGATTTCTCCAATCTCGGCACCTTCGTCGAGCGGGCCGACAACACGGCGCGCATCCTCGACGTCAAATACTGGGTGCTGCTGCCGAACCACTCTTCGGTCGGCTCCCCGCTCGACACCTTCCAGTGGGGCTCCATCCTGCGCTCGGTCTCGGCCCACCGCGCCTACGCCTGGGAGTATCACAGCGACTATACGGCGCTGAACACGATCGACTTCCTGATCCTCAACCGGCGAATGCCGCGCTCGCTCGCCTACAGCTACGACTGCATCGCCGACGCGCTTGGCTTTCTCGCCCGCACCTACGGCAACGAGGAGGAATGCCACATCACGGCTCGGGATCGGCAGGAACGGCTGTCGCATTACCATGCGGCGGGCGAGATCGTCGAAAGCGGACTTCACGAATTCCTCGAGCTCTTCATCCGCGATAACAATCGGCTCGCGAACGAAATCGCCCAGTGCTACCGATTTTATGTTTGAGCGGCACGCCATCTGCAACGTAGAAGCGAGATCAAGTTCGGTGATGCGCCCGGGCAAGCGAGAAGGATCGGGCGGTGTGTCCGTCGCGCGTCTTGGCGCTGCCGCATAGCTGCGCTACAGCTTCGGGCGAGTATCTGGAAATACTATGGAATGAACGGCGCCGAGCCGTCGTCCTCGAAGGAGCTCGTGGCTCATCATGACCTATTGTGTCGGGATTCAGGTCGATCGCGGCATCGTCTTCATGTCCGACACCCGGACGAACGCGGGTGTCGACAACATCTCCGTGGTCTCGAAAATGAAGACATGGGAGGTGCCGGGAGAGCGATTCCTGTGCCTGCTCAGCGCCGGCAATCTGGCGACCACCCAGGCGACGATCGCGCTTCTGGATCATCGCTATGCGGCACCGGCGACTCGCGAGTCGGACATTCTCTCTCAGCCGACCATGTTCCAGACAGCCAAGCTCGTCGGCGAGACGCTGCGCGAAGTCATCGCCTCGACCGCGGCCACCGGCCAGAGCGCCGACGGCATGTTCTCCGGTACGTTCATTCTTGGCGGCCAGATCAGGGGCGGCCAGCCGCGCCTTTTCACGATCTACCCGGAAGGCAACTTCATCGAGGCGGGGCTCGACAATCCGTTCTTCCAGATCGGCGAGCACAAATACGGCCGGCCGATCATCATCCGCACCTATGACCGCGCCATGTCGCTGGAGGATTGCGCCAAGCTTCTGCTCGTGTCCTTCGACTCGACCATCCGCTCAAACCTGTCGGTCGGCCTGCCCATCGACATGCAGTTCTACGAGACGGACAGTTTCGCCGCCGGCTACCGCCATCGCTTCGACGCGCGCGATCCCTACTACCAGACGATCTCGGAAGGCTGGTCCGACGCGCTGAAGGTGGCCTTCGACCATCTGCCGCCGTTCGAGATCGCCAAGGACAACATCATGTCCTATCCCGGCCGCCGACTGGGAGAGTAGGCCGACGCCTCCCGGCGTCGCCCGCTTGACGGCCGGCACCTCTCTCGAAGGGACGAGTCGCCATCGGCTATCGCGACTTCAGGGTTCCCGATGCAGGCGCTTGGCTGCCATCTCGTCGAGATAAACCTGCCAACGCTCCTCCTTCTCGCGCGCCAGCTGGTCCAGGTACGTCCACGTGTAAAGGCCGGTCGAATGGCCGTCGTCGAAGACGATGCGCGTGGCGTAACGGCCCACCGGCTCCAGGCTGGAAATCCTGACATACATCTTGCCGGCCACGGTGATGCGCTGACCGGGCCCATGCCCCTGGACCTCCGCCGAGGGTGAAAGGACGCGCAGCATCTCCGCTGTAAAAACGTCCTCGCGGCCGCTTTCCTGAACCACGGTCATCGTGCGTCGGTCATGCGAGACCCGGATCTCCTTGGGCGGTCGGATGGCTTCGGCCATTGTCTGGCTCCTCCTTTTCGTGAACGCGCCTGCGGGTTGACCTCGCTCCTGAGGACCTTATCAGTACAGGAAAGGCCAGCAGAGGACCGGCGCTCGGCGCGAATGTCATGAAATTGATGGAAGACTTCAAGCACGATCCGCGCGCGATTGGCTCTCGTGCACCGATGATCGACCCTTTTGGACGGCGCGTAACCTATCTGCGCCTTTCCGTCACCGATCGGTGCGACTTCCGCTGCACCTACTGCATGGCGGAGGACATGACCTTCCTGCCGAAGCGCGAGGTGCTGACGCTGGAGGAACTGGACCAGCTGGCCTCCGCCTTCATCGATCGCGGCGTGCGCAAGCTGCGTCTGACCGGCGGCGAACCGCTGGTCCGCAAGAACATCATGGACCTGATCCGCTCGCTCTCGCGCCATCTGGCGAGCGGCGCGCTGGACGAGCTGACAGTGACCAGCAACGGTTCTCAGCTGGCGCGCTACGCGGGCGAGCTTGCCGACTGCGGCGTCAAGCGGATCAACGTTTCGCTCGACACGCTAAACCCGATCCGGTTCAAGCAGATCACGCGTCGGGGCGATCTCGACACGGTGCTCGACGGCATCTCGGCGGCGCAGGCGGCGGGGCTTTCCGTGAAGATCAACACCGTCGCGCTCAAGAACTTCAACGAAGCGGAGCTGCCCGAACTCGTCGCCTGGGCGCACGAGGAAGGCATGGACATCACCTTCATTGAGGCGATGCCCATGGGCGAGATCGAAGCCGACCGCTTCGATCAGTATCTGCCGCTGACGGCCGTGCGCGATTCCCTGGCGACGCGTTTCACCCTGGAAGAAAGCGCCTTTCACACCGGCGGCCCTGCCCGCTATGCGACCGTTGTCGAGACCGGCCGGCGCGTCGGCTTTATCACGCCAATGAGCCACAATTTCTGCGAAAGTTGCAACCGCGTCCGCGTGACGTGTACGGGCATACTCTACATGTGCCTCGGCCAGGAGGACAGCGCGGATCTCCGCGCGGCGCTGCGCTCCGAGGAAGGCGAAGCGGCCCTCGTTCGCGCCATCGACGAAGCGATCAGCCGGAAACCAAAGGGGCACGACTTCATCATCGACCGCACCACCCAGCGCCCGGCGGTGCCGCGCCATATGAGCGTGACGGGGGGCTGAGGCGATGTTTGCCCATCGCGCTATGGCGCTGGCCCTTCTCGTGCTTGGAGTGGCAGCAACGGCGCTGGCGGCGCGCGCGGACGACCTGACCTATCACAACAGCCGCTACGGCACCTCCGCAACGTTTCCGGTGGAAGCGTTCCCGAACCGCATGCCCTCCCCGACCAATGGCGACGGCATGGCGTGGACATCGAACGACGGGGCCGAACTCTACATCTATGCCCGTGCCAACACTGGCGGCGAGACGCCGGCCTCGATCGTTGCCAAGCGCGCGGACGACGACGAAGTCACCTATCGTCGCACGGGCAAGACGTGGGCCGTCGTTTCGGGCTACCGCAAGGACAAGATCTTCTACGAGCGGTATATCCTGCGCGGCGATCTCATCCATTCCGTCGCCATCCGCTATCCGCGCGCATTGCGCGACACCTATGATGATCTCGTCGGGCCAGTCACGATGACGCTGCGCGGCAAGGGCTCGTGACGCGGGCCAGAAGCGTATTTGGAGCGGAACTCCACAACCTTGAAGCAGTTGAAGAAGCACTCTGAGAGCTCGAGATTGGGAGTCGATGTCATGTCGCCAATATCGAAGGTTGCTGTCGTGATGGCCGCGCTTGCCCTCACCGCCGGATGCACACACACGGAAAAGACGGTTGCCGGCGCTGGTGTCGGCGCGGTCGGCGGTGCGCTGATCGGCGGGGCCGTGGGCGATACGCCGGGAGCGATCGTCGGCGGTGTCGCGGGCGGCGTGACCGGCGGCGTTGTGGGAAGCCGGCTCTGAGCCGGGTTGCCGGCCTTGTTCTGGCGGGCGGGCGCGGCCGGCGTATGGCCGCGCCCGTTCCCAAGCCAATGGTCGAGCTCGGCGGCCAGACTCTGTTGTCGCGCGTTACCGCCTGTCTCCAAGGCAGGGTCGATCCAATCCTCCTCAGCGCGCCCGACGATCCAATATTCGAATCTCTCGGTATGATGGTCGTCAAAGATCGGCTACCCGATTTCGCCGGGCCGCTGGCCGGTCTCGACGCGGCGCAAGCCTGGCTGGCGACTCACCGCAGCGATTGCGGTGGCCTCGTCAGTGTTCCCGCCGATACGCCTTTCCTTCCCGCCGATCTTGTTGACGTCCTTTGCGCCGGCTCGCCTTTCCGGCCTCGCGTCGCATCTTTCGAGGGCGACCTGCAGCCAACCGTGACCTATTGGCCGCTCTCGGTGCTCGCGCGGCTTCCTGATTTCCTGCAGGAAAACCAGAAACGCTCGATCAAGGCTTTCTTGGAGACGGCAGACGCCGAGGCCGTCGAGTTTCCCCGCGCCAAAGACGCCCCTGATGGCGACCCGTTCTTCAACGTCAACACTCCTGAGGACCTCGCTCTCGCGGCTGAATTTTCGGGCCTGTGACGCCGACGGGCTTGTCCTTGGCGGCTGAAGGGATCATGAGGGCGCGTTCTCCCTAGCCGAAGAGCCGGCCTTCCGCGTAGCGCAGACTGCCGGCCCTGGCTTCTTGTGCCGCGTTTTGCCATGCCCGCCTGTTTCCGTCGCGCCCAAGGCGCCGCCGCGAGCACCACGACATGCTCGATGTGATCTCCACCACCAGCGTCGTCTTCATGCTGATGGGCATCGGCTATGTTGCCGTCGTCCTGGCGGTCTTGACGGCGGCTGATCTGGCCGCGCTCGGCAAGTTCGTCGTCTCGATTGCCCTGCCCGGCTTGATCCTGCAGGCGCTGATCAGCCGCGATCTCAGCGAGATTTTCGACCTCGCCTATATCGGCGCATATCTCTTCGGCTCCCTTGCCGCCTTCGCCATCGGCTATGTCGTGAGTCGTCGCGTCCTCGGCATGTCATCGGCGGCCAGCACCTTCCAGGCCATGGGGATGAGCTGCTCCAACAGCGGCTATGTCGGCTATCCGATTCTGGCCATGGCGCTGCCGAGCGCGGCCGCCATCGCCTTTGCCCTCGACGTCGTCGTCGAGAACACCGTCATGATCCCGCTGATGCTGCTCCTGGCAGAACGCGCCGGCCATTCCGAGGCGAAAGGCATGGTGCTGGTGCGAATCATCGCGCGGCGGCTCTTCACCAGCCCGATCGTGCTCTCCCTCATCATCGGCCTCGCCATCTCATTGATGCATGTTCCGCTTCCTGGCCCCGTGACGAAATCGGTGAGCGTGGTCTCGGCCTCGAGCGTTGCCGTCGCACTCGTCGTCATCGGCGGAACGCTCTACGGCCTGAAGCCCGGCGCCTTCGACCCCGGCGTCGCCCTCGTGGTCGCCGGGAAGCTGTTGCTGCACCCCTTCCTGGTCTTCCTCGGGTTCGAGGGGCTGGCCACCGTGGGAATCGTTCCGAACGATCCACTTCTCCTCAAGGCCGGCATCGTCATGGCCGGATCGCCCGCCATGACGATGTATCCGATCTTCGCCCAGAGATACGGGCAGCAGGAGCGTGCTGCGCAGGCCATGCTCGCGATGACGCTCCTGTCGTTTTTCACCATCAGCGCCGCGCTTTATCTCATTCCGGATTGAGCTGAGATTGGCGCCAAAACGATCCAACTTGGCAACTTTCCGACGAATGGCGTGGATAGGATGAGCAAATCGTCGCGCTTTGGTCGATTTTCCCTGATCGGGAGGGGCCGCAGCGGTTGCGTTTTGTGTGCGATCGGTAAAGATCGCCTCTTTGGTAGGCGCGCTCATCCGGAAGGCGGACACCGAGAGCGCATGAAGTCCGACGTCCGCGTCAGTGAGGCACCCCGAATGCGTTCCACTCGTACCCTGACTCTTGCCGCAGCCTTTTTGGCGCTTTCCGCCGTGGCCGGCCACGCCGACGACAGCGGCAAGGATTGGTCGACCGTTCGGATCGGCACCGAAGGCGCCTATCCGCCCTTCAACTATCTCACGGCGAGCGGCGAACTCACCGGCTTCGACATCGATATCTCTAAGGCGCTCTGCGACGAGATGAAGGTCAAGTGCGAGTTTGTGACCCAGGATTGGGACGGGCTCATTCCCGCGCTCCAGAACAACAAGTTCGACGCGCTTATTGCATCCATGTCCATCACACCCGAGCGCGAAGAGCAGATCGCCTTCAGCGTGAAGTACTACCAGACGCCGCCGGCTGTGGCCGTGCCGAAGGACAGCGACATCACCGAAGCCACGCCTGAGGCGCTCGCCGACAAGGTGATCGGCGCCCAGGCTGCCACGACGCACTTCCAGGCCGCCGAGCAGTATTTCCCCGATGCGGACGTGCGCGGCTATCCGACCGCCGAAGAGTACAAGCTCGATATCGCCAATGGCCGCCTCGACGCCGTGATGGATGACGTCGTGGTTCTGGACGAGTGGCTGAAGAGCGACGAAGGCGCCTGCTGCAAGCTGCTCGGCACCCTGAAGGCCGATCCGGCCATCTACGGCAAGGGCATCGGCATCGGCCTGCGCAAGGGCGACGACAAGCTCAAGGAGATGTTCGACAAGGCCATCGCCGCGATCCGGGAAGACGGCACCTACAAGAAGATCCAGGACAAGTATTTCGACTTCGACGTCTACGGCGAGTGAGCCGGTCCGCCCCTAACATCCATCCCCGGCCGCGCCCCGCGCGGCCGGCTTTGTTTGCCCGAACGCGATGAACGCACCTTCCACCTGGGATCTTCTCGGCTTCGGCGAGTTTGGCTGGGGCGACGACATCGCCCTCGGTGTTCTCGTCACCATTTCCCTGGCGCTCGCAACGCTGCCGATCGGCCTTGTCATGGGCTTCCTGCTGGCGTTGGCGAAACGCTCCGAGGATTGGGCGCTCAACCTTGCGGCCAACATCTACACCACCATCTTTCGTGGGCTACCGGAGCTGCTCACCCTCTTTCTGGTCTATTTCGGCGCACCGCACCTGCTCAACGGAGTGCTGGCCGCGCTCGGGACCGGCCCGGTGGAAGTGTCGGGTTTCGTTTCCGGCATGATCGCTCTCGGGCTGGTGTTTTCGGCTTTTGCCAGCGAGGTGTTCCTCTCCGCGTTCCGGGCCATCCCCAGGGGGCAATGGGAAGGCGGAATGGCCCTCGGCCTCCGGAACTCGCGCATCATGATCCTGATCATCCTGCCGCAGCTTATCCGCATTGCGCTGCCGGGCCTCGCTAATCTCTGGATGAACCTTCTGAAGGACACGGCGCTAGTGTCGGTCGTCGGCCTGACGGATATCCTGCGCCAAACCCAGACGGCCGCACGCGTGGCGCGTGAGCCCTTTCTTTTCTTCGGGCTCGCCTGCGTGCTATATCTGATCCTCACCATGCTGTCGTCGGCCGGCATTGCCGGCATCGACCGCTGGACCAAGCGCGGCGGGACGGCCCGGTGAGCGCTCAACCTCCTTCCATGGCGCCGCGGCGCGCGGGAATCGCCGGCATTCTGGTGCTGGGGCTGTGGGCGCTCGCGGCGCTCGGCCTCGTCATCTACCTCGTCAATGTCTGGAACCCGGCTCTTTTTGCCAAATACGGACCGGCCTACCTCGACGGGCTTGTCGTCACGGTATCGCTGGTGATCACGTCGATCGTCTCCGGCGCCTTGGTCTCGGTTCCGGTCGCCTTCGGCCGCATGGCGAGGAACCGCTTGGCGCGGGGACTTTCCTTCGCCTTCGTCTATTTCTTCCGCGGAACGCCGCTTCTGGCGCAGATTTTCCTGTTCTATTACGGGTTCGGTGAGTTTCGCGGCTTTTTCGAAACGATCGGGCTCTGGTGGTTTTTCCGCGAAGCCTGGTACTGCGCGCTGTTCTCGCTTTCCCTGAACACCGCCGCCTATCAGGCCGAGATCCTGCGCGGCGCGATCGAAAGCGTGCCGCGCGGCCAGTGGGAGGGTGCGCGGGCGCTCGGCCTTCCGCGACTGGTGATCTTCTGGAAAGTCATTCTGCCCCAGGCGCTGATGGTCGCCCTCCGTCCCTACACGAACGAGATCATCCTGATGGTGAAGGCTTCGGCCATCGTCGCCATCATCACCGTCTACGATCTTCTCGGCGAAACGCGGCGCGCCTACGGCCGGACTTTCGACTTCCAGACCTACATCTGGGCCGCGGTGCTCTATCTCTCCATCGTCGAGGTGCTGCGAAACATCACCAATGTCGTTGAGAAGCGGCTGACGCGCCACCAGAAGCGCTAGGAACCGGCGTCTCGGACAGAGGCGGATGCCTCGTGGCATCGCCGTGATTGTTGGAATAGGAAAGAAAGGACGTTGCCATGGCGAAGGTCGCCTTCATCGGACTGGGTGTGATGGGCTACCCTATGGCCGGCCATCTGAAGACGCGTGGCGGCCACGACGTGACCGTCTTCAACCGCACGGCGGCGAAGGCAGAGCGGTGGGCCCGGGAGTTTTCCGGTCTTCATGCCGCGACGCCTCGTGAGGCCTGCGAGGGCGCTGACTTCGTCTTCACCTGCGTCGGCAACGATGACGACCTCCGCTCCGTCGTTCTTGGCGAGGATGGTGCCTTCTCCGGCATGAAGAAAGGCGCCATTCTGATCGACAACACGACGGCGTCGGCCGAGGTCGCGCGCGAGCTCGACGCAGCAGCCAGGGAACGCGGTCTGCGCTTTCTCGATGCGCCTGTTTCGGGCGGGCAGGCCGGCGCCGAAAACGGCGTGCTCACCGTGATGGCAGGCGGTGAGGAGGCCGCCTTCGCCGAGGCAAAGCCCGTCATCGAGACCTACGCCAGAATGGTCGGGCTGATGGGTCCAGCCGGCTCCGGTCAGCTCACGAAAATGATGAACCAGATATGCATCGCCGGCGTCGTGCAGGGGCTCTCCGAGGCCATCCATTTCGGCAAGTGCGCCGGCCTCGACATCAGCAAGGTCGTCGAGGTCATCTCCAAGGGCGCGGCCGGATCGTGGCAGATGGAGAACCGCCACAAGACCATGGACAAGGGCGAGTACGACCACGGTTTCGCCGTCGAGTGGATGCGCAAGGATCTCGGCTTCTGCCTCGCCGAAGCACGGCGCAACGGCGCAGTCCTGCCGGTGACGGCGCTCGTCGACCAGTTCTATGGAGAGGTCGAGGCGCTCGGCGGACGGCGTTGGGACACCTCCGCGCTTCTCGCTCGCCTCGAGGCGTTCTCGAAACGCTGAGATTGCGCTCTGCCCACGCGCCCGACACAGCAATCAAGTGAAAAACTTTGTTACGATTTTGCGCCAGCGAAACCTGGCGCATTTCTATACTATACACAAGTAGAGTTCACACCGTCATCGTCTTTATTGACAAAATGACGCCAGTTTCTCCGGTGTATAGATGACAACGATCCGAAACTTATTGTTCAGATCCGCCACCCCCTTCACGGTTGGTCTCTTCCTGGTATCGGCCATCTCCGGCACCGCGCTGTTTTTTGGCTGGGCCGGCAGATTCTTCCATGAGATGCACGAAGTGCTCTCCATGATATTGCTGATTCCGATCGGCCTCCACCTCTGGCGCAACTGGCACGCTTTCGCCAACTATTTTCATGGCAAGTGGATGCCTGTTGCGCTGGTTCTGAGCCTCCTGGCCGCTGGCTATTACCTCCTTCAACCATTGCCGGCTGGTGGCGGTCGTGGAGGGAATGCAGCATTTGCTCTGATGAGAGCGGCGCAATCGGCTTCAGTGGCTGAACTGGCACCCGTCGTCCGGCTCGATGCGGCAGAGGCGGTGAAGCGCCTCGACGATGCGGGCTATGGCCCGATCTTAGCCGATGACAGCATTTCGACCATCGCGGGACGTCATGGCGTGGATGCGTCCATCGTTTTCTCGAAGCTATTGGCATCGGCAGCGACTGCCGATGGAAGAGCCCAAGGCCGCTGACGCCACACGGGCTGCTTAGCTCCAATCGAATTGGGCGAGGCTCATCCGTCTCGCCCCGTCTTTCAGGCTATCCTACGAGCCGAAACCGACCCGTGTCAGAACCCGGCTGATGTCACGGACTTCAAACGGCTTTGCCACCTTTGGCACCCGGCCGAACGACGGCGGCAGCTCCGACAAGCAAGAGGAAATGAAGCAGAAGGGAATGTTCCGCCGCCTCAACTCCCGCGCCACAGGAAGCGATGTCTGCCCATCGGGGCCGAGGTGAATGTCCAGCAAGGCGAAATCGATACCACTGTCGATCCTCGACATGCTGTCTTCGACGGTGGACGCGAGAAAACACTCGGCGTCATGATCACGCGCTATGATATCTTCCAGATCCATTGCCAGGATCGGCTCGTCTTCAACGATCAAGACCCGCATTGCCCTATCCCTTCGATTTTCATGTCAATGCCGGCGGCCCCCAAGGGTTGCAAACAAGTTGGATCAAATGCGAATAATCCCGACTCCCCCACTAGGGAAAGAGTGAGTCGTTCACCGAACATGGTAAACAATTACTAAATTCTGATGTTCCTCTATTAATGTATCCTTTACCCCTCGGAGTATTATCGAGAGGCTCCAGCGCCACTTCTAAAATCCAATCACAGCGCGAAACCTGAACCGTAGCGTGCGTCACCACCGTCAGACGGCAGTTTCCAATCGCCGCAAGGCTCGGGGCTGAGGCTCCTTCCCATGTCCCAGGCGGGCGCTGAAGCGGGTGAGTATCTCCGCCGCGATCTGCTCGGGCGAAGTTGGCTGCGCGAAGAAGTAGCCCTGGAGCTGATCACAGCCGAACGAACTCAGAAGATCCACCTGCTCCCGGGTCTCGACGCCCTCGGCCGTCACCTTCATTCGCATCTGATGGGCCAGGGAAACGATGGTCGAGATGATCTCGGGCACGTTCGGCTCGCCGTTATCGAACGCGAACATGAACGACTGGTCGATCTTCAGCTTGTCGAAGGGGAACCGCCAGAGATAACCGAGAGAGGAATAGCCCGTACCAAAATCATCCATGCCGATGGAGATGCCGAGCGTCTTGAGATCGTTGAGCTGGGCGAGAATGTCGTCGGAGCGCTCCAGGAGCAGCGATTCCACCACCTCGATCTCCAGGCGCTCTCCCGATATGCCCGCATCCTCCAGCGCCTGCTTCACGATATCGATGAGGTCGCCGTCGCGGAATTGGACCGCCGAGAGATTGACGGCGACGAAGAGCTCCTCCGGCCACTGCGCAATCTGCCGCGTTGCCTCACGCAGAACCCAGCTGCCGATTGCCTTCACATATCCCCGCGCCTCGGCGATGGGAATGAAGGTCGCTGGAGAGACGAAGCCACCGTTTCCATCGGGCATGCGGACGAGTGCCTCAAAACCAAGGAGTCTTGATCCGTCGCCGCTGACGATCGGCTGGTAAAAGAGCGAAAAGCCGTCGTTCTCGACAGCGCGACGCACCATCGCCTCGACTTCCCGCCGACGATGGGTCTCCTCGTCCATGGAGGCCTCGAACAGCGCGTAGTCGCCACTTTTTGCGGCTTTGTGATAGATGAGCGCCAGGCTGGAATGCTTCAGCAGCTCATTGTGTGTGCGTCCGTCCTGCGGGAGCATGGCGACGCCGATGGAGACGCGTGGCCGCATGATATGGCCCATCAGCTCGACCGGCTCGTTGACTGCGTCGATGATGCGTCTCGCAAGGGCAGCAAGATCGCCATCCTCGTTGATGCGCCGCCGCAGCAACGCGAAGTCATCCGGCCCAACACGGGCAAGAAGATCGCCTCCATCGATGATGGACGAGAGCCGGCTTGCCACCACCCTCAAAAGCTGGTCGCCGCTCGACTGTCCCAGCGTGTCATTGACATCCCCCAGACCGTCGATGTCGATGCAGCAGTAGGCCATGCGCTCGCGCGTCGCCCGCGCCGTCGCCAGAACGCGATCCGTTTCCTCCTGCATCCGCGTACGGTTGAGAAGGTGGGTCAACGGGTCGTGGTTGGCCAGGAAATAGATGCGATCGTCCGCCTCCTGCATCTTCCGCTGACGGCGGACGTAAAGAAGCATGGGCGTTCCCGTCGCTAGAAGAACGACAGCCAGCAAGGCGATCGACCCCCGCATCAGGGCAGAGCGATAGACCTCGCGTTCGCCATTCATCTCACCGTCGATCGACACATAGCCGAGAGTGACGCCGTCGCGGACGAGTGGAGTCAGGACCGAGGGGTTTGACTGACCGTCGTCATAGACGATCTGCCAAGCACCGGTCTTCGCGAGGACCGGATCTGAAAGATGATCTCCGGTCCGCACACCGCCCGGACGGTCGCGCAGCAGCCATTCGTAGCGATCGGACCGGGAGCGATATGTCTCCCGACCCTGACTATCGAAGACGACGAAACTGTCGATGCCCGAAAGCGCCGCGAGATCGCGGATAGCTGCCTCGGCGTCCGGTGAGCGGGCAATGCCGGTCAGAAATGCGGAGAGCGCGTCGTCCTTCGACACCAGCAGATGAGCGAACGAGGCGCCCTTCTCGCGCATCGCCGAATCCACCAGCCGGCCAACAGTGCGCGAACCGAGAACAAGCGTCGAGACAATCACAAACGCAGCAATGGCCACGCCGACGGCAACGGACGTTCCATATCTTCTGAGCTTGCTGACTATCATGGGCTCATTTCGCTGTTTTGGCGCCAAAATAGCCCTGGGGGAGTAAATAAATCGTCGTAATACTGGAAGCTGTTCCTAGACCACAACCGCCCAGAATGGTCCTTCGCGGGCCTCCTTCGCAGGACGATAAAGCGCATCCGCGACAGAGCCGGTTCGGAAAATTTCCCGCATATCGCTGATATATCAGTAGGTTATACCCGACATCTCAAGTTACGCCGCACAAAGACGAGCGCCCGGACAGCGGGATGAGAAAATCGATTCGATCTAAACCTTTAGACACCTACAAATAAGGCTCAGCGAGATGATCGGTTCACTTTAGACGCGTCCGATCCTCCACTTCAGTAGTCCCAGCGACGATGGAACCACATCCACTGCTCGGGATACTCTCTGACCCAACGCTCGACGACATCGTTGAGCAGCTGGCAACTGGCCTCGACGTCCACCACGCCTGCGGCATTACGCGGCAATGCCATCTCGGGCTCAATCTCCAGCCGATAGCGCCCCCCCGGCAAGCGCACGGAGCGCACGGGATAGACCTTGCAATCAAACTGACGAACCAGCTTGGGGAGCAGCGGGTTGGTCCGACATTCCCGGCCGAAGAAGCGCGTCGCCACGCCGCGCTTGAACTTCTGGTCGACCAACATTCCCGCAGTGGCGCCTCGCTCCAGCGCGGAGGCCAACGCCCATGCCGCGCCTGCCCTTGAGGGAACGAGACGGGCAGAGCCGACGCTCCTCGTTTCCGCCACCCGGCGCGCGATCGTGCGATTATTCGGTGGGCGGAAGAGCACCGTCAGATCGAGGCCGAGATGGGCCGCGTAAAGCGGCAGCAGCTCAAAGCACCCCATATGCGCGGTGAAGAGCACGATCGGACCCTTGTGGTCCAGAATCTCGAAAAATCGCGGGATGCCCTCGACTTCGACCAACGCATCGGGTTGTCCGATCGACGAGAGATCGACAAGCTTGTCGAGAAACACGTATTCGGCCGCCATATGGCCCATCTCGCGCCAGTTGCCACGGGCGGTCCGCTCGATCCAGGCCTCGTCCTTCTCTGGATAAGCTCGTCTCAGGTTGTCCAGCATGACGCGGTGGCGCGGTATCAACGGGCCGAGCAGGCTACCGACGCGAGCCGCAATGGACATGGCGACACGCGGAGGCACAAGCCGCAGCAAAGCCATCAGAGCGAAGAGCGACTGACCGATCAGCCAATCCTTCGCTCGCTCCAGCCGGCGGCTGAGACGAAAGAGGAATATCTTCATCGCGCCAGTCGCGGCCGCTCTGCCTCGCCGAGTGATACGTCGAGAATGATCTTGCCGAAGACTTTTCGGCTTTCCATGCGGTCCAGCGCCTCGGTGATATCGTCCAGAGCGACGACGGTATCGACGACCGGGTGCACGATGCCGCGCGCCAGCTTATCCATGGCGTTGCGCATGTTCTCCATCGTGCAGCCGAACGAGCCGATCAGCTTGAGCTGCTGTTGGAAGAGCATCATGAGGTTGGTTTCCGCCGAAACGCCGCTGGTCGACCCGCAGGTGACGAGCCGCCCGCCACGGCGAAGCGACAGAAGCGATCCCGCCCAGGTCTCCGCTCCGACGTGCTCGAAGACCACGTCGACGCCGCGCTTGGCGGTGATCTTGCGCACGCGGCCCTCGAAGCGCTCCTCGCGATAGTTGATCACGTGATCCGCGCCAAGAGCCCGCGCCGCTTCCGCCTTGTCATCCGAGCCGACCGTGGTGATGACGGTGGCTCCCCAGCGTTTGGCAAGCTGGATCGCCGCGGTTCCGATGCCCGAGCCACCGGCCTGAACCAAGACTGTCTCGCCCGGCTCCAGCCGCGCATTGTCGAACAGCATGTGCTCGACGGTGCCGAAGGTGACAGGCGCCAAGGCGGCCGAAACGGCATCGCATCCCGGCGGCGCGGGTACCAGCAAGCGCGCCGGCATCGTCACCTTTTCGCAAGCGAAGCCATCCAGGTGGAAGCCGTGAACCCCTTCCACCGCCTCACAAAGATTGTCGCGTCCCTCGCGGCAGGCACGGCAGCGCCCGCACGTGCGCGCGCCATAAATGGAGACGAGTTGCCCCGGCAGAAGGCTTGAAACGCCCGGCCCGACCGTCTCGACAACGCCGGCCGCTTCGGCCCCGACCACGAGAGGCAGCTTGCGCTTGGCGAAGGCCATGCCCCGCCATCCCCATACGTCGATATGATTGAGCGCCACCGCCTTGATCGCGACCGTCACCTCGCCCTGCCCGGGAGCGGCGGGCGCGTCGATGTCGCGGACCTGGAGATCGCGAGGGCCGAGGAGCTGAAGTGCACGCATGAATAGACTCGCTCTTGCGCCGGCAGTCGGTCAGCGCCGCGGCTCGCGGCCAAACACCAGCGAGACGTTTTGGCCACCGAAGCCGAAGGAGTTGGAAATAACCGTCGCCACGTCTGCGGATCGGGCGACATTGGGCACCGTGTCCAGCGGAATCGCCGGGTCCGGCACGTCGTAGTTGATCGTCGGAGGCAGCACGCCCTCGCGCATCGTCAGGATCGAGAAGACAGCCTCGATTGCCCCCGCTGCCGTCAGCGTGTGCCCGATCATCGACTTGTTGGAGGAGATGGGCGTGGAGGCCAGCGCGTCGCCAAAGACCGCAGCGAGCCCCGTGTACTCCATCTTGTCGTTTTCGGGCGTCGAGGTGCCGTGCGCGTTGATGTAGCTGATTTCCTCCGGCGCCAGACCAGCGTCGGCGAGTCCGGCGCGAATGGTCGCGATGATGGGCGAGCCGTCCGGGCTGGAACGCGTGCGGTGGAAGTCGTCGGCCTTTTCGCCACAGCCGAGGACATAGCCGAGGATTTCCGCGCCGCGCGCCTTCGCCGCGTCGACCGACTCGAGAACGAGAGCGCCCGCCCCTTCCGCCATCACGAAGCCGTCCCGGTCCTTCGAGAACGGCTTCGATGCTCTTTCGGGAATCGCATTCTGGGTGGAGAGAGCGGACAGGAGTGAGAAGCGGATCACCGCCTCGGGTCCCACCGATCCGTCGGCGCCGACCACCAGAACCCGCTCGGCCTCGCCGCGGCGAATCGCCTCGACGCCGAGCTGAACGGCCGTCGCGCCGGAAGCACACGCCGTGGACAGAGTGATCGGCAGGCCCCGCGTGCCGAAACTGTCGGCCAACTGGTCTGCGATCTTTCCGAAAAGCGTCAGATCGTAGAGCGCGGAGTCGCGGTGATTGCGCGACAGTCTCAACAGCCGGTCATAGCTCGCGGCCTCATCGAATTCCCCGGCCAGCCGATCCAGTTCGAGGCGCTGCGGCCATTCCAGTTCCACGGGTGGGGCCGCAAGTACGAGAGGGCCGTCAAAGCGGCCGGAATCGATGCCGGCCATCGCGACGGCTTCCCGCGCAGCCATGTCGGCGAGCCGATGCGTGAAGCCGATCGCCGTCCACGGTTCGAAGGTAATGAAATTGATCGTCCCGGCGATCGTCGTGCGCAGCCCTTCGGTCGAAAAGCGCGTGATCGGCTTAATGCCGGACTTGCCCGCCTTCAGCGC
Organism: Consotaella salsifontis; assembly: GCF_900167365.1. GTDB lineage: Bacteria > Pseudomonadota > Alphaproteobacteria > Rhizobiales > Rhizobiaceae > Consotaella > Consotaella salsifontis. The sequence continues at coordinate 142,955 of NZ_FUXL01000001.1, read as the reverse complement.
GGAAAAATTATCCTCGATGCCGATGCCGAGCGAAGACACGGCGCCAAGGCCCGTCACCGCGACCGCAGGGCGAGAGGAGAACGCGCCAGGGTTCACCGTCATGCCTTTTCCTTTCAGATCAGCTCGGATCGACAGCAACGAGCCGGCACATGCCCTCGCCGCTGACGTGGCCGACTGTCGTTATCAATGCCTGCGACGGGGCGACGGAGCTCGCGCGTTCCGCGATGGGATCGAAAGGCGCAAGGCCCCGCCCGGAGTGAAGAGCGGCAGCGCCCAGCGCAATTCCAGCGAAGAAATGCGCTTCCAGCGAATGTCCAAGCAACGAACCGAAGCTTCTCAACGCGGCTCTCTGTAACCGCTCATCCAGGGCACTTTTCTCCCATTCCGTCACTGGTTGGCAGCCCGACGCGCCGGAGAGGACGAGGAGTGCCTCATCGTCATCGGCTCCGATTTCGTTGAGGAGCGCCTTGATGCGCGTCGCAAAGGCCTCCTCGGTTCGAGCGCCGCGATCGGCGGCCACCTGCGCGACGCGCGCATAGGCGCGCGCTCCACGTCGGGAGGCGTGCTCCGCCGATTCCAGGACCAGGAAGGCGCCCACGCTGCCCGGCACGAAACCCAACTGAGCATCTCTCCTCTGGAAGACCGGGGACCAATCGCCCGACGACAGGAAGCCGCCCATGGCGTAGTTGGAAATCAGCTCCTTGCGGGGAGCGGAGAAAGCCCCGCCGATGAGACAGATCTCGCTCTGTCCCGCCGCGATGCGCGCAGCTGCCGTCGCGACGGCAGAAATGCCGGAGGCCTCCTCACCCATGAAGGTGCGGGACGAGCCGGTCACCTTGTGGACAATCGAGATGTTGCCGGCCATCAGGTTGGAGAGCTGCGCGAGAAAGAGGGTCGGTCGAAGCTCGTTCGTCAAAGTCTGATTGATCAGGGACTGAGGATCGTCCAATCCTCTCGCCCGCTCCATCACGAGGGAATCCACCTGGAGATCCCGCTCGCCGCCGCCGGCCGCGACAATCATATCGATCGCACCGCGCTCTGCCGGGTCGGTGCCGACAGCCGCATCGCTCAACGCAAGGCCGGCCGCGAACGTGCCGAGCTTCTGCCAGGTCTCCATCTGCCGCTGATCGCCCTTCTTGGGGATCTGCGTCGACCAGTCGACGGGCGGCAGAGGATGGACCAGGAAGGGCGCGAACTCTTCCGTGTTCAAGACGGGCCGGGGCCCATCCGCTGCGAGCTTTTCGACATGCGCGTCGATCCCCTCGCCAAGCGAGGAGACGAGGCCGATGCCGGTGACGAGGACGTCGTGCGAGGAAACGCTCATGCGGGGTGCCGAATCTTTTGTAGGGCCGGCCCACGCATCCGCGCGCCGGTGGCCTGTCGGATCAAAGCTGCCCGGGCCCGGAGGCCATCGCCGCGGCGGCCTCCGTACCGGTTCAGATCAGGACGCCTGTGAAGCGGCGCGCAGAGCATCGATCTTCGCGCACAGATTCTTCATGACGAAATATTCGGACGCGGGGACATTTCCCTCGTTCACCTGCTGCGTCCATTCAGCAAGAGGGATCTTGATCCCGAATTCCTTGTCGATGGCGAAAACGATATCGAGGAAATCGAGCGAGTCGATTCCCAGATCGTCGATCGTATGGCTGTCGGGAGTGATCTGATCCCTGTCGATCTCGCACGTCTCGGCAATGATTTCGGCGACTTTCTCGAAGGTTGAAGACAAAGGTATCCCTCGGACGTGATGTCAATGGCTGCGAACGTATAGAAAATTCGCCGAGGAAAGCAAAGCATCTCGCGGGGCATCGCCGTCCGCCCGGCGCAAAACGCGTTCCTCGCCTGCGCCTCGACCGCCGCCTTGGTCAAAAAAAGCACAGCCATGGGTTGACATCTCGATGTGTGGCCTTGCCATCACACTTGTCCCTCAGGGCGCCAAAATTCCACATAAACTCTTGAGACTGTGGGACAATGGCTCCAATTAACATTCCTTGTCGATACAATTGAAAAGCTAAAAGACATTCGATGAGCCTCGCCCCCCTCCCAGCGGACCACCCCTTGTCACAAAAGGGTAGCGTCGGCGCTCTTCTGTCGAGCCGCCTGGAGCGGGTGACGACGATTTTGGGCCGCAAGGCCGCTCTCGTTCACCGCGCCTATAGCAGCCTCACGTCACCCGAGTTCTACGTACTTCTGGCGCTTGGCGCCGCGCGTGAGGACGCACCCGGCGTCACTTCGAGTGCGATCGTCGATATGACTGCCATGGACAAAACCAAGGTCAGTCGCGCGGTCGCGTCTCTCGACGAACGCGGCTGGATTAATCGCACGCGCGCCTCGTTCGACCGCCGATTTGAATTCCTGGCTCTCACGGAAAAGGGGCGAACAGCATACGACGCCATCGAGTCCGCAGCGAGGCAGGCCGAACGCGACATACTCGATCAACTGAGCGAGCAGGAACTCAATTGTCTTGAGGCTGGCCTTGCCGCCCTGGATCGCGTTCTCGCTCAGTCGTAGCCTGTGCCGTTTCAGTTATCAGATCGACGGAGCCTTACCGCTTTCCCCACTCCTTTTTTCCCTCCACAGGAAAGCGGATCCGCATCATCGTTCATTGGAAAGAAGTGACTGCTTCTTGCATCCGGTAGCGCTCCGCGCCAAGGAAGCATGAGCACCACGCCCGCTTGGGCCGATGACACGCGAGACGGATCACCTATTTGGTCTGCGAAGGTTTGCACCTGAGGATCGGCGCGTCGGCAAGGGTGTTCCAGGTGACAAGGATGGAGAGGTGAGCATGGATCGTCTGCTGTCAGGGTATCGCCGGTTCCGCGCGGAGATGTGGCCGAGCGAGCGCGCGACCTACGAGGCATTGGCGATGTATGGCCAGAATCCCCACACGCTGGTGATCGCCTGCTCGGACTCCCGCGTCGATCCGCAGCGCGTCTTCGGCGCGGGCCCAGGCGAGATGTTTTCGGTGCGCAACATCGCGGGCCTCGTTCCGCCATATGCCCCTGACAGTCACCACCACGGAACGAGCGCGGCTGTCGAGTACGCTGTGCGCGTCCTCAAGGTGAAGCGGGCTGTGGTCCTTGGCCATGCCCAATGCGGCGGTGTGCGCGCAATGGCAGAAGGCGCCCCTTCCGACGCGCAGGACTTCGTCAGTCGGTGGATGGAGATCGCGGCTCCGGTTCTGGAGACCATTCCGCGCGTCGGCCCACTTCACGAACTGCTTCCGAAGTATGAAGCGGCGGTCGTGCGTCTGTCGCTGGCAAACCTGCGAACGTTCCCCTGGGTCGCGGAAGCGGAAGAGGCCGGCTCGCTCCAGGTCGAGGGTTTCCAGTTCGATATCCACACCGGCGTTCTCAGTCGTCTCGCGGGAGAGGATTTTGTGGCGGTGGATCAGTCTTCGTTCTGATCGCGACGCAAGTTTTCCCGGAAGAGATCCCGCACAAGCGACGACGGAGACGTCGTCGCTCCAGTGTCGCGCAAGGCGTCAACGGTGGCGCGCCATGACGGCTCGCCAAGATGACCCGGCAACGGGCATACTCAAGGCTGTGGAACCGCGTCAGCCACGCACATTCCGTTAGGACATTGGCAAGCTTCCACTTCTATAAGTCGCGCTTACGAAACGCGTCGTTTCGGATTGCCCTTCTCGCCGCTTGGATAAATTACGTTTTTCTCGCGCCGCAGCGCCAGCCCATCAGATATGCATGTTTAGCCACCTTCATTTCGAGCAAGCGCGAGTCGTCACACGCCTCTGCGCGAGCGTGATCAGGTAAGTTTATTTTCGCAATTCTGAAACATACTGCACAACCACAAGACGTCGCAGCCCAGGCTTATCAACGCTTGACGCAAGGATGCGGCTTGCATCCTTCACGCACGGCCATGGAGTGGAACTGGCACGATGAACCAGCTCACGGGACGCCGTCCTTTCCAGTTTCGCGCCTTTAGGCGGCGGGCCGGAGGCTCGAAAGCGCTCGTCGATGCCGAGCGGCGTTCGCACCCCCTGCTGCTGATCTTTCTGCCCGTCTTTCTCATCCTCGGCCTTACGGCGCTTTTTGTCGGAGGCGTGGCCTACTGGTCGGCAAGCAAGATTGAGGGCGACACCCGCCAGCGGGAGGAACAATCGGTAGCCGAGAGCGTGGCCAACCTTTCGTTGCAGATCGTCGGGCGGCAAGCGGCGTTCGTCCAACTCGACCAAATGATCCGAGCGCAGGGCTTCTCCGCGATTCAGGGCTTTGGGTCGAACATCGAATCGTGGACCTCGCGCATTCTGTCGATCGACCGTTCGGCGATTCTGAGCGAGAGCGGCGAACGCCTGTTTGCGATGTCTCAGAGCCAACGTGTCGATCCGACAGGTTTTCTGCCCGAGATCGGCGACCTCTTGAATCGATTTCAGGACCGCCAGAGCGCCGTGACCGCCCAGCCGACGGCCGGGGTTGCCCTCTACAACTTCCTTCTCATCGACGGGCGCCCCGCGCTTGCCTATGTGACGCAGTCGATCGGCAAGGGCTCCTCCGGATACGACGATCTTGGGCAGAGGATGCTCCATGTCGCCGTCACGTTTCTTGACGGCTCCTTCCTCGAGCACTTCAGGCAGAGTCTTCAGCTCGCAAATCCTCATTTCAGTTCTACGCCTTCTGAAGACCCGGCCGAGGCATGCTATTCCCTGACATCGCCCGACGGGCCAGTCAGCTATCTTTGCTGGACGGTTGATCGACCCAATCTCGTGGTTCTTCGCGAGCTCGCTCCTGCTCTGGTTGTCGGCCTGACGGTCGTCCTGCTGTTGATCGGAACATTGATCTACTGGCTCTACCGCACATCGAGCCGCCTGATGTCGACTCAAAAGCGCGTCCATCATCTCGCCTTCCATGACTCTCTCACCGGGCTGGCGAACAGGGCGAGGTTCGCCGAGCGCCTCGACATCCATCTGGAGCGCGCGCGCCGCAGCAACGCGAGCTTTGCCGTCCTTTTCCTGGACCTCGACCGCTTCAAGCACGTGAACGATACGTTCGGGCATCAGGCGGGCGACGAACTCATCCGCCAGGTCGCGGATCGTCTGCGCAAGATCACCCGGCAGGGCGACACCGTCGCCCGGCTCGGTGGCGACGAATTCGCCATCGTCACGAGCATGTGTCAGCCGGGAGACATCGAGGCGCTGTCGCGGCGCATCGTCTTGGTGATTTCCGCGCCTTTCGATCTTGGAGGCGTACAGGCCTTCGTCGGCGTCTCCGTCGGCGCGGTGATCGCGGTGCCGACCACGGAGGACCAGGAAGAGCTCATCCATCGAGCCGATATCGCGCTCTACCAGTCCAAGAGCCGTGGCCGCAGCAACTTCACCATCTTCAGCGATACGCTGGTGGAAGCGGAAAAGAACAAGCGCCAGATGGAGGTCGACCTTCGTCACGCGCTATGGGCCCCCAATCAGCTCCAGGTTCATTATCAGCCGCTGCTCGACGCACAGACCGGCACCCTCACCGGCCTGGAAGCGCTGCTGCGGTGGAATCATCCAAGGCTCGGATTGATCGGCCCCCTCGAATTTCTACCTGTAGCGGAAGAAAGCGGGCTCATCCTGCCGCTGGGCGACTGGGTCCTCAGAATGGCCTGCCAAGTCGCGGCAGAATTTCCAAACCTTACGATGGCGGTCAATCTTTCGCCCGCCCAGGTCAAGGACCCGCGTCTCGTCGAACGTGTGCTTTCGATTGTCGAAGAAACAGACGTATCGCCGACACGAATTCAGTTGGAGATCCCCGAAAGCACCCTGCTCGATACGCCACAGGGCGTTCTGGAGACACTCGCGAAACTCAGGGCTTCCTCCATCCATGTGGTGATCGATGATTTTGGCTCAGGCGACAGCTCCATCGGATACCTGAAGCGCTGCAAGATCGACGGGCTCAAGGTCGATCAGGCCTTCATCCGGGAGTTGGGAGAAACGGGAGGCACCGCCGCGACAGTCGTGAACGCCATAGCCAACTTGGCGCACGCGATGGGGCTTGCCGTGACCGCCGAGGGTGTCGAGACAGACGAGCAAATGGAATGCGCGATCGCCGCGGGCTGCCACGTGGTGCAAGGAAACCTGTTTTCGCAGGCCATGCCGATCGAGCAGCTCCGGCGTATGGTGCCTCAGCACGCAGAGAAGAGCTATGGCCGCCCCTCGGCAAAAACGCAGGTGGCGGACCGCACCCTGCCCGCGGCCACTGCCTAGCGCCGGAAGGCAACGACGCGGAGTTGCCGATAGCGCAGCGCATGCATTGCGCGAGGTGAAACGCGGCTCACCCATTCGACACCGTCTGGTCATCGCGGAGCTTTGCCCTCATATAGGCGGGCAAGATGAGACAGCCACAAGGAAAAGCGGATCGATGACCATCGAGGCAGCACGTTTCGCGGTGGCGCCCATGGTCGACTGGACAGATCGGCATTGCCGCTTCTTCCATCGCCAGCTCAGCCGGCGCGCGCTGCTTTACACGGAAATGATTGTCGCCGATGCAGTGCTCCATGGAGATCGCGATCGGCTTCTCGCCTTCGACGCGGCCGAGCATCCCGTCGCCATCCAGCTTGGTGGGTCGGAGCCCGGCAAGCTCGCCATGGCGGCTCGCATCGCCGAGGAATGGGGCTATGACGAGGTCAACCTCAACGTCGGCTGCCCTTCCGACCGGGTTCAGTCCGGCGCGTTCGGGGCATGCCTCATGCGCGAACCCGCGCTCGTCGGCGCGTGCCTTTCCGCCATGCGAGATGCCGTCTCGATTCCCGTCACGGTGAAGTGCCGGATCGGCGTCGACGAGCAGGACCCCGAGGTCGCGCTCGACATGCTCGCAGACACCGCGCGCGAGGCAGGGGTCGCAGCCATATGGGTTCATGCCCGCAAGGCCTGGCTGCAGGGCCTCGATCCAAAACAGAACCGCGAAATACCGCCGCTCGACTACGATCGCGTCTTCCGCCTCAAGCAGCGGCTGCCGGATATTTTCGTCGGCCTCAACGGCGGGCTGCGCACGGTGTCCGACGCGGCCTCTCAATTGGACAAGGTAGACGGGGTGATGATGGGCCGCGGCGCCTATGAGACGCCGGACCAGCTTGCCGAGGTGGACCGCTTGATCTTCGGCAGTGCAGCGCCCGCGATCGAAACAGCCGTCCTCATCGAGCGGATGGCGGGTTATGCCGAAAGGCACATCGCGGCCGGCGGCCGCCTTTCCCACGTCACGCGCCATATGATCGGCCTTTTCACCGGCCGCCCCGGCGCCCGGCGGTGGCGCCGGATTTTGACCGAGGAAGGTGCGCGGCCAAGCGCCAATGCCGACGTTCTCCATCGCGCTTTCGCCGCGATCGAAGAGGCGCCTCTCTCGCTCAGCGCGGCCTAAAGGAAGCTTCTCAGTCCGTCAGGATCAGGCGGTCGCCGCGAATCTCAACCGACCCCAGGGTAGACAGAAAGCTCATGCCCAGGAGCGTGAGGCTGCCCTCGCCTTCGGTCACGGCGGCGGGAACGTTCCTGCGCTCGATAGGGCCGATCCGCAGGCTATCGAGCCGGATCGGGGCCGCTCGCGCCACGCCGTTTGCCGTCTCCACGCGGCTGTCGAAGGATAGGCGGTCGACGTCGATCCCGATCCGTCTGGCCGCCGCGCGATCGAAAGCGACGGTGCTTGCGCCCGTGTCGACGAGCAAGGTCGTCGCAACGCCATTGACCACGGCGTCGACCTGAAACTGTCCGCCGGCATCGCGCATAACCATGACGCGCTTGCCCTCGCCGCTGGAGAGCGTGACGACCCGTCCCGGAATCAGCGCCCCAAGCATCCGTGCGCCGACATCTCGCAGTTCCGCCGAGAATGCATAGGCACCAATGAGGATCGCGAAGAGCGCAACCCAGGCGCCAGCCGCCTTGATCGTGCTCGACAGGCCTCCGCGCGAAGCCGCGACAATGCCGCTCCCGAGGAAAAGTCCGATGGCGGCCAGATAGACAAGTTCTGCGAATTGGCCGTCACGTACGGGGCCGATGTACCCGTCGCCGTCCATCACGAGGAAAAGCCCGCCGACCACCAGCAGTGCGATCAGCGCAGTCAAAAGGATCGTGTTGCGCATCGTCGCTCGCTCACCGCTGATGTCTGCCCGCCGAGCCGATCACGAATGCAGAACGGCAGAGGCAAGCTTGCTGTGCGGAGCCTATCGTCTCAATGGTCGGCCGTCACCGCCGGCATGATCTCGAGAACGCGCGTGTAGGGGAAGATCACGATCGCCTCGGTGCCCTGACGCAACTTGGAGGTAAGCCGCAAGACACCGTCATGAAGTTGCGCCAGCGCCTGGACGATGGGCAATCCCAGGCCAGTGCCCTGCTCGGCGGACTTGATGGCCAGGGACCCCTGCCCGAAAGCAGAGAGAACAACGGGAATCTCCTCTTCCGGGATGCCGGGCCCGTTGTCGCGGACGGAGACATACTCACCGCCCCCCGCCGTCCAGCCGACGCAGATCACCACCTCGCCGCCGCTCGGCGTGAATTTCACGGCGTTGGACAGCAGATTGAGAACCATCTGCCGGACCGCGCGCTCATCACCCCACATGTTCGGCAGATTTGGCTCGAAATGGCTGACCACCGAGATCGATTTCGCCTGCGCCTTGAGTTGGATATAGCCGATACAGTCGCGGGCGATCGCGGTGAGATCGATCGCCTCCTCGTTCAACGTGTAGCGCCCGGCCTCAATCCGCGACAGGTCGAGTATCTCGTTGATGAGATTGAGCAGGTGTTGGCCCGAGCTGTGGATGTCGCGCACGTAGTCGGCATAGGTCGCATTGCCGAGCGGGCCAAGGATCTCGTTGTCGATGACCTCAGAAAAGCCAAGGATCGCGTTGAGCGGGGTCCGCAGCTCGTGGCTCATGGTGGCCAGGAACCGCGACTTGGCGAGATTGGCCTCCTCGGCCCGCCGCCGGGCCTCCTCGGAGATGTTGCGCGCCGTCTCCAGCTCGGCGATGAGCTCGTCCTTCTCCGCCTGATGCTTGAGCCGGTCGACGGCGTTTCGCCGAAGCTGGTCTGAGACCATCATGAAGAAGACGATGGCCGCGACGAGCACACCATGCATCGCCATCAGCGCCGGGTCGGGATTCTTGTAAGTCTGAAGAGCGACCGCGGCCACCACGGGCAGGAAGGCGAAGACCACGCCGCGCAGGGTGAAGGAAACCATCACGGTCGCCGCGATCACCAGAAGAAGGATCGCGAATTGCAAGACCTGGAAGCGCAGCGCGAGGCACTCTCCGCAGCCGATCGCCGCGAAATAGCCCCAGCCGAGCCCCACCGCGGCATGTCCGATGAGGAACAGCCGATCCCACAGCCGAGGCGCTCCGCTTTCCTGGGCGTGGGCCTGGAAGCGCTGGAGGACGGCGAGCAGGACACCGTGCCCGATCAACGACAGAGCCAGCCACACCAGCGCCTGGCGGTTGCCGATGAATGCCGAGAGCGTGATGCTGGCGAGGGCGATCGGAATGGGCGCGATGACACTGGCGCTGCGAAGCGCCGCCACATGCTGTCCGAGCAACTCGCGGTCGAAGCGCGGAGAGATGCCGCGGTTCGACGTCAGCCGCTCCCGCGCCGAGCGAACAAGGCGCGAAAGCTCCGCGTCGCGGGGCGGTCTTCGCTCCACGATGTTCTTGTCGAATGGGCTTTCTGCGGCGATGGTCATGGAGCGGCGATCAGCGACCTCGGCTGCGGAACGTGTCTGCCGCATTCTGTTTCCCAAAGCTTAAGAAATTGCCTTAAGGAAACCGAAAATCCCGCAACGGAAGCCGCTCTTGCTCTCGTTTTTTAACCGCCCTGGGCCTCCTGGCCCGGAAGCCGGGTGACGGTTCGGAGAAACCTGCTAAAACGTCGCTTAAGCCCCCCTTTCACCGAGGTTTCATGGACCGACTCGACAAAAAAATCTTGAGGCTTCTGCAAGAGGATTCGACGCTCGCGGTGGCCGATGTCGCCAAGCGGGTGGGCCTCTCGACGACCCCGTGCTGGCGGCGGATTCAGCGCCTGGAGGAAGAGGGCGTCATCAGGCGCCGCGCCGCCATTCTCGACCCGAAGAAGGTCAACGTTCCAGTGACTGTATTCGTCTCGATCCGCACCAACTCGCATTCCGTCGAGTGGCTGAAGCGGTTTTCCGAGGTGATCGGCGAGTTTCCAGAGGTGGTCGAGTTCTACCGCATGAGCGGCGACGTCGACTATCTGCTTCGCGTCGTCGTGCCCGACATCGCGGCCTATGATGCCTTCTACAAACGCCTGATCGCCCGGATCGAAATCCGCGACGTATCGTCTGCCTTCGCGATGGAGCAGATCAAGTACACGACCGAGCTGCCGCTCGACTATCTCGTGCTCGAAAAGGAAAGTCGGGAGAGCTGAAGGTCTCTCGCCTCAAGCGGCACAAAATAGCCGGCAGGCGGTGTCCGAAGTAGAGCGAGGAAAATTGGTGGCGTCCCGGCTCAGCCGGGACCCCTCTTCGAGCGACGCCCGCCCCGGAACGCGAGACCTTTACCGAGGCTTTGGGGCGTTCGTTCGTCGCTCCACCTTTTTAGGCAAAAGTCCTTACCGATCAGCTAACGACCTCAGGGTCGGATAAGAAATGTTGCGCGACATTTCGTCAGCCTCCGCAGGAGAGCACATACGGATGCTCGCGCCCTCGATGCGATCATTCGCGGCGGCGTGGACGGGATGAAGTTCTTGAGAGATGCGCGGTTGGCGCGACGGCCGCCACAAAGGCATGACACCGGCAAGGACAGGGAAGCGATCGTCAGCAGGCGACGCGCTGAAGGTGCTCTGCGCCGTCGAACTCCAGGAAGCAGGCGGCAAGAAGATCCAGATCGACGGGCATCATCTCGATCAGCGCCCTTTCGATGGTCGCTCGATCGAAATCCTGGTCGATCAACAGAGCGACAGCCTTGCGGATCAAATGCGGCTCATCGAGCCGTGCCGGAAGCCGATCGAGTTGAGCGAAAGTCGTCATGGACAGCGGACCATCGGAAGCAACAGGCCCGATTGTTGCGCCGAAGATGGTTAACAGATCCTTCAAGACATACAAAAAGCGCGGCTCTTAAGCCGCGCTCGAAACTGTGACGCAATATCTGCGCAAGGTATCCAAATTTACTGAACGCTATCCTGGACCGCATCGGCCGTGGAATTAACGTCCCGGCCGACACCCCTGACAGTGTTGGCGCAGGCCGACAGCGTGACCGCCGCAGCAAGAATGAGAGAAAGAACGGCAAAACGCTTCTGCATGAGACTCTCCAATGTCGAACTCTGCCTAGTGAACGACGGCGGTTTGACGGCGGTTCCGTGGCAAAATCAAAATGGTTCGAAAGCTATTGGCGCGGGCGCGGATTTCGCTATCATCCTCCCATGATGGGGCCAATTTTCCATAAAAGGCCCTTTGGAAGAAATTCAGCCTGCCGATCGTATTGTTTACCGCATCGCCGCTCTTTCGACGTATTCTTGTCCCCGTTGGAGACGCGCCGATATGACGGTGTAGACCCTTGATGTCTTAACCCGCCGCGAGACAGATTTGACCGTTCTTGCCACTACGTCGACAAAGCCGGAGCGGCGGCGCAAGCGCCGGATCTCGGCGATTCTTCGCGGTCTCTCGTCGGGCGACCGGGCCTTGAGCATGACGGTCGGAGATCTGTCGGCCGCCTTCGACGGTCGTGTCTTCGGCGCCTTCTTCATTCTTTTCGGTGGGTTCAACCTCATACCTTTGCCGCCGGGCGCGTCGCTGCTTTCCGGCCTGCCTCTTATCCTGATCTCACTTCAGCTTGCCCTGGGGCGTCAGAGCCTTTGGCTGCCGGATCGCCTGCGCGACACCGTGGTCAGCCGCGACATTCTCCACCGCCTCAGCACACGCATCGGTCCGCCGCTTCGCCGGGTCGAGCGCCTGGCTCGCCCGCGCCTGTGGCCTAGCAGCAGCGAAGGGTTCGTCGCCATGGCGATCGGCTGGCTCGCGCTGGTGCTTGCGATCCTGGTTGCGATCCCCATGCCCTTCACCAACATGTTTCCCGGCATCGCCATCGCCCTGCTCGGCGTTGCGCTGACGGCGCGCGATGGCATTTGGCTGGCGGCAGCTCTTGTGGTGGCGGCGGGTTCCGTTGTCTTTTTGGCTGGTTTTTACGGCGCGGCGCTGATGGCGCTTCTCCACTTCCTCTGACCGCCGCGATGCGGTTAGATCAGGCGTGCGAACGCCGAGGAAATGATGCCCACGGTCGAGATCGAAGTCCTCTTCTGGCGTGACATCCCGGCGGCGGTGACGGTCAGGACGCCGGATCGATCGACTCGGCTCGAAATGCCGATCCGTTTCGCCGAGGCGATCGATGCGGTGTCCTCCCGTTTCACGGCGGATAGCGTTTCGCAAGCATGGCGCTTCGCCACAGCCCAGATCGAGACCGAAGATCCCCAGGACGCGGCGGAGAACGCCGTGCGTCAGCTCGACAAGAGCTACGGTCCCGCCCGCCTCAACGCCCTCATCGCAAACGACGGCAATGCGGTCTGACGAAGGGCATGCCGCTCACGGCGCCCAGCCGCGCCGTCGCTGTTCCCATAATTTCTCGCCAACGAGACAATCGGCGGGAGCCGACGACGGCGGGTCCTGAACCTTGATCAGGGGGAGCGTGGCTCCTTCCGGTTCCGGCCAGGCGCCGGCCAATTCCATCACCAGCTTGCGTCGCACCGCGTCCGGGAACTGCTCCCAGTCGTTCACCGGGATCATGAAGGCTCCCGGCCCGCCGATCACGCAGTCTGCGTAGTAGCGGTCGAGATTGGGGATCGAGCCCCAGGACGCAAAACCCTGTTCGAACCCCGACGTCATCAGTGGCAACCCGTTGATGACGATCCCACGGCGGGTCGCATCATCCCTCGCCTCGTTGACGGCGCGGCCCTCATTGTTCGGTCCGTCGCCGGAAAGGTCGATGACGCGCCGAATGCCGGCGAAGCCATTACCCTCGAACAGAGGCACGGAATAATCAATCGCGGCGGCGATGGAGGTGCGTTGCCCGTGCCCTGGCTCCTCGTTGTCGAGATGGGCGGCGAAGTCATCCGCCGCGGCCTCTGAATCGATCAGCGTCCAGGGAATGACGACCTCCTGGGTCAGCGTCCCTGCCCATTCGACATAGGTGACGGCGATCCGCCCCCAGCCGGAACCGAGAATCGCTTTCTGCACCTCATCGCTGCGGAAGGCGGCGGCGTAGCCCGCGCGTTGAATCTCCTGCTCCTCGGCGTTCATCGACCAGGAGATGTCGACCGCGAGCACCAGTTCCACGTCGACGCGGCTCTCGCCCGCACTGCTCTGAGCGCTGGCTGGATCGAGGCCGAGCCAGGCTATTGCGGCTGTTACCGCAACATGCGTGCAAGGGACGAAGGCCGATCGCGCCACCATGAATTCCAGGCTGGCAGATCGGCGGAGCATCGCAACTCACAAGCGCGTCAACCGCCGCGTGAACGCCCCTATCGGGAGTTCAGTGTTTCATTAACCTTGTTGCCGCAGGATCGCGCCGGGGAAGATGGCGCGTGCTCCAAGGGAAGAGCGGGTGGAAAATACAGTCAGCATCAGGTCCGGCGGCGCGCGGTGGCTCCACGCGCCCTCTCCGCTTTTGGTCATCGTGTTGGTTCTGCTGTGCCTCGGGGGGCTTCTCTCCCTGCCGCTCACCGTGCCGATCGGGCCGAGCTACTGGGATCTCTTCATCTATTTCGATGCCGCGAACCGCATCTTCGACGGGCAGATGCCGAGCGTCGACTTCTTCGCCCCCGTCGGCCCCCTCGGCTATTGGCTGTTCGCATTCCTGATCAAGCTCTGGCCGAACGCCCAGCCGCTGCTTCTGGTTCAATGGTCGCTTCTTCTCATCACCGCGCCCTTGATGGTGCTGGTGTCGATCGACGTCGACCGACGGTCCCGTGGCCTCGCCCTTGCCCTTCTGATCCCATTTCTGGTCTTCTCGGTGCTGCCGGTCAACATCGAGGAGTACTCGCATTTTCCGAGCCTCGACGGCTATGGCATCTACAACCGGCAAGGCGCTGAACTTCTTTATGTTTTGACCTCCGCGCTGGTGCTCGTGCGCGGTCGCAAGACACAGCTCGCCGTCGTCGCGCTTGCCGCCCTCGCGCTGTTCCTCGCCAAGATCACGGGCTTCATCGGCGGAATGGGCCTCTGCCTTTTCGCCTTCGCCGCCGGCCGCCTCGCCTTTCCGGTGGCGCTGGGAGCCGGCGTTGTCTTTATGGCGGGGCTCGCGGCTCTCGAGCTCCTCTTCGGCATCGTATCCGCCTATATCGCCGACATCGCCACGCTGGTCTCGATCAACGAAGGCGAGCTTCTGCCGCGCTTTTTGCAGGCTGCTTCCATCCATTTCAGCGTCTTCGCGGCAGGCGGGCTCCTGGTGCTCGTCCTCCTCTTTATCGAGATGGGAGCAAGCGCTCGCCCTGCCGACGGGGCGCGTGCAGGAGCGATCGCGCGGGTTCAGCGCTTTCTCGATCGGGATTGGCTCTGGCTGGCGGTGACGCTTTTCGTCGGGCTCTTCTTCGAGACGCAGAACACCGGCGGCCAAGGCTTCATCTTTCTCTGGCCGGTGCTTCTCGTCATTCTCGGCCATGCCAACCGATATCACGGGCGCCGACTGGTCGCGCTTCTGGCGCTCGTGGGCGCGACGGCGCTGCCGACGACCGTCGACATTGTCGCCCGGTCAGCGCGAGCGCTGGTCGGGCAGGTCAAGTACGAGCGGCTGGAGCACGACCATCTGAAGACGCTGGGCTCGGTCAACCAGCGCTCGGAGTTCATGGACCACGCCAAGGCGATGCTCGACATCTATGCGCGCTATCCGGCGCCTTACGAGGCTCTTGCCGAGGCCGGCCAGCTTCCAAGCTTCACGCTCTACACCGATCCCGATTTCCAGCTCACATGGCTGATGAGCGTGGACGAAGCGGCGGATGCGATCCTGAAGCTTGAGGCACAGAGCGGCCAGCGGTTCGCGACGATCATGAACCTCAACTTCGTCAATCCCTTCCCCTGGCTTCTCGACCGCCACGCGACACGGCTGATCGCCATCGGCGCCGATCCCTTCCGCGCCGTGCCGCCGCCGAGCGAGGCAGTCCTTGCGGAGGTCGCCAAGACCGACCTCGTGCTCTATCCCAAGTGCCCGGTGACGACCGCCAACCAGGCGCTGCTGGACATCTACCGCAAGGGTCTGACGGGCCATCGCGTCGTCTCCCTCACCCCCTGCTGGGACGCCTATGTGCGGGGCGACATCACCCTGTCCCGCTGAGACGAAAAGGCCGAGCGCAAGCGCCCGGCCTTGGAACTGAAGCGATGAAATAGGTGTAATCAGCCCATCTGGGACTTCACGAAATCTCTGACGATCGAGACGATGCCACGCGACAGGAGATCGTCAAGCGCGTCGCAGAACGTGTCGACGTTCTCCTCCGTGCAGACCAGCGGCGGCTCCAGCCGGATGACGTTGCGATTGTACTCGGTGAAGGCGACGAGGATGTCGTAGTCGCGCAGGAGCAGCGCGCCGATAAAGCCCGAGAGCGAGCCCTTCAGCTTATCGTCCAGCATCGCCACCATGGGCCGCAGCGCCAATGGCAGGGTTCGCGAGAAATCGTGGAACTCGAGCCCGATCATCAGGCCGCGTCCGCGCACCTCCTTGATGATGGACGGATATTTCTCCTCAAGTGCGACGAGGCGATCCTTGAGATAGGCGCCGACGACCTCCGAATTGCCGATCAGGTCCTCGTCATAGAGGGTGTTCAGCGCCTCGATCGCCGTGACGCAGGCCTCGCCAATGCCGCCGAAGGTGGCGTGGGCGTGGATCATCGCGGTCTTCGAGGTGCCATAGGCCTTCATGTAGACCTCGCGCCGGGCGATCATCGCGCCGATTGCCGCCTTGCCGCCGCCGAACGACTTGGCGAGCGCGGTGACATCGGGCACGACGCCGTAATGCTCGAAGGCGAACAGGCGGCCGGTGCGGCCATAGCCGCATTGCACCTCGTCGGCGACCCAGAGCACCTTGTGCCTGTCGCAGAGCGCGCGAACGCCCTGCCAGTATTCGGCCGGGGCCTCGATGATGCCGGCGCCCCCCTGGACCGTCTCCAGGACGACGACGCCAATGTCCGGGTCGCTCTCCACAGCCCGAGTCAGGGCCTCGAGGTCGCCGAACGGCACCTTGACGGTGTTGTCGACCAGCCTGAATTCGCCCTTGTAGAGTGGCGAATCCGTAATCGACAGGACGCCCTTGGTCTTGCCGTGGAACGAGTTCTCGGCGTGGACGATCTTGCAGTTCCTTCGGCCAGAGGCGCGCTCGGCCACCTTGATGGCCGCTTCCATGACCTCGGAGCCGGAGGACCCCAGAAAGACCATGTCGAGATCGCCCGGCGCGCAGACCGCGAGGTTCTTGGCCAGCGCGGCGGCATATTGCGACAGGAACGCGATGGCGATCTCGTGCCGCTTCTCGTCCTGGAAGCGCTGGCGTGCCTCCACAATGCGCGGATGGTTGTGGCCGAAGGCGAGCGAGCCGAAGCCGCCGAAGAAGTCGAGGATCTTCCGACCGTTCTGGTCGAAATAGTACATTCCCTCGGCACGCTCGACCTTCACCTTATGAAAGCCGAGCAGCTTCATGAAGTGGAACTGGCCGGGGTTGATATGGTCCTTGAAAAGCTCGGCCATGGTAGCGACCGGCATCGCCTTGGCGTCCTCGACGCTGAGGAGGTGGGGCTTGTGCGGCCCACGACGGAGCGGTGTGTCGAGCTTCGGCGAAGTGATGGTGGGACGATCCAGCATGGGCTCTCCTTATTCGGCCGGGGCCGCGTGGGCGGCGGTCGCGGGCCGTCCGTCGATCTTGGCGCGGTATTCGCGATAGGCGGCGATCAGCATGTCCTCGTCCCGGAAGCGTGGCACCCAGCCGAGAATGCGCTCGCCCTTCGACACGTCGAGCACGCACTCCTCGTCCGCGATGAGATACTGCTCGGGATCCATGATCGGCATGTTGAGCAGATCGAGGAAATCGAGCGTGCGCTTGACCGCCCAGCCGGGCGTCGGAACCAGGAACGACTTTGATCCGGCATCCTTGATGAGATCGCCCAGCAGCTTTCTCACCGGCGGCGGATTGAGCGAGCCGAGATTGAATGCCTCGTTCGGCACGCCCCCCTTCCAGGCGAGATAGGCAGCCTCGGCGCAGTCGAAGACGGAGATGAACTGGTAGGGGTTCTTCCCCGACCCGATCATCGGCACCGGCAGGTTGGCGTCGATCAGCTTGAACAGCTTCACGAGAATGCCGAGCCGGCCCGGCCCGATGATGAGACGTGGGCGGAAGAGCGAGATGCTCATGCCTTTCGCGCGCCATTCGGCGGCGAGCTCCTCCGTCTTGAGCTTGGACAGCCCGTATTCGCCGAGCGGCGACACGGGATGGTCCTCCGTCATCGGGCAGAACACGGTGTGGCCGTAGATCATGTCCGTGGTGAAGTGGACGAGCCGGTTCGCCCCCGCCTTATCCATGGCGTGGATGATGTTTTCCGTGCCGTGGTAGTTGACGGGGAAGAAGAAGTCGTGGCGCTTCGCCCGCGTCTGGATCGGCGAGAGCATCTTGGCCGAAAGGTTGTAGACCATGTCGTCCGGCGCGATCGGGACGGCGGCGACGGCGGCCGCGTCGGTCACGTCGACGTGGAGATGGCGCGCCTTGGCATAGTGCGGCAGATTGCTCTTGGCGATGTCGACGACGACGACTTCCTCGCCCTGATCGACGAGCTTCTCGGACAGATGGCGGCCAACGAAGCCGTCTCCGCCAAACACGATGTGCTTCATCGGGAAACCTCTTCAGCGGTATTGGATGAAAGGGTGGCGACCCTGTCCTCGCCATGCACGCGGCTGCCGCCCTGGGCGATGAAGATCGTTCCGAGGCAGATCAGGGCGATGCCGGCAATGCGCGCGGCGTTGAGGTCCTCGCGAAAGGCGAAGTACGCGACGACCGCCACCACGACATAGGCGAGCGACAGGAAGGGATAGGCGTAGGACAGCTCGACCTTCGACAGAACGAAGAGGTGCGAGGCCATCGAGATCACGAAGGTGCAGAGCCCCAGAAAGACAAACGGGCTGAACACGATCTGAAGGATCTTCACGATCGGGTTGACCCCGGCGAAAGATAGCGGGCCGAGCTGCATCATACCGTATTTCAGCATGATCTGGGCCGCCGCGTTGGTGAAGACGGTGAACAGGATGAACGGGATGTACTTCGCCATGAGGCGAACTGCTCCTTTCAGAAGGTCAACGGGGCACGAGGCTCTCCGCGACGGCGATGATCACGCGGATGATCGTTGGGCGAGTGTGAACGGCTGCGGTCTCACTCCGCGGCAATGGGCATCGGGTCGCTCCTGGGCAGCGTCATCGCCGTCCTGCGCCAGAAATCCGAGATGATCGCCGGATCGCGGAAACTCTCCAGCCTCGCCCAATCCGGATAGGACGCGGCGAATGTCAGCGGGCTCA
The DNA here is from genome assembly GCF_900167365.1 of Consotaella salsifontis. Taxonomy (GTDB): domain Bacteria; phylum Pseudomonadota; class Alphaproteobacteria; order Rhizobiales; family Rhizobiaceae; genus Consotaella; species Consotaella salsifontis. The sequence goes on along the minus strand of NZ_FUXL01000001.1, from coordinate 124,503 downwards.
TGTGCGCGTCCTTGTAGGGATTGAGAGCGCCGCCGGCGGCGACCACCAGCCGGTCGAGCTCGGCCAGCAGCTTGAGCGTCGCCTCGCCCCGATGGGGGAAATCGAGCGTCAGCGTGTATCCGGGACGCGGGAAGGAAAAGAGACCTGGACTCGCCAGGCTGCCAAAGCGCTTCAGCACCGTCAGGAACGAGCCATGGTCGTGAAGCTGGGCGCACTCGATCAGGGCGCGCACGGCCTCCGGCGCGACATCCGCCGGCACCACGCTCTGATGCTGGTGCATCCCCCCCGGCCCATAGAGCCGGTTCCAACGCTCGACCCGGTCGAGAGGATAGAAAAAGGGCTCGAAGCGCGATGGCCGCCGGCTCGTACCTTTCGGCACCTTCCGGAAGAAGGCCTCGTTGAAAGCCTTCAGCGAAAGCCCGGAGAGCGGGCTGAAAGGCGGCGTGAACGGCACGGAGGCAAGGGGCCGATGCGCCCTCCCGCTCCGGTCACCCCCCTCGGCATGATCGCCCATGATGAGATGGCCGCGCCCCAGCCGGCGTCCGGAGGCCAGCGAGTCGATCCAGGCGACGGAGTATTCGTGCCCGTCATCGGCCTCTTCGGCAGCCTCGAAATAGTCGGCCAGCCGGTCGAAACGCAGCGTCGTCTGGTCGATGGTCATCGACGGCACGGCGAGGAGCTGAATCTCGGCCGAGCGGATCAGCCCGGTCAATCCCATCCCGCCGATGGTGGCGGCGAAAAGATCGGCGTTCTGGTCCGGCGCGGCAACGAAGCGCCCACGGTCGGATCGCTCCATTTCCATGGAAAGAACCCACCGGCCAAAGGTGCCGCGACGATGGTGATTCTTGCCGTGGACATCGTTGGCGATCGCCCCGCCGAGGGTCACGAACTGGGTGCCGGGCGTTACCGGCAGGAACCAGCCGCTCGGCGCGACGAGCCGGGTGATATCGCAAAGCAGCGCGCCGGCCTCGGCGACGACGACGCCGCTGGCCGCGTCGAAAGAGAGAATGCGATTGGCATCGCGGCAGTCGAGCAGCGTGCCCCGCCGGTTCTGGCAACTGTCGCCGTAGGTCCGGCCGTTGCCGAAAGGCAGGACGCCGCCCGATCCGGCGCCGTCGAAGGGCATGGGCCCGACGCGGCGGGCGGCGGCGAGGCCGCGATCGAGCCGCCCCCAGCTTTGATAGGAGTCGTTACGCATAGGCGGCTGCCAGGAACATGATTGCCCCTGCCCCGATCATGATCTGGCTGCGCCAATCCTGCATGATGAAAACGACCGGGTCGTCATGCATCTGGTTGCGGCGCGCGAGGATCCAGATCCGCACGATGATGTAGAGAACGAGCGGGCACAGAGGCCAGATCAGCCATGGCTGGTCGTAGAGGTGGCGCACGTCCGAGCTGTCAATGTAGAGCGCGAGAACCATCACCGAGGCGAAGCCGGACGCCATGCCGGCCTGACTGATGGTTTCAAGATCGAGGTCGACATAGCCGCGCCCGGTCTTGGAGCGCTCGGCGCCGCCGCCGAAATCGTGCAGCTCAGTGTAGCGCTTCACCAGGGCCAGCGAGAAGAAGAAGAACAGCGAGAAGGCGAGCAGCCAGAATGACAACCCGACATCCGCCGCCGCCGCGCCGCCGATGATGCGGACGGTATAAAGCCCGGCCAGTACCAGGGTATCGATGAGCAGCATGCGCTTGACGAACAGCGAATAGGCCGACGTCATCACCAGATAACAGAGGAGTATCGTCTTGAAATCCGGCGGCAGCTGCGATGCGATCGCGAATGCGGCCACCAGCAAGCCGCCCGCCAGCGTCAGCCCGGCCGGAATCGGCAGCGTTCCGCTGGCAAAGGGCCTGTTGCGCTTGGTCTTGTGGCGTCTGTCGGATTGGAGGTCGAGGAGATCGTTGACGATGTAGACAGAGGACGCGGCGAGCGAGAAGGCAACAAAGCCCATCAGCCCGGCCACAAGCATGTTGAGGTCGAGGAAATCGTGATTGAGGGTCAAAGGAACGAACAGGAGGATGTTCTTGGCCCACTGGTGCGGCCGCAGCGCCTTTAGCGCCGCTTTGGTCTTGTTCGCCCCATCCTCGATGATATGCGCGCCACTCTTGCGCTGCCAGCCTCGGGCGTGACGATCAGGAGCCACCACCGTCGCCTCGGCGGCGGCATCGAGCAGACAAACATCGTCGCGCGAATTGCCGACATAATCGAATTCGTCGGTCTCGCAGTCCTCGCGGATACGCTCCAGCTTACGCTCGGCGGTAAGATTGACGGTGTCGGTGGACGCCATCACCGCATCAAACACGCCGAGATGAGCTGAAATCGCCTCGGCAATGCGGACATTCGTGCCGGTCGCGAGCACAACGCGGCGGCCATCCTGGCGAGCAAGCGAAAGCGCCGCGACGACCTCTTCGCGATAGGGCAGCAACGACGGGTCGAATTCGATGCGTTTGGCAAGCTCCGCCTTGAGACGTGCCTTGCCCTTGATAGCCCAAAACGGGACCCGCCAAAATTCCCACGGCTTCTGGCGCGCGAGAGCGGCAAGTGTTTCCCACAAGAGATCGGTCTTGATCAACGTCCCATCGAGGTCGACGTAGATCGGCCGATCTTTCTGGACCACTCTGACATCCATCGTCCACCGTCCTGTCTTGCAAAAAGAGATCGGTTCGTGGACAGAACTTGGACGTTCGCTATTGCCAGTGGGTGAACATCAGGAAGCAATACCAAGCGGGAGAACTGAATTTCATCGCGATAGTGAAGCGTTGGTGAGCCAGAACGGTAAATTTTTACCGACACCGCCACCGCTGGCTTTTGCTCCGAATCTTCCTGGAAGAAAGATGAGGGTGGCCGTCCCTTGCGTCAGCGCGACGAGCTTTTAATGCAAGTCAAAGGATTGCCCCACTCGTCGCTTTAGAGTGCCCCCATGTGGAAAGATATCTCCAGCGCGCGGTTCGACTGCGACCTTCAGCTTGCGGTGATCGAACGCGGGACGCCGCATGAGCTTGTCTTTCCCTGCCGGCGCACTCCTGAGGGTTGGGAGAACGCGGAGAACGGCCGCCTTGTCGACGTCAGTCCGACCCACTGGCGCGAGTGGGAGCAGACGATGACCTTATCGCGCTCGTGATGGGTGCATGGGCGAGGGCAAACAGGGCAAATCCGAGAGACCAGAGAGCCGCACCAGCCACGAGCCACTCCAGGTAGCGCGCGCCGTCGACGGGGGCCGCCACCCGCAAGACTGCGCCACTATCGATCAACAAGATCGCGATGAGGCAGAGCCGACTTGCGGGGCGGTGCCCGGCGCCCCTTGTCAGCGACAGCTGCACCATGACCACGATGGCCATCCCCCCGATCGCCCCGGCGGAAAAGGCATGAAGCGCGGCGTCAGGCGGAACCAGCAGAAGCGGTTCCGCCGCCAGGGCTGCCAATCCGAAGCCCACGACGACCCAGAGATAGCCGACGTGGAGGAAGACGACCGGCACCTGCCGTAAGAGCCACCCGCGCCAGCGCAGCAGGCGGGCGGCGTGCGCGAAGCAGCAGATCGCCGCGAACAGGCATGCCGGCAGGCTCATCGGTGACAGGACCCACGGAAGGAGCCCGATCAGTGTCAGGATCAGAACCGCGACGTCGAAGCGGCCATAAGGCTCGGGCACCCGCTCCTCGCCCCGCCCGGTCAAAAGGTTACGCGTGAAACTCGGCACCAGGCGGCCGCCCACCGCCGCGATCATCAGCACCGCCACGGCGACACCGCCACGCGCCGTCATCGCCGCCCATTCAGGATCGCCCGACGCAACACGGTGGAGTCCAGAGAGAACCGCCAGAAGAGGAAACAGCATTAGCCCGTGGCGCGTCTGCTGGGCCGAGCGCGCCCTTCCCTCCCGCGCGAGGCAAGCAGCCACCGTTACGGGAAAAGCAATGTCGACGATGCTGCCCAGGATGAACGGCAGGACGAGCGGCAGGATACGGCCTGCCACCCAGAGCGAGAACAAAGCGGCGAGCGGCCGTCCCGAGGCGGGCAGATGGCCGGACCAGTTCGGCGTCGTCGTCAATAGATAGCCCGCAAACAGGGCGGGCAAAAATCCGAACACCATCTCGTGGCTATGCCAGACGAGCGCCGGCATGCCACCGACCTCGCCGAATCCTGAAGTGAACATGACGGCCCAGGCTGGGACAGCAAGCGCCGCGAAGATCGCGGCGCCCAGAAAGAACGGGCGGAAGCTTGCGGAGAAAAGCCAGCCGGCGTCCTGCCGGGTTCGGCGCGCGGCAAGATGGGGTGAAGGCGTCATGAGGTTATCAACTAAAACATTCCGCGCTTGATGGCGGCAACGGCTGGGATACGGCTTTTTCAATGCGCACCATCGCCTCTCGTCCGCCTCCAAACGTTGCGGCGTCGCAACGTTCGAACTGCTTCTGTCTGTCGGAGCCTGCCGCGAGCGATCTGGTTTCCCCCTTCCGGCATGCCAAATTTCACCAAGGGAAGAGGCCAAAGAAAAGAAGAATGCCGCGGCTGTGAAAAACCCTCCAGAATCCGCATCAAGGGTGGTGGACACGGCCAGGCGAGCTGGGTATATACGCGCCTGCCGACGGCGTTGAGGCGCCGACCGGCTTCGGGTGATTAGCTCAGTTGGTAGAGCAGCTGACTCTTAATCAGCGGGTCACAGGTTCGAGCCCTGTATCACCCACCATTCTTTTCCATTCATATAATGTGCGCATCCTGCCTCGTCGGGAACGCTGACCGCTGTTTCCTGGCTCATCTGGGCGAGGAGCCGCTTTCGCTCGCCCCCCGCTTGGATAGCGTCTGCTTTCTTCCCAGCTCGGCCTTCAGCCGTGGCACCGGGGGCGCATAAAGAAAGCCGAACGAGACGCATCCCTCCCGCCCCTCGACGGCGTGATGCAGCATGTGCGCCTGATAAAGGCGCTTGGCGTAGCCGCGCCGCGGCAGATAGCGGAACGGCCAGCGCTGATGAACCAGCCCATCATGCACGATGAAATAGAGCAGCCCGTAGACCGCCATGCCGACGCCGATCCACGTCAGCGGCCAGACGCCGCGCGTTCCGAAATAGATCAAGGCGATGGAAATCGCGGCGAAGACGACGGCGTAAAGGTCGTTGCGCTCGAAGACGTCGTCGTGCGGCTCATGGTGAGAACGGTGCCAGCCCCAGCCCCAGCCATGCATGATGTAGCGATGGACGAGAACCGCCACGATCTCCATGCCGATCACCGTGAGGACGACGATCAGGCTGTTGACGAGGAACGGCATCATTCAGGCATCTCCGGTCGCGGTGTCATCGGCCAAAGCTTGAATTATGCGCCCTGGCCGGCGCGGCAAGCCCGCTTTCCGGCCGCACCAGCGGCAGGGCGCGCCGATGCGGGCGCCTAAAGCTCGGCACCAACCAGCCGCAGGAGACCGACGATCATCCCGTCATCAACCGCCAGGAAGACGGCGCCTTCCGCCACAGCCGCGAAGACAAGCACCGCCCAAAGCGGAAGTCGAGCCGCCAGGACAAAACCGATCATCACGAACGCGGTATCGCCGAGGGCGTTGAGGATGCTGTCGCCGAGATAGGCGGGAGCGTCCGGCGGCGTACCGAACAGGGCCACGACGACAGGCAGGTTCTCGATCGCCTCCCAGACGGCGCTGGAGATGAGCGCAGTCAGGGCTTTGGCGCCCGTCGGCCATTGCGGGGCGGTTCGATCCACCAGAAGAAACAGGCCGATGCCGAAATTGACGTGAAGCAGCGAGTACCAGTCGGCTGCAGCCTGCGAATTCCGGCCCCCCTCGAGGGCGCCCTGCCAGAACAGGAACTCGCCGCACGAACAGATCCACGGCCTGCCCCATAGATGGAGCCACAGAACCAGCGCGCCGATGACCGCACCAGCCACCACGAGCCGACCGCGCAAGCCGAAAGGAAACACCGTCTCGCCTGTCCGCGATGATTCGGCCGCCGGCGTCACAAGCACGTCATCCGCGGGAGAAAATGGCTGATTGTCATCGGGGTCTTTCGCTGGATGCATTGGCAGGGCGGCGGCGGGCCATAGATTGGGCTCTCAGAAGAATTTGCCAGACAACATCGACGAGGCGTTGCCTCTCGTCGTGCCGCCCGGAGGCCGATGGCCCACTTCGCCCTGATCTGTCCGCCCTTCTTCAGCCATATCCGCGTCTTCGAGGCGCTGGCGGGAGAATTGGCGAGGCGCGGCCATCGACTGACTTTCGTGCTCAACGCGGGCGCCGAGAGCGCGGTTCGCTCAAATGTCGCGAGCGTTCGCATTGTGGCGCCGGGCAATGCGAGCCAGCCGATCGAGGTGGTGATCCGGCGCGCGGCCCGGCCACGAGGTCCTCTCGGCATCCTGCGCACCGTCTCCGACACCGCCCGACTGACCGACGCGCTATGCCGCTCGGCCCCTGCGATCCTGCGCGAGATCGGCGCCGACGCCGTGATCGGCGATCAGATGGAGCCGGCTGCGGGGCTGATCGCCGGCCATCTCGGCCTGCCGCTGGCCTCCCTTGCCTGCGCCCTGCCGATCAACCCGGAACCGCAAATCCCCCTGCCCTTCCTGCCCTGGTCCTACGACCCAAGCCCCAAAGGCGTGAAGCGCAACCAGGGCGGCGAGGCGGTGGCCCGCCTTCTGTTGACCCGTCAGCGCCGCACCGTCGCGGCCTGGGCGGAGCGCTTCGGTCTTTCCCCGCGCGAGAGTCTCGCCGATTGCCTGTCACCCTTGGCGCAGATCACCCAGGCCGTTGAGAGCTTCGACTTTCTGCGCAAGGACAAGGATGCGCTGCGGTATGTCGGGCCGATCCGTGAGAGCGGGGGCGCCGCCGCGGCCCTTCCCTTCGACATCGATCCTCATCGGCCCTTCGTCTTCGCCTCCCTCGGCACGCTCCAGGGCCATCGCCTCGGGCTCTTCAAGGCGGTGGCGCGGGCCTGCCGCGAACTCGACGCACAGCTTCTCGTCGCCCATTGTGGGGGCCTCGACGCCAGACAGGCCGCCTCGGTGGGCGCGACCTGGATCACCGATTTCGCGCCGCAACGGGCGGTGCTCGCTCGCGCCGATCTTTGCGTCACCCATGGCGGTCTCAACACCGTGCTCGACGCGCTGGAGGCAGGCGTTCCGCTTCTGGCGATCCCCATCGCCTTCGACCAACCGGGCGTAGCCAGTCGCATCGCCTATCATGGCCTGGGGAGCGTCGTGTCGCCCCGGCTTCTGACGGCACGCAAGGCTCGCCACGCGATGAAGCGACTTCTCGATGACGATGGCTTTCGCGAAAGGGCAAGAGCGATCGGGCGGGATATCGCCGCTTCCGGCGGCCTCCGGCTTGCCGCCGACATCGTGGAAGAGGCGGTGCTGGCGAGCGCGCCGCGACGGGGGGCGGCATGACGGAAGAGCTATCCTGTGACATCGCCCTCGTCGGTGGCGGGTTAGCCAACGGGCTCATCGCCTATCGGCTGCGCGTGCTGCGCCCGGATCTCGTCGTTCGGCTGTTCGAGGCCGGCGAGACGTTCGGCGGCAATCACACCTGGTCATTCCACGACGGCGACCTTACCCCTGAAGAGCAGGCCTGGATCGAGCCCTTCGTCGTCCACCGCTGGCCGTCCTACGAGGTGCGGTTTCCCGGACGCCGGCGACTGATCGGGTCCGGCTACCGGAGCGTTACGTCGGAGCGCTTCCACAATGTGCTGAGCGAATGCCTGGGGCCGGCGGCGCACACGCGGGCACCGGCGGTTGAGCTATCCCGGCAGTTTCTCCGGCTTGAGGACGGATGCGAGATCACGGCCGGCGCGGTCATCGATGGCCGCGGCCATGCGCCGAGCCCTCATCTTCGCCTCGGCCACCAGAAGTTTCTCGGTCGGGAGCTGGAGCTTGCCGCCCCGCACGGCCTCGCGCATCCGATCATCATGGATGCGACGGTGCCGCAGGAGGATGGCTATCGCTTCGTCTATCTTCTCCCCTTCAGCGAGACGCGCCTGCTCGTGGAGGACACCTATTACGCCGATGGCGAGGCCCTCGACGCGAGCGCTTTGCGCGAGAGGATCGAGGCTTACGTGGAACGGGCCGGCTGGCAGGTCCGTCAGGTCGTGCGGGAGGAAAGCGGCGTTCTTCCGATAGCTCTCTCGGGCGATATCGTGGCTTTCTGGAACGACCGGCGCGATGTTCCGGCGAGCGGGCTCGCGGCAGCCTTGTTTCATCCGACGACCGGCTATTCCCTGCCCGATGCGGTGCGGCTCGCCGACCTGATCGCGAGGCAGAGCGACCTTTCGCCCGCGGCCCTCTTCGCGCTCGTGCGGGCGCATTCGATCGAAACCTGGCGGCGGCGCGGCTATTTCCGCATGCTCAACCGGATGCTCTTCCTCGCGGCTGAACCCCAGGAACGCTACCGAATCCTCGAGCATTTTCACCGGCTTCCCGATCCGCTGATCGGACGGTTCTATGCGGGTCGGCTCAGCCTCGTCGACAAGGGGCGCATTTTGTCGGGCAGGCCGCCGGTGCCGGTCGGACGCGCGCTGCGTGTGCTCGCCGCCGAAGGGTAAGAAAATGGATGGAATGGAGGATGCCGTGAAGGATCTGGGTCAGACGGCCGTCGTCATCGGTTCGGGCTTTGGCGGCCTCGCGGCGGCCATCCGCCTCCAGGCGGGCGGCATCACGACGACGCTGGTCGAGAAGCGCGACAAGCCCGGCGGCCGGGCCTATGTCTACGAGGATCAAGGCTTCATCTTCGACGCCGGGCCAACCGTCATCACCGATCCAACGGCCCTGGACGAGCTGTTCTCGCTCTCCGGGAAGTCGATGTCCGACTATCTCGAGCTGTTGCCCGTCTCTCCCTTCTATCGGCTCTGTTGGGAGGACGGCAGCTGGTTCGACTACGTTAACGACCAAGCGGCGCTCGAGGGGCAGATCAGCGCGCGCAATCCTGCCGATGTCGAGGGATACCACAAGTTTCTCGCCTATTCACAGGCCGTCTTCGAGGAAGGCTATCTGAAGCTCGGCACCGTGCCCTTCCTCAACTTCCGCGACATGGTTCGCGCCGGCCCTCAGCTCGCGCGCCTTCAGGCGTGGCGCAGCGTCTATTCCATGGTGTCGCGCTTCATTGCCGACGAGCAGCTGAGGCAGGCCTTCTCCTTCCACTCGCTGCTGGTGGGGGGCAACCCCTTCGCCACCTCATCGATCTACGCGCTGATCCACGCGCTGGAGCGCGAATGGGGGGTGTGGTTTCCACGCGGCGGCACCGGCGCGCTGGTGCGGGGCATGGTCAGGCTCTTCGAGGACCTTGGCGGGCGCGTCGAACTCTCGGCTGAGGTCCAGCGCATCGAGGTTCAGGACAACCGCGCCCGCTCCGTCCGTCTGAAGGACGGGCGCCAACTGCTCGCCGATTTCGTCGTATCCAACGCCGACGTGGTGCACACCTATGAACGACTTTTGGCGGGCGAGGCGCGCGGCGAGGAGGAAGCCGCGCGGTTGAAGAAGATGAAGTTCTCCATGTCGCTCTTCGTCATCTATTTCGGTCTCAAGCGGCACCGGCCCGATTTGAAACACCACACCGTCTGCTTCGGCCCACGCTACCGCGCGCTCATCGAGGAAATCTTCCGTGGGCGCGAACTTGCGTCCGACTTTTCGCTCTATCTCCACAGCCCCTGTGCCACCGACCCCTCGCTCGCGCCGCCCGGCGCGGGAAGCTATTATGTGCTGGCGCCGGTTCCCCATCTCGGCAACGCGCCCATCGACTGGACGGTCGAGGGACCGAAATACCGTGACCGCATCTTCGACTATCTGGAGGCGCGCTACATTCCTAACCTTCGGGCCGATCTCGTGACGAGCCGCATCTTCACTCCGATGGATTTCCGCGACGAACTGAACGCCCATCTGGGCTCGGCCTTCTCCCTCGATCCAGTGTTGACCCAGAGCGCGTTCTTCCGCACCCACAATCGCGACGACAAGATCGCCAACCTCTATTTCGTAGGGGCCGGCACTCATCCCGGCGCGGGCGTGCCAGGCGTTATTGGATCGGCCAAGGCGTCCGCCGGGCTCCTCCTGGCCGATGCCGCCGCAAGGAGGTTGGAGCAGGCGTGAGCGCGAGCATCGAAACTCCGGGACGTAACGCCGAGCTTGGACGGATCTCCGCCGAGACCATCGCCCAAGGCTCGCAGAGCTTCGCCGTGGCGGCGCGGCTGTTCGCCCCCGCGACGCGGCGTAGCGCGATGATGCTTTATGCCTGGTGCCGGCACTGCGACGACGTGGTGGACGGGCAGCATCTGGGGTTTCAGGATCGTAGCCGCGCATCGAGCATTCCCGCCGCAACCCGTCTCGCGGACCTCAGGGAGAAGACGCGCCGGACCTTTGCCGGAAATCCCGATCCCGAGCCCGCGTTTCTCGCACTTGCCGAGGTGGTGCGCCAACATGACCTACCCATGCGGCTTGCGCTCGACCATCTCGACGGATTCGCCATGGACGTCGACGGGCGGCGCTATCGGACGGCGGAGGATCTTCTCGCCTACTGTTACGGTGTGGCCGGCGTCGTCGGTGTGATGATGGCTATGATCATGGGTGTGCGAGAACCTACAACGCTCGACCGCGCGTGCGATCTCGGCATCGCCTTCCAGCTCACCAACATCGCCCGCGACATCGTCGAGGATTCCGCAAACGCCCGCGTCTATCTGCCCCTCGACTGGCTCTTGGCGGCGGGCATCGAGCCTGCGGAGATTGCCGCGCCGATGAACCGGCCCGCGCTCGCCAATCTCGCCCGCCAGCTCGTTGAAACCGCCGATCCCTATTACGCGTCGGCGCTGATGGGCCTGCGCGACCTTCCCATGCGCTCCGCCTGGGCGATCGCAGCCGCCCACGCCATCTACCGGCAGATCGGCATCGAGGTTATGCGGCGGGGGCCGCGAGCCTGGGACGAGCGGGTCTCGACGTCGAAGGCGGACAAGCTCGTTCTTCTGGCGCACGGCGCGCGCCTTGCTCTAGCCTCACGCCGAAGCGTCGCGACGCCTCGCCCCCACCATCTTTGGCAGCGTCCGGAGCAGGAATAAACGCCGCCTTGGCGCCACGGCGACGGCCGCGCTTTACCCCGTGCCCTGCCCCGTCTTGTCCCTCATTTCCTCCGCCGCGATCCCACCGCCCGCACCGGCCTGGTCGATGATCAGGTCCACCAGAGCATGCAACCGGCTGCCCGGTCCGAAAATCTCCGTCAGCCTGCCATGGGCCGCGGCGATGTGGCCCTGGATCTGCCTTTCGACGGCGGATTTGCCAATGATCGAGACGATGGTGGACTTTCCCTCGTCCTGGCCGACGTCCTTCCCGACCATAACGGTGCTCGATCCAACGTCGAGAAGATCGTCCAGCAATTGGAAGGCCTGTCCCAGTTCGAGAGCGAATGCCCGCAGACCGCTCTTCGTTTGATCAGTCACCCCGGCCACGACACCGCCGATTTCCACTGCCGCGGCAAGGAGGGAACCCGTTTTGAGACCGTTGGCAAAAGCGATCTCCGGCACCTTTCGGCCGTAGCGTCCTTCCCGCAGATCGGCGAACTGCCCGCCGATGAGGCCGTGAGGCCCCACAGCGGCGGAGAGGATCGTGATCGCTTCCAGGCGCGCCGGCGCCGGCAGAGCCTCGATTTCGGCCAAGACCTGATAGGCCCCGCTCAGCATGGCCATGGCCGAAAGCAGCGCCAAATCCTCGCCAAAGGCGACATGGATGGCGGGCCGGCTCCGGCGCAGGAGCGCGTCATCCATGCAGGGCATGTCGTCGAGCACGAGAGACGCGGCATGGACCAGCTCGACCGCGCAGCCAGCGGCCACGGCAGCCTCGGCATTGCCGCCAAGGTCTTCAGCCGTCAGGACCGTGAGTATCGGCCGCAGCCGCTTTCCCGGCGCGAGAACGGCATCTTTCAGTGCCGCGTTAAGAAGATCCTGCCCGGCAAGCGTCTTCGGCATCAATTCCTCTAATGCCCGGTTGATCCGATCACGGCAACCGTCGATGCTGGTCCTGAAATCGCTTGTCATATGAACGTTTCACATCGCGTTGACGCTGGACTCTGCGGCAAAATGCTCTCCATTACTCCATAGGTGGCCAATGAGGTGGGGATGCCAAGTCCCCGCCGATGAACTTTGGTTGAAATGGGGCAAAGGGCGGGGCCGTTGAGCAGTGAGGAAAACAGAGCGAGGGCGCCATCCGGCATCGCCGCACGAAAGGGCGACCACCTCGACATCGTTCTGTCGGCGTCACAGTCCGGCGCGCGCCTCCCGACCGGCTTCGAAGCCGTCCAGTTCGAGCATTGCGCCCTGCCCGAGCTGGATTTCGACAAGATCGATCTTTCGCAAGACTTCCTCGGACGCACGCTCGCGGCGCCTCTCCTCATTTCGTCCATGACGGGCGGCCCGGAGCGCGCGGGACGGATCAATCATCATCTGGCGGAAGCCGCCGAAACCTTGAAAATCGCCTTCGCGGTCGGCTCCCAGCGCATCGCCATTGAGGGACACGCGTCATGCGGCCTCGGCAAATCACTGCGCAGGACCGCTCCCAGCGTGCCGATCCTTGCCAATATCGGCGCTGCTCAGCTCGTGGCCGGCTATGGCGTGCCGGAAGCGCTGCGGGCGATCGAGATGATCGAGGCCGACGGCCTGATCATCCATCTCAATCCCCTGCAGGAGGCGGTTCAGACGGGTGGCGACCGTCGATGGCGAGGTGTGTTGGAAGCCATCGCTGCGCTTCGCCGCGAGCTGCCTGTGCCCTTGATCGTCAAGGAGGTGGGGGCTGGAATCTCCGGGCGCGTGGCTCGGCGGCTGACGGAGATTGGTGTGTCCATCATAGATGTCGCGGGTGCGGGCGGCACCAGCTGGGCAGCGGTGGAGGCTGAGCGAGCGCCGGACGAGCGCCGCCGCGACATTGCCGCTCGCTTCAGCGATTGGGGTATTCCCACCGCTGCCGCCATTCGCGAAGTGAGGGAGTTCTGTCCCGATGCGTTCATCATCGGGTCTGGCGGCGTGCGCGACGGGCTGGATGCCGCCAAGGCCCTTCGACTCGGCGCCGACCTCGTGGGACAGGCGGCTTCCGGCCTTGCCAGCGCGGAACAATCCGCCGAAGCCGCGATCGATCATTTCTCGGCCGTTATCGAGGAGCTGAGGATCGCCTGCTTTTGCACGGGATCGAAGGATTTGGCGGCCCTGCGACAGGCTCCGCTCCTGCCTTCGCCGGCAAGCGCCGCCGCGCCCAGCCTACCATAGGCCGCCGGCCGGAACCTCGAAAAGGCTTCGCCCTGATCTTGACCGTGAAAATGCAGGAAGTGGTGCCGGATGAGGGGATTGAACCCCCGACCTTCGGTTTACAAAACCGCTGCTCTACCGCTGAGCTAATCCGGCTCCAGGCGAATCCCTAGAGAATGCCTGTCGCCAACGCAAGTCCCGAAGGCGGCGGCTGATGGCGTTGTTTCCAGCACGAGCGCAGCATGGATTGGCACCGTCTCCCAGCTGTTCATCGCGGCAGACGACGGAGCAGGGGCTGATTTCGATACGGCGCGACAAGTTCCCCCGTTGAAATCTGCGTTGTATCCAACAGATGCGGCATTCGAAAGGGGTGCCATCATGTGGGCTTTTTGGATTGGCGCGTTGGGCACGATCATGGCGGCGGTGGCTTGGTATGACGGCTATCGTCGCCGTAGCCCCGCCAGGATGCGCGCCGTGGCGACGACCTATCTGGTCTGCCTCATTGCTCTGCTGGTGGCGTGGTACGTTTTGCCAAGACCCTGAGCCCTCCGGGTTTTGGGGCTGGAGCGTGCTCGGCCATGCGTTTATGCCTTGGCGTCGCAAGGGAGGTTCTCGCGACGGCGCTTCCGCAAGGGTGCGCGGCATGTTAGCCCGGAACCGGAACCAGGTCATACGAGCGTTCGATGTCCAGCCCCCTCTCCATCTCCTTTCTTGCCAGCCGGGCGCCCGAGGCCACGGAGGCGGCGCAGCGCCTTGCGGCTCTCTACGGCAACGATCGCCCCGAGGATGCAGACGTGATCGTCGCTCTCGGCGGCGATGGCTTCATGCTGCAGGTTCTGCATCGCTTCATGAACAGCGGAAAGCCGACCTATGGCATGAACAAGGGCACGGTCGGCTTCATGATGAACGAGTTCCGCGAGGAGAACCTTCGCGAGCGGCTCGCCTCGGCGGTCAAGACCTGCATCCATCCGCTGGAGATGGTGGCGATCGACCACAACGGGCGCTCACGCACCGCGCTCGCGGTGAACGAGGTGTCGCTATTGCGGCAGTCCTATCAGGCGGCCCGTCTGAAGATTGAGATCGACGGCAAGACGCGGCTGGAAGAACTCGTCTGCGACGGCGTGATGGTGGCCACCCCGATCGGCTCCACCGCCTACAATTTGTCAGCTCATGGCCCGATCATTCCCATTGAGGCGCCGCTGCTGGCGCTCACCCCGGTCTGCGCCTTTCGCCCCCGGCGCTGGCGCGGGGCCCTGCTGCCGAACCATCAGACTGTCGAGATCACCGTTTTGGAGGCCGAAAAGAGGCCGGTCACGGCCTTTGCCGACCACACGGAAGTGCGCAGGGTCCGGCAAGTGACGATCCGCGAGACGACCGAGGTCAAGGCGTTCATCCTCTTCGATCCCGAGCACTCGTGGGAGGAGAGAATCCTGGCGGAACAGTTCCGATACTGACGCCGGGCGGCGGCGGCTCAAGCCGCGATGCGTCGCGCGCGCTGGGAAACGGCATCGTCGGCGGCCTCGCGCGAAAGACGCCGCAAAAGCTCGGAAAGATCGCCGGCGCTCCCTCCTCCGCTCTCGCCGAAGCCCTTCTGAACCTCCCGCGCCACGGCAAAGGGTGTCTCCACCGTGTCCGCGACGGCGCCGGAGCTGACGGCTCGCTTCCATGCGTCGATGGTTGCCCTGAAAAGCGGCGCCGTCTCGGCCGGCAGTCCGCAGTCCTGGAGAAGAGCCGCGAAGGCTCCCGGCCGGCCGTTGACCACGATCGCTCTTACCCGCCGCTCCGAGCGCCCGCTCAGCGCCACCAGCGCGGCGGCGAACAGATCGACATTGCCGCGCACGACCGCGCGGATCAGAAATGCCGGCGACAGCGCGCCGCTCAGGCGCAGATGCTCGACGAGCGCGGGCACTTCGGAGGCCGGTACGCTTTCGGAAAGGAGCGCCGTGGCGCGCTCGCACGCGGACACGGCGATCGCGTCGGCCTTTTTCGCACCCAGGACGTTGCGCACCAGCCCGGTCTCCGCCAGGGCGCTCGCGGTGCGCGCGATCAGGAGATGGCGAACGCTCGCCGGCAGATCCCTTCGGTCGAGAAGCGCCGCGCGGATAGCGACGACATCGCCGAAACGCGCTGCCAACCGCTGCAGGCTGACGCCGGCCACGGCCGCCGCCTCGTTGTTCAGCAGTTCAAGGCAAGCGGAAGCGCCCGCGACCTCGATGATCGCCGCTGCGAGACGCGACGACACGAAGCGGCGACGGGCGATGGCGCACTGAAGCCGCTCGTTGCCGTTCGACAAGAGATCGATGAGGTCGATGTCGTCGAGGATCGGCGAGCGTTCCGCGACGATCACTGCGATGTCGTCGACATCCTCGGCAAGGGCCCTAAGAATGGTGGCAGGCGCCCGTCGCGATTCGGCCAGCGCCTCGGCCAAGACCTTGCGCACCTTCGGCGACGGATCGTTGAGAATCAGGGAGAAGGTGGTTTCGAGATCGCGGATTTCGTCCGGCGAGAGCAGCCCCTCGACCCAGGCCGCGGCAAGCGCGGCGACGCCGTAGCATCGCTCCGCGCAGGACGCGCGCCGCCACCAATCATGAAATCGCTCGACACCCATGGGCAGGTCCGCGCCCCTTAAGAAGTTTGCTGCGGCCCAGTGTGCCCAGGAAAGGTTTAGGAATCGTTCACCATACTTGGTAATGTCGCCTCAACCATGCCGAGGCGGAATATCCGAAGCATCGGGCGCCTTGGGCCGTCGCATCTGGAAGACCTGCGAGGCGGCCGAATAATCGAAATAGCCGAGGCGGGCCAAGGGCCGGGCCAGCGTCATGTCGACGATTCCGTCCTTGATGATCGACTCGTCGAGGTGGATGCCGACGACCTCACCGATGACCACCACGTTGGCGGACGCATCGCCTTCCAGCGACTTCGGGTGGAACCACTCCGTCACCTTGCATTCGAGCGCGGCCGGGCTCTCGGCGACGCGCGGCGCGGCCACGAGAATGCAAGGTGCTTCGGTGAGCCCTGCGATGGCAAATTCGCTTTCGCCGCGGGGCGCCGGCGCGGACGAGCGATTGACCGCCTCGGCCAGCGCTTCGGTTGCGAGGTTGGCAACGAACTCGCCGCTCTCAATGGCGAACGTCGCCGTGTCCTTCATGCCGGCCGAGGAGAACATGACGAGCTTCGGCTGATCGGAAATCGCATTGAAAAAGCTGTAGGGTGCCAGATTAACCGCGCCGCTGCCTGTGCGCGTGGAGATCCAGCCGATCGGACGCGGCGCGACGATCGCCTTGAACGGATCATGCGGCAGGCCGTGGCGATTGTCGCGCGTCTCGTAGAACATGGCTCAGACCATGGGCGCGGATGCTTCGGTCACGATGTCGGCCATCACTGGCCGCCGACGATCCTCGATTACCTCCTTCGCCGTGCCGATATGGATGAAGCCGATCACCCGCTCATCCGGCGCGATGCCCAGGATAGCCTTTGCTTCGTCGTCGTAGGCCACCCACTCCGTCACCCAATTGGCGCCGTAACCGAACGCATAAGCCGCATCGATGAGGTTCATCGCCGCCGCGGCGCCCGACATCACCTGCTCCCATTCAGGAATCTTGACGTGCGGCTTGGCCGTCGAGATGACCCCGATAACGAGGGGCGAGCGGGTGAATCGGTTCTGCTCCACCATGCGGCGCGTTTCCGTCATGGAATCCCCTTCGCGCGCCTCGACCAGCGCGGCCAGCGCTTCACCAATGCCAGTGGCGGCCGCGCCACGGTAGAGGATGAAGCGCCAGGGGGCGAGCTTGCCATGATCCGGCACGCGCGCGGCAATGGCGAGCATCTGGTCCAGCTGCTCTTGCGTCGGCCCCGGCTCGCCCATCATGGGCAGCGGAACAGAGCGTCGGCGCGAGAGAACGTCCAGCATCTGGTTCAAGGGACAATCCTTCCTGTCTCACAGGCGACTGCATTGCCGCCAAGGGGTATCCGGACAATGCGCCGCCACGATACGTAGAAGCCTTGCCGATCGAATCGATAATTTCCGACGCGCTTGATCAGCATCTCATGGACGGAATCCAGCGACTGTCTCTTAGCCGCAAGGGCGGTCCCGTTCCACCGGTTCCAGCATACAGCGGCGATGCTGCCTTGAATTCGTCGCCGAGTTGCGATGAAACGGCGCCATGGGAATGTCGCGAGAAAGGGAAGACGTGCGCAGACTCGTTTGTTTGTCGTCGGCTGCGACGCTCCTTTTGGCGGGCGGCGTTTGTTCCGCGATGGCTCAATCCGCCCCGATCCCCTCGTTCCTCGATCGGAGCCTGCGGGGATTCGAGGACCACCCGAGTGGCGCCTATGCCTCACCCTCCGCCATTCCCGGCGGCGGTCTCGTGCCGACGCCGGATGCGGTCGGCGTGCCCCGGACAGGACCGCTCAAGACGCTGAACCCCATCGCGCTGCCCGAAGGTTTCGGGAAGATCCCTGTTCCGAACATCACCGTGCCTGGCCTGCCGGCCTATGCGCCGCAGCCGGTGCCGCAGCTCCTGGAACAGCCTCGCAGGGCCCTGGCGTTGGAGGCCCGTCTCGTGGAGGACGGCCAAGCCGTACCGAGCGGCGTTGTCTGGCGGCTGTTCTCGCCGATCCCCGGCTCCGACGGCAAACTCCCGCTGGTGGCGACGGCGACCGGCGGCGCGGTGACGCTGGACGTTGCGCCCGGATCGTACATTCTGCACGCGGCCTATGGCCGGGCGGGAATCACCAAGCGCATCAATTTTACCGGACTTCGGACGCGGGAACTGGTGGTGCTGGAATGCGGCGGGCTGAAGCTCAACGCCGTGCTTGCCGATCATGAGCCCGTTCCAGCTGACAAGCTTCTTTTCGACGTCTATACGGCCGCGGCCAACGAACGCGACCGCCAAATGATCGCCACCGGCGTCACTCCGGGCCAGACGCTGCGGCTCAACGCCGGCACGTATCAAGTCGTCTCGCACTATGGCAGCGACAACGCCGTCGTCCGCGCCGACATCCGCGTCGAGGCCGGCAAGCTGACCGAGGCGACCGTCGAGCACCATGCCGCGCAACTGACGTTCAAATTGGTTCGCGAAGAGGGCGGCGAGGCGATCGCCGATACCGCCTGGTCGGTTTCCACACCGTCCGGAGACGTCATTCGCGAGAGCGTCGGCGCCTTTCCCTCAATGATCCTGGCCGAAGGCGACTATGTGGTCGTCGCCCGCAACAAGGATCACGTCTATCAGCGCGAATTCGAGGTCGTCTCCAGCGCCAATACCGACGTGGAAGTCATGACGAGCGACGCGCTCGGCGCACCAGGCGCCGAGGAGGGCTCAGGCGACTAAGCGCCGCCGGAGCCGTTTTCGAGCGTTCTGACGCTGCCGTCAGGCGACCGAAGTCGCCTCTTCGCGGGCAACATCCGGCGGCACCGCCTCGGCGACGAGACTTGCCAGCGCATCGTCGAGGCTCGCCGAGCTCTGATCGCGCTGGCCGAGCCGGCGGATGTTGACGGTGCGCTCTTCGGCCTCGCGCTTGCCGCAGACCAGGATGACCGGGACCTTGGCCAGCGAGTGCTCGCGGATCTTGTAGTTGATCTTCTCGTTGCGAAGATCCGTCTCGACCCGCAGCCCATGCGCCTTCATCGCCGAGGCGACCTCCAGGGCATAATCATCGGCGTCCGAGGTGATGGTCGCCACGACCGCCTGGACCGGGGCGAACCAGAGCGGGAAATGCCCGGCGTGGCTCTCGATCAGGATGCCGAGAAAACGCTCGAGCGAGCCGACAATCGCGCGGTGGATCATCACCGGCTGCTTCTTCTCCGAATCCTTGTCGATATAGAAAGCGCCGAAACGCTCCGGCAGGTTGAAGTCGACCTGCGTCGTGCCGCACTGCCATTCGCGGCCGATGGCGTCCTTCAAGGTGTATTCGAACTTCGGACCGTAGAAGGTGCCCTCGCCTTCGTTGATGCCGGTCTTGATGCGGCTATCCTCACGCGCCATCCGGTCGAGCGCGCGCTTCAGGATGTCTTCCGCGTGATCCCACATCTCGTCGGTGCCGACGCGCTTTTCCGGGCGAGTGGCGAGCTTCACCACGACCTCGTTGAAGCCGAAGTCCTTGTAGACCGACATCATGAGGTCGTTGATCTTCAGGATCTCGGCTTCCAGCTGGTCCTCGGTGCAGAAGATGTGCGCGTCGTCCTGCGTGAAGCCGCGAACACGCATCAGCCCATGCAGGGCGCCGGACGGCTCGTAACGATGCACCGCACCGAATTCCGCCAGTCGAATCGGAAGCTCGCGATAGGACTTCAGACCGTGCTTGAAGATCTGAACATGGCCGGGGCAGTTCATCGGCTTCAGGGCGAAGACGCGGTGATCCTCCGCCTCTTCGTCGGCGCATGTCACCGCGAACATGTTCTCGCGATACCAGCCCCAATGGCCCGAGGTCTTCCAAAGCGCATTGTCGAGAACCTGCGGTGCGTTGACCTCGTCGTAATCGTCTTCGATGCGCCGGCGCATGTAGGCGAGAAGGGTCTGGAACATCTTCCAGCCCTTGGCGTGCCAGAACACCACGCCGGGCCCCTCCTCCTGGAAATGGAAGAGGTCCATCTCGCGGCCCAGGCGGCGATGGTCGCGCTTCTCGGCCTCCTCGAGCATGGTGAGGTAGGCCTTGAGCTGCTCCTGATTGGCCCATGCCGTGCCGTAGATGCGGGTCAGCATCGGCCGATCCGAATCGCCGCGCCAATAGGCACCCGCCACCTTCATCAGCTTAAAGGCGTCGCCGATGCGGCCCGTCGCATCCATGTGCGGTCCGCGGCAGAGGTCGAACCACTCGCCCTGGCGATAGATCTTGACGTCCTGATCCTCGGGGATCGCGTCCACCAGCTCGACCTTGAAGCCTTCGCCCTTCTCGGCAAAGACGTCCTTCGCCTTCTGGCGCGGCCACACCTCCTTGGTGAAGGGCGCATTGCGGCGGATGATCTCGGCCATCTTCTTTTCGATCACCGGAAGATCATCGGGCGTGAAAGGCGTTTCGCGCGCGAAGTCGTAATAGAAGCCGTTCTCGATCACCGGGCCGATCGTCACCTGCGTTCCCGGCCACAACTCCTGGACCGCCTCGGCCATCACGTGCGCCGCATCGTGGCGGATCAGTTCCAGAGCACGCGGATCGTCGCGAGTGACGATCTCGATCTTGCCAGCCTGGCCGAGCGGATCGGTGAGGTCGCGCAGCTGCCCATCGAGAGCATAGGCGACGGCCTTCTTGGCCAACGACTTGGAAATCGATTCAGCGACCTCACGCCCGGTCGTGGCGGCGTCGTATGAGCGAGTGGATTGATCAGGGAAAATCAGTTCGACAGCTTGGGACATCAGTCTCTCCATCCAGTCCCGCCAACGATCGCGGGTGGCTCAAGGGGTGCTTCGCACGCGAGCGCGTCTTACCGGCGCGGTTCGGCAATGTAAACTTCAGCCCGGAGCGAGGCTGACCTCCGGCGCGGCAGCGGTCGCAGCGGCGCTACTTCTCTTTCGCTCTCGCCGGCAACTCCGTCGGCACCGGATCGAGCCCCGCCGTCCCGAACGGGTTGCAGCGGGCGACGCGCTTTGCGGTCAGCCATCCCCCGGCGAGGAGACCATGGCGCGCGATCGCCTCGAAGCCATATTCCGAGCAGGTCGGAATATGGCGGCAATGCCCGCCAACGAAGCCGGACAAGGTCAACTGGTACAGCCGAATGAACCCGATGCCGAGAAGGCGGCCCGGCGTCCTCGGCCACGGCCCATCGTAGTTGCGCGTTGCGCCACGGCGCGAGCTCGCTTTGCGGTCCCGTTCATCTCCATGAGAATGACCGCAGCGACCCATGATCAGGCGATGGCGCTTGCCGGCTGGTCCGCGGCGGCGATTTTGTCCAAGGCCTCAACGACCGCATCAAAGGTCAGCATCGTGGAGGCGTGCCGGGCCTTATAATCACGGACCGGCTCAAGGTATTTCAGGTCCTCGAAACGCCCCGTCGGTGGCGCACCGTTTTCCTTCAGCATGCGCAGCATTTCACCGCGCACCGCTCGCAATTCCTCAGGAGTCGCTCCGATGATGACGCGAGCCATGACCGAAGAGGAAGCCTGCCCCAGCGCGCAGGCCTTCACCTCATGGGCGAAATCCGACACGACCCCGTCCTTGAGCTTCAGGTAGATGGTGACGGTCGAGCCGCAAAGCTTGGAGTGGGCGGTTGCCGAGGCATCGGCATCATCGAGACGGCCGATGCGCGGAATATTTCCCGCAAGCTCAAGGATACGGGCGTTATAGACGTCATCGATCATGGTTGCCCGCTCTCCTGCTATTGATGCGAACTTCAAATGGCGGTTGCCGTGTTCTATATAAGCGCGCGGATGCGCTGTCGAAAGGCGCAGTTGGCAGGGCAGACAATCGCACCACGTCTCCGCCTCTCCCGCAATGCCCAGCCTGCCTGGCGGCACAATCCCATGCCGGACAGCCGACAGGCCGCCACAGACCGACCCGCAGTCGCTTGAACAGAGAAAGAACAGCGGCATGAACGCCATCGTCGAACGTTTCCCCAATGCCGCGGAGACCGCGCGACCGAGCCGCGAGGAGGCCGAGGCCGCCGTCGCGACCCTTATCCGCTGGGCCGGTGACGATCCCTCGCGAGAGGGGCTTCTGGAGACGCCGGCCCGTGTCGTGCGCGCCTACGAAGAGCTTTTCGGCGGTTATCGGCAGGACCCGGCCGACATTCTCGGGCGCACCTTCGAGGAGGTCGCGGGCTACGACGACATCGTCCTGGTGCGCGACATCGACTTCTTCTCCCACTGCGAGCATCACATGGTGCCCATCATCGGGCGTGCCCATGTCGGCTATCGGCCCGCTGGGCGGGTGGTCGGGCTTTCCAAAATCGCGCGCTGCATCGAGGTCTTCGGCCGGCGACTCCAAACCCAGGAAGCTTTGACCGCGCAAGTCGCCTCCGCCATCGAGGAAGTGCTCGCGCCAAAGGGCGTCGCCGTGGTGATCGAGGCCGAGCATATGTGCATGTCGATGCGCGGCGTGCGGACCAAGGGCGCGAAGACCATCACCACCGTCTTTCGCGGGGCCTTCGAGGACAAGGACGAGCAGGCGCGCTTTCTTGGCATGCTCGGGACGCGGTGAGCGACACGATGGCCACGGGCAATCTCGAGCTTGAAGAAGGGCGGACCCTTTCTCCCCGTTTCGACGACAAGGGGCTCATCACCGCCGTCGTCACCGACGTCAACAGCGGGGGGCTTCTCATGGTCGCACACATGAATCGAGAGGCGTTGGACCTGACGCTGCAAACGGGCGTTGCGCACTACTTCAGCCGCTCGCGCCAAGCGCTTTGGAGGAAAGGCGAAACCTCGGGCGCGCTTCAGACCGTCAAGGAGGTCCGCGTTGACTGCGACCAGGATGCCGTTTGGCTGAAGGTGGAGGTTGCGCGCCCTGAAGACACCTGCCACACGCGACGCACGACCTGCTTTTATCGCACCGTGGAATGGCGAGACGGAGCTCCGGTGCTCACCACAACAGAGAGCCGCGCCGGCGACTGACTCGTCCGGCGCGCTCTGTCATCAAGCGCTTTGATTAGCTCGTGGCGATGTAGTTGCGGATGTCCTCCGCCTCCTGCTCGGCGCGAGCGATGCGCTCGGCAACGATATCGCCGATCGAGACCAGACCGACCAGTTTGCCCTCCTCGATCACCGGAAGATGGCGGAAGCGGCGTTCCGTCATGATCTCCATCGCCTCGATGACGGTGGTATTCTCAGGGCAAGTGACGACCTTCAGCGTCATCACCTTGGAGACGGGCTCCTCCAGGGCAGAGATGCCCTTGGTTCCGATCAGGCGAACGATGTCGCGCTCGGAAAGGATGCCATTGACCTTGCCGTCACCATCCAACAGCACCACCGCGCCGATGCGCTTCTGCGCCAAAAGCTGAGCTGCCTCGGCCAAAGTCGCGGTGGGCTGCATCGTCACGACGTCCCTGCCCTTGCGCTCCAGGATGTGCTTGACCGTCATCCGTGTCTCCCTCGCGTAATGCGCTCCCTAATCACCAAGCAACGTGTGTCAGATTTCGTCGGACTTCAAGCCTTCTTCTCCTGGCGGAGAGGGCTGGCGATCGAAGAGGGCGAAGGTGAGGAAGCCGAAGACGAAACCGCCGAGATGCGCCTCCCATGCCACCTCGGCGTCTCCTCCGACGAGCAGAGAGCCCACGCCCGTTCCGACGACAAGATTGATTACGAAGAAGAAGATGACGAAGAAGAGAACGGTTCTGTCCGAGAGCGCCTGCATTATGCCAAGCCGGGGGCCATCGTCCACGATCTGCGTGCCGCGAACGCGAGAGCGCTGAAACGCGAAGCGGCAGGCCGCCCCCATCAATGCCGAGACCACGCCGGAAGCGCCGACGACAGGCTCCATGAGCTGCGGATTGAAAAGCGCGAAGGCGGCAGCGCCGGCCACGGAGCCAAGGGCGCTGAGGACAAGGAAACGCACGGCGCCAAGCCGGCGCGCCACGGGCGTTCCGAAGGCGAGCATCCAGACGGTGTTGGTCAAAAGATGCGCCCAGCCGCCATGCAGGAAGGCGTAGGTGAGCGGCGACCAAAGGCCAGCGCCCACCGCCCTAAGATCGCAAAGCTCGGCATTGCCGCCGCTATAGCAGCCCGGAATGAAGGAGAAGTCGACCAGGACCACCATGTCCTGGAGAGGATCGAGAACAGCCCTGCCGATCTCCACGAGGAAGAACGACAAAAGAAGCAGGACGACGACGGGCGGCACGTTCAAAGCCGGCGGATGGCGACGCGAGGAGCGGCCGTCGAGTTCATCTGGCATCAAAGCCGATCTCCGTCATGAAATACCGCCTTGCAGGCTACGGTCGGCCCACGATTACGCAACGAATGCTACCGAAGTTTAACCCGGGCCCTCTAGGCTCGTACCATCTCGTGTCCCAACGCGACTCGCAAGGCGAGGCTTCCACCATGCATCATTCTGCCATCGCCAAGCAGCCGGACTATGTCGAGCCACGCCAGTTTCAGCGGGTGAGCGTCGATCTTCTGGGACGATTCATGCTTGAGGATCGCAGTGAGCACGGCTGCCGCATTGAGGCGATGTCGCCGGGCGACGCCACCGTGCGCGCGCCGGTCACGCCCCGGCAGGATGAATCCGTCATCTTCTATGTGGACCATGTCGGCCGGCTGGAAGGCTCGGTTCTCCGCGTCTTCGCGGGCGGGTTCGCGGTCTCTCTGAAGGCAACGGAACGAAAGCGTGAAAAGCTGGCGGCCCAGCTGACATGGCTTGCCAACCGGCATGAACTCGATCTGCCGGAAGATCGGCGCCATGAGCGCGTTCAGCCAGCCCAATCCTTCGTCGACGCCACCTTCGAGGACGGACGAAGCTGCCGCGTTCGGATTATCGACCTTTCGCTGTCGGGTGCGGCCGTCCAGTCGCCCATCCGCCCGACCATGGGCTCGCGCGTCTTCCTGGGCAGCACGCAAGGTCGCGTGGTGCGCCTCGTGGAGGGTGGCTTCGCGATGGAATTCTCGGTTGTCCAAACACGGGAAACGCTGGAGCGCGGTTTCGACTGACAAGGCGTCAGGCACAACTCTGTCCGACGATTTATGGAGGAGAAGGGGCGGACCGGCTTCCCTATGAAAGCCGGTCCGCCTTGTTGTTGTAAGGCCCTGGCTATCTCGGCCGATTGGAAGCGACAGGCTTCACCAGCGGCGTGATGCGCCGCACCGTGACACGCCGGTTCTCGGCGTTCGCTGCCTGGGTGTTCACCTTCAGGTACTGCTCGCCATAGCCTTGTGTGACGAGGTTCTCGGGCGGCACCTCGAAGTAGTCCGTCAGCGCGGACGCCACGGATTCGGCTCGTCGATCCGACAATGCAAGGTTGGCCACGTCGCTGCCCACGGCGTCGGTGTGCCCCTCGATCAGGAAGGTCTCTGCCGGATTATCCTTGATCACCTTGGTGATGGCTTCCGCCAGGGCTTCCAGATTGCCGACCTGATCCTGCGAAATATCGGCCGAGCCGAAGCCGAAGTTGATCGTGTTGAGGTCGATCCTTCGCACCTTGTCGCGGATACGCTCCGACCGCCGCACCTCATCGACCGAATAGATGCGCTCCACCGTCTCGACGGGCGGGGCAACGATCGTGCGGTAGTAGAGATCCTCGTCCGGTCGATCCGTGTCGACAATGTACTGGTCACGCGGAATCTGCACGTCGATCGGCGGCAGCTCGGCTCCCGGATCGCGCCAGTAGTCGCGCCGGCGGTTCGTGTCATCATAGAACAGGACGACTTCGCGCCCATCCGGCATGATGCGGGACCGCTGAACGATATCGCCGTAGCGATTCGAGATCGTGACCACTTGGACACCATTCTCGCGCACGATTGTTTCGCGCGTCAGGCCGCGAGGCAGCTGCTCGACATAATGATCCTGCGAATCGACCGCGAGGCGCCGGTCATCGTCGGGTCGCACGAAATAGGATGCAGCCGCGCCGGCGGCGGCGCCAGCCACCGCGCCGCCGACGATCGCCAGAATCTCGCGATCACCGACGCGCTTGACGACCTTGGCCTCGGGCGGCAACTCGTCCTTCGGCGGCCGGGGGATGCGCTTGCCTTGCTGTTCGCGCGCGGAGCGCACTTCGACGGGTTGGCGCAGCTGCTGCACCTGCGCGTCGCTCTGGTCGAGCGCCTTTGGGTCCACAGCCCGTGTCTGGACGTCGAGCGGCACAGGCTTCGGCTGTTCGACAGGGGGCGCTGCGGCCGGGGCAGGCTCAGCGGAGTTGGCTTCGCCTGGCGCCGGCGGCTGATCCGGACTGGCGGCTGGAGCGGGCGCGGCGTCAGCGGGTGCTCCGTTTGCCGGCGCAGCCTCGCTGGGCGCCGTCTCATCCGACGGAGCCGGATTTGGCGCGCGCCCCGCCGGGCCGCGCTTCTCTCCTCGCGGGCCACCGCGCCGGTTCTCGCCAGGCGCTGCAGCGGGCGCCTGCGGTGCGGCAGCTCCAGCTTCGGGTTCCGCCGGGCTGGCGGGATCCGCGAGCTCAGCTGGCGCTTGTGGTTCTCCAGCGGACGGAGCGGCAGGCTCTTCAGCCTTCGGAGTTTCAGGAGCCGCGGGCTCCGCGGCGCTCGGCGCGGCCGGTTCGGTGGCCTTGGGCTCGGGCGCTGACGCGGGTTCCTTGGCAGCAGGCGGCGGCGCGGCCGGCTCAGGCGCGGGCTCCTCGGCAGCAGGCGCTGGCGCGGCGGGCTCAGGCGCTGGCGCTGGCTCCTCAGCGGCGGGCGCTGGCGCGGCCGCCTCAGGCGCTGGCGCAGGCTCCTCGGCGGCGGGGGGCGGCGCAGCGGGCTCGGGCGCTGGCGCGGGTTCCTCTGCGGCGGGCGGTGGGGCGGCGGGCTCGGGCACCGGCGCTGCGGCCTCCTGCGTTTGCTCCTTCTGTCCGTCGGCGCCGGCATCGGGCGGCGGTGGCGGAACCTCGACGGCAGGCGCCGCGTCCTGTGCATAGGTGGCGACGGGGCCGGCCAATATTGTGGAAGTGGCCAGGGTCGCCGCAGTCAGCAGCCTTCCGGTACGTTTGAAATCAATCATCGATCTGCCTTCGTTGCAGTCCCTTTCAGGCCGGACGGAACGCGAGTGGCGTTTCGCCCCTCACGAAGGAGGGTCGGCGGCCGGCCTTCCCTCAACTGCGAAGGCGGCCGCGCGTTCCGCTCAAGGGCCGGCGGAAAATCAACAACGGAATTTCGATCACACCATGGCCGCAAGCGTTCAGGCGACCGGCGGCGTCCAACCGTATAGCCAAGCGAGATCGCGGCGAAGGCTGTCGGGAGAGCGCAGGCCGAGCACCGCGTCTCGTCCAAGCGAGAGCGGGAACTGCAGGTGGTAGACCGTATCGTGGAAGCGCACACGAGAGCGCACACGCTCGACACGAGGCTGGCGCATCGCCTGATAGAGCTCGATCGCGGTCCCCGCGCCCTCGGCGCGCGCCAGCGCATAGGCAAGCACCCAGGCATCCTCGATCGCCATGGCGGCGCCTTGTGCGGCATAGGGCAACATGGCGTGGGCGGCATCGCCGACCAAGACGATGCCCGAGCCCTTGCTCCACGGCCTGTGCGGGTCGACCGTGTGCATTGGCCACGCCGAAGCCCGCTCGCCCTTGCTGATGATCCGGGCTAGGCGCGGGTCCCATGCGCGGAACTCGCGCTGAAGTCGCGCAGCGCTGACCGTGCCCGGTGTACCGTCGCCCGACGATTCGCTGGGCACAATGAGAACGATATTGATTTCGGAGCCCTGGCGGATCGGATAGATCACCGCGTGGCGGCCCGAGCCCAGCCATGCCTCGACCCCAGCTATGGGGCGGTCAGTCGCCTCCAGCCGCTCGGTTTCGAGCGTCATTCTCCATGCGGTCGAGCGGGCGGCTTGAGGCGGTGCAAAGCCGACCTCGGACGCGATCTTCGAGCGGACACCATCGGCAGCGATGACCAGTGCCGCGCGGACTTCCTTCTCCTCACCCTCATGGCGGAAAACGAGGATGGTGCGCGCCCCCTCTTGCCGAACTCGCACGAGGTCGTATCCGAGATGAAGCTCAATGCCCGGACGCGACCATGCGGCAAGCAGCAGTGCAGCCTGAAGATCGGCCCGGTGGATAGACAGATAGGTCGTGCCGTCGCCGGCGCCGACGGGCACCGTCGCGATCGGACGCCCGGAACGGGCCGAGCGCAACGTCACCTTGTCTGCGACAACCGCCTTGCGCACAAGATCGTCGGCCAGGCCGAGCCGCCCCAGGACGCGCATAGCATTGGGCGAAAGCTGGAGCCCCGCGCCCGCCTCCTGAAGGGTCGCCGCGCGTTCGTAGATCTCGACGCTGAAGCCGAAGTGAGCAAGGCAGAGCGCGGCGCTCAATCCGGCGATCCCTGCCCCAACGATGATCAGCGGGGCGGACTTGTCGATGGTCAGGCTGCTCTCTCCGCGAAAAGGCATCCGGCCGGAAGAGTCTCGGTCGGCGAAAGTTTGGCATTCAACCGATAAAGCGTCGAGCAATAGGGGCAGACCGCCTCGCGGTCGTCTCCCATGTCGATGAAGACATGGGGATGGTCGTAGGGCGGGGTCGCTCCGACGCACATGAATTCGCTCACCCCAATTTCGATGGCTTCATAGCCGCCGTCGTTCTGATAATGGGGGATCGGGTGTCCGGCCATGGGTCGGCTCCTGTCCTAGGGATTGCTCGTCGCGGGCGACCATAATATCGGACCTGGGAAAAGAACAAGGTGCAGACCGCCCGGAACGCGGCGCAACGACGAGCTGGCCGACAGTTTGTCGCGCCAACCGGGCATTTTCGCTGCCCCGCAGACAGGATCGGCAGGAAGAATGGCTTCATTTTCCCACGAAGGATTGAATCTCGCATATCGCCAGGAAGGCGATCCGGACGCGCCGGCGGTTCTCCTTCTCCATGGCTTCGCGTCCAACATTCGCGTCAACTGGGTCTCGCCCGGCTGGTTTCTGACGCTGACCGAGGCCGGCTACAACGTCATCGCCATCGACCACCGCGGACATGGCGCCAGCGACAAGCCACACGATGCGGCTGCCTATACGCCCGCCCAGATGGCGGCGGACGCGCTGGCCCTGACCGAGCACCTCAATATCAGGAAGGCCGCCCTTTTCGGCTATTCCATGGGCGCGCGTGTCGCGGCCTTCGCCGCGCTGAAAGCGCCGGAGCGTTTTCCCGTCCTGGTTTTCGGCGGCCTCGGCATCGGGCTGGTCAAGGGCGTCGGCTCCTGGACACCGGTCGCCGAGGCTTTGCGGGCGCCCTCCCTCGATGATGTGACCGATCCGAAAGGGCGGATGTTCCGCTCGTTCGCCGACCGCACGGGAAGCGACAAGGAGGCCCTGGCGGCCTGCATCTCCGCCACGCGGCAGGAGCTCACCGCCGAGGAAGTCGGCCGGATCAGGCAGCCCGTTCTGGTCGGCGTCGGCACCAAGGATGACATCGCGGGCTCGGCCGAGGAACTCGCCGGGCTGATGCCCAATGCCGAGGCTTATGAAATTGCCGGCCGCGATCACATGCTCTCGGTCGGCGACCGGCACTTCAAGGCCGAGGTGTTGCGTTTCCTCGCCGATCAGCGCCTTTTCCTCTAGAGCGGCGAGCGAGTCGGCCCACGTGCATCGGCGCGGCATGGGCGACGGCAAAGATCGAACTCGTCGGCGGAGCGGTTGATTTATCTCCGCGCCTGACCCTAATTGATGTGGACTTTCCCGCCTTCACGGCGACAGGGAGCATCCCGATGACCTTTGCGTGCTGGCAGAACCAGGACCGACTCGAGGGAGTCGATCCCATCTGGGCGAGAATTCGCGAGGAAGCCGAGGAGGTCGTTCGTCAGGACCCCATCCTGGCGGGGTTCCTCTATGCGACGATCCTGAACCATCCCAGCCTCGAAAACGCTCTGATCCACCGCGTTTCAGAGCGCCTCGACCATCCCGACGTGCCGGCGGTCCTCATTCGCCAGGCGTTCGACAGCATGTGGCGCAACGACCCCAGCTGGAGCGAGACGCTTCGCATCGACCTTCAGGCGGTGTTCGATCGCGATCCGGCGTGCGAGCGCTACGTCGAGCCCCTGCTCTACTTCAAGGGCTTTCACGCCATCCAGACCCATCGGCTGGCCCACTTCCTGTGGGAGAGCGGCCGGCGGGATTTCGCTCTCTATCTTCAGTCGCGATCGTCGGCGGTCTTCCAGACCGACATTCATCCGGCCGCCACGATGGGGCGCGGCATCTTCCTCGACCATGCCACGGGCCTCGTCGTCGGCATGACGGCGTCGGTCGGCGACGACGTGTCGATCCTGCAGGACGTGACGCTGGGCGGGACCGGCAAGGAGTTCGGCGACCGCCATCCGAAGATCGAGAAGGGCGTGCTGATCGGCGCGGGCGCCAAGATCCTCGGCAATATCCGCATCGGCAAATGCTCGAAGATCGCCTCCGGCTCTGTGGTGCTGAAGGCCGTTCCGCCGCATTCGACGGTGGCGGGCGTTCCGGGCCGCATCGTCGGAACCACCGATGAAAATGGCGAGCCCGCGCGGGCCATGGATCAGACCATCGACAAGCCCGAATAGCCACTCGTTCCGCAACAACCATTGGAAAACCGCACCGGACTTCTAGCTAGGCCGGTGCAAAGAAGGAGTCCGCTCGTGAAGCCCGAAGAAATCCGAAAAGTGCAAGGCTATCTGAGGTCGCGCTTTCCGCAGACGCCGATCCAGGTTCGCGCCCTGCCCCGCAAGTCAGATTCGGCGGAGGTCTATATCGACGAGGAATTCGTCGGACTGATCGCCAAGGACGAGGAGGAGGGCGAGCTCTCCTACCACTTCACGATGACGATCCTCGACATCGACCTGGAATAGCTGACCGATCCGTCCCGCGCGGCCCGAGAAGGCGGCGCGGGACCGCCCTCGGGTTCTATCGAACGCTGCCCACGAGCAGGTTGCGATCGTCCTCGATCGATGTCCACCGGCTCGGATTGTTCTCCGCCTGGCGTTTCAGGTAGATATAAGGCGTCTGCGCCCACGGCAGGATCTCGTTGTCGAGATTGTCCAGGATGAATTCGCCGGCATCGGTGCGCACCGTCAGCACCGCATGGCCATCGCCGCTGGTCTGGCGCACCACCGTGATCAAAAGCGCCGAACGCGGAAAGCCCTCCCGCTCCAGCATGTACTGCTTGAGGAGCACATAGTCCTCGCAGTCCCCTTCGGTGGTGGGATAGGCCCACTTCTCCGGCACGCCGTAGATGTCCTGATCGGTGCGGGGAATGATCGCCGTGTTGACGGTCCTGTTCACCTCGATCAGCTTCGACCAAGTCGCCGAGGTCAGCTTGATGACGCCCAGTGGCCCGCTCGGCCTACACTCGTCGGCGTACTGCTGGCAGAACTCATAATGACCGATCGGCTGCGACGTCGGCCCATGCAACATCATGCGTGACGGCTGCCCTGCCGAGGACGGCGAGCTAGCCACGGCCGCGGCCACCAACGTCATCGCCGCGACGCTTCTGCTGATTGTCTTCACGTGGTCTTCTCCCCGTTGTTCATGGGGAAGATGACACATCCATTTTACTTTGAGACAAAACGGCGTCAGGCAATTTTACCCGAATTTTCTGACAATTGTACACGTCTATACTTTACAGGCCCGCACCATCGCCGCGTGAATTTGATTCAACTTGTCCCATTTCGGGTTGTCCCATTTCGCGCCGCGACTCGCAGGCAATATCCCGCCACCGTCAGCCGGCATTCGCAAGCTGGTGCGCCCGCTACGCACAGGAAAACGGGCGGCAGATAAGCCCGCTGCGCGGCGCGGCGGCCTCACTCCTCCTCCTCGTCCGGCCTCGTTTCGGCGGAGAGAAACTCACCCAGCGGCGCAATGGGCTCGATGTAGCTGGCGAAGATCTTGACCGAGACCATAAGCGGGACGGCGAGAAACATTCCGGTGACGCCCCAAATCCAACCCCAGAACGCCACCGAGAGAAACACCGCAGCTGGATTCATCTCCAGGCGCCGACCGACGATCATGGGCGTGACGAACTGGCCCTCGATGGTCGTGCAGGCGAGATAGCAGGCGACGGGGACGAGCGCGTTGCCGAGGGTGCCGAACTCGGCAAGGCCGATCACCCCGACAATGCCCATGCCAACAATGGCGCCGATATAGGGGATATAGTTCAGGAGCGTCGCCAGCGCGCCGAAGATCAGCGGTGTCGGCATCCCGACCAGCCAAAGTGCCATGCCAACCGCGATGCCGAGCCCGGCGTTGATCATGGTAATGGTGAAAAGGTAGCGCGATAGCTCGCGCTCAATGTCGTGCGCGATGCGCAACGCCCTCTTTTTGTCCGAGAGGGTGGACATC
The DNA here is from genome assembly GCF_900167365.1 of Consotaella salsifontis. Taxonomy (GTDB): domain Bacteria; phylum Pseudomonadota; class Alphaproteobacteria; order Rhizobiales; family Rhizobiaceae; genus Consotaella; species Consotaella salsifontis. The sequence goes on along the minus strand of NZ_FUXL01000001.1, from coordinate 92,460 downwards.
GATTTCACGAGCTTTTGGTAAAACAAGTCTCCCGAGGCCAGCAGGAAGAACAGAAAGACCAGCGCGAAACCGGTGCTGGCCATGATCTGCGGCAGAGCCGAGGCAGCGTTATCGATCAGTCCCGGCGTTTGGACGACGACCTCCTGCGGCTTGTCCGAAGCCGGTGCCGCAGGCGCGGTCTCGTCCTGGCCCGCCACCGTCTTTTGCGCCTTGCGCAGGCGATCCAGCCGGCTGCGCACCGAATCCACCTGCTCGTTGACCGCCGACGCATAGCGTGGCGCGTCGCGGACGATGTTCGATATGGGATCGCTCAGCATATAGAAGCCGAGGAGCAGCGTGAGCAGAGCCCCCACCACCAGGACGACGGCGGAGATCGGCTCCCAGATCTTTAGCCGACGGCGCAGAAACCGCACGATGGGGCTGAGCACGAGCGCAAAAAGCAGCGCGATCACCACCGGCAGGATGAAGCTCGCCGCAAGATACAACGCACCGAAAAACAGGATCAGGAAGATGCCGACAATGGCCCAGCGCGGCCCCGAGCCGAACATCTGGTTGTTCACCAACCCGATCGCGGGAGCGACGATGGTCGTCTTGTCGTCGGAGGACTCATTCGTCGGGTTTTGCACTGTCATCTCCCATCGGCCGCAAGTAACGGGCAGGAGAGTGCGATTGTTCCGTTGAGCGTCCGCGATCCGATGGGCAAAAGCGCGCGGCCGCCGCGGCCGCGCGCTGCGACGTCAGTGCAGGATCTGCGACAGGAAGAGCTTGGTGCGCTCGTGCTGCGGATTGGTGAAGAACTCTTCGGGCACGTTCTGCTCAACGATCTGCCCGGCGTCCATGAAGATGACCCGGTCGGCAACCTGCCGCGCGAAGCCCATCTCGTGGGTGACGCAGATCATCGTCATCCCCTCTTCGGCGAGCCCCACCATGACGTCCAGCACTTCCTTGATCATCTCGGGATCGAGCGCAGAGGTCGGCTCGTCGAAGAGCATGATCTTCGGGTTCATGCAGAGCGAGCGTGCGATGGCCACGCGCTGCTGCTGGCCGCCGGAGAGCTGGCCGGGGTACTTGTTCGCCTGCTCGGGGATCTTGACGCGTTCGAGATAGCTCATGGCGACCTCCTCGGCCTGCTTCTTGGGCATCTTGCGAACCCAGATCGGCGCGAGCGTGCAGTTCTCGAGGATGGTCAGATGCGGAAAAAGATTGAAGTGCTGGAAGACCATGCCGACCTCGCGGCGCACTTCCTCGATCTTCTTCAGGTCGGAGGTCAGCTCGATCCCATCGACGATGATGGTGCCCTTCTGGTGCTCCTCCAGACGGTTCATGCAGCGGATCATAGTGGACTTGCCGGAGCCGGACGGACCGCACACGACGATGCGCTCGCCGCGCTTCACCTTGAGGTTGATGTCACGCAGCACATGGAATTCGCCGTACCACTTGTTGACGGCGATGAGCTCCACGCCGACCTCGTGTAGCGCCTCGCTTCCCGCGTTGGTCGATCGCACGGTTCTGTTCGGCTCTGCCATGAATGAAGCTCCGTTCCTATTTGTGTCCGGTGTCGAGCCGCCGCTCCATGAAGATGGAATAGCGCGACATGCCGAAACAAAACAGCCAGTAGATGAAGGCCGCGAAGACCAATCCGGTCGCCGGGGTCGACGGCGTGATCCAGTTGGGATCGTTGAACCCCCGGCGCACCGTGCCCAGCAGGTCGGCCAGCCCGATGATGTAGACGAGACTGGTGTCCTTGAAGAGGCCGATGAAGGTGTTGACGATGCCGGGGATCACCAGCTTCAGCGCCTGCGGAAGAATGATCAGCCGCATCTTCTGCCAGTAGGACAGCGCCATGGCGTCGGCGGCCTCGTACTGCCCCTTGCGGATGGCCTGGAGCCCGCCGCGCACGACCTCGGCCATATAGGCCGCAGAGAACAGAGCCACGCCGACCAGCGCGCGCAGGAGCTGGTTGAAGGAGACGCCGTCGGGCATGAACAGGGGCAGCATGAACTGCGCCATGAAGAGCACGGTGATCAGCGGCACACCGCGCCAGAACTCGATGAAGATCACCGACAGGAGGCGCACCGCCGGCATGTCGGACCGACGGCCGAGCGCGAGGAGGATGCCGAGGGGCAGCGAAGTGGCAATGCCGGTGACGGACACGACCAGCGTGACCAGAAGCCCGCCCCACAAATGGGTCGGCACCTCGGGAAGGCCGAAATCAACAGAGAGCACGGCCAACGCCGCGGCGATGAGCACGGGAACGAGCAGCGCCGTGGCCGCGACACGCCCGCCGCCGCCCCGCTGCAAAGCGGCCGATGCGACGGACAGGATCGAGAGCGCGGAAAGCACCAGAGCACTGAGCGAGAAAGCGGTGAAACGCAGCCCCAGGAAAGCGATGCCGGCGCGGCTGGACGCGGCGGAAAGCAGAAGCGCCAGAACGGCGGCAACCGCCAGCCCCGCTGCCGCCCGCATCAGCGGACGCTCGAAATCCAGATCGCTGCGGCTCGGCACGACAATGAGCGTTCCGAACGCGGCCAACATGGCAAAGAACGCGACCTGTCCACCCGAGAAAGACAGGCGACCGCCCGTCAGCAGCACGAAGGCGACGAACGGGAAGACGCCGAGCAGCAACGCCGCGTTTAGCCCCTTCTTCGGCACCGACGGAATAAGAAGGCCAGCGGTCAAGATCGCCAGCAGCGCGAAGACCGTGTTGACGCGCCAACGCTCGGGATCTGGATAAAGGCCGTAGATGAATTGCAGGAACTTGGACGAGACGAAGATCCAGCAGGCACCGACCTCGCTGTCGCCCGTGGCGACACACGCCGTCCGATCGCTGCCGGAGAAAACGGCATCGAACAGTGCCCAGCCGAGCAGGTTCCACACGGCCCAGACGACGACGAGCAGCGTGACGAGGCTGATCGCCGCATCGAGCGGCGTAGCGAAGAGGTTTTTTCGCGCCGTCCCAATGATCCCGGCGTTATCGGCGGGCGGCGGGAGCGGCTGCTTGAATTCCTCGGAAACATAACGCGTGACGTGTTCTTCCATCGGACGGTCCCTCCCCCTCAGCGCTCGACGAGGGCCATCTTGGCGTTGAACCAGTTCATGAAGGCGGACACGATCAGGCTGAACGTCAGATAGAAAAGCATGCAGATGATGATGATCTCAACCGACTGACCGGACTGATTGAGCACGGTGGAGCCGATGGCGAAAAGGTCTGGGTAGCCGATCGCCAGCGCCAGAGAGGAGTTCTTGGTGAGATTCAGATACTGGCTGGTGAGCGGCGGGATGATGACGCGGAAAGCCTGCGGCACGACAACCAAGCGAAGTGTGTGTCTTCTGCTGAGGCCCAGCGCCTGCGCCGCTTCGGTCTGCCCCTTCGACACCGAAAGGATGCCGGCCCGGACGATTTCGGCGATAAAGGCGCCGGTATAGACGGAAAGCGCAAGAAACAGCGCCAGGAACTCGGGCCGGATCTGGAACCCGCCGACCAGATTGAACGTGCTCTTGGCGGGAAACTCCAGCGCTGCCGGCATGCCCGTCACGAGAAACGCGACGACGGGAAGGCCGACGATGAGACCGAGCATCGGCCAGAGAAGGCGCCTGCGCTCGCCCGTCGCCATCTGGCGCCGCCGGTTCACCTGATAAAGAACGATCGCGACCACCACGCCGACCGCGAGAGCCGCCAGCGAAATCCAGGCAATTTCCTCGAAGGCGACTCGCGGCGTCTGCAGTCCGCGATTCGATATGAACGCGCCGAAAGGCAGCGAAACGGCTTGCCTCGGCATGGGCAGGACCGCGAGGACGCCGAAATACCAGAAGAGGATGACCAGGAGCGGAGGGATGTTGCGGAAGGTCTCGACATAAACTGTGGCGAGACCGCGCAGCAGAAAATTACGGGACAGGCGACCGATGCCGACAATGAAACCGAGGACCGTCGCCATCGCAATGCCGGTGCCGGCGATGATCAGCGTGTTGACGACGCCGACGAGAATCGCCCTCGCATAGGTGGCATTGCTGGAGTAGTCGATCGGCTGCTGGGAGATGTCGAAGCCGGATCGTCGGTCCAGAAAGCCGAAGCCCGAGGCAATGTGGGCTTGGGCGAGATTGCGGGAGGTGTTGTCGACGATCCACCAGACGAAGCCGATCAGACCGACGACCAGCACCAACTGAATGAAGATCCCGCGAACGACCGGGTTGTTGATCAGCGAACCGAAAGACCGCGTTGGCGGCAAGGTTGGGGTTTCAACCGTCATCTGCATCCGTCAATCATTGCGAACATTGCATCCCGGCTCCTCGCGGGCATACCGGGACCCGGCACCGAACGAAGCATTCGGCGCGGGCCCAGGTTCTTGACGTACGCTGCGATCAGCGGATCGGCGGGGCGTATTGCAGGCCGCCCTGGGTCCAGAGCGCGTTCTGGCCACGAGCGATGCCGAGCGGCGTGTTCTTTCCAACGTTGCGCTCGAAGATCTCGCCGTAGTTGCCCACCGCCTTAATGATCTTCACCGTCCAGTCGGCATCGAGACCGATCTTGCCGCCGAAGTTCTCACCGACGCCAAGCAGGCGAGCGAGATTGGGGTTCTGCCCCTGGCCGGCGTCCATCGCTTTCTTCTCCTGGTCCACCAGGCTGTCGACGTTGCTCTGGCTCACGCCCAGTTCCTCGGCGTCCAGAAGGGCGAAGTGGACCCACTGAACCAGGTTGAACCACTGATCGTCGCCCTGGCGCACGACCGGGCCGAGCGGCTCCTTGGAGATGATCTCGGGCAGCACGACATGATCGTCGGGATTGCTGAGCTCCAGACGCGAGGCGTAGAGGCCGGACGCATCGGTGGTGAGGACGTCGCAGCGGCCGGTATCATAGGCCGAGTTCACGTCGCTCTGCGCTTCGATGACGACCGGGTTGTACTGCATGTTGTTCTTGGCGAAATAATCCGCCAGGTTCAGTTCCGTCGTCGTGCCGGACTGGACACAGACCGTGGCGCCGGAAAGCTGGAGCGCGGAGTTGACCCCCAACCCCTTCTTCACCATGAAGCCCTGGCCGTCGTAGTAGTTGACGCCGACGAAGTTCAGGCCGAGCGAGGTATCGCGGTCCATCGTCCACGTGGTGTTGCGGGCGAGAACATCGACTTCGCCGTTCTGGATGGCGGGAAAGCGCTGCACGGCCGAGAGCGGCGTGTACTGGACCTTCGAGGGATCACCGAAAATCGCTGCGGCAATCGCCTTGCAGTAATCGACATCCAGACCCTGCCACTCGCCCTTGTCGTTCTGCGATGCAAAGCCCGGCAGGCCGGTGTTCACGCCACACTTGAGAGTGCCGCGCGACTTGACGTCGTCCAGCGTCGCCGCCGAGGCGGCGCCTGCTGCCACCATCGCCACGGTCAATCCGAGTGCGGTCGTCAGGAGCTTCGATTTCATCAGGTACCTTCCCATTGATCGCGGTGACTGCTCAAATTCTTTGTCGAATGGTCTTCCCTCAGCGAAAACGCAGGGGCAGACTGCTCGGAAGGTGGAGAACCACCATCCCTGATTGGATCACATGCCATAAATTTCAGCAGGTCAAGCATGTGACGCGGTTTTTCCGCAGTTCCACCCCGACAACTTTTGAGTGCCTCGAATCAGAGCGGCTAAGAGCAGAAATTGAGCAACAAAAACCCCTCCTCTGACCAAAACATAGCCACGCGGCTCGTCCATATGGGCCACGAGCCTCACAGCTATTTTGGCTTCGTCAATCCGCCCGTCGTCCATGCGTCCACGGTTCTTTACAAGAACAGCGAGTCGATGCGGAATCGCAGTCAGCCATACACGTATGGCTTGCGCGGCACACCGACGACGGACGCCCTCGAGCGCGCTCTGAACGAACTCGAGGCAGCTCATGGAACGATCCTCGTGCCATCTGGCCTCGCGGCGATCACGGTGCCGCTTCTGGCGTTCCTTTTGGCGGGGGATCACCTGCTCGTGGTGGATTCTTGCTATTCGCCCACTCGCCATTTCTGCGACACCGTCTTGAAGCGGATGGGCGTGGCGGTCGAATATTTCGATCCGGCCCTCGGCACCGGTATCGAGGCGCTTATTCGGCCGGAGACGCGGGTGGTTTTCCTGGAGGTTCCGGGCTCGAACACGTTCGAGATGATGGATGTCGCGGCGGTTTGCGAGATCGCGCACCACGCCGGCGCCGTGGTCATGATCGACAACACCTGGGCGACGCCCTTGTTCTTCCGGCCGCTGGAACACGGGGTTGATCTTTCGATCCATGCGCTGACCAAATATCCTGGCGGTCATTCCGATGTGATGATGGGCAGCGTCTCCGCCAACGAGACGACCTACAAGCGTCTGCGCGACACGCAGATGGCGCTTGGCATCAACGCCGCACCCGACGACACCTATCTGATCATGCGCGGCCTCAAGACGATGGGCGTCCGGCTCGCCCGCCATCAGGCCTCCGCCCTCGAGATCGCGCGTTGGCTGGAGGGGCGTCCTGGCGTCAGCAAGGTGCTTCATCCGGCGCTGCCTTCCTTTCCAGGGTTTGACCTCTGGCAGCGACAGTTCGGCGGATCGAGCGGCCTTTTTTCATTCGTGCTGGAAGGAGGCCGTCCAGCTGCCGCCGCATTTCTCGACGCCCTTCAGATCTTCGGTCTCGGATATTCCTGGGGCGGGCATGAGAGTCTTGTCGTGGAGGCCGACCTTTCGGACCGGACGTCGGCAAAAGCGCCTCTCGACGGAGCGGTTATCCGGCTTCAGATCGGTCTTGAGGATGTCGGCGATCTGATGCGGGACATCGACCGGGGCCTGGAGGCCGCGATCGCCGCCAATGGGACGTGTCGCTGACACAGCTTGGTGATATTGTCGGGTGAATCGGCAGTCCCGCGGTCGCGCATGTCTGTTTCGACCGTGGGACATATGGCGGGCGACTTCGACCTCCTTGTCCGGCCGGCAGAACAGCGCCGTAAGCGCTCTCAGATCGCCAGCCTCCGCAGTGCAGCCACCGGCGAACAAGGCCGTACGAGTGACGATGATAAAATCCACGCTTCTTATTGCAGTCTCGGCGGTCGCCTGGGTGGGGGGGTGCGCGACGCCGGAGCCGTCGCTGCCTCCGCTGTTTGGATCATCCGCCTCCGCCACAGAGCCGCCTGCGACGGCAGGCGACTGGCGTCCGCGCGGAGGGTTCTTGCCCGGGGCCGTTCGGGAGAAGTTGAAGCCGGCGCAGTCTTACGGGCTGACCGTTGAGGAGCGTGCCGCGCTGGAGAACGTCGTGCGTCAGGCCTACACCGTTCCCGAGGCGGCGCAGATCCTCACCGTCACGGCGGGGCGAACCGCCACTGGCTCGATCGTCGCCTGCGGCACCGCCAACGCTCGCCGCTCCGACGGCACGATGAGCGAGGCGCGGCTGTTCCGTGCCGAGGGAGTGCCAACGGCATGGGGCGTGCCCGATTTTCAGCTCAAGCAGATGGCCGCCGCCAACGCCAGCAGCATCGAGGTCTACGCCGCCTGCCGCGACCTGGGGCTGGTCTGAGATCAGGAAGGGCGGAAGCAGTTGATACCGACCGTCTTGGCGATCGCTGACATAGGCCGCCCCTTTTTCGCCTCGTCGGTGAGACGTCTGGATTCCGCAAGAACTCGCGACCCCACGTCTTAGGAGCGGTCTGTTACCCATGTCTCCGGGTCGGACAGGAAAATGACTGGCGACCCCGGCAGGACTCGAACCTGCGACCATCGGCTTAGAAGGCCGGTGCTCTATCCGCTGAGCTACGGGGCCGATGCGACGCAGTGGCCGCAAGTGCGGGTCGAAACGGAGCGAGCGCGATCCGGCCGCCCTCGCCTGTTGGCTTTGCGTCTTTTTCCATTCGAAGACACCGCCCTCGAATGCAGATCATATTCCCGATCGTCTATCTTGAACGCGACAATATGTGGCGCGCCATTCCGGCGCAGCCTTCGTCGTGATGGCGCCTCAATGCGTCCAGGGCTGGCGGCGATCGTAGCGGAAATTGTCGGAGTAGGAGACCCTCGCGCGCTTCGGCTGCTGCGGCTCCTCGACCTTGTAGGGAATTCCATTCCGCTCGGCATATTCCACCGCTTCCTCCTTGGTATCGAAGGACATGCGGATCTGCGCCTTCATGTCGGAGGATGAGGTGTAGCCCATCAGCGGCTCCACCGCCTTGGGAACCTCGGGCTCATAGAGCAGCACCCAGTCCCGGGTCCGGGCCTTGCCCGATTGCATGGCCGTCCGAGCGGGCCGATAGATTCTCGCAACCATCATCCGCCTCCGTTGCCGGCCGCCGCCGAGTCAACATTCCAGCCGAACTGGTCGGAGCGGCAGGATTCGAACCTGCGACCCTCTGCTCCCAAAGCAGATGCGCTACCAGGCTGCGCTACGCTCCGATCATCCCGGTCGTCTGGGATTTGGCGGGTTTTGCCGGTCGCGTCAAGGGATGGCGGCGGTATGGCAGCGCGGGCGCAAAGAAAAAGCCATGGTAGCGGGCCGGCGGCTCGACCGATGCGGCATCACGGCTCGATCCGCTCATGGATGAGCCTGTCGCCAGGTTGGGCCTTCAGGCGCGCCGCCGCGCCGCCGTTGAGCTCCAGCACGAAGCGGACGGGACCTTCCGAGTCGATCAGGCTCAGAGACAATGGCTGCGCGTTCGCCGCGATCCTGGTGATGACGCCATGGTCGTCCAGGAACAGCATGTCGAGCGGAATCAAGGTGTTCTTCATCCAGAACGTAACCGGACGGGGTTCATCGAACACGAAGAGCATGCCGTGGTCGTCGGGCATGGACTCGCGAAACATCAATCCGGTCGCACGCGTCTCAGGCGTATCGGCAACCTCCACCGAGATGGCATGCTCACCGCTGGCGGTCTTCAGAATCGCCTTGGAATCCGCTCCCGCGGCGAACGCGAACACGACCGCACCAAACGCGACGATCAACGCGGCAATAGCGCCGCGCACCCAACCACGACGGAAGGACATGTCAGTGGGAGGCCGGCTGAACCGGGCCGCTTTCGGGGTGAACTTCCGCGGCCATCAATCCCTTGGTGCCTTCCCCGAAACGCACCAGCACCCACTGGCCGGGCCGCAATTCCGTCATGCCGACGCGCCGCAACGTCTCCATATGGACGAAGATATCCTCGGTGCCCTCCCCGCGCGACAGGAAGCCGTAGCCCTTCGTGCGGTTGAACCACTTGACGAAGGCGCGCTCAAGGCCGCTGGTCGGAACAACGTTGACGTGAGTGCGCGAGGGCGGCAGCTGCGACGGATGAACAGCCGTCGACTGATCCATCGAAAGAATGCGGAAAGCCTGAAGCCCCTTTTCGCCGCGCTGCACCTCGCAGACAAGACGCGCCCCCTCCAGAGCGGTGGTATGCCCATCGCGCCTGAGGCACGTCACGTGCAGAAGGATGTCCGGTCCATCGCCGTCCGGGACGATGAAACCGAAGCCCTTGGCGACATCGAACCACTTGATATGACCCGAAACCACATCGAGCCCAACGGAGGTCTGTCCTGCGGAACGAATCTCTTCAGAGAACTTCGCAGAGGTTTTGCCTGGCATTCTAGGGCCCGCCTCTTACGCCAACCGAATCACACTGAAAATGAGAATAGCATTTTATTCGTTCATGTCAGCATGCCGCTTTCTCATGAATAAAATTTGATACGTGTCGCGCCGCAATATGCGGAACAACGTATAGATGACCGGCGTTCCTTTTGGCTCAGGCGTTTAATGCACGGATTTTCGCCCTTTCACGGCATGACGCAAGGGAAACAGTGCTTTCGACGCGCGAAAACTGATATATAGACGGCTCTGATCAATGAGGTGGCTTAATATCAGCGCCACGGGTTCGACGTGCCTGGCGACAGCCAATCCGGCAATGCGATTGTGCAGCCTCCCCTTTGCGAGAAGCCGCCCTATTCCATACAGGTCAGCGCCCGCCCTCTTGGTTGCGGGTCCGCATACATCACAGGAGTATCGATGCGCTATCTTCACACCATGGTTCGAATTCGCGATCTCGACGAGTCGCTGGACTTCTATTGCTCTAAGATGGGGTTCGTTGAAGTCAGAAGAACAGAGAACAGCAATGGCCGTTATACCCTGATCTTCCTCGCCGCTCCGGACGACGTTGAGGCCGCGCGACAGGAGCGGGCGCCGCTTCTTGAGCTGACCTACAATTGGGATGCGGAAACCTATTCAGGTGGGCGCAACTTCGGCCATCTCGCTCTGGAAGTCGACAATATCTACGATTACTGCCAGAAGCTGATGGACGCTGGCATCGTCATCAATCGCCCTCCGCGTGACGGTAACATGGCATTCGTGAAGTCTCCGGATGGCATATCGTTTGAGCTGCTGCAAAAGGGCGAGCCGTTGGCAGCTGCCGAGCCGTGGCAAAGCATGGCCAATACCGGGTCGTGGTAAGCACTGTTGGGATGTGACACATTGGTCACAGTTTGCCTGTTTGCCTTGCTATCGCCGCAATAACGCCATATGGACGCCCATAACAAAGGGTTAACGAGCAAGATGCGACAGGAATAACCAAGGGGACGGTTATTCCCGGATGGGGAAGGATCTCCGTTTTCACGCAAGCCAGACTTGGTAAGCGACTGGCGCATCATAGAAAATGGATGAAGTTCTCACATCAAGTGGAACTTCAAAGGAGAGGTGGACGGGGATTTGACGAGCGACATTGGTCGAACGCGCCGTCCGGCGCTTGTCACTTTGGCGGCCGCGACGGCTCTTGCTTCGCTCTCTTTTGTCGCGGGGTGCGTTTCCTCGGCCGACGACTCTTCTTCCCTTGGATTTGCCAACACCACTACCGCCGCCTCGGCGGGTGCTTCCGCGTCCGCCGAGGCCAAGGAGGGGGATGCTCCGACCGCGGATGCATCCGTCCCCTCCGACGCGGAGACGACGGTGGTCGCCGATGCTGCCCCGGCTAGCAGCGAGATGGCGGCAAAGACTCCCAGCGACGACGCGGGTGCTTCAAAGCCGGCCGATGCCGCCACCCTCATTCGGCAGACCGCAAAGGAGGCGGCGGGCCAAGTGAGCCTTGCGGCCTACGCGCCGAGCGCTCAGAAGGCACAACCGCTCCTTCGAGAGGCGTCGGCGGAAACCAGCCAAGCCGATCGTACGTTCTATGCGAGCCTCTTCAGCGAATCCCAGGCGAAGGTTCCCATTCGCAACACGGACAACAGCAAGTCCAGCCGGGTGATCGTGCCTCGATCTGGAGCGCCCGTGCCTGCAGGAGACGCGGGGGCACTTCCGGGCGTTGATCCCGATTCCCTGTTCGAGATCGGTCATCGCGCCTCTGCCGACGATGAGGACATGATCGAGGACGTCGAGCAGGGTTATCAGGTGGCGTCGGTGACCGGTTTGGCCCGCCTTGCGCCGAACGGGCTGATGGTCCAGCGGGAGGATGTGGAAACCTCCTGCTTCCCGGCAAAGCTCGTTTCGATGGTTCGGGCGGTGGAGCAGCATTTTGGCCAGAAGGCGGTGATCACCTCGGGCTACCGTAGCCCATCGCACAATCGCGCCGTCAACGGAGCGAAGAAATCCATGCACATGCTTTGCCAGGCGGCGGACATCCAGGTGCCCGGCGCCAACAGCAGAGCAGTCGCCGAATTCGTGCGCGCCCTGCCCGGCAGAGGCGGTGTTGGCACCTACTGCCATACGACGGCGGTTCACATCGACATCGGCCGCCAGCGTGACTGGAATTGGCAGTGTCGCCGCCGCAGTTCGCCCACGACACTGATCGCCCGCGCCAAAGATTGAACCCGGCTGGCGGCTGTCGACCGATATTATTCACAGCCTCGTCGATAAGCGCACGAGGCGGCTTGCGGTCTGCGCCGAAGCATCCTATACAGCCCTCCGCCGCGCCCATCGTCTAGCGGTCTAGGACGCCGCCCTTTCACGGCGGAAACAGGGGTTCGATTCCCCTTGGGCGTACCACTTCCCCGAAGTTGGCGGGTCTTTTCCTGCAAAATCTGTAGCGTGCCGCATCCAGCTGTGGCTTGATGAACAGGCCGCCGCATGACATGGCGGCGGAAGCGGCGGTCTCCAATCATCTCACGAAAAGCTGAGCCGTGTGGCGTTACGCCCGGCGTGCGCCGGAATATGCGCGCGCCAGCGTCTCTCGCAGGTTCAGAAACCATTGCATAATGTGGTCGAGCAGCAGGCTCGCGAGGCGGCACCGGGCCTCAAGCGAATTGTCGGGGTACACGGACGAAGTGACCTTCTCTATGACGATTGCGCACTGCCGCTCATGCGCACAGACGACCGGGCCTGGCCTCATTGGCAGGCGCGTCTGGCGAGCATGGCTGGACCAGCGCCGTTGGCCGATGCGGGTCCGTCTCGCATACCCTGGCGCGGCCAGCTCGCTGTTCGAGACCATATCGACCGTGAGAAGCTGCGGAAGGGGCTGTCAGGCTACGGGACGCGTGTCAGGGGGGCGTCACCCTCTCGGACGCGATCGAAGTCTTAGGCGTGAGTTGCGAACGATTCGAAAATCAAGAACGCCCTCTTCGGCAGAGGCAATGCGGGCAGATGGACCGCCCTCCAGCGCCGGCCGGGAATCTCACGGCGAAAGGTCGGGCCGGAGCATAGTTTGCCCAACGATGCACGGAACCACCGACGAGCTACACGGCGCAACACGACGGGCGATGCGCACTTCGCGAGGGGTAAGGCAGGGGGCGACGGACGTCTCCCGCCTCGCCTTCGACAGCGTTGGCCAAACTGAACCGCTGCCGGCGAGCGAGGTTCGAGTTATCGCGGCGTCCATCGAAAGGCATAAGCAGCTCCGGCGCGCCCCCCGCTACTGTTACGATCCATGCCCCCGCACGGGCAGCGACGGCGATGGCTCGGCCTGCGTCGGCAGGGCCTTGCCGTTTCGATTCACGCTCCCGCACTGGGGGCGACCTCTGTCATCCTGCTTTGGGAGGACGGGGCCGGGTTTCGATCCACGCCCCCGCACGGGGGGCGAC
>NZ_FUXL01000001.1:78045-78416 GCF_900167365.1 Consotaella salsifontis | reverse complement strand
CGGCACGGTTTCGATCCACGCCCCCGCACGGGGGGCGACTTTCCTTGACTGCCGCCGCGTCCGCCGCGCTGTCGTTTCGATCCACGCCCCCGCACGGGGGGCGACATGAGGTGGTGCCTGGGTTGTCCGTTAAGTACCGAGTTTCGATCCACGCCCCCGCACGGGGGGCGACACTACTGCGCTTCGGCGCTCGTATCACAGCTCGCGTTTCGATCCACGCCCCCGCACGGGGGGCGACAGAATACCGGGATGCGCGCGCCGCTCGGATCACGTTTCGATCCACGCCCCCGCACGGGGGGCGACTCGCCAACCTGAGCGGCGATCTCGGCCAACACGGTTTCGATCCACGCCCCCGCACGGGGGGCGACTCT
>NZ_FUXL01000001.1:0-75877 GCF_900167365.1 Consotaella salsifontis | reverse complement strand
CGAAGCTAGCCGCTTGTTGGCAATGGGAAAAGTCTCCTCTGTGCGCGAACCTTTGGGCATTCCTGCCGCATAGCCGCCCGTTGATCGGCAGACCAACGAATTAAACGAACGATTTCAAAGAACTCGTCCCAGCGCGAACCTCCCCGGCATTGGAGGCACGCTTGACGTTCGCGCGGTCGTGGCCTGACGGCCTGTCGCCTTGTGGTGGATGTCAGACGATCAGCGGCCCGCCGAGATCGGCGGCAGGCTTGGCTCCGACATGCTCGACCTTCCGCTCCCAGTTGGCACCAAGATGATAATATCGCAAGCTGTCCGCCGCGGGATCGATGATCGCCTCCAGGCGGGCCTTCAGCTTGGTCCATTGGGCCGGATCGACCTCGATCTCGAACACCGAATACTGCACCCGCTGGCCGAAATCGCGGCAGGCCTTGGCGATCTGCCGAAGGCGCCGCGCGCCGCCAGGATCGCTTGTCCTGACGTCATAGGTGACGAGAACCAGCATCGTCTACTTCCAGAACCAGGGCGGATAGGCGTCAAGATCGCCGCGCAGATGCCGCGACAGCATCTGCGCCTGGAGATAGGGCACGAGGCCGAGCGGCGCCTTCTCCCCGAGAAACGGGTGCAGCCGCTCCTCGCGCTTTCGCTCCTGCCAAGCGGTGAGCAGCGTGCGGCGGCCGTCGTCGGTGAGAAACACCGCGCCGCCGTCGCGGGTCTCGAAATCCTTGGGTCCGAGTTGGCGGCGGTTGATGAGCGACAGGACCAGCCGGTCGGCCAGCACCGGGCGCAGCTCCTCCATGAGGTCGAGCGCAAGGCTCGGCCGGCCCGGACGGTCGCGGTGGAGGAAGCCGACGGCGGGATCGAGCCCCACCGCCTCGGCGGCCGAGCGGCAGTCATGGGTGAGGAGAGTATAGAGAAACGACAGGAGCGCGTTGACCGGATCGAGCGGCGGCCGGCGCGAGCGGCCGGAAAACCGCATCTGCGGCTCGTCAACGCGGATCAAATGGTCGAAGACGGCAAAATAGAGCGCGGCCGCCTCCCCCTCCGCCCCGCGCAGGGCGTCGATGTCGCCACCGGCCCGTTCCACCCGGCGCAGGATCTGGCCGAGCCGGGCGGCGGCGGTTTCCAGCGCCGACCGCGCCGCCTCTCCCGCTTCGGCTCCATGATCGCGCAAGCCGCGCATCAACACCTGGCGCTGGTTGGAGATCTTGCCGAGGACGATCGAGCGGACGATCTCGACCGGCGCCTCGGACGCGGCATATTGCGCCCGCCGCAACAGGACGTTTCCCGTCACCGGCCCCTCGATCCGCGCCTGGAACCGGCCGAGCCGATCGAGCAGCACGATGGTCATGCCCTGTTCGGCCGCCGCACTGATCATGGCCGGCGAGACGAGGACCGGCCCGAGCAGGACGATCGAGGTAAGCATGTGGAACGGCACCCGGGCGCGCTCCTCGCCCTCGATCGTCACGACGGCGTTCTCGCCGTCCTTCTTCAGCGCCGCGCCTTCGGTCGTGACATAGAGCGTGTTGAGAAGCTTCTTCATGGGGCGCCCTCCCCCAACAGATCGGCCAAGGTCCGGCTGCGCCAGGCAGAGGCAGACCGGGCGATCGCCTGAGGCCGACAGAGTTCGGCGAGCGAGCAGGCGCGGCAGCGGCTCTTTTGCGGCGTCGGCGGGGGTGTCGCCCGGTTCGCGAAAACGGCGGCGAATTCGCCGATCGTCCGCTCGGTCAGCGCCCGCAGCTCGGGATCGAAGGCGACGGCGACACGGCGCTTGGTCTCGCCATAGAACAGCGCCCCCTCGGGAACCGCGACGCCGCACATCTCCTCCAGGCAGAGCGCTTGCGCGCAGAGCTGCACCTCGTCGGCGCGGTGCGCCTTCGGCTTGCCGCGCTTGTATTCGACCGGCAGCGGCGTCTCTCGCCCATCCGGGCCGAAGTGGAATTCCACCATGTCGGCGACGCCGGCGATGGCGAGCCGCCGACTGGCGATCGGCAGGGCCGAGACGCGGCGCACGCCGCGCACCCGCCGCTGGCCGGGCCGGTCGGCGGCCAGATGCAGAACGTCGCCCTCCGCCGTAAAGCGGTTGTCGGCCCACATCCGCTCCAGATGGATCAGCGCCGCCTGCCGCAGGCAATAGACCGCGTGCTGCAGGGCGGAGAGCGGAATGGGCTGCTCCTCGGCTGCGACCGGCAACGCTTCCCGCTGGTCCGCCACAACCGCTACAGCCGTTCGATGATCTCCACCCCCGCGGGCAGGTTTTCGCGGTCGATGGTGACGACGTAGTCGGAGAAGGCACGAGCGGGGGGATAATTGTCGAGCCGCGAGTCGATGGCGCGGGGCTCGCCCTCGATATTGCGCGAGACGGTGACCCTGTCGAAGAGCTGGTGCGCCGGCGCGTTGCCGAGGGCACTGTCGTGCCGGAAGACAATCAGCTTGCGCACCGCCATCTCGCCGCGCGCGGCCGAGCGATCATGCTCGAACATCGAGACGAGCGCCTCCATGAGCAGCTCGAAATCCTCATCCGAGAAATGCGTCCTCTCGCAGAGCTTGGCCGAGACGAAACCGTGCCCACGGTAGAGTGCGTAGGGCACGATGTGCTTGCGCCCCATGGTGCGGTTGTCGGTGCGCACGTCGCCTTCGACTTCCGCCTCACCCTCGCGGCGCTGCTCTTTTTCCTTGGCAGTGGTCGCGGCCATCCGGGTGATGGAAATTTCCTGCGGCACGATCGGCTCGGCGGACTGGGCAAATGTCATCTGCACCGGCCCGCGCACCTGACCGCAATTGATTCCCGTCGACATCACCGCGCCGAAGGTCCTGACATCGAAGAAGTTGGCGCACATCCAAAGGCGGAGTTCTTCGGCCTCATCGTCGCTCTTCGGATTGAGCTTTGTTCCCTCGACCTTCTCGCCCACTCGCACAGCCTTGTAGGCCTTGCGGTGCTGCTCGTTGAGGATCGCGCCCTCCTGAACATAGATCGCGCGACCGCTGGTTCCCCCATGAGCGATTTCAACATAGTTGCGAATCTTGCGCTTCAGGCTGACGTCGGAAACAAGACCATGACCTGTTTCCGGATCGAGACGGGGCATGTTGCCGGCGTCTGGATCGCCGTTCGGATTGCCGTTCTTCACGTCGAAGAGGAGGACGAAGTCGTGGCGGCGGGAAAGGTCAGTCATTTGACTGCGGGCTCCTCTGACGGTGCATCCTTGCGCGCAAAAAAGGCGCTGCGCTGGTGGTAGTAGCCGAGACCGAACAGCGCCTGCTCGGCGGCCGGCAGGCTCGCAGGAAACGGGTCTTCGTCCGGGCTCATCTTGTCCATGATCTCGGCAATGGTCCGCTCGAGATTGACCCGTTGCCCGGGCCTCTGCTTGCCGAGCTTCGATAGGTGGTTGGCCGAGCCGGTCTCCAGGATGGAAAAGACCTTGCGCGGCTGCGCTGAGGCGGAACCGTAGAACTTGTCCTTGATCGTTGCATTGACGTTGCGCCCGAGCGCCGCACTCTGCGCCTGCTCATAGGTGGCGAAGAGCCGGCCGAGCAGATAGCCCTTTCTGGTATTCTCCGGGTCGAGCCCCACAGGTGCCTCCTTCTCCATGCGGAAATTGCGAACGAGAACGGCCTTCAAAATCGCTGCCCGCCGTGCGTTGACGATCCCATCGGCGCGGATGCGCATCAGGACGGTCGACAGAAGCGTCAGCGGATAAGCGGTGCCGGCCAGGATCGCGCGCATCCATTCCCCGGCAAGATTGGGCGGCACGTTCTCGCGCTTGCCCAGCACCGCCGTCTCGTTCAGGTAGTGCCAGAGCGCCGGCGTGCCTTGCCGGTCTGCCGGCTCGATCCGCATGTCGCGGCTGAAGCGCGCGTAGTTTTCCGCGATCGCTCCGAATGTCGTGTCGAGCCAGAAGCGGACCGAGATGCGGGCGGCGTTGGGCGCGAGGCCGAGGACGTAGAAGCGGGTGTCGTCGGAAATCTCGGGCACGAGCGAACGGTCGTCCGAGACAGGGCGGGCGTCGCGGATGCGTTGCAGCGCCTCACGAATGGGCTTGGCTTCCGCCTCGTCCTCCTCGGCCTGATCGCGCTTTTCGTCCTCGGAGAGCGCGGCCGCAAAGACCGCTTCCGCCAGTCGCTCGGCCCCGCGGCGCTTCTCCTCATCGCCGAAGTCGGTCGGCGCCTCGGCCCAGAAGGCGACGGAGGCGTCGCCGATCTGCATCCGGTGGCCGGAGCCGTTGGCGAGGAAGCGGTTCAGCGCGCCGACATAGGCTTCGGCAGCGGCTTGGCTGACCGGCGCATTGTCGCCTTTTTCGTGTCCGTAACTTTCGAAGGCTTCGAGGTTGAAAGAAACGATATCGGCACCCGAAGGCTGGCCGCCCCAGATGCCCTTGATGGAAGGGTGCAGCCGGGCAACCGGTCCTCGCGCCCCGGTCACGAGACACAGAGAACCCTCTCCTTTCTCCCCGCCTTCCAGGAGCGCGCGGGCGGCAGGGCGATCGTAAAGATAGACCTCGCGCCGCCGCTCCCCCTCAAGGGCGAAGACGACGTTCTCATCCTTCATGTCTTCGGCGAAATGCGCGTCGAACCGGTCTGGCGACCAGGCATCGAGAAAACGCAGAAACGCGACGAGACCCGGATCGTCAGTGGCGCCGATCAGGTCCCGATGAAACTGCGTGAAGGCTTCGTGCCGCGCCGCATCCTTCGAGTCGTTCTTCGTGGAGACGCCAAGCGAGTAGGCCGTCTTGTCCCAGAAAGTGTTCGGGGCAATGTTGACCGAGCGCTTCACTGGCGCTGGTACAGCGAGCATCCGCGGAACTTCTTTCTTCCCGACCTTCTCCTTCAGCGGAGAAACGCTGGCGATCGAGCCGTCCTCGTTCAGTCCGACGACGACCCCGATCCTTGCCAGCGCGAAGCCCGGCTTCGGCGCGTCCGGCATCCAGCGGTAGGCGCGCTCCAGCGCGGCGAGCATGGTCATCGCAGCACCTCCTTCGAGCCGGGCGCCGGCACCTTCATCACCCCCTCCTCCAGCTTTGCCCGAAAGAACATCGACGGCCGACCGTCCACCGCATGGTCGATGTCCCACAGCATCAAGCCGAGATCGCGCGGCACGCCGAAGCCAAGCCCGGCATCCCGATGCTCGTCCGCCGGCTGCGGCATCGGGGCATCAGGGGGAATAAGCTCGAAGCGGGCGTCGAACTCGCGCGTGCCGAGGCAGGGCTGGTGAAAGCATTGTCCGCCCGACGCGCGCCGGTTGAACATGTCGAGGTGCTTGGCCTCGTTATCCGCGGGCCCTGCCCTCTCCGTCATTTCGAAATGGGCGGAGATCACATAGGCGACGTCGACGAGAACGGTGGAGGCGCGCTGCTGCCGGTCGTCATCGACACGGATACCGAGGCCGTCGATATCACCGCGTTTCATCGCCCGTTTGGCGTTGGCGGCTGAAGCCTTATGCCCGACCTCGTTGCGGCGGATCGAGCGGAACCGGATGGGCTTCAAGACGGCGATCTCGTCGATCACCCAGCGGATCGCCGGCTTCCAATGGATGGCTTCAAGGATGCCGCGCGCCGCCGACGGCGTCATCACATCGTAGGAAAACCGCTCGACCTTGGTTTCCGGGCGAGTGAAGCAGGCGAAGGGGCCGGATACGTAAAGACGGACGCCATAGGTCATTGCGACGCTCCCTGATCCCCGCCCCCCACACCAACTATTGTTTTGAGCAGCGCAGGCTTCAGCGTGAGATTGTAGCCAATGGCGGGATCACTGGAACGCAGGGCGAGGATCAGTTGGCGCTCCTTGCGAAGAACCTTGATGTCGGCTGCGTCTTCCGATTCCCACAAGATCTCTCGGCAGACAATCATCCTCTGCCGGGATGCACGGGTGGGAAAATCCGCCTCGATCGCCTGCCTCGCCGTCTGACTTGGCGAGTCAAAATAAGCAATCGAATCCGTTCTGTCGCTGCCGACGTATATTTTGCCATTCGGCCATGTGACCTTATAGACGACCTTCATCGTCCCCTCCCACGCACACAACGGCTCGATCAGATCACCAGTCCCTCGATCGCCGCGTAATCTGCGTTCTCCCAAACGAGCCCCACTTTTTCGTCATAGAGGGACGGCGTCTTCAGCACGGCGAACTGGTCCCCTCTGATGTCTTGCGCCGCGAACGCGACGTGCTGATTGGCGACCAGCAACGCGCGAGCTCTCGGCGGCACTTGCACGATGTAGGGTTGCAGAGCGCGGGCCAGAGCGCCAGACGGAATATTTGCGAGGCTGAGTTTATCCACTGCCCCTTTCGCAACGTCATCCAGGACAACAATGACGGGGAGCATGCCGGTCTCGATCATCCGGTACCGCTCCGCGATGGTGCGATAGGCGATGTCGACCCCTTGCACCTTCGTATAGGACATCTGCGTGAGGATACCGCGTGTCTCGCCGTCTCGAAGATCGCGGAGCGGCGCCGCGTCCAGCCCTTCGACGCCTGTCTGCCAATAGACCTCGTCGAAATAGGTCTGAATCGCCTCCCGCGAAAAGAGGTCGTCATGCTGCTGCACTGTGCGCGCCATGGCCTCTGCGAGAGCCTTGATCTCGCGCGGCGGCTTGCTTTCCTTTGGCCTAAAGACGGTGACGGTGCTCGTCTCGGGCGGCCGCCGCATCTCGCGATTCACGCGGCCGGCGGCCTGGACGATTTGGTCGAGTCCCGCCTCGGCGCGCCAGGCTTTGGGGAAATCCACATCGACGCCTGCCTCTATCAGCGAGGTTGCGATGAGGCGGCAGGGCTGTCCGCCCCCCTCGTCCGCTGGTTTCAGCCGCGCCCGGACATCTTTCAGGATCGCCTTCCGGTGCGCGGCGCACTGGCGGGTCGTCAGGTGGACGAGGCCGTCGAGCTTTTCCGCCTGCGCCAGACGGAAAAGCGCCAGCGCGTGGGCGCGACTGTTGACGATGACGAGCGCCTGCGGCTCGTCTTTCAACGCCGAGACCAGGGCGTCGTCGTCCATCTCGCCGGCCTGAATCAGACGGTTGCGGACGAAGGTGCGATGCAGCGTGTCCGGATCGGGCGCGAGTTCCCGGCCTTCGAGGTCGAGGGCCAGCGGATGGCGGCGCCCGAGTTTGTGGGTGTCGAAGCGGCGCGCGTCGAAGGCGGGCTGTGTCGCCGTGCAAAGGACGATCGAGCAGCCCCAGTCGCGCGCAAGCGCATCGATCGCGCGGACGGTCGGCGCCAGGAGAGGCTTGGGCAGCACCTGCGCCTCGTCGAGGACGATGACGCTGCCGGCGATGTTGTGGAGTTTTCGCGCCCGCGAGGTGCGCGCCGCGAACAGGCTCTCGAAGAGCTGCACATGGGTGGTGATCACCACGGGCGCCGCCCAGTTCTCCATGGCAAGCCGCATCTTGTCCCGGCCGAACTCGTCGGTGTCGGCCTTCTTGACGTCGCGTTCGGGCTGCTCGTCCTCGACCGCAGAGTGATGTTCGAGGATAGCTTCCGCGCCCAGGACCTCGCGGAAAACCTCCGCGGTCTGGTCCACGATGGAGGTGAAGGGAATTCCGTAGATGATCCGGCGGTGGCCCCATGTCGCGGCATGGTCCAGCGCGAACCCCAGCGAGGCAAGCGTCTTGCCGCCGCCGGTCGGAACGTCGAGGGTGAAGAGGCCGGGTTCGAGCGATACCGCCCGCTCGCGCACCGTCGAGAGGATCGCGGCGCGGTGCCTTGCCATCTCGCTCTTCGGTTCGCCGAAGCCGTCGATCTTCGCCTGGAATCCCGCCTGGAAGGACGGCAGACACTCCGCGAGGCTCGGCCAGTCCCGGTCCTTCGCCCGCTCGCCGCGCTCGACATAGTAGCGTTCGGTTTCGAGGAAGTCGGCGTCGACGAGACAGGAGAAGATCATCCGCCCAAGCATGGCGAGCCGATTGGCAGCCTCATGCTTCGGCGAGCGCCAATCGAGGCCGAACCCGATCTCTTGCAGCGTGTCCGGAACAAAATCGCTCCAGTCACCGCCCAGCCGCCCGAAGTCGAAACCGTCGAGGCGCGCGCAGAGATTGGCGAGGTCGGCGCCATTGCGGTCCGGCAACCCGGCGTGGTGGCCGGCAATTCCTTGCGCGATCAGCCAGGCGATCGCCCTTTCGTCCGACGTCCTCGCGACCCGCATGATCGCCGCCGCACCGGCGGTCGAATGGTCCACGCGATCGCGCGCCCCGTTCAGTCGCGCCTGGAACGCGGGGTGGTATTTGCCGATGTCGTGCAGAAGACCGGCAAGGCGCGCCGCCGCCGCGATCTTCAGCGGAGCGCCGAATCGGCGAGCGAGGTCGGCAACGCGGTTCAAGTGGTCGGCGAGCGGCTCCCAATCCGACCGATCGTCCGACTTGTTCGAGTGAGCATAGAACATAAGAACGACTCACCCACACTCTTGCAACTTTGACGACAGATTGCCGGGAAGACGGCATAGCGGACAACTCCATTCTGCGCATGAACGGGGCAGCCCCCATCCGGCGGAAACGGGCGAAAGTCGGCCGATTCTGGGGCGACCTTCATGGAGGTTGCCCAACCCGAAGATATTCCTCACCAAAGACCTGCCGCAAGCAAGGCAGACGTTGCCGCAGCGATAAGTCGCAGAAGCGCCGATTAACTATCGGCGACGGGCCTGCACCGCCCGTCGGCCCTCGCGCGCGGCCTTGTATGTGCACAGCTTCGGGCATAGGCCGCACTTGACACCGCCTTTCTTTCTTTCGAGCACAAGCATGCAGCGCGACAGCGTCACCTGGTCCGGCTATCTCTCGCTGGCCCTGTTCACTTTCTTCCTGAACATTCAGGGCAATATCCTTCCCTTTCTGCGCGACGAGTTCGGCCTGAGCTACCGCCTGGTGACGCTGCATCCGGCGGCCATTGCGTTGGGCTTGATCCTTTCCGGCCTTGTTAGCGAGCGGCCGATCACGATCCTCGGGCGCAAGAGGGCGATGATCATCGGCCTCTCCGGCCTGATCGTCGGCGCGCTGTGCGTGATTCTCGCGCCGTCTCCGGTGATCAGCATCGGCGGTTGCCTGCTCATGGGCTTTCTCGGTGGGCTGATCTTGGCCATTGTTCCGGCAATGCTGGTTCAGTGGCATCGCGGCGCGGCGCCATCCGCCCTTGGCGAGGCCAACGGCATCTCCTACATGGCCTCGCTCGTCGCGGCGCTTTCCACCGGCCTGGCTGTGGCCCTTCATTTCAGTTGGCGAACCGGCCTTGGCGTGGGCGTGGTGCTTGCCATCCTGCTGATTCTCGCGATGCGCCCGGTAAAGCTTCCGTTGCCTTTGTCCCAGACGCCCGGTGCCTCCGGCCGCCTGCCTCTGACGTATTGGCTCTATTGGTTGGCGCTGACCGGCTTCATCGGCATCGAACAGGCCACGCTGGTTTGGGCGCCGGAATTTCTGGAGACGGGGAGCGGCTTGCCACGCGCCTCAGCCGCCATCGCGGCCGGTGCCTTCTCCGCCGGAATGCTCGTCGGGCGCATGAGCGCGACGCCGCTGATGAAGCGCATGAGCCCGATGATGGCGCTTTACGGCTCGCTGATGCTCGCGCTGCCCGCGTTCTTCATCTATTGGTCGGCGCCGTGGCCGCCGCTCGCCGTGGCCGCGCTGTTCGCCCTCGGCCTCGGCACGGCCCTCCTCTACCCCCTAACGCTGGCGCAGGCGATTGCTCTGTCCGGCCCCTTGGGGGATGTGGCGAGCGCCCGCGCCTCGCTCGCCAGTGGCTTCTCCATCCTGGTCTTTCCCTCAGGTGTCGGCGCGCTCGCGGATTGGCTCGGGCTTTGGCCCGCGCTTCTCAGCCTGCCCATCCTCGGCGTGTTCGCTCTTTTCTTCCTGATCGCCGGCCGCATTGAGCTTCGCCGGGCGGCGGCGTGAGGCGGGCGCCCTTCCTCAATCCCGCTTGGACGTTGAGCCTTGCGGAACCTTCATGGCGTCCGTGCCGGCCATGGAGCGCTTTCGTTCGCCCGCGATGAGCGACAGGTTGCGCGCATAGATGAAGATGCCCGCGCCCTGCCCGATGATGAAGACCGGGTCCCGCCTCTGCAGCGCATAGATGAACAGGAGGATGCCGCCGACGAGCGACAGCGTCCAGAAGGCCACGGGAATGACGGAGCGGCGCGCCCGCTCCGACGCGATCCACTGGACGATGAAGCGCGCGGTGAAGACGCCCTGTGCGATGAATCCGACCACGATCCAGACGTCGAACTGCTGGATGAACACATGGTGCAGATAGGCGGATATTTGGCTCAAAGGTCGTTGTTCCAGCGGGTTTCGGTAATGGCGGCGCGGCGGCGGCCCCGGCGCATCAGCCACCACACGCCCAAAAGGTCGATGAGTCCGCGCATGCCTCTATCGAGGATACCATAGTTGGAGGCGCCGAATCTGCGGGAGCGATCCTTGACGTCGATATGGACGACCGTCAGACCCTCGCGGATCACCAGCGCCGGCAGGTAACGGTGCCAACCGTCGAAAAACGGCAGCCGGCGAAACAGCTCCGTCGGCATGGCCTTCATTCCGCATCCCGTGTCGCGCGTTCCATCGTGGAGAACGGCGTCGCGCAAGCGATTGGCAAAGCGCGAGGAAAGGCGCTTCATCGGCGTATCGGTCCGGCCGACGCGCTGCCCGGCCGCAAGCCCCGCGCCGGCACCCGCCCGCTCCAGCGCCTCGATCATGACGGGCAAAAACACCGGGTCGTTCTGCCCGTCGCCATCGATGGTCGCGACGACGTCGCCGGCAGCAAGGAAAACGCCGGTCTGGACGGCCCTGCTCTGGCCGCAGGAACGATCATGCCGGATGTGGCGCACCGGCCAACCCTCCCCCAGCAGCCGCCACACGGTTTCAGCCGTCTCGTCGGTCGAGCCGTCGTCGATGACCAAAATTTCGTGGTCGCGGCTGGAAAGTGCGCGCCCGATCTCTGGAACCAGGATAGCGAGGTTCTCGGCCTCGTTGCGCGCCGGGATGATCACCGACACACATCGAAAGCGACGGCTCTCCGCCCCCTTGGGCGCAGCCCCGCCATCCGCTCCTCGTTCCGCGCTGTGACCGCTTGCCGCTTCCATGATCGTCCTGTCTGCGGCCGAGGGGAGGCCGCACACTTCCTTGCTGCCGTTAGGTCCTGAACGAGGCGACCCCGATATGCAATCGTCCCGAACTGGCGCGCCCGATGCCGTCGGTCGATCCTTGCCGCCCTGTTGCCGAAGAACACCGCTTGCGCCGGCATTCACCCGCTCGGCCACGACCTCAATCGAAGGCGTCGGCGACGTCGACGATTCTGAAGCGGACCTCCTCACGGCCGCGATAGCGGTCGAGCGTGAGCGCGCCCGCGACGTGGAGCGGGCCGCCCCTCACATCAAGAAGGCGGCGACCGACATCGCTTGTTTCGGCGCGAAAGGCGATCGCCGAGACCGAAGCGCCATCGGCACCCTTCAGGGTCGCGCGAACGTGCCCCTGCCCCACCACTGCGGAGTTGGCGACGCGGTGACGCGGGAGCACCAGGACGGGCTGGCTATGGCCCGCGCCGAAGGGCCCCGCCGCCTCGATCTTGTTCCACAGGTCGAGGGTGAGGCCCATCGCGCTGACCGCGCCGTCGAGCTTCAGGGCGTCGCTCGCCACCAGGGAGGCGACGTCACTGGCGGCCCGGCTTTCAGCAAAGGCGCGGAAATCGCCCAGGCGCTCGCGCTCTATGGTGATGCCGGCGGCCATGCCATGGCCTCCGCCCTTGACCAGAAGCCCGTCGGCCACGGCCGCGCGCACCAGGGCGCCCAGGTCGAAGCCATCGATGGAGCGCCCGGAACCCGTGCCCCGCCCGTCGGCGCCAAAGGCGATGGCGAAGACGGGGCGGCCGTAGCGCTCCTTCAAGCGGGCGGCGATGAGGCCCACGATGCCAGGGTGCCAGGACGAACTCGCCGCGATGAGCACGGGCGGGCCCTCACTCTGTCCGATCTCGCTTGCGACCTCGGCTTCTGCCTCGGCGAGCATGGCGCGCTCCATCGCCTGACGCTCCTCGTTGAGCGCATGGAGGCGCTCGGCGACCTCCGTCGCCTCCGCCTCGTCGTCGAGGGTGAGGAGGCGGCTACCGAGCGACGCATCGCCAATCCGCCCGCCGGCGTTGATCCGTGGTCCCAGAAGAAAGCCGAGGTGGTAGCAGTCTACCGGCCCGGAAATACGGGCGAGCCGGCCCAAAGCGCGCAGTCCCGCGTTCTCCTGCCGGCGTAGAACTTGCAGACCCTTGACCACGAAAGCCCGGTTCAACCCTTTGAGGGGAACCACGTCGCACACGGTGGCGAGGGCGACGAGATCGAGCATGGCCAGAAGGTCCGGCAGATCCGAGAGCCGCGCCCCTCGAGCGCGAAGCTCGCGGGAAACCGCCACCAGCGTCAGGAAGACGACGCCCGCAGCCGAGAGATAGCCGAGACCAGACAGGTCGTCCTGCCGGTTGGGATTAACGATGGCGTCGGCTGCCGGGAGCGCCGGTCCCGTCTGGTGATGGTCGAGAACGACCACGTCGCACCCAGCGCCCTTGGCCGTGGCGATAGCCTCATGGCTCGTCGTGCCGCAGTCGACCGTCACGATGAGCGAGGCGCCATCGGCCGCGAGCTCTCGCATCGCGGCGGGATTGGGGCCGTACCCCTCGGTGATGCGGTCGGGAATGCGCAGAAGCGGCGTCATGGAGAAGCGGGCGAGATAGCGCACCAGGAGCGCGGCCGATGACGCCCCGTCGACGTCGTAATCCCCGAAGATGGCGATACGCTCGCGCCGCTCGATGGCCGCGGCGAGACGCTTGGCCGCCTTGTCCATGTCGGTGAGGCAAGACGGGTCGGGCATGAGGGCGCGCAGCGACGGCGCGAGAAACTCGGCGGCTGCCTCCGCGGCGATGCCGCGCGCGGCAAGAATGCGGCCGACAATTTCCGGCAGACCGAATTTTTGCGCCATCTTGAGCGATGTGGCCTCGGCCGCCGGGTCGAGCGCATGAACCCAGCGGCGACCGCCGATGGAGCGGTCGACGCCGAGGAAAAGTCGTGTTGCAGATGCCATCACAAACGCTGATCCGCCGAGCGGACCGTCAAAAGTCAAATTTCGAGCGATCGTAGTGCTTGGCGCGAATGCGCCGAACCGTCTGGGTTCGGGAGCGCATGACGATCGTGTCGGTTTCTATATAGTCGCGATGGAAACGCACACCGTTGAGGAAGTTGCCGTCTGTCACGCCGGTCGCCGCAAAGACCACATCGCCGGAGGCCATCTCGTCGCGGCTGTAGATCTTGTAGGGGTCGGTGATCCCCATCTTCTCCGCGCGGGCACGCTTTTCGTTGGTGGTCAGGTGAAGGCGCCCCTGCATCTGGCCGCCGATGCAGCGCAGCGCCGCCGCCGCCAGAACCCCCTCCGGCGCGCCGCCGATGCCCATATAGATGTCGATCCCGGTGTCCTCGGGCTCTGTCGTGTGGATGACGCCGGCCACATCGCCGTCGCCGATGAGGCGAATCGCGGCACCTGCCGAGCGGATCTCCTCGATCAGCTGGGCGTGGCGCGGCCTATCGAGCAGGCAGACCGTGATCTCGGTCACGGGCACGCCCTTGGCGGCCGCCAGCGCATGAAGATTTTCCTCGGCGGAGCGCTCGAGGGAGACGATGCCCTCGGGATAGCCGGGACCGATGGCGATTTTCTCCATGTAGACGTCAGGGGCCGTCAGAAGGCTGCCGCCCACCGCCACCGCGACGGAGGTTAGCGCATTCGGCAGGTTCTTGGCGCACAGCGTCGAGCCCTCCAGGGGGTCGAGCGCGATATCCACCTGTGCGCCCTCGCCGTTTCCGACCTTCTCGCCGATGTAAAGCATCGGCGCCTCGTCGCGCTCGCCCTCGCCGATCACCACCGTGCCGTTGAGAGACAGCCGGTTGAGTTCCGAGCGCATGGCGTCAACAGCGGACTGGTCGGCCGCCTTTTCGTCTCCACGCCCGCGAAAGAGAGCCGCGGCCACCGCCGCCTGCTCCGTGACCCGAGCAATCTCGATGGTCAGGACCCGGTCGAGCTCGGATGGTTCTTTGGCCTTCCCAGTCATGATTCGGCCTCCTTCGGAATCACTCAGGTGATATGACCGGCATCCGTGAAAACGCAATGTCGGTTTCAGGGTGCCCTCCCCCCGGCTAATGCAAGAGCCGCCTCCCAACGGCCGCCGCGACACCGGGCAAAGAGCAGCAGAGACCCGCCTATTGTCGAGTCGCGTCGCCACCCGCTTCCTGTCTTACAGCATGATCTCGATTAAAGGCTCTGAGATCGATCAAGGTCATGCCGAGATTGGTCAGAGTAGAGATTCGATCCGGATCATGCGCGGTTCGCCGTCGAGGTGGCCATCCTTGGAAACCGCCTCGATGGCCTTGCGCACCGCCGCCTCCGTCGTCTCGTGGGTGATCAGGATGACGGGCGCCGTCTGGCCCGCCTCTCCCGCCCGCCGACGCTGGACGATGGACTGAAGGGAAATCGAATTCTCGGCCATCCGCCGGGCGATCGAGGCGAAGGCGCCGACGCGGTCGATGACGGAGAGGCGGATGTAATAGCCGCCCTCATGGGCACGCATGCGGGCGCGCTTGTAAGGAGACAGGTTGGAGGGCTGGACGCCGAGCGCGGGAAGATGCGCCCCGGTCGCCAAGTCGACGATATCAGACAGCACGGCCGATGCGGTGGCGTTTCCGCCCGCCCCTGGCCCGGCCAAGAGGATCGAGCCCAAAAGGTCGGTGTCGATCGCCACCGCGTTGGTCACGCCGTCGACTTTGGCGAGCGCCGCGTGTTCGGGCAGCATCGCGGGATGGACGCGCTGTTCTATGCCCGTGTCGGTGCGCTGCGCCACGGCCAGGAGCTTGATGCGATAGCCGAGCTCAGCCGCCGCCTCGATATCGGCGCTCTCCACCTTCTCAATGCCCTCGACGAACACAGACTCGAGGTCGATTTCGCACCCGAAGGCGAGCGAGGTCAGGATCGCCAGCTTGTGAGCCGCGTCGAACCCGCCGATGTCGAAGGTCGGATCGGCCTCCGCATAGCCGAGGCGCTGGGCGTCAGAGAGGCAGTCCGAGAAGCTCATGCCCTCCCGCTCCATGCGGGTCAGGATGTAATTGCAGGTGCCGTTGAGAATGCCATAGACGCGGTCGACGGTATTGCCGGCGAGCGCCTCGCGCATGGTCTTGATGATCGGGATGCCGCCGGCCACCGCCGCCTCAAAGAGGATGGTGGTGTTCTTGCGCTGGGCAAGCTTGGCTAGCGCCACGCCGTGATAGGCGAGCAGCGCCTTGTTGGCTGTGACCACCGGCAGCCCGCGATTGAGCGCCGCCTTTACCGACTCGAGCGCGGCGCCCTCCGCGCCACCGATGAGTTCAACAAAGACGTCGATGTTGCCCTCGGTGGCTAGCTTCACCGGATCGGTGAACCACTCGCAGCCCGATGCATCGAAGCCACGATCGCGCGTCCGGTCACGGGCCGAAAGAGCGACAAGGTTGATGGCACGGCCAGACCGCGCCGCCAACGCGTTATGCTTCTCGTGGATCAGTCGCGCCAGCGATGCGCCGACCGTTCCCAGTCCGGCGAGTCCCAGCTTCATCGGCCCATTCATGGCAGATCCTTATCGTTGGTGCGTCGGGCGGCGCGCCAATAGGCACGCGCGTCCGATGATTCAGCCTTCTTTCTCGGCCTCTTCAGTGGCGGAAGGAAACCGACCGCTGTTGTGCCCCGGCCCCTCGTCGGTGGCAAGGAAGCGACGAATGTTCCGTGCGGCCTGACGAATGCGATGCTCGTTCTCCACCAGGGCGATGCGCACATGATCATCGCCATGCTCGCCAAAGCCGATGCCAGGCGCCACGGCCACATCGGCCTTCTCGATGAGAAGCTTGGAAAACTCCAGGGAGCCCATGGCCTTGAAGCGCTCCGGCAGCGGCGCCCAGGCGAACATGGTCGCCGAGGGCGCGGGAATCGACCAGCCGGCACGGGCGAAGGATTCAACCATGACGTTGCGGCGGCGCTTGTAGACCGAGCGCACTTCCTCGATGGAGCTGTCGTCGGCATTCAGCGCAGCCGTCGCGGCAACCTGAATGGGCGTGAAGGCACCGTAATCGAGATAGGATTTCACCCGCGCCAGCGCCGCGATCAGCCGCGCGTTACCGACGGCGAAGCCGATGCGCCATCCCGGCATCGAGAACGTCTTCGACATCGAGGTGAACTCGACCGCGACGTCGATGGCGCCTGGCACCTGAAGCACGGAGGGCGGCGGCGGCCCGTCGAAGTAGATTTCCGAATAGGCGAGATCGGACAGGACGATGATCTCATGCTTCTTCGCGAAGGCGACGACCTCCTTGTAGAAGTCGAGATCGGCCTGAAACGCCGTCGGATTGGACGGATAATTGAGAATGATGGCGATGGGCTTCGGGATCGAATGATGGATCGCCCTGTCGATCGCCGCCATGAACGTATCGTCCGGCGCCACGGGAATCGAGCGAATCACACCGCCCGACATGATGAAGCCGAAGGCATGGATCGGATAGGTGGGGTTCGGGCATAGCACGACATCGCCCGGCGCGGTGATGGCCTGCGCCATGTTGGCGAACCCCTCCTTGGAGCCGAGGGTCGCCACCACCTGGGTGTCAGGATCGAGCTTCACGCCGAAGCGCCGCTCGTAATAGTGCGCCTGCGCGCGCCGCAGTCCGCTGATCCCCTTGGACGCGGAATAGCGATGAGTGCGCGGGTCGCGAATGACCTCGCAAAGCTTGTCGACGACAAAGCTGGGTGTCGGCAGATCGGGGTTGCCCATGCCGAGATCGATGATGTCAGCGCCGGCGGCGCGAGCCGATGCCTTGAGGCGGTTGACCTGCTCAAAGACATAAGGCGGCAGACGCCGGACTTTATGAAACTCTTCCATCTTCATCGACCTTTGCCCATCAGGGCACAGAAAATTCGGATTTCGCGATACGGCACGATTGCCGCTGCGATCCGCGCAACGCCGATACTATTGTCCCTCGATCTGGCGCAATACTTCCTCTGGCTTGACGATACGCTTATTGCTCGGCGACGTGTCGCCGTAGAGATCAGCGACGTCCTTCCTCTGCTTGTCGGCCGTTTGGTGCAGAGTATCGATCGCCTGGGAATAGGCATTGGCGGTGGCAGCGCTGGTGGCGGCGTTGACGTTTGCGGCGGCTTCCAGCGAGGTGCGCTGCTGCTGAACGTCGGCGTCGCTCATCTGGGCAGTCGCGGCCCGCGGCATGGCGCCGAGAAGCGGATAACCGTCGTTGCCGAGGCGCTGGGCGGAATCCACCTGGACCGGCGTCGGGCGCAGGGCGACCGCCGGATCTTCGCCGCCGGAGAAAACCGACTGGCACGCGCCGGCGGTGATCAAGGCGCAAATCGCCGCGAGCCTTGCCACGCGCGAAAGGATCATTGTCGAACCGGCCCCTATTGCTCCGAAGGTGGTGATCGTCATAGCCCAACGGCCGGTGATTTCAAACGACAATCGGGGACATGGGATGACGGGCCAGAGAGTGGGACCAGACGAGGAGCAGGCAGATCCGGCCGCTTCGCCTTCTCCGGCGGCGCATTTCGCCCCGCCCCTCCTGCCCGCCCGGTTGATTCGCCGCTACAAGCGTTTCCTTGCCGATGTGGTGCTGGATGCCTCCGGCGAAACAATCACCGCCCACTGCCCCAACCCGGGATCAATGCTCGGCCTCGACGCGCCGGGGTCGGCGGTCTTCCTCTCCCATTCCTCCAGTCCCCGGAGGAAACTCGCACATACGCTGGAGCTGGTCGAAGCGGACGGAACCCTCGTCGGCTTAAACACGGGCCTTGCCAATAGCATCGCGGAAGCTGCCGTCGCAGCGGGAATGATCGCCGAACTCGCGCAGTTGGGATCGGCGCGCCGCGAGGTCGCCTATGGGCGGCGCTCGCGCGTCGACCTTCTCTATGAGGGCGGCGGGCGGCGCACATTCGTCGAGGTCAAGAGCGTGACGCTCAGCCGGTATGCCGGTCTCGCCGAGTTTCCCGATTGCGTCACGGCACGCGGGGCTCGCCATCTCGGCGACTTGGCGGAATGCGTCGAGGCCGGCCATCGCGCCGTCATGCTCTACCTCGTCCAGCGCGGCGACTGCGACCGCTTCGCCCTTGCAGCGGATCTCGACCCGCTTTATGCCGCAGCATTCGCCGACGCGCGGCGACGGGGGGTTGAAGCCTTCGCCATTCGATGCGACATCTCGGCGGATGCGATCGTGCCATCTGGGCCGATCCCGATCCTTTCCGAGCCGTAGAGCCGATGACCACCTATCTCGACGCAGACACTCTCCCGATTCGAAACACCGGCGCGATCCGCCTCTACAATGCGGAGGCCTTCGAGGGGATGAGGAAAGCTTGCCAGCTGACGGCGCGCTGTCTCGACGGGCTGGTGGACCTGGTCAAACCGGGGGTGACGACCGCCGAGCTGGACGATTATGTCTTCCGCTTCGCGATGGATGCCGATGCCATTCCGGCGACCCTTCACTATCGCGGCTATCGCTACTCCAGCTGCACCTCGATCAATCACGTCGTTTGCCACGGCATGCCCAACGACAAGCCGCTGCGCGAGGGCGACATCGTCAACATCGACGTCACGCTGATCGTCGACGGCTACTATGGCGACTCCTCGCGCATGTACCCCGTCGGCAAGCTCAAGCGGGCGGCCGAGCGGCTGTGCGAAGTGACCTATCAGTCGCTCCTCCTGGGCATCGAGGCGGTCAGACCGGGCGGCCATATGGGCGATATCGGCGCCGCCATTCAGGAATACGCCGAGGGCGAGCGCTGCTCCGTCGTTCGCGACTTCTGCGGCCACGGCGTCGGCCGCCTGTTCCACGACGCGCCCAACGTCCTTCACTATGGCCGCCGCGGCGAGGGCATCGAGATGCGCCCCGGAATGATCTTCACCATCGAGCCGATGATCAATATCGGGCGCCCGCACGTGAAGATCCTCAACGACGGCTGGACGGCGGTGACGCGCGACCGCAGCCTTTCGGCGCAGTATGAGCACACGGTGGGCGTCACCGAGACGGGCTGCGAGGTCTTCACCCTGTCGCCGAAGGGGCTCGACATGCCGGGTTTTCCGGCCGGGAGCGGCGCGGCCGAGTGAGGCGCCATGGCCGGGTTTGGCGATTCAAGCGGCCCAGGCGGCAGCGATCCAAAGCAGGAGCGACCCTCCCGCCAGCGGGAAGCGCGCCCTCCGAAGCACTATGACGGGCACCGCGACCGTCTGCGCGAACGCTTCGCCGAAGGCGGCAGCGAGGCTCTAGCCGATTACGAGCTTCTGGAACTCGTTCTGTTTCGCTCCATCCCGCGGCGCGACGTCAAGCCCATCGCCAAGGCGCTGCTCCAGCGCTTCAAGACGCTTCCCGAGGTCCTCGGCGCGCCCGTGCATCTCATGACGGAGGTGGAGGGCGTCGGCGAGGCGACGGCGCTGGACCTCAAGATTGTCGCCGCGCTCAACCAGCGCTCGCTGCGCTCGGAACTCAAGGCGCGAGAGGTCCTCTCCTCCTGGTCCTCTGTCCTGGAATATTGCCGGGCCGCCATGGCCTTCGAGGACCGCGAGCAATTCCGCATTCTCTTCCTCGACAAGAAGAACGCCCTCATCGCCGACGAGGTCCAGCAGGTGGGCACCATCGACCACACGCCGGTCTATCCCCGCGAAGTGGTCAAACGTGCCCTGGAGCTTTCGGCAACCGCGTTGATCCTGGTCCACAACCACCCGTCGGGCGACCCAACGCCGTCGCGCGCCGATATCGACATGACCAAGACGATCATCGACACGGCGGCGCCGCTCGGCATCAAGGTCCATGATCACGTCATCGTCGGCAGCCATGGCCAGGTTAGCTTCAAGGGGTTGAAGCTGATCTGAACGGCGGCAGAAGCAGTGTCGCTCGGACGCTACTGCAGCAGCCCACCGTCGCGCACGAGACGCACCTCTCGAGGCGCGATCAGGCGATGATGCATGATGCGGACGGAATGGATCATCGCCTCTATCTCGCGCTCCCAATGATCAAGAAAGCGTTTGAGGCGAGGATAATCCGGCGATAGGTCCTCGAACTGCCAGTGAAACGTCTGGAGCAGCGATGGATGATCCGGCATCCGGTAGAGAACTTCGGCCGTCGTCAGGCCGAATCCCGCCAGCATTTGCTTGAAATCAGAGTCGATGACGATTGGCATTCGATACTCCTTCTTTCAGTTTTCCGGTAGAAGACTGAACGCGCCATCATCGTGCGCGCCAATGCTTGACGCAAGCTTGCGCCACTGCCTTCAGATTACCGGTGCTGAAAAAAGAAGCGTCAGGCCGATCGCGCGGTCGAAGCCGCGCTGTCCCGCAGCGCCCGCCCGCGCAGGGCAGAGATGACGCCGGCCAAAACCGCGACCGCGATCTCGGGCGGGTTCGCCGCGCCGATATCGAGGCCGATGGGAGCATCGATGCGCGCGAGCAAATTCTCGGCAATACCGGCCACTCCCAGACGCTCGATGCGGCGGCCATGGGTCTTTCGGCTTCCGAGCGCGCCCACATAGAAGCAGCCGACGGAAAGCGCGGCCATCAAGGGGGCGTCATCGATCTTCGGATCATGAGTCAGGGCGGCGAGCGCCGTGTAGCTATCGAGCGGGCGCTGCTCCAACACCGCATCCGGCCAATCGGCATGAACCACGACGCCGGGAAAACGCTCGGGGCTGGCAAAGGCGGTGCGCGGATCGATGATCTCGACATCCAGTCCGGCGATGGCGGCCATCGGCGCAAGAGCCTGGCTGATATGGACGGCGCCGATCAGAACGAGCCGAGGCGACGGCAGATAGGGATTGACGAAGAGGCTTTCCGAGCCGCTTTCGACGAGTTTCGACTTCCCGGTGCGCAGGCTCTCGGCGATCGGCCCAGCAAGACCGTCGCCCGCGACCTCCGCTTCTTTGACCAGCCGGCGCGCGCCCGTGGCAAGGTCTGTCACCAGAGCGGCGGCGCGGCGCGCAGCGCGCTCATGATTGAGAGCCGCCAGCAGGGCGTCGTCCCCCTCGCCCACGGCGCCGACATGGACCCGAATGCGCCCGCCGCACGACAGGCCGACGCGCCAGGCGGTTTCATCGGCGACGCCGAACTCCAGGAGCCGCGGCTCACCGGACGCGATGACGTCCAGCGCCTCCGTCACCACCGCGCCCTCAACACACCCGCCGGATACCGAGCCCTCGAAGGAGCCCTCGGCATCGATGACGAGATGGCTGCCGGCGGGACGCGGCGCCGAGCCCCATGTCTCGATCACCGTGGCCAAGGCCAGGGAGCGCCGCTGCTCAGCCCATTCCGCCGCCGTGCGTAGGGCGTCGAGCCGAGGGGAAAGGGTCTGGGGCTCGCTCATCAGCTTCCGAGGGATCTGTAACGACGACCGAGATAAAGAAGCGAGGCATCGTCACCGCCGGTTCGCACACCGATCACCTCGCCGAAAAGCACGTTGTGGGTCGCGACCTTGGTGCGCTCGCGCAGGCGGCAATCGAAGCTCGCGAGCGCACCTTCGAGAATGGGCGCGCCGCTGCCGAGCCGTGTCCAGCGGGCCGTGGCGAAGCGCTCTTCCGTGGACAGCCGGCCCTCGCCCGCGAAAGCCCGCGCCACCGGCTCCTGCTCCGCGCCCAGTACATTCAGAGCGAAGACCTCGTTCTCGACGAAGCGCTCGTTAAGAGGGCCTTGCGCGTTGAGGCAGACCAGAATGATCGGCGGATCGTCCGAGACGGAGCAAACCGACGTCGCCGTCACGCCGCGCGGGCCGGCGGGCCCGTCCGTGGTGACGATATTGACCGACGCCGCGAAGCGCGCCATCGCCTGACGAAAGCGCGCGGCATCGACGCCGCCGTTCACCGGCAGCATGCCCTCCTCGCCGCTTTCAGGGTTCGAATGCTGGTTCATTCCTATCCATCGCCGCTTCGGCATGGCTCAGACATAGGGCATCTTTCGCCTGTTCGCACCCGGCCCCCGCGACGAAAGCGCTCGCCAAGCCTGGAATAGGTAAACAGCATTGCCATATCTTCAACCGGTTGCTAAGGAAACTGCCCGGTCCCAGGCGTTCCCGCGCCTTGTTCTGCCTTTTGTCCCGTCGTCAATCAGGCCGCCATGGCTCCGGTCATCCAAGTCAGCAATGTCACATGCCGGTTCGGTGGCTTCATTGCCGTCGACAACTGCTCCCTGTCGGTGGAGAAGGGTTC
The DNA here is from genome assembly GCF_900167365.1 of Consotaella salsifontis. GTDB lineage: Bacteria > Pseudomonadota > Alphaproteobacteria > Rhizobiales > Rhizobiaceae > Consotaella > Consotaella salsifontis. The sequence continues at coordinate 53,696 of NZ_FUXL01000001.1, read as the reverse complement.
GATCACCGGTCTGATCGGCCCGAACGGAGCCGGTAAATCGACGCTGTTCAACATGATCGCCGGCAATCTTGCGCCGACGTCGGGACGGATCGATCTCGACGGCCAGGACGTCACCGGGCTGCGGCCTCACCAACTGTTCCATCGCGGATTGGCGCGCACCTTCCAGATCGCGCACGAATTCACCCATCTGACGGTTCTCGAGAACCTGATGATGGTGCCGGCCCGCCAGACGGGGGAATCCCTCCTCTCCACCTGGGTTCGCGGCGGGCGCGTGCGCCAAGAGGAAGCGGCGATCCGCGACAAGGCGGAGGACGTGGCGCAGTTCCTCAAGATCTGGCATCTGCGCAACGAACCGGCGGGAGTGCTGTCAGGCGGGCAAAAGAAGCTTCTGGAGCTCGGCCGCACCATGATGGCCGACCCATCGGTCGTTCTGCTCGACGAGATCGCGGCCGGCGTCAACCGAACGCTCCTGAAGGACCTCGCCTCCGATATCGAGCGTCTGAACCAGGAACGCGGCTACACCTTCTTCGTCATCGAGCACGACATGGACCTGATCGGGCGCCTTTGCGACCCGGTGATCGTCATGGCTGCAGGGCGCGTCATGACCAAAGGAACGCTGGCAGAGATCAAGGCCGACCCCGCCGTCATCGAGGCCTATTTCGGCGGCTCGCCCACCGGCGACGCCACCACCAACGGCGCGGGAGCGCATGCATGAGCCTGATCAGCCTTTCCCAGGTCGAGGCGGGCTATGGCGGCGCCAGCATTCTGAACGGCGTCGATCTTGAGCTCAACGCCGGCGAGATCGGCGTCATCGTCGGGCCGAACGGCGCCGGCAAATCGACCATGCTGAAGGCGATGTTCGGCCTGGTGAAGATTTCCCAGGGCACGGTCATCTTCGACGGCGAGGACATCACCAATCTCGCCCCGGAAAATCTCAGCCGTCGCGGCATCGCCTTCGTCCCGCAGGAGAACAACGTTTTCCGCACGCTGACGGTGCATGAGAATCTCGAGATGGGCGCCTATGTGCGCCGGGACGACTATTCGGCGCTGCTGGATCGGGTCTACGACATCTTTCCGCCGCTCAAGGCCAAGCGCAACCAGCCGGCAGGCGAGCTCTCGGGCGGCCAGCGCCAGATGGTGGCGGTCGGGCGGGCGCTGATGATCGAGCCGCGCCTGATCCTGCTCGACGAGCCAACGGCGGGCCTTTCCCCTCTGTTCATGAGCGAAATCTTCGATCGGATCCTCGCCATCAACGCCACCGGCGTCACCGTGGCCATGGTCGAGCAGAACGCCCGTCAGGCGCTCGCCATCGCCCACAAGGGATTTGTGCTGGCGCAGGGGCGCAACCGCTTCACCGACAGCGGCAGCGCGCTGCTCGCCGATCCGGAAGTCGCCAAGAGCTTTCTCGGCGGTTGAGCCCCCCATGAGCATCCTGAACCGAAACCCGAAAAGATCAGAGTCAAAGCGTTGAACGAACTTATCTTCTTCGTCAACAAGGGCCTGGTCGGCGGCCTCGTCATCGGCTCGATCTACGCGCTGGGCGCCGTCGGTGTCACCCTGATCTTCGGCATTCTGCGCTTCGCCCATTTCGCCCATGGCGACGTGATGACCGCCGGCGCCTTCTTCGCCTATGCGCTGGCCGCGCTGCTGACGGCGTTCGGCTTCTCCGCGCCGCTTCCCCTGGCGATCCTTCTCCTGCCGGTCGTGATGGCGGCGACCGCCGTGTTCGCCATCGGCATCGACCGCGTCTTCTATGAGCCGCTGCGGGCGCGCGGCGCGCGGCCGGTGGTGCTGGTCATGGCCTCCATCGGCGTCACCCTGATGCTCCAGGGGCTGATCCGCCTCATCGGCGGAACGGGGGCGCGCGATATGTATCTCAATGCGCCGAAGGCGATCTACCGCATTCCGACCGGTTTCCGGGATATCGTCATCACGCAGCCGCAAGTGATCCTCATCGCCCTCACCATCGCCTCGGTGGTGGCGCTCCATCTCTTCCTCACGCGATCCCGTCTCGGCAAGGCCATGCGCGCCGTTTCGGACAATCCCGACCTCGCGCGCGTCACCGGCATCTCGCTGAAGACCGTGACCAAGGCGACCTGGATCATCGGCGGCAGCCTAGCGGCGCTCGCCGGCACCATGCTGGCCATGGACGTCACGCTGAAGCCTGACCTCGCCTACAACATTCTGCTGCCGATCTTCGCCGCCACGATTCTGGGCGGTATCGGCCAACCCTATGGCGCGGTGGCGGGAGGCTATCTGGTCGGCCTCTCCGAGACCCTCGCCGTCTTCAACTTCTCCGTTTTGCTGCGCCCGCTGCAGCCGATTCTGCCGGCCTCCTGGGAGATTCCCGCCAATCTCTCCTTCGTTCCGACGGAATACCGGCTCGTCGTGCCGTTCTTCATCCTGGTGGTGGTGCTGATCTACCGGCCCACGGGCATCTTCAAGGGAAGGGTTTTCTGACGATGGCCGCCTCCCGCCCCCTGGAAGCGCCGGCAACCTCGCCGCGCCGCGATCTTCTGGTCTTCGCCACCCTCGCCGCGCTCATCCTCGTCGTCTTCATCGCGCAGGGATCCGCCTACGGCACCCGCATGATGGTCGAGGCGGCAGCCTATGCCATCATCGCCATCGGCCTCAACGTGCAGTGGGGCTACGCCGGGCTCTTCAATGTCGGACTTATGGGCTTCATCGCGGCGGGCGCCTTCGCCTCGATGTTCGTCACCTATCCGGTGAACGATGCCTTCTGGGCTTCCGAGGGAGCCGGACTTCTCGGCCACGCCCTTTTGGCGCTGGCTCTGGCGGTGGTCGTCGTCTGGCTCATTTCGCAGAGCTGGCGGATCGGCCTGCCGCGCGGACTTTCACAGGCGCTGACCGTGGTCGCGGGTGCCATCGCCTATCTCTGGGTGGTGGGCGTGTTCGACCCGGCGACGGTCGCCATCGAGCGTGACGCCGGCTTCATCGGCGGGCTCGGCCTGCCGGTCTTCGCTGGCTGGGCCGCTGCCGGATTGGTGGCGGGCATCATCGCCTGGTTCGTCGGGCGCATCTGCCTCGGTCTGCCGGGCGACTATCTCGCGATCGCCACGCTCGGCATCGCGCAGATCATCAAGACATTCCTCAAGAACGCCGACTGGCTGACGCGCGGCACGCTGACCGTCTCGCCCCTGCCCTGGCCGGTGCCGGGAGCGAGCGACATCGGATTCCTCTGGGCCAGAGGCCTCTATCTTTCGATCACCGCGATCATCCTGCTCCTCGTCTATCTGCTGATGGAGCGCGCCTACCGCGCGCCGTGGGGGCGCATGATGCGCGCCATCCGGGACAATGAGCAGGCGGCGGCCTCCATGGGCAAGGACGTCACCGGACGCCGGCTGGAGATCTTCATCGTCGGCTGCGTGCTTGTGGGCATCGGCGGCGCCATCCTGGTCCACTTCACCTCGATCTTCGACCCGTCCGGGTTCATCGACCTCAACCACTCGTTCCTGATCTGGGTGATGGTCATTCTCGGCGGCGCGGGGAACAATCGCGGCGCGATCTTCGGCGCGGTGTTCGTCTATATCGTCTGGGCGATGTCCGAACCGGCGGCGCTCGGCCTTTTCCATCTTGCCAGGGACTGGGGGCAAAGCCTGTTCGGCTGGCAGCCGCCTGTCGATCTCGACGCGCGCGCTTTACAGATGCGCGTCTTCGTCATCGGCCTCACCATCGCGCTGGTTCTGCGCTATGCGCCGTCTGGTGTGCTCCCCGAGCGGCGGGTGAGCGGCAGGGGGCGCTGACGCGCCCGAAGCGATCCGCTATTTATCGATGAGGAATCGCGCATCGAGAAGAGTCGGTCGTCGCGCACCTGCACTTTCTCGCTCGGCGAGGAGCGGGCAGAAAGCGCCCGGCAAGGAACGCGCCCCACGGTCCGCACGAAGGCCGGCTGGCTCGCCGCTTTCGCAGCCTTTTCCGCCGATCCGGTATTCCACTGAGATGACTTGAGGCAGCAGGGCGGAGCATCGCTCGACGCCAGAACCGCTTTGGTTCAGATCTGCTCGGAGACGACCAGCATCACGGCTGATCGGGGGTTTGACTGGCTGGCACCACAGCCAGCCGGCCAAGCTCGCGGGGCGCCACAATTGGCGCCGCATCGACGCGAGCCTTCGCTTGAAACGTCTCGGCAATCGGAAAAACAGACCTTCGCCCGTTTTCCCGCCCGAGGCCCAATGCGATTGCCTTAGCGGCTGTTGGCCCGCTTGGGCCTGGGAAGGAGCCCCTCACGCTGCGCCTGCTTGCGCGCCAGCTTGCGCGCGCGGCGGACAGCCTCCTGCTTCTCGCGGGTACGCCGCTCGGAGGGCTTCTCATAGGCGCGACGCGCCTTCATTTCGCGAAACACGCCTTCGCGCTGCAATTTCTTCTTCAGGACGCGAAGCGCCTGGTCAACGTTGTTGTCTCTTACGAGGACCTGCAATTGATCTCCTCACTGGCGCTCGTCGTGGAGCGACCTTCACTGATTGATACGGGGAACCGCGTTTTCAGCGGGAATGCGCCCGCATCCACTTCGGTTGCGAAGCGAGCGTCTGGTGCCCGCCTCGCCGGCTTGAAAACCCTCAGGCGGCGATTGCCGCCACTCGTCAGGAGACGAGTGCGAGCTTGTCAGCTGCCTGCTTGCCCGAGCGGCGGTCCGCCACAAGCTCGTAGGAAACCCGCTGGCCGTCGCGCAGCTCGGTCAGTCCGGCGCGTTCGACAGCGCTGATATGAACGAAGGCGTCGGCACCGCCGTCATCAGGCGCGATGAAGCCGAAGCCTTTCTGAGAATTGAACCATTTCACGGTTCCAGTGGTCATGAAGAGCCTCTCAAGGATAGTTAGAAACGCCCCGCGAAGTGACGGGGCGCCGGCATCGAGTTTCAGCTAGAGATTAGAACAAGGCAGAACGAGCTGCACAAAGCCCAAATCCGGGCGTCGGTCGATCCCCTCCATATGGTCTGTTCTGCGCGCGAATGCAACCGCAGTGCTCATCATCTCCACCAAAGAGCGTGGATTGGAGACAATAAAGCGAGACGAGCCCCGGCCGAATGGTCGGGGCTCAAGACCTGTCAGGTTTGGGGAACGGCTTACTTGGCCGGGCCGATCACCTCGATCTTGCCGTCCTTGTAGGTGATCTCGTTGTAGGAACCCGGAACGTCGCCATTGGCATCGAATTCCAGAGAGCCGGAGGCGCCCTCATAGTTGATGTCGGTTCCGGCATCGATGAGCTTCTTCGCCTTCTCCCATTCGCCGGGAAGAATCGTCTCTCCGGGTGCGCTCGTCACTTCCCGCAAGGCAGCCGAAAGCCCCTCGCGCTTGCCGCCGGTCTTTTCAAGCGCCAGCATGACGGAGAAGGCGGCATCGTAGCTGGTGGCGGCGTAGACGGCGCCGGGGTCGAAGCCGGCCGCCTTTGCCGCCTCGGCGAAGATGGGCGTGCCCGGCGTGTCGGTGCTGCCCGGATGAGTCAGGATCAGCTTGACGCCACCCTCTGGCACGGCGGCGGAGCCGGGGCCAACCATGCCGTCGCCGCCGACGATGGTGTCGAAGTCGCCCGCTTCCAGCGCCTGCTGGACGATGCGCCCGCCCGAACCGTCGACATAGGCGAGAACCGCGAGCGTCGTCGCTCCGGTCGAGGCGAGCGAGCCGAGCTCGGCGCGATAGTCGGCCTTGCCGTCCTCATGAGCCTCGGACGCCACGACCTTGCCGCCCTCGGCCTCGAAGGCCGCCTTGAACGCCTCGGCAAAGCCCTTGCCGTAGTCGTTGTTCACGTAGGTCACGGCGATCTCTTCGATGCCGTTCTTCTTGACGACGCGCGCCAGCACCTCGCCCTGATAGGCGTCGGAGGCGGCGGTGCGGAAGACGAGATCCTTGTCGTCCAGCGAGGTGACGGCCGGAGAGGTCGAGGCCGGCGAAACCATGACGACGCCGGCGGGAATTGCCGAGCTGTTGGCCGCGGCGATGGTGGCGCCGGAGCAGAGTGCACCGACGATCGCGGCAACGCCATCCGAATTGATGACACGATCGGCCACGCTCGAGGCCTTCGCCGCGTCGATGCAGCCGGTGTCGCCGACGTCGAGCGAAACCTTGGCGCCGTCCATCATGCCGCCCGCCTGATTGACCTGGTCGACGGCAAGCTGCGAGCCGGCGCGGATGGCCGGCGCCATGCTCTCGATCGGTCCGGTGATGCCGCCGATGAAGCCGAGCTTCAGCTCTTCTGCACTGGCGCTCCCCGCCAGCAAGGCGCTTGCCGCGCACGCGGCCAAACACGCGGTCTTCAGTCTCATAGGCATCACGGATCTTCCCTGTTGGTCCGGCAGGCAACCTGCTCTTTATGGATCGGGCAACTTTGCCGAGGCGCCCCCGGTGGGTCAAGCGAACCAGGCACGCGGCGGCGACGACCTCGCCCTTGTGCGCACTTATATTCCTTGGCGAGGCGGGTTAGAACGCTGCCATGGCCCACCCTCGCCTTCCCCTCCCCGCCCTGGCCGCGCTCGGCATTATCCTTGCGGCCGCTGCGCCGACAGCACCCGCCATGGCCGCATCCGTCACGGTTGGGGTCGCCGCACCCCTTTCCGGCCCGTCCGCCGTGCTGGGAGAGCAGGTTCTGGACGGCGCCAAGGCCGCGGCCAGCCGCCTCTCCGACGGCGGCGACAGCATCACGATCACCTCCGCTGACACGGAATGTTCGGCCGAAGGGGGACGAAATGCCGCACAGGCACTGGCCTCCCAAAAGGTTGTCGCGGTGATCGGATTTCTGTGCACCGAATCGATCGAGGCCGCCCTGCCGGTGCTCGAGGAAGCGGCCATCCCGACGCTCGATGTCGGAGTGCGGGCAAACGGGATCACGGACAAGAGAGAGAAGACCGGCCACCTCGTCTGGCGGCTGGCGCCCCGCGCAGACCGGCAGGCCGAGGCGCTTGCCGACGTTCTGTCCAAGCGCTGGCGCGACACGCCCTTTGGCCTCGTCGATGACGGCACGATCTATCACCGTGGCCTTTCCGACGCGGTGCGCCTTCGTCTGGAAACGATGGGCATGAAGCCGGCGACCATCGACACGTTCCGCCCGGCCGAGGAAAAGCAGTTCGGTCTCGTACGGCGCCTTCAACGTACGGGCGTTACCAACTTCCTCATCGCGGGCGATCGGCCGGATGTCGCGATCATCGCGCGCGACGCCTCGTCCCTCGGTCTCGATCTGACCATCGTCGGCGGCGAATCGCTTTTCGACGAGCCGAGCGTCGATGCGCCGCTGCCGACCGGCGTCACCGCCATTGGCCCCCAGATCGGGTTTCCTGATCTGGCCGCGCCCGACAGCGTCGAGGCGGAAGGCCATTTTGGCCTGTCCTATGCGGCGGTCGAGATCGCCGCGCAGGTGGCGGAAACCGGAGAATCTATTGAGCAAGCCCTGAACGGCACCGCCTTCTCGACAAGCCTCGGCACGGTTCGTTTCTCCGCCAACGGCGACAGTGACCTCGATCTAACCCGCATCTATCGCTGGGACGGGTCACGCTTCGTCCTGGAAGAGGAGAACTGAGCGATGGCGGCCTGGCGAATCGGCCATCGCAACCTTCTGACGGACGTCGCGGGCCTTCGCGTCGGCAACGCCGAGGATGAGCGGTTGAAAAGCGGCGTCACGGCCGTCCTCTGCGACGAACCCGCGGTGGCTTCCGTAATGGTACTCGGCGGCGCGCCGGGCACACGCGAAACGGACCTTCTAGCGCCCGAGAACACGGTGGAGCGGATCGACGCTCTCGTACTTTCCGGAGGATCGGCCTTCGGTCTCGACGCGGCCTCCGGCGTCCAGGCCGTGCTGCGCGAGGCGGGGCGCGGCTTCAAGGTCGGCGACGTCGCGGTGCCGATCGTGCCGGCGGCGATCCTCTTCGATCTTCTGAACGGTGGCGACAAGAGTTGGGGTCGCTTCCCGCCCTATCGCAAACTCGGTGCCATGGCGGCCGAGCGGGCCGGTGTGGATTTCGCGATCGGCAGCGTCGGAGCCGGCACCGGCGCCTTGACCGCCAAGGTCAAGGGCGGCCTCGGCTCGGCGTCGTTCACGCTTGAATCGGGCGTCACGGTCGCGGCGCTCGTCGCCGTCAATGCGGTGGGATCGCCGCTCGTCGGCGACACGCGCCATTTCTGGGCGGCGCCCTTCGAGGCGGACGCCGAATATGGCGGTCTGGGGCTGCCGCACCCCCTGCCCGGCGACGCCTCAATGCCGCGCACCAAGTTCTCCGCCGCGCCCGGCGGCAACACCACCATCGCCGTAATCGCCACGGATGCCATCCTCGACAAGGCGGGCGCGCGCCGCCTCGCGGTGGCTGCCCATGACGGGTTTGCCCGCGCGCTCTGGCCGGCCCACACCGACATGGATGGCGACTTGGTCTTTTCGCTTGCGACCGGAGGGAGCGGGCAAAGAGCCGACGGACCTCAGCGGATCGAGCTGGCAGCGGCCGCGAGCGCGGCCATGGCGCGGGCCATCGCACGCGGTGTGTTTGCCGCCGAGGCCCGCCCAGGCGACCGGTTGCCGGCGTGGAAGGATCTTCGCTGACGGCCCTCACATTCGTTGAGGTGCCGCGCGCGCTTTGCTACATCGACGACACGCCCTCGTCGCACGATCCCAGGAAGCGCCATGATCCCCCGCTATTCCCGCCCCGAGATGACCGCCGTCTGGTCGCCGGAGACGAAGTTTCGCATCTGGTTCGAGATCGAGGCCCACGCCTGCGACGCCCTGGCCGAGCTTGGCGTGATCCCGAAGGAGGCGGCGCGCACGATCTGGGAGAAGGGCGGCAACGCCACCTTCGACATCGCGCGGATCGATGAGATCGAACGCGAGACGAAGCACGACGTCATCGCCTTTCTGACCCATCTTTCCGAGATCGTCGGGCCGGACGCGCGCTTTGTTCACCAGGGCATGACGTCGTCGGACGTGCTCGACACCTGCTTCAACGTGCAGTTGACCAAGGCGGCGGACATCCTGCTCGCCGATCTCGACGCGCTGCTCCAGGCGCTGGAGCGCCGCGCCTTCGAGCATAAGGACACCGTGACCATCGGCCGGTCCCACGGCATCCATGCCGAGCCGACGACATTCGGCGTCAAGCTCGCCGGCTTCCACGCCGAGTTCCAGCGCTCGCGCCAGCGTCTCGTCGCCGCACGGGAAGAGATCGCCACCTGCGCCATCTCGGGGGCCGTCGGCACCTTCGCCAACATCGAGCCGGCGGTGGAAGAACATGTCGCCAAGGCGATGGACCTCGCGCCCGAGCCGGTGTCGACGCAGGTCATACCGCGCGACCGCCATGCCATGTTCTTCGCCACGCTCGGCGTCATCGCCTCGTCCATCGAGCGCCTGGCGATCGAGGTGCGCCATCTCCAGCGCACCGAGGTTCTGGAGGCGGAGGAGTATTTCTCGCCGGGCCAGAAGGGCTCCTCGGCCATGCCCCACAAGCGCAACCCGGTGCTCACAGAGAACCTGACAGGCCTCGCGCGCATGGTGCGCTCGTACGCGCTGCCGGCCATGGAGAACGTCGCCCTCTGGCACGAGCGGGACATCTCCCATTCATCCGTCGAGCGCTACATCGGCCCGGATGCGACGGCAACGCTCGATTTCGCGCTGGCGCGGCTGACGAGCGTCGTCGACAAGCTCGTCGTCTATCCCGAGCACATGCAGGCCAATCTCGACAAGTTCAAAGGACTCGTCCACTCCCAGCGCGTGCTGCTGGCGCTGACGCAGGCCGGCGTCAGCCGCGAGGATGCCTATCGCCTGGTACAGCGCAACGCCATGAAGGTTTGGCAGGAAGGCAAGGATTTCCTTGAGGAACTGCTCGCCGACAAGGACGTGACCGCGGCGCTCGGCGAGGACGAGATCCGCGAGAAGTTCGACCTCGGCTACCACACCAAGCACGTCGACACGATCTTCAAGCGCGTCTTCGGCCGGTCGGCCTAACGCTTTGCCGGCTTAGCTGCCCTGAGGAGAGGCGACTGCGCCGCCAAAAAGGAAGGCGGAGCCACCCTCGGGACGTGCGTAAGCATCGACGCGGTCGAGCAGCTCGGCGATGCCCTCGGCCGGCAGGGGATAACCGAAGATGAACCCCTGGATCGCCCAGACGTTCGGCTGCTTCTGGAGGTAGGAGAGCTGGCCGAGCGTCTCCACTCCTTCGACCACGATGTCGAGTCCCAAAGACGCGATGAAGCGGATAGCGCCGTCCAGAAGGGCGCGGGCGCGGGCATCGCTTTCGATGGCACTGACGAAGCTGCGGTCGATCTTGACCTTGTCGATGGGCAGATCGACGATCCGGCCAAGATTGGAATAGCCCGTGCCGAAGTCGTCGAGAGAGAGGCGGATGCCCTGTTCCTTCAGGCGGCGGAGGCTTTCCAAAGAACGGCCCTCGTAGGGTACCAGCGTATCCTCGGTGATCTCGATCTCGAGGCGGGTCAGCGGGAAGTTCGCCGCCGCGCAGACCCGCTCGATCATCTGGACGAGATCGGCGCGCAGAAGCTGGCCCGGAGAAAGATTGACGGCGAGGATCACATCGTCCGGCCAGTCGGCAGCGGTGCGGCAGGCCAGCGCGAAGGTGTAGTCGGTGACAAGGTTCATGAGCCCCGCCTCCTCCGCCACCGGGAGAAACTTCGCCGGGGAGATCGCGCCGCGCTGAGGATCGTTCCACCGGGCCAGAGCCTCACACGCCAGGACACGCTCTCCACACGGGTCGAAAATTGGCTGGAAAGCCAGGGTCACGTCACCCCGTTCCAGGGCGGTGCGAAGATCGGTTTCGATGGCCAGCCGTTCCGCCTCCATGGTCGCCATCTGAGTGGAGAACATCCGGTGCTGCCCCGGTCCGTCCCTTTTGGCATGGAGGAGCGCGGTGTCGGCCCGTTGCGTCAGGCTGGCGGCGTCTGCCGCGTCACGCGGAAACAGCGCCGTTCCGACGCAGCAGTCAACGACCACCGAGAGGCCATGGAGATGGACCGGTTGCGCAAGCGCCTTGAGAACCCGCTGAGCGAAAGCATTCGCTCCGGCAGCGGAGGCGGCGAACCTCTGGAGGATCAAAAACTCGTCACCGGCAAAGCGCGAGATAACGGCCTCGTCCTTGAACTCGGCCACCAGGCGGGCGCCCACCTCACTTAGCAGCCTGTCTCCGGCCGCATGGCCGAGCGAATCGTTGATGTGCTTGAAGCGATCGATATCGATGAAGTGGAGAGCGAACGGCTCGCCCCCGGACGCGATGGACCTCGCCACGATGTCACTCATGGCGGAGCGATTTGGCAGACCGGTCATGGGATCGGTTTCGGCCAACATCCTGGATTTGCGCACCGCCGCCAGTGTCGAGAAGAACATCGCGTTCATCTTCGCCGACGTCCTCAGGATCGACGCGACCAGGAACGAGAAGAAGAAGCAGAGCGCTCCGTAGGCCAGCTCCTCCTTCAGCACCAGCGCCAGGATGATCGGCGGGGCCGCGACGGCCAACTGGATGCGAACAACTGTAGTATTGGCGAAGTTGCGCCCCTGGATACCAATGAGATAGCCGACGCAGACGCCGAAGGAGAGAAGCTCGGCGACCGGACTTCTGGATGACCAGAAGACGACGAGCGTCCAGCAGCTCATGGCGAAAACCTGGGTCGTGCTGGACACCGTATAGATGCGGATCCAGCGGCGCGCGGCGTGGCCGATCCCGAGCCTCCTGCGTCGCTGAAACGTCGCCATACAGGCAAGACGCAGCATCGTGACGAAGAGAAGCGCGGCGACGGCCCACCAGACAGAGCGCGTACGAGCTTCGATGCCGGAGAGGATCGCGGCGGCCATCACGCAAGACAAGCCGAGCGCGAACCAGATCGGGTCCCCGAAAAGGGACCTGAGCACAATCTCCTCGTCCGTCTCTGCCGCTGTCTCGGTCGCTTCCTCTTGTTCCATTTGTCAGCTTATCGTTTCATTTTGCCGACGAGGATAGGAGCCCCCCGATAACGAGACATTAAAACGCCCGTTTAAAGCGCGCCTTTCGTTAAAATTCCCGCTGGACGGGATTGATGCGACGGCACGACATTGAAGACGTGGCGAAAACACCGATAATCCGGTCGGGTGCCCGAAGGCGCCACTTCAGACCGCTGTCGCCGCATGTTCGGAACCCGTCAATGAAAATGTTGCGTCTTGTCTTTGGCGATATCGGCCTCGTCATTATCACCGTCTTCGCAAGTTTTATGGGCGTTGGGCAGATCAGTGCTCAGGCCGGACTCGACGCCCCCCAGACCGCGATCATGACGCTGCTGTCGGTCGCCTCCCCCGCTCAGGCAGCGGCCATGCAGATTCTCGCGGACGGCGGCTTCTGGGTGGCCGCGATCGTCACGATGATCGTCGTCAACCTGCGGTTCATCGTCATGTCGGCGTCGATCCTCGGCAGGTTGCCGGCGGGGCGCGGCTGGAGCAATGTCTCGGCGATCGGCCTCATTTCGGCGAGCTCTTTTGCGGTGATCCTGTCGCGGCTGATGGGCAACGCGCCGCGGCGTCCCGCCCTTTACGCCTCTCTCGTCTGCCTGTTCTGCGCAACGGCCGCAACGCTTGGCGCCATCGCCGGCCAGCAGCTCGCCGCGTCGGTGCCATCCGCCATCGGCGCGGTTCTCGGAGCGATCATTCCGGTCTATTTCGCAACGCTGCTTGCCCGGCTCTGGATTTATCGCGGCCTGATGATCCACGCCCTGGCGGGCGCCTTGCTGATCCCGCCGGCCTATTCGGTCATCGGCAGCGTCTCTCTCCTCGTGATGCCCCTGGCGGCGGCGGCGATCCACGCCATGGTCGAGCATCGAGGAGGCCGGAGCGATGACTGACGGCGCGCTGCCCGACTGGCAGCTCTGGGCGGTAGTTCTCGGTGGCGGGATCGCGACGATCGCGCTCCGCCTGGTTCCGCTGGTTCTCGGCGATGCCTTGGCAAGCGAGGGGATCCGCCGCTTCTTCGACCGCGCCGGCACGGGCGTTCTCGGTGGCATCATCGCAACATCAGCGCTGCGTACCGGCCAGACGCTTCTGACCGGCGTTCCGGCGGCGGGGCCGGCCGTCGCCCTCCTCGCGGTCATCGTCGCTTTCGCCCTCGCCGCATGGCGCGGCGGCACCATACTGCCAACGGCGGCGGGATTGGCGCTGATCCTGCTGGCGGGACTGGTCTGAGCCCTACCCCGGCGATCAGCCGATGCGAGCCCGCGGCCGATCGATCAGCGGATAGCTCCGCTTGACCGCCACGGCGACCACCGCCGTGATTGCCGCCTTGATGAGGTCGCCGGGCACAAAGACGCCGGTCGCTGCGAACGCCTTCGCGGGCGCCAGACCGGTGTTGAGGATCATCAACGGGATGCCGACGGCATAGAGAACGAGAATGCCGCCGATGGCGCAATAGGCGAAGGAGGAGACGAGCGAGAGCGAGCGCCAGCCCTTTTCGTGAAGCAACCCCGTGACATAGGCGGCGGGAAGCCAGCCGACGAGGAAGCCGACGGTGGGACCGAAGAAAACGCCGAGCCCGCCGCGCCCGCCGGATAGAATGGGCAGGCCTATCGCGACCAACGCCACCACCAGCAACATCGAGAGCGCGCCGCGCCGGGCGCCGAGAATGGCGCCCGCGAGCATCGGCCCCATGGACTGCGCGGTCACGGGCACACCCAGCAGCGGCACCTGGAGTGGGGGAAAGAGCGCCAGCGCCGCAGTCAGCGCGGCAAAGAGCGCGATGAAGACAACGTCGCGGGTCGAGGTTCGGGCTTCGCTCATTCGGAACTCCTGTCGACTTTCATTTTCAGGCGGGCCACGCGCTCTCCAGCGGCATCCGCATCGAAGCTGCGCGCCTCGACGGCATCGGCAACCGCATCGGCGGTCCTCAGCGTGCGCACGATCAGCGGCAGCGCCAGGGCGACCAGATTCCGATCGAGCCCGCGCGCTCGTTGCGCCTCTCGAATCTCGCCCGCCTGAGCGGCTATCACGGGAATGAAGCGCAAAGCGAGTGCGAAGGCGAGTCCGACCTTCTCGGGATCGACGCCGAGGCGGCGGAACGGCGAAACCACGCGCTCGACGACGGCGATCATCGCCGCCATCGGCGTCGTCAGCGTCACAAGCGCGGCGAGAGCCACCAACGCCGCGATCCGCAGAACGACGAGCGCCGCCAGTGCGAAGGACTCGAACCAGGCCTGGGCCGCGAAGAGGATCACCAGCATCCAAAGGAGGGGGCGGAGCTGGCGCGCGGCATCGCGGAAAGTCAGCCCGGCGGCGGGATAGAGGAGAAGGGCAAGAGCGAGGCAAGCCAGCATCACGCGCCAATCGCCGACCAGAACGACAGCGCTGCCGGCCACGGCCAAGGCAAGAAGCTTGATGCCGGCGGGCATGCGATGAATGGCCGAGGAGCCGCGCGCGTCGGGCTTCGTCAAATCATGCGCTCCACATAAGCCGCGAGCGCCGGCCCCGGCTGATCGTCGGCGATCACCTTTCCCTCGTCGATCACCAGGACCCGGTCGAACGCGTCGAGCAGAGCGAGATCATGAGTGACCACGATCGTCATCTGGTCCAGCGTGCGGATGATCTCCTTCACCTTGCGCGCATTCCTGAGGTCGAGGAGCGTCGTCGGCTCGTCGAAAACGACGCATTGCGGCTCGCTGACCAGCACACCGGCCAGGGCGAGAAGCTGCTTCTCGCCGCCCGACAGGGTGTGGGACGCGTGAGAGCGCAGCCTCGCGAGACCGTAGTGATCGAGCACCCTTTCCACCAGGCGGTCGCGCTCACCGCGCGAAAGCCCCAGCCCCTTGAGACCGAAGGCCACATCCTCCTCCACCATAGGCATGACGATCTGATTGTCGGGATTCTGAAACACGAAGCCGACCTTGGCGCGCACCGCCCTCGCCTCGCGCGCGGTGTCTAGCCCGTCGATCCGCACCTCGCCTTCGCTCGGAACGACGAGGCCGTTGAGCAGGCGAGCGAAGGTGCTTTTTCCCGACCCATTGGCACCGACGACGCCGATGCGCCGCTCCGTCAGAGTCAGATCAATGCCCCGCAAGACCTCGTGCTCGCCAAACCGATGATGCACCGAGCGGAGCTTAATGGTCGTCATGAAGCCACTCCCCCTTCCAGGCCATCGCCGGCGGACGCCCCGCTCCTAGGACCTGACAGCGGGCATCGCAAGCGAGCGGTGCCCCCGCGACCGTCATATGTTTCAGAACATTGCCGCGGGTAAGGAATGGTTGCCGCGCCCCAGCAATGCTCCGCCGTGGATTGACCACCTGGGCCGAGCAGCCATATCGAAGCAACGAAACGTTTCTGGTGATATCGCCCAAACGGGCAGCGGCGCGAGCCGATCGATCCACCGACCTCGGGAAATCTCCTTCATGACAAAGCGGCCTGTCCGCCTGGGCACCCTGCTCATCCTTACGGCCATGCTCGCCGCCTGCTCGCAGCAGGACAGCGGCGCCTCTTCCTCCGCCGGAGCCGGCGGAGCGAGGGGCGGCGGAGCGCGCGGACCGGTCGAGGTGGCGGTGGAGACGCTAAAGACCCAGGACGTGCCGCGCACCACCGAGCTAGCGGGCCGCGTCGCGGCCAAGGCGACCGCCGAGATCCGACCCCAGGTCGACGGCATCGTCAGGAAGATCGTTTTCGAGGAGGGTCGGCCGGTCCACGAAGGCGACGTTCTCTATCAGCTCGACGATCGAGCCTTCCAGGCGGCGCTCAGCGCCGCCAAGGCCGCCGTCAGCAAGGCAGGCGCCAGTACGGCGGCGGCTCAATCAACGTTCGATCGCGTCCAAACCCTGGTCCAGAGCAAGGCCGCCAGCGCCTCGGCCTTGGACGACGCCCGTTCCACCCTGCTTCAGGCGCAAGCGTCGGAAGAAGCGGCAAAGGCGGAACTCCAGGCCGCGCAAATCAACCTCGACAACACCACCATCAAGGCGCCGATCGACGGCATCATCGGCACATCGGTCGTCAGTGTCGGCTCTCTGGTCACCGCCAATCAGTCAGCCGCGATGGCGACCATTCGACAAATCGATCCGATCTATGTCGATCTCGTCGAGACCAGCGTGAACCTTCTGCGCCTGCGCGGCCAGATCCATGCAGGCGAGATCGGCCGCCCCACGTTTGAGCAGACCAAGGTCCACCTGACGCTGGAGAATGGTCAGCAGTACCACGTCGAGGGCCGCCTTTCTCTGGCTGAACCGGTGGTCAGCGAAAGCACCGGCACGTTTTCCCTTCGCGCCGTCTTCGCCAATCCGCACCGGCTTCTTCTGCCGGGCATGTTCGTCCGAGCCACGGTGGAAGTCGGTACCATGAAGAACGCCCTGCTCGTGCCCCAGCGCGCGGTCAGCCGCGACGCCTCGGGCGAGGCGACAGCCTATGTCGTCTCGGCCGACGGCAAGGCGGAAAAGCGCATCCTGACGACGGCGGGCTCAACGAACAACGACTGGATCGTCACCGCAGGCGTGGCGGCGGGCGACCAGCTGATTCTCGACGGATTCCAGAAATTCTCCGACGGCAGCGCCGTGAAGGCGCTTGAGGCGAGCGTGGACGAGGACGGCGTCGTCGCCCAAGACCTCACAGCGGCGCCGAACAAGACGGACGGCGCCCCAAAAGCGCCGGCTTCCGCCAAGCCCGCGAATGACGGGAACGGCGAAGGGGCGGCGAAATGAGTCTCGCGCCTCGCCGCAACGCTCTCGCGAGCTTCTTCATCAGCCGGCCCGTCTTCGCCATCGTCCTCGCCATCGCGACGATGCTCTCGGGCGTGATGGGCATCTACACCCTCGCCATCTCTCAGTATCCCGACATCGCGCCGGTGACCGTGCGCGTCAACGCTACGTATAATGGCGCCACGGCCGAGGCGGTCGAGAACTCCGTGACGACGAAGATCGAGAGCGCGATGACCGGTCTCGAAGGGCTGCTCTACATGGAGTCCTCGTCGTCCACCGGCTCGGCCTCGATCTCGCTGACCTTCGCCAACGGCACCGACCCGGAACTTGCCCAGGTCGAGGTGCAGAACAAGGTGTCGCGCGTCCAGTCGCAGCTGCCCGACATCGTCCAGGATGCCGGCGTCACCGTCTCGCGCTCGCCGTCCGGCATCCTGATGGTCGGAAACATCATCTCGCGCGACGGCCGCTACACCTCGGCCCAGCTTTCCGACATCATGACGAGTCAGATCGAGGACCGCATCGAGCGTGTGAACGGCGTCGGATCGGTGCAGGCCTTCGGCGGCGGCTTCGCCATGCGCATCTGGCTCGACCCTTCGGCGATGCGCAAATACCAGCTGACGCCGAGCGACGTGACCTCCGCCATTTCGGTCCAGAACGTCCAGGTGGCGGCGGGCTCCATCGGCGCCTCGCCCGTTATCCAGGGTCAGCAGCTCAAGGCGAGCATCATCGCCCAGACCCAGATGTCGACCCCCGACGAGTTCCGCCGAATTATCCTGAAGACGACGGCGGACGGCTCGGTCGTGCGCCTGGAGGACGTTGCCCGCGTCGAGGTCGGGCTCGAAAGATACGGACAGAAATCGACCTTCAACGGAATGCCCGCCGCCGGTTTCGGCGTGCAGCTCGCCAGCGGGGCCAACGCCGTCGACACCGCCGAGGGCGTCCACGCCGAACTCGACAGGCTCTCCAGCAGCCTGCCGGAGGGCGTGGAGATCGCCTATTCCTACGAAACGACGCCGTTCGTCGAGCTCTCCATCGAGAAGGTGGTGGAGACATTGATCGAGGCCATCGTCCTCGTCTTCTTCGTGCTCCTGCTCTTTCTCCAGAACATCAGGGCGACGCTGATCCCGATGATCGCGGTTCCCGTGGTCCTGATGGGCACGTTCGGCGTTCTCGCGGCGCTCGGCTTTTCCATCAACATGCTGACCATGTTCGCCATGGTCCTGGCCATCGGCCTCCTGGTGGACGACGCCATCGTCGTCGTCGAGAACGTCGAGCGCATCATGACGGAGGAAGGGCTTTCCGCCCGGGAGGCGACGGAGAAATCCATGGGCGAGATCACCGGCGCGCTGGTCGGCATCGCCCTGGTGCTCACCGCCGTCTTCATCCCGATGGCTTTTTTCTCCGGTTCCGTCGGCGTGATCTACCGCCAGTTCTCGGTAACTGTGGCGAGCGCGATGCTGCTTTCGGTGCTTGTCGCCATCATCCTGACACCGGCGCTCTGCGCGCTCATGCTGAAGCCCTCGCACGGCTTCATCGCCCGCCTGTTCGGCTGGTTCGATCGCGGCTTCGCGCGTGTCACCAACGGCTACGTCTTTACGGTCGCCGGCATTTTGAAGCGGCCCCTCAGGATACTCGTCCTCTTCGCCGCGCTGATCGGCGCCGCCTACTGGACCTTCACTCAACTGCCCTCCTCGTTCCTGCCGCAGGAGGACCAGGGCGTGCTGATGACGCAGATCTCGCTACCCGCCGGGGCCAACGCGACGCGCACGGAAGCTGTGATCAAGCAGGTCGAGGACTATTACCTCAACGAGGAGAAGGATGCCGTCCAGAGCGTCTTCATGAACCTCGGCTTCTCTTTCGGCGGCTCGGGCGAGAATGCCGCGATGGGCTTCATCCGCCTCAAGGATTTTTCGCAGCGCACCGATCCGCGCCTTTCCGCCGCGGCCGTCGCCGCACGCGCCCAGGCCCATTTCAACAAGATCCGCGACGCGCAGATCTTCGCCTTGCAGCCGCCCTCGGTCCAGGGTCTCGGGCAGTCCAACGGCTTTTCCATGTATCTCGAGGATACCGGCAACCAGGGCCGCAACGCCCTCACGGCGGCGGGCAACACGCTGGCCGAGACGGCCAACGCCGACCCGATGATCCAGAACGTGCGCGGCAACACGAAGACGCTGGAGGGCCAGCTCAAGGTCAACATCGACCAGGAGAAGGCCGGGGCGTTGGGCGTGTCCATCAGCGACATCAACAACCTGATCTCGATCGCCTTCTCCGGGCGGGACGTCAACGATTTCGTCTACCAGGGCGACATCAAGCCGGTCTATGTCCAGGCCGACGCGCCTTTCCGAATGCAGCCGAGCGACATCGAGCGCTGGTCGATCCGCAATTCCGGCGGCGAGATGGTGCCGCTGTCCGCCTTCGCCAGCTCGTCCTGGGTCGAGGCATCGCCATCCCTCGCCCGCTTCAACGGCACGCCGGCCATCTCCATGAGCGGCGCCGCCGGCCCCGGCACCAGCTCGGGCGAGGCGATGGACAGGATGGCCGAGCTCGTCTCGCAGATGGACGGCGGCTACTCGGTTTCCTGGGTCGGGCTTTCCTATCAGGAGAAGCTGGCGGGATCGCAGGCGACCATGCTTTACGCCATCTCCCTGCTCGTGGTCTTCCTCTGCCTTGCGGCGCTCTACGAGAGCTGGTCGATCCCGTTCTCGGTGATCCTTGCCGTTCCGGTGGGCGTGTTCGGCGCCCTTCTCGGCGCCTATCTCTTCGGTCAGTCCAACGACGTCTACTTCAAGGTCGGATTGCTGACGACCATCGGCCTCACCGCGAAGAACGCGATCCTCATCGTCGAGTTCGCCAAGGCGATTCAGGAGGAAGGCAAGAGCGCCGTGGAGGCCGTTCTTCAGGCAGCCCGCCTGCGCCTTCGCCCGATCGTCATGACCTCCCTCGCCTTCATTCTCGGCGTCTTGCCGCTGGCGGTGGCGCGCGGCGCCGGCTCGGCCGCGCAGAACGCCATCGGCATCGGCGTCGCGGGCGGCATGATCGCGGCGACCCTGCTCGGCGTCTTCTTCGTGCCGCTTCTCTTCCTCGTCATTTCCCGCATCACTCGCCGTGACAAGGCAAGGACGGAAAGCTCGGACGCCCATCCCTCGCCGGCCGAATAGACGGGCGAACGCGCGTTGACCTCGGCGTCACCCATGTTTTGCCTGGACGCCCTGGCGATTCTCTGACACGACGGGGCGAACAGGCAATACGACAGGGAATGGCACGATGGCGATCGATGGACCTGAGGCAGGGGATCGAGAGCGGATGACGGCGCGACTTCGCGTCGGCCTCTTCGTTACCTGCCTCGTCGATCTCTTCCGCCCCAGCGTCGGTTTTGCCACGGTGAAGCTGCTGGAGGATGCGGGCTGCGTCGTCGAGGTGCCCGAGGCGCAGACCTGCTGCGGCCAGCCGGCCCTCAACTCCGGCGACCGATCTGACGCCGCCGCGCTTGCGCGCCAGGTCATCGACGTCTTTGAAAATTACGATTACGTCGTTGCGCCTTCCGGCTCCTGCGCCGCGACCATGCGCAACGATTACCCCTCCCTGCTCGAGGACGATCCGGCCTACGCAGCGCGCGCTGTAACGTTCTCGGCCAAGGTCTTCGAGCTGACGAGCTTTCTCGCCGACATCTGCCGCGTCACCCATCTGGAGGCGCGGGTCGAGGCGAACGTGACCTATCACGATTCCTGTTCCAGCCTGCGAGGCCTCGGCATCAGGGCGGCTCCGCGCAGGCTGCTCTCCTCCGTCGAGGGCGTGACGCTCACCGAGATGCCGGAGACCGAAGTGTGCTGCGGCTTTGGCGGAACGTTCTGCGTCAAATATCCGGATATCTCCAACGCAATGGTGGCCAAGAAGGCGGCAAATGCGAAGGCAACGGGCGCGCGCATGCTTCTTTCGGGCGATCTCGGCTGCCTGATGAACATCGACGGCAAGCTCAAACGGGATGGCGTCGACATCGAAGTGCGCCATGTTGCTGAGGTACTGGCCGGCATGGTCGACACACCCCCCATCGGAGGAAAGTCATGACGACGCTCTCCTGGCACGACACGACGATCGAGGTGATGACGGGCGACATCACGACGCTGGCGGTGGACGCCATCGTCAACGCCGCCAATGAGAGCCTTCTTGGCGGAGGCGGCGTCGATGGCGCCATCCACCGCGCCGCGGGACCGGGCCTTCGGGCCGAATGCCAGACGCTCCACGGCTGCCCGACGGGCGACGCCAAGATTACCCAGGGTTACGACCTGCCTGCAGCCCATGTGATCCATGCGGTGGGGCCGGTCTGGCACGGCGGCAAGCACGGAGAAGAGGCGCTGCTGGAAAGCGCCTACCGCAATTCCTTCGCCAGGGCGCGGGAGAACGACGTTCACTCCATCGCCTTTCCCGCTATCTCCACCGGCGTCTATCGCTTTCCGAAGGACCGGGCCGCGGCCATCGCCGCTGCGGCGGCACTCGCGGCGGCGGAGAGCGGCGACTTTTCCAGGATCATCCTGTGCTGCTTTTCCGAGAGCGACGCGGCCATCTACGGCGAGGCCCTGACGCGGGCCGCCGAACGATGAAGTCCGCCCTCAGCCTCGATAAGCATCGCCTCTGATCCGCCATGCACCTGACCTCACCGTCCTTCAAGGAAAACTCGGCGCGGGCGCTGGCCGACGCGCCGCTTCAGCGCGCGCTCGCCAAGGTGCCGCTCGGCTTCATCGACAAGCGCCGCGCGGCGGCCGACGCCCTGCCGGAATTCGAGGCGCTGCGCGACAAGGCGGTGGAGATCAAGAACCACGCGCTGAAGCATCTCGACCTTTATCTCGAAGCCTTCGCCGAAAAGGTCGAGGCGGCCGGAGGCACCGTTCACTGGGCGGCCGACGCCGAGGCGGCCCGCGCGATCGTCCTCGACTTGGCGCGGAAGCGTGGCGCCAAGTCCGTCACCAAGTCCAAGTCGATGATCTCGGAGGAGATCGAGCTCAACGATTTCCTTGAACAGAACGGCATCCAGCCGGTCGAGACCGACCTTGGCGAATACATCATCCAGCTCCGGCATGAGCATCCGAGCCACATCATCGCCCCGGCGATCCACGTCAACCGCGATCAGGTCGAGGCGGATTTCCGCCGCGCCCATGCCGATCTCGATCCGCAACGCGATTTGAGCGATCCCCGCTCGCTCCTGGCCGAGGCACGGCAGGTTCTGCGCCGGCGCTATGGCGAAGCGGACATGGGGATAACGGGGGCGAACTTCCTGGTCGCAGAAACCGGCTCGGCGGTGATCGTCACGAACGAGGGCAACGCCGACCTCACCCAGCTTCTCGGCAAGTGCCACGTCGTCATCGCCTCGATCGAGAAGATCGTGCCGACGCTGGAGGACGCCTCGCAGCTCCTACGCGTTCTCGCGCGCTCGGCGACCGGCCAGGACATGTCGGTCTACACCACCGTCGTCACCGGGCCGAAACGCGCCGAGGATCTCGACGGGCCGGAGGAATTCCACGTCGTCCTTCTCGACAACGGGCGCTCGGCCATGCTCGGCACCGAATTCGAGGAGGCGCTGCGCTGCATCCGCTGCGGCGCATGCATGAACCACTGCCCCGTCTATCAGACGATCGGCGGCCACGCCTATGGATGGGTTTATCCCGGTCCGATCGGGGCGGTTCTGACGCCCTCGCTCATCGGCGTCGAGGATGCCGCGCATCTTCCCAACGCCTCCACCTTCTGCGGGCGGTGCGAGGAGGTGTGCCCGGTGCGCATCCCGCTGCCAAAGCTGATGCGGCATTGGCGCGAACGCGAGTTCGAGCGCCATCTCCAGCCGGCGCCGATGCGCTGGGGGCTCGGCTTGTGGGCCTTCGCGGCGCGCCGGCCCGCGCTCTACCGCTGGGGAACGTCGCTGGTTGCTCCCCTGCTCTCCCGCATGGCCGGGAAGAAACAGCGGTTCTCGTCCCTGCCCCTCGCGGGCGGCTGGACGAAGGGACGCGACCTGCCCGCGCCGGAGGGCAAAACCTTCATGCAGCAATGGGCCGAGCGCCGAAGCGCCGCAGGCAAGGCGAAGGCATAATCCATGGCGACCTCCCCACGCGAGACGATGCTCGCCCGCATCCGCCAAGCCGCTGCCGGCGGCGTCAGCCAGGCCGAGCGTCGCAAGGCCGTCGCGGCGCGGCTGGCGGAACATCCGAAAGGCATCGTGCCGGCGCGCGGCCAGATCGACCGGGAGGGGCGCGTCGCGCTGTTCACGGAGATGGCCGGCCGTGCCGGCGCGCGGGTTCAGCGCATCGCGACCTATGACGCGCTGCCGGGCGCCGTCGCCGACTGGCTGCGCGCGGCGAACCTGCCGGCGGAAGTCATCATGTCCGGCGATCCTCGTCTCGCCGCTGCCCCTTTCGAGACAACCGCGCTCTCCATCCGTAATGGCGCGAGCGACGGTAGTGACCTCACCGGGCTCTCCCATGCGGAGGGCGCCATCGCCGAAAGCGGAACGCTGGTCGTCCTCTCCGGCCCGGACAATCCCAACAGCCTCAACTATCTGCCCGACAACCATCTGGTGGCCCTGTCCGCCGACGACGTGGAAGGGGCGATGGAGCCATTCTGGCAGCGACTGAGAATGCACTACGGCGAGGGCGCGATGCCGCGCAGCGTCAACCTCATCACCGGTCCGTCGCGATCGGCCGACATTGAGCAGACCTTGCTCATCGGCGCCCATGGCCCGCGAGAGCTCGTCGTTTTCCTGATCGGCTGAGCCTTATTTTCCAGGCGTCTTTTGCACTGCAAAATGTTCGGGCACGCCGATTTTAAGGGCAGATTTCCTTGCCATGCGTTGGCGCGTCCAATAGCCTGTCCATTCGCAACGTTCGGCGTTGGCGCGCCATGCGCGCCCCACGCCGCCTCAAACATCGTCCGCTCTTGCTGGAAAGGCCCGCATCCGTGAGTTCACCGCTTTCACGTCTCGCCGCCCACTCCCGAGGACTTCTTGCCGGCGCCGCCCTCGTGGCCTTTGCCGGCCTTGCCGCTCCGGCCCTTGCCGAGACGCCGGCGGACACGCTGGTCATCGCCAACTCCATCGACGACATCAAGACCTTCGATCCTGCGCAGAGCTTCGAATGGGCCGGCCAGGACGGCATCAACAACATGTACCAGAAGCTGATCGGCCTGGACCCGAAGACGCTGGAGCTCGCGCCGGGCGTTGCCAAGGAGTGGAGCGTCGCCGACGACGGCGTGACCTACACCTTCAAGATCGACACCAGCCTGAAATTCGCGTCCGGAAACCCGGTGCGGCCGGAAGACGTCGTCTGGTCGCTGCGCCGCGTGGTGAAGCTCGACAAGACGCCCTCCTTCATCATCACCCAGTTCGGCCTGACCAAGGACAACATCGACACCGCCGTCACGGTAGCGGGCGACGACGCGGTGAAGATCGTCACCGACAAGCCCTATGCGCCGTCTTTCTTCTACAATGCGCTGACGGCCGAGGTCGGCTCCATCGTCGATGAAAAGGCCGCGATGGAGCATGAGGAAAATGGCGATATGGCCAATGGCTGGCTCGCCACCCATTCCGCCGGCTCCGGCCCCTACATGCTGAAGGGCTGGAAGCCTAACGAGTCGGTCTTGCTGGACGCCAATCCGAACTGGAAGGGCGACCTCGCCATGAAGCGGGTCTACGTGCGCCATGTCGCCGAACCCGCGACCCAGCGTCTGCTCCTGGAAAAGGGCGATATCGACATCGCCCGCAACCTGACGCCGGAGGATGTCTCCGCGATCGAGAGCAACGATCAGCTCAAGGTCCTGACCGAGCAGCGCGGCCGCATCTATTACCTCGCCGCCACCCAGGTCTATGAGCCGCTGAAGAACGAAAAGGTGGTTGAGGCCATCAAGTACCTGATCGATTACCAGGGCATGGCCGACACCATCGTCAAGGGACAGGTCGCGGTCCATCAGACCCTGCTGCCCAAGGGCTTTCTCGGCGCCATCGATGCCGAACCCTACAAGCTCGACGTTGAGAAGGCGAAGGAGCTTCTGAAGGAAGCCGGCTACCCTGACGGCTTCGAGGTCGAGCTGCTGGTGCGCAACGAGAAGATCCGTACCGATATCGCCCAGGCACTTCAGGCGACACTGGGTCAGGCGGGAATCAAGGCGAACATCCGCACTGCCACAGGTTCGGAAGTCCTTTCCGCCTACCGCGCCCGGAAGACGCAGCTGACCTTGGAGGTCTGGGGTCCGGACTATCCGGATCCGAACACCAATGCTTCCGTCTTCGCCGCCAACCCCGACAACTCGGAAGAGGCGCAGCTGACGGGCAATCTCTCCTGGCGCATCGCCTATCCGGCGACGGAGACCACGCCGATGGTCGAGGCGGCGGTGGTCGAGAAGGACACCGACAAGCGCAAGCAGATGTACGCCGACATCCAGAAGATCAACATGGAGAAGTCGCCCTTCGCCTACATGTTCCAGATTCAGGAGCAGGACGGCGCGGCCAAGGGCGTGGAAAACTTCAGCATGGGCGGCGCGGTCAGTTCGGCCTTCTATTGGCCGGTGACAAAGAGCGCCCAGTAACGAGAGGAATGCGGCCGGCGTTTTCCGCCGGCCGCGCCACCCGCGGCACGGTTCATGATTGTGATAACTTGTCTTCGGCGCCGCGCGCCTGGCTTCGGTCCAGGCGTCCGACGATACGGGTTTGGCTTGCATAACGCGCGCACCGAGGAGCTTCGCGCATGAGTGAGCAACGCGAGAGCGCGCCCGTCCATGGCGATCTGACGGAGGCTGGCGCCGGCGGCGGGCTCATGTTGCCGCGCGTCTTCCGGCATATCGGCAACACCGGCCTCAGCCTCGTCATCACGCTTTTCGGCCTCCTTCTGGTGACCTTCGTCATCGGGCGGCTGGTGCCGGTCGATCCGGTGCTTTCGGTGGTTGGCGAGCGCGCGACGCAGGAGCAGTACGAGACCGCCGCGCGGGCCATGGGCCTCGACAAGCCGATCCCCGAGCAGTTCGCGATCTACGTGAACAGCGTCGCCCATGGCGATTTCGGCCACTCCAATCTGACTGCCCGCCCTGTCGTCGAGGACCTTGCCGACGCTTTTCCGGCAACCCTCGAGCTCGCCACCCTGGCGACGATCCTCGGCGTCCTTTTCGGAGTGCCGGCCGGTGTCGTTTCCGCCGTCAACCAGGGGCGCTGGCCCGATCAGGTGCTGCGCTTCGTCGGCCTGCTCGGCTATTCGATGCCGGTCTTCTGGCTCGGCCTCATCGCGCTTCTCGTGTTCTATGGCCAGCTGGAATGGGTGGGCGGCCCTGGCCGGCTCGATACCTCCTACGAGCTGTCCTACGAGTTTGACGTGACGCGCCATACCGGCTCGATCCTCATCGATTCCGCCCTCTCCGGCGCCTGGGACGTGCTGTTCAACGCTCTCACCCACATCGTCCTTCCGGTCGTCGTGCTCGGCTATTTCTCCCTCGCCTACATCTCGCGCATGACGCGCTCCTTCATGCTGGAGCAGCTGGGACAGGAATATGTGACGACGGCGCGGGTGAAGGGCGTGCCGGAGTGGCGCGTCGTCTGGGTGCATGCCCTTGGCAACGCTGCGGTGCCGCTGATCACCGTCATCGTCCTTTCCTATGCCGCGCTTCTCGAAGGCTCCGTCCTGACGGAGACCGTCTTCGCCTGGCCGGGGCTTGGCCTCTACATCACGAAGGCGCTGTTCGCCGCCGACCTCAACGCCGTCCTTGGCGGCACGGTGGTCATCGGCGTCGTGTTCGTCTGTCTCAACCTCCTGTCCGACCTTCTTTATGTCGCAGTCGATCCGAGGGCGCGATGACGACCGTCGAAAACACGTCAAAGGGTGGCCTCGGGGCGTGGCTCAAGACAGACACACCCACCTCGCGCTTCCACGCCCGCTGCATCAGCATCTGGAACGCCTGGGCGGACCTTTCCGGCAACTTCCTCGCCATGGTCGGTCTCGCCATCATCATCGCCCTGATCCTGATGGCGATCTTCGCGCCGTGGCTAGCGACCGCTAATCCCAACATCCAGCACCTCGGCGATCGTCTCCAGCCACCGGGCTGGCAGGGCCACCTTCTCGGCACCGACGAGCTCGGCCGCGATATCTGGAGCCGCATCGTCTTTGGCGCGCGGGTAACGCTCTACATCGTCGGGCTGGTGGCGGTCACGGCGCCGGTCTTCGGTCTGATCATCGGCGCCGTTGCGGGCACCATCGGCGGCTGGACAGACCGGCTGCTGATGCGTCTCACCGATATCTTCCTGGCGTTTCCGCGCCTCATCCTGGCGCTTGCCTTCGTCGCGGCTCTCGGCCCCGGCATCGTCAACGCGGTGTTGGCGATCGCACTCACCGCCTGGCCGCCCTATGCGCGCGTCGCCCGAGCGGAAACGCTGACGGTGCGGCGCTCTGACTACATCGCCGCGGCGCGGCTGCAAGGGGCGAGCACGCTGCGCATCATCATCGGGCATATCATGCCGATGTGCGTCTCATCGCTCATCATCCGTGTGACACTCGACATGGCGGGTATCATCCTGACGGCTGCCGGTCTCGGCTTTCTCGGGCTCGGCGCTCAGCCGCCGCTGGCCGAATGGGGCGCGATGATCTCCACCGGCCGGCAGTATCTCCTCAGCCACTGGTGGGTCGCCACGATCCCCGGCCTCGCCATCCTGACGGTCAGCCTCGGCTTCAACCTCCTGGGTGACGGACTGCGCGACGTGCTCGATCCGCGAGGCAACCGGCAATGAGTGCTTCCCCATCAACGCCGCTTCTCGACGTGCGCGACCTCAAGGTGCGCTTCGCCACACGAAGAGGCGCCATCGAGGCGGTGCGCGGCATCTCCTTCTCCGTGGGCCGAGAGCGCGTCGGCATCGTCGGCGAATCGGGCTCGGGCAAATCCATGACGGGCCGGGCGATCCTGCGCCTCGTCCGCTCGCCGGGCAGCGCGACCGCCGAGCGCCTCGCACTGGAAGGCATGGAGCTGCAGACCCTCTCGGAGCGCCGGATGCGCGCCGTGCGGGGTCAACGCATCGCCATGATCATGCAGGACCCGAAATACTCGCTGAACCCGGTGATGCGCGTCGGGCGGCAGCTCGTCGAGGCGCTGAAGGTGCATGAGCGCATCTCTTCGCGCGAGGCGACGCGGCGGGCGCTGACCATGTTGGAGGAGGTGCAGATCCGCGATCCCAAGCGGGTTTTCTCGGCCTATCCGCATGAGCTCTCTGGCGGAATGGGCCAACGGGTGATGATCGCGATGATGCTGATCCCGCGCCCCGACCTTCTGATCGCTGACGAGCCGACATCGGCCCTGGACGTCACGGTTCAGCTCGAAGTCCTGAAGATTCTCGATGCCCTGGTGCGCGAGCGCGGCATGGGGCTGATCTTCATCAGCCATGACCTGAAGCTGGTGTCGACATTCTGCGACCGTGTGCTGGTGATGTATCTCGGCCGCATTGTCGAGGAGATCGCAGCCGACCGTCTCCACGAGGCCAGGCATCCCTATACGCGTGGGCTGCTCAACTGCCTGCCGGAAATCGGCGGCTCGCGCGAGCCGCTGCCGGTTCTCGAACGCGACGAGGCATGGGCATGAGCGCCGTTCCCGCTGAGGCGCCCGCCGCGCCCACGCCCAAGCTCTCGGCCAGCAACCTTCAGGTGGTGTTCGGGCACGGCCGTCAGGAGGTGCGCGCGGTGCGCGGCATCTCCTTCAACGTTCGCCCCGAGGAGTCCTTCGGGTTGGTCGGCGAGTCGGGTTCCGGGAAATCGACGGTGCTGCGCGCCATCTGCGGCCTCGCGCCCATTTCCGGCGGCTCCGTATCGATGGACGGCACAGCGATAGAAGGCAGAAGAAGCAAGACCTTCGCGCGCCGCGTTCAGATGGTGTTTCAGGACCCTTACGGCTCGCTTCATCCGCGCCACACGGTCGACCGGGTGCTGTCGGAGCCGCTCGCCATCCACCGCTTCGCGGATCGCGAGGAGCGGGTGGTGGCTGCGCTGAAGGACGTGGGTCTCGACGCGCGCTTTCGGTTTCGCCTGCCGCATCAGCTCTCCGGCGGTCAGCGCCAGCGGATCGCCATCGCCCGCGCGCTCATCGTGGAGCCAGACGTTCTCCTCCTCGATGAGCCGACCTCGGCGCTCGACGCGTCGATCCAGGCGGAGGTGCTCAATCTCCTCCAGCGCCTGAGGGCCGAGAAGAAGCTGACCTATCTCCTCGTCAGCCACGATCTCGCAGTGATCGACCACATGTGCGATCGCCTGCTGGTCATGCAGGGCGGCGAGGCGGTGGAGGAGCTGGACCGGGCGGGACTGAAGGACCACGCCGTCGCCTCCGATTATACGAGGCGGCTTCTGACGGCGAGCGAGGGCTATGTCCGCTGATCCACCGGAAACGGTGTGCCGCGGCTCCCCTGGCCCGGCCGCCAGGGTCTATCCTCGCCCGATCATTTCTTGATTCCCTAACGCCTCCCAGGATTGCCTAAAATGCCCTCGCCCATCGTCTTCGACGGCCACAACGACGTTCTCCTGCGCATCATGGAAGAAGGAACGCCGCGCGCGTTCGAGACCTTCCTCAACGGCGGCGCCGGCGGCCATATCGACCTCAAGCGCGCCGAGACGGGCGGTTTGCGCGGCGGCATGTTCGCGATCTTTCCGCCCTCGCCGCACGAGGCGGACGTGACTTCGCGGATGCCCAAGGGCGGCTACGCGCTACCCCTTCCCGTGCCATTGGAAAAGGCGGTGGCGGAGGTGTCGACCGTTCATATGGCCTCCATCTTGTTCCGTCTGGAGCGCATGTCGAAGGGGCGACTCAAGGTCTGCCGTTCGGTGGCTGATATCGAGGCGGCGTGGGCCGTCGGGGCCATGGCGGCCGTGCTGCACATCGAGGGAGCGGAGGCGCTCGACGAGGACCTTAAGCTGCTCGACGTTCTCCATGCGGCGGGCCTTCGCTCCATCGGCATGGTGTGGAGCCGCAACAACATCTTCGCCGACGGCGTGCCCATGGCCTTTCCCTCCTCCCCCGACGTCGGCGGCGGGCTGAAGGAGCCGGGCAAGAGGCTGGTAGAGCGCTGCAACGAGCTCGGCATCCTTCTCGACCTCTCCCATCTGAACGAAAAGGGCTTCTGGGACGTCGCCGAGCTTTCGAACGCGCCGCTCGTCGCCACCCATTCCAACGCCCACGCGCTCTGTCCCGTCAGCCGCAACCTGACCGACAGCCAGCTCGACGCCATCGCCGCATCGAAGGGCGTCGTGGGGCTCAACTTCGCCACCGCCTTCCTGCGCGAGGACGGGTCGATGGACGACAACACGCCGCTGGAGACGATGCTACGCCATCTCGACCATCTCCTGGGTCGGCTCGGCGAGGACGGCGTAGCCCTCGGCTCCGACTTCGACGGCGCCATGATTCCACGGGCTATTAAGGATGCGGCCGGGTTGCCGGCCCTGTTCTCGGCGATGGAAAGCCGTGGCTATGGCAGCGACCTGATCGAGAAGATCGCCCACAAGAACTGGCTGGGCGTCCTTGGCCGCACATGGAAGACGGCGGCCTGATACGGATCAGAACTGAAGCGGGTTGGTGACGCCTGGAAGCGCGGGATCGACCGGCGCTGGCGGTGCCGGCCGCGGCGCGACGGGGGATGGCGGCGAGACATCGAAGTTGAGGTCGGGGTTCGGCGTGGAGGCTTTGCCGTCCGGCTGGCTCGGAGCCTCCCTCGACCGACGCTCGGCATCCTCGATCGCCTTGCGGATCACGTCTTCTTCCTCTGCTGCCGCTTTTGCGGCCTCCTCTGCCTTCTGGCGCTCAAGCGCCTGGCGCTCGCGCTCGGCGACGGCTTCAGCCTCGGTGCGCAGCCTGTCCCGCTCGCCGGCGCGCCAGCGGTAGAAGCGGACCTCGCGACGCAGCCGCAGCTTTTCCTGAAGCGCCTCCTGCATCGCCTCCACCCGCTCCTGCTCCTTCTCGAGCCTTCGAACGGAAAGATAGTTGGCCAGAGAGCTGACGTCCGCCTCAAGCCGGGGCGCCGCCAGGCTGCCAGAAATCGTGTAATCGACCAGCGGGTCGGCGCCCTCGACCTTTTCGTCGCCCGCGTCGAGGGCCAGTTGCGCCTGCCCCTGCAAGGCGGCATCGGCGAGGTCGACCTCGCCGCTGAGAGTGAGCGTACCGCCGTCGGTCTGGAGCGTCACGGGCGCGAAGCGCGCGATGCCGCCGGCGACGGAGAATCGGGAGCTGGCCGAGGGGACCGGAACCGTAGCCCCCTGATCGAGGCCGGAAACGACAGCGGAAACGGTCCGCTGGCTGATCTCGAATCCCTCCTTGTCGGCGGCCGCAACGATGGGGCCGAACATGGTCGGGGCAATGCCCGGCAGCGCTGCATCGCGCACCTCCACCTCTCCCGCCCCCGTCATGGCCGAGAGCATTGCCCGGTAGGATTGGCCGGTGGCGTCAAGCGCGATTTCTCCGCCGAACGTGCCGGGTATCGATCCGTCGTCCTGCCCCAGGAACAGGCGGTCCAGCGCGATGCCCGAGCCCTTCGCCGTCATGGAGAAACCGCCAACGCCATTGACGTTCTTCAGCGCGAGGCTTCCCGCGATCTCGGCTGTGCCGATTCCTCCTTTGGCATCGGAAAGGAGCAGTTGTGATGCGTCGTTGGACAAATGCGCGGAGAGGCCTGCGACGGCAGATGCCCCGCCCAGGTCGAAACGCTGCACGGAAAGATCAAGGTCCGCATCGGGAAGCGGAAAGGGCGAGCCGAATCCCGCCGATGACCAGCCGCCGTCCGGATCCAGCGGCGGCCGGCCATAGACCAGTTCGGCGAGCCACGGCAGCGACAATTCGGACAGGCGGAGATCGCCGGTGACAGGACCTTCCTCGGTCTTTCGCAACGCGCCGGCGACCGTGACACCGGCGAGCGAGCCCTGCCAACCGTCAAGCGTCCAGTCGCCCTTGTACCAGGAGATGTCGGCGGTCATGTCGACCGGCATCGACAGGTCCGCGGTTTGGCCCAAGAAGCCGCCACCTGCGAGAAGCCAAGACGCGAAGTCCTCGCTTCGGGCGATCAGCGAGGCTTCGAGACTGTCTATGCCCTCCGCTGAAATCTCCACCGTTCCGTTGGCCGCGAGTTCGGAACCCGGCGCCCTCAGGGCCGCGCTCAACATCGCCGGACCCGTCTTTTCGCCGGAGAGGGAAAGCTGGAGCGAGAGCGGCGCGGGCACGTCCACAGGGAGGGCATCGAACCCCAGCTGGGTCAACAGTTGCGGCGGATCGTCGTTGGTCAGGCCAAGATTGACGCCGTAGCGGCCGCTTTCGGTGGCAATGGCAAAGCCATTTTCCAACGCGATGGAACTGTCGATCCTGGTGCCGCCCGCCGAGCCGGCCACGGTGATGCGCAGCGCCGGCACACCGTTCGAGGTATGCTCATCGGTTCGCAGCCGAGCCTTGAGGCGCAGTGGACCGAAGGACGGCGCCCGCCGCGCCAGGACCGGAAGAACCGGGCTTTCCGGCAGACGCTGGCTCAGGAAGTCGATGATCGCCTCCGGCCGTTCGCTCTCGACGGAGATGGAGAGATCGCCCTGCGGGTTGGCCCTGAGGCCGGAAAGCTCGCCCGAGGCGGAAAGGTCGCTTCCGGCAAGATCGTCCACCGACAGCCTGGAAACCGAAAGCCGATTGCCGTCATAGGAGAATTCCGCCGCGACGGCGCGCGCGGAGGCTCCCTTGTATGAAACGGGGCCGGCGGAGAAGGCAACGTTGTAGCGGCTCGCCTCAGCCAGCGAGTCGGTCTGCCCGGTGAAGAGTTTCGAGAACGCTTGAATGGCGTCGAGGTTTGCAGCTCCGCCGTAAAGGCGCGCGTTGAGCGCCCTCTGGCCACTGGCTCCGCTGCGCTTCAGGCTGCCCTTCAAGGTGTTTCCGCCGACGTCCACCTCCAGGTCGTTGAAGATCTGCGCGTCTTCCGAAAGATCGACCTTGGCTGAAAAGCCTGCACGGTTCAGCCCCCGAACCGCAGGATCGACAGCCCCCGACAGCCAGGATGAGAAGCCCGCCGGCTGGCGCGAGGCCAGAAGGAGATCGCCCTTGAAGCGCAGACGCGGCCCGAGATCGAGCGTCCCGTCGGCCGATAGCTGCGTGCGGCCCGGAAGTTCTGCGGAAAGCCGAGCGAGCGACCAGCCCGCATCGGTCGGCGAAGCGGCAACGGACACCTCGCGCACCGTCGTATCGCCAACGACGACCACCGGCAGCGACAGCTGTATGGTTCCCGGTATCTCGGGGCGCGGCACCATCGCCAGGACGCGGCGCACCGCCTCCAGCCGCTCGTCCAGCCCCACGGCGCCGGCAGTGCTCTCGGTCTCACCGGACGCAAGCGTGTCGACATCCACCTGCTCGCCTTCAAGGTCGAGCACGAAGGACGGGTTGGGCGCAATGTTCAATCGCCCCGCGCCGGTCAGAACATAGGGTGCCTTGGGCGGCCCGGCCGAAACGCGGAGGTCGGTGAGGTCGACCGCATCGGCCGACGCTTCGATGGTGCTCGTGGCCTGTACCGGCGGCAGGACGGCGCCACCGGGCCGCACGCGATCGCTGCGGTCCGTCGCCGCCTCATCCGGCTCTGCAGCGCCGAAGACGTTGCCTTCGGTGGCGGGCGCGGGGGCGGCGAGCGGGCTCGACACGCGCAAAGATCCACTGATTTGGGGAAGACCCTCCTCCATCGTCGCGCGGCCGTCGACGACAAAGCCAGCATCAACCTCGGGCGCGTCAAGACGCACTTTCAGCGGCAATCCCCCCTCTTCCCCCGATGAGCCGGTGCTGATGGAGAAACCCAGCTGATGGCCGTCTGCGGTCAGCGTTCCCTCGCCTGAAAGTGGCCCCTGAAGTGAGCGGGCGGACAAATGGGCTTCGACGTTCCGAAGGTAATGGATGCGGGTCGTGCGATCGTTGCGCACGACGATGGTGCCATCCTCGATCGTGATGTTCTCGAGAACCACCGTCGCCGATGTCGGAATGTCGGGGGCGGCGAAGACCCACTCCATCGCGCCCTCGCGCGGCAGGCCGAGAACGAGGTTCGGCTCCTCCAGGTTCATGGAGAAGATGCGGATTTCGCCGGAAAGATAGGGGGCCAGCTCGGCATCCATGCGGAAGCGCTTGACCGTCATCACGATCTCTCCAGCGTCATTCCTGACCTCGACGTCGGAGAACGTGACAGAGGGGAACGGCAACAGACGCGCCGACGCCTCGCCCTCGACGACGACATGGCGGCCAAGAATGCGGCTGGCCTCGCGCTCGAAATCGGCTCGGTAGACGGACCAATCGATAAAGAAAGGCGCTACCAGCGCCGCGACCAACGCCAGTACCAAAAGAGTGCCGATGGCGACAAAGGCCCTGAGCAGGATCTCCCTCCTTGGCTGAAACCTCTTCGGCCTTTTTGCCGGCGCGGCTTCAGCGATCCGTTCTCCCCGTATCCGCTTGATCGATCAAGCGGCCGCTATCCCTCACGGTCCGGCCCGGCGGGCAAGCGCTGGACTCATTTCGAGATAGGTCAGAACCCCAACGCTTTGTCGAGTGCAAGACGCCTCAAGACAAGGAGAATATCTTGCCTGGGTTCATGATGTCGCGGGGGTCGAGCGCCTGCTTGACCGCCCGCATCACATCGACTGCCGGTCCGAGCTCGGCGTCGAGATATCCCCGCTTGCCCTGGCCGATGCCGTGTTCGCCGGTGCACGTGCCGTCGAAAGCCAGCGCACGGGCCGCGAGACGCGCCATGAACCCCTCGGCGGCGGCGATCTCGGCGGGCTGTTCCGTATCAATCAAGAGCAGAACGTGGAAGTTTCCGTCGCCGACATGGCCGATGATCGGTCCTATCAGGTCCGACGCGGCAAGGTCCTTCTGCGTCTCCGCGATGCACTCGGATAGTGCCGAGACGGGAACGCAGACATCTGTCGGAATGCCCTTGCAGCCGGGGCGAAGGGTCAGAACATCCCAATAATGGTGGTGACGCGCCTTCCAAAGGCGGGCACGATCCTCCGGCCGCGTCGCCCGCTGGACCTCGCCTCCGCCGAATTCGGCGGCGATGGCGGAAAACGCCTGCGACTGCTCGTCGACGGAAGCAGCCGACCCATGAAACTCCAGGAACAGGCAAGGCGACGGGTCGAGGCCGAGCTTCGACGCGCTGTTGGCAGCGCCGACCGCTGCCTCGTCCATAAGCTCGATGCGGGCGACGGGAATGCCGCTCTGGATCGTCATTATGACGGCGTCGCAGGCGTCCTTGACGGTCGGGAATGGGCAGACGCCGGAGAGGATCGTCTCCGGAATGCCGGCGAGCCGCAAATTGAGGCTGGTGATGATGCCGAGCGTTCCCTCGGAGCCGACAAGCAGTCGCGTCAGGTCATAGCCCGCGCTCGTCTTCTTGGCGCGCCGCGCTGTTCGCACGAGGCTTCCGTCAGGCATGACGGCGTTGAGCGCGATGACGTTGTCGCGCATGGTGCCGTAGCGCACCGCGTTGGTGCCCGAGGCGCGGGTTGCGGCCATGCCGCCAAGCGTCGCGTCGGCGCCGGGATCAATGGGGAAGAACAGGCCCGTGTCGCGCAGGTGGCTGTTGAGCGTTTCGCGCGTGATGCCGGCTTCCACCACGCAATCGAGGTCCTCGGCATGAACCGCCAGCACGCGGTTCATCCGGGAGAGGTTCAGAGCGATGCCGCCGAAGGGTGCGTTCACATGCCCCTCCAGCGACGAGCCCGCGCCAAAGGGAACGATGGGGCAGCCGTGTCGCCCGCAAATGCCGACGATCGTCTGAACCTCGGCCTCGGTCTCGGCGAAGACGACCGCATCCGAAAGCTGGGCCGGCAGATAGGTCGTCGAGTGGGCATGAGCGCGGCGAACGTCCTCGCCGGTGACGACCCGTTCCCCGAAAAACGATTTCAGCTCGGCGATGGCGGCGGGAATTCCCGGCCGGCGTTCCCGCCTTTCATTCAAGATCTCGGCGAGCGCCATGTTGTCCCTGCTCCCGTTGACGCGCGATACGGCTGGCCAAGCTCAACCGTAGTGGTTGCGAACCACGGCCCGCGCGATCTCCTCGCGGCCGATGACGCCGACGATATCCTCGGGACGCGGGACGCCGCGCACGTCCTTGACGACGATGGCGTAGGAGCGCTGTCGCCGGCTCATGCGCGTCATCACGGTGTTCAGGATCGAGTTCTGGCCGGCAATGATGAATTCGGTTTCGCCGATCTCGCCCAGTGTCTGACCGGCATATCTGTCAGCATGATAGGGGATGGTCAGGAAGCGGACGAAACCGATGATGCGGTTGCCATCGGAAAGAACAACGCGCGTATGTTCCGGATCCACTTCCTTGAGCGCCTCCACCACAGTCATCGAAGCGGGCAGCACCTTGAAATCGCGGGCCATGACATCCGTCACCGGCTGCACCAGAAACATGTTGGTGGTGCGGTCCACGGGGATCGGCTTACCGCGATTACGAAGCTTGATGGTGTAGATATCGGCAACGATCAGCGCACGTCGCACTCCCAGGGCGACGGCGACGGCGAGAACCAGCGGCAAGATAATCTGATAGTCGCGGGTCATCTCGAAGATCATGACGATGGCCGTCATGCCCGCGCTGGTGGCACTGCCGACCATGGCGCCCATGCCGATGATCGCAAAGATCTCCGGCGAGAGGTTAAAGCCGGGCAGAAGCTGATTGCCGATAAGGCCGATGGCGCCGCCAAGCGTCGCCCCCATGAACAGGCAAGGCGAGAAAATTCCGCCAGACGCTCCCGAACCGAGACTAAAGCAGGTTGCCACCAGCTTGCCCACGAAGAGCAACAGCAGCAGCGCGACACCCATGTGCTCGCCGTTGAGGACCGCCTGAATCGTCGCGTAACCGGCGCTTAGAACGTGATACTGGCCGGAGGCGAGCAGAAAGACATAGCCGGTGATGCCCACGATCGTCATGCCGATGACGTTCTGGAGATAGGGATTGAGCTTGGAATCCTCGAAAACCGTCTCGGCCTTCGCCAGCGCTCTAATAAAGATCCATGCGGCGACACCCATGATGGCGCCAAGAATCCCGGCTACGACTAGTTCGGCCAAATTAACCGGTTCCAGTCCCATGTCCTGGAGCGGCACGACGAAGGCCGAAGCCGCTCCCATGGCGTAGCGGTAGGTGTAGGTGGAGGTCGCCGTGGCCACGACGACGGGTAGAAAGGTTCGCGTCGAGACTTCCGGCAGAAGGATTTCCGAAGCGAAGAGCATACCGCCGAGCGGCGTGTTGAATGTTGCGGCCATGCCGGCGCCAGCGCCGGCAGAAAGCAGCGTGATCTTCTGGTGCTGGACGAGACCGAGAAGCCGTCCGAATGTCGAACCAAAGGACGAGCCGATCTGAATGAACGGTCCCTCACGACCGACCGACGCGCCCGTGCCGATCGAGATGGCAGAGGCGACCGACTTGATGACGGCGACAACGCCACGAACGTTTCCGCCCTTGTGGTAGATGGCGTACATCACCTCCGGCACGCCGTGCCCCCGCGCCTCGGGCGCATAGGTTTCCACCAGATATACAACGATCAATCCGCCGAGCACCGGCACGAGGATGATGGCAGCACCCCACGGGCTGGGCGGACCAAAGGAATTGGTATCGAGAAACGGACTGACGACGCCATAGAACGAGAAATTGTAGATCAGCGCGATCAGATACTTGAAGACGATTGCTCCAAGCCCGGCGATAATGCCGACGATCAGCGACAACACCAGCATCATCGGCAGCTTCACCTCGCGCAGGGGCGGCGCACCCGCCTCCGGTGCGGGCTGCGCAGCGGAAACGGCGGTGGAGCTCTGTGACATCGGAAGCGGCTATTCGTTCTCGAGTTGGAAGGGGCCCCTTCTATGGCACTCTCGGATCAAATTGGAAGACGTCCAACCTGAAAAACTGCCATGCATTCTGGTCGCGGCTTCGGGTGAAACGCTTTCGGGGCGTCAGGAAAGTGCCTCCCCTCGGCCCCGCCAGGCATCGAATATGCCGGGGCGCTCGCCGGTCAGAGGATCGTTTTGCGGCAGGGCGAGGCGGGCAATCCGCGCGGCCGCTTCCGCCGTATCCATCGCACCGACACGAGTGATGCTGCCGTCCTGTCCAGGCGGGTAGGCGCCGACCATGGCGAAATCCGCCGAGGCCGAAAACCGGCGATGGCCCGTGCCGGCGGGCAAAACAGCCATGTCTCCCGGCGCGACCTCGACGCGGATGCCATGCGGTCCCCCGAAGCCGAGTTCGGCGGTTCCCGCCACGCAGATCAGCAGCTCATGTCCGGTCACGTGATAGTGCCAGTAGTCGTAGACCGTATAGACCCAGGTTCCCGTCCAGCCGTTGCCGCGAACCATCTCCTCGACCGCCTCAGGCCTCGTCGGCATCGCGACCGCGCCGCGCGCCAGGATCAGCGGCAGCGGCGAATTCGGAATGTCGTTCTCAGGCGAAAGCTGGTGACGTTCTATCCGCATCCACAGATCTCCCCGGTTCGGCTTCGTCTCCTTCGGGTAGGATAGGCATTGCGGCGGCGGATCAACGGTCGGCGCCCGGATGGTCCTCGCCGTCTTGGTGATTTTCGTCCGCCGGCTCCCGATCGTTCGTCCGCGCGGCCGCGGCTCCCTCGGACGATTGCGCCCCCTCCTCATCTGTCGCGTTCTCAGGCTTGGCAATGGCCCCGACCATGGTCTGCCGGTCGATCGCCGACATCTGCGCCCGTCGATGCGCCAGAATCCGCGTGTTCTCATTGGCGTAGTTGATGCAGTCATCGACGATAGGCGTACACAGCATGTCGCGCCCCGCCGCCGAATCGTTATCGCCGGCATAGGCTAGACGACGCACCCGGTCGTCAACGAAAAGCACCTGCATCTTGCAGCCGCCGCCGGCCGAATAGTTGAGCGTCGGCGTCGCCATGCCAAGCACCAATGGTGCCGTCAGCGTCGCGCCGCCCGCCTGATCCTTATATTCGTAGCTCCAAATCTCCGTGTCGCCGTTGACGCGCGTGCGCGTTGGGAAACCAGCGCACATGATGACGTCGTCCTTGGTGAAGCCGAGCAGCATGGACCGCGCCATCGTCACCGAGCTGTACTTGTTGGTGACGGTGCAGCCTGCGCCCCCCAACAAGAACAGCAGCGTCGCGGCGAGCGAGAGGCGGGTCCGTGTGATCTTCATGAGGGGCGATATCCTGAAGCGGCTGCGATGGTGCGGCGCAAAAACTTAAGGAATATGGTTAACGAAAAGTTGCCATCACCAGATCACTTTTTCTCAAGCCATTGCCGGGTCGTCGATTTTTGTGGTCGGCCGGGGAGGCTGTCGGTATCAAGTGATTAAGGAAGAACGACCGATGCCAAGCCTTGCCACTCGCTATCATGGCTTGGCATCGGCCGTTCCATAGTTCGCAAGAGCCCCTCGACCATGCTAGAAGACGCGCCGATTCAAGCGCTTTCGGATGAAATGACCGCAGCCACTCCACCAAGCCCGACGCAGAGAGGCCCCTTCTCCGTTCGCGTCGTTCTGAAACGCGATCTCTTCAGCGAGATCGCCGTTGGTGCCTTCGCGGATCATCCCGAGGAAACGGTGATCTTTCGGCGCGTTTCCGCCGCCGCGACCTGGACGAAGCCGCTTGCCTGGCATCTTGCTCGGCGCGAGATCGCGGCGCTCAAGGCGCTGGCCGGGGTGCCGAACACGCCGGAGCTTCTGGGGGTCGACCGTGACGGGCTCTATCGGTCGTGGATTGCAGGCACGCCGCTCCACGTCGCCAAGCCCATGGGCAATGAAGCCTATTTCCGCGACGCCAAGCGACTGCTGCGCACGCTCCATCGTCGAGGCGTCACGCACAACGACCTTGCCAAGCCCCAGAACTGGCTGATTACGCCGGACGGGCGTGCGGCGTTGATCGACATGCAGCTCGCCACGATCTTCAAGAAGCGCACGGCGCTCTTTCGCCTGATGGCGCGGGAGGATCTGCGCCACCTCCTGAAGCAGAAGAGAAGCTTCTGCTCCGCCGCATTGACAACCCGCGAGAAGCGCATCCTGGCGGAAAAGAGCGTTCCGGCGCGCCTATGGCTGAAGACCGGCAAGCCCGTCTACAACGCGGTGACACGCGGCCTCTTCCGCTGGTCGGATGGCGAGGGCACCCATGACCGGATCGACAGCGACGGCAGGAAGATCGCCGAGCGGCTGTCAACGGACGCCGAAATATCCGCCTTCGCGCTGTCGCTGTTCCCCTACCCCAAGAAGCAGGGCGTCGGCATCTATGCCTTCATCGAGCCGGCGGCGGGGGCAGACAAGGCGGCCATCGAAGCACGCATCCTCAGCTCGGGCGAAGCGCGGCCCGACATCGCGCAATGTGTCGAGCGCCTGCCGCGCGGTGAGAACGGACAGGTCCGCGACGACCTGCTGCGCCTCGTCGCCATCAACCAGGTCGATCGACTCGATGAAATAGCCGGAGGGGACGACAACCTCGCCGCTCTCATGCGAACCATCGCCGGCGACAGACGCAACTTCACCGATCGTCGCCTCAAAGCGTAGGGCGAACGCCCTCCGGCAGGAGCGGCCAGCCGGAAAGCAGCCGCTCGCCGTAGCCCGCGGCGATGAGGGAATGGGCCGCCTCCACCACAGCACGTGAAACCGGCAGTGGCGCCTGAAAGCCAAGCGCCGGGTAAACCAGGATGCGGTGAAAATCGCCGACCATCGCCTGAATCACCCGTTCGGGGTTCGGATCGCGCGCGAGATAATCTTCAACCGTGACGGCCTCGGCCTGCATGACAAGCTCTGCCTCGGGCCAGATCTTCAACCCCACGGCATAACCTCGACGCGTCATGTAGGGCTTGGCGACGACCATCAGAGCCGAGATGGAAAGCCCCTCCTCCTTAGCCAGCCTTCGCGACAAAACAAAATTCTCGCCTGTGTTTTGGGCGTACCCTTCTTTCAGAATTGCACTTTCGGGAACGCCGTGTTCTCGCGCGACCTCTGCGAAGACCTCGGCTTCCGCACGATCCCAGCCTGTGTCGAGCAGGCCGCCCCGGTGCGCCAGGCCGCCGGACATAATGACGCGGGGTGCCCATCCTTCTCGCCAAAGCCGTGCGGCGTAAACCGCCGCCGTTTCGTCGAAGCTGCCGAGCACGAGAATGGCATCGCACGGTTTTGGCCGATGGATCAGGCACATATAGTCCCACAATAGCCGCAACGGCTCCTCCAAGTCCGGCTCGTTCCACGCCATCACTGTTTCCTCTCTTGCCCGGGACCTTGCGAACGCGGCATGAGGCATCTTGCGGTTCACCGCCCTGTAGATTAGATGTTTCTAATATTATCAAACTGGGACAGATCGATGGGTACCACTCCTTATCCCGAAGTCACGAGGGCGATTTCCGCTCAGGTGCGCAACCTGCGCAAGGATATCCCGGAAACAATGAAGGGCTTCTCCGCCATGGCCGGCGCTGCCAGCGCCGAGGGCGCGCTGGACAAGAAGACCAAGGAGCTGATCGCGATGGGCATCGCCATCGCCCTGCGCTGTGACGGCTGCATCGGCTTCCACACCGAGGCGTTGGTGAAGATGGGCGCGACGCGCGCGGAATTCGAGGAAATGCTCGGCATGGCGATCTATATGGGCGGCGGTCCGTCGCTGATGTATGCCGCGCAGGCGCTGGACGCCTGGGAGCAGTTCGGCGGCGCCAAGGGCGAAGCCTGACACTTCCTCACCCTTCAGCCCCTCACCCTCCAGAGTGAAGCAGTTCGATGAGGGCCGAGGCCGCGCGGGTGCGATAGCGCTCGCGATGGCTGATCACGGAGAAGAGACGCTCTGGCAGGTCCATTCGCAGCGGAACGACAAGGCCCGAGCGGACCGCCAGACGCGCGGCCCGCTCGGAGAGAACCGTGGCGGCCGCGCAGGCCTCCACCGCCGCAAGAACGGCCTCATTCGACGGCAATTCGAGCACCACGTTCAAACCGGCGAGCGGAAGACCGCATGCCCCAAGCCAGTGCTCGAAGGCCGCCCGCGTTCCTGACCCCTCTTCCCGCAAAATCCAACCGGTGCGGCCCAGTTCATCGATGACGATATCCCCGCGCGTCGCCCAGGGATGGCCGGGGCCGACCACCAGCATCAGCCGGTCGCGATCCACCACCTGGGCCTCAAGCGCCGGCGCATCCACGTTTCCTTCCACCACCGCCAGATCGACGGTCCCCTCCACCAGCATCTCGGCCGCATGGGCGGTGTTGGTCACGATCAACCTGATATCCAGCTCCGGATAGATTTCATGAAGCCGCACCAGGCGCTGCGGCAGCCAATAGCTCGCAACGGTCTGACTTGCGGCGAGGCGCAATTGTCCGACCACCCGTCCGCCCAGCTCAGCAAGGACCTCCGTCGCCGTATCGACACGCGCCAGGACGGCGCGCGCCTGGGGTACGAAGGCGCGCCCGGCTTCGGTTAGCTCAATGCCGCGCCCCACGCGGTGAAACAGCTTGACGTCGTGACGAGCCTCGAGCGCCGCGACGGCCGCGCTCACGGCCGATTGCGTCAGGCCCAGCGCGCCGGCCGCCCGCGTCACGTGTTCGGCTTCGGCGACAGCCAGAAAGATGCGGAGCTGTTCCAGCGTCATCGGCGGCCCCTAGAGGACAGAGATCTATAATCGATCGATTTTATAGAACGATCTGACAAAAATTACTCGATAGATCGAACGTTTTGCCCGTGCCATGTGAGCCTCGAACGCCATCATGAAGAGATTCC
Organism: Consotaella salsifontis; assembly: GCF_900167365.1. Taxonomy (GTDB): domain Bacteria; phylum Pseudomonadota; class Alphaproteobacteria; order Rhizobiales; family Rhizobiaceae; genus Consotaella; species Consotaella salsifontis. The sequence continues at coordinate 11,371 of NZ_FUXL01000001.1, read as the reverse complement.
ATGCCATGTCGGCCCATGAAGAAGACGTCCCGACCGCCTATTCCCGCCTCTCCGACGACACCGCACCCACCGGGCCGCTCGGCGCTCTTCTGCCTCTCTTGCCGGGGCTGGCGACGGCGGCCGCCATCGCCGCGATTGCCATCGCTCTGCGCAATCTCATCGGCATCGCGGCCCTCAGTCCGCTGATCCTGTCGATCGTTCTCGGCATGGTGATCGCCAACACCGTCGGCGCCCCCGCATGGGCCAAGCCGGGCATCACGTTCTCGCTGCGGCGAATCCTGCGCTTTGCCATCATCCTTCTGGGCCTTCAGCTCACCCTGTCGCAGATCGGCGAAGTCGGCGCGCGAGGTCTCGCCGTCGTTGTGGCGACGCTGGCAGCGACCTTTCTCTTCACCAAGGCGGCGGGGCGACTTCTCGGCGTCGAGCGGAAGCTTGCGGAGCTCATCGCGGCGGGAACGTCCGTATGCGGCGCCTCGGCGGTGATCGCCACCAACACGGTGACAGAGGGCTCGGACGAGGACGTCGCCTATGCGGTCGCCTGCGTCACGGTCTTCGGCTCCATCGCGATGATCGCAGCGCCCTTTATCGGCCGCCTGCTCTCCCTCGACCCTGTCGCCTACGGCCTCTTCACCGGCGCAACGATCCACGAGGTGGCACAGGTCGTGGCGGCCGCCTTTCAGGGGGGCGACGCGGCCGGCCACTTCGGAACCATCGTCAAGCTCAGCCGCGTTCTCATGCTGGCCCCGCTGATCCTCGCTCTCGGCTTTGCCGCCTGGGATCGCAGCGCGGAGGGTCCACGGGAAGGCCGCGCGAGGCGCGGTGCGCCGATGCCCTGGTTCGTGTTCGGCTTCCTCGCCCTCGTCGTGGTCAACTCGCTCGTACCCATTTCGGAGGAGATCCACCAGGGAGTAGCCTTTCTCGCCTCGTTCCTTCTTTCCATGGCGCTGGCCGCGATGGGGCTGGAGACCCATCTCGGCAAGCTGAAGAGGCAAGGCCTTCGCCCTGCCCTGCTCGGCCTGCTCGCCTCGCTCTTCATCGCCAGCTTCGGCCTTTGCGCCATCAAGCTCGCAGGGTTTTGAGCCCTGCTATGGGATGGAGTATCCCGTCGGGGTGATTGTGATCCTTGCGTCCTCACCCGCTTTGGGAAACAGGAAACTCGCCTTCGCCTCACCTCTTGCCGGCACATAGTCGAGCATCAGGTGCGAATCTTCCCCGCCGCCTGACACGCGGCCTCGCACGTCGACCTCGGCGGCAGTACCGTCTCCCCGGTTCACCACCTTGAAATCGACGAGAAGCCCGGCCTCCGTGCGGCGCATCGCGAGGATCTCAGCGGCAAGCTCGGGCCTGTCGTCCGCCACCATGATCGCCTGGAACAGAATCGCGCCAACCATCGCCGCTACCAAGACTGCGGAAAGACCGCCGACGATCCATTCGAGTTTCCTCGGCCGCGCTTGCTCTTCCTGACGCTCGGCTTCCGTCTCGCGATCGTCCTGCGGTTCGTCGTCATTGCCGGACATTAATGGCTCCTAGAGGATCAGCCGCGCGGCTGCCGCGCCCACCGAGGTTGGGAAGCCGAGGACGACCGTGCTCATGAGGACACGGGGAAAGGCAGCGCCATCGACCTGCCCGAAGGTCCACAGCACATAGAGGCTGACGAGACAGGCCAACGCGTAACCGGCGATGGTGAAGCGGAGAAAGTCGCTCCACCAGGGGGCATGAGGCGTGCGGGTCTCTTCGCCATGGAAGCCGACGGTAAAGACGAAGGCGTGCATGACGAGGATCGACAGCCCGATCAGCGCAAGCGCGTGCCACTCGGTCATCCTATAGGAGATGAGCCGCACCTCCTCCGTCGGCGCAACGTTGAGCCCCAGGAAAAGCGCGCCGATCGCCATCAGAAACAGTTCGCTCGCATAGGTCATCGAGCCGTGCCCCTCCGGCTCGGGCTCGTCGCCACCGAGCTGGCTGCGGGCGAGCAACGCGCCGAGCGAAGCCCCCACCGCCTGGAGCGCGATCTTATCGATGATCTCCCGCGCGGGCATGCCGGGGCCGATAATGCCAAAGACACCCAGTATCGCCGCGCTCACCGCCATTCCAAGGGCGTAAGCGACGACAGCGTCCCGCAAACAGGCGATCCAGCCCGACGTCCTCTCAAAGCCGATATGGGCGGCGAGCAGCGCCAGAAGGGGAATATGGATCATCACGAGAAGCGCCAGACGCCACCGATTGATGGTGAAGCCCAGGTCCCACATCTCCTGGGTCATCATGGTCGGCAAACTGAAAATTAGAGCGCCGCCGGCGGCGCGGGCCAGCCCGACCAGAAACTTGGAGCGAAGCTCGCTCCGCCTCGCGGCAAGATCCCGCGCTGTGTCCGTCATCCTCTCCCCCGCCGATACGCCACGGGCACTCGCGCGCCAGCCGTTGACCAGGCAGAACGCACAGAGATTCAATGGAGCGGAGCCACGCCGCGGCAATGGTCGCGCCGCAAGATGAGGAAGCTGTTCCCCTAGTGTTCCTCCCGAAATCCATTAGATAGTGGGGCATGACCGATTCCGAAAAGCCGTCCGCACCCGCCCCACGACCGGGCTCGATCGCCGCTCGCGCCTTGGCCGCGCGGGGAGCGCCCGCAGCGCCGGGTTATCTCGACGGGCTCAACCCGGAGCAACGAGCGGCCGTCGAGACGACCGAGGGGCCTGTGCTGGTGCTCGCCGGCGCTGGAACGGGCAAGACGCGCGTGCTGACGACGAGGATCGCTCATATCCTCGCCTCGGGCCGCGCCTATCCCTCGCAGATCCTTGCCGTCACCTTCACCAACAAGGCGGCGCGCGAGATGAAGACGCGAATCGGCCTTCTCGTCGGCGAGCAGGTGGAGGGCATGCCGTGGCTCGGCACCTTCCACTCGATCGGCGTCAAGATCCTTCGCCGCCATGCCGAATTGGTGGGCCTCAAGTCGAATTTCACCGTTCTTGATCCCGACGACCAGATCCGCCTGATCAAGCAGCTCATCCAGGCCGAGAACCTGGACGACAAGCGCTGGCCAGCGCGCACCTTCGCCAACATCCTGGACGGCTGGAAGAACAAGGGGCTGACCCCGCGCGAAATCCCGGAAGGCGACGCGCGCGCCTTCGGCAACGGCAAGGGCCGCAAGCTCTACGAGGATTATCAGGCACGGCTGAAGGCGCTCAACGCCTGTGATTTCGGCGATCTGCTGCTCCATCCGATCGCGATCTTCCGCGGCCATCCCGACGTCCTCGCCGAATACCACAAGAAATTCCGCTACATGCTGGTGGACGAATACCAGGACACCAACGTCGCGCAGTATCTCTGGCTGCGGCTTCTGGCCCAGCGCCCTCAGCGCCGCGATGCGGCGCCGAGCCAGCCCGCCCCGGCCTCGCCGGCAAGGGACGATCTCGGTTATTCTCCGATCGTGGCCAACTCCCGCGAGGCCGCGCCCCTCATCAATCTCTGCTGCGTCGGCGACGACGACCAGTCGATCTATGGCTGGCGCGGCGCCGAGGTGGACAACATCCTGCGTTTCGAGAAGGACTTTCCCGGCGCGGCGGTCATCCGACTGGAGCGCAATTATCGATCGACGGCGCATATTCTCGGCGCCGCCTCCCACCTCATCGCCCATAACGAAGACCGGCTCGGAAAGACGCTGTTCACCGAGCGCGCGGATCCCGAGGATGCAAGGGTCGAGGTTCACGCCGCCTGGGACTCGGAGGAGGAAGCGCGCGCCATTGGCGAGGAAATCGAGCAGCTCCAGCGCCAGGGTCATGCGCTCAATGACATGGCGATCCTCGTGCGTGCATCGTTCCAGATGCGCGAGTTCGAGGACCGCTTCGTCACGCTCGGCCTCAACTATCGCGTCATCGGCGGCCCGCGCTTCTACGAGCGCATGGAAATCAGGGATGCCCTCGCCTATTTCCGCTGCGTCTGCCAACCTGCCGACGATCTCGCCTTCGAGCGCATCGTCAACACGCCGAAGCGCGGCCTGGGCGACGTGACGTTGCGCCTGCTCCACGATTATGCCCGATCACGTTCCATACCGCTCATCGCCGCCGCCGGCGAAGTGGTGGAGACGGAGGAGCTGAAGCCCAAGCCGCGTCTTGCCCTGAAGGAACTGGTGACGGGAATGCGCCGCTGGTCGGAAGCGCTCGGCCGCGTCAAGCACACCGAGCTTGCAGAGCAGATCCTCGAGGAATCGGGCTACACCGAGATGTGGCAGAACGATCGCTCGGCGGAGGCTCCGGGTCGTCTCGAGAACCTCAAGGAGCTGATCCGCTCCATGGAGGAATACGAATCCCTTCCCGCCTTCCTCGAACACGTTGCCCTGGTCATGGAGACCGACCAGAACGAGGATCTGGACGCGGTCACGATTATGACGCTCCACTCGGCCAAGGGTCTGGAGTTCGAGGTCGTCTTCCTCCCCGGCTGGGAGGAAGGGCTCTTCCCGCACCAACGCGCGCTGGACGAGGGCGGGCGTTCGGGTCTCGAGGAAGAGCGGCGACTGGCCTATGTCGGCATCACGCGCGGAAAGAAGCGCGTCAAGATCTGGTTCGTCTCGAACCGGCGCATCCACGGGCTTTGGCAATCCACCATCCCCTCGCGCTTTCTCGACGAGCTGCCCGAGAACCATGTCGAGGTGATGGAGCCGTCAACCTCCTATGGCGGCTATGGCGCCAGCGGCTTCGGCGGGTACGGCGCGAGCCGCTGGGATGGTTCGGCCGGCTTCAGCGAAGGCGCCTATCACACGCCAGGCTGGAGACGAGCGCAGGCGGCGACGGGCGGCATGGGAACCGGCGCGCGCCATGGAGACGGCTGGTCGGGAGGCCGGGTGCGAGACATCGACTACACCGATGACGGAGTAAAGGCGAAGGCGGATCGATACGCGCGGGGGGCGGGCCTGGGCTCAGGCCGGCAGTCCGAGGCACCCGGCTTTGCCGGCCGCATGGGTGATGGCGCGGGCGCCCGCCGGGGACACAACCAGCCGCCGCGCCGGGGGGCCGGCCTCTACTCGTCAGCGAGAGCTGGAGGCCCGCGCGAGATCGCGGGCGAGCTCGTCGCCAAATCGGTATCGACCGAGCAAAGCCTTTTCTCGGTGGGAGACCGCGTGTTCCACCTCAAGTTCGGCAATGGCACGGTCGCCGCTGTCGAAGGAAACAAACTCACTGTGGATTTCGACAAGGCCGGACAGAAGCGGGTCCTTGAAAGCTTCGTCGAGGCGATCTGATTACCAGTCGGTGCTCAGGAGAGCATCCGCGCCCCTCTCCGTCACCATAATACATCTCAAATATATTCTATCAGCGCCTCACGGACGAAAGCGATATGTACCGGAAATTGCAAATCTAGTCAGCTACGCTTAGAGATAAACGCTTAAGTACCCTCCACAAGATCACGCTTCGTTAAATCTGATCGACTATGAGAAAGGAGGAAAGGACCATTCCGCGCTTGACGCGACGAGGGTCCGGCGAGGCGGGAAGAGACGGTGCACACGGCGAGAACGAGCTCAAACCGCGCATGGTTAAGTCTCCGGGCGCGCAACGGCCTCATCCTGCTCGTCGTCGCCGGTATGATGTCCATTTTTGGATATATGCTGATCGAGTTGCGGCGCGACGCCTGGGAAGAGGCCGCCGTGGCGAGCGACAACGTGATGGCGGCTCTGGGGCGCGACTTTCAGCGGCAGATCGACATGATCGACAGGGTGCTGGATCTTCTCCAGACCTCTGATTTCAGCGCCTTATCGCAAAGTCATGCGGTGCTTCTTGAGAACCTGCCGTCCATCGCGGGCAGGATGCTCATCCTCGATTCGTCCGGCGCCGTCGTCGACCAGTCAAGCTCCGGACCGAGCAGCCGAACCTCTTATAGCGATCAAGACTTTTTCATCCGGCTGTCGCGAAGCCGCGCGCTGGTGACGTACATCAGCGAGCCGTTCGTCGATCCCGCCACCCAGAATACGGTCATTGCGGTGGCACGGCGGCTGAACAAGGCCGATGGGAGATTCGTTGGCGTTGCCGTCGGCCTCCTCTACGTCACCTATCTGGTGGACGAGATGGAGACGGTGCGCCTCGGCCCGAACCAGGCGATCGCGCTGCTTCGCTCGGACGGCGCGGTGCTGGCGCGCTTCCCGCAGACCGAACGAGCCGGCCGGGAAACCATCGCCAACAGCGGCGTCTTCCGCCATTTCGCGACGGCCGAGCCAGGGCTTTTCATCGGACGCGGCATCATCGACGGCAATCCGCGCGCCTACAACTTCATGCGTTTCCAGAACCTGCCGTTGATCCTGGCGGTCGGTATGTCGCTCGAGGACATCTATGCCGACTGGTACAAGACGACGTTTCTGCTCGGCGGGCTGTTTCTGGTTCTGAACGCCGTTCTGGGTTTCGTCGGTTTCCGATTGATCCGCGAACTCGCACTACGCCGCGAAAGCGAGGAGCGATACCGGCAACTCTCAAACATCGACGGCCTGACCGGACTCTCCAACCGGCGCCGCTTCGACGAGGCCCTGACGCAGGAATGGCGCCGCGCCCGGCGCACACGCAAGCCGCTGTCGCTGCTCATCATGGACCTCGACCGCTTCAAGGGCTTCAACGACCTCTATGGCCATCTTGCCGGGGACGAATGCCTGAGGCGGGTCGCGGCGGTGACGGCGGGCACGCTCGGACGTGGCAGCGATCTCGTGGCGAGGTATGGCGGCGAGGAAATCGTCGTCCTGCTTCCCGACACGGATCGGACCGGCGGCAGGACCGCAGCCGAGCGCATCCGCACCGCCATAGAGACGCTCAGGATCGAGCATCAGGCCAATATCGGCTATGGCGTCGTCACCGTCAGCATCGGCCACGCCACCTACGATCCTTCGGAAAACCCGGACGAAGCACGAAGCGAGGAGCTCGTCGCAACGACCGATGCCGCGCTTTACGATGCCAAGCGCGCGGGCCGCAACAGCGTGGTGACACGGCGCCTTTGCGCCGATCCGGACGAGGTGAACCTTCTCGACGAGAAGAAGCGCCTCGCCTCTGTCGAACAGGCCCGCAACGCGGTCAACGATACGGCAATTTTCGACGCGATCGCCGAGATCGCCGCTCGAATTCTCGGGACCTCGTCGGCGATGGTTTCGCTGCTGGACGATCAGGAGCAAACCTTCATCGGCTCGTCCGGCCTTGATGCTCTGGGCGTGACAGCGGATCGCATCCCGCGCGCCATCTCGTTCTGCCGTTATGCCATCCAGGGCCGCGCGGTGATGGTGGTCGGCGATGCGAGCCAGGACGTCCGGTTTTCGAACAATCCCGTCGTTGCCGGAGCGCCGCATATCCGGTTCTACGCCGGGGCTCCGCTCATCGTATCCAGCGACGGGCACGCCATCGGCACCATCGCCGTCGTCGACGAGGTGGCTAGGCCGGAGATCAGCGAGATGCATCGCCGTCTTCTCGTCGAGCTCGCCACCGTGGTCATGAATCATCTTGAAAAAGACGGTTCCGGCTCAAGGCGCGACGCAATGGCGCCCGCAGCGGACGAAGAGAAGGCTCCACTTTACCGGCTCTCTCTCGCGTGATCGCGGCGCGCCCGCTATAGAGGGCCATGAGCGAAGTTGATCAGCAGATGAGTGACGTGGCGCTAATGGCCGGCGTCTATGGCGACCTGCCGCCGGAGCTTGCCTCCACCACAATGGGCGCGCACCAATTTTCCCCGCTTGTTCCCGGCGCAGCAGCACTGGAGCAGGAGGCACCCCAAAGCCTTGACGAGCTGACGATGCTGGCGCCGCGCGGCACGGTGGAGCGGCGCTACGAGATGGCGCTCGCTCTCAAGGCACTGAAGGAGGGCGCGGCTTTCACGGTTGCCGCGCCCAAGGACCGCGGCGGCACGCGCCTGCGCAAGGAGCTCGAAGGCTTCGGCTGTTCGGTCGCCGAAGAATCCCGCCGTCACCATCGCATCGCCTCCTGCCGCCGGCCCGACTTGCTTCACGGCGTCGATGAGGCAATCGCGGAAGGCAGCCCGCGTGTGGTCGAGCCTCTTGGGCTGGTCAGTCAGCCCGGCATCTTCGCCTGGGACCGCATAGACCCCGCGAGCGCCCTGCTTATGGAGCACCTGCCGCCCCTAAAGGGGAGCGGCGCGGACTTCGGTTGCGGCGTCGGCATTCTCTCTCGCGCCGTGCTGGCCTCTCCGGCCGTCACGGGCCACGACCTGATCGATATCGACAGGCGAGCGGTGGCTTGCGCCCGGCGCAACATCGAGGACGATCGCGCTCGTTTCTTCTGGGCCGATATCCTGAAGCCTGACGCGGACATGACCGACCTCGATTTCGTGGTCATGAACCCGCCGTTCCACGACGCGGGCACGGAGGACCGCAACCTGGGTCAGAACTTCATTCGCAAGGCTTCGAGATCCTTGCGGAAAGGAGGCGTTCTGTGGCTTACGGCGAACCGCCACCTCCCCTACGAGGCGGTTCTGAAAGAGGCCTTCCGCAATGTTCGCTCGGTGGCCGAGGAGAACGGCTACAAAATCTTCGAGGCCGTGAAATGACGTCGCCCGCCAAGCGTCTGCGGCTGGACCGGCTGCTCTCGAACATGGGCTACGGCTCGCGCAAGGAGATCGAGCATCTTGCCCGCGTCGGGTTGATCACCCTCGACGGCGCACCGTTGAGCAAGGCGGACGAGCGCATCGCAATCAGCGACGATCTCGCAGGGCGCATGGTGGTGGACGGCGAGCCGCTGGACCCGCCCCCAGGCATGACCATCATGCTCCATAAACCGGTCGGCTGCACCTGCTCGCGCAAAGAGGCCGGGCCGCTCGTCTACGATCTTCTTCCGCCGCGTTGGCGACGGCGCGAACCCGCGCTCTCGACGGTCGGGCGGCTGGACAAGGACACGTCCGGTCTGCTTCTGCTGACCGACGACGGCGGTCTTCTCCATCGCATCATCTCGCCCAAGCATCATGTCGCCAAACGCTATCGCGCGACGCTTGCGCGCCCCCTCAGGGGTGACGAGGCCATCATCTTCGCCGCGGGCGAGCTGCTTCTGGAGGGAGAGGACAAACCGCTCCTGCCGGCAATCCTGGAGCCGCTCTCGGCAACGGAAGCTTATGTGACCGTCACCGAAGGCCGGTATCATCAGGTCCGTCGCATGTTCGCCGCCGTGGGCAATCATGTCGAGGCGCTCCATCGCGACAGGATTGGGCAGCTCGTCCTGCCGGAAAGCCTGGCTCCAGGCGAACTGCGGGTCCTTGGCGCCACCGAGGTGGCGCTCATCATCCCGCCTGCGTAGCCCTGTCTCTCCATTCCCTTTGATTGTTGGAACGTTTTGGTGCAAACGGCTGCAAGAATAAGGCGTTTTCGATTACGCTCCGCCAAACTCCAGTCGCCACCTTCAATCTGTTCGCGTGAGACCCGCGATGCTGGAAAGAGCGGGCAAAGACGCTTAGAGCATCCGGCAACGCCATTTCAGACATTTCCGCCGCCACCACGGCCTGTCACTTGCCATAGGTTGACCATTGGACACTTCCGACACCTCCCTCGCCAGCAGCCCGGACGGCTCCGCGAAGGACGCGCTGTTCGACGCCGCCACCGGGCATAGCCGCCGGCGCACCTTCGCCATCATCTCCCACCCCGACGCCGGCAAGACGACGCTGACGGAAAAGCTGCTTCTCGAAAGCGGCGCGATCCGGCTCGCCGGTCAGGTCAAGGAACGCGGCGAGCGGCGGCGCACCCGTTCGGACTGGATGGAGATCGAGCAGAAGCGCGGCATCTCCATCTCCTCCTCGGTGATGACCTTCGAATACAACGGGCTCATCCTGAACCTGCTGGACACGCCGGGCCACGCCGACTTTTCCGAGGATACCTATCGGACGCTGACCGCAGTCGATTCGGCCATCATGGTCATCGACGCGGCCAAGGGCATCGAGGCTCAGACGCGCAAGCTGTTCGAGGTCTGCCGCCTGCGCGACATTCCCATCATCACCTTCGTCAACAAGATCGATCGCGAGGGCCGCGACCCGCTGGAGATCCTCGACGAGATCATCGAGGCGCTGGCCCTCGACGTCGCCCCCCTGACCTGGCCGCTCGGCATGGGCACGGACTTCAAGGGGATCGTCTCTGTGAGCGGCGACGGCCCCGTGGCGATGACGACCAATGCCAGGTCGCGCAAGGAGTTCGATTCTCTCGATGACTTCATGATGGGGTCGGGCCACCTCGAGGACCGAGTCCTCGGCCCGGCGATCGAGGCATTGGAGATCGCGCGCTCCTCGCTGCCGAGCTTCGATCTCAAGTCCTACCGCGAAGGCCATATGACGCCAGTGGTCTTCGGCTCGGCCATGCGCGAGGTGGGCGTGCGCGATCTGCTTGACGCAATCTGCGCCTTCGCGCCGCCTCCCCTGCCCCAGCCGGCGGAGCCCAAGCCGATCGAGCCCGCCGCTTCCGAGGTTTCCGGCTTCGTCCTGAAGATCCAGGCGAACATGGACCCCAACCACCGCGACCGCGTCGCCTTCGTGCGGCTGACGTCGGGCGTCTTCAAGCGGGGCATGAAGCTGAAGAACGTGCGCACCGGCAAGGACATGAAGATCGCCGCGCCCATGTTCTTCTTTGCCCGCGAACGCGAGGTGATCGAGGAGGCGGTGGCCGGAGACATTGTCGGCATTCCCAATCACGGGACGCTCAGCGTCGGCGACACGCTGACCGAAGGCTCCGACATCTCGGTGACGGGCATTCCGAGCTTTGCGCCGGAACTCATCCGCCGCGTGCGCCTGCCCGACACGATGAAGACCAAGCAGCTCGCCCGCGCCCTGTCCGACCTTGCCGAGGAGGGCGTGACGCAGGTCTTCCGCCCGATGATCGGCTCGGCCTGGCTGGTGGGCGTCGTTGGCGCCTTGCAGCTCGATGTTCTCACCTCGCGCCTCGACGTTGAATACAACGTTCCCGTCGCGCTGGAGAGCGCCGGCTTCGAGACGGCGCGCTGGGTGGCGGCGGACGATCCGGCGGACCTGACGCGTTTCATCGAATCGAACCGGGGTGCAATGGCGCTGGATCGATCCGAACGCCCCGTCTTCCTCGCCAGGAACAGCTGGGAGCTGTCCTACGCGCAGAAGACCTATCCGGCGATCCACTTCCTAACGACGCGCAATCGCGGCTGAGGCAGGCGAACGTAGGGGCGATACTTTGCGCTTGGGCGGACAGCCCGAGCGGCGCTTGAGTCTTCTGTTGGACCGGGAGCGACTGACAGGTCGCTTCGTCGGTTTGGAAGTATGAGGCAGCAACGCGAAAAGCCGGCGACCAGCAATGCCGGTCCCGGCTCTAGAGCGGGATGAAGTTCGGCAGAATCGGAAGAGGATTCCATCGGAGGCGCCAATCTGATTCAACATGCTGGCTGGAGACGGAGGCCAGCAT
>NZ_FUXL01000027.1 GCF_900167365.1 Consotaella salsifontis | reverse complement strand
GCCGCCGTGCTATCGCAGCGCCGACGCTGGAGCCTCTGCGAGGGCCGCCATGATCACTTCGCCACTACACGATGCGCCGCCCGAGAGCGACGGGCTGACCGACTACGACCGCGCGCATGTGAAGCTCTACGTGCGGCTTCTCGACGCGGCGGCCGACGGCGCCGACTGGCAGGAGGTGGCTGCTGTGCTGTTCGGGCTTGATCCGGCACGGGAGCCGGAGCGCGCAAGGCATGTTTATGAGGCCCATCTCGCCCGCGCCCGCTGGATGAGCACGACCGGCTATCGCTTTCTCGCGCGCGAAGAGCAGCACTGACTGCACCCCGTGATGCTGGCGCCGCATCGGGTGATGCCGGCAGGCGGACTTCCCAAGCACAATCGCAGCGGGAATCTTTCAAGGCATCAGCAGCCGCGCGTTTTGCGGCAAGGAGGATGCCATGGTGCCTGATGCATCGCGATGGCGGTCTTCGTCCGACTACGACTATCTCGACGATCTCACGGGTTCCGATCTCGCCTGGGAGTGCCTGCGCCGCAATCCGGACTATCAGCGCGACTTTGCCGAGGTGCAGGACCATGCGCGCAACGCCGCGCATCTGGCGCGCCTGATGCGGCTGCGCTGGGGGATCCGATTTCCCAACGGCACCGAGCGAGACGGCGAACGATGCGACGGTGTTCTGGACGGCCGAGGTCGATCCGGCGACGGTGCTGCTGACGCAGAAGCCGGTTCTTGCCCCTGTTGCCGGCGAGGTTGCTCCGCCGCCTGACGCCGGCGCCGCTCCGGCTGGCACTGATGGTCTCGACCTTGCCTTCGGCGCCGGCCTCTCCTCCCTCCATGTCTTCGTTCTGCCGGGCATCGCGGCCGACGATGCCCTTGCCGCCATCGTTCCGCTGGATGCCGATCTTCCTGACCGGCTGCGCGCGCTGGAGCGCTACCGGCATGTGCTCGCCGGTCGCCGCATTCCGCCCGACGATCGGCTGACGCCGCAGCGGCGCCACACCATCCGGCAAGCGCTGCAGGCCTTCGACGGACGAAGCTGTGGCGCCACCCACCGCGAGATCGCTGCGGTCCTGTTCGGTGCCGGTCGGCTCGCCGACGAGATGTGGAAGACCTCGTCTCTGCGCGACAAGGTCAAACGGCTCGTGCGCGAGGGCACCCGCCTGGTCGGCGGCGGCTATCGCGATCTCTTCCGCCATCGCCGCCACGACTGACCCTTTGCCGCCGAGGGGGCGATTTTTCGCTTTCCCTCTTCGCCCTCCCTCTGCGCGGCGCTTCTCCGCCACCGTGGCCTTCGTTCGCCGCCGATCGCCGGCGGCCTCATTCAACCCTCGAAGGCCCGATCATGACGCCCACCATCCCCGGCTTGCCGCCGCGCTATCTCCGCACGCCCGAAGCCGCCCGCTTCCTTGGTCTTTCCGGCCGCACCCTCGAGAAGCACCGCACCTATGGCACCGGCCCCGCCTACCGCAAGCTCGGCGGCCGTGTCGTCTATTGCCTCGACGATCTCCAGGCCTGGGCCGACCGCGGCGCCGTCACCTCGACTTCCGATCCGCGCGGCTCGCTGCTTCCCGCCAAGCGGCATGCCTCGCCGTTGCTGCGGACCACTGGGCGCGACGCCCGCTGATGCCGGCTCATCCCCACAAGGCCGAACGCGAGCAGCTCGATCTCTTCCGGGCGCTGCCCGGTGATCTTGCCCCGCGCGACGCCCAGGACCTCATGGCCTATCCGTTCTTCTCTCTGGCCAAGTCCAAGCGTCTGGCGCCGATCGACTATCGCGCTGGCACCATCGTCATCCGCGTCGAGGCGGTGCCTGAGCACGGGATGGCCACCATCTGGGATGCCGACGTGCTGATCTGGGCGGCCTCGCAGATCGTCGGGGCCCGCGATGCCGGACTTCGCCCTTCGCGGCTGATGGCCGCGACACCCTATGATATCCTCACCTTCGCCGGCCGTGGCGTGTCGCTGCGCGACTACGCCCGCCTCAAGTCGGCGCTCGACCGGCTGCAGTCGACCACGATCGCCACCTCGATCCGCCAGCCGGCCGAGCGGCGGATGCATCGCTTCTCCTGGATCAACGAATGGAAGGAGAAGGCCGACGCCCATGGCCGGCCGCTCGGCCTGGAGCTGATCCTGCCGGATTGGTTCTATGCCGCCGTCCTCGACGATGCGCTCGTCCTTACCATCGACCGGGCATACTTCGCGCTGACCGGCGGGCTCGAGCGCTGGCTCTACCGTCTCGTGCGCAAGCATGGCGGCCGGCAGCAATACGGCTGGAGCTTCGATCTCCAGCATCTCCACGCCAAGTCCGGCAGCCTCTCGCCGCTGAAGCACTTTGCCTACGACCTGCGCGAGATCGTCCGCCGCCAGCGCCTGCCAGGCTACCGGCTCACGCTGGAGCAGATCGAGGACGCCCCCGCCCGGCTGTCCTTCGCGCCGATCGGCGCGGCCGCGTTCGGCGCACCGTCTCGTGCTCCATCTGCTTGTGTACAAGCTGGGGATAAGCTGTGAATCGTCTCGTGCTATCAGGGACCCGACCCGTCGTGCTATCGGGGACCGGATCCTCGTGCTATCGGGGACCAAGATCGCCCGTTTCGCAAGCGCGATCAGCGGCTTGCGGCGCCCGTAACTTTACTAACGTAGATTCCTTCGGAATCTTACTAACGGACCCCACGATTTGCCCGCCGGTGGACAAGGCCGGCGGAAGCGCGCTCGACAGGCCGCAGCAAGGGCCGGGGAACGGGCACGTTGGGCTTGGCCATGGAGCCGAGTTCGGCAGCCATAGCGGTGGCCATAAGGGTTTCCGGAAAGAAGGAGGAAGCGCTCGCGGCAGGAGCGACCCGGACCTGCCCAATAACAGGCTGACACGCTCGGCACGGCCGGGAAGCGACGTGCAACGGAGAGCACCGACACGTCGCGGCCGCGACGCCTCGTCCAACCAGCACCCGGTCCGCCGCCATCTCGTCGTTCACTGTGACGCAGTTCGCGGGCTCCCGCCAGCGCGCGCATGGGACTGCGACTATGGAGGCGCCCGATGAGGCGCGATCCATCTGCCGGAACAGGCACTCAAACGCAGCCGCTCGACGACCTGACCTGCGTCGAGCTCACCTGGATCGAGAAGAAGATCGAGTTCTGGATCCGCTTCGGCCGCAAGGCGGGCGAGCAGCATCTCGATCGCCGCCGGCGCCTGCTGTTCTTCGCTCCCGGCGCCGTCTTCGCCTTCGTCCGCTGGGCAGCGAACGACTATGGCACAGTGATCTCGCGGATCGACATCGTGCGCGCGGTTGCACCCGGCGAGCCCTATCAGACGCTGCCCTTCGTGCGACCGGGCAGCGATATCCTGCTCAAGATCGCCGGCTGGCCGAAGGTCGAGCGTGTGTTGCAGATGATCGATGCCGTCGAGGCCCTCGGCATCGATCCATGCACCGTCGCGCCGGATTATTGGCGGCACGTTCACAACCGCCTCACCGCTGGTCACGAGCCGCGGGTCTACACTCGCGAACAGCATTCGGCGTACCAACTGCGCCAGAGGATCACCGACGACCGGCACGGCGAAGGAGAGGCGCGTGCAGATCTATCGGGAGAGCGCATGCCATGACGCGCGCGGCCATCCTCGCCGCGAGCTGCGTCGCGGTAGCGCTCGTCGGCGGTTCGCTTGCCACCCCGTCGGCGCCAAAACTGCTCTGGAACGCCTCGGCCAGCGCGCCGATCGGGCTTTACCGGATCATGCCGGCAGACACGCTCGAGGCCGCCGATCTCGTCGCCGCGATGCCGCCGGAACCGCTGGCACGGTTTATGGCCGATCGTGACTATCTCCCGCGCGGCGTGCCGCTGATCAAGCACATCCTCGGCCTGCCTGGTCAGAACGTTTGCCGCGACGGCCGCAGGATCACGCTCGACGGCAAATCCGTCGGAGAAGCGCTCGACGGCGACCGCATGGGTCGCCCGCTTCCACGCTGGCAGGGCTGCCGGCGCATCGCCGAGGGCGACGTCTTCCTGATGAACACGAGCGTCCGCGACAGCTTCGACGGGCGATATTTTGGCCCGCTTCCGGCGAGCACCGTCATCGGCCGCGCCATTCCCATCGTCACCGACACAGATGGCGACGGCCGCTTCGAATGGCGGAGGCCGGCATGGTGACCGGCGCGGATGCCGCCTCTGCGACCGGTGCCGGATGGCGCGCTTTCGGCCCGCCCCCCTGCACAGAGACGACACTCGCGCCACTTGGCCGGAATCAAAGCAGGCGATGGGCACCGAGCTGTCGCTGGCGGCTTCTCCTCGTTCCAGGTCTCTTGCTTGCTATGGCCTCTCCGAGCGTGGGAAGAGCGCAGGTGTTCCCGCCGGAGCGCATCGCGACTGTCGATCCAGTCGGCGCCGCGATCACCGGAGCTTCACAGCGCTTTGGCATCCCGCCGCATTGGATCCGCGCCGTCATCGCCGCCGAAAGCAACGGCGACGCCGACGCCATCTCGCCGGCCGGCGCCATGGGACTGATGCAGGTTATGCCGGACACCTGGCAGCAGATGCGCACCGAAATGGGTCTGGGATCGGACCCGTTCGACACCCGCGATAACATCCTCGCCGGTACCGCCTATCTGCGCACGATGCTCGATCGCTACGGCTCGCCCGGCTTCCTCGCCGCCTACAATGCGGGTCCCCGGCGCTACGAGGAGAACCTGCTCCTCGGCCGTCCACTGCCGGCTGAAACGCAGACCTATGTGGCAAAGCTCGCGCCGATGATCGGCGCCGATGCGTCTGGCTCTTACCCTGAAATTGCCGCTGCCCCTGTCGACTGGACGCAGTCGCCGCTATTCGTTCGGAGCAGCAACGTCACGCCGGCTGCTGCCCCACGGCGTGCTGACGGGCAAACCGGTGCAGCCGCGGCAGCGTCCTTGCTGCGCCTATTCTCTCCCCGGAAGCCGCCGCCGGACGGGCTGTTTGTGCGGATCACTCCGACGGAAGGCCAGCCATGAGGTCGATCGTGCTTCAGCGCGGCCCAGAGGGGTTGCGGATATTGACGGCGGTAGGCTGGGCGTTGCGGGAGGGCGCAGTGGTATCCGTCCGGTTGATACACGTGATGTCACGACTTGACGGATCTTGCAGCCTTCCAGGCCCAGGGCAGAAGCTCGTCGAGGCGATTGGCGGGATGGTCGTCGACCATGCGCTGCAGCACGTCGACGAGCCAGGCGTAAGGCTCGACATCGTTCAACTTGGCGGTCTCGATCAAAGAGCACAGGATCGCCCAGCGTTCGCCACCGCCGTCGCTACCCGCAAACAGATGGTTCTTGCGACCGAGGCTGACCGGCCGGATTGCACGCTCGACGGGATTGGTGTCGAGCTCGATGCGACCGTCCTCGAGAAAGCGCGCCAGGCCCTGCCAGCGCGAGAGCGCATAGCGGATGGCTTCGGCCAGCGTGCTGCGGCCGGAGATCTGTGCAAGCTGAGCATCCAGCCAAGCGCGCAAATCAGTGATGATGGGCTTGGACCGGCTTTGCCGCGCCGCAAGGCGATGCGGCGGCGACTGGCCGCGCACCTCCGCCTCGACGGCATAGAGCTCGCCGATCCGGCGCAAGGTCTCGGCCGCGATCGGCGAGTTGGTAGCCTGAGCCACATCGTAGAACTTGCGCCTCGTGTGTGCCCAGCAGGCGGTGAGAACGATGTCTCCCTTACCGGTCAATGGCTCGAAGCCGGCATAGCCGTCGACGTGCAGCACGCCCCTGAAGTGTTGGAGATGCGCAGCCGGACGCTCCGCCTTGCGATCGGGCGCGAACAGATAGACCGCCGCCGGCGGCTCAGGCCCCGACCATCCGCGCTGATCGCGGGCATAGACCCACAACCGCCCCGTCTTGGTCCGCCCTCGGCCAGGATCCAGCACCGGAACCGGCGTGTCATCGGCAAAAAGATGGTCGGACGAGAACACGGACTTCGCCAAGCGCTCGTGCAGAGCTTCGAGCCACCAGCAGGCGCCGCCGACCCAACCCGCAAGCGTCGAGCGGGCGAGATCGACGCCGTGGCGGGCGAAGATCTGCGACTGGCGATAAAGCGGCGTGTGATCGCAATATTTGCTGACCAGCACCTGTGCGATCAGCGCCGGCGTCGCCAGCCCGCCGGCAATCAGCCGCTCCGGCGCCGGCGCCTGCACCACGGTCTCGCAGACGCGGCAGGCGTATTTGGGGCGGATGGTGCGAATCACGCGAAGTTGCGCCGGCACCCAGTCGAGCATCTCGGCCTGGCTCTCACCGATCGCATGCAGCGGTCCGCCGCAGCATGCACAGACCATGCCGTCCACGTCGAGCACAACATCCTCGCGCGGCAGATGGTCAGGCAGCGGCTTGCGACCGAG
Organism: Consotaella salsifontis; assembly: GCF_900167365.1. Lineage (GTDB taxonomy): Bacteria > Pseudomonadota > Alphaproteobacteria > Rhizobiales > Rhizobiaceae > Consotaella > Consotaella salsifontis. The sequence continues at coordinate 18,060 of NZ_FUXL01000027.1, read as the reverse complement.
CGGACGTTCCCTCGCCACCTTGCCGACAGTGGGCTGGCCTTCGCGGATGCGGGCAATATCGGCATCGAGGTCTTCCAGCGCCAGCGCCAGTTGATCGGCATCGAAGCGCTCGGAGCGGCGGCCGAACTGCGCTCGCTGCAGCTTCTTGATGATGGACTGAAGGCGCTCGATCTCCCCGTCGCGGCTCTCGACGACAGCCGCCATGTCGCGCACGAGACGCTGCAGAAGCGCCGGATCGGATGGCAGGTCGTCGAGATCGATCAACATGACCGATTCTATCACAAGACCCGCCGGAACCCAACGATTCCAGGTGATTCAGAACCGTTTGGCGGCGCGTTCTCAGCCCGCCAGTGCGGGCTTCCATACGCGTTCCGGCGCCCGCCAGTCGATGCCCTCGATCAGCATGGCAAGCTGCGCGGGCGTCAGCGTGATCGAGCCGTCGAAGCCCGCCATCACCGGCCACACGAAGCTGCCCTGATCGAGCCGCTTGGTGAACAGACACAGTCCGTTGCCGTCCCAGAACAGGATCTTCAGCAGCGACGCCTTTCTGCCGCGGAAGGCGAACAGATGACCCGAGAACGGATCCTTCTTCAGCACCTCCTGGACCAGCATGGCGAGCCCATCCAGTCCCTTCCTCATATCGGTGGTGCCCAGCGCCAGATGCACCTTCACGCCAGCCGGAACGATCAGCATGATGCGGTTCCGCTGCATGCGGCCTGTGCCCGCACGTCATCCGGGTCGCTGCCGGTCGGCGCGAACACCCGCCGCCCGTCCGAGAGATCGACGGCCATCATTCCGTTCGGCGGCTGCACGAACTTCTGCAACGAAAGCGCCGCCGGCGTGCCATCCGCCATCGCGACAGGCGCGAGCTTTGCCCGCTTCTTCTGCGCCACGCCGAACTGCACCCTCCAGCGAAACAGCAGACCTGTGACGATCCCATGCTTGCGTGCGACGGACGAGACACTGGCGCCCGGCTGGTCGGTCTCCATCACGATGGCACGCTTGTCCTCGTCGCTGAAGAAGCGGCGAGTTGGCCGCGCGGGCGCTTTCGGACCGTCGTCTGGAGGGCTTGTCAAGCGGCTTTCCGATGCCGGCTCCCTGGCACTAGTGCCAACGAGAGGACGGGCGGAGGGATGAAGATGCGCCCGCCAGTCGATCTCCACCTCGCCCTCGTCCAACCGGTCGCGCCAGAGACGCAGCGAGTACGAGGACAGTTGCAGAGCGGCCGCGTATTCGCGCACGCCCATGCCGCTCCAATTCATCGCCTCCACATGCATCGCCCAGAACGCCTGGACGCCCCGCCTGCGCATGTCCGTGCTCACCGCATAGCGGTGTCGGACGCGCTGCTTCCGCCGCTCTTCGATCCGCTTCTGGCGGCGCAGTTCCGCTTGGTATTCCGCATGTTGGCGCGCCGCATCCTTGCCGGCCAGATAGGTCAGCCAGCGATCGAAGGTCGACTTCGACAGCCGCAGCTGGCGGCAATAGTTCGTCCGATCCAGCCCACTCTGACGCCACGCATCGATGTGCACCCGCCACCAGGTCTGCCGCGCCGTGTTCTCGAAATGTCTCAGATTCATCGGAGATCCTCCATGCCGCGAAGGAACCCCACATGCTTCGCTTTTGCACTCCCCGAAGGACGTGTCGGGACCGCACGCTTACACACAGCCGATTAAGAGGGCAGGATAAAGGCGCGCGAGGTGCGCTGAGGGACGGTCGTGGATTGGCAGGGGCTCGCGGGACCAAATCGCGATGTGCGCCCGATCGGCGCAGCCTTTGGCGAGCGCTCTTTCTCAAGCGTATCAGCGCTTCGAAGCGAGGTGCGGTGCGCTAGCCATGACGAGCGACGACGACTTCCGCATTCGGCCCGGCCGCATCCGCTCGAGCAGAGCCCAGCGTGCGCGCCCCTTCATTGCCCAGGCTCTGGCGGCCGTCGAACGCGCCGGCGGCACGGTGTCCCGCGGAGGCAAGATCGGCTCACCCGCGCGGTCCCGCCTCGGGCGCGGGCAGCGCGCCTCGATCCAGGCCAATCGGCTGATCACTTCGCGCTCGCGGGGCGCCGTCATCAAGGCCCGAGTCGTCCGCCACAGCGGACGCACCGCATCGCTCGCGACGCACCTCGGCTATCTCCAGCGCGAGGGCGTCACCCGCGACGGCGAGAAGACTCGTCTGTTCGGCCCCGGTGGCGATGAGGTCGACGCGAAGGATTTTGCCGAACGCTGCGAAGACGACCGCCACCACTTCCGCTTCATCGTCTCGCCCGATGACGCGCTAGAGATGTCCGACCTTAAGGGCTTCACCCGTGATCTCGTCGACCAGATGGAGAGCGATCTCGGCACCAGGCTCGATTGGGCCGCCGTCGATCACTGGAACACCGAGCACCCGCACGTCCATCTGATCGTGCGCGGCGTGCGTGACGACGGCGAGAACCTCGTCATCGCGCGCGACTACATCAAGGAAGGCATGCGCGATCAGGCGCGCGATCTCATCACCCAGGAACTGGGGCTACGCACCGAGCACGAGATCCGGCAGACCCTCGAACGTCAAATCGACGCCGAGCGCTGGACCGATCTCGATCGCCAGCTTGTGCGGGACGGCTATCGGACGGGGCTGATCGACACGGCGCCTCGGGCCGATCGGCAGCCCGACGAATTCGACGTGCTGAAGGTCGGACGGCTCCGTAAGCTGGAGAGCCTTGGCCTCGCGCAGCAAATTGCGCCCGGCCAATGGACGCTCTCCGATCGTGCCGAGACGACGCTCGGGGAACTGGGTGAGCGTGGAGACATCATCAAGCGCATTCATCGGGGACTGACCGAGCGCGGCATCGAGCGAGGCGCCGCGAGCTATGTGCTCGCGGCCGAAAGCATCGCCGATCCGGTTGTCGGCCGCCTCGTTGCCCGCGGCTTGGATGACGAGCTCAAAGGCACGGCCTTCGCCGTCGTCGACGGCGTCGACGGCCGCACCCATCACTTCAAGCTGCCGGATCTCAACGCGGCAGGTGACAGCGCTCCGGGCTCAATTGTCGAGCTGCGAGGGTTCGATGATGCGCAGGGCCAGCGTCGCGTTGCTCTTGCGGTTCGATCGGATCTCGGCATCGAGGCTCAGATCACCGCCGTCGGCGCTACCTGGCTCGACCGGCAGGCCATCGCGCGCGAGCCGGTTCCGCTCGGCGGCGGCTTCGGCGCCGAGGTCCGCGACGCCATGGATCGCCGTGTCGAGCACCTGATCGATCAAGGGCTCGCTGAACGACAGGGCCAACGGCTCGTCTTCTCCCGCAATCTGATCGGGACGCTCCGCCAGCGCGAGCTCCAGGCGTTGGGCGAAAAGCTCGCGGCCGAAACAGGCCTGCCATTCAACCGCGCCAACAGCGGCGAGTACGTCGCCGGTAGTTATCGCCAGCGCTTCGCGCTCGCCTCCGGCCGCTTCGCCATGATCGACGACGGTCTCGGCTTTCAACTCGTGCCGTGGACGCCCTCGCTCGAAAAGCAGCTTGGTCGCCACGTCTCGGGCATCACCCGCAACGACGGCGGCGTCGACTGGAGTTTTGGGCGCAGGCGCGGATTGGGACTGTAGCTAACGGTCCTCGCTTCTCGGTCCTCTCGCATGAGACCGCAACGCGATTTGCATCACTGATCGCGTTGTCGCGGGTCGGCTGCAACGAACTGCGGGGCTACCCCTTCTCCTCGGCGATTCCGCCGGACGGCATCGAGGCAATTATCGAGACAGTGTAAACCGAAAAGATGTTCCCGATGAACCAGTCTCGATCTGGACGGACGCATTGGCCTGCGCCGCGAGCGCGTTGATGAGCTTTAGGCCGAACGAACCTGGCCGTGCCTCGGCCGTCATGCCGCGCCCGTTGTCGCCGACCTCGAGCTGATAGCCGTCCGGTAGTTCCGCAAAGGCGATCCGAATCCTGCATTCGGTCTGGCCGCCGAACGCATGCTTGACACTGTTGGTCGTCACCTCGTTGACCAGAAGCCCGATCGTCACCGCCCGATCGCGCGGCAAAAAGACGGAGGCAACATCGCAGTCGATCCGAACATGGGCATCGCTCAAAGGCACCACCAGAGCTTCGCAGAGCTCTCCAAGATAGCTTTGCATTTCCACCATGCCGACGCGGTCAAAGCCGTGGTAGAGGAAGCTGTGCGCCCGCGAGAAGCTCTCCACTCGGCCCAACGCCGATTGAAGCGCATCCCGCGTCGTTTCGTCCTGGGCGTTGTGGAGTTGCAGGCGCACAACGGAGGCGATTGCGGCGAAGTTGTTCTTGACGCGATGCTCCAGCTCCAGGAGCAGCGTCTCACGATCGGCCAGCGCCCGCCTGACGGTGCGACGAAACATCTCGGCCAGCGCAACCACGAAGAAGCCGGCAAGAACGTTGACCAGAACACGCGGCTTATCGGAAGCCGTGTGAAACGCGAAACTGCCTTCGATCGGCAGCACGAAATACCACGCATAAAGAGCCGAGATCGTCTCGGTGAGAGCTCCCGCCAGCCATCGGCCGAAGAGCGTGGCGATGAGCACGGCGGGCATCGTCAGGGCGAACGGCCCAGCGCCGGGGAGCCAAAGGTCAAACAGCATCCTAAGACCGATAGCGGCGCCGGTGCAGACCAGGGCAAAGGCGACTTGACTGACGATAGGCGGACAACGCGCTCGAAAAAAATCGGGAACGTCCAGATGGGTCAACCGAGCCATGCTTCCCCCAAAACGCAAAACACGCCCAGCCTGTCCCGAAGCCAAGACCTGCGAGTATTAGGCTGATCCGGCGAAAGTGTCCATGGATTGGGATCCGATTGAAACTTATGGAAAACCTGGCTTAGCTAGCTAAATATTTCGGCGTGGTTCTGGCCGCATGATTTGTCGCATCTAGTTTGTCCGGAGCATCGTGAAAGGAAGGATCATGAACAAGAGCGAGTTGGTAGCGGCCGTGGCCGAGAAAACATCTCTGCCGCAAAAGGATGTCGTCATAGCGGTTGGCGCCATATTCGACGTCGTCACCGAAACCCTGGCCAAGGGCGAGGATCTTCGCCTCGTTGGGTTCGGAACATTTGGCGTGTCGCAACGCGCGGCATCGATGGGCCGCAACCCTTCCACTGGCGCCACGGCAGCCATCCCAGCTCGGACGGTGTAGAAGTTCACGCCCGGCAAGGGTCTCAAGGAGGCCGTCAACAAATAGGGAACCAATTGCAGCCGCAGAGCGCTGCTGCCGGTTCAGGCACTATGTTTCGAACCTGCTTGTTGTGATTGCCTGCTCAGATACTGGCGATATGACTTAGTCGAATCAATCGTAGCGCGTCGGCAATCTTTTGGATGAATGAAGCGCGTTCTGGCTTCGGTGCTGATGGAGGGCATGAATGCCTGAAAGGCAATGGAGTCTTGTGACGTTGCGAGCCATGGTCCAGCAGTTGCGAGACATGGTGACCATCACGCGGGGGCTGAGACTGCCTCAGGCCGAGACGCATCTAAAGACGGCCATCCACGAGATGGAAGCGGCGGCGGACTTGGTCTCCGCGGCTGAACGGGAACGCTCGCCGCAGGACCGAAGCTGAGGGAGTCAGTCTATCCGTTGAGACACGGTTGTTCACACATCCGTTGATCAGGCCGCCATGTCGCTGTGATTTGGGGCAGTCGATATGCCAGTCACAAAACTCAAGCCACTGCTGATACGCTGGTCGGCGACGCCAGTTCGACACGGTTGCGCCCCCGCTGCTTGGCGCGATAGAGAGCTTCGTCAGCATCCTTAAAGAGCGATTTGAAGCTGACGCCAGCGCCCTGGTGCGTCGCAACGCCAACGCTGACCGTGACCTTTCCGGAGTCGCGGTCCCCATGGAAAACCTCCTGGTCGACAACGGCTCGGATTCTGTCGGCGATGACTGAAGCTGTCGTCAGACCGGTCCTCGGCATCACCACGACGATTTCCTCCCCGCCGTACCGCGCAACGGCGTCGTCGGCGCGCACGTTGGCGAGAACCACGGCAGCGACGTCCTTCAGGACCTTGTCGCCGACGTCATGCCCGAAGCGATCGTTCATGCATTTGAAGCGATCAATGTCGATGACGAGAGTCGAGACTGGGCTTCCGCTGCGGCGAGCATCGTCGATGATCGAGCCCGCCTTGCGCTCGAGCTTACGCCGGTTTGGCAAGTTGGTCAGCGGATCGACGAAGGCCTCCTTTTCGAGCTTTCGTTTGAGAGCGATCTCTCGCTGTTCGGCGCAAAGGAAGTGACCGAGGACGACGACACCGATTACCGTCGCAATCGCCAGCGGCAGGAATGCCTGTAGGAGAACGCCGCTCGAATAGGGCACCGGTGATACCAGCGCAAAAGCAAACGGGACGCTGGCGACGACGCCGAGCGCCAAGAACTGCCGAAGCGACGCTAACCCGTCAGCCGGAAGAAAAAGGCGGGCGAACACAACGCCGGCTACTGTAATAGCCCATATACCGGCGATCTCGGTCGCCGCGACCCTGCTGTCGATCCAGATCCTCGCGACAGTGGCGATTGCAGAGGCCGCCATCGCGGCGATCGGGCCGCCGAAGTACCCCGCCAGCACCAGCATGACGCCTCGCGGATCGATCAGAAGGCCAGGCATCAGCCCGGCTCCATTGGCCATGGCGAATCCTGTCCCCGCGCCGAATAGAAGGCCCAGGATTGCGAACTTCACCAAGCCCGGCTGGAAGCGCCGGATCGTTGCGCCGTAGCACATCACGACGAGCGAAAAGATACCAAGGTCGTTCACGAGCCGGAGCAGGAAGTCGGAAAAGGACATGCGATCTCCGCTTCCGGTGATGAGCGCGATCCTAAATTCCCATTGTTTTTGCTGAGTTAATTTCCGCCTTGGCCTTTTATCTGTCTTCCGAGCGTATGGTTCTCTCCTAGGCCTAAATAATGCACGACGCCCAAGATTCCGCGATCGGCACCATCCTGGTCCGCATCGTGGGAGCCACGCCGCCGTTGTCATGGACTATTGACAAAGAACGCATTCGGGTCAGTGACCCGGCAAGTGCGAATGTTCGTCCAACAGATCGCAACAGCAACGGGTCTGCCGGTCTGCCCAGCACAGTATGCCCTTGATCGCCTTCGAGCAGGCTCGGGGTGCAGCCGAACGTGCATCTCACCCTCAAGCGTCTGTCGCTCACAGAAATGGCAATCTTTGCACCCTGTTAAGCTCCCACACCGAAAATCTGGAACAAGACCAGCGGTTGGCCGTCGAACCCGTAGTCGTGGAAATGCGGCGACGAGCCCCTGACGTTGATACTTTGGGAGCGAAAATTGTCGCGAACAGGACAGGGATTTTGGGAGAGGGCCATGCGCCATAGGGTGACCCTGAGCGACGCGGGAATTCTTATTGCTGTCTTCGCGGCCGCTGGAGCTTCTGCCTTCCTGTTCGACGCGAGCGGCGAACTGTCCTTCGACCAGCGCGTCGAAGTCGTGGAGTTGATCGGCCTCGGTGTCCTGGTGTTCGGCGGACTTGCTCTTTTCGGCTGGCGCCGGATCGCCGAGCAGGAACGCGAGATCAGGCAGCGAATCGCAGCTGAAGATCACGCCCGCTTTCTGGCGCTCCACGATCACCTGACGGGGCTGCCGAATCGCAGGCAGTTGCAGCAAGCACTGGCCGCGGCGGTCGCCATTCCACCTGGCGCGGAGCGTGTGCATGCGATTTTCGTTCTCGATCTCAACGGCTTCAAGAAGGTCAACGACAGCTTCGGCCATGCCAGGGGAGACGAGGTGCTGAGTTCGGCGGCCAAGCGTATCGCCGGCGCCCTGCGCGAGGGCGATCTTCTGGCGCGAACCGGCGGCGACGAATTTACGATCGTCGTCCGCGACATCCCGGGTCCGGAGGGCGCGACCAGCATCGCCACCCATATCCTGCAATGCCTGGAGGCGCCCATCGTCATCGGTTCGGACCACCATTCGGTCGGGACCGGTATCGGCATCGCCATCATTCCGCGCGACGGCACCGACCCCGCCGAGCTTCTGCGCAAGGCGGACGTCGCGCTCTACAAGGTCAAGGCCAGCGGGGTCTCGGGTTTCGCGTTCTTCCAGGACGAGATGGTCCGGGAAGCGCGCGAGCGGGACAGGCTACAGCGGGACCTGTCGGCAGCCATCGGCACCGAAGCGCTCTTTCCCGTTTACCAGCCCATCGTCTGCCTGAAGACGGGGGGAATCCGCGGCTTCGAGGCGCTGGCGCGCTGGTCGCACCCTGACCTCGGCTCCGTTCCGCCCGATCGGTTCATCCCCGTTGCGGAGGATAGCGGGCTCATCGCCGGCCTGACCGACCAGATCCTCCGACGCGCCTGCGAGGACGCCCGAAACTGGCCCGAACCGATTGGGCTTTCCGTCAACATCTCTCCCGTCCTCCTCCGCGACGAGGGTCTGGCCGAGCGCATTTTAACCATTGTGCAGGACACAGGACTGGCCCTGTATCGGCTTGAGCTCGAAATCACGGAAAACGCGATCGTCCGGGACTTCGAGGCCGCCAAGGACGTTCTCGGCGCCCTGCGCGAGGCCGGCATCCGCATCGCGCTGGACGACTTCGGGACTGGCGCCACCAGCCTGTTCCACCTGCGCAGCTTCAGGTTCGACGTCATCAAGATCGACCGCAGCTTCATCGACCGCATGACGAGGGAACAGGAGAGCGCGGCGATCGTGCGTGCTTTGCTTGGGCTCGGCAAGGGACTGGGGCTGGAGATCGTCGCCGAAGGTGTCGAGGATCGCGCCCAGAAACTGGCCCTGCAGCAGGAGGGTTGCACCGACGGCCAGGGCTATTTCTTCAGCCGCCCCGTTGCATTCGACGAAACCGTGAGGTTGCTCCGCGGTAAGCACGATTGGGCAAGAGACCGGGCCGTCGCCTGACATGCGCCGCCTGGGGATCTGCTGCCGCCACACGAACGAGAGGGACACAAATACGTGGATGCCGCCAGCCGCGAACTGGAGGCACGCCACTCAGGATTCAAGTTTAGGGAAACCATTCCAGGAGTGGTAAGCGTCACATAGGTAAATGATGATGCTGGACGGACGGGTGAAGATGCATATCGCCTTGGTGGAGGTAGCTGCGTTGCCTTCTACTGTCCGCGAGGAGGGTCCCGACAGATACCAAGGGAGCTAACATGCCGAAGCGGCTACTGGATTTGGCGGCTGGGGCTAACGTCATCCTTCGCCAGCTGGCTGCAGCCGAAAAAAACCTAGACAGCTTTTCTCCCGAAGACGCGGGATTTCTTCGCGTTCTCGAAGCGCGTAATCTGATCACCCTTTCCAGGCAGGGGGACGGCAGCGTTGTGGTCCGCCTCTCAGAAGATGGACGCAGCTTGTACGATCGCGGCTACCTCCGGTGACGCCGCAGGTTATCGCGGCCGCCCTGGTTATTCCCGGCAACTCCGCCGCGAGTGACAGCCGGCGACCGCTGTGCCAATGGACGTGGCAGTTCCTGTAGCTCCCACTCATTCACGAGACTAGGAGCCGTCCCGGCTGATGCCGATGTTTGTCGACGAAAGTCGGTGATGTTCGTGTCTTCTTGCGGATGCCGCGAGAGTAATCTGAATGACGAAATAACCGGATGCGCACCATTCCCTGTCGTTCTCCGCCATCGCGCGACGGTCTCGCCGATCTCCCGATAGCCGCTTGAACCGCCCCGGCGCCCCGCCCGACTTTCTCCGGAAAGGAGAAGAGCGTGCCGGCATCAAAGATCCTCTGGGGGCAGATTGTCATCGTCGTTGCGATCGTCCTCGCGACGACGTGGGCGGCGACAGAGTGGACGGCCTGGCGACTTGGGTTTCAGGCGCAACTCGGCGTGCCCTGGTTCGCGCTGGCGGGCTGGCCGGTCTACGCTCCGCCGGCCTTTTTCTGGTGGTGGTACTTCTACGACGCCTATGCGCCACCGGTCTTCGTCGAGGGCGCGTACATCGCCGCGTCTGGCGGCTTCCTCGCGATCGCAGTCGCGATCGGCCTGTCCGTTTGGCGGGCGCGAGAGGCGAAGAACGCCGAGACCTTCGGCTCAGCCCGCTGGGCGCGGCCGGATGAGGTGAAGGCGGTTGGGCTGCTTGGGTCCGACGGCGTCGTGCTCGGCAAGCTCGATTGCCATTACCTCCGCCATGATGGACCTGAGCACGTGCTGTGCTTTGCCCCGACACGCTCCGGCAAGGGCGTCGGTCTCGTCGTGCCGTCGCTGCTGACCTGGCCAGGCTCGGCGATCGTTCACGACATCAAGGGCGAGAACTGGCAGATCACCGCCGGCTTTCGTGCGCGGCACGGCCGCGTGCTGCTGTTCGACCCGACCAATCCGAAGTCGGCCGCCTACAATCCGCTGCTCGAAGTTCGTCGAGGCGAATGGGAGGTTCGCGACGTCCAGAACATCGCCGACATCCTGGTCGATCCGGAAGGCTCGCTCGAGAAGCGGAACCACTGGGAGAAGACCAGCCACGCGCTGCTCGTCGGCGCCATCCTCCATGTCCTCTATGCCGAAGAGGATAAGACGCTGGCTGGCGTTGCCGCCTTCCTCTCCGATCCTCGCCGACCGATCGAGGCGACGCTCGCCGCGATGATGAAGACGCCGCATCTGGGCGATGCCGGGCCGCACCCCGTCATTGCCAGCGCGGCGCGCGAACTCTTCAACAAGTCGGACAACGAGCGCTCCGGCGTCCTCTCCACCGCCATGTCGTTCCTCGGCCTCTACCGCGATCCGGTCGTGGCCGAGGTGACGCGGCGCTGCGACTGGCGCATCGCGGACATCGTCAGCGGTGCACAGCCGGTGACGCTCTACCTCGTCGTGCCGCCCTCCGACATCGCCCGCACCAAGCCGCTGATCCGCCTGATCCTCAACCAGATCGGCCGCAGGCTGACGGAGGATCTGCAAGCGAAGGGCAACCGACATCGGCTCTTGCTGATGCTGGACGAGTTTCCGGCGCTGGGGCGGCTCGACTTCTTCGAAAGCGCGCTCGCCTTCATGGCGGGCTATGGGCTGAAGGCCTTCCTCATCGCGCAGTCGCTGAACCAGATCGAGAAGGCCTATGGACCGAACAACTCGATCCTCGACAACTGCCATGTCCGGGTGAGCTTTGCGACCAACGACGAGCGCACCGCCAAACGCGTATCGGACGCCCTGGGTACCGCCACGGAGCTACGGGCGATGAAGAATTATGCCGGCCATCGGTTGTCGCCCTGGCTCGGCCATCTGATGGTGTCGCGTTCGGAGACGGCGCGGCCGCTGCTGACGCCCGGCGAGGTGATGCAACTGCCGCCGGCGGACGAGATGGTCATGGTGGCAGGCACACCGCCGATCCGGGCGAAGAAGGCGCGGTACTTCGAGGACGCGAGGTTTGCCGAGCGGGTGCTGCCGCCGCCGGTGCTGATCAAGCAGGACGCTTCGGCTGCCGACGATTGGAGCACATTGCCGATGCCGACCCAGCCGGCAAGCGCCGCAGAGACTGCCAACGGCGCCTCCGGCGACGATGAGGACCCCGCAGGCTCAGAGCGCCGCAAGCAGCCGGAGCTGGCCCGCGTCCAACCGATCGAACAACCGGCGATGCCGCCCACCAACGAATTCGATCTCGACTTCGATGCGGACGCTGATGACGACGCGGCGCGGATCGGCCGCGTCGACCGGCTGATGCAGGGCGTGGCGCGGCAGGTTTCGCTCGATCCCGCCGACGGCATGGATTTGTGAGGCGCCGATGAACAAGCCGCAAAAGAAGCAGCGCCTGTCGGTCTATCTCGATCCGCCGATCATGAAGGCTCTCGCCGAATATGCCGCCCGCCGCGACCATTCGCGGTCCCTCGTCGCCGAAGCGGCGATCGCCTCCTTCCTGTCCCCGGATGCTGCCGAGCGGCAGGAAGCGGCCACGACCAAGCGTCTCGACCAGCTTGATCGCCGGCTGACACGGATCGAGCGTGATCTCGGCATCTCGGTCGAGATGCTCGCCCTCTTCGTGCGCTTCTGGCTGATCTCCAATCCGCCGCTGCCAGAGACCACGCAGGCGGCCGCACGCGCTCAGGCCGGCGAACGCTACGATGCCTTCGTCGCGGCGCTCGGCCGACGGCTCGCCAAGGGCCCAAAGCTCAGGCAAGAGATCTCCGAGGATATCGATCCATAGCACAACGAGTGATAGGTCGTCGTCGTCCACACCCTCGCTGAACGCCACTTCGCCGATCGCCTGTCTTTCTTCGCCAGGCTACGACGGCTGTCCGGGACCTGTTGAACTCGTCCCTTTTCCGGTTCTCTTAATCGTCCCCGATCCGGAGCCGCCGTCGGCGGGCCGCCGGCAATGGGGACAAGATGGCGGTTTCTTCGCATCAGCATTCGGAGGCGGTCTCACGCGGGGCGCGCATGCTGCGCACGGCGCTGGGACCGGCGATTGCCGGATACCTGGAGGATCCGGGCGTCGTCGAGGTGATGCTGAACCCCGATGGCCGGCTCTGGATCGATCGGCTCGCCGAAGGGCTGGCCGAAACCGGCGAGAGACTCTCTGCGGCCGACGGCGAGCGGATCGTCCGGCTCGTCGCCCATCATGTCGGCGCAGAGGTTCATGCGGGCGCGCCGCGCGTTTCGGCCGAACTTCCGGAGACCGGTGAGCGGTTCGAGGGTTTGCTGCCGCCGGTCGTCGCCGCACCGGCCTTCGCCATTCGCAAGCCGGCGGTCGCCGTGTTCACACTGGAGGACTACGTTGCTGCCGGCATCATGAGCGCCGATCAGGCCGCGCAGCTGCGCCAGGCTGTCACCGAGCGGAAGAACATCCTTGTCGCCGGTGGCACTTCCACCGGCAAGACGACGCTCACCAACGCGCTGCTCGCCGAAGTCGCCCGCACCGCCGATCGCGTGGTGCTGATCGAGGATATGCGCGAGTTGCAGTGCGCCGCGCCAAACCTCGTCGCCTTGCGCACCAAGGACGGTGTCGCCTCGCTCTCCGATCTGGTGCGCTCATCGTTGCGCCTTCGGCCCGACCGCATACCCATCGGCGAAGTGCGGGGGCCGGAGGCGCTCGATCTCCTGAAGGCCTGGGGCACCGGCCATCCTGGAGGCATCGGCACCATTCATGCCGGCTCCGCCATCGGCGCGCTGCGGCGGCTGGAGCAGCTCATCCAGGAAGCCGTTGTCACCGTCCCGCGGGCGCTGATCGCCGAGACCATCGATCTCGTCGCCGTGCTCTCCGGCCGAGGATCCTCACGCCGCCTCGCCGAGCTTTCCCGCGTCGTCGGTCTCGACCGCCATGGCGACTACCGCATCACGCCCACCCTTCCGCCTCGCACCGGAGACCGCGCATGATCTCTCGCCCTCATTGCCTTCGCCGATCTCTTGGTCGGCGCATCACTGCAACAGCCGCGACCATCGGGGCAGCCAACATCGCCTTGGCCTCGGCCGCCCACGCTGCCGGCTCATCGATGCCGTGGGAGGAGCCGCTGGAGCAGATCCTCGAATCCATCGAGGGGCCGGTGGCGAAGATCGTCGCGGTGATCATCATCATCGTCACTGGCTTGTCGCTGGCCTTCGGCGACACCTCGGGCGGCTTTCGCCGGCTGATCCAGATCGTCTTCGGCCTGTCGATCGCCTTTGCCGCTTCGAGCTTCTTCCTGTCGTTCTTCTCCTTCGGCGGCGGAGCGCTGGTCTGATGGCCGCCTCTTTCACTTCCGCCGGCGAGGTCGCCGGCTTCAGCGTGGCCGTGCACCGCTCGCTGACCGAGCCGATCCTGCTTGGCGGCGCGCCACGCTCCATCGCCATCCTCAACGGCACGCTCGCCGCCGTCCTCGGGCTCGGCCTGCGCCTCTGGCTGGTTGGACTTGCCCTATGGGCGATCGGTCACTTCGCCGCCGTCTGGGCGGCGAGGCGCGATCCGCTGTTTGCCGATGCCGTGCGCCGGCATCTGCGCATTCCCGGCCACCTGGATCTCTGAGGAAGGCGCGCACAATGATGAACCTTGCCGAATACCGCCGCACCGCCACTCGGCTCGCCGACTTCCTGCCCTGGGCCGCCCTGGTCGAGGCCGGCGTCGTCCTCAACAAGGACGGCAGCCTGCAAAGGACCGCCCGGTTTCGCGGGCCTGACCTCGACAGCGCCGTGGAGGCCGAGCTGGTGGCGGTTGCCGCCCGGCTCAACAACGCCTTCCGCCGCCTCGGCTCCGGCTGGGCACTCTTCGTCGAGGCCGTTCGGCTCGGCGCGCAGCGCTATCCGGAAAGCACCTTTCCCGATCCGGCCTCGGCGCTGGTCGATGCCGAGCGCAAGGCCGAGTTCGAAGCCGAAGGCGCACATTACGAGTCGAGCTATTTTCTCACTTTCGTCTATCTGCCGCCGGCGGAGACGGCCGCGCGCACCGAGGGCTGGCTCTACGAGGGGAAGAGCGGCAAGGGCATCGACGCCCGCGAGGTCCTGCGCGGCTTCATCGACCGCACCGACCGTGTCCTGCAGCTCATCGAAAGCTTCATGCCTGAGTGCCAATGGCTCGATGATCACGAGACGCTCTCCTACCTCCACGCCACCATCTCGACCAAGCGCCAGCGCGTGCGCGTACCCGAGGTGCCGATGCACCTCGATGCGCTGCTCGCCGACCAGCCGCTCACCGGCGGCCTGGAGCCGATGCTGGGAATCGCGCATCTGCGCGTTCTCACCATCACCGGCTTTCCGACCGCCACCACGCCCGGCATTCTCGACGAGCTGAACCGGCTCGCCTTCGCCTATCGCTGGTCGACCCGCGCCATCCTCCTCGACAAGGTCGATGCCGTCCGGCTGCTGACCAAAATCCGCCGGCAGTGGTTCGCCAAGCGCAAATCCCTTGTGGCCATCCTCAAGGAGGTTCTGACCAACGAAGCCTCGGTGCTGGTCGACACGGACGCCGCCAACAAGACGGCCGATGCCGACCTCGCTTTGCAGGAACTGGGCGCCGACTATGCCGGGGCCGCCTTCGTCACCGCGACGGTCACCGTCTGGGACGAGGATCCCCGGATTGCCGAGGAGAAGTTGCGGCTGGTGGAGAAGGTTGTCCAGGGCCGCGACTTCACGGCGATGCCCGAGACGATCAACGCGGTCGATGCCTGGCTCGGCTCGCTGCCGGGCCATGTCTATGCTAATGTCCGCCAACCGCCGATCTCGACGCTGAACCTGGCCCACATGATCCCGCTCTCGGCGGTCTGGGCGGGACCAGACAAAGACGAGCATCTCGGCGCGCCGCCGATGCTCTTCGGGCAGACGGAGGGCTCGACGCCGTTCCGCCTGTCGCTCCATGTCGGCGATGTCGGCCACACGCTGGTGGTCGGGCCGACCGGCGCCGGCAAGAGCGTGCTGCTCGCGCTGATGGCGCTGCAGTTCCGCCGCTATCGAAACGCTCAGGTCTTCGCCTTCGACTTCGGCGGGAGTATTCGCGCCGCGGCGCTGGCCATGGGCGGCGACTGGCACGACCTCGGCGGCGGGCTGACCGAGAGTGCCTCTGTCTCTCTGCAGCCGCTGGCGCGCATTCCCGACACGCCCGAGCGCGCCTGGGCGGCCGACTGGATCGTCGCGATCCTCACGCGCGAGGGCATAGCCATCACCCCGGAGGTCAAGGAGCATCTCTGGACGGCACTGACCTCGCTCAGTACGGCGCCTATCACCGAGCGCACCATCACCGGGCTCTCCGTTCTCCTGCAGTCGAACGTCCTCAAGCGGGCCCTGCAGCCCTATTGTCTCGGTGGCGCCTATGGCCGGCTGCTCGATGCCGAGGCTGAGCATCTGGGCGAAGCGTCCGTTCAAGCGTTCGAGACCGAGGG
Organism: Consotaella salsifontis; assembly: GCF_900167365.1. Classification (GTDB taxonomy): domain Bacteria; phylum Pseudomonadota; class Alphaproteobacteria; order Rhizobiales; family Rhizobiaceae; genus Consotaella; species Consotaella salsifontis. The sequence continues at coordinate 2,341 of NZ_FUXL01000027.1, read as the reverse complement.
CCTGATCGGCACCGGCGCGGCCTCGGCCGTGCTGGCCTATCTCTTCCACCGCATCGAGGATCGGCTCGACGGCTCACCGACACTTCTCATTATCGACGAAGGCTGGCTCGCCCTCGATGATGAGGGCTTTGCCGGCCAGATCCGCGAATGGCTGAAGACGTTGAGGAAGAAGAACGCCTCCGTCGTCTTCGCCACCCAGTCGCTCTCCGACATCGACGGCAGTCCGATCGCGCCGGCGATCATCGAGAGCTGCCACACCCGCATCCTGTTGCCGAACGAGCGGGCGATCGAGCCGCAGATCGCATCGATCTACCGCAAGTTTGGTCTCAACGATCGTCAGATCGAGATTTTGGCCCGCGCGACGCCGAAGCGCGACTACTACTGCCAGAGCCGGCGCGGCAACCGCCTGTTCGAGCTCGGCCTCGGCGAGATCGCGCTCGCCCTTTGCGCCGCCTCCGCCAAGACCGACCAGACCGAGATCGAGGATGTCCTCGCGCAATACGGCCCGGACGGCTTCCTTGCCGCCTGGCTGAAGCGCCGCGGCCTTGCCTGGGCCGCCGATCTCGCCAATCTGGAGATGCCGTCATGATCCCTCATGCTTTGCGTTGTCAGACGCTGGCTGCGGCGCTTATCGCTCCCGTTGCTCTGTCGCCGATGACCGTCACACCTGCTGCGGCCGCCTGGCTCGTCTTCGACCCGACGAACTACGCCCAGAACGTGCTGCAGGCGGCCCGGGCGCTGGAGCAGATCAACAACCAGATCACCTCGCTTCAGAACGAAGCGCAGATGCTGATCAACCAGGCGCGCAATCTGGCGAGCCTGCCATACTCCTCGCTGCAGCAGCTGCAGCAGTCGATCAGCCGCACCCGGCAGCTTCTCGATCAGGCCCAGAAGATCGCCTTCGACGTCGGCGAGATCGACCAGGCCTTTTCCTCCACCTATGGCGCGGCCTCGACTTCGACCTCCGATCAGGACCTGATCGCAGCCGCCAAGACTCGCTGGCAGAACACCGTGGCGGGGTTGCAGGACGCCATGCGCGTTCAGGCCGGCGTCGTCGGCAATCTCGACACCAACCGGACCCAGATGTCGGCGCTCGTTGGCGAGAGCCAGGGCGCGACCGGTGCCCTGCAGGCGACGCAGGCCGGCAACCAGCTCCTGGCGTTGCAGGCCCAGCAGCTCGCCGATCTCGTTGCTGTCGTTGCCGCGGACGGACGGGCCCACGCGCTGCAATCGGCCGAACAGGCGGCAGCCGCCGATCAGGGCCGCGAGCAGCGCCGACGGTTCCTGACGCCTGGCGCCGGCTATGAACCCGGCAGCGCGCAAATGTTCTACGGCGATTGAGATGCAGGCGGAGCACTTTGCCCGGCTCGCTGCCGGCGTCTTCGTGGCCGTCGCTCTGGCCGTCGCGGTGTTGGGTGGGGCCGGAAGGGAGGAGGAACCAGCGTCAGAGGCATCGGTGCCGAGCTCGGCCATCCCGGCCAATCCGCTGCGGGCGGAGATGATCCGCTGTGCCAGGATCGGCGAGGCCGCCATACACGATGCCGCCTGTCTCGAGACCTGGGCGGAGAACCGCCGCCGCTTTCTGTCGGCGAACGACGACTGGATCCGCGACCGCCTGCCGGTCCCGCCGCGGATAAAGCCGGAGGCCCGTTAGCGCCATGCAGGGCACCGGCGTCATCGACCACTTCCTCGAGGTCTTCACCCGCTATATCGATTCCGGCTTCGGCCTGCTCGGCGGCGAGGTTGCCTTCATCGCCACCACGCTGATCGTCATCGATGTGACGCTCGCCGCCCTCTTCTGGTCCTGGGGCGCCGATGACGACATCATCGCGCGCCTCGTCCGGAAGACTCTCTTCGTCGGCGTCTTCGCCTGGCTGATCTCCAACTGGAACAGCCTCGCCAGGATCATCTTCGAAAGCTTTGCCGGTCTCGGCCTGAAGGCGTCCGGCACCGGCTTTACCGCCGCCGACCTCTTGCGCCCCGGCAAGGTGGCGCAGACCGGTCTCGATGCGGGGCGCCCGCTGCTCGACTCGATCTCCGGCCTGATGGGCTATTGGTCGTTCTTCGAGAACTTCATCCAGATCGCCTGCATGTTCCTCGCCTGGGCGCTGGTGCTCTTCGCCTTCTTCATCCTCGCCGTCCAGCTCTTCGTCACCCTGATCGAGTTCAAGCTGACGACGCTCGCAGGCTTCGTGCTGATCCCCTTCGGGCTCTTCGGCAAGTCCGCCTTCATGGCCGAGCGGGTGCTCGGCAACGTCATCTCATCCGGCATCAAAGTGCTCGTCCTCGCAGTCATCATCGGCATCGGCTCGACGCTGTTCTCCGAGTTCACCGCCGGTTT
>NZ_FUXL01000002.1 GCF_900167365.1 Consotaella salsifontis | reverse complement strand
CGTTCCTCGGCGGCGAGGCGCTCGCGCTCGACCTCCTGGCGCCGGCGCGTCTCCTCGGCCTCGGCCTCCAGCTGCTTGGCCTTGATGCCGTTGTCCTTGAACACCTGCACGGCGCGGGCCATGGCGCCGACCTCGTCCTTGCGGTCGATGCCGTCGATGGCGGTGGAGAGGTTGCCTCCCGCCAGCCTCTGCATGGCGGATTCGAGGCCCTTGATGGGGCGGATGAGCCAGGCGCGGAAGGCGAAGAATGCGCCGGCAACGACGATAACCAGGCCTGCTAGAATGATCGCGTAGGTCGTCTTGACGATGGTGTCGGATAACGCGGAAATGTCGTCGCTTTTCGTCTGTGCCGTTTTGATCAGATCGTCCTGAATGGCGGTCGTTTGCTTCACAAAATCCGGGAACAGGGGCTGGCACTGCGACAGATACGTCGTCTGCGAGGCCACGACATCCTCGATGGCGACGGCCTTGGCGGCTTGGTCGATGGCCGAGGAACAGTTCTGATCGATGATCTGCAGGCCCTTGCTCTTCAGGTCCTTGAGTTGCTGAAGTTCGGGCATGGCGGCACTGGCCTTGTCGGACGCATCGATGAACCGGCTCCTCATATCCGCCATCTCGGCGGAGGCGCTCTTGTTGATGGCCTCTGAGCGGGACATCAGAAGGTCGGCGATAGCGGCGCGGGCGCCCAGCATCGACCGGTTCATCCTCACGATCTGCAGCGCGGCCGTCGATTCGCGCTCCAGCATGCTGCTGTAAGCGTGATCGACGCTTTGCAGCTGCGATCCGCTGTAATAGGCGACGCCAAGCGCGAAAGCGCCGAACGCCGCCATCACGAGCAATAGCTTGCCGATAATAGGTATGTTCTTCATGAGGCTCACCAACAACGCCGCAATACAACAAAACGCGCCGAATGGAGCGCGGTCGGCGATAACAGTACCGACGGGCAAAGTATAAAAGCTTAACAGGGATGGAAATACATAGATTGGCTTTAGAGATAATCAGAGAAGTATAATTTATTGAGCATTCTTGCCTAGGGGTGCATCGCCAGGTGACGCCGGCTCCTGAATGCGGCAGCCGGCGATCTTGCGGCGTGCTCTACCGAGCCATTGCAGCTTCGTATTCCTCCGAAGCGGCCATTTTTCCTCGGCTTCGGAAAGAGCGCGCGGCCTCGCTCTTCCTGTGCGCATATTCGCCCGCCTTGCCGGGATCGCGCGTATAGAGCTTAGGGTTGGCGAGCTTGTCGCCGAGATCGGCCAGGATGCGCTGAAGGCGATGCATCTCCGCCTCCAGCGCGTCGATCTTCTTTTTGAGAGGCTTCGACGCCTCGCGCTTTTCGGCGGCCGCGCGGCGCTGGTTGGCTTTCGAGACGGAGAGGCGCTTTCCCCTGAGGCCGCCTTTTCGGTATCGCGGCCGGCCGAAAGGATGAGCTTGCGATAGTTTTCCGGGTCGCCGTCATAGGCCGTGACGGTGCCGCCCCGAACCAGCCACAGCCGGTCGACCGTCACCTCAATGATGTGACGGTGGTGGCTGGCGATGATCGCCGGCCGCCCCTCGTCTTGTTTGATCAGAATTCCTTGTCTGGTCAGAACTCTTCCCATCCGTCGTCGCCGCCGGACTTGGCCGGGGCGCCGTCGGTTCCGGTCGCCTTCATCGCGGACGCCGGACGCGGGGCGGCCTTTGCCGCCGCCGGACGGATCGGCGTTGCCGCGCGCAACACGGGAGGCGCGCTCTGGCGGCGCGCGGTGCGCGCGCCCTGCGTCTGATGGCCGGCGCTCGCTGCCGTGCGGAACTGCGCGATCAGCTGCGCCAGGTTGTCGGTCTCGGCGGCGAGCGACTGCGCCGCCGCCGTCGTTTCCTCCACCATCGCAGCATTTTGCTGCGTCACTTTATCCATCTGGTCCGCCGCCTGGCTGACCTCCTTCAGCGACACCGCCTGCTCGCGCGCCGACCGTGCGATCTCGGACACCTCGGCAGACATGGCGGCAACTTCCGAAACGATCTGCTCCAGGCTCTTGCCCGACGCCGTCACCAATTCCACGCCGCGACCCACTTGCTCGCCCGACTTGGAGATCAGGTCCTTGATCTCCTTGGCGGCCTCGGCGGAGCGCTGGGCGAGCGCCCGCACCTCCTGGGCGACCACCGCGAAGCCCTTGCCCGCCTCGCCGGCGCGCGCTGCCTCGACACCTGCGTTCAAGGCGAGCAGGTTCGTCTGGAAGGCGATCTCGTCGATCACCCCGATGATCTTGCCGATCTCCTCCGACGACCTTTCGATCTCGCTCATCGCCTCGACCGCCTGGCCGACGATGGCGCCGCCTTTCTCGGCATTCTTCTGCGCGGTCTGGGCGGATGCCTGGGCGCGGCTGGCGCCTTCGGCCGTGTCGTTGACGGCGCGCGTCACCTGACCGAGGGCCGCAACCGTCTCCTCCAGGCTCGCCGCCTGCTGTTCGGTGCGCTGGGCGAGATCGTTGGATGCCTGGTTGATTTCGCCGAGGCCGGAGCGGATCGAGCCGATCGAACCGACGATCGAACCGAAGGTGGCCTCGAGCGTCTCCACCGACCCGTTGAACTGAGCACGGATGACCTCGTAATCGGCCGCGACCGGCCGCGCCAGGCGCACGGTCAGATCGCCATCCGCCAGCTGGGCAAAGCCCTGTTCGATGTCGGCGACGAAGGCCGAGAGTTCTTGCGCCTTGGCACGCTCCTCGGCAGCCTGGCGCGCCTTTTCGGCCTCCTGGGCGTGGCGGGCTTCCGCTGCCTCGGCCGCGAGCCGATCCTGTTCGATCGCCGCCAGCCGGAATGTTTCCACCGCCTGAGCCATGTCGCCCACCTCGTCGCTGCGATCGCGGTGCGGAATGGCGATGCTCTTGTCGCCGGCGGCCAGCTGATGCGCTGTGCCAGCAATCGCGCTGAGCGGCCGGGCGATGCCGCGGGCGATGAACCAACCGGCGGTGCCGAGCACGATCAGGATGACGGCGATCCATGGGGCGATCGCCAGCACCTTTTCCCAGAAGAGCTGATCGAAATCGTTGGTGTAGGCCCCCGTGCCGATGACCCATCCCCATTCGGGCACGGCAGCGGAATAGCTGAGCTTGGGTTCGGGGTCGGCTCCCGCCTCACGCGGCCATTGATAGGCGGTGTAGCCGCCGCCGCCCTTGGCGACGCTGACCATGTTCTGAAAGACCGGGGAGCCTTCCGCGTCGCGGACCGCGTAAAGCGACTTGCCCACCATCGACGCATCGGCATGGGCGAGAACGCGGGCGTCGTAGTCCAGCACGTAGACATAGCCGTCGGCGCCGTACCGGATCCGTGCGATGGCTTTCAGCGCATAGGACTGCGCGTCGTCCGCGGGAATGGCTCCGGAGGCCGCCAGCGCCTGGAACGACTCGGCGATGGATCGCGCGGACGCGACCTGAGCGTGGAGCAACTCGGTGCGATCCTGCACCGCCAAGTCTCTCATCGAAACTAGTTGAATAAAAGAAAGAACGATGCTTGCGCAAATCGAAAGGGCGACGAGGAAGGTCAGTTTTCCGGAAATTTTGATACGCATGACAGAGAGCTCAACATCGGGATCTGTGTTGTTGCAATCTGTGCTAGTACTCTCTGCTTAAAGAATGTTGTGCTGGCGCGGCAGATGAGTGTGGCGGGATGCCGCATAGATATTACGAATATTCGATATAGCTGGCTACCGAGCCGGTGCTGCTGTGAGGGCACCGGCCGATGAGCGGTGGATGCGATCCGGTCAGCGGACCGTCGGGCGCGGCAGGGCGGTCACGGCTACCGTCATTCAGCGGCCATGGCGGTCTCGTGTTCCTCTGTGAGGGCCAGCCATTCCTCCTCGGCTGCTGCCAGCGCCTTGGTCGCGTCGGCGCGCTGCTTGGCGAGCTCGGCAGCCTTGGCCGGGGCGCGACTGTAGAGACCAGCATCCGCCAGCTTCTCGTCCAGGCCGGCAAGCGTGCGTTGCAGGCGCTCGATCTGGCTTTCGGTCGCGTCGATCTTCTTCTTGAGGGGCTTCAGCGCCTCGCGCTTTTCGGCAGCCGCGCGCCGTTGGTCGGCTTTCGAGACGGTAGGGGCGTTATCCCCTGAGGCCGCCTTGTCAGCATCGCGCCCGACCGAAAGGATGAGCTTGCGGTAGTCCTCCAGGTCACCGTCGTAAGCCGCGACGGTGCCGTCCCGGACCAGCCACAGCCGGTCGACCGTCGCCTCGATGATGTGGCGGTCGTGGCTGATGATGAGGACCGCGCCCGGAAAGTCGTTGAGCGCGCGAATAAGCGATTCACGTGCCTCGATGTCGAGATGGTTGGTCGGCTCGTCGAGAATGAGAAGGTTCGGCGCCTCGAATGTCGCCAGTCCCATGAGAAGACGCGCCTTCTCGCCGCCCGACAGGCTGTCGGCGACGGTGTCCATCTTTTCGGTCCTGAGGCCCATCTGCGCGACGCGCGAGCGCACCGCCGGCTCGGGAGCCTCCGGCATCAAACGCCGCACATGCTGGACGGCGCTTTCCTGGGGGCGCAGATCGTCGATCTGGTGCTGGGCGAAATAGGAGATCTTCAGCCCCGGCGCCTTGGTCAGCGTGCCCTCCTGTGGCGCGAGCCGGTCGGCAAGAAGCTTGGCGAAGGTCGATTTGCCGTTGCCGTTGGCGCCGAGCAGCGCGATTCGGTCGTCGGTGTCGATGCGCAGCGACAGGCGCGACAGCACCGGCTTGTCCGGCTGGTAGCCGACCTTGGCCCTGTCGATAGCGATGATAGGGGAGGCGGCCCGCTTCTCCGGCGTGGGGAAGACGATGGGGATGACTTCTTCCTCGACCACGGAAACGAGCGGCTTCATGCGTTCCAGCGCCTTCAGGCGCGATTGCGCCTGACGCGCCTTGGTCGCCTTGGCGCGGAAGCGCGCGACGAAGGCTTCCATGTGGGCGCGCTCGGCCGCCTGCTTGGAGATCTGCTTTTCCAGAAGCTCTAGCTTCTCGGCCCGCTGCCGCTCGAACTGATCGTAGCCGCCGCGATAGAAGACGAGCTTCTTCTGGTCGAGATGGACAATGGAATCGACGGCGTTGTTCAGGACGTCGCGATCATGGCTGATGAGCAGCACCGTATAGGGATAGCGGGCGACGAAATTCTCCAGCCAGAGCGTGCCTTCCAGGTCGAGATAGTTGGTCGGCTCGTCGAGCAGCAGAAGGTCGGGGCGCGAAAAGAGCACCGCCGCCAGCGCCACGCGCATTCGCCAGCCCCCCGAGAAGGAGGAGACGGGCCGCTGCTGCGCCTCATGGTCGAAGCCGAGGCCGGAGAGGATGGCGGCCGCGCGCGCTTCGGCCGAATGGGCGTCGATATCGGTGAGGCGCATCTGGATTTCGGCGATGCGCATGGGGTCGTGGGCAAGCTCGGCCTCGGTCAGCAGCGCCGCGCGCTCCTCATCGGCCTGGAGAACGATCTCGATCAGCGATTCGCTGGTTCCCGGCGCTTCCTGGGCGACCTGACCGATGCGGGTGCCCTTGGGGACGGAAATGCTGCCGCTTTCGGCGGCAAGATCGCCCGTGATCACGCGAAAAAGGGTGGATTTCCCGGCGCCGTTGCGCCCCACCAGCCCGGTCTTGGCGCCGGCCGGCAGCGTCAGGGACGCGTGGTCGATGAGGAGACGGCCGGCGATGCGTGCCGAAAGGTCGGTAATCTGGAGCATGGCGGGCTTTTGCCATCGAATGCGGCGCGGCGGAAGAGGCGGGACGCCGCCATATTGGCTCCGCCGCGCATTGCGCTATGGTGACGCCTATAGCCAGCTAGGCTTCGCGACCAAACCCCAGGAACGACGACCATGGCCATTTTGCTCTACGAACTCGTCGGCCGCGATGCCCAGCGCCCGTTTTCACCGCACTGCTGGAAGGTGAGGATGGCTCTTTCTCACAAGGGCCTCGACTTCGAGACGGTGCCCGTCCCCTTCACCGAGATACCGACGATCGAGGGCGGGGTGACGAAGATCGTGCCGCTGATCCGGGATGGCGATCGGCTGGTCGCCGATTCCTTCGCCATCGCCCAATATCTCGACGAAGCCTATCCCGACCGGCCGACCTTGTTTGGCGGGCCAGGGGGCGTCGCCCTGTCTCGCTTCGTCGAATCCTGGTCGCAGCGCACGATCCATCCGGTGGTGACGAGTTTCGCCGTCCGCGACATTCATGACTTTCTGGCCCCGGTGGATCAGGCCTATTTCCGCGAGGACCGCGAGCGCAAGCTCGGGGCCCGGCTGGAAGAGGTGCAGGAAGGACGCGAGGGGCGCGTAGACGGTTTCCTCAAGGCGATCGCTCCGCTGCGCGCGCTTCTCGAGCGCCAGCCCTTCGTCGGCGGCGAGGGACCGCTGTTTGCCGACTACATCGTGTTCGGCGCGTTTCAGTGGCTGCGGGTCGCCTCGTCCTTCCAGCCGCTGCCGGAGGGCGACGCCTTGTCTCAGTGGTTCGAGCGCTGCCTCGATCTCTATGGCCAGGCCGGACGAAAGGTGCCCGCCGCGGCCTGAGCCAAGCGTCCCACACCTTGCCGCTGCGAGCGCGCGCGGCTATAGAGCCGCCACGACAAGACCCAGCAAAGCGAGCGAGAGGAAACAGCGCGATGGCGATCGAACGCACTTTTTCGATGATCAAGCCGGACGCGACGCGGCGCAACATCACCGGCGCCATCGTCAAGATGCTGGAAGAGGCGGGCCTCAAGGTCGTCGCTTCCAAGCGCGTGTGGATGAGCCGGCGCGAGGCCGAGGGCTTCTACGCCGTTCACAAGGAACGCCCGTTCTTCAACGAGCTCGTCGAGTTCATGTCGTCGGGGCCGACTGTCGTCCAGGTTCTGGAGGGCGAGAACGCCATCGCCAAGAACCGGGAAGTCATGGGCGCGACCAATCCCAAGGACGCCGCCGAGGGAACGATCCGCAAGCTCCACGCGCTGTCGATCGGCGAGAACTCCGTTCACGGCTCGGATGCCGCCGAGACGGCCAAGGTTGAGATCGCCTACTGGTTCTCCGAAACCGAGATCGTCGGCTGAGCGCGAGTCGCTTTCCGTTAGAGCGGGATGAGTTGAGCTCTGTTCATCACCCTGCTCATTCTTCTTCTGTGCGCATGATGATTTCCGAAAACCGGTTCCCGCTTTTCGGGATCGTGCTCTAGATCAGAAAACGCCGGTCATCGAGCCGGCGTTTTTATTTCACTTTTTGCCGATCAGCTTGCTCATGTTGATGCCAGTGACGCGAAACCCTGTATTTTCATAGAGACGTTTTGCGCCGTCGTTATCGGCGGCAACCCTCAGCCTGATCTGCTCAATGCCGGCTTGCGTGAGTTCCGTCTCCAACAAGGCTAAAGCTTGCCGTCCAAGCCCCTGACCTCGATATTCCGGCCTGATATAAAAATCGTATACGAAGGCACTCCGGTCATCCGATTTGGCGCTATACCAGAGATATCCGACCAGCTGCTCCCGCGCGTCGTCCGCCAACGTTAGGCAGATCAGCGAAGCCTCTGGCGTCGATACACCGTCGGGCAAGTTGGCAGCGATCTCTTCGCTAGCCTTGATGCTGGATGCTTCGGCAGAAAGACCAAAATTTGCGGCGATTTCGGCAGCATAATCGGCAATGAAGTAGGAGAGATAGGCCGGAAATTCGTCGGCTCTCATGGGGCGCATTGTAAGCATCCACGAGCTCTCCTTTCATAACCAAGCAGCAAATCACTTGGCTGCGTTGGTTTCCGTGTCACGAAACCGCTGGCTGGGCGCAAAGAGAAAGAGGTCTAACGCCACCGCTCTAAAGCGGTGTCGTCCTCGTGTTTGGCTTCAACCCAGCCGCCGACGGTCCCGTCGATGAGATGCTCGCGCTTCCAGAAGGGCGCGCGGCTCTTCAGAAAATCCATCAGGAATTCGGCGGCCTCGAAAGCAGCCGCGCGATGAGCCGAGGCGCAGGCGACGAGAACGATCTCCTCGCCCGGCGCAATCTTCCCGTAACGGTGGATGACCTTGGCGGCCAGCAGCGGCCAGCGCTCGGCGGCCTGCTTGGCGATACGCCCGATCTCCTTTTCCGCCATGCCCGGATAATGCTCGAGCTCCAGCGCGGCGAGCTTTCCATCTTCGCTGCGGCAGTAGCCGGCGAAGGTCACGACGCCGCCGACATCGCCGCTCAAGGCAAGTTCGGCCGTCACCGCTGCAATGTCGATGCGACCCGACTGGACGGAGACGCTGGGCTCGATGCTCACTTGGTTCACCCCCCTGTCATGGGCGGGAAGAGAGCGATCTCACGCGCCCCGGAGATCGGATCGGAATGGTCCGCATGCTCCTGGTCGATCGCCACGCGGATGACCTCGGGCGCCTGAAGTGCCGCTTCGTAATGCGCGCCGCGCCCCCGCAGCCAGCGCAGAAGGTCCTTGACGGTGATGATGCCGGCAGGAAGCTCGACCTCTTCCTCGGCGAGCCCGATCCGATCCTTGATCCATGCGAAATAGACAAGCTTCATGTGAGGCTCTCCCATCATAGAGGTGATCGCGGATTGTCACAGCCGCCGTCCTTCGGCAACCCTCATCCGAGGATGGACCATCGCGGCCTAATCGTCGATGTGACGTAGACCCGCACGGAAGTAGTCATAGCCCGTATAGAGCGTGATCAAGGCGGAAAACCAGAGAAGCACGATCCCTGCCTGGGTGGTGTGGGAGACGATCTTGTCGGCGGCGGGACCCGCGAGCAAAAAGCCGATGGCGATCATCTGGACGGTCGTCTTCCACTTGGCGAGGCGTGTCACCGGTACGCTGACCTTGAGCTCCGCCAGATACTCGCGCAGGCCGGAAACCAGAATCTCACGGCACAGGATGATGATGGCCGCCCATATGCTCCATCCGGCGATGGTGCCGTCGGCGGCGAGCACCAGCAGGGCGGCGGCCACCAGAAGCTTGTCGGCGATGGGATCGAGCATCCGCCCGATGGTCGAGGTCTGCTGCCAGGCGCGCGCCAGATAGCCGTCGAAGAAGTCGGTGATGCTGGCGGCGACGAAGAAGAACAGCGCCCACCAGCGCGCGACGTCGGTGCCTTTCAGCGTGCCCTCGATGAAGAAGCACAGGACCACCAGCGGCACCGCGACGATGCGCGCATAGGTCAGCATATTCGGAAGATTGGTTGCGCGAGATCTCATCAGGACGCCCGGTTCGCTCAGCGTTCGGCGAGGCTTGTTCAACTCCGGCGACGGCCGTTCGTCAACCGATGAAGCGTATCGAATTGTATGGCCGTCGGCCCTCCAGGCGAGCCTTCGCCCGCCCTCGGCTCATTCCGGACCTATGGCGACGTGCCGGACTCGTTGAAATGAGCATAGACAAGACGCGCCGTGGCTTCGGATATCCCATCGACCTTTCTGAGATCGGACATGGCCGCTCTCGCCACCGCCTTGGCCGTGCCAAAATGGCGAAGGAGCGCCCGCTTGCGCGTCGGGCCGATGCCTGGAATTTCGTCCAGCGGGTTCTTCAGCATCTCCTTCTTGCGCCGCGCCCGGTGTGATCCGATGGCGAAGCGGTGCGCCTCGTCGCGCAGCCTTTGCACGAAGTAGAGCACCGGGTCGCGCGGCGGCAGCGAGAAGGGCTCGCGCCCCTCGGTGACGAAGCGCTCGCGGCCGGCGTCGCGGTCGACGCCCTTGGCAACGCCGACGAGCGCGACGCGGTCGGCAATGCCGAGTTCGCCAAGCACCGCCTTGACCGCCGAAATCTGCCCCTTGCCGCCGTCGATGAGCAGCAGGTCCGGCCAGGAGGGCATGGCCGTGTCGTCCGCCTCTTCGACCTCTTCCGCCGGCTCCGCGCCAGGCTTGTCGATCTCTGCGGGCACGCCGGCTTCCTTGATCAGCCGGGAGAAGCGGCGCGTCAGCACCTCCTTCATCATGCCGAAGTCGTCGCCGGGAGTGATGTCGGTCGAGCGGATGTTGAACTTCCGGTAGTGGTTCTTGGCGAAGCCCTCGCGCCCGGCGACGATCATCGCGCCCACGGCGTTCGTGCCCATGATGTGGGAATTGTCATAGACCTCGATGCGGCGCGGCGGGCGAGGCAGGGCAAAGGTCGCGGCCAGCCCTTCCAGCAGGCGCGCCTGGGAGGAGGTTTCTGCCAAGCGCCGGCCGAGCGCCTCGCGCGCATTGGCCAGGGCATGGGCGACGAGGTCCTTCTTCTCGCCGCGTGAGGGCACCGCCACCTGGACCCGATGGCCGGCGCGAACCGACAGCGCCTCGCCCAGGAGCGATTGTTCCTCGACATCGCAAGACAGGAGCACGAGACGGGGCGGCGGCTTGTCGTCGTAGAACTGCGACAGGAAGGCGCCGAGAACCTCCGATTCGGTCAACACGGGATCGGCCTTCGGGAAATAGGCGCGGTTGCCCCAGTTCTGGCCGGTGCGGAAGAAGAAGACCTGGATCGAGGTCTGTCCACCTTCCTGGTGGATGGCGAAGACATCCGCCTCCTCGACGCCCTGCGGATTGATGCCCTGGTGGCTCTGGACGTGGGAAAGTGCCGCCAGACGGTCGCGGAAGACCGCCGCCCGCTCAAAATCAAGCGTCTGGGACGCCTCGTCCATGGCGCGGGCCATGGCCTGCTTCACTTGGCTGCTGCGCCCGGAGAGGAAGCTTTTGGCCTCCTTCACCAGCTCGCCATAGTCGTCGAGGGAAATCTCGCGGGTGCAGGGAGCGGCGCAGCGCTTGATCTGATGGAGGAGGCACGGCCGGGTACGGGTCTCGTAAACCGAATCGGTGCAGGTGCGGATGAGGAAGGCGCGCTGAAGGGCGCTGATGGTGCGCTCCACCGAGCCGGCCGATGCGAAGGGGCCGAAATAGCTGGCGCCGGGCGCGCGACCGCCGCGATGCTTCATGATCGCCGGCGCCTCATGGCTGTCGCTGACGGCGATATAGGGAAACGACTTGTCGTCGCGCAGAAGAACGTTGAAGCGCGGGCGCAGGCGCTTGATGAGATTGGCCTCGAGAAGCAGGGCCTCGATCTCGGTGCGGGTCCGCACGAACTCCATCGCCCGCGTCTCCCGGATCATGCGGGCGATGCGGTTGGACTGCCCGGCGGGGCGCGTATAGCTCGTCACGCGCTTCTTGAGCGATTTCGCCTTGCCGACGTAAAGGACCGACTGGTCCTCGCCGAACATGCGGTAGACCCCCGGCGCATTGGGAAGGCGCTTGACGAAATGGGCGATGAGCTCGGCACCGATCAGCCCTTCGGGCGCATTGGTGCCTGCATCGCCCCATTCGATCGCCGGCCCCGCCTGCGTCGCTACCGTCTCCTCCTCGTCGAACTCCGCGGTCTCGCCGGGCTCCAGAGCGCTGTCGTTGTCGTTGGTTTCGGTCATTCTCTCTGCCGGTCTCGCTCGGTCCGGTTGTTTTCCACGGGGGCCTCGCCCAATAGGCGGCTCCTTGAAGATAGTGCGTGAGGCTTGGAATATCTGGTGTTTTTGTGCCTCGATAGCCACAGTTTTCGGCCAATTGCCAATTTGTAACCCGCTATCGGGGCTCAAGGGGTACCGCCTCGAACTTGAGCGATTATATTGCGATTGAGGAAAGTGTCGCGGGCCTATGGATGCGAGCGAATCGTGCAACGGCCAGCAGGATTGATACCATGAGATCGCTTCGGATAGCTTCGATCAGTCTCTGCGCGCTCGTAATCAGCGCGGGCGCGGCCTTTGCTGCCGACGCCGTGGTGGCCGAGCCGCCGGCACCGGCGCCGGTGCTCAACGAGCCCGTCCAGGTGTGGAGCGGGCCTTATGCCGGCGTGTTCGTCGGCTACGACTTCAAGAATGTCGATCAATCCGGCTCAGGTGCCTCCTTTGACGGAGACGGTTTCGTCGGCGGCGTCTACACGGGCTACAACTGGCAAAAGGGCTCCATCGTCTATGGCGTGGAAGGCGATATCGGCCTCTCCGGCGTCGATGCGGCGGGCTTCAATACAGCCACGGCCAGTGAGATAAACTCCGACGATTCCAACGTGTTCGGCTCGTTGCGCGGCCGCGTCGGCGTCGCGTATGATCCGTTCCTGGTGTTCGCGACGGGCGGCGTCGCCGTTGCCGAGAACGAACTCAAGATCGGCAACACGTCGGATAGCAACACCCATGTCGGTTATACGGTGGGCGGCGGCGTCGAGGCCAAGATCAGCGACAACATCACTTCGCGTCTGGAATACCGCTATTCCGATTATGGCAGCGAGGACTACGCCATCGGCGGAACCACCGTTTCCAGCGGCTTCGACGAGCATTCGATCCGCGCGGGCGTCGCGCTGAAGTTCTGAGTGTCCTGAACTGGGTTGCCAGGGGCGGCTGCTGACTGCCGCGTCCCGCGCATTCCCTCATCCGAAGACGACCGTTTTCCGCCCGTTCAGCATGACGCGATGCTCCAGGTGGAGCTTCACTGCCCGCGCCAGCACCCGCGCCTCGATATCCCGCCCGGCCGCCACCAGGTCGTCCGGGCTCATGGCATGGGTGACGCGCTCGGTCTCCTGCTCGATGATCGGTCCTTCGTCGAGGTCCGCCGTCACATAGTGGGCCGTTGCCCCAATCAGCTTGACCCCCCGCTCATGCGCCTGATGATAGGGACGCGCGCCCTTGAAGCTCGGCAGGAACGAGTGGTGGATATTGATCGCGCGGCCGAAGAGCCGGTTGGCGAGATTGTCGGAGAGCACCTGCATATAACGCGCGAGGACCACTAGATCGGCGCCCTCGCTGCGCACGAGATCGAGCAGGCGCGCTTCCTGGTCGGCCTTGTTCTCGCGCGTCACTGGCCAGTGGTGAAACGCGATCCCCTGCGCCTCGGCGATCTCTCGCGCTGCCTCGTGGTTGGAGACGATGGCCGCCACATCGGCGTTCAGCCAGCCCACCCGCACCTGATAGATCAGGTGTTGCAGCGTGTGGTCAAACTTCGACACCATGACGATCATGCGGGGGCGCCGGCTTTCGTCGGCCACCGCCGCGCGCATCTCGAAGCGGTCGATCGCCGGCTGAAGCTCGCGCTCGACGTTCTCCCGGGTCACGGCGGCCGGCGCGGTGAAGGCGATGCGCATGAAGAAGCGGTCGGTCTGGCGGTCCCAGAACTGGTTCGATTCCGCGATGTTGCAGCCGAGCGCCGCGAGTACGGTCGTCACCGCGGCGACGATGCCGGGCCGGTCGACGCAGGAAAGGGTGAGAACAAAGGTTCTGTCAGACACGGCTGATCTCTTGTGGCTGGGTCCTTCGCACCGTGTACAGGCTTGCCGCCGACGCGCAAGAGCCAATGCGCCATCCGCGTCCGCGATCTCCCGTCTTTGCGAGGCTGCAAGAAAGGAGGAATATCAGTGAGGCTCTGACGACAGTTGACGCGACTGGTCTGTGCCTTGACCGGTCGGGGAGGGGGATTGATGGCGACGACCGATGGCGCGGAGCGTCCTGATGCCACCGCCGATCTCATGGCGGATGTCCTCGCGCTCCGAGAAGAGGTCTCCCGGGCCGGAACGGTTCTGCTCCAAAAGCTGACCGCCGGTGACGGGGAGCCCGATGCCGCAGTGGTTAATCTCGTGCATTACCTCGCGGTGCGACACCACGATCTGCGTGCCCTGCAGCGCCGGTTGATGTGGCGCGGCCTATCCTCCGTCGGACGCCTGGAAAGCCGTGTCCTGCCGACGCTCGACGCGCTGCTTTCCGTTCTCTCTGCGCTGACAGGGGTTACCAGCCCGCATCCGGCGCCGAACGAGGCGGAGTTCTTCGCGGGCGAGGTTCGTCTGGATGTGGCATCCGACGCCCTGTTCGGGCCGCCGCGTTCTCATCGCCGTGGCCGCATCATGGTCACGCTTCCCAGCGAAGCGACGGAAGACCCGGCGCTGATCCTCGATCTGGCCCGAAAGGGAATGGACGTTGCGCGCATCAACTGCGCCCACGACGACAGCCAGTCGTGGAGAAACATGACGCGGCACATCCGCCGGGCCGAAAAAGCGATTGGCCGACGCATCGCGATCTTGATGGATATCGCGGGGCCGAAGATCCGCACCGAGGTGGTGCTTCTCAGCCAGCCGAAGGTGCGGCTCGAAGCGGGAGACGCGCTACGGCTGGTGGCTGGGGAAACGCCGCGGGTCGACGATGTCGCTCCCTTCTCGGCCTCGGTCTCTTTGCCCGAACTGGTGACGCGCCTGTCGGTGGGCGACCGGGTCGGCTATGACGACGGCAAGCTCGAGGGCCGGGTCGAAAGTCTGGCGCCGGGAGAGGCGATCGTGCGCGTCACCCACGCCAAGACCGGCGGCACGAAGCTGAAGCCGGAAAAGGGCATCAATCTGCCGGATACGGCCCTGGGCCTTTCTCCACTCACCGCCAAGGACGAGAGCGATCTCGCCACGGTCATCGAGTGTGCCGACATGGTCGGCTATTCCTTCATCAGCCGCGCCGAGGACATCGACCTTCTCGAGGACATGCTGGAAAGGCTCGGCGCGCGTGACGCGCCGCTCGGTCTCGTCGCCAAGATCGAGCGCCCCGAGGCAGTGAAGAACCTTCCCGCCCTGATCGCCAGGGTCAACAGTCGGCGGCCCTTCGGCGTGATGATCGCGCGCGGCGATCTCGCGGTCGAGATCGGCTTCGAGCGCGTGGCTGAGATGCAGGAGGAAATTCTCTGGATCTGTGAGGCGGCGGCCGTGCCAGCCATCTGGGCGACGCAGGTGCTGGAGGATCTCGTCAAGAAGGGCATCCCGTCGCGCGGCGAGATGACAGATGCGGCCATGGCGGCCCGCGCCGAGTGCGTGATGCTGAACAAGGGGCCGGCCGTCGCGGAGGCCGTTGCGGCTCTCGACCGGTTGCTGGAGCGCATGGACGCCCACTTCCTGAAGAAGACGCCACGGCTTCGCGCTTTGTCGTCATGGTAGCGCGCGTCTCGCGGGAGCGCCGCGACAGGCCCTAGGCTTTCGGCAACGAGGCGAAGCGGACCGTCATGTCGGCCGGAACGCTTTTCGCAATGACGAGGCGCGCATTGGGCATGTCGTTGCCCTCGACCTTGCGCTCGATCTCTGCGCTATCGAGCTTAAAGCCGGTCCATCGCGCGGTCAGGCGCCGATGCAACTCCTCCTCCGGCACGTCGAGCATGACGGTGAGATCGAAGAAGCGGCGGACCGGTGCCCAGGACGGATCGTCGAGCAGAAGGTAGTTGCCTTCCGCGATGATGAGGCGCGCCTCCGGCCCGATGATGCGCGCCCCGGCGCGCGCGATCTCGATCGCCCGGTCGAACACGGGCACGGCGATCTCCGACCCGTCGTCTGCGGCCAGACGCGCCAGCATCGCCGCCAGTCCGCCGGTGTCGAACGTGTGAGGCGCCCCCTTGCGGGGCCGATGGCCACGGGCATTGAGCACGATGTCGTCGAAGTGGAAGCCGTCCATCGGCAGCACTGCGATCTCGCCCGGCCGGCTCTTTTCCAGTTCGCCCGCAAGCCATTCGGCAAAAGTGCTCTTGCCGGAACCGGGTGCCCCAGCCACCGCTACGATATGGCGGCGGGCGGGGTCGAGGCTTTCGATCCGCGCGACGAGCTCGTCTTGACCGAGAAGGGGGATGTCGTTGCTGTCATCCATTGGCGGAACTCCAGAGATTCGATCGCCAACTCTTCTAGCGCTTTAGTCGCCCAGGAAGAACGGCAAGGGTCGGCTCCACCACGATCCGGCCGTTAGGGCCGGCGGGTTTGCCGTCGAGAATGTCGAAGCAGTGGCGGATCATCTCCTCGACATTCTGCCGCATCATGATCACCGGCAGGGGCAGCGTCGCGGCGAAGGGGTCCCAGTCGAAGCACGCGACAACGGGTTGGCCGGCCTCGGGGCTCTCCTGGAAAAACGCGGCGAAGCCCTCGAACGCGGTGATCGAGTTGACAAAGAGCCCGTCGGGAAGCTTGCCGGCGGCGGCAAGACCGGAAAAGGCCTCGTGCGCCGCCTTGGGCAGGTAGCCGCAGCACAGTATCTTGGAAGGATCGGGAGAAATTCCTGCCTCCGCCAGCGCCTCGGTAAATCCGATGACGCGCTCCTCTGTCGCGAACTCGCCGGATCTGCCGCCGACGAAATGGATCTTTGCCGGATCGCCGCCCCGCTCCCGCGCCGCCGCGACCAGATGTCGCGTCAGCTCTCGCGCGCCGCCGCGATTGTCGGTGACGACGGAAGGGGCGAGCGTACCGGGAAGATCGAGGTTGACGCAGGCTATTCCCGCCGCCGCGCAGAGCTCGTCCAGCTCGTCGCAGTCCTGTACGCCGGCGATGATGAGGAATTCCACCTGCTGCGCGATCAATGTCTGCGTCACCTTGCGCTCGGTCGGGGCATCGCGCTGGGTGCTGACGACGATAGGGCAGAGGCCGCGCTCGCGCGCCTTCAGCTCGAAGGCCTCGGCCAGACCCGCGAAAAACCGGTTGCGATAATGCGGGATGATCATTCCCGCGAGACTGGACCGGTTGAGGCGCAGGCCTCGCGCGCGCAGATTGGCGCGATAGCCGATGCGCTCCGCCGTGGCGAGAATGCGCTCGGCCGTATCGGCATTGATGCGATAGCGTTCCCAGGAGCCATTGAGGACGAGGCTGACCGTCGACGCGGAAGTGCCGGTTTCCTGCGCGATGTCGTAGATCGTCGACCGACGTTTCGTCGGCTTCCTGGCCATGGAGTTCTGCTTTCTTCCTGTCCCGGAGAGTCTTGTTTGCCGGGAAAATACCGCTGAAGCAAGTGTATTGACGATCAAGCTAAATGGATTTAGCGTGTTGATCAAGCCGAAAGAGCGAGGAGGTTCTTCGGCTGTCTAGGGAGCGTCGGGCAGCGGTTCTAAAGGCTGCTCGGCACAATGGGAGGCTTTCATGAATTTCGGTTGGATGACTCGTCGCGCCCTGATGGTAGCCGCGGCCGGCTTGGCTCTGGGCGCCGCCGCTCCGGCACTCGCCGCAGACGCGCCGACGATCGGCGTCGTCGTCAAGATCGGCGGCATTCCCTGGTTCAACGCCATGGAAGCAGGCATCAAGGAGCGCGCCAAGGAGCTTGGCGTCAACGCGTTCATGGTCGGCCCGACCAGTGCCGATCCCGCGCTTCAGGTGCGCGCGGTGGAGGACCTCATCGCGCAGAAGGTCGATGTGATCGGCGTTGTTCCGAACGATGCCCAGGTGCTGGAGCCCGTGCTGAAACGCGCCATGGACGCCGGCATCAAGGTTGTCACCCATGAATCGCCGAAGCAGGAGAACGTCAATTGGGACTTCGAGCTGACGTCCTCGCAAAGCTTCGGTGAAGCCTATGGCAAGCGCCTCGCCGAGATGCTGGGTGGCAAGGGCAAGTATGCCGTCTTTGTCGGCTCGCTGACGGTTCCCCTGCACAACGCCTGGGCCGACGCGGCCATTGCCTACATCAAGAAGAACTATCCCGACATGCAGCTGATCGGCGATCGCTACGGCGTTGCCGAGGATGTCGACGCCTCACGCAAGACGGCGCTCGATCTGATGCGCGCCAATCCCGACATCGCCGGCTTCCTCGCCTTCGGCAGTCAGGGCCCGATCGGCGCGGCGCGCGCCGTCGAGGAACGCCGCATGGGCGGCAAGATCGCGGTGCTCGGGCCGTTCTCGCCGGGGCAGGGCAAGAGCCTCGTGCATGATGGCATCCTGAGCGGCGGCTATATGTGGAATCCCAAGCTAGCCGGAAAGATCTTCGTCACGCTCGGCACGATGCTGGCCAAGGGCGAGGAGATCAAGGACGGCATGACGATCGAGGGGCTGGGCGAGGTTCATCCAGACTTCGAGGGCAAGGACATCATCGTCAACGAGCTTGTGGAGATCAACGACAAGACCGTCGACGATCTCGCGGCCATGGGCCTCTGACAGACAGGGCGGCGGTCCGGACGCCTGGCGTTCGGGCTGTTCCACTGACCGGCTCGGCCCGCCTCCCGGGTCGAGCCGGCTTTTCAGGCGATGGTTAGGAGTGGGGCGGTCATGTCTCCCCAGAGAATGGAAACGGCGCGTGTCGACGCTCTCGCGGCGCCTTTGCCCGAGTTGCTCCGCCTGGAGCATGTCTCCAAGCGGTTCGGCGGCGTCCAGGCGCTCGACGATGTGGCATTCGACATTCGCCAGGGCGAGGTCGTATGTCTGGCGGGCGAGAATGGCTGCGGCAAGTCCACGCTGATCAAGGTCATCAGCGGCGTTCATCCGCCGGAGCCGGGCGCGACGATTTTCTTCGATGGAAGGCCGGTCCACGACCTTTCCCCCGCCAGGGCGAGAAGCCTGGGCATTCAGGTGATCTGGCAGGACCTGGCGCTCTTTCCCGAAATGTCGGTGGCGGAGAACATTGCCTTCGAGCGCAATCTCGGCGGCCGGCCGCACCTCGTCCATTACGATGCGATGAGGAAGGAGGCCGCCCGCATTCTCGAGCGGCTTGGCGTCAGGATCGATCTCGACAAGCATGTGCGCGAGCTTTCGATCGCTCAGCGCCAGCTCGTCGCGATCGCCCGTGCGCTGGTCGCCGACGCGCGCCTCGTCTTCATGGACGAGCCCACGGCCTCGCTCTCCCGCGCCGAGACGGAGGCGCTCCTTGCCATCGTTCGGCGCCTATCGGGCGAAGGCATTTCGGTGGTCTTCGTCTCGCATCGACTTGCGGAGGTCTTGGACGTCGCCAGCCGCGTCACCGTTCTGCGCGACGGACGGTTGGTCGGCACCTTCCCCGCCGCAGGCATGACCCAGGCCAAGCTCACGGAGCTGATGACCGGGCGCACCTTCGATCACAGCGTGCGCCCGCCGGCTGAGATGACGACGCCTCCGGTAATCGGTGTGGAAGCGCTGTCGCGGGCGGGCGAATACGAAGACATCTCCTTCGAGGTCCATGCCGGCGAAATTCTCGGCCTCACGGGACGCCTCGGAGCGGGGCGCACCGAACTCGCCTTGACGCTCTTCGGCATGACGCAGCCGGACAGTGGCCGGATCGTCATGAATGGGCGCGAGCTTCAGCTTCGTTCCAATCGTGATGCGATCGACGCCGGCATCGCCTATGTCTCGGAGGACCGCCTCTCCCTGGGGCTGGTTCAACCGCAGTCCATAGCCAGCAACACCACCGTCGCCGTGCTCGATCGCCTCGTCGATCGCCTGGGCCTGCTCTCGCCCTCGCGCCACCGGGTGCTGGTGGACGAGTGGATCGGCCGCCTCAAGGTCAAGATCGGCCATGCCAACGACCCCGTCTCGACGCTCTCAGGCGGCAACCAGCAGCGCATCGTTCTCGCCAAATGGCTGGCGACGGGGCCGAAATTCCTCATTCTCGATTGCCCGACGGTGGGCGTCGACGTCGGCGCCCGGGCCGGCATTTTCGAGATTGTGAGCGAGCTCGCGAAGGCCGGCATGGCGATCCTTCTGATCTCGGACGAGATCCCGGAGGTATATTTCAACGCCGACCGCATCCTCCACATGCGGGATGGCCGCATCGTCGAGAGCTTCGTTCCCTCACAAACCACCATAGAGCGCATGGAGCGCGCCATCCATGCTTGAGCGTTTCGGCATCGGCAAGACGGAAGGCTGGCTCCTCCTCGTCATCGCCCTCATCTGCCTCTTCCTGTCGCTGACGACCGACACCTTCGCGACGCTGGTCAACATCTGCGACATTCTCAACTATTCCTCGGTCAACATCATCTTCGCGGCGGGGCTGCTTGTCGTGCTGGTGGCGGGCGGCATCGACATTTCCTTCGCCGTCGGCGCCTCCGTGGTGCAATACCTCGCCGTCAGCCTGCTCATCTGGATGGGCGGCGGAAACTGGGCGTTGGGCTTCGCGCTCGCCATCGTCATCGGCTTCGGCCTCGGCGCCCTCAACGCGGCGCTCATCTATCACTTCCGCATCATCTCGATCATCGTCACCATCGCGACGTTCAATCTCTTCTTCGGCCTCCTGATGTTCTTCACCTCGGGCGTGTCGATCTACGACCTGCCGGATTGGCTGTCGCGGCGCGTCATCCTCTTCGAGCACGAGACGAGCGTCGGATGGGCGGAGATCACGCTTCCGGTGCTGGTCATGGCCGTGGTCGTGTTCGCCACGTGGCTGCTGCTGCGCCGGCTGACCGTGGGGCGCCAGCTCTTCGCCATGGGCGACAACACCGAGGGCGCGCGCCGCCTCGGGATCAATCTCGGTGCGATGCACTATCTCGCCTATGGCTGGCTGGGAGGCTGTGCCGGTCTGGCGGGCCTCATGCAGGCGCATTACGCGCAGGAGGTCGTGCCCAATGCTCTTTACGGGCGAGAGCTGGAGGTTCTGGCCGCCGTCGTGCTCGGTGGCGCCCGCCTGGGCGGTGGCCGTGGCACTCTGCTCGGCGCCATCCTCGGTCTCATGCTGATCTCGATCACGCAGAACGGCCTGAACCTTCTCGGCATCTCGCCCTATGCCTTCCGCATGATCGTCGGCTTCATCATTCTCGTCGCGATCAGCCTGTCGGGCGAGAGAATGGGCCTGCTTTCCATCGGCAGGCGGCATGTGAAGGCAGCGGGGGCAAGCCGATGAACTCGCTCGTTTCGACGTTCCTGAACCCAAAGGGCGGCAAGTCCGCCTCGGGCGCCTCGCCTCTCGGCGAAATCGGCGGGCTCCTCGCTGTCTTGGCGGCGCTGGTGATCGGCCTGAGCCTGACGGCTCCGCACTTCCTTTCGGCCGCGACCTTCACGTCTATCGCCTTCCAGCTGCCGGAACTCGGCCTTTTGACATTGGCGATGCTGATTCCGCTGCTATCCGGCGGCCTCAACCTTGCGATCACCTTCTCGGCGAACCTGTCGGGCCTGGTTCTGGCCTGGGTTTTGAAGGCCGGTGGCGGCGCCGACGCGGGACTCCTCGTCTTCCTGGTCGGCGTGATGGCGGCGATCGCCGTCGGCGCGCTGATCGGCCTCGTGATGGGGCTCGTGGTTGCCTATATCGGCGCCCACCCGATCCTGGTCTCGCTGGCGATGATGATCTTCCTGCGCGGCCTCGGCGAGTTCATCACGCGCGGCGGCGACGTTGCTGGTTTTCCGCCCTACGTCGTGGCGCTCGGCCAGGGCACGCTCCTCGGCATACCCGTGCCGCTGATCATCCTCATCGCGGCGATCCTGCTCTGGATGCTGATCCTCAACCGCACCCGCCTCGGCTTCTCCATCTATATGCTGGGCTCCAATCTGGAGGCGACGCGCTATTCCGGCGTCAACACCGGCCGCGCGCTGACCATGGTCTATGTCCTGTCGGGCATCATGTGCTCCATCGCCGGCATCGTCATGCTCGCCCGGTTCAATTCGGTGCGCGTCGGTCACGGCGAGAGCTACGTCCTCATCACCGTGCTGGCCTGTTTCCTCGGCCGGGTGGATCCGTTCGGTGGCTTCGGGCGGGTCGTGCCGGTGGCGATCTCCCTGGTGATCCTTCAGGTCATCGGCTCCGGCCTCAATCTGCTCGGAACCAATCAGCATCTGGCGACCGCGCTCTGGGGCGCGACCCTCATCCTGGTGATGGTCATCCGCGCGCTGTGGTCGCGCCTTCGCCTGGACTTTCTCTTCAGGCGGCGCTGACGCGCCGTCGCTCTGGCCGGACGGGGCCATTATCGAAAGGAGCTTGACCGATGGGCGTCAGCGGATTCGGCGTGCACACCGCCATGTGGGCAATGGAGTGGAACCGGGATGCGGCGGAATTCGCCATTCCCGAAGCCGTGAAGTACGACATCGACTTTCTCGAAATCACCATGCTCGACCCCGAAGGGGTCGACGCCGATCACACGCGTTCGCTGCTCGAGAAGCACGAGGTCGAATGCGTCTGTTCGCTCGGCCTGCCGCTGGACAAGCTGCCGACGAACAACCCCGACGGCGCGCTGGACTTCCTGGTCCGCGCGCTCGACAAGTCTCACGCCATTGGCGCCAAGGCGATGAGCGGCGTCATTTATGGCGGCATCGGTCAGCGCACCGGCAAGCCGCCGACCCGGGACGAGATCGACGCCACCGCCCGCGTCGTCGAAAAGGCGGCGGCCCACGCCGCCAAGCTCGGCATGGGCTATGGGCTCGAGGCCGTGAACCGCTACGAGAACCACATCCTCAATACCGCCGAGCAGGCGGTCGCGCTCATCGAGAAGATCGGCGCGCCCAACGTCTTCGTTCACCTCGATACCTACCACATGAACATCGAGGAGAAGGGCCTCGCCAACGGCATCATCAAGGCGCGCGATCACCTTCAGTATATTCACCTGTCGGCGAGCGACCGGGGGACGCCCGGCTGCGACACGATCCAGTGGGACGAGATCTTCGCGGCGCTCGCTGCCATCGGCTTCAAGGGCGGGATGGCGATGGAGAGCTTCATCACCGTGCCGCCGCAGATCGCCGCCGCGCTCTCCGTCTGGCGCCCCGTCGCGCCGGCGCGCGAGGAGGTGCTGGGGCAGGGGCTCTCCTTCCTGCGCAACAAGGCCCGGCAATACGGCCTGATTGCGCGCTGAGCGGAGGGCGGCGGGTTTCCTTCGTTCGACAAAGATGCGGCGCGGAAGACAAGGTCTTCCGCGCCGCCGAAGTTTGGTTCGTCGTGGGTCCACCCGCTCAGGCGTAGAGCGCGGCGAGATCGCCTTCGCGGCCGAAAGGCGCGCGGTCAAGGGTGAAGTCCCAGGGCTCAGCGACCTCGCGGGTGAGCTTGGCCATCGAACGCAGCCGCGAAAGGCCGTCGCCCCTTAGCGCCGCCAGCACCTTCTCCTCGTTGGGGAAGGCCGACTGGATGGCGTCCAGCCAGATGGTGCGGCCGGCGAGGAAGCCCCGCGCCCCGGCAGCATAGGAATAGCGCAGCACACGCTCGAACTGCTCCGGCTTGACGCCGCCCGACAGCATCACCCACGGAACGCCCGCCTCGCGGCAGATGCCGCCGACAGCCGCGAACGCCTCGGCCGCCGCCTTGCCCTCGGCGCTGTCCATCTCGTCGGGCAGCGACGCGCCGGGAACTGGCGTCTCTAGCTTCAAGAGGTCGACGCCGTATTCCGGCTTGGCGAACTCGCGCACGCTGTCGATCACCAGCTCGGAGCGCTTGTCGGCCATCTCGACATAGTCGGTGGTGTGGTTGGCCGCGCCGGGGAACGGATAGACCAGGAGCTCGAGGACGTAAGGGATGTCATGGCGCCGGCACTCGGCGCCGACGGTGCGCACATAGGCCTGCTGGTGCGCCACCACGTCGGGGCTGGCGTCCGGACGATACCAGGCCAGCACCTTGACCGCGTCGGCGCCCATGCGGCGGATCTTTTCCACCGACCAGTTGTCGATGGAGCGCGACTTGCGCCCCGTCGCCGTCTCCTCGAACCGGTGCTCCTCGAGCGTCACGATCAGGCCGGTCTTGGCTGGCAGCTGGTCGTAGGCGGCGGGAATGGCGAAGTTCGGATCGAAGAGCATGGAGCTCGCGTCGGCGGCCAGCGCCTTGACCATGAGTCGCTTGGCGAGAAGCATGTCGGCGAAGGTCACCTCCGACGCCGCAACACCCTTGGCCTTGGCGATCGCGGCCTGAAGCGGTGGGCGCTGGTCGAGCGC
The DNA here is from genome assembly GCF_900167365.1 of Consotaella salsifontis. Classification (GTDB taxonomy): domain Bacteria; phylum Pseudomonadota; class Alphaproteobacteria; order Rhizobiales; family Rhizobiaceae; genus Consotaella; species Consotaella salsifontis. The sequence continues at coordinate 423,811 of NZ_FUXL01000002.1, read as the reverse complement.
GACCATGGCGAAGTGTCCGTCGGCGTCGCAAAGGCGCTTCAATCCGCGCAGTTTGCCAAGAGGGATCATGAGTGTGTTCTCCAAAAGCGTAGGGTCTCGATCAGGGAGGGAATGCCGCTGCGCCCGTCCGGCTTGGTGCACTTCAGGGCGGCTGCGGCGGAAGCGAAGTCGATAACCTCGTCGAGAGGCGCGCCGGCGGCGAGCGCGAAGGCGTAGGCGCCGTGGAAGACGTCGCCCGCACCGGTGGTGTCCACCACCTCGACGCGGTAGGCCGGACGTCGGCCAAGGCCACCGTCGGCGATCCACGCGATGCCGTCGGCGCCGCGGGTGACGGCCGCCACCTTGCAGCCGAAGCTCTTGAGGAAGGCGAGGGCCTCGTCACCCTCGGTCTCGGCGAACACGGCCAGCGCGGGAGCCGAGAAGATGGCGTGGTCGGTCAGCGGCAGAAGCGTCTCGAAGACCTCCTTGTCGGCCATGTCGGCATCGAGAACGGTGGGAACGCCCGCCGCCCGCGCCGCCGAGAACGCGGCGACCGCCCCCTCGATCCAGCGCGGATCGGCCAGCACCGCGCCGCAGGCGGTGATCTCGGAAAGCGGCAGCCAGGAGGGATCGGTCGGCTGGTTCAGCCCGCGAAAATTGGAAATCTGGCGTTCGCCCTGGCGGTCGACGAAAATGCCGGAGACGGAGGAGCGCGCCTCGGCAAACAGCCTGAAATGGGTGACGTCCACGCCCGTCGCGGCCATGGCGTCGCGCATCCAATGGCCCTCGGGGTCTTCGCCGCCGCGACCGACGAACATCGCCCGCCCGCCAAGACGGGCGACCGCCACGGCCGCCGTCGCCGCCATTCCTCCGCCCTTGGTGGAAAACTCGATGGCCCGCACCTTGGCGCTGCCCGCCTCGGGCAGACGCTCGACCAGCCACATGTAGTCGAGCGCCGAGAGGCCGACGCAGGCCACCGATACGCTCTGACGCGCCCAGGATGGCGCGTCCTCGGGAAACTCAACAGATGAGGGCACCACTTTTCTCCTCGAACAGATGAGCCTTCTCCGGTGAAGGCGCGAGCGCGATGACATCGCCAACCTTGGGCCTGAGGTCCGGCTCGACGCGAGCGATAGCCTCGGCATCGCCCACCTTGAAGTGGATCAGCGTGTCGGAGCCGAGCGGCTCGACCAGGGTGATCTCGACCGAAAGCGCTCCGGCCGCATCCGGCGCCACGCGAAAATGCTCGGGCCGGACGCCGAGGATGAGGGGCTTACCGCGATGAGCCGTCGCCGCCGCCTGGACCCGGTCGCCGACCGCCACCGTGCGACCGTCGGCAAGCTTGAGGCCGTCGTTCTCCACGCTCGCGGGAAAGAAGTTCATCGACGGCGAGCCGATGAAGCCGGCGACGAAGAGGTTCGCCGGCGTTTCGTAGACGTCCTCAGGCGAGCCCACCTGCTGGATGACGCCCGATTTCATCACGACGATCCGGTCGGCCATGGTCATGGCTTCCACCTGATCGTGGGTGACGAACACCATGGTGGTGCGCAGCTGCTGCGACAGCGTCTTGATCTCGGCGCGGACCTGGGTGCGCAGACGCGCGTCGAGGTTAGACAGCGGCTCGTCGAACAGGAAGACCCGCGGATTGCGCACGATCGCCCGACCCATGGCCACGCGCTGGCGCTGGCCGCCGGACAGCGCCTTCGGTCGCCGGTCGAGATAGGGCTCGATGGCCAGAAGCGCCGCCGCCTTCTCCACCCGCTCCTTGATCTCGCCCCGCGCCATGCCGCGCATTTCCAGCGCGAAGGCCATGTTCTGCCGAACGGTCATGTGCGGGTAGAGCGCATAGTCCTGGAAGACCATCGCGATATCGCGCTTGGCGGCGGGAATGTCGTTGACCCGGTCCTCGCCGATGAAGAGGTCGCCTTCGTCGATGGCCTCGAGCCCGGCCAAAACTCGCAGCAGGGTGGATTTGCCACAGCCGGACGGGCCGACCAGCACGACCAGCTCGTGATCGGGAATTTCCAGGTCTAGCCCGTGCAGCACGGTGAGGGAACCGTACTTCTTGACGAGCCCTCGTGTGTGGATCGAAGCCATCAGCGAGCACCCTCGAAAGCGAGAACGGGTTTTATGGAGCGCCCCTTGGCGAAGTCGGCGAAGCGCTCCGGCATTTCGTCGAGCGGGAAGGCGGCGTCGACGAGGCGGGCATAGTCGGCGAGGTTGTCGCGCAGGAGCTGAATGTTCTCTGCGTGGTCCGCCTGCGGGAAGTAGAAGGTCCGCAGCATGGAAAAGTCCTTGCGGCGGAACACCTTGTCCTCGGTGATGGTCCACGGCGCCGAGTTTTCGCCGATGAGGACGATGACGCCCTTGGGCAGGATCAGTTCGATGGCGAGGTTGCGCGCGACATGGGCGCCCGAGCATTCGAAGACCAGGGCGAAGCGCTTGTCGCGGCTGCCGACCGGGTGGGGCTTAGCGCCGAACTCGGCGGCGATGGCAACGCGCTTCTCGTTGGGGTCGGAGACGTAGATCTCCGTATAGCCGAAGGCGCGCAGCGCCAGGATCGCACCGAGGCCGACAGGGCCGGCGCCCGTGACGAGGATCGGCCTGTCCGCCTGCCGGGGCAGGAAACGCTCTGCCTCGCGCACGGCATGAGCGGAGGTGCCGATCGTGTCGAGAAGGAGCGGCCCGAGGTCATCGGGAATGTCGTCCGGCACGGGGAGAAGGCAGTTGTCGGGCACCGCGACGAATTCGCAGTAGCCGCCGTCGCGGTTCCAGCCGATGAGCGATGAAACCTCGACGCACATCTGCGTATTGCCGGCGCGGCAGGCCTCGCAGTGGCCGCAGTGGAGCGGGATGTAGACCGCGCAGCGCCTGCCATCTAGCGGGTGGCCCGGCTGCTCGACGCGGCCGAAGATCTCATGGCCGGCGAGATAGGGCGCGCCATTGTGCCAGAGCCGGAAATCGGAGCCGCAAAGGGCGGTGCGCAGGATGCGCACCAGCGCCTCGCCCGGACCGGGCTCGGGCATCGGCACCGTCTCTACGGTAATCTTGTCTCCGCCATGGAAGATGGCGGCGCGCATCTTGTTGTTCTGGAAATCGAGTGTGGTCATGGGTCAGCCTTTCACCGCGCCGAGCGTCAGTCCGGAAATCAGCCAGCGCTGGACGACGATGGCGAGAACGAGCGGGGGAAGAGCGATGAGGGTCGCCGCCGCCATCAGCGCGCCCCAGTTGGTGGAGCCTTCGCCGATGAAGTTGAAGGAGGCGGCGATCAGCGTCTTGGTGTCGGAGTTGGAGAGCACCAGGGCGAAGAGGAAGAAGTTCCACGAGAAGACGAAGGCAAGGATCGAGGAAACCGCCAGGCCACCGGCGACCAGCGGCAGCCCGATGCGGAAGAAGATCCTCAGTGGTGAGCAGCCATCCACCTGCGCGGCCTCGTAGATGCTGCGCGGAATGTTGTCGAAGAACGGCAGCAGCACCCAGATGACGATCGGCATGGTGATGACGGCATGGGTGAGGATGAGCGCCCAGTAGCTGCCGATCATGTCGAACTGCCGGAACATGATGTACCAGGGCAGGAGAAAGAGGGTGCCCGGCGCCATGCGCGCCGCGAGGGTCAGCACCGCCGGCCAGGTGACGCGCGTCCATGAGGCGACAAAGGCCGCCGGCGCGCCGAGGATGATACCGAGCGCCGTGGAGGAAACCGTCACGACCATGCTGTTGAAGGCGTAGTGCAGAAACGGCGTGCGCTCCCACAAGGTGGCGTAGTTCTCCAGCGTCGGCGAGAAGATGACCGTCGGCGGATAGGCCGTGACCTCGAAGGACGCCTTGAAGGAGGAGAGCACCATCCAGGCCATCGGCGTCAGCGATACGACGCCGGCAAGGACAAGCAGGAAGATGTTGAGCGCGCCGGTCCAGCGGTTCGAGGCAACAGTGTGGGACATTGTCTTCTCCTCACCAGGCGACCGCGTCGCGCAGCCGGTTGAGCACCAGAACCGCGCCTAGGACGATGACGGAAAGCGTGACCATCAGCGCGCTGGCATAGCCGAGCTGGAAGAACTCGAAGCCGACGCGGAAGCCATAGATGTTGAGGGTGTTGGAGGCGTTGGCCGGGCCGCCCTGCGTGGTGATGTAGATGAGATCGAAGAAGCGCAGCAGATCGACGCTGCGCAGGATCATCGCCGCGACCAGCGTGGGCAGGAGAAGCGGCAGCGTGATGCGGAAGAGCACCTTGACGGGCGAGGCGCCGTCGATTTCCGCCGCCTCGTAGACGCTGGGCGGCAGCGCCTGGAGACCGCCGAGAACGATCAGGGCGACGTAAGGGCTCCACTGCCAGGTGTCGATGAAGGCCAACGTCGGCACCACGAAACCGGGGGAGGCGAGCCACTCGGAGGGCGGCAGGCCGAAGCTCGTCAGGATGTAGTTCGCCGCGCCGAGCGATGGGTCAAGGATCACCAGCCACATCATGCCCGCCACCACCGGCGGCATCATGAAGGGCGAGATGAAGAGCGAACGCACGATTCCGGGCAGCTTCTTGGAACGGAACATCACCAGCGCGAGGATGGTGCCGAAGAAGAGCTGGAGGGCCAGCGAGAGGATATAGAGGTAGAACGTGACCGCGAGGCCGTTCCAGAATTCTCCGTCCGAAACCATGCGCACATAGTTGTCGGCGCCGTTGAAGCTGGTGGTGCCGACCGAGGAAAACGCCTGGAAGCTGAGCCAGATGGAGTAGCAGAAGGGAAAGGCGATCATCGCCACGGTGAAGATCACCGCTGGCGCCGACAGTGCGGCAAGCTGTGTCTTCGGTGATTGTTGACTGCTCATCGTCGGAGCCTCGAAATATCCAGGAGTGGCAGCGGGACGGTGATCCAGTCTGGCGCCCCGCGTCTCGATCGCCCTCGGGTGCGGTCGTTCGAGCGCAAACCTCGCCCGTTCGCCGCCATGACATGGAGGACGGTCATCCGTGGTGGAATTCGGGGGGCGCCGCCACCGGCGGCGCCCGCTTGCGCTGTCTCAGCCGGCGAGGAACCCGCCGTCGACGGCGAACACCGTGCCGGTGACATAGGCAGCGGCAGGCATTGCCAGATAGACGACGGTGCCCGCGACCTCGTCGGGCTGGCCCCAGCGATTGAAGGCGGTTCGCGAGGCGATGCGCTGATAGTGCGCGATCTCCTTGCGGCCTTCGGCGTTGAGGGGAGTCTCGATAAAGCCAGGCGCCACCGCGTTCACGCGGATGCCGCGGCTTGCCCAGGCAAGAGCGAGGCTCTTGGTGAGCATCACGACGCCACCCTTGCTGGCGCAATAGGCCGGCAGGCGCGGCAACGCCGCGTAGGCATTCATCGAGGCGATGTTGACGATCGAGCCGTGCCGCTCCGCCAAACCGTCGGCAAAAGCCATCGAGGTGGTGAAGGTGCCGATGAGGTTGACCTCGATCACCTTGCGGAACACATCGACCTGATACTCCTCGTCGCGCCGCAGGATGCCGGCGCAGTTGACGAGGAAGTCGATGGGTCCGCAGTCCTCGGCGAGGCGCTGGACGGCAGCCTCGTTGGTGACGTCGAGCGGGATAAAGCGAAGCCCCGCCTCATCGGCCATGCCGCAGGCGGAAATCTCCGCCTCGCTCACGCCCGTCGCCGTGACGGCCGCCCCAAAGTCGCGCAGCAGCTTGACGATGGAAAGGCCGATGCCGCCGGCGCCGCCGATGACGACGGCCTTGAAGCCAGTCGGCAAACTGAATTGCTCCTTGCCCATGGTTCGGCCGCCGTTCGACTATTTCTGAGCGCTCAGACCGTTCAGAGCCTGGTCTGCGGCCGCGCAGGCTTCGTCGACCGTGCCCGTCCCGAGCAGAAGCGTGTTGACCGCCTGGCCGATGTACTCGCGCGATTCCGGGTTGCGGATGATCGGCACGCCGACCTCGGATGTTCCCTGATCCGCCAGCACCTGGAGCGTATCCTGCCACGACTGGCGCAGAGGCTCTTCGGCGAGCCAGGCCTTGTAGTCGGCATTGTCACGAACCGAGGCGCGCGGCGGGGCAATGCCCTCCATGGCAAGGCGGGCCTGCATCTCCGGGCTGGTCGCCCACTGGACGAAGTACCAGGCGGCATCGGGATGCGCGCTATAGGCAGAGACCGACAGCGCCCAGCCGATCGTCGTCGGATGCGAGCCGCCGTCGCCTGCCGGCAGCGGCATGAGCGCCGTATCCTTCAGGCGTGCGCCGCCTTCCATCACGCCGGGAAATTCGTTGGACGACTGGAAGGACATGGCCGAGCGACCGGCGCGGTAAAGCGAGGTGAGCTGGTAGAAGCTGTAGTTGACAACGCCCGGAGGGCCGTAGTCGCGCAGCAGGCCGGCATAGGTGGTGAGGGCGGCCTTGCCCTCGGGCGTGCAGAACGCGGACTTGCCGTCCTTCAGGTAGCTTCCGCCCATATTGTGGAGGAAGTTGCTGAAGGTATAGGCGAGGGCGGGCTTCAAACCGCGCGAGGCGAAAGGCGTGGTGCTGGAATCGCACTCCTTGATCTTTTTGGCTGCCGTCTGGAGGTCGGAGATCTTCTCCGGCTTCGGCACGCCGCACTTCTCGAAGATATCGGTGCGGTAATAGAGGATCGGGCCCTCGATGTTGAGCGGGATGCCGGTCAGGGCGCCGTCGAAGACCGCTGCTTCGACCAGGGCCTTGCTGAGATCACCGAATTTGTAGTCGGGCGAAACCGTCTGCTCGGTATAGGGCTTGAGATCCTTGTACCAGCCGGCGGCGGCATACTGCATGCCCTCGCGCGACGGCAGCGTCATGAAGACGTCGACCTCGTCGCTGTGCGCGTTGAGCACCGTGGTCAGGCGCTGGCGCATCTGCTGCTCCTGATAGGAGTCGACGCGCAGCTTGATGCCGGTGAGCTTCTCGAAATCGCCCTGATACTTGAGAAGCGTGGTGGACCAAGGATTGTTGTTGGCGAGAAAATTGACTGTTTCGCCCTCATGGGCTCGCCAGTCGAAATCCGCTGCTGCCGAGACGGCCGGCCAGGAAACGCTTGCCGCCAACAGCGCCGCGGCGAACGGCATCGAACGGTGTAGGATTGCCATGAAATTTCTCCTCCGGGACACATGCACGTCGCGCAGTCATGGGAGCGTATTCCTCCCGCTCTCATGGCTGCAGCATGTAACCGTTTGCATAACTAAGCTTAGCAACTCTGTCAACCGGGGCTTCCATCCGCGCTCTTCCGGCAGTGGAGCGCGGTTGTCTAATCCCGACGCAGGGGGTGAGGTCCAAATCAGACATATAGCCTGGACCATTCACTGGTTGAGCAGCCGCCCTGAAATTCCCTGTTGCTATCACCGTGGCAGGAAAGCCAAAAAGTCGTTAAACAACATATCGTTGCCGTGGGATTGTGCAGCCTCGTCGTGGGGTGGTGAGGCTGCGAGGCAATCCCTTCTGGATATCTGTACAAGGGATTGCCCGCCTCGACTTGAGGTCGCAAACGGCTGGATGACGCCAAAGATCGCCCCAGGATTGTCAAGCCCTATGCATCTGGGATATCGCTGAACCGAAGAGGGAGGATTGACGGCAAGGATGAAACCGGTTTCCCAAATGAGCGAGAGCGCCCGCAGCCGGTCAGTCGGCATCCGTCAGGTCGCGCAGAAGGCGGGCGTCTCGACGGCCACCGTCTCGCGCTTCCTCAATCGACCTGAGGTGGTAAGCGCCGAGCTCGCGGCGCGCATCAATGCCATTATCGACGAGGTCGGGTATATTCCCGATGCGTCGGCCAGGGCCCTCTCTTCGCGGCGAACGCGGACTATCGGCGCCATCGTGCCGACCATCGACAACGCGATGTTCGCGCAGGGTCTTCAGGCCTTGCAGCGCACGCTGGCGGCGCAAGACTATATGCTGCTCCTGACCACCAACCAGTACGACATCGACATTGAGCTGAAGCAGGCGCGCAATCTGGTCAGTCGTGGCATCGACGCGCTGATCCTGCGCGGTGACGCGCACCATCCCGCGTTGCGTCGTCTCCTCGAGCGCCAGGACATTCCGTTCGTCCATGTCGGCGTTTACGAGCCGGAGAAGCCCTATCCGTCCATCGGCGTCGACAACAGGGCGGCGGGGCGGCGCATTGCCCGTCACATGATCGAGCTTGGCCACGAGAGGATCGCGATCGTCGCCGGCATGCAGAAGAACAACGACCGCGCCCAGGCGCGCCTTGCCGGCATGACGGAAATGCTGGCCGAGCGCGGCTGCTCGCCGCGGCCCGAGTGGCTTCAGCAGGTCAACTACAAGCTCGACGAGGCGCGGCAGGCGGCCCGAGCCCTTCTTGCCATGCCCGAACCGCCGACGGCAGTGATCTGCGGCAACGACGTCATCGCCTATGGTGTGCTGCTGGAAGCGGAGAAACTCGGCTTTGACGTTCCGAACCAGTTGTCTGTGGCGGGCTTCGACGATCTCGAATGGAGCCGGCATTTGCGGCCGTCGTTGACCACCATCCACATGCCGACCGACGAGATATGGGCCCAGGCCGGCACCTATCTGATGCAGCGCCTTTCCGGTGCACCGGCGATGATGCACCGCGAGCTCGATTTTTCCCTTGTGGTTCGAGAATCGACCGCGCCGCCCTCTTCTGCCTAACCAGACCGCGAGTCAGGCCGGCTCGTCACCGAACTCGGCGCGATGCTTGAGTTTGCGGCGGCGAGCGAGCGACTCTCCGCCTGCGACGTCGTCGCTTTCCGCCTTGACGGTGGTCTCGCCGAAAGGGCGCGCGGCATGTTTGCGGCGGATTTGCCCGCCTTCCACTGCCAAGCGGTCCTCCCGTCGATCGAGACAGGCGCGTTCTTCCAGGTGCCAGCGCAGGCCGAGCGTCGAGGTTTCCCGGAAGCAGGCGTCACGCAGATCGGGAAGAGCCTCCGGCCGCACGAGGAGCCGAAAATCGGTCAGGGGCCGGTTCTTCTTGCCGGCGCGGTTCCCGACTGAAAGGTCGATGACGGCCGGAAGGGCGCGCAGCCTGTCTGCGGCGACGCCGATCTCCTCACCGGTCATGTCGTCAATGTCGAAGGAAATAACGACGACGTCGTCGCGCGCCGGCTCTTCGCCTTCAGCGAAGACGAGCGCGCGCAGAATGTTCGGCATGCCGGGAAGCGTACGGGTTCCCGCGCCCATGCCCGTTGCGGCCAGCGGTCCGGCCGCTTCGGAGCGCGACGCGTTAATCAGATGCGCGAGAATCGCGGCGCCGGTGGGCGTCACGCGCTCGCCCGCCACTCCGTCGTCGCGCCAGGAAAACCCCTTAAGGATTTCCGCCGTCGCGGGCGCCGGTACCGGCAGGAGCCCGTGCTGCGTCCGCACCAGCCCGCTGCCGAGGGGGAGCGGCGAGACGCTCCAGGCGGCGCGGGGCAGGGCGGCCGCGATGCTGCCGGCGGCGACCACGTCGAGCAGCGAATCCCAATCGGCGATCTCGTGGAAATGCACGTCCTCAATCCTGACGCCGTGCATCCGGCTCTCAGCTTCGGCCAGTCTTGAGAGGATGGCCACGGCTTCCGCCGCCGTCCCGGCAGAGAGAGGCGCGGCTTCGATCAGGGCGACAAGATCGGGAAAGTGCGCGGACGGGCCGTGCCCATGCTCGTGATGATGGTGATCCGCGCCTTCGTCCGGGCCATGATGATGATGATGGTGATGGTGATGATCGCCGTGACTATGGCCGTGAGCGTGATGGCCATGATCGTGATGGTCGTGGTCGTGGTCGAAGTGGTCGTGATGATGATCGTGCGAGGGCGCTTCCTTGAGCCCGAATCGCAGGACGGCCATGGCGCCGCTGGTGCCCTCGGAGAGGTGAGCGCTCCCTGCCTCTGCGGGTAGAACGGCCGCGACATCGGCCATGACGCGGTCCTTGAGCGAGGGAAGGGCGTCCAGCATGGCGGCGACGAACATGTCGCCGGCGGCGCCCCCCACGGCGTCGAGATGGATGTGGCGCACGGCGGCAATGTTGAGGGAGGAAGCAAGGGGCATGACTGGTCGTTCCGGTGGGTCGACGGCCTTTTTAGCCGCCGTGGCCTGCGCCGCGAAGGCACGGGCGTCTATATTTCGAGGTCCATGAAGCGCTGGGCCAGAATGTCGACGTGAGCCTGCATGGCGGATGCGGCGACTTCGGGCAGACGGCGTGTCAGGGCGCGGTGGATCGCCTCGTGGTCTTCGGCCGAGCGGTGGCGGTGCTGGGTGGCGCGGGTTCTGTCGTACCAGCGGTCCCACATCGGATTGGTGCGCATCTCGTTCCAAAGATGGGCGATGTAGCTTTCGACGAGGCGGTTGCCGGAAGCCTCGGCGATCAGGAGGTGGAATTCGATGTCGGCGCGGTCGAAGCGCGGCAGGTCGTGGATGGCGACCTGCATCCGCTTGACGGCCTTGCCGATCGCCTCGAACTGGGCCTCCGTGCCGCGCTGGGCAGCGCGATAGGCCGATTCGCCCTCGATGAGACGGCGCATCTCGAGAATCTCGGAGGGTCCCGCCGCCGCCGGCACGAGCCCGGCGGCCCTGCCGGCGCCGCGAGCGGCCTCCGGCAGGACGAACACGCCCGATCCAAGACGAATCTCGATGGCCCGCATCAGTTCGAGCGCGAGAAGGGCCTCGCGGACGGTGGCGCGGCTGACCTGGAGTGACGACGCGAGTTCGCGTTCGGGCGGCAGACGGCTTCCCGGGGGAAACTCGCCCGCCGCGATCCTCGAAAGGAGGTCGTTGGCGATTTGAAGATATCGCCGCTCCCCTGCCGCCGGCAGCTCAAACATTCGCGCTCTCGGTTTTTCCACCACGCCGTCCGAGAAGATCGATGATCATCGGATAGAACAGTGTCAACACGGCGATGGCGAGGAAGAACAGGGCGTAGGGCCGGTGGAGAATGGCCCACACGTCGCCGTCGGACATCATCAGCGAGGCTCTGAGCTGCTCCTCGGCAATCGGGCTGAGGACGAAGCCGATGACGAATGGTCCGAGAGGAACCTTGGCCAGCTCCAGCCCCAGGCCGACGAGGCCGAACGCCATCATGATCCAGACGTCGGAGAAGGAGTTGTTCACCGCATAGGAGCCGATGACGCAGAAGACCAGGATGGCGCCGAGAAGGCCGGCGCGCGGGATCTGCGCGATCATGGCGATATAACGCACCGTGCCCCACATCAGGATCAGCATCATGACGTTGGCGACGGCATAGGCCGCGATCACGCCATAGGCGATCTCGGGCGAGTTCTGAAACAGCAGCGGCCCCGGCTGGAGATTGTGAATGGTCAGGGCGCCGATCAGGATGGCCTCCGTCACCGAGCCGGGAATGCCCATGGTGATCAGCGGGATCAGCGCGCCGCCGATCGCCGCGTTGTTGGCCGATTCGCTGGCCACGACCCCTGGCTCATGGCCCGTGCCGAACTTTTCCTTCTCCTTGGAAAGCTGGCGCGTCGTCGAATAGGCGACCAGAGCGGCGACGTTGCCGCCGATGCCGGGAAGAAGGCCGATCCACGTGCCGAGAACCGAGGAGCGCAGCATGTTCATGCCGTGCACCTTGGCATCGGACCAGTGGACGGGCAGCTTGCGATCAGGCAGGCGCGCCTTGCCCTTTTCCTTCTTCGGCTCGGCGGCCTCGCGCAGGATCTGGCTGATAGCGAAGACGCCGATGAGAACCGGCAGCAGGCCAAAACCCGAGAGCAACGTGTCCGAGCCGAAGGTCAGGCGGGCGGAGCCGAGCGAGGAATCAACGCCGGGCAAGGAAAACGCCATGCCGATGGCGGCCGCGAGCAGCCCCTTGACCAGCGATCCGCTGGCAAGTGCCGCCAGCATGAACAACGCCATCAAGACGAGCGTGAAATACTCCCACGGGCCGAACTGCAGCGCGAAATGCGCCAGCGTGGGCGACATTCCCGCCAGAAAGCCCCAGGAAATGATACCGCCGGCGACCGAGGCCATGATGCCCAACGCCAGTGCCCGCTCGGCGCGGCCCGTCTGAGCCATCGGGTAGCCGTCGAAGGTGGTGGTGATGGAGGAGGGCGTGCCGGGCATCCTGAGCAGGATGGCGGTGATGAGGCCGCCCGAGATGCCGCCGACATATTCGCCGATGAGCAGCGTCACGGCGTTGACTGCTTCCATGTGGAAGGTCATCGGCAGCGTCAGGGCGATGAGCATCGTCGCCGTCAGGCCCGGAATGGCGCCGACCACGATGCCGACGGCAGTGCCGGCCAGGAGCAGGAGCAGGTTGTCGAGGTGGAAGACGACCAGGAAAGCGTCGAACATGATCAGCCCAGGTCCACATAGAGAAAGCGGGTGAAGACGAAGCGGATCGCGACGGCGAGAACGAGGCCAAGCACGGCGAACAGGGCGAGGGATCGGGGCTTTGGACTTCCGATGGTCGCGCCGATGGCGATGATAAAAAGGGTCGTCGCGACGATGTAGGGCGCCCGGAAGCTGTCGAGGGCGGCCACGTAGATCAGCGTGGCGACGAACACAAGCGCCATGCGGCCCGGATTGGCGAGTTCACTGGGTTCGCCGGCGTTCGGCATAGCGGCGCGCAGTGCAAAGAGCGCGCGAAGGCCGATGATCGCCGCGAAGAGCGCGATGAGAACGCCGAGTGCGTATGGCAGCGCGGACGAGCCCAGAGGCTCGAAGCGAGCGGCCGGCAGATCGGACGCGCCGACGAACAGCAGCGCTGCACCCGCGAGCGAAAAGACCGACAAAGCGAGGTCGGTGTAGATGTCGCGACGTGTCCTTGTCATTCGTTTCCTCCAGAATGCCTGAAAGGCCTCGGGCGGGTCTGCTGTCGCATCCCGCCCGAGGCCTTCAGACAGACGATTATTTCAGCGTGTCGGTGATGGACTTGAGCGAAGCCAGCATGGCGACCGACTGGTCCATGGCCTCGTCTCCCCCGGTCCAATAGGGCTCAAGCGTATTGTTCTTGAAGTACTCGGCGATCTCGGGATCGTTGATCGCCTTCTCCAGGGCGCCCGCGATCTTCTTGACCACGTCGTCCGGGGTGCCGGCCGGCGCCAGCCACCAGTTCGGGTTGGCCCAGGACGCGTCGTAGCCGAGTTCCTTGGCTGTCGGCAGATCGGGAAGGGCGGCAAGGCGCTCGTTGCCGAAATAGACCAGCGGGCGAAGGTTCTCACCCTGCCGCATGAACTCCGAGGCGGCGAAGAGAGCGATGTCGGCATTGCCGCCGAGAAGCAGGCGGAGGCGATCGGCGTTGCTGTTGGCGGTGACGTAGCGCGTCTCGACGCCGGCCGACTTCTCCAGCATTGCGCCGACGATGTGAGGGATCGAACCGATCGCCACGGCCTCGACGAGGCTGCGCGGCTCCTTCTTGAGATGGTCGATCAGCTCGTTCAGCGTCTTGTAGGGCGCATCCTCGCGCACGGCCCAAAGCGGGCTGCCGCCGCCGGTGAAGCCGATCGACTTGAAGTCGTCGAGCTGGAAGCCACCAAGGCCCATGGCCACCGACAGAAGCAGCTCATGCGACCAATGCATGATCGTGTAGCCGTCGTTGCCGCCGCGCTTCAACTGGCCGAAAGCGTTGGCGCCGGCGCCGCCATCGGCGTTGACGATCACCAGGGGCTGCTCCAGCCAGCCCTTCTGCTGGATCTTGTCGGCGATCATGCGGGCGACGACGTCGGTGCGTCCGCCGGGCTTATAGGGAACGATGACCTTGATCGGCTTGGTCGGGAAATCGTCGGCGAGGGCCGCCTGCGACGTCGCCGTCAGAGCCGTGGAGGCCACCGCTAGCGAAACGATCGCGCCGGCAACCGCCCGGATCGTCCCCGAAATGGCGCGCCGGCGTGTCAAGTTGAACATGGCTCACTGTCTCCCAAAAAATCCATCAGTTCGGCGGGTTCATCCCCGCTCACCCTGTCGCCTTTGAAATTGGCTAGGCCAAACTACAAACGCCTATGGGTATTGTCCAGACCGATCTTTTGGAGCAATGTGCCCCCCGCTCGCCTCCGAGGGTTGAACGAAGCGCCGCGGCGCCGGCTGCCACGCCAGGCTGCCCGGTGCTGTGTTCGGCGGTTGGGACGAGCTCTGGTCGATCACGATAGGCGATCAGGAGGTGGAATTTGATGTTGATGGAGTGCCTTGATGGCAAAACGGGAACTGTCGGATCTGCGCAGCCAGCGCTGGTATGCGGGCACCAGCATCAGGGGTTTTGCCCATCGCCAGCGCACGCAGCAATTCGGGCTGCGCCGCGAGGAGTTCATGGGCAAGCCGGTCATCGGCATCGTCAACACCTGGAGTGAGATGAACGCCTGCCACGCTCATCTGCGCCATAGGGCGGAGGCGGTGAAGCGCGGTGTCTGGCAGGCGGGCGGCTATCCGGTGGAGCTGCCGGCCCAATCCATGGCCGAGATCATGGTCAAGCCGACCACCATGCTCTACCGCAATTTCCTGGCGATGGAGGTGGAGGAGCTGCTCCGCTGCCATCCGATCGACGGCGCGGTGCTTCTGGGTGGCTGCGACAAATCGACCCCCGGCATGCTCATGGGTGCCTTTTCCACCGATCTGCCGTCGATCTTCTGCCCGGCCGGCCCGATGTCCAACGGGCGCTACAAGGGCACGATCACCGGCGCGGGCACGCATACGAAAAAGTATTTCGACATGCTGCGGCGCGGCGAGATCGACGCCCAGGAATGGATCAATCTCGAGAGCCCGATGACGCGCACGGTCGGCACGTGCAACACCATGGGCACGGCCTCGACCATGACCTCTATCGTCGACGCCATGGGGCTGTCGCCGACCGGCGCCTCGTCCATTCCCGCTGTCGATTCCGGCCATGAGCGCATGGCCTCGCTCTGCGGCGAGCTGGCGGTGAAGATGGTGTGGGACGATCTGAGGCCCTCGCGGCTTCTCGACCGCCGCAGCTTCATGAATGGCCTCGTCGCCTACATGGCGCTCGGCGGCTCGACCAATGCCGCGATCCACCTCATCGCCATGGCCGGCCGTCTTGGCATCGAGCTTTCCCTCGAGGACATGGCGGCGAAGTCAGAGGTGATTCCCGTGCTGGCCAACCTCTTCCCGTCGGGCGAATATCTGATGGAGGACTTCTACTTCGCCGGTGGCCTGAAGGCGCTGCTGGGCAAGGTGAAGGACCACCTGGATCTTTCCGTTCCCACCGTCGAGGGGCAGACCATCGGCGATGCTCTCGAAGGCGCCGAGTGCTACAACGACGATGTGATCCGCGACGTCTCCAACCCGGTCACGCCGCTGTCGAAGGGCCGAACGCTGGTGGTCCTGCGCGGCAACCTCGCGCCCAACGGCGCGGTGCTGAAGTCGTCCGCCGCCGATCCGAAGTTCCTGAAGCACAAGGGACCGGCTCTCGTCTTCGATCATCCTGACGCGATGATGAAGGCTCTCGACGACGCCGATTTCGAGGTTTCCGAGGACACGGTGCTGGTTCTGCGCAATGCCGGGCCCGTCGGCGCGCCGGGCATGCCGGAATGGGGCAATCTGCCGATCCCGAAATCCCTGTTGAAGAAGGGCGTGCGCGATATCGTGCGGATCTGCGACGGACGCATGAGCGGCACGCACTACGGCACCTGCGTTCTTCACGTTTCCCCCGAAGCCGCCGTCGGCGGGCCGCTGGCACTGCTTCAGACGGGCGACCTCGTTTCGCTCGACGTTCCTGCCGGGCGGCTCGACATGGAGGTCGGCGAGGAGGAGCTGGCGCGCCGCCGCGCCGCGCTGAAGCCTTCCGCCCGCGTCTATGAGAGCTCCTTTACGGCTCTCTACCAGCGCTCGGTGACGCAGGCCGACAAGGGCTGCGATTTCGACTTCCTTGCGGGCGTGCGCGACCTGCCCGAACCCGAGATCTACTGAGGCTGTGATGACGAACGAACTTTCCAACCCTTTCAAGCGGTTCTTCGTGGAGCATCCGGGCGGAACGATCCTCGGCACGTGGCTGATGTCGGCCGCCGCCGGACCGACCGAGGCGGTCGGCCATGTCGGCTTCGATTTCCTGGTGGTCGACATGGAGCATGTCCCGCTGGACGTCTCGACCCTGCCCGAAATCCTCAGGGCCGTAGGCTCGACGCCGGCCATGCCGCTGGTCCGCATCGCCTGGAACGACCGCGTGCTCATCAAGCGCGTCCTCGACGCCGGGGCGGAGACCATCATGGTGCCGTTCGTCCAGACGGCCGAGGAAGCGCGCGAGGCGGTCGCGGCAGCAAAATATCCGCCGGCCGGCGTGCGCGGCGTGGCGGCGGTGCATCGCGCATCGCGCTTCGGCGCGGTCGCGGATTACCTCAAGCGGGCCAATGACGAGACCTACGTCGTCGTTCAGCTTGAGACCGAGGAGGCCGTGGGCCGGCTGAAGGAGATCGCCGCGGTGCCGGGAATCGACGCCCTTTTCGTCGGTCCCAACGATCTTGCCGCGTCCATGGGGCTGATCGGCGAGATCGGCCGTGACGAGGTTCAGAGCCTTCTTGCCAAGGCCGCGGCCGATGCGCGTGAGATCGGCAAGCCGATCGGCATCGTCGGTCCGAACCCCGCCATGGTTCGCCGCTTCATCGGCTACGGCTACAACTTCTGCGCCGTCGCCTCCGACATCGGCATGATGACGGGCCGCGCGCGCGATTGGCTCGCCGAGCTCCGCGGTGTCGCCAAAGAAGACGAGGGCAGCCGGCCAGCGTATTGAGCGCGCGCGGCACCGGAGCCCGGCGGGCTTCCCGAAGGTAACCGGACGCCGCCGAACTTGAAAACGCCGCCCGCCGGGCGGCGTTTTTGTACGCGAAAACCACTCTCGCCGACCTGCTGCGATGAGCCTTGGTCATCGGTGGGCGATGGGCCGCGACGGCGCGCAAAAGCACCTTGACGCACTTGCGCTGTGGCCCATCTGGCAGCCTCGGAAGGGTGCTGGCAGGCCTGCGGCATACCAGCCGAGAAGCTTCGTTTTTCGGGAAAGCGTTAGATTAAGCTCCCTCAGAGCCCTATATCGAGCGCGTATGAGCACAACCCTGGTGACAGGATCGCGACAGATCGCCTCGCATAAACGACGCTGAAGCCGGCGTCGGGTTCCACGAGAAAGATGGCGCGGTCCGGGAACGTGAAGAGGATTGTGGCGAAGTGGGCGGAGCCACGGCATTGGGAGAATTCGGCGCGATCGCCCGGGAAGGGGGAAGAACGTCCTTGGTTCTCCGAGCGCGGCGATTCGGCGCCCGATACTGTCATGTGCCATATCCTGGCCCAGCGGCCGGAGCAGGTTCGGCAAAGTGTACGGGGGCGGCGCGCCCCGATGGGTGGGAGAAGCCTCCTCGCGCCTGTGCAGCATTCCAATGAAGAAGGCGGAAACGATGACGACGGACAATCAAAAAGAATATCTTTTCACCTATGGCACGCTGCAGCAGGACGGCGTCCAGCAGTCGACATTCGGTCGTGTGCTGGAAGGCAAGGAAGATGAATTGCCTGGCTATATGCAGCAGGTGATCGAGATCACCGATCCGGAGGTCACGCGCAAGAGCGGCCGCCACGCCCACCGCATCGCCGTCAAATGCGACGATCCGACCAAATCGGTGAAGGGCAAGGTGCTCGAAGTCACCAAGGCCGAGCTCCAGGCGACAGACGAATATGAGGTCTCCGACTACAAGCGCACCCGCGTGACCTTGAAGTCGGGCACGGAAGCCTGGGCCTACGTCAAGCGCGCCTGAAGACGATGATGAAGCCGGGGCGGCGCGACTCCGTAGCCGCCTCGCTCGCTCGCGCCGCCGCGCTGAAGAATTCTGCCGCGCCGGATGATGAATCCGCCGCTGTTCCGTCTGGCGGGAGAGCAGTGCCGCCGTGGCTGGCCTTAGTCGCCCCGGCAGTCGCCTCGGCCTTAGCCGTCGCGCTTCGACGGGTCCCAGTTCGACAGGGCCATCAGCCCCTCGCGCAAGGTGTCGCTCGAAAGCGGCGCGATATCCTCATCCAGCGCGCGGTGCATCTTGACCCACAGGGGTAGTGCCTCTGCCAGGAGCCGCGAGCCATCCGGCGTCAGCGACAGGCGGCGCACCCGCTTGTCTTGCCTATCGGCCGCGACCGCGACCAGCCCGCGCCGCTCCAGAGCCTTCAGCGCGGCGGTCAACGTTGTCCGATCCATGGCCAAAAGGTCGGCGACGGCGGAGAGAGTGGGCGGCTTCGGCCTGTTCAGCGACATCATCAACGAAAACTGTCCGTTCGTCAGGTTGAGCGGGCGAAACACCTCGTCGAAGTGACGCGCCAAGGCTCGCGCGGCGCGCTGTGCATGAAGGCAGAGACAGGTATCGCGGACGTGAATCGTGGTCGCGAAGGCAACCGAATCGTCATTTGACATGGTCTTATTATGTTGATATCAACTTAAAAGGGAAGCGACATTCTGCCGCGATGGCGGCCATAGGGGGTTTCATGATCCGCAATGGCTTTTCCTGGTACGAGTTGGCAACCTCAAATGCTGCGGCATCCCAGTCGTTCTATGGTGATGTTGTTGGGTGGACCTTCCAGGGCGGGGACGTCGGAGGGCGCCCCTATCAATGGCTTGTCGCAGGCGGCGGGCCGATCGGCGGCATGATGGAAATAGCCGCAGACATCTCCACGGGTTGGACGGGTCTCGTTCAGGTGGATGATGTCGACGCCACCGTCGAGGCCGCTCTCGGCGCCGGAGCACGCCTCCTGCACGAAGCGGAGACGATCCCTGGCATGGTCCGCTTCGCCATTCTCCAGGATCCGACAGGCGCTGCTTTCGGAGTCTTCGCATTGACCGACGATTCGATCGTGCCGCCTGCTGCCTCCATCGCAACAACCGGAACGGTCTGCTGGCGAGAGCTCCACACCTTTGATCCAGATGCCGCCTTTCTTTTCTACTCGAAGCTGTTCGGTTGGCAGAAGGACCAGGCCTTCGACATGGGGGAGATGGGCACCTACCAGACCTTTACGGTTGGCGGGCAAGCCGCCGGAGGCATCATGAGGGCGCCTCCGTATTTCCGGCAGTCCAGCTGGCTCTTCTATTTCGTCGTCGATGCCGTCGAGGCTGGCATGGCGCGGATAGAGCAGGCTGGCGGGCGCGTCGTCTGGGGGCCGAGTGAAGTGCCAGGCGGCCGCATCGCGCAAGCGCTCGATCTCGAGGGCACGATGTTCGGGATTTTTTCCATGGCTTGATGTCCAGTGAGACGGTCTTGAGGCTATTTGGAATTAGGGGGCCGGCATCCCCTCGTCGTTTTCGTCAAACGTTCTAGTTGCCTCCCAGCAACGCCAACGGCCCCTCGACGGGAGAAGACGATGAAATTCTTGATCACGACAGCCGCCGCAGCGCTCGCTCTCGGCGCGCTGACCGGCGCCGCAGCAGCCGACGATTCGGCCTGTGGGAAGATCACCATCGCCAATATGAGCTGGGCCTCGGCCGAGGTCATGGGGGAGATCGACCGGTTCATCCTGGAACACGGGTTCGGTTGCGATGCCGAGCTGGTGCCGGGCGACACCATGCCGACCTTTACGTCGATGACCGAAAAGGGTGAGCCAGACGTTGCCCCCGAGATGTTCGTCAACCAGTTCCGCGAGCAGATCGACGCTGCCGTAAAGGACGGGCGCATCGAATATGCCGCCAAGGTTCTCTCGGACGGCAGCCAGGAGGGTTTCTGGATTCCGCAGTATATCGCCGACGAGCATCCGGACATTCAAAAGCTCTCTGATGCCTTCGCGCACCCCGAGCTTTTCCCCGCGCCGGAAGATCCTTCCAAGGGAGCCGTCTATGATTGCCCGGCCGGCTGGGGCTGCCAGATCATGGTTCGCAACTTCTTCAAGGCCTATGATGGCGAGAAGAACGGCTTCGTCATGGTCGATACCGGCTCGTCCGCCGGTCTTGACGGCTCGATCGCCAACGCCTTCGAAAGCAAGAAGGGTTGGCTCGGCTATTATTGGTCGCCGACCGCGATCATCGGTCGCTATCCGATGAAGCTCCTGGAATTCGACGTTCCATTCGATCAGCAGGAGTGGAAGACCTGCACCACCCAGCCGGACTGCGAGAACCCGAAGAAGAACGCCTGGACGCCGGCAGACGTCTACACGCTCATCACCCCGCGCCTCGCCAAGGAGTCGCCCAAGGTTGCCGAGTATCTCAAGAACCGCTCTTGGGGGAACGATACGGTCAACTCGATTCTCGCCTGGAAGGACGAGAATCAGGCGACGGGCGAGGACACCGCGCTCCAGTTCCTGGAGACGCATGAGGACATCTGGTCGAAATGGGTTTCCCCCGAGGTGGCCGAGAAGGTGAAGGCCGCCCTCTGAGGTTCAAGAATGGCCATCACGCCATTCCATGTTGAAACGGGGCCGGCGGCGCGATCCGCCGGCCTTTGGCTTTTGCCCCAGGGGCTCTGCTCAAAGGCTGATCTTGAAGCCCGCGTGGGTCTTGGAAAAACCGAGACGTTCATAGAAGCGGTGGGCGTCGAGGCGGCGGGCGTTCGAGGTCAGCGATAGCGATTCGGCGCCGGCCTCGCGCGCCAGTTCCATTGCCCGCTTCACCATCGCCTCGCCGAAGCGGCGACCGCGCCGGTCTGCCCGCACCTGAACCGCCTCGATCCTGGCCTTGATGGCGCCGCGCGACGTCAGGGTATTGGTGAAGCTGAGGTGGAAAGTGCCGACGACCACGCCATCCTCCTCCGCGACGAAAATGTCTTCAGCCGGACTGGCCGCGCAGCGCTCGAAGGCGGCCCGGTAGAGCGGCCGCAACTCCGCCTCGCTGCTGTCGCCGTGCCCTCCGAGAGGGTCGTCGGCAAAGAGCGCCACCAGTGCATCGAGATCCTCGGCTCGCGCCGCCCGGATCAAAAGGTTCGTCATGCCGGTCTCCCGCTAAGAACACGCCGCTCGCCACAGCACGGATGGCGCGGCGCTTCGTTCAATGGGAGGCTTGCGACATCGTGGCGGTGGATATCGCCCTCTGTTATCATGGATGGGCGAAATTGCTTTCGTCGCCGAGTCGGAAAAGTGCCCGGCGATGGCGAGGCGTTGGGAATACGGAGCGGCGCATGAAGGTCCTCGTGCTGGGGCTTGTCCTGTTTCTGGGACTGCATTCGAGCCGCATCTTCGCCGCAGGCGCGCGGGAAGCGTTGATCAGGCGTTTCGGCGAAATGTCCTACAAGGGCATCTACAGTGTCGTTTCCCTGATCGGCCTCTTTCTGATCGTCTGGGGCTTCGGTACTGCCCGAGCGAACGCGGGCCTCGTCTGGCAGCCCCCGGTAGGCATGCGGCACGTCGCTCTTCTTCTCGTGCCTATCGCCCTGATCCTCGTCGTTTCAGCCTACGGGCCCACGGGCCGCATCAAGGCCGCCGTGGTTCATCCGATGGTCCTCGGCGTCGCGGTTTGGGCGTTCGGCCATCTTCTTTCCAATGGAACCAGCGCCGACGTGTTGCTGTTCGGCGCCTTCTTCATTTGGGCCGTCGTCGATTATGTGGCTTCCCTCTCGCGAAGCCGCCGCTCGGGTGAATACCCCGTCGCGGCCGGCGTTCGCGGCGATGTCGGCGCCATCGTGATCGGGTTGATTATTGCGGCTCTGCTGCTCGGCGACGTCCATGAATGGTTGTTCGGAGTTTCCCCGCTCGCGTGAGCGATTCGCGCGAACCTGTCGGCGCACCTCTTTAACGCCGCCGAAAAATCGTTAGAAGACGCCAGGAACAAGCGGATGTCGCCGAAGGGCGATGTGCGCCGAGAGCGCGATGAGTGTTTGGATGAGCGACGACAGTTTCTTTCGCGAGGTGAGCGAGGAGCTCCGCCAGGATCGGGCGAAGGCGCTCTGGAGCAGATACGGCAAGCTGGTGATCGGCGCTGCGGTGGCCATTGTCGTGGTGACTGCCGGCATTGTCGCCTGGGATCGCTACCAGACTGCTCAGGCCGATGCCGCCGGCGACCGATTCATTGCCGCCAGCGACCTTGCCGACGAGGGCAAGAACGAGGAGGCGATCACCGCGCTGAAGGCGATCGCCGACGAGGGTTACGGCGTCTATCCGGTTCTGGCGCGCATGCGCCTTGCCGCCGTTCAGCTGGCCTCGGGAAATCCCAAGGCGGCGATCGCCGAGTACCAGACCGTCGAGCAGAACGCCTCGGCTCCCCAGCCGCTGCGGGACATGGCGGCCCTACGCGCCGGCTATATTCTCGTCGACGAGGGGAGCCTCGACGACGTGCGGCGTGAGGTGGAGCGTTTAAGCACCGATGACCAGGCGCTGCGCGCCCCGGCGCGCGAGGCTTTGGCACTCGCGTCCTGGAAGGCGGGCGATGTCGACGACGCCAAGAAGCTGTTCGATCAGCTCGTCGGCGATGGCGCGACGCCGCGCGGCATGATGGAGCGGGCGCGCCTGATGCTCGATGTCATCGCCGCGGACGGCGCCCCCCCGAAGCCGGGAGAAGCCTCCGCCGCCGCCCCTGATGCCGGCGCCGAAGCGGTATCGCCGGAAACATTGGACCTTCCGTCGATTCTTGGCGCGCCCACAATGGAGCCGAGCACGAGCGAGCCGGCCGCCCCGGCGGCGGCGCCTGAGGCACCGGCAACAACGCCCGCGCCGGCGCAAGGGACCGCTGGCCCAGGCCAGCCGACTCAGGCGCCCGTGGCGGACGCGCCGGACCTGTCCGATGTCGTGCCTCTCGGCGACGAGGGCGCGGCCGAGCCGGACGGTCCGCTGGAAGGACCCGCCGAGCCGGCGCCGGCGCCGATCCAGCAGCAGTGAGGGCAGCGCCTCGGTTGAGGGGCGGCTGATTCTTCAAGGAATTACAGGAGGCGGGCGGGCGTCTTTTCGCCCCGCTCGCCTTTTCCTCTATAAGGATAGGCCGTGGGTGCTCAGCACCGCGAGCCCGAGACGACAAAGAGTGTGCCATGGTCACGATCGCCATTATCGGACGCCCGAACGTCGGCAAGTCGACCTTGTTCAACCGGCTTGTCGGAAAGCGGCTTGCCCTGGTGGACGACCGACCGGGCGTGACCCGCGACCGCCGTCCCGGCGAGGCTCGTCTTGGCGATCTGGAATTCGAGGTTATCGACACGGCGGGACTGGAGGAGGCTGCGGCCGAGAGCCTGGAGGGGCGAATGCGCGCCCAGACCGAGGCGGCGATCGCGAGCGCTGACCTTTCTCTCTTCCTCATCGATGTGAAAGCCGGCGTCACGCCGGTCGACCAGGTCTTTGGCGAGCTCTTGCGCAAGGTCGGAAAGCCGGTCGTTCTCGTTGCCAACAAGGCCGAGGCGCGGGGCTCCGACGCGGGACTGGCCGACGCCTATGGGCTTGGCCTGGGTGAGCCGTGTCCGATCTCGGCCGAACACGGAGAGGGCATGTCGGATTTGCGCGACGCCATCGTCGAAGCGATCGGAATCGAGGCCTTCGATACCGAGGAGGCTCTGGACGAGGCCGAGACCGACGTCGCGGTTCCCGAGAGCGAGGAGGTGCCGGCCTATGACGCAACAAAGCCGCTGCGCATCGCCGTCGTGGGGCGGCCCAACGCGGGCAAGTCGACCCTGGTCAATCGCTTTCTTGGAGAGGACCGGATGCTGACCGGTCCCGAGGCGGGCATCACGCGCGATTCCATCTCGGTGGAATGGTCCTGGCAGGGCCGGCGGGTCAAGATGTTCGACACGGCGGGGCTGCGGCGCAAGTCGCGCATCCAGGAAAAGCTGGAGAAGCTCTCGGTCGCGGATGCCCTGCGCGCTGTCAAGTTCGCCGAAGTGGTCATCGTCGTTCTCGACGTCACCATCCCGTTCGAGCGCCAGGATCTCCAGATCGCCGACCTCGTGCTTCGCGAGGGGCGCGCCGCCGTCCTTGCCTTCAACAAGTGGGACCTTGTGGAGGACCGCCAGGCCGTGCTCGCGGACCTGCGCGAAAAGACAGACCGGCTGCTGCCGCAGGCGCGCGGCATCCGCGCCGTCCCGGTGTCCGGCGAGACGGGCGAGGGGCTCGACCGCCTGATGCGCGCGGTCGCAGAGACCCACGAGGTGTGGAATCGCCGCATCTCGACGGCGCGGCTTAACCAGTGGCTCCAGGGCATGGTGGCTCATCACCAGCCGCCGGCGGTTTCCGGCCGACGCGTCAACCTGAAATACCTGACCCAGGTGAAGACGCGCCCGCCCACCTTCATGCTCTCCACCTCTCGCCCCGAGGCGCTTGGCGCCTCCTATACGCGCTACCTCATCGGCGGGCTGCGTGAGGATTTCGGCCTCTTCGGTGTGCCGATCCGGCTCTCGCTGAAGAAGCCCGACAATCCGTACGCAGGAAAACGGAAACGTTTTTCGTAATCAAATCAGAGCTTGTTAACCAAGAAACAAGATTGATCGCCCATCCTCGCTCATGAACGAAACGAGCGTGGACGAGTTTTTAATATGTCGGCGATTGAGCGACACGACAGAGCGGCGTCCCGCGGCAGAAGCGCGCCCCGGTCGGGCCGGCATTGGGTTGCCGTATCGCTGCTGTCGCTGATGCTCATGCCCGCGATGACGACCTCGGCGGCCTTCCAGGACATGGCGAGTATGCTGGAAGGGCCGGCCGCCGCCGCCCGTTGGCAGACCTACTTCGTGCCGTCGCCGGCTGGCTCGCTCGTCAAGGCGGAGCTCGCGTTTGCCGACAGCAAGATCAACGGCTCGCTGCCGAAGGGTTCCGGCGTGCGTGCCGGGGATGGTGAGCTTCTTTCGGTCAAGACGCCGCGCGCCGCCTATGAATCTCCCGATGAAGCGCGTGTGTCGCGGACCGACAAGGGCCGGCGTGTCATTTCATCGACGGCCAGCACACCGCAGAAGGCATTCAGCACCAAGTCGATCCTTGAGCGCCAGAGTGCTCTCTCTCCGCTGCCGATCGCGGGTGACGCCGCCGTGCGTCTGGCTTTCTCGCCTCCTTCAACCCGGATCGAAGCGGTCCAGGTCGCGATGAACTTTGCTCCGACCGTGCGCGGCGATGGACCCGCCATTCCCCGCGGTACGCCCGACAACGTCATGCTGGCGTCTCTGCGACCGGCGGTCACGACTGGCCCGACAGGATCGGCTCTGGCCTATGCCGCGCCCGACAGCGCCACCGCCACCGCCTCGCTCTTCGAGAAAATTCTGAAGGAGCCGCAGGAGCCCTTCGTGCCGCCGGTCGATCCCAGCGATCACTCGTGGGCGGCGACACCGCTTCCGGCCTCCGCCTTTACGGAGAAGGAGCAGGCATGCCTGGCCTCGGGGGTCTATTTCGAGGCGCGCGGCGAATCCGAACTGGGGCAGGCTGCCGTGGCCCAGGTCATCCTGAACCGCGTGCGCAACCCTGCCTATCCGTCGACCATCTGCGGCGTCGTCTATCAGAACAAGGACTGGCGGAATCGCTGCCAGTTCTCCTTCGCCTGCGACGGCCGCCGCGATCGTGTGCGGGACGACGAGGCATGGGAAATAGCCAAGCGCGTGGCGGATCAGGTCACGAAAGGCGAGATCTGGATCAACGACGTTGGCTCGGCAACACACTACCACGCCACCTACGTCCGCCCGCGCTGGGCCCGCGCCATGGAGAAGGTGGACAAGATCGGGCGCCACATCTTCTACAGAACCTTCGGTGGCGGCTGGAACTGAGCGCCGCGATCTTTTCGCGTCACTTCATGTGGACCGCGCCGCTCGCGCACCCATGGACGCTTGACGCTGAATTTCAGGATTTCTAGGGTGATAGCAGGGGCTTACGGTAGGAACCGCCGTGGGCGTTTCTGCTTTAGCGGCCCGGTGGCTGGCGGGGAGGATCGTTCCAACCGCCGCCGCCGTGAAGGGGATCTTGATGGGCAGCGTGGCCGGTGGGCCAACCTGCCGGAGGAGGAATGGCATGCCGGCGGACGAGAAAAGGTCTGCCTCGACGGCACCCCCTGCCGCCGGCGCGGATGCCGTGCCGCCCGGCGAATGGGAGCGGCGGCGCCAGGATCTTGGGGAGCGGTTGGCGACGCGTCGTGTGAATCAGCCCAAGGTTTCCGAAAAGGGCTCGCCGACGATGCAGGGCATGGCGCAGGGAATGCGCCTCGGCAGCGAATTCGTCGGCGGCGTTCTTGTCGGTGGCGGCATAGGTTTCCTCATCGACCATTTCGCCGGCACCATGCCCATCGCGCTGATCATCTTTCTGATGCTCGGTTTCGCTGCAGGCGTGCTCAACGTGGTGCGCTCCGTTCAGGGCGATAAATCGCGTTCTGTCACGATGGCGAACACGGAAAGCTCGAAATCTGCGACATCCGATGGCCCAGGTGGCGCATGAGGTGTTGCGAACATTGGTTCGTCCGGCTATGGCAGTGCGGCCTCGACGACGCTAAAATTTGCTGAAGGGTTTGGGTTTTTGGCGACCGATCCGATTCATCAATTCCAGATCCACAGGCTGATCCCTATCGAGATCGGCGGACTGGACCTGTCTTTTACCAACTCTTCGCTCTTCATGGTGGTGACGGCGGGGCTTGCCGCGGGTTTCCTCTATTGGTCGACGAGTGGGCGCGGTTTGATTCCGGGTCGCCTCCAGTCGGTCTCCGAACTCTTCTATGAGTTCGTGGCGGGGATGCTGCGCGATTCGGCGGGGTCGCAGGGGATGCGCTTCTTCCCCTTCGTCTTTGCCCTCTTCATGTTCGTCTTGCTGGCCAATCTCATTGGCCTTATCCCCTATTTCTTCACCGTCACGAGCCACATCATCGTCACCTTCTCGCTGGCGATCACCGTGACGGCGGTGGTCATGGGATACGGCATCTACAAGCACGGCCTTTCCTGGTTCGCCGTGTTCAAGCCCTCGGGGGTTCCCCCGGCAGTGGCGCCGTTCGTGATCCTGATCGAAGTCATCTCGTTTCTGTCGCGGCCGATTTCACACTCGGTCCGACTGTTCGCCAACATGCTGGCAGGCCATGTGACGCTCAAGGTCTTTGCCGGATTCGTCGTTTCGCTCAGCGCCCTCGGCGCGGTCGGCGTGGGCGGCGCAATCCTCCCGCTCTTGATGACTGTGGCGCTGACGGCGCTCGAGCTCATCGTGGCGGTGTTGCAAGCCTATGTGTTCGCCATTCTGACCTGCATGTACCTCAACGACGCGGTTCATCCGCATCATTAAAACCACCGGCGCTCGCGGCGCTCCTGCCGCGGGATTGCCTCACGATCCAACCAAGGAGACTTTCATGGACGCGGAAGCCGCACGTTATATTGCAGCGGGTCTCGCCTGCTTCGGCATGGGCCTCACCTCGCTCGCGCTCGGCAACATGTTCGCCCAGTATCTGACCGGCGCGCTGCGCAATCCGAGCGCCGCCGATGGCCAGTTCGGCCGTCTGGTCTTCGGTTTCGCCGTGACGGAAGCTCTCGGCATTTTCTCGCTGCTGATCGCGCTGTTGCTCCTCTTCGTCGGCTGAGCCGGCGGACTGAAGGATCGTGACAATGGCCAGCCGGCCCTCGGGCCGGCGGCCGGCGTGCCGAGCAGGAGAAGGAAATGTTCGTGACTGAAGCCCTTGCGCAGACGGAGACGCCGGCGACGGACCATGCGCTTCCTCCTTCCGATCCCGCAGCGGCAGCCCATGGCGAGACCGTGCAGGTCGAAGGCGAGCACGGCGTCTTTCCGCCGCTGAATCCCGAGTTCTTTGCATCGCAGATTCTGTGGCTCGCCATCACTTTTGGCGTCTTCTATCTCGTGCTCGACCGGGTGATCATTCCCCGCCTTTCCGGAATTCTGGAGAATCGGCGGGATCGGATCGCTTTCGATCTGGAAGCGGCCGAACAGATGAAGGCCGAGGCCGACGAGGCTGAGGCCGCTTATGAGCAGGAACTGGCGGAAGCCAGGGCCCGTTCGCAGGAAATCGCGGGCGCGGCCCGCGATGCGGCTCGGTCGGACGCCGATCGGGAGCGCCGCAAGATCGAGAAGGAACTCGACGAGAAGCTCGCGGCCGCGCAGGCGCGAATCTCCGAGATCAAGGCAACCGCGATGGCCGATGTCGGCACGATCGCGGAAGACGTCACCGAGACGATCGTCAGGGAGTTGACGGACCTTGATGTGTCGCGCGAAGTGGCGAGCGAGGCCGTGCGCGCCGTTCGGGCCTGATTGGCGCCGAGCCAGACGGGAGCGCCGGACCGCTCCATGCGCCTCTTCGCCTCGATTGTGCTGAAGCGGCGAGAGAAACGGCGGGAAGGGAGAAGACTATCCCCTCGCCATGACTGGTTGACGCATGATGGAGAGCCTCTTCGGGCTTGACCATCGTGCCGCAAGGGAGCGAGCGACATGCTGTCGGACGCGACATTCTGGGCCTTCATCGCGCTCGTCCTCTTCATCGGCGGGCTGATCTATTTCCGCCTGCCGGGGATGATTGGCCGCTCGTTGGACGCGCGTGCCCAGCGCATTCGCAACGAAATCGAAGAGGCGCGTGAGCTTAAGGAAGAGGCCAAGCAGCAGCTGGCCGAGTTCCAGCGCCGCCGCCGCGAGGCCGAGGCGGAAGCCAAGGAGATCATCGCGGCTGCCAAGCGCGAGGCCGAGGCCATCGTGGACGAGGCGCGCGCCAAGAGCGAGAGCTACCTGGCCCGTCGAACGGCCATGGCCGAACTCAAGATTTCACAGGCGGAGGCGGACGCCGTCGCCGAGGTTCGTGCTTCGGCGGTGGATCTGGCCGTGGCTGCGGCGGGGCGCATCATCGCCGAACGCAACTCCGGCTCTGGTAGCGATCGCTTCGTTTCGGATGCGATTTCTGAAATCAAGCAGAAGCTTCAGTAGCCGCTTGCCCGCCAACCCTGCCTAAATGATGCACGGCGCGCCCTTGGCGCGCCGTTTGTCGTTATAGAACTCTCAGGATCGGTCTGCCGGAACCGACGCTATTCGGCGGCGTCGAGGAGGTCGATGCGCAAAGGCCGAAAGGTCATGCGGTGAAGAGGGCAGGGACCAAGGTCGCGGATTGCTTCGAGATGCTCCGCCGTCCCGTATCCCATGTGGCGGCTGAAGCCATAGCCCGGATAGACGGCGCAGGCGCGCCGCATCATCGAATCCCGCACTGCCTTGGCAACGATCGAGGCCGCGGCGATGGAAAGGCACCGCGCGTCGCCGCCGACTACAGCCGTGCCTCGGCTGGCGAGGGGGCGCGGCACATCCTTGCCGTCGACGAGGACGTGGCAGGGCACCTCCGGCAGGGCATTCAGCGCGCGTGTCATGGCGAGCAGCGTGGCGCCGCGGATGTTGTAGCGGTCGATCTCCACGGCGCTCGCGGACGCGAACGAAACATGCGCCACCGCGAGAATTTCGGCGAAGAGAGCTGTGCGCGCCTCGGCGGTTAGCTTCTTCGAATCGTTGATGCCGGTGGGCACGCGTTTCGGGTCGAGCACGACCGCCGCCGCGACGACGGGACCGGCGAGTGGCCCGCGTCCCGCCTCGTCGACGCCCGCCACGAGGCGCGCGCCGCGCCCGAGGCGTTCTTCTTCGATGCTGTAGTCCGGCCCCTTGGAGGAGAGGGCGGCGCGCCGGGCCGTGCCCTTTTGAGCGGCGCTTTTCGGCGCTCGACCTTGCCCCTTTTTTGTCGCCGGACCGGAATCGGTCATCGATGCCGCCAAATCGAATTCGGGCGTGACAAGAAAAGAGGGAGAATCGGAGCGTGAGCGAGCCATGATGCGGCGAAACTCGCCCATTCTCCGATTCTCCACAAGACCCGCCGCACCAGAGGGGGGATGCAGCAGGCGAGGGTCTTTTGCGTCTGAACCCAGGACGCGATGATCAAGGCATGTCGGCGCAGGAGCCTAAAGCAGTGAGAGCTGAACGCCTCGGCTTCCGGCAGGGGCCTTGAAGAGGTCCGTGCGCAGCGTCGTCCGACTGCGGTTGAGCTCGAGCCGCTCCACCGTCATCTCGAATCGGCGCTTGATCTGGAAGGCATAGGGGCCAGTCCCGCGCATCCTCTTGCCCCACTCCGCATCATAATCCTTGCCCTCGCGCATCGAGCGCAACAGCGCCATCACATGGCGGAAGCGGTTGGGATAGTGTCGAAGCAGCCAATCCTTGAAGATCGGGCTCACCTCCAGTGGCAGGCGAAGGAGAACATATCCCGCCTCGCGCACTCCGGCCGTAACCGCCGATTCGAGAATGCGCTCGATTTCATGGTCGTTGAGCCCTGGAATGATCGGCGCCGTCATCACCATCGTCGGAATGCCTGCCTCAGAAAGCTGGCGCAGCGTTTCCAGCCGGCGAGACGGCGTGGCGGCGCGCGGCTCCATCGCTCGCGCCAGGGTCTTGTCGAGTGTCGTCACGGAAAGCGCGACGCGTGAAAGACCCTTGGCCGCCATGCGGGACAGAATGTCGATATCGCGGGTCACCAGCGCAGACTTCGTGATGATGCCGACCGGGTGATCGGCCGCCTCCAGCACCTCGAGGATCTCGCGCATGATGCGCCATTTCTTCTCGATCGGCTGGTAGGGGTCCGTGTTGGTCCCGATGGCGATCGTCTTGGGCTGATAGCCGGGGCGAGACAACTCATCGGCAAGGAGCCGCGCCGCATCCGGCTTGGCGAACAGCTTTGCTTCGAAGTCGAGACCGGGCGAGAGGCCCATATAAGCGTGGGTCGGACGCGCAAAGCAGTAGACGCAGCCGTGCTCGCAGCCACGATACGGATTGATCGAGCGATCGAACGAGATGTCCGGCGAGCTGTTCTTGGTGATGATCGTCTTCGGCTTCTCGACCTGAACGTCGGTCCGAAAGGCCGGTAGCTCGTCCAATGTCCGCCAGCCGTCGTCAAACGCATGTCGTTCCGTCGGCTCGTATCGGCCCGACGGGTTGACGGCGGCGCCGCGCCCGCGACGCCGGTCGAAGCCGAGCCGCAGGCCGGACTCCGCTATGATGTGATTGGCGATGTCGATTCCGCCGGCGGCTGAGAATGCCGCCCTGTCGGCCATCTGAACCTCGCGCATGGGCAAGCCTCCCAGTGCGAATCGGTGTCTATGAACAAAGTCCTAACACGTGAAGCAGAACATAGCAAGAACATCGCGAGCCGGGGTTTGTTCCCGCTGGTCTGCTGCCGCCGGTTTCGCTAAACGGGCGCCATGCTCAGCGTCGTCATTCAGATGGAACAACAGCAGCCCGCGGCCCTCGCGGCCAGCCTTGCCGCGCTCGTGCCCGGCGCCGTCGAGGGGCTCGTCGCAGATGTGACGGTTTTCGGCGCAGCGCTTGGCGAGGAGGCGCGATGGATTGCCGACGAGGCCGGCTGCCGCGTGCTCGACGAGACGGATATCGTTGCGGTGCTAGCGCTCAGTCGCGCTGATTGGCTCTTTCTCCTGTCACCGGGCGCCCGACCGCTTTCCGGCTGGATCGACGCGGTTTCGGATCACCTCGCGCATGGCAGCATGACGGCGGGCCGGGGCGGCGGGGCCGTGTGCTTCCGGTCGGCCAGAAGAGATTCGATTTTCACGCGACTTATGAAGGGTTTTCGCCGCTCCGCGCCGCTGGATGAGGGCCTGATCGTTCTCAAGCGCGAGGTGCTGACAAAGGCGGAAGGCGTTCGGTCTCTGGACGCTCTGGCGCGCAGAGTAAAGGTTGGCAGGCTCAACGCGGGCATCTGGCCGCCGGACGAGGGGTAAATTTCCTCAGGCGTTCAGCCGGCGGCGGAGAGCGCTGTGGCGAGGGTCCACCAATCGGGCCGCGTCGCCCGGATCGAGGTGGCGGCTTGCTGCGCAGCTTCGTCGGAGGCAAACAGGCCGAAGACTGTCGCACCCGAGCCGGACATCCGCGTGAACAGCGCGCCGATGGCCTCAAGGCTGCGATGAACCTCCTTGATCACCGGAGCAAGC
The DNA here is from genome assembly GCF_900167365.1 of Consotaella salsifontis. Taxonomy (GTDB): domain Bacteria; phylum Pseudomonadota; class Alphaproteobacteria; order Rhizobiales; family Rhizobiaceae; genus Consotaella; species Consotaella salsifontis. Next base: position 392,161 of record NZ_FUXL01000002.1, on the reverse strand, counting down.
GCCTCTGCCGGTTCTTGAAGGTCGTTGCGCGTTTGGAGAAGGACGTCGGCCAGAAGTCGTGGGGTGAGAGAGCGGGCCGGAAATGGGTCGAGCGGTGGATTGGCCTTTCTCACGAGCCCACGGAAGACGGCGGGGGTCGAGACTGCGACGCCGGGATTGACGAGGACCAACGGCACGCGGGGAAAGCACGACCATGGCTCGATGCTCTCGCCGATGCCGCGCACCCGCGCCGGCTGCCCCAGAAGACACATCGGAACATCCGCCCCCAGGGCGATGCTCTCATCAGACAGCGCTGGCCCCAGCTCGGGCAGGGCGCATTGTATCAGGCGAAGGAGGGCGGCGGCGTCGGCTGATCCGCCGCCGATGCCGGAGGCGATCGGCAGGCGCTTGTCGAGAGTGATCGAAAGCGGCGGAATGCTCTCGCCGTGCTCGGCGGAAAGGCGGCGGGCGAGCGTCAGCGCCCTCGTCACCAGATTCCCCTCATCGGCCGAAAGAGCCGCCGAGAATGGCCCGACTATTTCGAAGTAGTCCAGCCCCGCCGGTTCGATGGTGAGGATATCGCCATGCTCGGCGAAGGCGACGAGACTATCCAACTCATGGTAGCCGTCTGGGCGCGAGCCAGTGACGTGAAGCGCGAGATTGATCTTGGCTGGGGCGAGCATGGTCGCTCGCCGCCATGGCTCGCCCTGGTGAGGGGACATGCCCGCTTACTTGTCGGGCTGCGCGGGCTTGTCGCCCGAAGGCTTATCCGGAGTGGTTGCCGTGGCCGCGCCGCCCGCCGGAGTATTTGCCGGGGGTTGGTTGCTGCGCGCGTCGTTCGACGCCTGATCGAGACCCTTGGAGATCTTGGCGGCGATGCGTTGAGCATCCTTCGCTTCCGGCTTGGGATCGCCCGAAAGCGCCCGCTGCCACTGGAACCGCGCCTCGCGCTTTCGGCCCACCTGCCAGTAGGCATCGCCAAGGTGGTCGTTGATGGTTGGATCGGCGGGGTTGAGCAGGATCGCGCGTTCGAGCTGCTCGACGGACTCGTCGTACCGGCCCATGCGATAATAGGCCCAGCCGAGCGAATCGATGATGTAGCCGTCGTTCGGCCGAAGCTCGACGGCCTTGCGGATCATCTCCAGGCCTTCCTTCAGGTTGCGATTCATATCGACCCAGGAATAGCCGAGATAGTTCAGCACCTGCGGCTGATTCGGAACCAGCTCCAGCGCCTTCTTGAAGTTGGGCTCCGCCTTGTCCCACTTGCCCTGCCGCTCATAGGCGATGCCGCGCTGGTAATAGACGTTCCAGCTGGATCGGCTGTCGCCCTTGATGAGCTTGACCGCTTCATCGAGGATCTTCGCCGCGCCTTGATAGTCCTTGTCTGCCGAGAGCACGTCGGCGAGCGCGAGATGAGCCTGGAGATTGCGCGGATAGCGCTTCAGGGCCTGGTTGAGGTGCTCCTTCGCCTCGTCCTTCTTCTTCGAGTACCAGAGGTCGAGGCCCATCTGCAGGTCGGCCGTGCGCCGCAGGGCCGAATCCTCGGGGATCTTGCTGTAGTAGGAAATCGCCAGATCGAGCCGCTCGGATCTTTCGGCAATGCCGGCCAAGGCCACCAGCAGCAGCGAATCGGCGGGCGCGGCGGCATGGGCGAGCTGGAAATAGAGCAGGGCGACCTGCTGGCCCTCGCCACGATTGACCGCCTGTCCGAGAATGTAGAGCGTCTCCGCGACGCCCTGGCGGACGTTGGCGATGGGCGGTTCGATGGTTTCTCCGGCGTTGATGCGCTCTCTGAGGCGCACAAGCGGGTCATAGTCCGACGAAAGCGCCAGCCCCTTGTCGAGCGCCGCGATGGCCGCATCGCGATTGCCCGAACGGGCCTCGATGCGGGCAAGGGCCTCGGCCGCGGCGAGATAGGCATCTGCCGAGGTGCGGGCGCCTGTCTCGTCGTTGAGAACGCGGCTCAGTGCCTGCCGGGCGACGCCCTGGCGCTCCGCATAGGCCGCCATCAGCCCGCGCTGATAGTCGTTGAAGATGGGATACCAGGCGACGCCTTTCAGCCCGTCGAGGCGTTTCATGGCCTCGTCTACATGGCCGGCCCCGACTTCCGCCCAGGCCGACAGATGCCCGAGAAGCAGCGCATCCAAATCGGACAAATTGGGGATATCGAATTCCTTGATGGCGCGGTCGAATTCGCCATGGCGCAACGCGTCGACGCCAAGGGTGATGCGCGCCACCTTGCTGGCTTCCGATGAATTCCGAAGCTTGGAAGCGAGTTCGACACCCTCCTCGAAACGGCCATCCGCGAGAAACGCGAACAGCGCATCCTGCTGAAGTTCCTCCGCCTTCGGGTCCAAAGACAGCGCCTGGCTGTAATATTGCGTGGCCGTCGAAAGATCGCCCGCAAGCTGGGCGGATTTTGCCGCGAGATAGGCGCCGGCGAGGCTGTGCGCCGGGTACTCGGGTCGCCTGTCGCTCGACGCGGGCTGCCCACCCGAGGCCAGGGCGGTGTGGACCGGAGCCGTCGCCAGGATCAGCGCGCCGGCGCAGACCAGGCGGAAGAAACGCGGTGTCTGCACGTCGAAATCCTCGTCAATCCTTCACGCCGCGGGCGCCGCGGCCTCGAAACCAGGAACGGCGCGACGATATCGCCAAAGCCGCCCCTGAAGCATTCTTCACAACGGGCGGGCGATGCCCCGCCTGCGTGTCTTGAAGGCGTTCATTCACGATGCGGCATGCCGCGCCTCGTCAGACGCGCGGCTCGCCGCGCCCTTGTCTGGACTGACAGCATGACGATTTTGCGGTCGCCGGCAAGCCGCAGCAACTTGTCTTCACACTCTCACGTGATGCGGTCGATGCAGAAGTCCACCACTTGGAGAAGCGCGTCGCGGCTTTCCGAGGCGGGGATGCTCGCCGCAGCCTGACTGGCCAGAGCGCCGTAATGGCGGGCCCGCAGCACGGTCTCCTCCAGGGCGCCATGGCGGCCGAGAAGCTCTTTGGCATGGGCCAGGGCTGCGTCGTCTGTCTGCCCGCCTTCCATGGCCTCGGCCCAGAAGGCTCGCTCCTCGGCGCTTCCCCGCTGATGCGCGATGATCACCGGGAGCGTGATCTTCCCCTCGCGGAAATCGTCGCCGGTGTTCTTGCCGAGCGAGGCGGCCGTGCCGCCATAATCGAGAACGTCGTCGACGAGCTGGAAGGCAAGCCCGAGATTGAGGCCATAGAGGCGAAGGGCTTCGCGAACCTCCGCATCCGCGCCGGCGATCACCGGGCCTACTTCGGCGGCGGCGGCAAAGAGCGCGGCGGTTTTCGCACCGATCACGGCAAGATAATCGTCCTCGCCGGTGGACAGGGATTTCGCCGCCGCGAGCTGCCAGACTTCGCCCTCCGCGATCACGGCGGAAGCGTCGGAGAGAATCTTGAGGGCGGTCAGCGAGCCGACCTCCACCATCATCTTGAACGCTTGTCCCAGCAGGAAGTCGCCGACCAGGACGCTCGCCTGGTTTCCCCAGATCATGCGCGCCGATTGCTTGCCCCGCCGGAGATCGCTCTCGTCCACCACGTCGTCATGCAGAAGCGTGGCGGTGTGCATGAACTCGACGCTGGCCGCCAGCTTCACGTGGCCCTCGCCGCCATAGCCGCAGGCAAGCGCCGAGGCGATGGTGAGCATGGGGCGCAGACGTTTGCCGCCCGACGAGATGAGATGGTCGGCGATAACCGGAATAAGCTCGACATTCGAGCCGGCCATCGCAAGGATGAGCGCGTTGACGCGCTCCATATCCGGCGCCGTCAGCTTGACGATCGGGTCGATGCCGCTCTGCGGCTGAATCTCCCTGACGAGGTTCACGATCTTACTCCGTTGGTTGCGCCGAAATAGCCGCCTGCCGCTTCGGGGGCAAGCCGGAACGTGGAAACCAACCTAAGAACGGCGAGAAAACAGAAGGTTTGTCCTCTTGCGCGCACGCCGTGCCGCGCACAAGGGGCCGATGCTTTTTATGGCGTCGCCGCACGGCGCATGGCTTTGGACACGTCACCCCAGCCTTCTTGAAAAGCTGCGTCGCGGCTCCGAGCATATCAAATGGCGGTGAAGCCAGGATAGAATGGTCTCAACGACAAACAATGGACCTCCTGCCGGCGCCCTCGATGGCTCCGTCAGGCGAGAGGAGAGAAAGCGGCATGGAAGAATTGATGCGTTCGAATGATGCCGTTCTCATTTCCTTCGTCGATGCGCTGCTCAAGGATGCGCAGATCCCCCATTTCGTGGCCGACGGCCATATGAGCATTCTCGACGGCTCCATCGGTGCTTTGCCTCGGCGCATCATGGTGGCTCCCGACCATCTGGCGCAGGCGCGGCGAATCCTGACCGATGCCGATCTCGGCCATGAACTTTCCTGACGAGGCGCCAGACGCGCAAAACACGCTCGATGCGTTCTGCGACGGCCGTTTCTTCCTGATGCAGCCGCGTCGCGGGCACCGCGCCGGGCTCGATGCCATGCTGCTGGCTGCAACCGTTCCGCCGGATGCTGCGGGCAAGGCCGCCGATCTTGGCGCTGGCACCGGCGCCGTGGGCTTTGCCGCCGCGCTGCGCGCGCCAGGTCTGGCGATGACGCTGGTGGAGCGGAACGAGACGATGGCGGCGCTCGCCCGCGCCTCCATCGCACGCACGGAAAATGCTGCTCTCTCGCCACGCCTTGCCGTGATCGAAGCCGATCTTCTGGCATCGCGACCAGGGCGGGAAGCGACGGGACTCCTGGATGGCGGGTTCTCCCTCGTCCTGACCAACCCGCCCTTCCACCCGGCGGGCCACAGGACCTCACCCGATCCGCTTCGCGCCGAGGCTCGGCAGGTGACGTCGAGCGACTTTCTGTCGCGCTGGATCAGGACGGCGGGGGCGCTGCTCGACCATGGCGGCCGGTTCGCGATGATCGTTCGCGCCGACGCCCTGGCGCAGGTGCTGCCGGCAATGGAAGGCCGCCTCGGCGATGTCCGCCTTAGGCCGGTTCATGCCCGGGTCGACGTTGCCGCCTCGCGCGTCCTCGTTTCGGCGAAAAAGGGCTCGCGCGCGCCGCTTCGCCTGTTGCCGGCGATCGTTCTGCATGAGGCCGACGGCGCTCTTTCGCCACTCGGACGGCAGATCGGCGAGGGGAGGGCGACGATCGAATTCGGCGCCTGAGGGCGTTGCGAAACGGCGCGGCATCCCTACATCCGGGCGATCCTGTTTCGTCCATCGCCGAGAGAAGCTCTCCCGTGAAAAACCCCGTCACCAAGTATTTGCCCGCCCGCTTCCGCAAGGATGTGGTCCCGATTCCTGTGGTGCGGATCAACGGTACGATCATGGCTGGCGGCGGCCGCCTCAGGACGAGCATCTCGCTGGCGACCGTCGCCCAGGGGCTCGACAAGGCCTTCTCCGTCAAGAAGGCGCCGGCGGTGGCGATCGTCGTCAATTCGCCGGGCGGCTCTCCGGTCCAGTCGCGCCTGATCTATCAGAGGATCCGCGACCTCGCGGTGGAGAAGGACAAGGCGGTGCTCGTCTTCGTCGAGGATGTCGCCGCCTCGGGTGGCTACATGATCGCCTGCGCAGGCGACGAGATCATCGCCGATCCGTCCTCCATCGTCGGCTCCATCGGCGTCGTTACCGGCTCCTTCGGCTTCGTCGAGGCGATGAGGAAGCTCGGCGTCGAGCGGCGCGTTCACACGGCGGGCGAGAACAAGGTGACGCTCGATCCGTTCCAGCCGGAAAAGCCGGAGGACGTTGCCCATCTGAAGGCGCTTCAGCGCGAGATTCATGAGGTCTTCATCGACCTCGTGAAGACGCGGCGCGGAACGAAGCTTGCCGACGATCCCGATCTCTTCACCGGGCTCTTCTGGTCCGGCCTGCGCGGACTGGAGCTGGGGCTGGTCGACCGGCTGGGCGATCTGCGGGGCGTTCTGAAGGAGCGTTATGGCGAGGCGGCCAAGCCCATGCTCGTCCAGCAGGCACGCGGCTGGTTCGGCCGCAAGACACCCGGCGTCACCTCAGTGCTCGGCCTTCCGGACGGTACGGCGGTGGGCGCTGGCGCCGCCGAGGCGCTGATCGCCGCCGCCGAGGAGCGCTCGCTTTGGCAGCGCTACGGCCTTTAGGCCGCAATAACGCGGAGGTTCCTTTACTTGAGGTGCCTCGCGGCTCATACCTGAAAGAGGCACAGCTACGGATCGAACGAATGCCGCAGTTTATCTTTCTCGGGCTGCTGGGAGCCGCCGCCTATTACGGCTACAAGCGGATGCAGAAGGAAGCCGTGAAGACGAGCGAGCGCAGCAAGCGCGCCGCCGCCGAACAGCGCACCGGCGCTCAAGGGACGCTGGTGCGCGGCGATGATGGCGTCTATCGCCTGAAACAGGATTAGCGCCGAAGTCCGATAGGGTTCGGCGTCCGCCGAGAAACTGATGCCTATCGCCCCGCCGGACCGCGGGGCGCTTGACCCTCTCCCGCCTCTCGTGGCAACTCGCTGGGCGATTGGCCGGGCAGGGCCCGGCCGGCCGGAAGATGAAAGCCCGAACCGCCCATGCCCGACCTTCTTCCCCAAATGGACCCGAAGCGGTCCTTCCAGGGTCTGATTCTGACGCTCCAGCGCTACTGGGCCGATTACGGCTGTGTCATTCTTCAGCCCTACGACATGGAGGTGGGCGCCGGCACGTTCCACCCGGCGACGACGCTTCGCGCGCTTGGGCCGAAGCGCTGGAACGCGGCCTATGTCCAGCCTTCGCGCCGCCCCAAGGACGGGCGCTATGGCGAGAACCCGAACCGGCTTCAGCACTATTACCAGTTTCAGGTGATCCTGAAGCCGAACCCGTCCAACCTTCAGGAGCTCTATCTCGGCTCGCTCGCCGCCATCGGCGTCGATCCGCTGGTTCACGACATCCGCTTTGTCGAGGATGACTGGGAAAGCCCGACGCTGGGCGCCTGGGGCCTTGGCTGGGAGTGCTGGTGCGACGGCATGGAGGTGTCGCAGTTCACCTATTTCCAGCAGGTGTGCGGCATCGAGTGCGCGCCCGTCGCAGGCGAGCTGACCTATGGGCTCGAGCGTCTGGCGATGTATGTCCAGAACGTCGACAACGTCTACGACCTCAACTTCAACGGCCGCGAGGGTGACGAGAAAGTCACCTATGGCGAGGTCTTCCTCCAGGCCGAGCAGGAATATTCGCGTTTCAACTTCGAGTTCGCCGATACCGCCATTCTTCATCGCCATTTCGACGAAGCGGAGAAGGAATGTGCCGCGCTTCTCGCCGCCGGTGCGCCGGACGAGCCGGGGGCGCTGCACCGCTGCGTTTTGCCGGCCTATGACCAGTGCATCAAGGCGAGTCACGTCTTCAATCTGCTCGACGCGCGCGGCGTCATCTCGGTGACGGAACGTCAGAGCTACATCCTGCGCGTGCGCTCCCTCGCCAAGGCCTGCGGGGAGGCGTTCCTTCTGACCGATGCCGGCGGCGCAAGCCCTCAGGACGCCGCAGCCTGACGGAGCTGTGCTCGGCACACACTTTCCCGTTCCCGGTCGTGGCACCAAATCGCTTCTGCCGCGTTGATCGCGCGGTCTTTGTGGCAGGAGTGGCGAGATGGAATGGCGCGGGCGCAGGATGTCGAACAACATCGAGGACCGTCGCGGCGGCGGCCTCGGTGGCGGCGCGGGCGGCGGAATGCGCATTCCGATCCGCGCGGGCGGCGGCGGGGGCATCGGCCTCATCATCGTCGCACTGGTCCTGTGGCTCGGCTTCGGCATCAACCCGATGCAACTGCTCGGCATGGCCGATGACGGCGGCTCCTACCAGCAGACGACGAGCGCGCGCGGCCCGGGCGTCTCAGGCACGTCCGATGAGACGGACGACTTCGTCGCCACCGTCCTCGCCGACACCGAGGACGTCTGGAAGAAGCGTTTCGCCGATGCCGGGCGGAACTATCCCGAGCCGACGCTCGTCCTCTTCAATAATGCCGTCCGCTCGGCCTGCGGCACGGCAAGCTCGGCCACCGGTCCGTTCTACTGCCCCAACGACCAGAAGCTCTATCTGGACCTCGCCTTCTTTCGGCAGCTGCGCAATCAGCTGAACTCGCCCGGCGATTTCGCCCAGGCCTATGTCATCGCCCACGAGGTCGGCCACCATGTCCAGAACCTTCTCGGCGTGCTGCCGCAGTTCAACCGGGCGCGGCAGTCCATGAGCGAGCGCGATGCCAACGCCATGTCGGTGCGCGTCGAGCTCCAGGCGGACTGCTACGCCGGTATCTTCGCCCATGACGACGAGAACGCGGGTTATCTCGAATCCGGCGACATCGATGAGGCGCTGAACGCGGCGGGCGAGATCGGCGACGATACGCTTCAGAAGCGCAGCCAGGGCGTGGTCGTGCCGGACAGCTTTACCCACGGCACCTCGGCGCAGCGCGCCAAGTGGTTCCGCCGTGGCTATGACGGCGGCGACATGGCCGCTTGCGATACCTTCTCGGGCGCCATCTGAGGCGGCGGCGAGGCCGGCCTCTTGCAATTGCCCGCAACGCGTGGTGTCAACGCGCCACGCGTTGTCTTTTGCACTGAACCGAGCCCATGCCAGACCTTCTGATCGAACTTCGCTCCGAGGAAATTCCCGCGCGGATGCAGAGAAAGGCCGCCGGCGACCTGAGGAAAATGGTCACCGACGCGCTGGTGGAGGCGGGCCTTCCTTATGAGGGCGCGCGCGAATACTGGACGCCGCGCCGGCTTGCGCTCGACATTCGCGGCGTTCCCGCCCGTTCAAAGGATGTGGTCGAAGAGCGCAAAGGCCCGCGCACCGACGCGCCGCAAAAGGCGATCGAGGGCTTCCTTCGCGGCGCCGGCCTCTCCTCGATCGAGGAGGCCGAGACGCGGTCCGACCCGAAGAAGGGCGACTTCTACGTCGCCGTGGTGAAGAAGCCGGGGCGCACGGCCGAGGCCGTGGTTGCCGAGGCGCTGCCCGCCATCATTCGCGATTTTCCCTGGCCGAAGTCGATGCGCTGGGGCGCTGCCTCGCGCCAGCCGGGAAGCCTGCGCTGGGTGCGGCCCCTGCAGTCGATCGTCTGCACCTTCGGCCCCGAGACCGAGGAGCCGGTGGTGGTCGAGTTCGTGGTGGGCGATCTCAAGGCGGGCAATGCCACCAAGGGTCATCGCTTCCACGCACCGCAAGAGTTCACGGTCCGCCGCTTCGAGGATTACGCCGACAAGCTCGCCAAGGCGCATGTCGTGCTCGACGCCGAGCGCCGCAAGGAGATGATCCGTCACGACGCGGAGAACCTCGCCTTCGCGCGCGGGCTGGAAGTCGTGCCGGACGAAGGACTGCTCGAGGAGGTTTCGGGCCTCGTCGAATGGCCGGTGACGCTGATGGGCACCTTCGAGGAGGCCTATCTCGAACTGCCGCCCGAGGTGGTCCAGCTCACCATCCGCGCGAACCAGAAGTGCTTCGTCACCCGTCCGCACGGCGGCGGCAACGGCAGGCTTTCCAACCACTTCATCCTTGTCTCCAACATCGAGGCGAAGGACGGCGGCGCCGAGATCGCGCGCGGCAACGGCAAGGTGGTGCGTGCCCGGCTCTCCGACGCGCTCTATTTCTGGCAGACGGACCAGGGCGATCTACCCGATCTTCCGGCGCTGGAGGCCTCGGCCGCCTCGCTCGGCCTTGATTTGAAGAAGCCGCTCGACCAGCGCATGGCCAAGCTTGACGCCCTCGGCGTCACCTTCCATGCCAAGATCGGCACGCAAGGTGAGCGCGTCCGCCGCATCGCCGCGCTTGCCGAGCAAATCGCGCCCGTGGTCGGCGCCGATCCGGCGCTCGCCGGGCGCGCGGCGCTGCTCGCCAAGGCGGACCTGACCACCGAGATGGTGGGCGAGTTCCCCGAGCTTCAGGGCTTGATGGGCCGTTATTATGCGGGGCTTCAGGGCGAGCATCCGAGTGTCCAGGCGGCGGTCGAGGAGCACTACAAGCCGCTCGGCCCCTCCGACCGCGTGCCGACAGACAAGGTGGCGGTGGCGGTGGCGCTGGCTGACAAGCTCGATACGCTGGTCGCCTTCTGGGCCATCGACGAGAAGCCCACGGGCTCCAAGGACCCCTATGCCCTCCGCCGCGCCGCCCTCGGCGTCATCCGGCTGGTGCTGGAGAACGGGCTGCGGGTGGATTTTCTCGACGTGATCCGAAACCACCACGCCCTGAATCTCGATGACAAGGCCAAGGGGGCATCACAGGTCGAGGTGTCTGTCGGCGATGTGCGCCATTTCCAGTCTCATGTTGACCTCCTCTCCTTCTTCCTCGATCGCCTGAAGGTGCAGTTGCGCGAGTCTGGCGCGCGGCACGATCTGGTGGATGCGGTGCTGACCGACACCAGCGACGACCTTCTCGACATCACCCGCCGCGTCGAGGCGCTGGGCGCCTTCCTGGATTCGGAAGACGGGAAGAACCTTCTCGCCGGCTATCGCCGCGCCGCCAACATCCTCGCCGCCGAAGAGAAGAAGGGCACGACGATCGCCGAAGCCGTGGACCTGGGGCTGCTTTCGGAGCCCGAGGAAAAGGCCTTGGCCGGTGCCATCGATCGGGCGGAAGTCGAGTTGGACGAGGCTCTCGGCACCGAGAACTACGCCCACGCCATGGCCGCTCTCGCCAAGCTCCGCGCGCCGGTCGACGCCTTCTTCGACAAGGTGCTGGTCAATGCCGAGGACGAGGGCGTGCGCGCCAATCGCCTGGCGCTGCTGACACGCATCCGCGAGGCGACGTTGAAGGTCGCGGACTTCTCCCGCGTCGCGGGCTGAGGCGGGCTTCCTGCGCTCTCGCGAACGATGATTCGCGCCCGCTCGTCCCAAGCAAGCTCCGGAAAACACCGGAGCTTGCGCCAACCTTGCCGCGTTCGCGGCACTTCGTCCTGAACGGGCAAGAACCTCGCCAGCATGGGTGTTTGTTAACAATTCGTGATCCGAACGCCCGGAACCCGCCCGATTGTGAGGCGAAAAGCTCCCCATCCGCTAGGGAACGGAGCGAGCCGCTTGGCTCGGGGGACCGGCCCTTCATTTTTTGGGACGACAGAATACACCGAGGGGACTGATCGGGGATGCAAAACGCGCGCGCCGCTGCTGCTGCGGCAGCTATGAGACTCGCCTGCGCTTTGACCGCTATTGTTCTTGTGTTTGCGGCCGCTCCGGCCGAAGCGGATTATAACAAGCCTTGGAAGCAGGATGACCGCGCGCTGGTCATCGATGCCTATGAATTCAATCCCATCGACTGGAAAGAGCTGACCGCCGACAAGCGGATTGCCGGCTTCATCAACAAGGCGTCCGATGGCCTGCCGCCAGAGTGGAACTGCTCGGGCAAGTCGGGAGACGAAGAGCTTCTGTGCAAGAACCGGTGGTGGAAGTACTCCGTCACCAAGGAGCTCTACATGACCCGTCGCGAGATGGCGAAGACCCTGGGTCTCAAGTGGGGCGCCTACCATCTCGGCCGTCCGGGAAACCCGCGCGAGCAGGCCGATCATTTCGTCGATTTCGCCGAGCCGGCGCCCGATGAGCTGATCGCCCTCGATATCGAGGACAACACGTCCGACTGGATGTCGCTGGCCGACGCCGAGATCTTCGCCAACCAGATCAAGATCCGTCTCGGCCGCTATCCGGTGCTCTATACCAACGGCTCGACCGCGAAGTGGATCGCCGAGCACAAGGCCGACTACCCGCTGCTCTCGCGCCTGCCGCTTTGGTACGCCCGCTATCGCGAGGACATCACCGGGCTTTTCCCGACCGATACCTGGCCGACCTACGCGCTGTGGCAGTTTTCCTCGATGCACAACTGCAATGCCAAGTCCTGCCCCTATCGCGTGAAGGGCGCCAAGAACGATATCGACGTCAACGTCGCCTCGCTTGACGTCGAGGGGCTCAAGGCGGCATGGCCGTTCAACGATCTGGTCGACAGGCAGGACGACGCCCCCGCGAATGGTTCATCGCTGATCGCAAGCCTCGAGGACAAGGCCGAGCTGGCTGTGAAGGCGGTCGCCGGGTCGTTCGCCTCGGTCAAGGAAAGCTTCGCTTCCGCCACCAAGGTCGCGCAGGCGCAGGCCAGGACGTCGAGCAATCCGAGCAACAGTGAATTCCATTCCATGATGGCGGCCTACGGCCCGTCGACTTCTCGCGCTCCGGTCGACCCGCTGAAGCTCATCAGCGAGGCGGCCTACCAAAAGCCGCAGGTCTCCGACTGGAAGCATGCGGATCCTGTCGCTCGTTCGCCGGAGCCCGCCCCTGCGACGAAGCCGGTCGCGAGCGCCAAGACGACGCCCGTCGACAGCCTCAGAGATGCACGCGGCGAGATGCGCGCCGTGGCCTCCATCGTCTCGGCCACAAAGAACCCCATCGTCGTGCCGGCGCCGAAGGTGCCCGCGAACGCCCTGGAAGGGCGAGGCCTGCTCTCCAAGGAGCAGAAGTCCCGCCTTCAGGAAATGCTGCGGACTGCGGCCAACGAAGACAAGGCCGAGGCGACCCTTCCCATGCCCGCCTATGTCCTCTCGCAGGAGACGGCTATCGGGGCAGGGCGCGGGCCCCGTCTGGCGAGCACCTCCGAAACGCCGGAGAGCGCCGACAATCGGGTGCTTTTGGCCTTCGAAGCGACGCGCTGACACCGCAATACCCTCACGATCAGACGAAAAAGCCGGGGAGCGCCCAAAGCGCCCTCCGGCTTTTTCTCGTTAGTCGGGAACCAATGTCGCATCCCCTCATTCCTATTGGCGTTGACGCTTCGCGAACCATAAGTGAAGTGGAGTATCGTAATGAACAATAGAACGATCGGCTGGATCATCGGCATCATCGTCGTGGTCATCGTCGTGTGGGTGGTCTGGGATTGGACGGCCGGAACTACGACCGAAACCACCGTGCCCGCCACGACGACGGAGCAAGGCGTGACGCCGCCTGCGACGACCGAACCCTCGGGCACTGCCGAGCCCAACACGACGGCGCCCGCAGCCCAGTAACGCGGCCTCGCCGCAAATCGAGTTTCCCCCGTCCGGCCCCTCCCGGACGATACGGGCAGCGGCCTCCCCCCTCGGGCCGCTGCCCGCCTCGTTTATGCGCGCTGCTTCTGCCCTGGCGGCATCCCGCTATGAGCGTGAAAAGACGCAAGAGCCTTGCCATGCAGCCTTCGTTGCGTGAAAAGCCAAGCGAGGATCGGAAGGTGCAGGGCATGATGACGAGAACGATATCGGCAGGCCCAACGGCGGTCGCCGAGGCCGCGTCCTCTCTTACGGCTGGCAATCTCGTCGCCATCCCCACCGAAACCGTTTATGGGCTCGCGGCGGACGCCACCAACGGAGCGGCTGTCGCTGCGATTTTTGAGGCCAAGGGCCGGCCGCACTTCAATCCCTTGATCTCCCATGTCGACAGTCTGGCCATGGCCCGCCGGATCGTCGTCTTCGACGAGGTCGCCACGCTTCTGGCCGAACGCTACTGGCCGGGGCCGCTGACGCTGGTGTTGCCGGCGCGCCCGGAAGCGGCCGTTCATCCCTTGGTTTCAGGCGGTCTTTCGACCCTTGCCGTCCGGGCGCCGCGAGGTATTGCCGCCGAGATCATCACCGCGCTCGGCCGGCCTGTGGCCGCCCCCAGCGCCAACCCCTCAGGCCGAGTGAGCCCGACGACGGCGGCCCATGTCGTCCATGGTCTGTCCGGTCGGATCGACCTCGTCGTGGATGGTGGTCCCTGCAGCGTCGGCCTCGAATCGACCATCGTCGCGCCGGAAGTCGGTCGGATCGCGCTTCTCCGGGCCGGTGCGATCACCGCCGAGGAAATCGCCGCACTTACCGGCCTGCCCGTCGTTCGACCTGACGAAAACGAGGCGATTCGCGCGCCAGGCCAGATGAAGAGCCACTATGCGCCGGCCGGCGCGGTACGGCTCGAGGCGAGGAGCGTCCGTCCCGGCGACCATCTGATCAAATTCGGCGGCGCGGTGCTGGAAGGCGAGGAGGGGGCCGCGGCCGTCATCGACCTTAGCCCTGCGGGTGACTTGCGCGAGGCCGCGGCCAATCTCTTCGCTGCGCTTTCCGCCTTCGATCGGTCCGACATCGCGCGGATTGCCGTTTCGCCCATCCCTCAATCGGGCCTGGGGGAGGCGATCAACGATCGGCTGCGCCGCGCCGCTGCGCCGCGACAAGATGCCTCGACGTCGGCGGTCGGGAGCGCTAGAGCTTAACGGCTGCCAGGATGGTTCAGGCTTGCTTGGCGGATCACCTGTGAATCCAGGATCGAACGAGGGCGCGAGGCACAGCTTTCCGCCGTCACGGTCCTTGTCCTTGCGAACGAAATGACCTCGAACCCTTCGCCTCTTTCGCCGGATTTGATCCAGCGCTTCGCCGCCATCGTCGGCCCCGCTCACGCCCTGACCGATGCGGCTTTGATCGAGCCCTTCGTGCATGAGCCGCGCGACCGCTTCACCGGTCATACGAATCTCGTGCTGCGCCCCGGCAGTCGCGATGAAGTCTCGGCGATCATGCGGCTCGCCTCCGATACCCGGATGGCTGTGGTTCCCCAGGGCGGAAACACAGGCCTCGTCGGTGGGCAGCAGCCGCTTTCGGCGAACGAGGTGATCCTCTCCCTGTCGCGGCTCAACCATATCCTCGATGTCGATCCCGTCGGGCGCACCATGGTCGTGGAGGCCGGCGTCGTCCTGTCGCGCATCCAGGATGAGGCGGAGCGTCATGGCTGCCTTTTTCCTCTGTCCCTCGGCTCGGAAGGTTCTTGCCAGATTGGCGGCAATCTTTCTTCGAACGCCGGCGGCATCGGGGTTTTGGCCTATGGCAACGCGCGCGAACTCTGCCTTGGGCTTGAGGCCGTGCTGCCCTCAGGCGAGGTTTTTCATGGTCTTAAGCGGCTGCGCAAGGACAATCGCGGCTACGACCTCAAGGATCTCCTGATCGGTTCAGAAGGGACGCTGGCCATCATCACGGCCGCTGTTCTGAAGCTCTATCCCGCTCCAGCCGCACGCGAACTCGCCTATGTCGGCGTGGATTCGCCCGAGAAGGCGCTTCGCCTTTTCCAGGATGCGCAGAAGCGCGCGGCGGGAGAACTCACCGCTTTCGAGCTTCTGCCGCGCATCGGCATGGAATTCTCGCTGAAGCACGGCGTCGGGCTGCGCGATCCGCTGTCCTCGCCCCATCCCTGGTACGTCCTCATCGAGATCACTTCCGGCCACTCGGCGGATGATGCCAGCTCGACGCTGGAGGAAATCCTCGGCCACGCCCTGGAGGAGGACCTCATCCGCGACGCCGTCATCGCCCAGTCGCTTTCCGACGCGGCGATGTTCCGGCGTATTCGCGAGGACATGAGCTGGGCGCAGAAGCCCGAGGGTGGCTCCATCAAGCATGATATCGCCGTGCCCGTGGCGCGCGTTCCCGAATTTCTGCGCCGCGCCGACCCGGCGGTTCTGGAGGCCATCCCCGGCGCGCGCATCGTTGCCTTCGGTCATCTCGGCGACGGCAATATTCACTACAACATCAGCCAGCCCGTCGGCGCCGATCGTGAGGCCTATCTGGCGCGGTGGGAAGAAATCAACGCGATCGTCCACGGTATCGTGCGCGACATGGGCGGCACGTTTTCCGCCGAACATGGCATCGGCCAGTTGAAGAGGGAGGAACTTGCCCGCACCGCCGGCCACGTGGAGATCGATTTGATGAAGCGGATCAAGGCCGTGTTCGATCCTTACAATATCCTGAATCCGGGTAAAGTTATCTAAAGCTTTAGTATTTGCATTCTGATAACCTTCGAGACAATGATAAACACTTAACCGAATTTATTAGGCCGTCTGCAATGGCGCCTCTGTAGCCTCATCTCATCAGATCGGAATCACCGATCGATGAATAGCCGGAAACTTCCGGCAGCAGGACAGGCAAGAGGCGTTAACAGATGACCACCGTTCCGAGCCCTGAGGTCGGCAAACCCGATTGGGCTTCTGCGCCGATCCGAATGGATCCTTGCTACGACGGCTGTCAGAGCATCGAGATGGAGAGAGACGGCGAGATCGTCCTCTATCGGGTCAGCCATCGCGGTGCCGTGGTGCGCCGCATGCTCGATCGCAGCAAGATGCCAGTTTCGATTGCACTGGCTCCCACCGCATTTCGAGGCGTTGCCGCCCGCGCGATGGAAGAAGCGAGCGGAGAAGTCACCGTCACGCTCGAACTCTACCATGACGACCCGCTTCTCAGCGTGCCGTTGCTGGTCGCCAGCGATCTCTACGACGTGGCGGCCGATTGGCGCTCCTGGTCGGATCTTTTCCGGCTGCCGATGCTGATGGTCGAGGCGGATGGCACCGCTCGCCCTCTGGAAGAGACATTGGGCACGGTGCGCACACAGCGGCCAAAGCCGCGCCGTCGCTCATGCAGCAAGGACCGGCGTCCTCGCTTCCTGGCTCGTCGCAAGCCGGGCCTCGGCGTCAGGATGGTTGTCGACGGCGACGAAATCATCGCCCGTAGCTAACGAACGATCACCAACTTTCCAAAAAGCCGGGTCGGCAGCAGGCGACCCGGCTTTTTGCGTTCTTACGCTGGTATCAGCCGATCGGGAAAGACAGTTTCCATAGCGCGGAAAAGATCAACCCGAAGAAGATGATCCAGCCGAAGACGGTGTTCGATTTGAAGAGCCGCAGGCATTGGTCGGCGTCATCGATGTCGAGCGTCATTATCTGCCAGCTCATCTGCAGGGCGCCGATAGCGAGACCGCAATAGGCGGGCCAGGCGGGGCCGCCAGCCGTCGTACCCGCCATGAAGAACGAGGCCGCCATGAAAAGGATCGTTCCGAGATAGAGCACGGTCAGCGCGCTCTTCGTATGGCGCCCGAACAGCCGCGCCGTGGAGCGCACGCCGATCAGGGCATCGTCCTCCTTGTCCTGATGAGCGTAGATCGTGTCGTATCCGATCGTCCACAGGATGCACCCCGCATAGAGCAGCAACGGCGCTCGCTCGAGCCCGCCCCAGTAGGCCGCCCATCCCATCAGCGCGCCCCAGGAGAAGGCGAAGCCCAGCCCGAGCTGCGGCCAATCGGTGATGCGCTTCAGGAACGGGTAGACGGCGACGATCGCCAACGAGGCGATGCCGAGCAGGATCGCGAAGACATTGAACTGGAGCAGCACCAAGAGGCCGACCAGTGCCTGGACGACCAGGAAGAGCTTGGCCTCAAGCCGCGACACGCGGCCGGAGGGGAGGGGGCGCGAACGGGTGCGGGCAACCTTCGAATCGATGCCTTCGTCGATGAGGTCGTTGTAGGTGCAGCCGGCCCCACGCATGGCGATGGCGCCGATGACGAAGAGGAGGAGATGCCAACCCGACGGCAGGCCCGTGTGGACCGCGCTCGGCGTGAATCGCTGCGGCGCCAGCGCCGCCGCCCACCAGCATGGCCAGAGCAAAAGCTGCCAGCCGATGGGCCGGTCCCAGCGCGCGAGCTGGGCATACGGCCATACGCCACGCGGCAGCACGCGATAGACCCAATTGTTGGACGGGGCGTCGGATACGCGTTCTGCCGCGCGGGCAACGCCAGGTCGGAGATTCTTCATGGCCGGAGAGTGCCGCCCTTCTTACGTCCGTCAAGAGGTTTTCGTCAGCGCTGCGGAGCGCTGGCCTTGACCTAAGCCCCGCCGCCTTCCTAATCGCTTTTTGCGGTAAAGCCGAATCCTGGAAGGGTGCCCATGACCACCAATGTGTTGCTGATCGGTTCCGGCGGGCGCGAAGCTGCTCTTGCCTGGAAAATCGCCCGCTCGCCGGAGCTTGGTGCCTTCTATGCCGCCCCGGGAAATCCGGGAATCGCGGACCATGCCGAGATCGTGGAACTCGATGCGGCCGACCACCAAGCGGTGGTGGCCTTCTGCCGCGATCGCGAGATAGGGCTCGTTGTCGTCGGGCCGGAGGCGCCTCTCGTGGCGGGGCTTGCGGATGCTCTTGCCGGTGCCGGCATCCCCGTATTCGGTCCATCGGCCGCGGCGGCGCGCCTGGAAGGCTCCAAGGGCTTCACCAAGGATTTCTGCGCCCGCTGGACGATCCCGACGGCGCGCTACCGCCGCTTCGATGCGCTGGCCGAGGCCGAGGCGCATGTGCGCCGCGAGGGCGCGCCCATCGTCATCAAGGCGGATGGCCTCGCCGCAGGCAAGGGCGTCACCGTCGCGATGACGGTTGAGGAGGCCATCCTGGCGCTGAGGACCTGCTTTGCGGGCACGGACGAGGCCGAGGTCGTGATCGAGGAATATCTTGAGGGCGAGGAGGCGAGTCTCTTTTGCCTCTGCGACGGCGAGCGCGCACTTCCCTTTGGTACAGCGCAGGACCACAAGCGCGCTTTCGACGGTGACCGCGGCCCCAACACGGGCGGGATGGGCGCAATTTCCCCGGCTTTCGGCTTGACGCAGGACCTGTTCCTGCGCGCCATGGACGAGATCATCGAGCCGACGGTGCGGGGGATGAAGGAGGAAGGCGCGCCTTTTGCCGGCGTGCTCTATGCTGGCCTGATCCTGACCGAGCAGGGGCCGAAGCTCATCGAATACAATGTTCGCTTCGGCGATCCCGAATGCCAGGTGCTGATGATGCGCCTGGAAAGCGACCTCCTGCCCATCCTCCTGGCAGCGGCCAACGGCGATTTGTCGGCCGTTTCTCCGGTCTGGTCGCACGATGCGGCCGTGACCGTGGTCATGGCCGCCGAAGGCTATCCCGGCGAATACCGCAAGGGCACCATCATCGGCGCGCTGCCGCCGGAGGATGAGAAGAGCGTCATCTTCCAGGCAGGGACCGCGCGAGATGGCGACCGGCTTCTCGCCAATGGAGGCCGCGTCCTTTGCGTGACGGCGCGCGGAGCGAACGCGCGGGAAGCGACTCGGCTGGCCTACGAAACGGTCGAGCGCGTCGATTGGCCTGAGAGCTTCTACCGCTCCGATATCGGCCACCACGCCATCATGCGCGAGCCCATGTGAGGAGAACGTGCCCTTTCGTGGCTGGCCAAAGCGGATCGGGCGCTTACCTTCGCTTCAACGGCAGACGCAACGTCGGAGCCTCGACATGGCCATTCCCCGCAAGCTCGCTCGCTCCGCTTTCAAATGGTCGCGGCAGGTTCTGCCCCCGCTTTCTGAGGCAGAGCGCACGGCGATCGCCAGCAATGGTGCTTGGTGGGTGGCCGACTTGCTGGGCGGTGCGCCCGATTGGGACAAGCTCGTCGCACTGCCGCCGGCGCGGCTGACGGTCGAGGAGCAGGCATTCTTCGACGGGCCGGTGGCCGAACTTTGCGCGTTGTCGCGAAATCTCCAGGAGCGCGGCGAAGCATCCGATGAGGTGGTGGATCCGGCCCTCCTCGACGTCCTTGAGAGTAAAGGCTTTTTCCGGCTCGGTCTCGCCAGGAGCGAGGGTGGGCTGGGCTTCTCCCACACTGCCCAATCGGAGATATTGCGCCAGCTCGCCTCCATCGAGCCTCGCCTGCTTCTGTTTGTCTGCCGCCGGTCCGGCGCGATCTCCGAGGGCCTGGCGTTGCCGGCCGTGGCCGCTGCCGGCGCCGCCGTCTGCGCTCGCGCTGCCGGGGCATGGGCCGCGATCGCCTCGGTGGGCGAGACGCCGCTGGCGAGCACCGAGGCGGTGCGTCATGCGCTTGCGGAGCTTCTTGCAGAAATCTATCGGCTCGACGCGATGCGTTTGCTCGCTGCGTCGGCTCTCGATGCGGGGCACCGGGCGTCGCTCCTCTTGTCGGTCGTTGGAGAGGATGCGGCGGAGGGCCTTCACCGGTCCCTGAATCTCGCCGAGGCAATCTTTGGTGCGGCGACGCCAAATGGCGTCGGTCATTCGTTGCAGGCGACTAGCTTTCGGCAGACGGCGCCAGAGATCCTCGGCCGCGATGCATCGCCGCTCTCTGACCGGCGCCGCGCTTTCTTCGCCGAGATGGTTCTGCGCGCTCACGCCTTCTGGCCGGAGGAAAGAGCTGCCGTGTCAGAAAATGATGCGGTGCTGGGCCTTGAAGCGTTTGAAAAGCCGTTCGCCGGCCACCTCGCACATGGAGCCCTTGCCAAGGGGCGGGCCTTCCTCAGCGGTTGGACGGGCGGGCTCGTCGCTCACGCGCCGGAGCATGCGGAAAACGTGCAGCATTGGCAGCAGCTCTCGCGCTACGCAGCGGCGTTTTCCTTTCTCAGCGAGTTGGTCCTGCTCACCCTCGGCTCAGAGCTCGATGGGAAAGACCTGATCGGTCGTCGCCTTGCGGTCATTCTCTCCGAGCTTACCGCTCTTTCGGCTGTTCTGAAGCGCTTCGAGTGCGACGCATGTCCCGACGAGGACCGGCCGCTGGTCGACTACCTGATGGCCCGGGGGATCGCCCGTCTTCGCCTTGCTTTCAGCGCGGTCATCGACAATCTGCCGGCGCGCTGGGCTGCGCTGCTCTTTCGGCTCACCGCTTTTCCACTCGGTGTGTCCGTTCCGGCGGCGGCCGACGATCTTGCCTGCGAGGTGGGCGCGATCCTGGCCAGCCCGTCGCATCAGCGCTCGCGTTTGACCCAAGGACTTTGCGTTGCCAATGACGAACGCCCGATGAACCTGGAGCGCGCCTTCGCGCAGGTCAGCGCCGCGCGGCCGTTGCAAGAGCGGCTACGCGACGCCGGCCTCGGCGGCGATTTGGACGAGGCGCTGGCCGAAGGGCTTCTTTCGGAAGAGGAGTGGGCGCAGCTCCGCGAGGCCAACGCTGCCCAGACCGAATTCGTTAGCAGAACTGCGGCACCCGAGCCTGCTCGATCACCTCACGCGGAAACGCAGACGTAATTGTGTTCGCCCAGTCCGGTCGCGGAAAGGCGCATCCGATCTCCTGCCTTGAGAAAACGCGGAGGATCATAGGAGAGGCCGACGCCACCCGGCGTTCCCGTCAGGATCACGTCGCCCGGCTCAAGGCGCATAAAGCGCGAAATGTAGGAAACGAGATACGGCACCTTGAACACCATGTCCCTGGTGCTGCCGTTCTGCTGTTCCTCGCCGTTCACCTCCAGCCGGAGAATGATGTCGTCATAGCCGGCCATCTCGTCCCGTGTGACCAGCCAGGGGCCGAGGGGCGAGAACGTGTCGTGAGACTTGCCCTTCATCCATTGGCCGCTGCGCTGGAGCTGGAAGTTGCGCTCGGTGATGTCGTTTCCGATCGTGAAACCCGCGATGTAGTTCATCGCGGTCTCCACCGACACGTATTTGGCGGTCCGGCCGATGACGACGGCCAGTTCCACGCCCCAATCAGTTCGCGCCGACATGCGAGGGATCTCGATATTGTCGGTAGGCCCGCTGGCGGCCGTCGATGCCTTGGCAAAGAGCGTCGGCTCCGGATTGATCTTGAACCCTGCAAGGCGCGCGGCATCCGGATAATTGGGGCCGACGCCGAGTATCTTGCCGATGCCGGAAATCGGCGCGCAAAGACGAACCCCCGGCTCTACCTCGGGGAAATCCGCCAGTGTCAGCTTTTCGAGCCGAGCGAGATTATCCGGATCGAGATTTGGTCCCGAGAGTGCGGGCATGACTTCGGAAAGATCGCGAATCACACCGTCGGCGCCGATGGCGCCAGGCTTCTCTGAACCCCGCAGTCCGAACCGGACAAATCGCATGAAAGTCTCCCGTCTTGTCCCTCGAAAACGGTATGCGGCGAATCGAGTTCCGCCAGGCGGTGGCAGGCTAACCGAATTACAACCAACGCGCGACGCCTCTTATGTGTCGGCACCCTTACCGAGTAAGGAGGGCCACGGCTTCCACATGGTGAGACCATAAAAACTGGTCTATGGGCGTGACGGATTGAAGACGAAATCCTCCAACCAAAAGGATATTTAGGTCACGGGCCAGTGTCGTGGGATTGCAGGATACCGCGACCAGCCGCGTCACTTGAGCGCGGGCGAGTTCATGGCAGAGCGCTTCCGCCCCGACGCGCGGAGGATCGAAGACGATGCCATCGAAGCGTGAGAGCTCCTTGGCCGTCAGAGGCCGGCGAAAAAGGTCGCGGCGCTCGCTCGTGACTGGCTTCAGGCCGCCCGCGTGTCGTGCCGCCTGATCGAGAGCCGACAGTGCCGGCGCGTCACTTTCCACCGCATGGACGCGGGCGCCTTTCGCGAGCCTGAGAGCGAAAGCGCCGCTTCCGGCAAAGAGATCCGCCACCTGCCGGGCGCCCTTGAGATAACCCAGGGTCAGGTCGGCCATCGCCGCCTCGGCCTCCGCAACCGCCTGGAGAAAGCCGCCGGGAGGCGGCACCATGGCCGTCCCCGCGACGTCGATGACCGGCCGCCGTGCTTCGACGACGGCTTCGCCATTGACCGTGAGGCGGGCGAAATCCTGCTGGAGGGCGAGGCAGATCAAGGCCTGACGTGACGACTCTTCCAGGCGCGCGGCTTCGGAAACAGCGATGTCCAGGCCGGACGCCGTGGCGGTCACGGTTAGCCGTGCCGGGCGGCGGCGATCGATTACGAGGGCGGCGAGCTTGCGAAGATCATCAAGCCGGCTGGCGATCGCCGGCACGACGACGAGGCAGACCGACAGATCGGCGAGGCGGTGGCTTTCCGCCTCGAAGAAGCCTAGCTGAACGCGCCCACCCTGGCGCGACGCGGAAAAGACGGCGCGCCGGCGCGAGGCAGGCGGGCAGGGCACGAGTCCGTCCACCTCGGTCTCGATGCCGCGTCGGGCGAGCGCCTGCACGACGAGATCGCGCTTCCACGCCCGATAGAACTCCTCGCTCGCATGCTGAACGTCGCAGCCGCCGCAGGCGCCGAAATGCGGGCAGGGCGCAGGGCGACGTTCGGAGGAAGGTTCAAGGATTCGATTGGTTGGACCGGAGCCAATCTCCACCAGTTCGCCCGGTAACGTGAAGGGCACAAAAGTTGGCTTGCCGGCAAGCTCGGCAACGCCATCGCCCTTTGCGCCGAGGCTCTGGATACGCACTGTCTCAGCCATTCTTGATGCCCGCGAGGAGAAATTCCCGGTTGCCGTCGCCGCCGGTGATGGGAGAAGGAATGAGGCCGACGGGCCGCCATCCCGGCTGCTCTGCGAGCCAGTCACGAAGCTCTTCGGCGACACGCGGTCCATCGGCCGGATCGCGCAGCAACCCGCCCTTGCCGATGGCGGCGGGGCCGGCCTCAAACTGCGGTTTGACCAGCAGAACTGCCGCTGCATCGGCCTCGGCGAGGGCGAGCGCCGCCGGCAGGGCGAGCTTGAGCGAGATGAACGATACGTCCGAAACGACGACGCCAATCGTCACGCTTCCCAGATGCTCGCGCTGGAGGTCCCGGGCATTCAACCCCTCATGGGCCGTGACGCGCGGATCACCGGCGATCGAGGGATGAAGCTGGCCATGGCCAACGTCAATGGCCGTCACGTGCACTGCGCCGCGTTCCAGAAGAACCTGCGTGAAGCCGCCGGTGGACGCCCCGACATCGAGCGCGGCGCGGCCCGCTACCGGCACAGCGAAGGCGTCGAGCGCGGCGATGAGCTTCAGCGCGGCGCGCGAGACATAGGCCGAGGCCGGATCGTCCAGTGTAATGATGGCACCACCGGCGATCATCTGCCCCGGCTTTTCGGCTGGGGCTCCATCGACCAAGACATGGCCCCGCAGGATGGCGTCACGCGCGCGGGCGCGGCTCGCCGCAAGCCCTCTCGCGGCCATGACGGCGTCGAGGCGAAGCCGCTCGCCGGCTTTGTCGCTAGGCATGCATGGTGCGCTTGGCTTGTTCGCCGAGGGCTTTGAACACAGCGTCTATGATGCCCGCCTTGTCCAGCCCAGCCTGGGTGATCATCGCTTCGGGCGTTGCGTGCTCGACGAAGCGGTCCGGCATCACCAGCGCCCGCACCTTGAGCCCCGAATCCATCAATCCCGCCTGGGAGAGGAACTGGAACACTTGGGTGGCAAAGCCGCCCACGGCGCCTTCCTCCACCAAGATCAGCGCCTCGTGATCGCGCGCAAGTCTGAGCACGAGATCATGGTCGAGCGGTTTGGCAAAGCGCGCATCGGCGACCGTTGCCGGAAGGCCGAAGGAATCCAACTCCTCCGCCGCAGCAAGCGCGTCGGCGAGCCGAGTGCCGAACGAGAGAATGGCGATCTTGCCGCCTTCCCGGACAATCCGCCCCTTGCCGATCTCCAGCGCCTCGCCCCGCGTCGGCAAATCGACGCCCGTGCCGCCGCCGCGCGGATAGCGGAAGCTGATCGGCCCTTCGTCATAGAGCGTGGCGGTGCGCACCATGTGAACAAGTTCCGCCTCGTCCGCCGGCGCCATGACCACCATGCCCGGCAGCGGCGCCAGGAAGTTCGTGTCGAAGGAGCCCGCATGGGTGGCGCCATCGGCTCCGACGAAACCCGCGCGATCGATGGCGAAACGAACCGGCAGACGCTGGATCGCCACATCGTGGACGATCTGGTCGTAGGCGCGCTGGAGAAAGGTGGAATAGATGGCGCAGAAGGGCTTGTAGCCTTCGGCGGCGAGCCCTGCGGCGAAGGTCACGGCGTGCTGCTCGGCGATACCGACATCGAAGCAGCGCTTCGGGAAGGCGCTCTGGAACTTGTCGAGGCCGGTCCCGGCCGGCATCGCCGCCGTGATGGCAACGATCTTGTCGTCCTCGGCCGCCTCTTTGAGCAAGGACTCGGCGAAGACGCCCGTATAGGTCGGCGCGTTGGCCTTGGACTTGGCCTGTGTGCCGGTGATCACGTCGAACTTGCTGACGCCGTGGTACTTGTCCTCTGAATGCTCAGCCGGCTGATAGCCCTTGCCCTTCTTGGTCACGACATGAACGAGGATCGGGCCGTTCTTGGCGTCCCTCACATTCTTAAGGACGGGCAGAAGATGGTTGAGGTCGTGGCCATCGATGGGACCGACATAATAGAAGCCGAGCTCCTCGAAGAGGGTGCCGCCGGTAAAGAGGCTGCGCGTCAGCTCTTCCGTGCGCCGCGCACCCTGTCTCACCGCGCCGGGCAGATAGTTGGTCAGGGTCTTGGCCGTGTCGCGCAGGGTGCGATAGGTCTTTCCGGAAACGAGCCGGGCGAGATAGGCGCTCATCGCCCCCGTCGGCGGAGCGATCGACATGTCGTTGTCGTTGAGGATGACGATCAGCCGTTCATCCAGCGCTCCGGCATTGTTCATGGCTTCATAGGCCATGCCGGCGGACATGGCGCCGTCGCCGATCACCGCCACAACGCGGTTGCTGGCGCCTGAAAGATCGCGCGCCACGGCCATGCCGAGAGCCGCCGAGATGGATGTTGAGGAGTGGCCGGCGCCGAAGGCATCGTAGGGGCTCTCGTCCCGCTTGGCGAAGCCGGAAAGCCCGCCCTCCTGGCGCAGCGTGCCCATCAGGGAGCGCCGGCCCGTGATGATCTTGTGCGGGTAGGCCTGATGGCTCACGTCCCAGACCAGGCGGTCGTCGGGCGTGTTGAAGACATAGTGGAGGGCGACGGTCAATTCGACAACGCCGAGGCCCGCCCCAAGATGCCCACCGGTCTTCGAGACGCAGTCGATCAGGTCTGTACGAAGCTCGTCGGCCACCTGCCGCAGCTTGCTTTCCGGAAGACGCCTCAGTTCCTCAGGGGTCGCGATAGTGTCGAGGAGCGGCGTTTTCGACTCGGATGTCACGGCGGGAATGACCTTCTGTCTGGGCGTCCCTAGCAGGATAACGAAGTGCCGGATGCCCTTGAGCTTCAGCCTCCGCCAGAAGCGCCGGCACGGTGTCCGCACCCGGCGCGAGTTCTTCTTAAGATCGTTTCCAAACCACGACAATCAACCCGGTAAAGCAGATTTCAAGTCACGGCATTGGAAATACGGTTCGCAGGGGTTAGCCGAGATCCAGCGGTTCCGTCCCCTCGGGCTTGCCCGTCCGCGACAGCTTGATCTTCTCGATCCTGTCTTCGGCGGCGGAAAGAAGACGCTCGCAGTGGTTCTTCAGCTTCTCGCCGCGCTCATAGATGCGGATCGACCGATCAAGAGGGACTTCGCCATGCTCGAGATCGGCGACAATTCGCTCAAGGGCCGCCAGAGCCTCTTCGAAGGTCATCCTGCGGATATCGGAGTCGTCGGCCGGCAGGGACTGTTCGGTTGTCTCGCTCATGGAATTCCATTGTTTGGTGCGTGTTCTTGCCCGCGCCGCCTTTCGCAGGTGCCGGTCAAGCTTAAAAGAGTTCTCGAAGCGGCTTAAAGCCTCTCCTGCCGCGTATCGTCTGAGGGTGGCGCTTTACCCCGTCATCAGCCGCTGGACATGCACGGCCGCCGACTTGGCGAGCCCGACGAGGTCATACCCTCCTTCGAGCACGCTGAGGAGTCGACCATCGCAATATCGGTCGGCAATGTCGAGAAGTCGGCCGGTCGCCCAGTCAAAATCGGCCTCGACCAGCTTGAGATGGCCCAGAGGGTCGCGATAGTGGGCGTCGAAGCCGGCCGAGATGATGACGAGATCGGGCCGGAAATTATGGAGTGCCGGCAGAACTCGGGCCTTGAATGCCTCACGGAAAATCTCGCCGCCGTCTCCCGCCGCGAGCGGCGCATTGACAATGTTGCCGGCGCCGGTTTCGCCCTTGGCACCGGTGCCGGGAAAGAGCGGCATTTCATGCGTCGAGGCGTAGAGGACGCCGGGGTCGCTCCAGAAGAGGTCCTGCGTTCCGTTGCCGTGGTGAAGGTCCCAGTCGATGATTGCGACGCGCTCCAGCCCATGAACGGCCTGGGCATGGCGCGCGGCGATCGCCGCCGTGTTGAACAGGCAAAAGCCCATGGCCGCAGCCTTCTCCGCGTGGTGCCCCGGCGGTCGCGCGGCGACGAAGACGTTGCTGGCCTCGCCCTTCATGATGTCGTCGACACCGGCGCAGGCCGCGCCCACGCCGTGAAGCGCGGCGCTGAAGCTCTGGGGGCTCAACACCGTGTCGTATTGCAGGCGCGTCATGCCTTCCTCGGGCACGGCCTTGGCGATCTTGCGGATGTACTCCTGGGGATGACAGCGCTCTACGTCCTCCAGCGAGCCCTCGGGGGCGAGCGCCCTGTCGAGATAATGGAAGGCCTCGGCCTCGAACGCGGCGTCCAGCGCCTTCATGCGTTCGGGGCTCTCGGGATGGCCCGGACCTGTCAGATGTTCCGAAAAGATCGGGTCATGGTAGAGCCGCGTGTGCATATCAAAGAACTAGCGCGGAACAAGAACTCTTCCAATGGCTGAAAGATCGCGAATGGGAGCTCTTATCCCTGGCCCGTCTGCCCCCGATGCCGCAGATAATGATCCGCCAGCACGCAGGCCACCATGGCCTCGCCAATGGGTACGGCCCGAATGCCGACGCAGGGGTCGTGCCGCCCCTTGGTCATCACCTCGACCTCGTTGCCCTCGGCGTCGATCGATTTGCGCGGCGTCAGGATGGACGATGTCGGCTTGACCGCGAAGCGCGCGACGACAGGCTGTCCTGTGGAGATGCCGCCGAGAATGCCGCCGGCGTTGTTTGAGAGGAAATGAGGCTTGCCGTCCGGCCCCCGACGGATTTCGTCGGCGTTGTCCTCGCCGGACAGCGTCGCGGCGGCGAAGCCGTTGCCGATCTCGACGCCCTTGACCGCGTTGATCGACATCAGCGCGCCAGCAATATCCTGATCGAGCTTGCCGTAGAGCGGCGCGCCCAGGCCCGACGGAACGCCCTCCGCGACGACTTCGATCACCGCGCCGACGGAGGAGCCGCGCTTGCGAACCGCATCCAGGAATTCGGCCCATCTCCCCGCCGTCTCCGCATCCGGACAGAAGAACGGATTGCGGTCCGCCTCTTCCCAGTCCCAGCGGGCGCGATCGATCTCAATGTCACCGATCTGGACGAGCGCGCCGCGCACGACGACGCCCGGAACCACCTTGCGCGCCAAAGCCCCGGCCGCCACGCGGCAGGCCGTCTCGCGCGCCGAGGAGCGCCCGCCGCCGCGATAGTCGCGGATGCCGTATTTCATGTCGTAGGTGATGTCGGCATGGCCGGGCCGATAGCGCTGGGCGATATCGGAGTAGTCTTTCGAGCGTTGATCGATATTCTCGATCATGAGCGAGATCGGCGTTCCGGTGGAGACGAATTCACCCTCGGCGCTGCCAAGCATGGCACCGGACAGCACACGCACCCTGTCGGCCTCCTGCCGCTGCGTCGTGTAGCGCGACTGGCCGGGGCGGCGCTTATCCAGATAGGTCTGAATCTCGGCCTCGGTGAAGGGGATGTTCGGCGGCATGCCATCCACCACGGCGCCGATCGCCGGGCCGTGGCTTTCGCCCCAGGTGGTCACGCGGAAAAGATGGCCAAAGCTGTTGTGCGACATGAGAGGCGTCCCGAAGAGCGAGAGGTTGGACCGCGTTTAAAGCGAGGGTGAACACGCGGTCAATTCAGGCGGTAACGAAACGTCACAAAGTAACCGATTATTAAACATGCTGGCTCGTCTTAATGCCACAATTTAGATCAACCTTGAACAGGTCGCGGCTGACGCGACGCACTGCTTCGAATTTGAGTTTGCGGCCTTCCCGTCGCGTGGCAAGAACCAGGGGTAGAACGGAGGTTCTCGACTTGGCTAGAAAAATTGTAGCCTTTTTTGCTGCGTCGTTTCTTTGCGTGGCACTGACCATCCCGGCTATGGCCGAGGAAACCGGCGGTCGTATCGTCAAGATCGACAGGGACCAAGCTGCCCTGACTCTCGAGGATGGCAGCGTTTATCTTCTCCCTGAGGATTTCGACTATGCCGCCGTCGAAACCGGCATGGAAGTCTATTTCATCTATGCCGAGAGCGATGTCGCGTAATCGCGTGATCGCCATCGCGTGGCCTTCGGCCGAGGCTCCTCCCGTCCTCGGCCGCCAACGTCGATTCGGGCGCTCCCTTCCGCGCGACCGCGCGGGGGCGGAGGCACTGCCATGACCGGTCAAGCGACGCCGCTCACGGTCGCTTCCGCGATCGTCACCTTTTGGCGGGGAGCCTCGGACAACTGGTTCGTCAAGGACGACGCCTTCGACGCCGATTTCCGCTCGCGCTTTTCGGGCGCGCATTGGGATGCGGCCGCTCGCCGTCTGGATGACTGGATGGCGACGGCGGAGGGAGCGCTGGCGCTGGTCGTCCTGCTCGATCAGTTTCCGCGCAATGCCTTTCGCGGCACCGCGCACATGTTCGCGACCGATCCGCTCGCCCGCCACTTCGCGGCGGAGGCGCTGGACGCCGGCTATGAGAAGCAGGTGGAAGGGGAGCTGGCGCTCTTTTTCTGCCTGCCGTTCATGCATTCGGAAGATATCGCCGATCAGCGGCGCTGCGTGGATCTGGTCGCGCGTATCGCCCCGCAACAGCGGCGCTTCGCCGACGAGCATCTCGACATCATCGCCCGCTTTGGTCGCTTTCCCCACCGCAATGCCGTGCTCGGGCGAGAGACGACCGCCGAGGAAGCGGCCTTCTTGAGCGCAGGCGGCTTCGCGGGATAGCCGTTCAGCCGTCATCCCGGCGTGCATGGCAGGGCACGGAAGCGCGCGATCTTCTCAGATCCACTCGGCGCGTCCGCCGCTGACCTTCAGAATGCGGTCTTGCGGGATGGCCGAATGGGCGGCGCGCGCCGACGCCATGCTGTCGTAGAGCTTCAGGAAAACACGAATGATGCCGCCGTGGGCGACCAGGATCGACGGAGCGTCCAGCGCGTCGAAGACCGGGGCGACACGCACTGAGAGAGCTTCATAGCTTTCCGCCGCGACTCCGGGAGGGACATAGTTCCATTTGTCGGCCTCGCGCGCCTCGACCGCCGCGTGATCCGCCAGCGAGAGCTCCTGCAAGGTCGAGCCTTCCCAGTCGCCGAAATGGATTTCCTTGAGGCGCTCGTCGATCTGGAAATCGTCCGGCGAAAGGCCGAGCTCTCGCCGAATGAGGCTCATGGTTTCGGTGCTGCGGCACAGCGGGCTCGAGACATAGCGGAAGGCCGACGCCGTCTCTCCCAGAAGTTCGCGCAGCTTTCGGCCGTTCCTGACGGCTTGCCGCCGCCCGGTTTCGTTGAGCTCGATATCCCGCTGGCCCTGCATGCGCTCTTCCGCGTTCCAGTCCGTCTGACCGTGGCGGCAGAGAAAGAACGGTGGAAGATCGGCGAGCGGGCGGATCGGCAACAGGCTATTCCTTGACGACCGAGATGTCGGGCGCATCCACCGCCTTCATGCCGACAGTGTGATAGCCGCTGTCGACATGGTGCACCTCGCCGGTGACGGCGCTCGACATGTCGGACAGAAGGTAAAGGGCGGACTGTCCCACCTCGTCGATCGTCACCGTGCGCTTCAGCGGCGAGTTGTACTCGTTCCACTTGAGGATATAGCGGAAGTCGCCGATGCCCGATGCCGCCAACGTCTTGATCGGCCCGGCGGAAATCGCGTTGACGCGAATGGCCTTGCCGCCGAGATCGACGGCGAGATAGCGCACCGAGGCTTCGAGTGCGGCCTTGGCGACGCCCATCACGTTGTAATGGGGCATCACCTTCTCGGCGCCGTAATAGGTGAGGGTGAGAATCGACCCGCCGGACGTCATCAGCTTTTCCGCCCGCGCCGCCAGCGCGGTCAGGGAATAGACGGAGATGTCCATCGTCTTCCGGAAATTGTCCCGCGAGGTCTCGACGTAGCGGCCCGTCAGCTCGTCCTTGTCCGAAAAGGCGATGGCGTGAACCAGGAAGTCGATCGAGCCCCAGTGCTCGGCGAGCGTCGCAAAGACCGCGTCCAGAGTCTCTTCCTCGGTCACGTCGCAATGGCCGGCGACGAAGGCGCCAAGCTCCTCGGCAAGCGGCTCGACGCGCTTCTTCAGCGCCTCGCCCTGATAGGTCAGAGCCAGTTCCGCGCCCTGGTCGGCCAAGGCCTTGGCGATGCCCCATGCGATCGAACGATTGTTCGCGACACCCATGACGATGCCGCGTTTGCCGATCATCAAGCCGTTCGACTGGACCATCATGGCTCCTTTAATGAAGGCCGGTGGCATCCCACCGCTGTGCGCGGGCGGGTATGGCACAGCCTCCGGGGAGCTTCAAGCGGATGAAGGGGAAGCTACTCTTTACGCCGGGATTCGAACAGGTCGATCAACGCCTTATCCGGCGCGTCGGGAAGCACGATCTTGAGCTGGACGAGAATGTCGCCGCGGCCGCCGCCCTTCATCGTCAGGCCCTTGCCCTTGATCCTCAGCGTGCGCCCGGAGTTGGACCATTGCGGAACAGTGAGGGCGATGCGCCCATCCAACGTCTCGACCGTGACCTTGCCGCCCAGCACTGCGTCCGCCAGCGGTACGGGCAATTCCAGCTTGAGGTCCCGCCCCATCAGCTCGAAACGCGGATGCTTGACGAATTCGATGGTGACGAGCGCATCGCCCGCAGGCACGCCGTCGAAGGAGGCGGGCTGCCCCTGGCCGCGAAGACGGATTGTCTGGCCGTCCTCGACGCCGTCGGGCAGGCGGATGGCGAGTCGCTTGCCCGACGGAAAGATCGCCTCGACCTTGGCGTCGGAGACGATGTCCTCGAGGCGGACCTTGAGGGTCGCGCGAATGTCCTCGCCCTTGGGCGGACTGTTGCGCGCCGCCGTGAAACCGCGTGCTCCGCCGCGACGCCCACCGGCGCTGCCGAACGGATGGAAGCCGCCGCCGCCCGCCGCGCCGCCGAAAGCCTGTTCGAAAAAGTCCGCGAAACTGGCCTCGCCGCCGGCGAAATCCTCCGCACGGGTGCTCGACTGATAGTCGAAGCCAGGGCGCGCGCCGGCGCGCTGCCCGAAGCCCGAGAAGCCCTGAAATTTCGGCTTTCCCTCGGCGTCGATCTCGCCGCGATCGAACTGGGCGCGCTTCTCCTTGTCCCCCAGTATCTCGTATGCCTGGTTGGCCTCGTTAAAGCGCGTCTTGGCGTTGGGATCGGAACTGTTGGTGTCGGGATGGAACTTCTTGGCGAGCTTGCGAAAGGCGGACTTGATTTCCTTCTCGCTGGCGCCCTTGGCCACTCCGAGAACGGTATATGGATCGCGCATGAAGCTTCGGCTCTCCCGCTACAACGCATGAACATCCAGAGACGACGCTCCGGTCTTGCCTGAAGATATGGAGCATGACGGCCTGATTTTTAAGATGGCCAATACATGCTTATCTTGAGAGTCAGGCCTGAGAGGCTCCTTTTGCGCTCGCCGTTGTGGCAAACTGCGTGCCGCTATCGCAATGAGCGGCAAGGTCCATGCTGAAGGATATTATTGTCAGCGTGCTGCTGCCCTACGGGACGTATCTTCTCCTGACCCGCTTCGGCCTGTCGTCCGTGGCGGCTTTGTCGGCGGGGGCGCTTTTCCCCGCGGCTTCCGTGCTGCTGGACTTTGTCAGGAGCCGCCGCGTCCAGGCGCTTGGCCTCATCGTGCTCTCGGCGACGATCGCATCGGTGCTCGGCGCTCTCATGTTCGATGAAGAAATTCTGATGCTGGCCAAGGGCTCGATGATCACGGCTGTCGTCGGTATGGTCTTCGCCGCTTCGCTCATGGCCGAAAGGCCGCTTGTCTTTCATTTCGTCGCCGGTAGCGACAGCGAGGCGCGGCAGGAGGCCGAGCACCTATGGCAGACGGCGCCGCGCTATCGCCAGGTCCTGCGCACCATCACCCTGGCCTGGGCCGTTGCGCTCTTCGTGGAAGCCGGTGTGCGCCTCGTCCTGATTCCGCTTCTGCCCATCGCCGTCTTCCTGCCGATCAGCGAGAGCATGTGGATCATCTTCTTCGCGGTGATGACTGCCTGGAGCTGGCGTTACGGGCGACGCGCCATGGCGGCTGTCAGACAAGGAGAGGCAAGCGGCCAGGCGCAGTCCGGCTCACTCTGACTCGGCGAAGCGGGTGAGTGTCCACTGACCAGCGCCGAACGTGCAGGCTTCTCCCTTGTAGAGCGCGATCCCGTCGAAGCGCTGCCGCGATGTCTTGAATGTCCGGCAGATGCGCGGGCCGCTCTTGACCTCGGTGATGGCCGTGATCTCGCCCTTGGTGCCGGTTTCGGCATTGGCCCAGGCGAGGGGATGCACTTCCACGGCGTTGATGTCGGCGGCGGAAACGGCATTGCGAACCGTCTGATTATCGGAGTCCTGCTCGGGCGCGGGATGGGCGAGCGCCGGCGTCCGAGCGATGGAGCCCGTCGTGACGCTGTCGTCGATCATCCCCTGCATTCCGCTGCCGGACATGGTACAGCCGGACAGCGCCAGGATGAGCGGGATAAGGGCGAGGGGGCTTTTGACCGCGGGCATTGCGCTCCAGATAGAGTGGCGCGCCGTGCACGGCGCACGAGGCCGATTGTTGAACGAGACGAAACATGACCAATGAGCCGTTAACGGACGATGAACTTTCCCCGGTGGATGAACCGCTGGATCTCTTCGCCGCCTGGTTGGCCGAGGCGGAGAAGAGCGAGCCGAACGACCCCACCGCGCTTTCGCTCGCCACCGTCGACGATGATGGAATGCCGGACGTGCGTATGGTGCTCCTCAAGGGATACGACCGACGCGGCTTCACGTTCTACACGAATTTCGAGAGCATCAAAGGCCGGCAGCTTCTGAACAATCCGAAGGCGGCTATGTGTTTCCATTGGAAGACGTTGCGGCGCCAGGTGCGCCTGCGCGGCCCTGTGGAGGTCGTCTCCAATGCGGAGGCGGACACCTACTACCAGTCTCGTGCCCGTGGCAGTCGCATCGGTGCGTGGGCTTCAGAACAATCCCGGCCGCTCGAAAGCCGCCATGCCCTGGAAAAGAGGGTGGCGCAGTTCACGTTGAAATTCGGGGTTGGCGAGATTCCTCGCCCCGAACACTGGTCCGGCTTCCGTCTCATCCCGCGCCGGATCGAATTCTGGCGCGATCGCCCGTTCCGGCTTCACGAAAGGCTGGTCTACAACCGCGACGACGCTGCCGACCAATGGCGCACGGAAAAGCTCTTTCCTTGAGAAGCGGGAGCAACCGCTCCTAAGAGCCACGTCACCGCTTCAAGCGGCGATAAGTTCTTCCACGAAGGCCGGAACGACCCGAGTCGCCGGTCCATAGCGAGCGGCACTGAAGAACCTCGAGCCCGCCGACGGCTCGAGGTTGAGCTCGACGGTCTCCGCTCCCGCGCTCCGCGCCTCGGCGACGAAACCCGCCGCCGGATAGACCGCGCCGGACGTGCCGATGGAGATGAAGACGTCCGCCTCCCAGAGTGCGGCCTGGATCATTTCCATATGATAGGGAATTTCGCCGAACCAGACGATGTCTGGACGCATCTGCCCGACAGCCGAGCAGGCGGGGCAGATATCCTTGAGGCTCGTGTCGTCCAGCTGGTCCTGACGAGCGCCGCAGGCGGCGCAGAAGACCTTCGTCAATTCTCCGTGCATATGGATGACGCCGGTCGAGCCCGCCTGTTCGTGCAGGTTGTCGATGTTCTGCGTGACAAGGATCACGCGTCCGGCATGCTCCTTTTGAAGGCGGGCGAGGGCGCGGTGCGCCGCGTTGGGCTTGGCGGCGAGCCCGGACCGCCGCCTTTCATTGTAGAAGCTGTGGACCAGCGCGGGGTTGCGGGCGAAGCCTTCGGGCGTCGCCACGTCCTCGATGCGGTGGCGCGCCCATAGCCCGCCCTGGTCGCGGAAGGTCTCGATGCCGGATTCGGCCGAGATGCCCGCGCCGGTAAGTATGACGATGGATGACGCCTTGTCCATGATGGTTTCCAGACGAGCTTGAAGCGCTGCGTCAGCCGGAGGTTATGCCTCCGTGCCGCCGATCGTCACCTGGTTCATGCGCAGGTGCGGCTGCCCGACGCCGACGGGAACGCCTTGGCCGGCCTTGCCGCACATGCCGATGCCGGTATCCAGCGCCATGTCGTTGCCGATCATGGAGATCCTGCGCATGGCCTCGGGGCCGTTGCCGATGAGCATCGCCCCCTTGAGCGGCTCGCTCACCTTGCCGTCGCGAATGCGGTAGGCCTCGGTACAGCCGAAAACGAACTTGCCGGAGGTGATGTCGACCTGTCCGCCGCCGAAGGAAACGGCATAAATCCCGTCCTTGACCGAGGCGATGATCTCTTCCGGCGCCTTGTCGCCGCCGAGCATGACGGTGTTGGTCATGCGTGGCATGGGGCTGTGGGCGTAGGATTGGCGCCGACCGTTGCCGGTCGGGCGCATGCCCATGAGGCGGGCATTCTGGCGATCCTGCATGTAGCCGACCAACCGACCGTCCTCGATGAGGACGGTGCGTCCGGTGGGCGTGCCCTCGTCATCGACCGTCAGCGAGCCGCGTCTCTCGGCGATGGAGCCGTCGTCGACGACCGTGACGCCCTTGGCCGCAACCTGCTCGCCCATCAGGCCGGCGAAGGCGGACTGTCTCTTGCGGTTGAAATCACCTTCGAGTCCGTGGCCGACGGCCTCGTGCAGCATCACCCCCGGCCAGCCGGCGCCAAGCACCACGTCGAAGCTGCCTGCAGGCGCCGGCACGGCCTCGAGGTTCACCAACGCCTGACGAAGAGCGCGATCCGCGATGTCGCGCCATGAATCCTGAACAAAGAAGGCGCCGAAGCCGGTTCGCCCGCCGGCACCGAAGGAGCCCGTTTCCTGACGATCGCCGCGTCCGGCGACGACCGAGACATTGATTCGAACGAGCGGCCGCACGTCCTTCACCAGATGCCCGTCCGCGCGCAGGATTTCCACCGTTTGCCATTGCGAACCGAGGCTGACGGACACCTGGCGAACCGAGGGGTCCTTCGCCCGCAGATAGGCGTCGATCTCCTGAAGGAGTTTCACCTTGTCCTCGAAGGGCGGGGAGGGGATAGGGTTCTCCTCGCCGTAAAGCTTGTGATTCGTGCGCTGCGGCGCCTCGGCATAGGTCCCCGTGCGCCCCGTCTTCACGGCGGCAACCGCGTCGATGGCGCGAAGCAGGCCGCCGCGCGAAAGGTCGCCGGAGTGGGCGTAACCAACGGCCTCACCCGCGACGACGCGCAGCCCGAACCCCTCCTGGGTGCCGAAATTGCCGCTCTTCAGCCTGCCATTGTCGAACACCAGCGACTCCGATTCGTGGTGCTCGAGAAAAAGTTCGCCATCGTCGCCGCCTCGCATCGCATCCCCGAGCGCGGTCTCGATCTCGGCGCGGGAAAGGTCGAAGCGATCGATCAGGGATGCAGCCATGAAGGAGTCCTTTAGGGATAGGCGCGGCAGGGCGCCGGAAAGGAGGGTGACGTCAATATGGCGTCACCCGCTGCGCCTTGCCAGGGTGCCGGTCTGCTGACCGGGCGAGCCCGGCGCCGCGCGGCGCCTATTGCAAGGCCTTGAAGCCTTCGCCGAATCCCGTCAAATCGACATCGAAGCCGACGCCGGCCTTTTCCGCGTCCACCGTATCGAAGACCGCGAAGATGGCGCGCTTTCCGTTGGAAAGAGCGTCCTCCAGCATCACGTCCTTGCCTGCGATGCGCACCGTCGAATCAAGCGGCACCTCGGCATAGCAGCCGTCGTTGAAGCAGCGAACGAACGGCACCTTGCCAAGATTGTTGCCGTCGATCGTGAGCGACAGGCCGCCCAGCCAGTTCTTGCCGCCGTCCAGGGGAACATAGAGAAGGACGCCGAGCGGAGCGATGACGCGAAGGAGCTTGGCTTTCCCGTCCGTGGTTTTGATGGCGACGATCGTCAGGCCCATCTCGGGCCGGTCCGCCGCCAGAAAGCTCTGCCGCAGGATGCATTGTTCGCCGGGCGCGCCTGCGGGCGTGTCGCAGACCACCGCCCATCCGCCGTGTTGCGAGCGCACGACGCCCGTCAACGAAAGCTGCGCATTCGCCTGAAACGGTGCCAGCGCCGTAGAAAAAAGCGCCAGAAGCGCGGCAGTGAACTTCATTCTCATGATCGTCAGTCCCGACCGGTGATCTCGAGCCGCGCCCCACAAGGGAGATGGATTGCCGTTCGTAAAGGAACGTTCCGGGGTCGGTTCGCGTTGGTTCTTGTGCGCGAAGAAGGCTCGGCCCGCAAGCCTCAGCATCGGGCAGGGAGGGGCTGGCTCGCCGCTCGTTCCGGCTTTTTCAGCGGCCAACGGACGGAACCGCGCCGGAGGAGCGGGTGGTCGAAATCGTTCAGGAAGGCACGTGAAAATTGCGTCGTGACGGCCATGAAATCGCCACGCGGGACTGGACCTGCGACACATTGATCTATATCAACCGAAGTTCATGAACGAGCCGGTCAGGTTCTCTCTCCGGTGCGATTAATCCTGAATTATCAGGGAGGTTGATGGGTGAAGGGACCGATTGTCGCAACTTTGGCGTTGCTTGTTGGGGCGGCGCCCGCTCTGGCGCAGGAAGGTCCGGTGGTCGGTGAGCCGCACAACTGGACGATCGGACTGCAGAAGTCGTTTTCGCCAGTCGCCGAGCAGATGCACTGGTTCAACACCTACGTGCTGTTCTTCATCATTCCGGTGGTCATTCTCGTTGCCGCGCTCCTCGCTTGGGTGGTCTACCGCTACGCTGCGGCCCGCAACGCCCAGCCCTCGCGCACGAGCCACAACACCGTGATCGAAGTGATCTGGACGGTCGTGCCGGTCATCATCCTCCTGATGATCGCCGTGCCCTCGTTCCAGCTTTTGAGCCTGCAGTACAATCCGCCGAGCGACCCGCAGCTGACGGTCAAGGCGACCGGTTTGCAGTGGTACTGGAACTACGAATACCAGACTGAGACCGCCGCCACCGCCGCATCCGGCGACGCGGACCAGGCCACCGCCGAGCCGGTGTCCTTTGATTCTCTTCTGCTTCAGGACGATGGTCGCGCCGACGCCGGCAAGGAGGACCTCGCCACCTATCCGCGACTTCTCGCCGTCGATAACGAGATGGTGGTGCCGGTCAATACGATCGTTCGTGTCCTGGCGACCTCCAACGACGTCATTCACTCCTTCGCCGTGCCTGCCTTCGGCATCAAGGTCGATGCCGTTCCGGGGCGGCTCAATGAGTACTGGTTCTCCGCCGAGAAGGAGGGGATCTTCTACGGCCAGTGCTCCGAGCTTTGCGGCAAGGATCATGCCTTCATGCCGATCGCCGTGCGCGTGGTTTCGAAGGATCAGTTCGACGCTTGGCTGAAGGCCGCCGCGACCAATGTCGAGGACGCCAACAAGCAGCTGACGGCGGCGATCGCTTCGGAGCGCGCCGTCAAGGTCGCGAAGCGCTAGGCGGGAAGGTTCGAGAGGGAAAACGATGGCTGACACGATCGCCCACGACACCCACGATCACAGGCCTCGCGGCTGGACGCGCTGGGTCTATTCGACCAATCACAAGGACATCGGGACGCTCTACCTGATCTTCTCCATCTGTGCGGGCGTCATCGGCGGCGCGCTTTCGGTGGCGATGCGGGCGGAGCTCCAGGAGCCGGGGTTGCAGATCTTCGGCGATCCGCAGCTGTTCAACGTCTTCACGACGGCCCACGGCCTCATCATGATCTTCTTCATGGTGATGCCGGCGCTGATCGGCGGTTTCGCCAACTGGATGATCCCGATCATGATCGGCGCGCCGGACATGGCGTTCCCGCGGCTCAACAACATCTCGTTCTGGCTGCTCGTTCCCGCCTTCCTTCTGCTCATCCTATCGATGTTCGTGGAAGGCGCTCCGGGCTCCAATGGTGCGGGAACCGGATGGACCATGTATCCGCCGCTCTCCGTCAGCGGCCATCCTGGGCCCGCCGTCGACCTTGCGATCTTCGGCCTGCACATCGCAGGTGCCTCGTCGATCCTCGGCGCCATCAACTTCATCACCACCATTCTCAACATGCGCGCCCCCGGCATGACGCTGCACAAGATGCCGCTCTTCGCCTGGGCCGTGCTGGTGACGGCGTTCCTGCTGCTCCTGTCTTTGCCGGTTCTTGCCGGCGCCATCACCATGCTGCTTACCGACCGCAACTTCGGCACGACGTTCTTCGCGCCGTCCGGCGGCGGTGATCCGATCCTCTACCAGCATCTCTTCTGGTTCTTCGGGCATCCCGAGGTCTACATCCTGATCCTGCCGGCCTTCGGCATCATCAGCCACGTCATCTCGACCTTCTCCCGCAAGCCCATCTTCGGCTATCTCGGCATGGCCTATGCCATGGTCGCGATCGGCGTCGTCGGTTTCGTCGTGTGGGCGCACCACATGTACACCACCGGCATCTCGCTCGACACGCAGCGCTATTTCGTGTTCGCGACGATGGTCATCGCCATCCCCACCGGCATCAAGATCTTCTCCTGGATCGCCACCATGTGGGGCGGCTCCATCTCCTTCCGCGTTCCGATGCTGTGGGCGCTGGGCTTCATTCTGCTGTTCACCATCGGAGGTGTCTCGGGCGTCAAGCTCGCCAACGCGTCGATCGATCGCTACCTGCACGACACGTATTATGTGGTGGCGCACTTCCACTACGTTCTGTCGCTCGGCGCGGTCTTCGCCATTTTCGCCGGCTGGTACTACTGGTTCCCCAAGATCACGGGCTATATGTACAATGAGCGGATCGGCCAGATTCACTTCTGGATGACCTTCATCGGCGTTAATCTCGTCTTCTTCCCGCAGCACTTCCTCGGCGCCGCCGGCATGCCCCGTCGTTATGCCGACTACCCGGATGCCTTCGCGGGCTGGAACTTCGTCTCCTCGATGGGGTCCTACATCTCGGGCTTCGCCGTGCTGGTCTTCCTCTTCGGTGTCTGGGAAGCCTTCTCCAAGAAGCGCATCGCCGGCCCGAACCCCTGGGGCGAAGGCGCGACCACGCTGGAGTGGCAGCTGTCCTCGCCGCCGCCCTTCCATCAGTGGGAAGAACTGCCGCGCGTGCGCTAAGTCTCTGCCAAAGCCATCGGCCGCCATCCATGGGCGGCCGATCCTCTCTCTTTAGATGGTTGTTGTTTGGAGTCTGCCGTGACGCTGATCGATGCCGATGCCTCCGTGGTGCCAAGCAGGGGAGTGAGCCTTGCTGAGCCGGGCGACTACGTCGCTCTTTTGAAGCCACGGGTGATGTCGCTGGTCATGCTGACGGCAGTCACCGGCTTCATGGTGGCGCCGGGACACATCCACCCGCTGCTTGGCGCAGTCGCCATGCTGTGCATCGCGATCGGGGCAGGGGCCTCCGGCGCGCTCAACATGTGGTACGATGCCGATATCGATCGGCTGATGGCCCGCACCGCAAAGCGTCCCATCCCCCTCGGTCGCATTGAGCGGCGGGAGGCACTGGCCTTCGGTCTGACGCTCTCGGTCTTCTCGGTCGTGGTGCTGGGCCTGACGGTCAATCTCGTCGCGGCCGGGCTTTTGGCCTTCACCATCTTCTTTTACGCCGTGATCTACACGATGCTGCTGAAGCGCACGACGCCGCAGAACATCGTTATCGGCGGCGCCGCCGGCGCCTTTCCGCCGATGGTTGGCTGGGCGTGCTCCACCGGCACGATTTCGATCGAGAGCATCACGCTATTCATGATCATCTTCCTGTGGACGCCTCCGCATTTCTGGGCGCTCGCTCTCTTCAAGCTGAAGGACTACGGCTCGGCCGGCGTGCCGATGATGCCGAACGTCGCCGGAGAGGCGTCGACCAAGCGCCAGATCTTCGCCTATTCCCTCATCCTCGCGCCGGTGGGCGTCGCGCCCTATGTGCTGGGCTTCGCGGGGCCGGTGTACGGCGTGGCGTCGGCCATCCTCGGCCTCATCTTCGTCCTCCACGCCTACCGCACTCTGAAGATGCCCGACGGGGACGTGAAAATGGTGGCGGCCAAGAAGCTGTTCGGCTTCTCGATCGTTTATCTCTTCACGCTTTTCGCGCTTCTTCTCGGTGAGGCTGTGGTCGCCAGGGCGTGGACGATGGTGGGGGCATGACCATGATGATCGAGCGCATTCGTCTGACGGAGGCCGAAGCGCGGGCACGGCGCAAGAGGTCCATCGCCATCGGCTTGGCTCTGGTCGGGCTGGTCGTCCTCTTCTATGTCATCACGCTGGTGAAAATGGGGGCGTCATGACCAACGATAAGCCCGTTTCCACGGTCGCCGAGCGCCAGGCAAAGGCCCGGCGGCGCGGCATGACCATCGCGATCGTCAGCGCCGCCTTTTCCCTCGGCATGCTGGGCGCGGCCTTCGCCTCGGTGCCGCTTTACCGTGTGTTCTGTCAGGTGACAGGCTATGGCGGCACGACGCAGCGCGCCGAAGGCGCGCCGGTCGCAGTGTCCGACAAGCAGGTCACGGTCCGCTTCGATTCCAACTCCTCGCCCGGCGTTCCCTGGACGTTTCAGCCGCTGCAGCGTTCCGTGCGCGTGAAGCTTGGCGAGGCACGGCAGATCGCCTATCGCGTCAAGAATCATTCGGATCATCGCGTCACGGCTCAGGCCACCTTCAACGTGACGCCGGAATCGGCGGGTGCCTACTTCAACAAGATCGCCTGCTTCTGCTTCACCGAGCAGACGCTGGAGCCGGGAGAAGAGCGGGACATGCCTGTCGTCTTCTTCATCGATCCCGCCATCGCCGACACCGAGGAAATGGCGAGCCTGCCGCCGATTACGCTGTCCTACACCTTCTTCCCCATCGAGGAGGAGGCTCGCCCCGTCGCCGAGGCGCCGGCTGGCGGCAAGGAAGGCGGCAAGGGCCAGCTTTGACTTGGCGCGACGGCGCCTTTGGGCGCCGGTTCGCCGCCTGATAAATGAGATCGTCCCGGCCCTGTCGAAGGGGCGGGCCAGGAGGAACGAGAGACCGGAACGCAAGAATGGCTGAGACCCACGTCAAGCACCACGACTACCATATCATCGACCCGAGCCCGTGGCCGTTCCTGGCGTCTCTGGGGGCCTTCATCATGCTGTTCGGGGCGGTCGGCCTCATGCGCTACACGCGCGGCGACCAGTTCCTGTTCCTGGGGATGAATCTCGCCACGCCGTGGATCTTCGTCGTCGGCCTGCTGATCGTCCTCTACACCATGTACGCTTGGTGGTCGGACACCATCAAGGAGGGCCGCGCCGGCGCCCACACGCGCGTCGTCTCGCTCCATCTGCGCTACGGCATGATCATGTTCATCGCCTCCGAGGTGATGTTCTTCGTGGCCTGGTTCTGGGCGTTCTTCGATGCCTCCCTTTTCCCCGGCGACGCCATCCAGGCGGCTCGCGCGCAGGTGACGGGGGGGCAGTGGCCGCCGGCGGGCATGGAAGTGCTCGACCCACTCCACCTGCCGCTGTTCAACACGATCACGCTGCTGCTCTCCGGCACCACCGTGACCTGGGCCCACCACGCGCTGCTCGAAAACGACCGGAAGGGGCTCATCGCGGGCCTGTCGCTGACGGTTGTGCTGGGCGTTCTCTTCTCCTTCGTCCAGTTCTACGAGTACGCCCACGCGCCCTTCGCCTTCTCGGGATCGATCTACGGCTCGACCTTCTTCATGGCGACCGGCTTCCATGGCTTCCACGTCATCGTCGGAACCATCTTCCTTGCCGTCTGCCTGATCCGCGCGATCAATGGCGGCTTCACGCCTCAGCAGCACTTCGGCTTTGAGGCGGCGGCCTGGTACTGGCACTTCGTCGACGTGGTGTGGATTTTCCTGTTCTTCTGCATCTATGTCTGGGGCGGCTGGGGCGCGCCGCTCGCCGCAGGCTGAGAAATCCTCGCGGTTGCTTGACAGGGGTGGTCGCCACGGCGGCCACCCTTTCTATTTGGGGAACCATCAACCGCAGTCGCGGAGATCAGCATGAGCGAAGAAGGTCCGGCGGTGGCAGGAGATGCCATGGCCAGAGGAGCCAGGGGGCGCTGCCCTCGCTGCGGAGAGGGCCATCTCTTCGACGGTTATCTGACGACGGCGCGGCGATGTGACAATTGCGGCCTCGACTATGCCTTCATCGATTCCGGCGATGGGCCGGCGGTCTTCGTTATTCTCGGGGTCTCCGTTGTCGTCTGCGCGCTTGCTCTCTGGCTCGAGGTCGCCTACAGCCCTCCCATCTGGGTCCAT
The DNA here is from genome assembly GCF_900167365.1 of Consotaella salsifontis. Taxonomy (GTDB): domain Bacteria; phylum Pseudomonadota; class Alphaproteobacteria; order Rhizobiales; family Rhizobiaceae; genus Consotaella; species Consotaella salsifontis. The sequence continues at coordinate 349,370 of NZ_FUXL01000002.1, read as the reverse complement.
TTCGCGCTTTGGATTCCGCTGATCCTGATCCTTTGCCTGCCGCTGTTGCGCATCTTGAAGGGCGCGATGATCGGCCAGCAATACCGCCACCGCGCCGCCGAAGGCCGGCTCGAAAGCCATGACCTCCACTGAAACGCCCACGAACGCTTCTTCGCCGGAAGCGCAGGCTCGCCCGATGCCGCGCGGTCGGCTCTGGCTGCTCGTCGCCCTGGGCGCCGTTCTTTTCGGCATCCTCTGCGGTCTCGGCACCTGGCAGGTGGAGCGGCTTCATTGGAAGGAGACACTGCTCGCCAACATCGACGCGCGCATGCACGCCGCGCCGACGACGCTGGCCGGCATCGCCGCTATCTATGACGACAGCGGTGACATTGATTATTGGCCGGTCACGGTATCCGGCCGCTTCCTCCATGAGGACGAACGCTACTTTCTGGCGACGCGCGACGGCGAACCAGGATGGGACGTCTATACGCCGCTGCTCCTCGACGACAGCCATGCCGTCTTCGTCAACCGGGGCTTCGTTCCCGATGCGTTGCGCGATCCGGCGCGGCGGCCGGAAGGCCAGGTCGAGGGCGACGTCACCGTTACGGGGCTTGCCCGCTCGGTGCCTCACGAAAAGGCGAACATGTTCGTGCCGGACAATGCGCCGGAGAAGAACCAGTTCTTCTGGCGCAGCCTATCCGACATGGAAAAAGGTCTCCATCTATCGCCGACGGTCCATATCGAGCCCTTCTTCATCGACGCCGGGCAAGGGGCCGCGCCGGGCGGCTATCCCATCGGCGGCGCCACCATCGTCGACATTCCCAACAATCATCTTCAGTACGCCATCACATGGTTCGGCCTTGCCGCCGTGCTTCTGGTGATGATAGGTGCTCTACTGATCCAGCAGTGGCGGCGATGAGCTTGGCTGTCTTGTTTGCGACTTCGGTCAATGTTGCGAAGGTTCGGCTAGGCGGCAAAAAATTCGCCAACGCTTGCGGATAGTAGCGAACCGAGAGGTACTCGCGTGTTTCCATCATCTGCTTGAGGTGGCCGACGGTTCTTCTGCGAAGAACGAGCCCTTTTTCACCAGCTAGTTCCGCACGCGCCACCAGATCGTGTTGCAGTTTTCTGATGGATTTCTGATCAAGGCCGGCAGCTAGAAGGAAGGCATTCAGATAGAGTTCGACCGAGTGGGCTGCCATCAAACGCCAGGGCGCGTGCGAAAGCGCAACTCTAGGCCGCGATGATCCAAAGAGCGCCAGGGCTGCGGCCCTGTATTGCTCGGCAAGGAGGAAAATGGTTGGCGCCGATGGATCTGCATGCCCGCTTCGTTCGGGCCCAAGATCTTCCACAGCAGCGTCAGAAGTTACTGCCCTTGTCGCGGGCATTTTCGATCTCCCGAATATCGTAGATTGAATATCGGCCGGCTCATATTACCGGTGACTTATCAAAACCCCTCGAATTGACAGGAGGGCCGGGCGGGCTGGTGCAGAGGACAAGGTGGGGGCATCCACCCGACCCACAGAGTTCTTGACAGCGGCACCTGCCATCCCTTCATTCGCCCTGACCGAACGACCTTGGAGCCGCGCCTTGTCCGATCTTTCCCGCAAGCCCCCGCTGACGGTTCGGCTGTGCGAGCCGCGCGGTTTTTGCGCCGGTGTCGATCGCGCCATTCAGATCGTCGTGCTGGCGCTGAAGAAGTACGGCGCCCCCGTCTATGTTCGCCATGAGATCGTCCACAACCGCTACGTGGTCGAGGGGCTGAAGAACATGGGCGCGGTTTTCGTCGAGGAGCTCGACGATGTCCCTGCCGACGGGCAGCCGGTCGTCTTTTCCGCCCATGGCGTGCCAAAGTCCGTGCCGGCCGCGGCCGAGGCGCGCCAGCTCCTCTATCTTGACGCGACCTGTCCGCTCGTCTCGAAGGTCCACAAGCAGGCGATGCGCCATGTTCGCCTCGGTCGCCATGTTCTCCTCATCGGCCATCGGGGCCATCCTGAGGTGATCGGCACGATGGGGCAGCTGCCGGAGGGCACGGTCTCCCTCATCGAGACGGAGGCGGACGTCGCGACGTTCGTGCCGCCTGAAGGCATGGAACTCGGCTTCGTCACGCAGACCACCCTCTCGGTCGAAGACACGGCGGGGATCATCGCCGCCCTTCAGGCGAAGTTCCCGACCCTTCAGCATCCGTCCACCGAGTCGATCTGCTACGCCACGACGAACCGGCAGGACGCGGTGAAGGCGGCGGCCCCCGGCGCCGATCTGTTCCTCATCGTCGGCGCGCCCAACTCATCCAACTCGCGCCGCCTCGTCGAAGTCGCTGAGCGCGCCGGTGCGCAGGCGTCGGCCCTCGTGGAGGGGGCGAAGGACATCCCTTGGGAGGGCATCGTCGCCGGCGGCACCATCGCCGTTTCGGCGGGAGCCTCGGCGCCCGAGGTTCTGGTGGACGAGCTGTTTTCGGCCTTCCGCGAGCGTTTCGATGTGCGTATCGAACTGACGCGCACAGCCGAGGAGAACGAGCGTTTCCTGGTGATGCGCGATCTGCGCGACTTGCCGCTGACGGTGGACGACATGGCCTTCGTCAACGGCCGGGGCCGCGCATGAGGATGGACCGGGGCGAAGGGCAGGCGAGAATCTGATGGCGGTTTACACCGATGTGACGGAGCCGGATCTTTCCGCCTTCCTCGAACGCTATGATCTCGGCCGCCTGCTCTCCTATAAGGGCATCGCGGAGGGCGTCGAGAACTCCAACTTCCTGCTGCGCAGCGACAAGGGCACCTTCATCCTGACGCTCTATGAGCGCCGGGTGGCGCGGGGCGACCTGCCGTTTTTCATCGGACTGATGGAGCATCTTGCCGGCCGGGGCCTCTCCTGTCCGCTGCCGGTGCCGGCGCGCGATGGCACGGCTTTGGGCGAGCTGGCCGGCCGCCCGGCGGCCCTCTTCACTTTCCTGGAAGGCATGTGGACGCGACACCCGCTGGCGGCCGACTGCCGGCAGGTCGGCGCGGCGATGGCGCGGATGCATCTGGCGGCGGCCGATTTTCCGATCCGCCGCGAGAACGCTCTTTCGGTCGGGGCTTGGCGGCCGCTCTACGAGGCGTGCGGCGGTCGCGCCGACGAGGTTGCGGCAGGTCTCGGCGAGGAAATCCAGACGGAACTTGGCAAGCTGGAGGCCGCCTGGCCGTCGGGCCTGCCGGCTGGCGTCATTCATGCAGACCTCTTTCCCGACAATGTCTTCTTCCTGTCGGGGGAACTTTCGGGGCTGATCGACTTCTATTTCGCCTGCAATGATCTTCTCGCCTATGACCTCGCCATCGCTCTCTGCGCCTGGTGCTTCGAGCCCGACCAGTCGTTCAACGTGACGAAGGGCAGGGCGCTCCTCGGTGGCTACGAGAGCGTGCGCCCGCTGGAGCGCGAGGAGGTGGAGGTGTTCCCGCTGTTGGCCCGTGGCGCGGCCATGCGCTTCCTGCTCACGCGGCTCTACGATTGGCTGACCATTCCCGATACCTCCTTCGTCACCAAGAAGGATCCTCTGGAATATCTGAGGAAGTCGCGCTTCCTGCGCACTATCGAGAGCGTTGGCGACTATGGCGTCGACGTCAGGGTGGGCCGATGAGCGAGGCGGAGAGCGGCGGCGAGCGCGTCGAGATTTTCACCGACGGTGCCTGTTCCGGCAACCCCGGCCCCGGCGGCTGGGGCGTCATCCTGCGCTGGCGCGGCAAGGAGAAGGAGCTTTCCGGCGGGGAGGCTATGACCACCAACAACCGCATGGAGCTCTTGGCCGCGATCGAGGCGCTGACGGCGCTGAAGCGTCCCTGCGCGATCGATCTTCATTCGGACTCGGAATATCTGCGCAACGGCATCACCAAGTGGATTCACGGCTGGAAGAGGAACGGTTGGAAGACCGCTGACAGGAAGCCGGTGAAGAACGCCGAGCTCTGGCAGAAGCTCGACGAGGAGCGCTCCCGCCACGACGTTACGTTCCATTGGGTCAAGGGCCATGCCGGGCACGACGAGAACGAGCGGGCTGACGAGCTTGCCCGCGCCGGCATGGCGCCCTTCAAGAAAAAGCGCGCCTCAGGCTCGGAATAGGCCGGAAAAGTCAGAACGCCTTCCCCGGCCGTGCCGCGAAAGCCAGCCTAGCGCTGAAGCAGCTCCAGCATGTGGCCGGCAGAGGACGCTTCGATCTGTCCGGGCGAGTCCTCGACTTCGAGAGCGCGCACGACACCGTCCTCGACGATCATCGAGTAGCGCTTGGAGCGTGTCCCCATGCCGCCGGGCGTCATGTCTGCTTCGAGGCCCACCGCCTTGGTGAAATCGGCGTTGCCATCGGCCAGGAAGAGGATCTTGTCAGCCGCTTGCGTAGCCTTTTCCCAGGCGTTCATGACATAAACGTCGTTGACCGCGACGACGGCGATGGTGTCGACGCCCTTGGCGCGAATCTCGGCGTTGAGGTCGAGATAGCCCGGCAGATGGTTCATGGTGCAGCCGGGAGTGAAGGCTCCAGGCACACCGAAGAGCACCACCTTCTTGCCCTTGAAAACATCGTCGGTCGAAAGATACGCGGGCCCCTTGTCGCTGTGGACGCGGAAGCTGGCGTTGGGTAGCGAATCCCCGATACCGATGGTCATGCGGTGCTCCTTATTTCGGTTCGCGGACGACCGCGAGATCGCGCGCTTCGATGGCATCTTCGCCTGTCACCAGAATGGCGTCGACGTTGAGGAGCGAGCTAAGGCCCTCCTTCGGCTTGTCCAGAACCGGCAGGGTGAAAACAACTTCGCCGCCTGTTCTGGCGGTGTCTTCCGGCGGTCCGAAATACCAGCCGCCGGGCGCCGTCACGAAAAGATCGGAGCTATCGCCCGCCGCGCTTGCCGCCACCTTCAAGCTCAATTTCGACCCGTCCGCCCGGATGGACGCCTCGGTGATGGCCTCGGCCGCGCTGTCCCTGCGCGGCAAGTCGGCAAAAGCCGTATCCACCGCCGCCTTGTCCGTCTCGCCGGCCGGATCGAGTGAAAGCTCGGCCGAAACCGGAACGCAGATGTCGTGGCAGATGCCGAGCATGACGGACAAAGCGAGGTTGCTGCCGCTGTCCGGCTTGGTCTTGCGCAGGGACAGGGCGACGGCGAGCGGGGCCTTGTAGCCATTCGACTGGAAGCCGGCTTCCTCGAACCGTGTCGGTGCCGGGAAGGCGATGGATTCGAGTTCGAGATTCTTCGTCTCGGGGGAAAGACCAATCTGTGGCGGAATGCCCGCTTCGCCGGGATCGATCCAATAGGTCTTCCATCCCGGCTCGAGATCGATGAAGAGAGCCGCGCGAACCGCGTCGCCGGTACCGCTCGGCGCGGCGACAAGCGAGAGCGCCACGCCGTCGGTCTCGAAGGTGCTGCTTCCCGCGGCATTAGCTGCGCCCAGACTCCAGAGCGACGAAGAAAGCGCGAGGGCCGCTCCAATCAGCGCAGAGGCCGCAATCCGGGTTCTCATGGGGCAAGTTCTTTCATTTGTGGAACGTTTGGACTGAGCGACAGGCCGAAGCTTCGAACAAGGCCGATGCACTAGACGCCGACAAAAGAGACGAAAGCTTGATCCTCACGCTCGGGATGCAGTCGATCACGCTGTTGTTGGCCGGGCGCCATGGAAGTGCCGGAAGCAGGCCGGCTATGCAACCGCCTTCACTCTTCTGTGGCGCTCTCTCTTGCGCGGCAGCGTCCGCCCGCCCACAATAATATCAAGCCGAGATGGCCGCAGGTGGCTCCTGCCCCATGTCGAATAGAGACAGATGGATGAAAGCCAGGGAAAACGTCGCTATCTTAGGGGGATGAGCAAGATGTCAGAGACCAATGCGCCCTCTTCGTCGCTTGAGGATCATTTCCTCATCGCGATGCCAGGCATGCAGGATGAGCGCTTTGCACGGAGCGTCGTCTATCTCTGTGCCCATTCTCCTAGCGGGGCCATGGGCTTCGTGATCAACAAGGGCCAGCCACTTTCCTTCGCCTCTCTGCTGAAGCAGCTCGGAATTGTCGATGACGAGGCGGACATTCGACTTCCGCAGGGCGGGCGCGAAGTGTCCGTCTGCGCGGGCGGGCCGGTGGAACAGGGGCGCGGCTTCGTGCTGCATTCCAGCGATTATGATTCGGAGTCGACCGTTCCGGTGGCCGACGCGATCCGGTTGACGCCGACGCTCGACATCCTGAAGGCGATATCGCAGGGTATCGGCCCGCATGAGGCGGTAATGGCCCTCGGCTATGCCGGATGGGGCGCAGGTCAGCTCGAGGCGGAGATCGCGGCCAACGGCTGGCTGACCTGCAAGGCCGATAGCGGCCTTATCTTCGATCCCGATCTCGATTCGAAGTACGGCCGCGCGCTCGGCCTGCTCGGTATCGATCCCACCTTCCTCGCAGCCGAGGCGGGCCACGCCTGAGCGCGCTCCAGCGAGCATCGATCCAGCTCCAAAGACCAGGGCGACAATCTTAAATAGGAGCCGTTGCGCCGCGTCAGGCTGAGCGGCGCAGGGTCGTCTTTTGCTCCATCAACTCGCGCCGGGCCTCTTCCGCCGTCAACGGAGCGGAATAGAGGAAGCTCTGCGCGTATTTGCAGTCGAGCTCGCGCAGCCGCTCGACGTCCTCTTCCGTCTCCACGCCTTCTGCGACGACCGTCAAATTGAGCTCGTGCGCCATCTTTACGATGGAGTTGAGAATGATGGGGCGCTCCGGCCGGTTGTCGCTCTTAAGGAACGACTGGTCGACCTTCAGCGTGTCGAACGGGAACTGCATCAGGTAGGACAGCGAGGAATAGCCGGTGCCGAAATCGTCCAGCGACAGGCCGAGGCCCATTTCCTTGAGCTTGGACAAAAGCTGCGCCGAGCGCTCGGGATTGTCCATCACCAGCGACTCCGTCAGCTCCAGCTTCAGCGCCCCCGCCGAAAGGTCGTAGCGCTTCAGCACCGCCGCGACGTCCCCAATTAGGTCCTGGCGAATGAGCTGACGGCTGGAGATGTTGACCGAGACGAACAGCGTCGGGTCGATCATCCTGTGCCAGTCGGAAAGCCGACGCGCCGCCTCATCGAGCGCGAATTGGCCGAGCAGGACGATCTGCCCGCTGGATTCGGCGACAGGAATGAATTCGGCCGGTGAGATGGCGCCGCGCTTCGGATGATCCCAGCGCAGCAACGCCTCGAACCCGGCGATCCGGCCGTCCTCGATGCGCACGATCGGCTGGAAGGCGAGCGACAGCTCGCCTCGGGTAAATGCGCGACGAAGATCGGATTCCAGCTGAAGTCGCCCCGCGCCCGAGGTGCGTAGCGCCGGCCTGTAGGGCTCGATATGATCGCCGCCCTCGCGCTTGGCCTGATACATGGCAAGCTCGGCCTCCTTCAGCGCGTCCTCGGGACGCGTCCTTTCGGTCCAGCCGGTGAGCCCGACCGATCCGGTGAGGATGATCTCGCGGTTGTTGAAGATGATGGGCGCCTTGATCGCCTCGCGTAGATTTTCGGCCAGGGCGGCAATCCTGTCGAGATCTGTTTCCGAGACGAGGAGCAGGCCGAATTCGTCGCCGGCAATGCGGGCGAGCGTGTCCTGCGGCTTCAGGATGCGCTTCAGCCGGCGTCCGATGGTCAGGAGAATCGTGTCGCCGGTGGCAAGGCCGAAATCGTCATTGACCTGCTTGAAGCGGTCGATGTCTATGACGAAGACCGTCGGCTTGACGTCGTCGCGCACGGCCGTAAGGGTGCTGATCGCCTCCAGGCGGTCGAGAAAGAGCTCGCGGTTGGGCAGTCCGGTCAGCTGATCGTGCAGCGCGTCGTGGAGCAGGCGCTCCTCCGCCTTCTTGCGCTCGGTGATGTCGTTGAGCGTGCCGACGCAGCGCACGACCTCGCCGTCGGTGCCGAGCACCGGCCGCGCCCGGAGCGAAACCCAATGATAGCTGCCGGTAACGCTGCGGATGCGGAACTCCTGGGCGATGCGCCCACGCCGTTGCTCCACGATGGTGTCGAGCGTCAGCTTGAAGCGGTCGCGATCATCTGGATGCAGGATCGGCAGCCAGTCGCGCGCCGGGCCGTTCATCGTCGCGATCGGCAGAGGCAGCGTCATGTCGTCGTCGACCCCGGCGAAGATGTGGTCGCGATCGACATCCCAATCCCAGATGGCATCGCCAGTCCCGGCCAGCGCCAGCGAGCGGCGCTCCATGTCGGAGAGCTGACCATGGGCGAAGGTGCCGCCGGCGAAGGCGTGCTGCATCACCGTGAATCCGATGAGCAGCACGATGAGAACCAGACCGCCGCCCAGCGCCGGTTGAATGATGTCGTTGCTGAGCCGCCCCGTCACCGTCATCCAGGCTGCGAAGAGCCAGAGGATGATCAGCGCCCAGGTTGGGATCAGCATGATGGCGCGGTCGAAGCGCAGGACCGAGAGATAGAGGATGAGGACAAGGCCTAAGCCGGCGATGCCCACCAGCGACAATCGCGCGAGGCCGGCGGCAAGCGGCGGATCGAAGGCGGCGAAGACGCCGAGGCCGACGAGCGCCGCCAACCATACGGCGGTGAAGAGGGAGAACAGCCCGTGCCAGCGATTGAGGTTGAGATAGGCGTAGAGGAAGAGAACCAGCGTCAGCGCCAGCGAGACCTCGGTTGCCGCCCGCCACATGCCTTCTTCGCCGGGCATCATCGGCACCAGCTTCTGCCAGAAATCGAAGTCGATGCAGATATAGGCGAGTACGGCCCAGGCGAGGGCGGCCGTCGCCGGGAACATTGCCGAGCCCTTGACCACGAAAAGGATGGTCAGGAACACCGCCAGCAGGCCGGCGATGCCAAGCACGATGCCGCGATAGAGCGTAAAGGCGTTTACCGTGTCCTTGTAGGCATCCGGCTGCCAAAGTCGGATTTCCGGCAGACGCGGCGAGGTGAGTTCGGCGACGAACGTGACGACCGAGCCCGGATTGAGCGTGACCAGGAAGACGTCGGCCTCCGAGCTCGGCTGATGATCGAGCGCGAAACCCTCGGAAGGCGTGATCGAGGCGATGCGCTGAGAACCGAGGTCGGGATCGATGATTCCTGAGCCCGCCAGGCGGAAGTTCGGGGCGACGATCAGCCGGTCGAGCTGTTCGTCGGAATCGTTGGCAAGGGCGAAGACCGCCCAATCGCCCGAAGCATTCGGTGCCTGCGCCTCCACCTCAATGCGCCTGACGATGCCGTCGGCGCCGGGGACCGTCGAGACCTGAATGCTTCGGCCACGATCGCGGTAAAGCTCGATCGCCGGCTTCAGGTCGATGACCTGGACGTCCTTGGAGATGCTGACGGGCTCCAATGCGAGGGCAGGCCCTGAGAGAGCGACAAGCAGGAGGACGAGCGGCAGAAGGGCGAGGAGGCCCGCCGCGATGCGGTCGGTCGGTCGCTCGGCGCTCCGGCGCGCCGGACGACGGTGAAGGGCGATGCAGTTGATGATCATGATGCGGCGGACGCCAGATTGGCCGCGAGCAGAGGCTTGCGGCCCTTTCTTGGAACGTGTTCGTCGGCAAGGAGAGCGTAGAGGTAGTGATCCTCCCATCTCCCGGCGATCTTGAGATAGTGGCGGGCGTAGCCCTCGCGGCGGAAACCCGCCCGCTCCAAAAGCCGAATGGAGCGTTCGTTGGAGGGCAGGCAGGCGGCCTCGATCCGATGCAGCCCTTCCACGTCGAAGACGAAGTGCTTGAGCGCCTCGACCGCGCGGGACATCAATCCGATGCCGGCGTAGGGCTCGCCCATCCAATAGCCGAGTGTGCAGCTCTGCGACACGCCACGACGGATCAGGCCAATGGTCGCGCCGCCGTAGAGCGTGCGTCCGGGTTCGTCGAACAGGAAGAAGGTGTAGCCCGTTCGCTCCCGCGCGTCCTGGCGATAGCGCTGAATTCTGAGCTGATAGGAGCGGCGGCTGAGCTCGTCGGGACCCCACATGGGTTCCCAAGGCGTCAGAAAGGCGCGGCTCCGACTCCTGAGGTCCCGCCAGGCGATGTAATCGCCGGCCTGCGGCATCCGCAGCAGGATGCCGTCGGCATCGACCTTGGGAAACACGGGATGGAACAGGGAGTCGAAAACGCTCATCGGCGGCTCAAACGGCAGCGCTCTTGGGCGCGTTGGTCGCTCCACCGAGCTGGGCGCTCACTTCTTCCAGGCCCGCCAACCCCTTGATCGGGCCGAGTGCGGCCATGGTCGGACGGGTGCCGATGAACGTACGGCCGGCAAGATCGGTCAACCGCTTAGCATCGATGGCGGTGAGCCGTTCGAGAAGCTCCTGGTTGGAGATCTGCCGCCCGGCAAAGAGGAGTTGCCGCGCGATCTGGCCGGCGCGGGAGGATGGGCTTTCCTGAGACATGAGCAGGCTGGAGCGCATCTGCGCGCGGGCGCGCGTCACCTCCTTGTCGGTGATGTTCTCCGCCGCGCGCGTCAGCTCCTCAGCGATGATCGGCGCAAGTTCGGCGAGCTGCTCCTCGCCGGTGGCGGCGTGGACGCCGAAAATTCCGGAATCGGAAAAGCTCCAATGGAAGCTGTAGATGGCATAGCAAAGACCGCGCTGCTCGCGGATCTCCTGGAACAGGCGCGAGGACATGCCGCCGCCGAGAATCAGCGACAGCACCTGCGCCGCATAGAAGTCCTTGGCGTAGTAGGGCCGGCCTTCAAAGCCGAGGACGACCTGCGCATCCATGAGGTCGCGCCCCTCGCGGAACTCGCCGCCCGTATAGGTGGCCGGCGCGCGAACGAGCGGCGGGTTGGTCGCGGCAATCGGCGTCATTCCGCCCAGCGCGCCAGAAATCCGGTTGACGACGTCGGCATGGGAAACCTTGCCCGCCGCCACGACCACCATGCGCTCAGGCGAGTAATGCGTCTTGAGATAGGTCCTCAGGCCCTCGCTGGTGAACGAGGTTACAGTCTCGCGCGTACCGAGTATCGGCCGGCCGATGATCTGGCCGCGATAAGCGGCCTCCTGAAACCGGTCGAACACCACATCATCCGGTGTGTCCTCGGCGGCGCCGATCTCCTGAAGGATGACGTTCTTCTCGCGCTGCAACTCCTCCTCGGCAAACTGGGAGTCGAGCAGGATGTCGGTTAGAAGGTCGATGGCAAGCGGCACGTCGTCCTTTAGAACGCGGGCGTAGTAGGCGGTCGTCTCTACGCTGGTGGCGGCGTTGAGGTCGCCGCCGACATTCTCGATCTCCTCGGCGATCTGCCTTGCGCTGCGCCGGCTCGTGCCCTTGAAGGCCATATGCTCGAGAAGATGGGCGATGCCATGTTCGCCCTCGCCCTCGTCGCGCGCTCCCGCCTTGACCCAAATGCCGAGCGCCGCGCTTTCCAGGCTCGGCATTTCCTCCGTCGCAATGGTGATTCCGTTGAGGAGTTTGGTGATCTCGACTGTCATGCGGATGCTCCCGAACGCGCGGCGCGGCTGCGCTCGGCGATATAGTTCTCCACCTGTCGCAGATCGTTGGGCAGGGTATCGAAGCGCTCGTGTTTTTCCATGAGGCCTGTGTGGCTCGGCGGCAGCTCCGGCGAGAGGCCGCTGGCTTTGCGAACGGCCTCGGGGAACTTGGCTGGATGAGCGGTGCCAAGCGTGACCATGACGCCGGGTCCCGCATGCTCACGGGCGACCTTGACGCCAACCGCGGTATGGGGATCGAGAAGATAGGCGGTGGTGGACAGGAAGGAGCGGATTGTTTCGGCTGTCGCCGCCTCGTCCGATCGCCCGGCGGAGAATTCGGCGCGGATGGCGGAGAGCGTATCCTCGGGAACCGTGAAGCCGCCGGACTGGGTGAGGCTCGCCATGGAGCGCTTCACCATCTCGGCGTCGCGGCCGGAGGCTTCGAAGAGCAGGCGCTCGAAATTGGACGAGACCTGAATGTCCATGGAAGGCGACATGGTCGCTGAAACGCCGGATGTCTCGTAGCGGCCGGAAGAGAGCGTGCGCTCCAGAATGTCGTTGGAGTTGGTGGCGATCACCAGCCTGTCGATGGGCAGCCCCATGCGCTTGGCCGCATAGCCGGCGAAGATGTCGCCGAAATTTCCCGTGGGCACGGTGAAGGAGATGCGCCGGTCTGGCGCCCCGAGACTCGCCGCGGCGGTGAAGTAGTAGACGATCTGGGCCATGATGCGGGCCCAGTTGATGGAATTGACGCCGGAAAGCGCCGTCGCGCGGCGGAAACGGGCGTCGTTGAACATGCCTTTGACCAGCGCTTGGCAATCGTCGAACGTGCCATCGACCGCGACGGCATGGACGTTGCGCGCGCCAGAGGTCGTCATTTGCCGCTGCTGCACCGGCGAGACGCGCCCCTTGGGGAAGAGGATGAAGATGTCGGCGCGCTCGCTGCCGGCAAAGGCGTCGATCGCCGCTCCGCCCGTGTCGCCGGATGTCGCGCCAACGATCGTCGCGCGTTCGTCACGCTGTAGGAGTACATGATCCATGAGACGGGCAAGGAGCTGCATGGCCACGTCCTTGAAGGCCAGCGTCGGACCGTGGAACAGCTCCAGGACGAAGTCGGCGGCGCCGATCTGGACCAGCGGCGCCACTGCCGGGTGCCGGAAGGTCGCGTAGGCTTCCTCGACCATGCGCCTCAGGTCGTTCTCGGCGATCTCGTCGCCGACGAAAGGCGTCAGGATGGAGAGAGCCACCTCCGCGTAGGGACGTCCGTAAAAGCCTCTGATCTCTGCCTCGGCGATCTTCGGCCACACGCGGGGCACGTAGAGGCCGCCATCGCTGGCCAGTCCAGCCATCAAGACGTCCGCGAACCCTAGTGCCGGTGCCTCGCCTCGCGAACTCAGATATTCCACAGTCTCACCACTCTCTCTCCCGGAGGAACGATTTCGCTGTTCCAGCCTTCGATGTCGATTTCACGGCGCGGTCGCAAATTCTCCCTCGCGCTGGTATAGAACGGCGCGCCACAGTAAGGGAAGAACCGAAGAATGCATATGTCTTTCGCGTTTCGGGCCGCTGCCCTGGCGGGGTTCGCGATACTGGCCGGGTGCCAGTCGTCGACGCCGCCCGCCGATCTCTCCGCCAATCCAGTGCCTTCCGCGGCTGAAGGACGGATCCCGGAATATTGTCCCCGGGTGAGCCTGCGTGAGGGCACGGCGGTGCTGACCAAGAAGGCGGGAGAGGATGTCGTCTACGTCGCCTCGATCACCGACTCCAGCCGCGAGTGTCATGTGGTCAACGGCCAGCTGATGATGAAGGTGGGCATCGCGGGCCGGGTGATGCCGGGGCCGGCCGCCAAGAGCGGCACCATCCAGTTGCCCATCCGCGTCGCCCTGGTGAGCGGATCGGACGTCCTCTATTCGCAGCTGTCCCAGCAGAGCGTCTCCGTCTCTGCGGGAGGCGGTGCCGTCCAGTTCGTCTATGTCGACGACCGTGTCGTTGTTCCGGAGCCGCCGGCGCGCACCTATGCCGTGTACGCGGGCTTCGACGAGGGGCCGGCGCCCAAGGCGAAGAGATGATCGCCGAGGGCCGCGCGGCTCAGTCCTGACTCCACCCGGAAAGGGCAGTGATGACGGCCGGGAAATCCAGGAGACGGTTGATCACCGTCTCCGCGCCCGCCTCGGTCAGCGCATCCGCATGGCCCGAATAGGTGTGGGCCGCGCCAGTGAAGCCGACGACGCGACAGCCGGCGGCTGCGGCAGCGGCCACGCCGTGGACCGAATCCTCCAGCACCACCGCCGCCTGGGGCTCCACCCCGAACTCCTTGCAGGCGTAATGGAAGACGTCGGGCGCAGGCTTGCTGCGCCGCGTGCCGACCTCCGAAGCGGAATAGACATAGGGACGGAAGCGGTCCCAAAGTCCGACATGGTCGAGTTCCGTCTTCAGCCACTCGGTGGATGAATTCGAGCAGATGCAGCGCGGCAGATCGATCATGTCGAGAATTTCGTGCGCGCCGGCGATGTCCTTTACCTCTTGGCCAAGGCGGGACATCGTTTCGTTCTCGATACGCTCCACGATATTCTCAGGAAACACCATGCCGGTCTCCTCCTTGAGGAGCTCGATGATGCGCGACAGCTTCAATCCGGCGAAGCGCGCCTGGATTTCCGCCGGTTCGAGCGGATGACCGAGATCGGTGAAGATCTCCGATTCCACCTTGGCGGAAATGATCTCCGAATCGACCAGCGTTCCGTCGCAGTCGAAGATGACGAGGGCGATGGCCGTCATTTTTTTGGCGCTCCCGAGTTTTCCGCGATGATGGCGGCTTTCTGCGCACGCGGCAGCACGAAGCAGCCCCCGCGGCGACGAGGGCTCGGTTATCACAGAGGATCGGCCGACACAAAGTGGCGCCTTTGCGCCGGTGATTCATCCCTCGTTTACCGCGTATTTACCGCGCTCAGTAACCATGATCGCAGGATTTTGGTTCTGGCGTATCCGGTGGGTGAACATGGCAAAGGCACAAAGCGCGGCGCTCAAGGTTTCCGAGGCCGTGTCGAGCGCATGGCTCGACCGCATCCTCAAGGGTGATTGCGTCGCGGCGCTGGAGGCGCTTCCCGCCCAGTCCGTCGACGCGGTCTTCGCCGACCCGCCCTACAATCTTCAGCTTGCCGGAGAGCTTCTGCGGCCCGACCAGAGCCGCGTGGACGCCGTCGACAACGCCTGGGACAAGTTCGAGAGCTTTGCCGCTTACGACGCCTTCACGCGCGCCTGGCTCCTGGCGGTGCGCCGCGTGCTGAAGCCCACCGGCTCCATCTGGGTCATCGGCTCCTATCACAACATCTTCCGCGTCGGCGCGACGATGCAGGATCTCGGCTTCTGGATCCTGAACGACGTCGTCTGGCGCAAGACCAACCCGATGCCGAACTTCCGGGGACGCCGCTTCCAGAACGCGCACGAGACGATGATCTGGGCGGCGCGCAGCGAGGATGCCAAGGGCTACACCTTCAACTACGACTCCATGAAGGCGGCCAACGACGACGTGCAGATGCGTTCCGACTGGCTGTTTCCAATCTGCAGCGGCGCCGAGCGGCTGAAGGGAGAGGATGGCCTGAAGGTTCATCCGACGCAGAAGCCCGAAGCGCTTCTGTCGCGCGTCATTTTGTCGTCGACACGCCCCGGCGACGTCGTGCTCGATCCCTTCTTCGGCACGGGCACGACCGGCGCCGTGGCCAAGCGGCTCGGACGCCACTTCGTCGGGGTCGAGCGCGAGCAGGAGTACATCGACGCGGCCCAGAGGCGCATCGACGCGGTGGAGCCGCTGGACGCCGCCGTGCTTGCGCTCACCGAAGGCAAACGCGCCGAGCCGCGCGTTCCGTTTTCCAGCCTCATCGAATCCGGGCTGATCGAGCCAGGGACGGAACTGACGGACGCCAAGGGGCGCTGGCGCGCGGTGGTGCGGGCCGACGGCACGGTCGCCATCGGCAATGAGGCCGCCTCCATCCATCGGATGGGCGCCAAGGTTCAGGGCCTGTCCGCCTGCAACGGCTGGACGTTCTGGCACGTGCTGGACGGCGGCGTTCTGCGCGTCATCGACGAGCTTCGGCACGAGGCGCGCAGCCGCATGGGCCGGGCCGGCGCCTGACGAGGAAGGCGATCAGGCGGCGATCGGCACGCCCAGCTTACGCAGGTCGATCCTGAGTTGGGCAGCGTTTTCGTGGCGGATGGCCTGCCAGCCGGCCTTTCGGGCCGCCTCCACGTTCTTCGGCGAATCGTCGATGAACACCGTGGCGGCGGGATCGAGGCCGAAGGTCTCTGCATGGTGCAGGTAGATCTCCGGGCTTGGCTTGATCGCCTTGATACGGCCGGAAACGGTGATGCCCCGCGCTTCGCCAAGGAAGGGAAAGAGCTTTTCGGCCTCGGCGAAGGTGTCGGCCGCCCAGTTGGTGAGAAGCGTCACGTCGAGCCCCGTCGCGATCACCTCCCGCAGCACCGCGACCGTGTCCTCGAAGGCATGCGGGACCATCTCGATCCAATAGCGGCGGTAGGCGCGGATGAGGTCCGCCTTTTCGGGATAATCGGCGATGAGGACCGCCTCGGCTTCTTCCCAGGAACGGCCGCGATCCTGCTCCGCGTTCCAGAGCGGCGAACATATCTCGGACAGGAAGACGCGGCGCTCCTGGTCGTCGGCGATCAGGCGCTTGAACGGGATTTCGGGGTCCCAAAGGACCAGCACTCCACCGATATCGAACACCACATGCCGGATCATCGTCCACGCTCCTTTATGGTCGGCGCATTCGCCGAGGGCGACGCGCTCGTGGCTTAGCCGATTCTGGCGGGAGACGGTAGTTCAGGGGGCTGCCCGGCCAGGGCGGCGCCGGAAGATGATGCCCGGCAGCGCGACGGCGACCACCTTTTTCATCACCGTCGGCAGCCCTTCCTCATCGAGCCGCTCGGGAGTTGCCCACCATCCGTCGCTCTGCGGATCGGCTGGCGCGACCGCGCGCCAAACATCAAGGGTCAGATCGAAATGGGTGAACCCATGACTCGCCGTGCCGGCAAGCTCCCAACCGGCGGCAAACGGAGCCGATTCCGCGCCGATGGCGCCGTCTGCCTTGACGCTCCAGGCCGTGGTCGGCGGCTCCACCATCCCGCCGAGCATTCCGCTTTCCGGCCGACGGCGCAGCCATATCGCGCCGTCGCCTTGCCGCATCGCCACGAAGGCGGCGCCGCGCCGCTGTGGCTTCGCCCGCTTCGGTGCCTTGACGGGAAAGAACTCCTGGCGTCCCTCCGCGCGGGCGAGGCAGGGCGCCGAGAGCGGGCAGATGGCGCAAGCCGGGCGCTTGGGTGTGCAGATGGTCGCGCCAAGGTCCATCATGGCCTGCGCAAAATCGCCGGGCCTTTCGCTCGGTGTCATCTCCTGGACAAGGTCCCGAATGCGCGGTTTGGCGGCGGGCAGGGGCGTCTCGATGGCATAAAGCCGAGACACGACGCGCTCGACATTGCCGTCCACCACAGCCACCGGTTCATCGAAGGCGATGGCGGCGATTGCCGCCGAGGTGTACTCGCCGATGCCCGGAAGGCATCGCAGGGCCTTGACCCCCTCGGGAAACCGCCCTTGATGCTGTGCAGCCACAGTCCGCGCGCAGGCCAGCATGTTTCTTGCCCGCGCGTAGTATCCGAGGCCCGCCCATGCGGCCATCACCTCTTGAGGATCGGCGTCCGCCAGCTGCTCGACGCTCGGCCAGCGATCGAGGAAGTGCAAAAAATAAGGCTTGACGGCGGCCACCGTCGTCTGTTGCAGCATCACCTCGGAAAGCCAGACACGATAAGGATCGGCATTCCGCCCTCCAGCGCGCTCTGACGGGGGCGTTCGCCAGGGCAGGCTTCTGGCATGACGGGAATACCAGTCCAAAAGGAGAGAGCTGGCTTGGAGAAATCGAGACGACATGGTGGGTGAGAGAGCACTAGGTGGCAATTCCGTCAATCGTCACGCCTCCAGCTTCAGAAAGACATTCCTCGCGCTTCTGTATCCGCCCCCCGAGGCTATGGGATCGCGCAACCGGCTGTCTGTATTCGTCTTCTTCGTTCTGACTGCGGTCGGGGGATCAGGCGCGTCGATCGTTTGCGGCGTGTTGGGTTCCTGGGCGTTGATCTCGGCAGTCGTCCGGCGCGTGCCCTTCCGTCTCGAGCGGACCGACCGGCCGGTCGTCTTCTCGTTCCTGCTCTATGCGGCCGTGATGACCCTGACGGCGGTCCTGCGCCCCGATTGGGCGCGAGGAGCCAAGGTTTCCGTCCCACTGTTGGTGTTCCTGATCCCGCTCTTTCTCATCCCGCGCCTTCGACTCACTCCGTCCGGTGCGCTCCTGCCCGCCGCACTAACGGGCGCGGCGGTTGGCGGCACGCTTCTGTTGCCGGCCTCGCTTCTTTCTGCTTTCGTTTTCTCTGCCGGACGTATGGAAGGCATCGCGGGAAATCCCGGTCCCTTCTCGGTGACGAGCCTCGTGACGCTTGGCCTCAGCCTCTGTCTTCTGGTCAATGCGCCTGGGCGGCGATGGATGACGGTGCTTGCAATGACAGGGGCGACGGGAGCTGCCTCGGCCGTCATCCTCTCCGGCATGCGCGGCTCGTGGCTGGCGCTGCCATTTGTCATCGCGGTGCCGCTGATCGTCAAATGGCGTTCCGTGCATCACGTCGTCTCGAAGATGTCTCGCAGACAACGACTTTGGCGCGGCGCGGCCTTTTCCATCGTCGTGCTTCTCATCGGCTATGTCGTTTCGACGAAAGTGGTGGGCCGCCTTATGTCGACCGAGTCCGATCTGGCGCAGCTCTTTGATCGGACCCCGCAGTTCGGCTCGTTCTCCGCCCGTGCCGAGATGTATCGCGCCTCGTTGGCCGCCATCTCTGAAGCTCCCGTTTTCGGATATGGCCGTCAGCATCTCTGGGATGCGGTTCGCCCCTATTTCGAC
Source organism: Consotaella salsifontis (assembly GCF_900167365.1). Lineage (GTDB taxonomy): Bacteria > Pseudomonadota > Alphaproteobacteria > Rhizobiales > Rhizobiaceae > Consotaella > Consotaella salsifontis. The sequence continues at coordinate 331,060 of NZ_FUXL01000002.1, read as the reverse complement.
GCGTCCTTCATGGACAGCGCGCACTTCACGCATCTGCACAACATCCTGCTGACCATTGCGGTGGACGCCGGGGCTGTTGGAATCGTCGCCTTTTTCGCCATGGTTCTCGCCCCTGCCTGGACGGCATGGCGGGCGCGCTCCCTGCCCGAGGGGGGAACACGCTTCGCGGTCGCCGCGACGCTTTTTGTCGCCTATTTCATACCCGGTCTCACCAACATCATGTTCTTCCACGATATCCTCGATGCGGTATGGATTTTCACGGCCGCCGTCATCGTGGCGTCGGTGCCGGCCGGGGAAGAGCGTGGCATAGCGGCGCGGAGCAGCCGTTGAAGAAGGCGAAGCGCGGCGCGCAACTCATCGGCGACCTTGTCGCCCCCATTCTCGATCCGGTTCTCGCGCGCAAGGCCGGGATGAGTTCGACGCTCGCCGCCGCCTGGGCGGATATCGCCGGCAGCCGGCTCGCCGAGACGACGCGGCCGGAGCGCCTCCTTTGGCCACCCCGGCGCGACGCGGACGATCCTTTCCGCCCGGCCACTCTGGTCGTTGCGTGCGAGGGGCCGGCGGCGCTTCTTCTCCAGCATCAGACCCGCGAGATGATCGCTCGGGTCAACGCGCTCTTTGGCTATGGCGCGGTAGACCGCATCAAGATCGTTCAGCGGCCGGTGCGAAGAGCAAAGCCAAGCCGCAAGCCTGTGCTTCGCGACCTCAAGCCGGCGGATCGGCAGCAGATCGACAGGCTGACGGCCGGCGTCGAGGACGAGAAATTGCGCGAGGCGCTGGCCGCCTATGGCGCCAGCGTACTGCAGCGTCGGCACACGCCTAGTTGATTGGCCGCGACGGTTCAGGAGCGGGCGCGCGGTTGGAAAAGCCATGATCTCTATCTAAAGGAGACATTCTCGGCCTGTTCGTTGTTCCGAAGGGCCGCAGGCAATGAGGAAGGTGTAGAGCCGATGAGTCCAATGCCCGATTGCGCCACCGACAACCGACGCACAACCGTTTCTGCATGGACGCGCCATGGAGCGCTTCTGCTTTGCGGCGTCGCCTTTGCCGCATTGCCCGCGGCGGTTGGCAGTGCCGCGGCGGATGACGCCGCTGGTCCGCTTGTCGCCCAGGCGGAAACCGCGCCGGCCAATTCGTCGCCGACCAAGTCGTCCGTCGAGGCGCCGAAGCCTCAGTCGCATGTCGACGTGGAGAAGCTGATGGCACCTCAGGCGCTGCCGGACATCGTCCTCGGCAAGGAGGATGCGCCCGTCACCATCGTCGAATACGCCTCCCTGACCTGCAGCCACTGCGCCGATTTCCACAAGGAGACGTTGCCGGTGGTGATGAAGAACTATGTCGACACGGGCAAGGTGAAGTTCATCCTTCGCGAATTTCCGTTCGACCCGCGTTCTCTCGCCGCGTTCATGATCGCACGGTGCGCTCCTGATGGTCGCCGGACGGCGATGACCGACGTGCTGTTCGACCAGCAGAACACCTGGGCCACAGCGCAGAACGCCTCGGAGGCATTGCTGCAATTGGCCAAGCTTGCCGGCTTCACGCAGGAGAGCTTCAAGGCTTGCCTCACCGACAAGGATCTTCAGCAGAAGGTGATGCAGGTGCAGAAGGCAGGTGAGGCCTTCGGTGTAAACGCGACGCCGACTTTCTTCGTCAACGGCGACATGTATCCGGGCGCATTCCCCCCCGATGAGATGAGCGCCATCATCGACGCCCATCTCTGAGGAAGCGCCACGCCCTTTCGGGCGGAACGCTTTTGATTTGCGCCCCGATGTTCTAGAGGTGAGGTTCCTGCGAAGGCGCGGGACCACCCGACGGGCGAGCCATGACCAAGCGGATCTTCACCTTCAGGCGCGGTGCTGCGGATCGGACGGCCGATGCCGCCGAGGCGCTGGGCCTGAAGGGCGCCAATCTGGCCCTTCTGGCGGCACTGGATCTTCCCGTGCCGCCGGGCTTCACCGTTTCGACTTCCGCCTGGCGTCAGGTGTCTGCCCAGTCTGACATGCCGGCGGAGGTGCGAGCGGAGATCAGTGCCGCCATCAAATGGCTGGAAGAGGTGACGGGGCGACAGTTCGACGGCGACTGTCCGTTGCTTCTGGCCATCCGCACCAGCGCCCGCGTGCCGATGCCGGGTCTGGCTGAGACAGTCCTCGACCTGGGGCTCAACGACCGAACGGTCGAGCGGGTCGCGGCCGAGTTGGGCGATCTCTCTTTTGCCTTTCGCAGCTATGGGCGCTTCATCGAAGCCTTCTCGGCGCTCGTCTACAATGTTGATCCCGCAGATTTCGAGGAGATCGCCGACGACGAACGGCAGCTCCGCAACTGGACCGGCGACGAGCCGCGCACCCTGGAGGAATGGCGCTCGCTGATCGCGCGCTATCTCGCCTTCGTCGAGGATGAGGTAGGCGAGGCGTTGCCTCAGACTCCCCTGGAACAGCTCTACCGCGCTATCGAGGCCTGCTTCGCGACATGGCGCCGCCCCGTGGCCCGCACCTTTCGCCTCGCTCACGGCATCCCCGAGAATGCGGGCGTTGCCGTCACCGTTCATGCCATGGTCTTCAACGAGCGCGACGAGAAGTCCGGGACGGGGCGGGCCATCTCCCGCGACCTGTCCACCGGCCAGCCCCGCCTCACGGGCGAATTCACCCCCGGCGCACGGGATCGGTCGCAGATTGGTGGCGACGGCAAGGTGCTTGATCTGAGAGCGCTTGCTCATCCCGACCAGCGCTCGCTCTTCCCCGGCGATATCGAGGCCCTCGCCGATCATGTCAGGCGCCTGGAAGCTCACGTCGGCGACGCTGTCGAAGTGACGTTCATGGTAGGGGACAGCGAGCTCGTCCTTCTGCAATCAGGCGTCGCCAAGAGGACGGCGCCGGAAGCCGTGCGTGTGGCCGTCCGGTTGGTGGGGGAGGGGCTCATCGACGAGGAGGAGGCCGTTCTTCGGATCGATCCCGCCTCGCTGGAACAGCTCCTTCATCCGACGATCGAGCACACGGACGATCTCCTGCCGCTCGGCAAGGGCATGCCCGCCGCGCCCGGCGCGGCGACTGGCGAGATCGTGTTTTCGGCCGAGGCCGCCCAGGCATACGCCGCAGAGGGGCGGCCGGTGATCCTCGTGCGCACGGAAACCTTCCCGGAGGACATTCACGGGATGCATGTCGCCGACGGCGTCGTGACGATCCGTGGCGGCACCACCAGTCACGCCGCAGTGGTGGCGCGGGGTATCGGCAAGCCCTGCGTCACCGGCGCCGGCTGGCTGCGGATCAATCGCGCCGAGGGCGCGCTCTATGCTTCCGAGCGCGTCCTGAGGGAGGGTGATTGGATCACCATAGACGGGTCGACGGGCGAGATCATCCAGGGGCGAGCGAGCCTGCGCCCGCCCGGCCTCAGCGGCGACTTTGCCAGCCTCATGGATTTCGCCGACGCCGCGCGCCGGATGCGCGTCAGGACCAACGCCGAGACGCCGAGCGAGGCGCGCGCCGCGCGGGCCTTCGGCGCCGAGGGCATCGGCCTTTGCCGAACAGAGCACATGTTCTTTGACGGCAACCGCATCCAGGTCATGCGGGAGATGATCCTCGCCACCGACGAGGCGGGCCGCCGCGCGGCGCTCGATCGGCTCCTCCCGATGCAGCGTTCGGACTTCGTGGAGCTTTTCGAGATCATGGCTGGCCAGCCGGTCACGATCCGCCTTCTCGATCCGCCCCTGCACGAGTTCCTGCCCAAGGGCGAGGGCGAGATCGAGGACACGGCGCGCCAGCTCGGGATCGATCGCGCCGTCCTCTGTCAGCGCATTATCGCGCTGAAGGAGATGAACCCCATGCTGGGTCATCGCGGCGTCCGGCTTGCCATCTCCTATCCCGAGATCGTCGAAACGCAGGCCCGTGCGATCTTCGAAGCCGCGATCGAGGCGGGTGCGCGGGCCGGGGCGGCCGTGGTCCCAGAGATCCTGCTGCCGCTGGTTAGCCTGCGCAAGGAGGTCGACTTCGTCAGGAAGCGCATCGATCAGGTCGCCGCCACCGTCATGGCCGAGCGCGGCTGGAAGGTCGATTATCTGGTCGGCACCATGATCGAGCTTCCGCGCGCCGCCGTTCAGGCGGATACCCTGGCTGAGGCCGCAGACTTCATGTCGGTCGGCACCAACGATCTGACCCAGACGGTTTTCGGCATCTCGCGCGACGACTCGGCCAACTTTCTTGCCACCTACGAGCGTCAGGGAATTCTTGGGCGTGATCCCTTCCAATCCGTGGATGTTGAGGGGGTCGGCGAGCTGATCGCTCTTGCGGTCGAAAAGGCGCGCCGGACCCGACCTTCGATTGCCATGGGCGTGTGCGGCGAGCAGGGCGGCGATCCTGCCTCCATCGATTTCTTCGAGCGGGTCGGCATCGACTATGTGTCGTGCTCTCCCTTTCGCGTACCGATCGCTCGCCTTGCCGCCGCACAGTCGGCGATCCGCGCCGCCCGACTGGCGCAGAGCCGCCCGCGCCCGCGCGGATAGAGTATGACGCCCCGAAGTCGCGTTTCGCTCTCGGGTCGTTGGAATCTTACAGGCCGTAATAGAAGCTGATGGCGATGCAGCTCACCAAGCCGACCAGAATATTCATCGGCAGGCCGACCTTGGTGAAGTCGAGGAACTGGTAGTTCCCCGCCGCATAGACCAGCGTGTTGGTCTGGTAGCCGATGGGCGTTGCGAAGGACGCCGATGCACCGAACATCACCGCCACCACCAGGGCGCGCGGCTCTATTCCGAGCACGCCAGACAGACTGATCACCAGCGGCGTCATGACCACGGCGACGGCGTTGTTGGTCACGATCTCGGTCAGGACGGAGGCGACCGCGTAGATCAGGATGAGGGTGACGAAGGGCGGCGCGTGGCGCACGATGGGCTCGATGGCCGTGACCAACATCTCGACAGCCCCGGTGTTTTCCATGCCCTTGCCGATGGCCAGCATCGCGAAGATCAGGATCAGGATGTCGCCGCGGATTGATCGCCAAGCTTCGTCGGCATCGAGCACCCGCACCAGCAGCAGCGCCGCGATGGCCAGGAACGCCAGCATCTGGATATCGGCGATGTTCATCGCTGCCAGGATTACGACGCCGAGGAGCGCGCCGATGGCGAGCGGCGCCTTGGAGCGGCGGAAGGAACGCGCCTTGGTCACGTCGACGCCGATGAGGTCGTTGGCCTCTGCGATCCGCGCGATGGCATCCGGGCGCCCCTCCAGCAGGAGACGGTCGGCAGGCCGCAGGCGGGTTTCGGCGAGCGACGGGCCGGGCACGTGGCGATAGCGGGCGACGCCAAGAACCGCGACGCCGGAGCCGGAGATTTCGAGAAGATCGGAGATGCGCCGTCCGATGCCTCGTCTGAAGGGGGCGACCGTGGCTTCGACGATGACCCGCGCGTCGTCCTTCGCTCGCTTGGAGACGCGGGCGACGCGGTAGTACTCGCTGTCGTTGAGGGTGAGGATCTCTTCAGGCGTACCAACGATGACCAGACGGTCGGCCTTCTGCAGCTCCAGAAGGCCGAGATTGGAGCGGATGGTTCCGGTGCCGCGTTTGACCGCGATGAGCCGGATGCCGCGTGTCGAGAGCTCGGTGATCTCTTCCAGACGGCGCCCTATGGAAGGCGCGCCCTCCGCGACCGTGACCTCCGTCAGGTAGGTGTTGGGATTGGTCGCACCCAGGAGGTCCGATGCGTTCTGCCGCTCGGGAAGAAAGAAGCGGCCCACCAGCCCGAGATAGATCACGCCGGTTGCGGCTGCGGCGATGCCTATGGGCGTGATCTCGAAGATCGAGAAGGGATCTAGCCCTTTGTCCCGCGCCACACCGTCGACCAGAAGGTTGGTTGAGGTCCCGATGAGCGAGCACGTGCCGCCGAGAATGGTCAGGAAGGACAGCGGCATGAGAAGACGCGACGGCGCCATGTCGAGCTTTCTGGCGAGCTCGATGACGATCGGGATGAAGACGACCACGACGGGCGTGTTGTTCATGAACGTCGAGGCGACGAGAACGCCGGCGGCCATGAGGCCCAGCGTCCAGTGCGGATGCTTCTCCGCACTGGATACGACTTTCGTCGCTGCGGCTTCGAGCGTGCCTGTTCTTATGAGCGCGCCCGACAGGACGAACATGGCGCCGATGGTGATGGGCGCGCTGTTGGAGAAGACCTCCGTGAATTGATCGTTGCTGAGAAAGCCGAGAGCGAGAAAGGCCACGGCGCCCGCGGTCGCCGTCACCTCTGGCGGATAAAGCTCCAGCGCGAAGGCGAGGAAGACCAGAGCGACGATCGCAAGGCCGATGACGGCCGAATAGTCGTGGAGAAACGCGGGCATCGGCAAAGCAGATCACAAAGCTGGAAAGGGGCAAGCGGGATATTTCAGACCGGCGCGGCCGGTAATCCGTCGCTCGCGGCGATGGGCACTAGGCAGGCTCAAGAGCACGGTGTTCCTGCACCGCAAAAAAGGGATCGCTGTCGATAATGCCTGAATCGCCTCAACGGGAGGCGACCATCGAATAGTCAGGCGCAGGCGCTTGCCGGCATCGTTGCAGCGCGTTGTCCATCCCGGAAACGCTCGATCACGCGGACGAACGCCTGAGCGAAACCCGAAAGGCGTTCGCTGATCTCGCTCTGGCCGCAGAGGCGGATGCTCTCGCCGAGCATGTCGAGCGCGGCAAAGGCGATCTGCTCCCTGCTGCCCGTGGGAATACGGACGGCAGCGATTCGCGACGCGTTCTCCATTGAACAATCCGCCGGTACTTCGAAGAGGAATTCTCCGCCTACGGCCTCCGCTGCCCGGCGGACGCATGAGCGAAAATCGACGTCGAAAGGCTGCTCCAGATCGAGAGCAAGCTGGAATTCCATGATCTCGAAAGGCTCAGGGCGCATCGGTCCTGACGGTGCGGTGGAAGTTTCCAGCTTCATGATCGTCCCCTCAACGCCCGGTCGGCGTAATCATGTCGGCCGCTCACATCTCGATATGCGCTTTCCGGCGGGGAAATAACTGCTGGCAATGCGGGACGGTTCCGTGTCCGCCGGCAAAATGCCGGCTATCGTTACCGAACCATTAAGCCGCTCTTTCTCGCCTGACTTCGCAGGGAAACTCGGCTACATCATGCGGCATGAGCTTGGCCCTTCGCTATGCCGGCCACCGAGCGTCCGGTCACTATCTTACCCGCCGTCTGCGCGCGCCGCGCTGGGCTCGGCGCCTGGCGATCTTTGCGCCCGTTCTTCTGGTGGTCGCCATAGCGATGTACAGGCTGGGGGCGGTGGAGCTCGATGCGCTCTACATCCTTTTGGCCCTCGTGTGCGCCTTGTCGGTCGCGGCGCTGATGCTGTCGTTGATGGTCATCCAGTGCGTTTGGCGCAAGGGAGATCGCGGCGGCGGTCAGGCAATTGGCGCGATGGCTCTCTCCCTGCTGACCCTGCTGCCCTTCCTGGCCGGCGCCTATCGCTGGGAGGTCATGCCGCAGACCAATTTCGCGGTGACGGGCGAGGGCATCAGTGTGCCAGTCGGCTCCATCGGAGCCCCCGCCAACGGCGTCGCGGCTTTGGTCGGGGAAGCTTCCGCTCCGGTCAGCGGGCGCCGGTTCCAGGCAAGCGCCGCCGATATCTATTCGGTTGCCGAGACGGTTCTGGAAGACAAAGGCTGGCACGTCGAGAACACATCGTCCAACGCGCCGCCTCCGAGCCCGCCGGTCGTCGCCCCGCGGCAGCCGGCGGACGCGCCGCCGGATATTTCGGTCGTGCCGATCCCTTACGATCCTTCGGAGCTCGAGGAAGGCCCCAACGCCGATCCCACCGCCGTGCCGGAAGCCGACGACTATGTCGTCACCGCCGTGGCGCGCAGCCTTGTCTTCGGCTTTCCCAGCGAAGTGGTGATCCATATCCACGAGCAGGACGACGAGACGTTGGTGGACATGCGCTCGACGTCGCTTCTTGTGCCCTTCGACCTTGGCCAGAACCGCTATTTCATCGAGTCGTTCCTGGCGGATCTCGACGCGGCGGCTGCGGGCATTGAAGGAGCAGCGGCCGCCGAGGAGTAGGCGCCGCTGGATTTGCTAGCGCAAGGCCACGCTCTTCACCTGCGCGAACAGCGGCTGGCCGTCGCCGAGATGGAGCATCGTCCAGGACCGACGCGTCATGCGCGCCAGAAGATGCGCGCCCATACCGTCCGAGCCGAGGCCCAGAACCGCGACCACCTCGTGCTCGCCGCGCCGCGTATGGGAGAGGATGCGGCATGGCAAAATATTGAGAATGGTCGAACCGGACGAGGGCTGCAGCGAAAGACTGACATCGCCCGCCTTGATCGACAGGCGCCGCATTTCGCCACTGCAGCCTGCCGGAGCCGGGACGAGAAAGCGGCCGCCGCGCACCGAGAGCTCCAAAAGCCCGTAGGTCGAATCGTGGCCTTCTACTGTCGCGTCCAAGCTGACGGAGGCATCTCGCGAAAGCGCCAGGGGCAGGCGCGGATCGCTCTGAAGATCGCCCAGCCGGCCCGCCGCCAGCACCTTGCCTTCATTCATCAGGACGAGATGGTCGGCGAGGCGCTCCACCTCCGAGATGGCGTGGCTGACATAGAGGATGGGGACGGCGAGACGGGCGTGGAGCCGCTCCAGAAAGGGAAGGATCTCCTCCTTCGTCTCGGCGTCGAGCGCCGACAGCGGCTCATCCATCAAGAGCAGGCGAGGATCGGAGAGCAACGCTCTTCCGATCGCCACCCTCTGGCGCTCGCCGCCCGAGAGCTTGGCCGGAGCCCTGTCCAGAAGATGGCCGATGCCCAGAAGGTCCACTGTCTCCTCGAAGCCGACGGCTGGCTTGACGCCGGCTGCGGTCGACTTGTGCGGAGCGCCGTAGGTGAGGTTGCGGCGCACGGAGAGATGGGGAAAGAGGCTCGCCTCCTGAAAGACGTAGCCGATCGGCCGCATGTGCGGCGGGCGAAAGGTCGTTTTGTCCTGCCAGGTGTCGCCGCCGACGCGGCAAAGCCCGTCAGCGATGCGCGTCAGGCCCGCGATGCAGCGCAGTACGCTGGTCTTGCCGCAGCCTGACGGTCCGAACAGCGCGGTCAGGCCGTGGGCCGGCAGCGTGAAGGCGGTATCCAGCACGAAGCCGCCGAGCCTTCCGCGAAAGACGGCCTCGATGGTTTGATCGTCGATCATTCCGTGATGTGCCCGAGGCGCCTGCCGATGGCCGTGACCGACAGGATAACCGCGAAGGCGAAGACCACCATCACCGCCGCCAACGCATTGGCCTCGCTCCACCGGCTGGTCTCGACATAGTCGTAGATGGCGACGGACAGCACCTTCGTCTCTCCGGGAATATTGCCGCCGATCATCAGCACGACGCCGAACTCCCCGACCGTGTGGGCGAAGCCGAGAACGGCGCCGGTGAGAAAGCCCGGCCGCGCCAGGGGCACCGCAACGGTCCAGAACGCCTTCATCGGCGAGGCACGCAGCGTCGCCGCCACTTCGAGCGGCCGATCGCCCATCGCCTCGAAGGCGTTGCGGATGGGCTGGACGACGAAGGGCATGGAGTAGAGAACCGAGCCGATCACCAGGCCCTCGAAGGTGAAGGCGAGGGTGCGCGCGCCCCACAGCGAGGCGAGCGCGCCACCCGGCCCGTTGGGGCCGAGGGCGACGAGAAGATAGAAGCCGAGCACCGTGGGCGGCAGCACCAGGGGCAGGGAAACCACTGAGGCTGCCGCTTCCTTCCACCAGGCGCGCGAGCGCGCGAGCCACCATGCCAGCGGTGTGCCCACGATGAGAAGCAGCACCGTCGTGACGAGAGCAAGCTCAAGTGTCAGGCGTATCGGAACGAGCGTGTCGGCGGAAAACAGCATTGACCGTTATTGGGCCCCGTCGACCGCGTAGCCGTACTTCTCGATGATCTTGCGCGCCTCGGGGCCCTTCAGGAACTCGATGAACGCTTTGGCCGCCTCGTTGTCGGCGCCGGTCTTCAGGAGCACCGCGTCCTGGCGGATCGGGGTATAGTCCTCCTGCGGCACCAGCCACTGCGAGCCGTCCTCGCGCCCGGCGATTTGCGACAGGGCGACGAAGCCGAGCTCGGCATTCTTGCTATCGACGAACTGGAACGCCTGAGAGATATTGTTGCCCTCGACGATTTTTGCCTTCAGCGCATCGTAGACGCCGAGCTTCTTCATCGTCTCGACGGCAGCCGCGCCGTAGGGAGCCGCCGTTGGGTTGGCGATGGCGATCTTGTCGAAGCCCCCCGATTTCAGCGTCTCCTCGCCTTTCACGCGTTCTGCGTCAGGGCTCCAGAGGACGAGCTTGCCGATGGCGTAGGTGAAATCGGTGCCCTCGACGCCGAAGCCTTCCGTAATCGCCTTTTTCGGCCGCACATCGTCAGCCGACAGGAACACCTGGAAGGGCGCGCCCTGGGTGATCTGCGTGTAAAGCTGGCCGCTCGAACCGAAGCTCAGCTTGGCCGTGTCGCCCGTGGACTTGGCGAAAGCGTCGGCGATCTCCTTCACCGCCTCGGTGAAGTTAGCGGCGACGGCGACGTTGGTCTCCGCGGCCTGCGCGGGCACACCAAAGGAGAGGGCGGTCGCCAGACCGGCGGCCACCATCGTCAGGGTCGAGGTTTTCATTGGTTCTCCTGTTCAGTCGATGGCGACAATGACGTGAGCGGCTTCGAACAGCGCGAAGGCGGGGCGGCCCGGCTGAAGGCCTAGCGTCTCCGCGCTGCGGGTGGTGATGGTGGCGGCGAGTGTCTTGTCGTCACCTATGTCGAGAACGACTTCGGCCGTCACCGGCGAGGTCTCGCAGCGCAAGACGGTGCCCGCCACGATGTTTCGTGCGGAAATCTTCGGCGGCGCCTCGCCGACAGCGAAGGCGACGAACGGGGCCTTGATCAGCATCGTCGCCTCGCGCCCGATCACGAGGCCAAGCGAGCGCACGCTCTCGTTGGTGACGATGGAATAGATGATCTGACCCTTGGCGACCTCGACCCCGATCTCCGAGGTCAGCGCGTCCTGGGTCATCGTGACGATGGTGCCTCTTAAGGCATTGCGGGCACTGGTCTTCATGAGATAGCCGGAGATCAGGTTGACGGGCGAGATACCGCTTCCGGCAAGCTCCGGCTCGATGGCGCGCATCACCCGCGTCATCTCGCCTTCCAGCCGGTGAAACGCCTGGAGCACCTTGAATCCGGCCGGCGTCAGGCTGGCGCCGCCGCCGGCCCGTCCGCCCGTGCGCTTCTCGAGCAGCGGCTGGCCGAAGAGGTTGGCCATGGCGTCGAGCGCGTCCCAGGCCGCCTTGTAGGTGAGGCCGACGGCCTTGGCTCCAGCGGTGATCGAGCCTTCTCGCGCCACCGCCTCCAGAAGGCGAATGCGATCGCGCCCGACCGGTGAACGGTCGTCCGCGCGCAGGCTGACCAAAGCTTCCATCATGGGCAGGGGCACCAAACGATATGTACTCACCGTACATAACGGAAGAATGTCGCCCTGATCAACCCCCAGCCGCCGGAGACGAATTGCCGCCGTCGGCCGAGGCATGCTCCCCATCCGGCCGGAAAGCCGCGATTGCTGCCGCGAATGCCTCCACCTTTGCCCAGTCCGTATATTCGACGATCGTCGACGGATCGGTCGGCCCGCCCGTCATTCGCATGATCAGGCGGATCATGAAGCGGTCGAAAGGCTTGTAGCGCGGATAGTCCAACCTCCCGGCGAAGGCGGTGGCCAGAACGGGTTTGAGGCCGAGATGAGCGATCAATTTGCGCAGATAGACATTGCTATCGGCGCCATCCTTGCCGGCCTTGCGCGCCGTAAGGTTCACGGAAGCGAGAAAGAGCGGCGGCGCGTCCGGCGTATTGGCGAGCGCTTTGAGAAAGCGGATGCCTTCCGGCAGGTGGTGGCCATAGCGCAGCGCCAGGATCGCGACGACCGGACCGCCGGGCTCTACTCCGGCCGCAGGATCGTTGCGCTCCATGAGGTCGAGAGCGACCGTGGGAATGCCGCGATTGACGAGATGATGGGCGACCTGCTCGGCGATCTTTTTCGACTGACCGTCTCGGGTGGCGTACCAGATGTTCATGCCGCCCTCGCAGCGTTTCCGTTCGATCGTTGGCGTCCCGTCGTTGGCGCTTCGCATGGCTGGATATCCGCCGCCACGCGGCAAACTGAAACAGAGTCCCTCTGGAACCGCGACGACAATTTGACGCAGCGGCTCATTTTGCTTTCGCTCACAACAGCATGTGCGGACCGCCGACAGTTGGTGCCAAGCCTGGTCTGGAAGGGTTCTAAAACATGAAAGTGAATTTCATCATTTTATTCTTGACAATTACTCTCACGCTTTAGAGTGTGCCGCCGAGGTCGGGGACGGCCGGTCCCGGGAGCCGGGACGCCGCGCATCCCCGTCGAAGCCAATGAACGAAGGTGGTCATCATGCGACGTCTGGCCTGGGCGTTTCTCCTGCTCTTGGGGCTGGCGATACCGAACCTGGCTCATGCCGCGCCCGACTATCGCAGCCTCGTGAGCCGGATCGACCAAATGCTCGGAGAGGCGGAAACGGCCTATCGGGCCGGCGAGGCCGACAAGGCAAAGACGCTCGTCCAGCGCTCCTATTTCGAGCTGTTCGAGAACCTCGAGGGGCCGATCCGCGTCAACGTCTCCGCCAAGGCGAGCTATGCGCTCGAAGCCGAGTTCGGCGACATCCGCCAGCTCATCGTCGACGGCAAGCCGGTAGACGAGGTGGCCGATCGCATCGAAAAGCACATCGCCGCGCTGAATGCCGTCGTGCCGACGCTGGAGCAGGGCTTCGTCATTACGGCCGAGCCGACCGCCCATCCGTCCGATACGGCTTCGTCCGACGCCGCGCCGCAGGAGCCTGTTCAGGTCGCCGCCCCGCAGACCATCGAGCCCTACTGGGAGCGCGCCGTCGCCCGGATCACCGATGATCTCAATGCCGCTGCCGATGCTCTGGAGGCGGGAGATGCCGCAAAGGCCAAGAATCTGATCAAGCAGGCCCAGTTCGACGGCTACAAGAACAGCCTGCTGGAGACGGCGGTGCGCCGCTTCGTCTCGCAGCAGCAGGACATCGAATACAACGCCGAGTTCGAACGCATTCTCGGCCTCGCCGAGGACGGGCGCGAGCCGCGCCTCATTCGCGGATCGGCCAAGGTGCTGGCGGCTGACATGACTAGCCACCTTCCCGGTCTGCCGCTCGTTGGAGCGGCCAAGGAAGAGGCGCAGTCGATGCCGGCGCCGGAGACGGACTGGTCCGATGTGGCGGGCCGCGTCAACGCCGCGATCGCCAGCGCCATCGAGGTCGCGCAGGGCGGCAACCAGGATCAGGCGGTGGCCATGCTCTCCGACGCCTATTTCGACGTCTTCGAGGCGAGCGGGATGGAAAACCGCATCGGCGCGCGCGATGCGGCGCTGAAGACGACGCTCGAGGGCCATTTCAGCAAGTTGATGGCGCTTGTCGGGAGCAAGGCGAGCGATGCCGACCTTTCCGCCGAGGCGAATGCCATGGTGGCCGATCTCGACCGGGCCGTCTCGATCCTCCAGCCCGCCGGCGGCAGCGGCCCGTGGGCGCTGTTCGGCTACGCTCTCCTGATCCTCCTGCGCGAGGGCTTCGAGGCGATCCTCATCGTCACGGCCATCACGGCCTATCTCGTCAAGACCGGCCATGGCGACAAGCAGGGCGTCATCCTCAATTCGGTCGTCGTGGCGCTTCTGGCCAGCGTGGTGACGGCGGTGCTGCTGAAGCTGGTGTTCGCCGCCTCCGCCGCGAGCCAGGAGGTGCTCGAAGGGGCGACCATGCTGTTCGCGGCCGTCATCCTCTTTTCCATGAGCTATTGGCTCATCTCCAAGGCCGAGGCGGCGCACTGGTCGTCCTATATCCGCGAGAAGGTCCAGGGATCGCTGTCGTCCGGCTCCATGCGCGCGCTGTGGCTGACGAGCTTCCTCGCCGTCTATCGCGAGGGCGCGGAAACCGTGCTCTTCTATCAGGCGCTGACCATCGGCGCGGACACCAGCGGCCTTCTGGCCATCGCTGGCGGGTTCGTCCTCGGCGCGATCGGCCTCGCCTTCGTCTACTGGGCGATGAAGTCCGGGGCTCTGCGGCTTCCGATCCGCGCCTTCTTCCAGGGCACGGGCGCGCTGCTCTACATCATGGCCTTCATCTTCGTGGGCAAGGGCGTGATGGAGCTGGTGGAGGGCAAGGTCTTCTCGCCGACGCTCATTCCGCATGCGCCGGAGATCCAGGCGCTCGGCATCTATCCCTATTGGGAAAGCATGATCCCGCAGGCTCTTCTCGTCGTTGCCGCCGCCGTCGCCTTCATCGTCATCGCCCGCGCCGGGCGCTCTTCCGAAACATCGCCGGCGAGCGCGGCCCAACGCGGCTGACGCCGCGCATCAAATGCCGTCGGCCGCTGGCTGGCCGACCCGCCTCGAACCCTTGCTTTGCCAACACCAGGAAGGAGACAAACATGAAGCACCTGGTCCTCACCGCCTCGATCCTTGCCTTCGGCGCCTCCAGCGCCTTTGCCGCCGAGGAGTTCAAGGAATACCCGATCGGCGAAGGGCAGACGCTCAACACGCTGGACGTGGCGGCGGTCTACCTGAAGCCCATCGACATGGAGCCGCGCGGCATCGATCTGCCGGCGTCTCAGGCCGATATCCACCTCGAGGCCGACATCCACTCCGCCCAGGGCAATCCCAACGGCTTCGGCGCGGGCGAATGGGTGCCGTATCTGACGGTTTCCTACAACCTTCAGAACACGGACACGGGCAAGGTGCTGACCGGCAATCTGATGCCGATGGTCGCCGTCGACGGCCCGCATTACGGCTCGAACATTAAGATGCCGGGCGCTGGCAACTACAAGCTGACCTATCACATCGACCCACCGTCCAAGCAGGGCTTCGGCCGTCATACGGACGAGGCGAGCGGCGTCGGCCAGTGGTTCCAGCCGTTCGATGTCGATTTCGAATTCCAGTACGTGCCGCTGAAGTAGGCCGTACTTAAAGAGATGACATTGGGGCGGCGCCCGCGTTTCGCGGAGCGCCGCGCCGGTCGTGGAAAGGAAGGGGACAATGGCGTTCTATATCGCGGCATTGGCTCACGCGCTCCTGCCGCTCGCGGTGATCATGGCTCTGGTTCCCTCTCTGGCCAGGCGCGCGAACGGTGCGCTGCCGGCCGGCGGCGTTCTGGCGCTGGTCGCCGGCTTCGTCGGCGGCGGGGTGGCGACGCTTGCCGCCGCGATCAATTCCAGCGAGATCGTCGTCGGGACCTTGATCCATGGGCTGACGCTGGTCGTCGCGGCGCTGGCCTTGCTCGCTCTGGTCGGGCTCCTGGCAGTCCTGATCCGTCGCGGCAAGGGCACGGTCCTCGCCCACGCCACGGCGCTTTTCCTTCTCGCCGCGTTCGCGGCGCGCGGCATCTACGACGCGGCCTCGGCCAGCGCCAACCGGAGCCTGACAGTTACCGGCGTCGTCAACACCGAGATGATCGTCAATTCGGCGGCCCTCGTCATCGGCGTAGCGCTCCTTCTGGCGCTGGCGTTGGTGGGCGCGCGGGTGGTTGCGCGCGCACCGCGCTGGCTCGCGCTCGCGGTTCTCGCGCTGGTGCTTGCCATGGAGGTCGTCGCCGGTTCGGCGGCCGTCATGCTCGGCCTTCTGAAGCTCGACGCCATCGGCGTTTCGTCGGGCCGCATCTCCTATGTCGCCAAGGTGCTGATGGTCGCGCCCTGGGCGGCCTATGCCGAGCTGGCGCTTCTCCTCATCCTCGGCATCGCGACGGTCCTGCGCAGCCCCCGCGTGCCGCCCTTGGCCGATGCCGCGCCAAGCGCCGAGCGCGTCGAGCATCGCAAGGTGAGGGCGAGGGCGCTGTTCGAGCGGCGCTGGCGCACGCGCCTTGCGGGAGTGGCGGTGTTTCTCTTCGCCGTGCTCGCCTACCAGGACCTGTACGCGTCCCTGCCGCCCGCGCTCTCGGCCGCCGCACCGGTGACGCCGGACGAGAAGGGCGAGGTCCGCATCCCGATCGAGCAGGTGAAGGACGGCGACCTTCATCGCTACGCCTATGTCGCCGCCGACGGCCATCGCGTCCGCTTCTTCCTCATCAACCGCTACGACGCCGAACACGTCCGGATCGGCGTCGTCTTCGATGCCTGCATGATCTGCGGCGACGACGGCTATATCCAGCGCGGCGAGGAGATCATCTGCATCGCCTGCGGCGTGCGGATCTTCAAGCCGTCCATCGGCAAGCCCGGCGGCTGCAATCCCATCCCACTGAAGCATCAGGTCGCCGGCGACACCATCGTCATCGCCAAAGCCGATCTCGACAAGGGCGCTTCGTATTTCTCCGAGGTCGTCGAGGTCGATACGGTGGACCCCGTCAACGGCGAGAGCGTCAACAACCTCAAGGCGCCCTATCGCTACGACTATGGCGGGCGGACCTACTTCTTCTCCGGCAAGGACTCCTACGAGGCGTTCAAGGCCGACCCCGGAAAATACACCAAGGGCAATGAGGCGCGGCGGCTGCGCGTTCAGGGCCACGAGCAGGTGGAGGGCTAGGCGATGTTGGGCCGGATGCTGTGGCGCTCCGTTCTGGAAGGGCGCCGGCGCAAGAGCCTCGCGGCGATCACCGTCGCCCTTTCAGCGGCGCTGATCACCACGCTCTTTTCCCTTTCCGTCGACGTCGGCGACAAGATGGCAAAGGAGATGAAGTCCTACGGCTCCAACATCCGCGTCTCGCCCAAGGCGGAGGCCATGCCGCTGGTGATCGACGGTGTCGACTACAACCCGTTGAAGGACCAGGACACGCTGGAAGAGGCCGATCTTCCCAAGATCAAGGACATCTTCTGGCGCAACAACATCGTCGGCCTGTCGCCACGCCTTGCCGTCGCCGCACGGGTCGAGGGTGCGGCGGATACGTCGAAACCGGCCGAGGTGAATCTCGTCGGCACCTATTTCGACCACCCGCTGGCCTTGCCGGACGATCCCGACTACCGCACCGGCGTCAGGGCGACCAACCCATTCTGGCGGGTAGACGGTGCCTGGCCGAACGAAGACATGGCCGGCGCGCCCTCCGAGGAGGTGCTCGTCGGCGCCAACCTCGCCTCGCGGCTTGATGTGAAGACGGGGGACGAACTGACGCTTTCGCTCGCCGCTGACAGCGGAGCCGCCGAGACAGTCAAGGTGTCCGGCATCCTATCGACGGGCGACGCCGAGGACGATGCCGTCGTCGCGCCGCTCGCCCTGGTCCAGGGTATGACCGGCCTCGAGGGGCAGGTTCAGTCGGTCGACGTCTCGGCCCTGACGATCCCCGAGAACGAGCTTTCGAACCGCGCCCGCCGCGACACCGGCCAGCTGACCGCCGAGGAATACGACGTCTGGTATTGCACGGCCTATGTCAGCTCCATCGCCCATCAGATCGAGGAAGCGGTGCCCAACGCCGCCGCCCGGCCGATCTGGCAGGTGGCGGCCAGCGAGGGCGTGGTGATCGGGCGCATTCAGGTTCTGCTCCTCACCGTCAGTCTCGCCGCCATTCTAGCCGCGGCGATGGCGGTGTCCTCGCTGATGAACACGACGGTGCTGGAGCGCTCGCGCGAGATCGGCCTGATGAAGGCGCTCGGGGCGCGCCGCTGGGAGATCCAGGCGCTCTTCCTCGGCGAGGCGGCGATGGTCGGGCTGGTCGGGGGCGTTCTCGGTCTCATTGTCGGCGTCGGCCTCGCTCAGGTGGTCGGGCGCAGCGTCTTCGGCACCGGCATCGACTTTCAGTGGATCACGGTGCCGATCGTCCTTGTCGTCTCAGTGGCGACCGTGATGCTGGGCTCGATCCTGCCGGCGCGCAGCATCTCCTCCCTCTCGCCGGCGGAGGTGCTCCATGGCCACTGATCGCAACGCTTCTGGCGGTGGCGGAGCGGCGGCCCGCCCGCTCGGCCCGCGCGCGCGCATGTTCACTCTGATGGTCGTTCGGGCGCTGACCAAGCGCGGCAGCCGCCTGACCGTAGCCCTCGGCGCGATCGCCGTCGGCGCGGCGGTCGTCTTCGCCCTCACGAGCCTCTACTTCGACATCTCCATCAAGATGAGCGAGGAGCTGCGAACCTTCGGCCCGAACATCATCATCTCGCCCCATGTCGACGAGAAGCAGGGGGGTGAAAGCCGTCTGGCTGATGCCTCGCTTCTGGAGAGCGCGGCGAAAAGCCTTCCGGCGGATCGGATGGTCGGCGCGACGCCCTATCTCTACGGCGTCGTGCGGCTCGATCGCGGCAACGCGGTGCTCGTCGGCGCCGATATGGCGGCCATGCGCGCCCTCGCGCCCTATTGGCAGGTGGACGGAGGATGGATCGCGGCATCGTTCGACGATCGCAACGCCATGGTCGGGCGGCGCCTCGCGACCTCCATGGGGCTGAAGGTCGGCGATCCCGTCACCATTGTGAACCGCGACCGCAGCACCCAGGCGAGCGTCACCATCAAGGGCATCATGGACACCGGCGAGGCCGAGGACGACCAGATCTTCATCAATCTGGCGCTGGCGCAGAAGATCCTGAACGAGCCGGGCAAGGCGAACTTCGCCATGGCCTCCATCGTGGCCGACGGCGCCGAGGCCGATAGCCTCGCCGCCTCGATCGGCCAGCGCTTTCCCGGCATCGAGGCGCGTCCCATCCGCAAGGTGTCCGAGGCGGACGGCCAGATCCTCGGCAAGATCGACGGGCTGATGGCGCTGGTGGCGCTCATCATCCTCGTCATCACCACGCTTTGCGTCAACGCCACGCTGACCGCCATGGTCGCCGAGCGCACGCCGCAGATCGGCCTGCAAAAGGCGATCGGCGCCTCCGACGGCTCGATCGTCGCTCAGTTTCTGGCCGAGACGGCGCTCGTCTGTCTCGTCGCGGTCGCGATCGGCATTGTCGGCGGCTTCCTTCTGGCCCAGCTTCTGGGGCAGGCCGTCTTCAGCGCCTGGGTGACGTTCCGCCCCGGCATGGTCCCGCTGACGCTGGGACTGTGCCTGATCGCGGCGCTTGCCGCCGCGATGTTGCCCATTCGCGGCGCCGTTCGCGTCGTGCCCGCCCGCGTCTTGAGAGGAGAATGATCATGGCTCCCATGGATGGAACGGCGTTCGCCGCCGTCTCCGACGATGCCGCCACGACGAGCGCGCCGATCCCGAACCCGTCTCGCGAGGTGATCGGCTGTGATGCGCTCTCCCGCCATTTCGGCCAGGTCGCGGCGCTGGACGACGTGACCTTCCGTGTCGGAGAGGGCGAGTTCCTCGCCATCATGGGCCCTTCCGGCTCGGGCAAGACGACGCTGCTCAACATCCTGTCGCTGCTCGACGCGCCGACCTCCGGCTCCTATCGCCTCGACGGCATCGAGACCGCGAACCTCACGGAAAAGGACCGGGTGGTCATCCGCCGCGAGAAGATCGGCCTCGTCTTCCAGCAGTTCCACCTGATCCCCTACCTTTCGGCGGTCGAGAACGTCATGCTCGCCCAGCACTATCACTCGGTGGCTGATCGCGACGAGGCGCTGGAGGCACTGGAGCGGGTGGGGCTGGCCGAGCGCGCCGGCCATCTGCCGTCCCAGCTTTCGGGCGGCGAGCAGCAGCGCGTCTGCATCGCCCGCGCCCTGATCAACGCGCCGGCGCTCATCCTCGCGGACGAGCCGACCGGCAATCTCGACGCCGACAACGAGCGCCGGGTGATGAAGCTATTGGAAAGCCTGCGGGCAGAGGGACGGACCATCGTCCTCGTCACCCACAACCCGGCGCTCGGCCGGCAGGCGGACCGCATCCTGCGCCTGGAGCACGGGAGGAAGGCATGAGGCGGCTCGCCCTCTCCCTGGCCCTCGGGGCGCTGGTGCTGCTTGCCGCCTGCGACGACAAGCGCGAGGAAGCCCTGCGCCAGCCGGACGGCGACAGGACGGCGCCGGAGATCGTTGCCACGGACCTCGACGGCTCCACCGTTCGCCTCGCGGATCTCAAGGGCAAGGTCGTCCTGGTCAACTTCTGGCAGGCGAGCTGCGGACCGTGCCTCGCGGAGCTTCCGGATTTCGACGCCTTCTATCGCGCCAACCAGAACAAGGGCGTCGCCATCCTCGCCATCAATATGGGCGAGTCGGAAGACGTCGTGCGCGCCACAGTGCGCCGGCTGGACCTGTCCATGCCGCTCCTGACGGATCGGCTCGACCTGACCAGCGCGCGCTACAACGTGCTGGCCGCGCCGACCTCGTTCCTGATCGACGGGGAGGGGCGGTTGATCGAGCGCGTCAACGGTCCGCTCAACGAGAAGGCCCTCGGCGAGAAGATCGGACCGCTTCTCTCAGCTCCCACCGCCGAGAGAGGAAACGTAGTCGGCTAGGGCCTTCACCTCGTCGTCGGTGAGCGCCGCCTTGACGCGATCCTGCATGGTGCGGGGAGCGGCGCGGCGGGCGATAAGGGTCTCGGTGATGGTCGCGGCATCGAGCGTCGCGATTGGACGCGACTGGCCAAGGGCGCGCTGATCGCCCTTGGCGCCGTGGCAATCGGCACAGGTGGAGCGAAAAAGCTCCGCGCCATCCTCGTCCGCCAGGGCGGGGAGGGGAACAGCCAAGACAGCGATGAACAGCGCGGCGGCGGCGCCGCGAATACGAAAGGACAAGGGATGGCTTTCTCGGCTGGAGCGTTGAGGAATTGCGTGGGCGGTGTCGTCGCGCTCGCGGCGTTGACCTCTCTGGCCGCATGCAGCGACGCCGGCGAGACGGCGACCGGCGTGAAGGTGGGCGATCATCCGCCGTCCCTGGCTCTGGAGGCGGTGCAGGACCCGATCGGCGTCGCCGATCACGGCCTCGATGCCTACAAGGGAAAGGTGCTGGTGCTCGGCTTTTGGCTCGGCGGCTGCGCGCCCTGCCTGAAGGAGATGCCGGAACTGGTCGAGCTGAGGCGTCGCTATGGCGCCGAGGGGCTCGACGTGCTCCTCGTCAACACCGGCGGCAACCGCAAGGCCGTGGATGACGCCATCGCCGACAACGGGATCGATTTCGCCATGGCGATGGACGCGCTCAACCTCTCCTCCCAGCGCTTCGAGGTCGGCGTCTTCCCGACGACCTTCATTCTCGACCGTGACGGTGTCATCCGCGCCCGTATGGCCGGCGAGCACCGCCCCGGCGACATCGCAAGAGAGGCGACGGCGCTTCTGGGCGCCAAAGGGCCGGATGCCTGAGAGGCGGTGCGGGGATAATAGGAAAGTCATGGTCAACTAATATTCGGGCCGAGGAGGACGGATCAAGCCGCCCCCTTGTCGCAGCGCTCACCGAGCGGGGCGCGTCGTTACGGTCATTCAATCGATTCGCGAAAAAAGCTACCGTTGATTGTAAGCTTTTGGCGCGGGGCCGGGGCTTAGCGTGGTGTCTCGGAGCGGTGTCGAGCCACACGCGTTTAAGCCCGCGGCGGCTTTCCGATCAGGATTTCCAGACTCTTCCGCTCTCGTGAAGGCGGGCGATTTTTGCCCGTGCGGAGAACGAAGAGGAGGGAATTTCATGAAGCTCGCTGCGCTTTGCCTGTCCGCCCTCGCTCTCTTGACCGCGCCCGCCCTGGCCAAGGGCGAATGCGATCCGGGCGAGATTGTCGTCAAGTTCAGCCATGTCGTCGCCGCCGTCGGCCATCCCAAGGGGGATGCCGCCAATTTTCTCGCCCGCCGGGTGAACGAGGAGATGAATGGCCGGATGTGCATGGAGGTGTTCGCCAACGGTTCGCTCGTCAGCGACGAGGCGGTGATGGGCGCCCTCTTGTCCGGGCAGGTGCAGCTCGCCGCGCCCTCGCTCGCCAAGCTCGAGCCCTACACCCGCAAATACCGTATCTTCGATCTTCCGTTCCTGTTTCAGGACCTTTCCGCCGTGAACCGGTTTTTCGTCTCAAACGGCGGAAAGCAGCTGCTCGGGGCCATGCGCGGCTCCGGCTTCCAGGGGCTCGGATATTGGGCGTCGGGACTCAAGCAGTTCTCGGCCATGCGACCCCTGGTTCTGCCTGATGACGCAAGGAACATGACCTTCCGAATCCAGCCTTCCGCCGTGGCCGCGGCCATGATCGATGCGCTCGACGCCAAGGCGAAGGTGACCCCCTTCGAGAGCGTGTTCCACGCCCTTCAGGTCGGCGATGTCGATGGCCAGGAGAACACCTGGTCGAACATCTAAACGCAGGACTTCTACGCCGTGCAGGACGGCATCACCGAAACCAATCACCAGACGCTCGCTTACCTGCTGGTGACGTCGGCCGCTTGGCTGCAGGGTCTGAGACCCGATGTGAGGGAGGAGTTCCTCACGATTGTCAGCGAGGTGACGGCCGTTGCGAACGAGAAGGTCGCCGAGACGGAGGCGCGGAACCGTCAGCGTCTCGTCGACGCCGGCGTTCGCATTCGCGTTCTCTCTCCCGCCCAGCGGAAGGCTTGGACCGATCGGATGAAGCCCGTGTGGACGCGCTTCGAGGGGGAAATCGGCAAGGACTTCATCGATGCGGCCGTCGCCGCTAACGCCGACCCCAACACGCTGGGGCTATGACGGTGGACGAGCCGCTGACGAAAAGGCGCAGTGGCGGCTCAAGCCCTTGCCAGTCTTCGCATTTTGCGCAATGCCAAAGGCGTGATGGGAGGAATGTCGAAGACGTCGCGCAGGATACGCCGCCGCGCCGGCCGATGGGCCGTCGCGGTGCTTGTTGTCGTCTGCGCCCTTCTCGTTCTCGCCGCCGCCATGACCTCACGCGCTCGCGTGCTGGATTCGCTGCGCCGCGAGGCCGAGGAGCGGCTGGCGATCCAGACCGAAGTGCTCACCGGACTCTTCGAGAAATACCGTCTCGTGCCGGCGTTGGTGGCCCGCCGGCGGGATGTGGCCGACCTCTTCGCCGCGCCTGAGCAGGCATCACGCGATGTGGAAGCCGCCGCGATGGCTCTGGAGGTGCAGGGGCTTTCCGGCGCTCCGCATGTGCTCTTCGTCAACAGCACCGGCGCGGTCTTCGCCCACGCCGCGCCGCATCGACCTGCGCCGGCGGTGCCCGCCTCGCTGTTCGAGGCGGCGCGCCAGCACCGGCTTGGCCGCGCCTCCGTGACCGACAGTGCCGGCGAGCGGGCCTATCTCTTCTCCAGCGGCGTCTGGCAGGGCGACAGGCTACTCGGCCTTGTAGCCGTCGCGGTCCCGCTCGACAGCCTGGAAGCGACGTGGTCGCTGTCGCGCAACCCCATCTTCGTTACCGACGAGCTGGGGCGTATCCTTATCTCCAACGTGCCGGACTGGCGACTGCAGCCGGGGCGGGGAGCAACCGCCGTTCTGCCGGCGCACGATCTCGACGAGGTCTTCCTCGCCAGCCCCGATGGGCGCGAGCATCCCTTCGTCGAGGCATCGCGCGATCTGCCGCTGCTCGGTTGGACGCTGTCGGTGCTGGTGGACGTCGCGCCGGCGCGGCTCACCTTCTGGATCGGCGGCGGCGCCGCCGCGCTGGTGCTCGGCCTCGTCGCGCTTGTCGCGCTCTTCATTCTCATGCGGCGGGACGCACTACTGCGGCGCATGAGAAGCGAGCGCGCCGCCACGCTGCGCCTGGAGCGCCGGGTTCGCGACCGCACGCGTGAGCTGGCGCGCGAGGTGGAGGAGCGGGCCGAGGCCGAAAGAAACCTGCGCGCCGCCCAGGAAAAGGTGGTGCAGAGCGCCAAGCTCGCCGCGATCGGGCAGATGGCGACGACGCTGAGCCATGAGTTCAACCAGCCGCTGACGGCGATCCAGGCCTTCGCCGACAACGCTAAGCGCTTTCTGGAGCGGGGCAACTCCGAGGCCGCGACCCGCAACCTCGGCAAGATCGAGGAGATGATCCGCCGCACGGGTGAGCTTTCCCGCACGCTCCTCAGCTTTGCCCGGCCGCCGGATCAGAGCGTGACGTCGGTTCCGCTTGCGGTCGTCGTCGACGAGGCGCTGATCATGATGCGGCCGCGCGCGCGGACGCTTGCCATCGCGCTCGAGATCGAGCGGCCGGAAAAGGCAGTCGCGGTTCAGGGCGGCCGCATCCGGCTGACGCAGGTCGTGGTCAACCTCCTCGCCAACGCCATCGATGCCGTGTCCGAGGAGAAGGACGGGCGCGTTCGCATTGCCTGGGGAGAGGATGAGGAGGGGGCGTTCCTCTTCGTGGAAGACAACGGCCCCGGCGTTTCGCCGGAGATGCGCCAGACGATCTTCGATCCCTTCTTCACAACCAAGGGCGTCGGCAAGGGCTTCGGCATCGGCCTTTCCATCGTCGCCAGCATCGTCGCCGAATTCGGCGGCTCGATCGCGGTGGGCGAGGGCAGGGAGGGCGGCGCCCGCTTCGAGGTGAGGCTGAAGGGCGGAGGCGCGACCTTGCCAACAGAGAGCATGACAGTGAAAGTCGCATCATGACCGCGCCCCGCCAGCCGCCGACCGTTCTTTTCGTTGATGACGATCCCGACCTTCGCGAGGGCATTGGCGAGAGCTTCGAGCTTGCCGGCATCGCGGTTCAGGTGTTCTCCAGCGCGGATCTGGTGCTGGAGCGGGTGACGCGTTCGCTCAACGGCATCATCGTCACCGATATTCGTATGCCGGGCATGGACGGGGCGAGCCTCATGCGCAGCGCTTTGGAGATCGATCCGGCGCTGCCGGTCATCGTGATCACCGGCCATGGCGACGTGCCGATGGCGGTGGAGACCATGCGCGACGGCGCCTATGACTTCATCGAGAAGCCCTTCGCCATGGATCGGCTGCTCATCGCCTGTCGCCGCGCTCTCGAAAAGCGCCGGCTGGTGCTGGAGGTCCGGGCGCTGCGCGACGTGCTCGACCAGCAGAAGGCGCTTGCCGCACGCCTTGTCGGGCGTTCATGGGCGATGGAGCGCCTGCGCGCCGAGATCACGGCGCTGGCGGGCACCGACGCCAACGTGCTCATCCACGGGGAAACGGGTTCCGGCAAGGAGGTCGTGGCGCGGGCCCTCCACGACTTCTCGGAGCGCGCTGAAAAGCCCTTCGTCGCCATCAACTGCGGAGCTTTGCCCGCAGACATCATCGAATCCGAGCTTTTCGGTCACGAGGCGGGAGCCTTCACCGGCGCCGCCCGCCAGCGCATCGGCAAGATCGAGCATGCCGCCGGCGGCACCGTCTTCCTGGACGAGATCGAATCCATGCCCCTCGATCTTCAGGTCAAGCTGCTGCGCACGATCGAGGAGCGCCGCATCGAGCGGCTCGGCTCCAACAGGTCGATCGGCGTCGACGTGCGATTCGTCGCCGCCACCAAGGAGGATTTGGCGGCGGCCAGCGCGTCGGGCCGCTTCCGCGCCGATCTCTATTATCGGCTCGATGTCGCCAATCTCCACATTCCGCCGTTGCGCGAGCGGCGCGACGACATTCCGCTGCTTTTCTTCCATCTCGCGCGGGAGGCGAGGGCGCGCTATCGGCGGGAGATCCCAGAGATGACGCCGGAGATGGAGGCCCGCCTTCTGGCCCATGACTGGCCGGGCAATGTCCGCGAGCTCCGCAACGTCGCCGACCGCTTCGTCCTCGGGCTCTATCGCATCGCGGAAGACGCGCCACGCCCACGCGAGGCGCCGGGGATGGACGAGCGCAGCCTTGCCGAGCGGGTCGACGATTTCGAGCGCGCCCAAATTCGAGCGGAGCTGAAGAGGAGCGAGGGCAGGCTCAAGCCGGTTTACGAGCGTCTTCAGATCTCCCGCAAGGGGCTCTACGACAAGATGCGGCGGCTTGGTATCGAGGGCGCGGAAGGGTAGAACGCGACCCATCGCCGGTTGCAATGTGTCGTCATCTACACATCGGATGGGGCTGTCATGCTCCTCATCGACGACGTTCCGCCGCAGAAGGCTGCCGACGCGTCGCCTCCCGCGAACTGCGGCAACTTGGCACACCTCTTGCTCTTCCTGAAGCGGGCGCGGGTGGTTCCACCCGCTGTTCTGGAGGATCCAATGGGAGGAATTGATCCAATGAAGCTTTTCGCTCTGTCCGTGTCGACGGCCGCTCTTGCTCTCTTCGTGTCGCCGGTTCTGGCGCAGGAAAGCTGCGACCCCGGCGAGACGGTCGTCAAGTTCAGCCACGTCGTCGCGGGCACGGGCCATCCCAAGGGGGATGCGGCCAATCTTCTCGCCAAACGCGTCAACGAGGAGATGAACGGGAAGATGTGCATGCAGGTCTTCCCGAACTCGACCCTCTATGACGACGACAAGGTCATGGAGGCTCTGCTCCTCGGCGATGTTCAGCTCGCCGCGCCCTCGCTGGCCAAGTTCGAGCCCTACACCCTCAAATATCGTCTGTTCGACCTGCCGTTCCTGTTCCAGGACCTCGACGCGGTCAATCGCTTCATCACGTCGGATTCCGGCAAGGGCCTTCTGGACGTGATGCAGGATTCCGGCTTCCAGGGGCTCGGCTACTGGTCGTCGGGCCTGAAGCAGTTCTCGGCCAACAAGCCCCTCGTCATGCCCGAGGACGCGAGCGGTCTGAAGTATCGCATCCAGACGTCGGACGTCGCCGAGGCGATGATCAAGGCGTTGGGCGGCTCGGCCCAGAAGCTCGCCTTCAACGAGGTTTACGGCGCGCTCCAGACCGGCGTCGTCGACGGACAGGAGAACACCTGGTCCAACATCTACACCCAGAAGTTCTTTGAGGTGCAGGACGGCATCACCGAGACGAACCACCAGCTCCTCGCCTACCTGCTGGTGACGTCGACCGACTGGCTCGACGGGCTCGATCCCGACGTTCGCGACCAGTTCCTGAAGATCGTCAATGAAGTCACGCAGAACGCCAACGACAATGTCGCGGCGATCGAGAAGAAGAACCGCCAGAACATCATCGACGCCGGCTCCAAGGTACGTGAACTGACGCCGGAGCAGCGTCAGGCGTGGGTCGACAAGATGAAGCCGGTCTGGACCCAGTTCGAGGGCGACATCGGCAAGGACCTGATCGACGCGGCGGTGGCCTCGAACAACAAGTAGGCCGGGGGCTCCCCGCCCGCATCGCGCTGCCGCAAGAGGCGGCTCGCTCATGGATCGCCGGCCATTCATCGGGCCGGCGGCCTTTGCCTATGCATCCTTAAGACCGGCGGATAGACCGCGAACGGCTTCTCGCCCATGGGATTGGCCGCTCGCGATGGAATGCGCCGGTTGCCTCGATTTTCGCCCGGAACGCACTGGAGGAGCCAGCGAGCATGGCGCGTTTCAACAAGGCCGTCGATCGTTTCGAGGAGAATGTCCTCGCGATCCTGATGGCTGCCATCACCATCATCTCGTTCACCCAGGTCATCGCCCGCTACGGATTCAATTCCGGGTGGGGCGGCGCGCTGGAGCTGACGCGCATCCTCTTTGCCTGGCTCATCCTCTTCGGCATGAGCTATGGCCTGAAGATCGGCGCCCATCTCGGCGTCGACGCCGTGGTGCGCCTTTTCCCGAAACCGGTGGTCCGGGTCTTCGGCCTCTTCGGCGCGCTGGCGACGCTCGCCTACGCCGTGATCCTCATCAAGTCCGACTGGCTCCAGCTCTTCGGCGCGCAGGCGCGGGGCGGGGCCTATGACTATTGGCTGCTTCTGTGGAAGCGACCGTTCGGCCTCGACGACCTGCGCTATCCCCTCTGGATGCAGGACACGTTCGGGCTTCAGGAGCGGGTGCAGCGCTGGGTCGCCTATCTGATGCTGCCGGTCGGCCTCGGCCTTCTCGCCCTGCGCTCGGCCCAGGCCTTCTGGCAGATCGCCACCGGCAAGCGCGAACTGGTGGTCGCCAGCCACGAGGCGGAGGAGCTGGTCGCCGAGAACCGGGGCGCGCTGGCCGACCATGAGCCCGGCGAAGAACCTTTCGACGAGGTCTTCGCTGAAAGCGCTGAGACACCAGAGCAGAAACAGGCGCATGACGCTCGCCATCGACCACATCGGCCGGAAGACGGCCGGCCGACCGGGCGCTGAGGGAGGATAACGATGGAACCGCTCATCCTTCTCGGCCTCGTTCTCGGCCTGATGTTTCTCGGCGTGCCGATCGCTGTGGCGCTCGGGCTCTCCTCGACGCTGATCATCGCCTATTTCTCCAACGACAGCGTCTCGTCCGTTGCCCAGCAGCTCTTCACCGCCTCGCAGAACTATACGCTGCTGGCCATTCCCTATTTCATTCTCGCCTCGTCCTTCATGTCCACCGGGGGCGTGGCCAGGCGCATCATCCGCTTCGCCGTCGCTGTGGTCGGCCATATTCGTGGCGGTCTCGCCATCGCGGCGGTGCTGGCCTGCATGCTCTTCGCCGCGCTCTCCGGATCCTCGCCGGCCACCGTCGTCGCCATCGGTACCCTCGCCATCAGCGGCATGGTCCAGGTCGGTTATTCCAAGAGCTTTGCCGCCGGTATCATCGCCAACGCCGGAACGCTCGGCATCCTGATCCCGCCCTCGATCGTCATGGTGGTCTACGCCGCCTCCGTGAATGTCTCGGTGGGGCGCATGTTCATGGCGGGCGTCGTCCCTGGCCTCCTGGCCGGCGCGATGCTGATGGGGCTGATCTACATCGTCGCGCGCATGAAGGGGCTGCCGGCCGAGCCGCGCAAGAGTGTTCGCCAGATCATCGATGCGGGCAAGGAAGCGGGCTTCGGCCTCTTCCTCATCGTCATCATTCTCGGCGGCATTTATGGCGGCGTCTTCACGCCGACCGAGGCTGCGGCGGTGGCGGCGGTCTATTCATTCTGGACGGCCCTCTTTGTCTATCGCGACATGGGGCCGATGAAGGGCGTCTCGTGGTTCGAGCCGGCCGATCCCGAAGAGGGGCGCATCGGCTTTTCCGGTGCGATCTATGGAACGAGCCTCATCATTACGTGGTTCGCCGTCTTCTTCCTGCTCGCACCCTCCGTCATGGCGCCCTGGCTTACGATCGTTTCAGGCCTTGCCCTCGGTCTTGCCGGAGCCCTCTATTACGTCCGTCTTCGTGGCGGCGAGATCGGCGCGAATGCCGGCTCCTGCTTCGCCGGCGGCGCCGCGATCTTCGCACGGGCCGTGAGACTCAGCCTTCGCCACACGCTCGGCACCCTCTTCCACGAGGACACGCGCAAGGTGCTGGTCGACTCGGCCAAGGTCACGGTGATGCTGATGTTCATCATCGTCAACGCGCTGCTCTTCGCCCACGTGCTGACGGCCGAGCGGGTGCCCCAGATCATCACCGACTGGATGATCGGCATCGGCTTCAACTGGTTCACCTTCCTCATCGCGGTGAACGTACTGCTGCTCATCGGCGGCCAGTTCATGGAGCCCTCGGGCCTGCTCCTCATCGTCGCGCCCGTGGTGTTTCCCATCGCCATCCAGCTCGGAGTGGACCCCATCCACCTCGGCATCATCATGGTCGTGAACATGGAAATCGGCATGATCACGCCGCCCATCGGGCTCAACCTCTTCGTCACCTCGGGCATTACCGGCATGAGCCTGGTTCAGGTGGTGAAGGCGGCGATGCCCTTCGTCGCCGTGCTCTTCCTTTTCCTCATCATGGTGACGTACATCCCGGCGCTCTCCACCGCCCTGCCCAACGCCATGTTCGGGCCGGAGATCGTCCAGCGTTGACAAACGGGGGAGGAGCGCGATCCTCCCTCTCTCCTCGCAGGTGGCGCCCGATGGCTCGATGGCATAGTCCTGGCGGCCGTCGCGCCATTTTTTGCCCTTTCTTGGGTTCCGGTCCGGCACCCCTCTCGTCATCGCACCTTGAGATCGCGTTCCCGTATGCCTCATGACCGCCGCGCCGCCATATCCGCCAGCCTTGGACTGATCCAGATCACGATCATGGTGTTCGGCATCCTGTCCGCGTGGATCGGCGGGGCGGTGTTCGATGTGGCGGGCGGCATCCTTCTGGTCGTGCTGATCTGCCTTGCTCTGCCCCGCCTCTCCGCGACCCGGTTTGGCTTTGTCGCCGTGGCGCTCGCGCTGGCTGCGAGCACCATCGTCATCGATCCCGATTGGCGTCGGACGCTGGAGAACGCGGTCGGGCGTGGCGTCTTCATCGCCTCCTTCTTCGTGGCGCTCGCCACGTTGCGCATTCCCTCGGCCTACTCGCCAGCGGTCCAGCGCTGCGGCCTTTATCTCGCCCAACAGCCGCCGGGCCGGCGCTACGCCGCCCTGACGGCCGGCGGCCACCTCTTCGCGCTCATTCTCAATTATGGCTCCATCACCCTGCTGGGCGGGCTGGTCGAGTCCGTCAACCAGAAGGAGGAGAACGCCGAGGTCCGCGCCATCCGCAACCGGCGCATGCTTCTGGCCATCCAGCGCGGCTTTTGCACCAGCCTGTGCTGGTCGCCGCTGGCGTTCTCGATGGCCATCTCCACCTCCGTTGTTCCAGGAGCCAGCTGGAGCGCGACGGCCGCTCCGGCTCTGGTGAGCTCCGTCATTCTTGGCGCCACGGGCTGGCTGCTCGACACCATCGTCAAGCCGAAGCTCTCGACGCCGCGCCCGGCGGGCGCCGCACGCCGTTCCATATCAGGCTCCTGGCGCGACCTTTATCCGCTTCTCGCGCTTCTTGTCATCCTGGGCGCCGTCACCGGAACGATCGAGGTGATGACTGGTCTGGCGGTAACGGCCATCGTCATGCTGGTGGTGCCGATCCTCAGCCTCCTTTGGCTCACCCTCCAGGGAATGGGGCGAAGCGGCACCGGCCTCGACCATGTGGTCGAGTATGCGGGCGCCTACGTGGTTCGGGATCTGCCGTCCTACGTTTCGGAAGTGGTGCTGCTGGTAATGGCGGGCGTCATCGGCGAACTCGGCGGCGCGCTGCTGGCACCTTTCGCCGCTGCCGGCGGTCTCTCCTTCGGCGCCCTTTCGCCGACCGTCGCCCTCGTCCTGGTGGTATGGCTCATCCCGCTCACCGGCCAGCTCGGCATGAATCCTATCCTTGCCGTCACCCTGCTCGGGCCGATGCTGGGGAGTCTGACCACGCTTGGCATCGCGCCGAGCGTCATCGTCCTTGCCATCACGGCGGGCTGGGCCTTGAGCGGCGCGACCTCGCCCTTCACCGCCACGGTGCTGCTCGTCGGGCGGCTCGGCGGCGTTCCGCCCCTGCGTGTCGGCTGGCAGTGGAACGGGACCTTCGTCCTTTTCGGCGGTCTTGTCCTCTGCGCCTGGATCGTCGTCCTGAATGCGCTGATGGGGGCGTGAGGCGGGGGCGCTGTGGGGCTGCTCGACTAGGGGGCTGAACCAGCGCTCTCGTTCTTCCTCGCCAGTTGGCGCGTCCGCCCGCTCCAGCGCCGCGGTGAGGAAACGCACGACGGCGGCGACGTCCTCGGCCGGTGCCTCTTTCCACGTGGTGCAAAGCGCCTCGCGCAGGTCGCGGTTCTCCTCCAGAACCGTGCGCGCCTTGTCGCCGACCAGCTCGATGGTCACACCCCGGCGGTCCGCCGCGTTCGGTCGCCGCGCGACATAGCCCTCCCGCTCCAGGCGGTCGATCAAGGCGGTGGTCGCGCCGGTGGTCAGCGCCACATGCTGCGATATCATTTTCGCGCTGACCGACATGCCCTCTTCTCCGCTCATTTCCAGAAAGCTGAGGCAGGCGAGGTCCTTCAGCGCCAAGCCGCGCCGACTCGCCAACTCCTGATCCCGCGCTATGACCATGCGCACGGCGCGATGAAAAAGGCGCTGCACGTCCTGAAAAGCCGGCTTCTCGTCCATGTTCCGCCTCCCTGCTTGCGAACCGTTCGTTAATTAGCTTTAATATAAAGCATCTTCTTGGCCAAACTATATGGAGCGCCCTCCTTGCGCGCACATCCGACCATCCCGATTCTTCTGGGGCTCGGGGCAATGCTCTTTCTGGCGGCCTGCAGCGACGAGCAGCCTCTCAGCCAACGCCCGCCACGGCCGGTTTCCGTCGTTACCGTGAAGGAACGACCCTACCAGCGGACTATCGCCCTCACGGGCGAGATCGCGGCACGCGACAGCGCCTCCCTCTCGTTCAAGACCGGAGGTCGAGTCGACCAAATCATGGTCGATGTGGGCGATCACGTCGACAAGGGAACGGAGCTCGCGCGGCTCGATCCGGCCCAGCAGCAGGCGGATGTCGCGGCGGCGGAGGCGGCTGTTCGCTCGGCCGAGGCGCAGCTCAGCCAAGCGACGTCGAACTTCGATCGCCAGAGCGCCCTCTTGAAGAGCGGCTACACCACCCGCTCCACCTATGATTCCGCCGAGGAGGCGGTCAAGAAGGCACAAGGGGCGCTCGATGCCGCCAAGGCCGAGCTTGAGACGGCGCGCACCGCGCTCTCCGACACAGTGCTTCGAGCCGATGCCGCCGGCATCATCACAACCCGCTCGGTGGAGCCGGGCCAGGTGGTGAGCGCGGCCCAGACCGTGTTCGGCTTTGCTCAGGACGGTGCGCGCGACGCCGTGTTTCATGTCCAGGAGCAGCTGGTGACGAAGGCGGAAGCCTCGGGCCGCATTCGAACCATAGATCTTGCGCTCGTGGCCGATCCCACGGTTCACACGACCGGCCACGTCCGGGAAGTGTCGCCGCTGATCGACCCGGCGACGGGCACAGTGATCGTCAAGGTGGCGCTCGATGAGGTGCCGCCGGGCATGACGCTGGGCGCGGCGGTGATGGGCCACGCGATGAGCGATCCTGTCGAGGACGCCATCGTGCTGCCTTGGCAGGTGCTCATGGCCGACCAAGGCAAGCCCGCCGTCTGGGTGGTCGCCGACGACAACACCGTGTCGCTGAAGCCCGTCGTGATCGCTCGCTACGACTCGAAGGATATCGTGATCGTTTCCGGCCTTGCCTCCGGCGATCGCGTTGTGGCGGCCGGCTCGCAGCTTCTTCGTCCCGGCGAGGCGGTGGAACCGAAGGAAGAGGCGCTGTGATGCGACGTTCCGTGACGAGCTTCTTCACCGGATTGGCGCTTCTGTCGCTGGCCGCCTGCCGCGAGGAGGCGAAGGATGAGCCGCTGCCGCCCCGGCCCGTGCTGACGACCACCGCCGCGCGCTCAAGCACCGACGAGCAGGGTTTCAGCGGTACCATCGCGCCCCGCTACGAAACGAACCTCGCCTTTCGCACGCTCGGGCGCATCGTCTCGCGCGCCGTCGATGTCGGCGAGGAGGTGAAGAAGGACCAGGAGGTCGCGGCGATCGACGCCGAAACCTTGTCCGCTACCGTTCGGCAGGCGAAGGCGCAGGTCGCCTCGGCCCGCGCGCAGGCCGACAACGCCGCCGCGAGCGCTGAGCGCGCGCGCCGGCTGTTCGAGGAGAAGACCGTCTCCTCCGCCGAGCTCGAATCCGCCAACCAATCGAAAAGCACGGCGGATGCTGCGCTGGAGCGCGCCGAGGCCGAACTGGCGAAAGCAGAGAATGCGCTCACCTATGCCGTTCTCACCGCGCCCTATGACGGGGTGGTCACGCAGGTCTCGCTCGATGTCGGCGAGGTTGCCGCCGCCGGCCAGCCGGTCATGACGATCGCGCGCACCGACGTGCGCGAGGCCGTCGTTGATATTCCTACGGACGAACTGGACGGGATCAAGGTTGCGGATCGCTTCCGCGTCCGCCTTCAGACCGACCCGACGATGGCGACCGAAGGCAGCGTTCGCGAGATCGCGCCGGAAGCGGATGCCGCGACCCGCAGCAACCGGGTGCGCATCCTGCTCGACCAGCCGCCGCCGGGCTTTCGCCTGGGGGCCTTGATCCGCGCGTTCCCCGTGCGCTCCAGCGATGACCTGATCCGTGTTCCGCAAACGGCGGTGCTGGAGGAGGGCGGCGAGGCATATGTCTGGGTCGTGCCGCCCAAGGCGAGCACGGTTGAGAAACGCAAGGTCTCGCTGGGCGAGCGGCGTGGCGACGTCGTCGAAGTGGTTTCCGGGCTCAACGAGGGCGAGACCGTGGTGATTGCCGGTGTCCATAGCCTGGAGGAAAACCAGGCCGTGACCCTGTCGGGAGAGCCGTCGTGAAGTCGTTCAATCTCTCCGACTGGGCGCTCCATCATCGCTCGATGATCTGGTTCTTCATGATCGCGGCGCTCTTGGCGGGCACGATGTCCTACCTCAACCTGGGGCGGGCGGAAGATCCCGACTTCACCATCAAGACGATGGTGGTGTCCGCCGCCATGCCCGGCGCCACCGTCAAGGAAATGACCGAGCAGGTCACCGATCGCATCGAGAAGAAGCTCCAGGAGCTGGATTCTCTCGATTACACCCGCTCGATCACGACGCCGGGCCGCACCGTCATCTTCGTCAACCTTCTGCCGACGACGCCGGCGCGCACCATCCGCGACACCTGGGTGCGGGTGCGCAACATGATGAATGATATCCGCCCGGAATTTCCCAGCGAGTTCCAGGGGTTCTCATTCAACGACGATTTCGGCGACGTGTTCGGCAACATCTACGCCTTCACCGCTGACGGTCTCAGCCAGCGCCAGTTGCGGGACTATGTCGAGGGCGTGAGAACACGCATCATCCAGCTTCCCGACGCCGGAAAGGTCGAGCTCGTCGGGGCGCAGGACGAGGTCATCTATCTGGAATTCTCGCTGCGCAAGATCGCCGCGCTCGGGCTCGATCAGCAGCAGATCATCGCCACGCTCCAAGCCCAGAATGCCATCGTTCCCTCGGGGGTCATCCAGTCCGGCCCGGAACGCATCCTGGTGCGCACCAACGGCCAATACACTTCCGAGGAGAGCCTCAGAAACGTCAATCTGAGGATCAACAATCGCTTCTTCCGGCTCTCGGATTTCGGCACCATCACGCGCGGCTATCAGAACCCGCCCGAGGACCTCTTCCGCTACAACGGCCAGCAGGCCATCGGCCTCGCCGTCGGCATGAAGACGGGCAGCAACATCCTCGATTTCGGCGAGGAGCTGAAGGAGGAGATGCGCAAGGTTACGGCCGAGCTTCCGGTGGGTGTGGGAATTCATCAGGTCGCCGACCAGTCGGCGGTGGTCGAGGAGGCGGTGGGCGGCTTCACGCGCTCGCTGGCCGAGGCGGTGATCATCGTTCTCGCCGTCAGCTTCGTCAGTCTCGGCCTGCGCGCCGGCCTCGTGGTGACGCTGGCCATTCCGCTCGTCCTGGCGCTGACCTTCATCGGCATGGAGATCATGGGCATCACCCTTCAGCGGGTGTCGCTGGGCGCGCTGATCAT
Organism: Consotaella salsifontis; assembly: GCF_900167365.1. GTDB lineage: Bacteria > Pseudomonadota > Alphaproteobacteria > Rhizobiales > Rhizobiaceae > Consotaella > Consotaella salsifontis. The sequence continues at coordinate 296,047 of NZ_FUXL01000002.1, read as the reverse complement.
CGCCCTTGGCCTTCTCGTCGACGATGCGATGATCGCCATCGAAACCATGGTGTCGCGGCTGGAGGCCGGCGACAGCCGAGAGAAGGCGGCGAGCTTCGCCTGGACGTCCATCGCTTTCCCGATGCTGTCGGGCACGCTCGTCACCGTCGCGGGCTTCCTGCCCATCGGTTTCAATCGGTCGATGGCGGGCGAGTTCACCTTCTCCCTCTTCCAGGTTTTGGCGCTCTCGCTGCTCCTGTCGTGGATCGTCGCCGTGCTGTTCGCGCCCCTCATCGGCGTCACCATGCTGCCGAAGACGATGAAGGCGCATCATGAGAAGCCCCATCGCATTCGCCGGGCCTTCGGCTGGCTGCTGCGCACCGGGATGAAGTGGCGCTTCACCACCATCCTCATCACCGTGCTTCTGTTCGGTGCCTCGGTCTATGGGATGCAGTTCGTCCAGCAGCAGTTTTTCCCGACGTCCGACCGCCCCGAGCTGATCGTCGATTTCACCCTGCGGCGCAATGCGACCATCGCCGAGACCAAGGCGCAGATGGACGAGCTTGAGAAGACCTTCGTCGGCGACGACGACATAGACCATTGGAGCTCCTATGTCGGCCGCTCGGCGGAGCGCTTCATCCTCGCCTTCGACGTGGGGGCGCCCAACCCGTTCTTCGGCGAGATCGTCCTTGTCACCAAGGACATGGAGGCGCGCGAGCGGGTCATGGAGCGCATCAACGCTTATTCGCGCGATCATTTCGTCGGCACGGACGTCTACGTGAAGCGTCTGGAGCTTGGCCCGCCCGTGGGACGGCCCATCCAGTATCGCCTCGGCGGTCCCGATATCGAGGTCGTTCGAGCGAAGGCGCGCGAACTCGAGGCCGTGCTCGCCACCGACCACCGCCTCGACAACATCGTGATGGATTGGAACGAGCCGGCTCGCGTCCTCAAGGTCGAGATCCTTCAGGACAAGGCGCGCCAGCTCGGCATCACCTCCAAGGAGATCGCCTCGGCGCTCAACTCCGTGCTCGACGGCGTAACGATCACCCAGATCCGCGACGGCATCTATCTCGTGCCCGTCGTGGTGCGCGGGCGCCAGTCCGACCGCGACTCCATCTCGGCCATCGAGAACCTCCAGCTGGTCAATGCGAGCGGGGTTTCGTTGCCGCTGTCGAGCCTCGTCAACTACGGCTTCGGCTATGAGGACCCGATCGTCTATAGCCGCTCCCGCGTGCCCACCATCACTGTCATGGCCGCGATCAGAGGCTCGGCCCAGCCGGCGACCGTCGCCAAGGATCTGGAGCCGAAGATCGCCTCCTTCAACAAGGAGCTGCCAAGCGGCTATGATGTCGAGGTGGGGGGCACGGTCGAGTCGAGCCAGGACAGCCAGGGGCCGATCGCGGCTGTCGTGCCCGCCATGATCTTCACGATGCTGACGCTGATCATGATCCAGATGCAGAGCTTCTCGGCCATGTTCATCGTCCTGTCGGCGGCGCCCCTCGGGCTCATCGGCGTTGTCGCCGCTCTTTTGCCCAGCGGCGCCCCATTGGGCTTCGTCGCGATCCTCGGTGTCCTCGCGCTCGTCGGCATTCTGATCCGCAACTCGATCATCCTCGTCCATCAGATCCACATTCTGGAAGGGCAGGGCCTCCACCCGTGGGACGCGGTCTACGAAGCCAGCCAGATGCGCGCGCGCCCGATCCTTCTCACGGCGGCGGCAGCGTCTCTGGCGCTGATCCCGATCGCGCGGGAGGTGTTCTGGGGCCCGATGGCCTATGCCATGATGGGCGGCATCATCGCCGGAACGCTGGTGACGCTGATCTTCGTGCCCGCGCTCTACGTCGCCTGGTTCCGCATTCACCGGCCGGAGAAGCCTGAGACGGAAGCCGCATCCAACGATGCCGGCGAGCCGTCTTCGGAGCCGGCCTGACGATATGACGGAGCGTTCGCTGAACAGCGGGCGCTCCGAGCGCGCTGGCGGGCGTGGAAAACTCCTGTCATGTTTCCGCGTCACTCTGGCGCACCTGATCCCGCCCCTTTAAGATGGCGGGCGAACAGTCAGGGAGGGTGGCATGGCGTGGTTGTCGAGACCCGGAAAGTTCGCTCTGGCCTTGCCGCTGCTGGCGGCTTTTTTGTTGTCAGGCGCGGCCACTGCCAAGGATGCGGCCGCAACCAAGGGTGCCGATCCCGCTGGGCGTCCGGTCAAGGTGGTCACCACCCCCGGCGCCGATTATTTCGGCCATGACCTCGATATCGTGAAGGGCGTCGACCTCGATGGCTGTACCGCCGCCTGCTTCGGCGACGAGCGCTGCCAGGCCTTCACGCTGAACGAGAAAACCGGCTGGTGCCTCCTCAAGGATGGAGTCGGCGAACTGCGGAGCGCCAAAGGCGCGACCGCCGGGCGCCTGGTCGCCGAGGACGGGGCGGATGAGCCGTCGATGGAGAAGCGCGAGGCCGATCTGGCCTTCCTGCCGCGGGCCGTGCTCGACGCCGCCAAGCAGCTCCGGGTGCAAATCGCGGACGAGGACCGCGATCAGGACAGGGCCGCCCTTTCTGTCAAGGAACTGACGGAGCGAGCTTCCACCGCGCTCGCCTATCCCGACGCCATCGCCGATTGGCGCGAGGTGCTGCGCCGCGAGCCCGAAAGCGCGCGCGCCTGGCGCGGGCTGGCGGACGCCGCGCTTGCCAATCAACCCGAGAATTACGACGAGCAGCGCGAGAACGCCGCGCTGCGCGAACCGGCGGCGGTCAATGCCGCGCTTGCCGCCAAGACGCCTGCCGACCGCTCCGCTGCTCTTCGTGTTCTAGGTGAAGTCTATGAAGCTGCCGAAAACTGGAAGTCGGCGATCAAAATATATCGGCAAAGCATTGCCATCGCTGATGATTCGCAGACCAGAGAAAAGCTGGAGGCGGCCGTCGCCAGCCACGGCTTCCGCATCACCGATCATTCCGTCGACAACAATGCCGCCGCGCCGCGCCTCTGCCTCACCTTTTCAGACACCCTCGCGCCCAGCCTGACCACCGGGGAAACGGCCGGCGACTATGTGCATGTCGATGACGGCGATACGCTGCCGGTGACGGCGAGCGGCAACCAGATCTGCGTCGATGGCGTCAAGCATGGAGAGCGTTACCGGCTGGTGGTGCGGCCCGGCATCCGCTCGTCGGATGGCGAGGTGCTGGAGAAGCAGGCCGAGCTCAGCATCTATGTGCGCGACCGCGATCCTTCCGTGCGCTTCTCGACCAACGCCTATGTGCTGCCCGCCGGCGGAAAGCCGACAATTCCGGTCGTCACCGTCAACACCGACGAGATCGAGGCGACCGTTCAGCGCGTCGGCGAGCGTGCGCTCTCGCGCGTGATCACGGATGGGCAGTTCCTGCGTCAGCTTTCCTCCTGGCAAATCAGCGACTTCTCTGAAAATGTCGCGAGCCCGGTTTGGAAGGGGCACGTCACCGTCGCCCGCGAGGCGAACCAGGAGGTGACGACGGCGATTCCCGTCGCCGAGATCGCGCCAGAAATGACGCCGGGCGTCTATGTGCTGACGGCGGAAGCGAAAAACGGTCCGCAGTATCAGGATTCCGTTGCGACCCAGTGGTTTGTCGTCAGCGATATCGGCCTCGTCAGCTTCTCCGCCACCGACGGCTTCCACGTCTTTGCCCGCTCGCTGGGAAGCGCCAATCCGCTGGCTGATGTTCAGCTGACGCTGATTGCCGCGAACAATCGGGAGCTCGGCACCATCGCGACCGACAGCGCGGGACATGCGCGCCTCCCCGCCGGGCTGATGAACGGCACCGGTAGCGACCGGCCGGCGGTCCTGACGGCACGACACGGCGAGGACTTCGTCTTCCTGGACCTGACCGCGGCTCCCTTCGATCTGACGGATCGCGGCGTTTCCGGCCGGGCGCCCGCCGGGCCGCTCGACGTGTTCCTGACCACCGAGCGCGGCATCTATCGCGCCGGCGATACCGCCTGGTTCACCGGTCTTGTGCGCGATTCCGAGAGCCGGGCGGTGGAGAACCTCACTCTGACGGCCATCGCGACGCGGCCGGACGGCGTCGAGCATCGCCGCTGGCAAGTGAAGGATGGCGGCGCCGGCGGCTTCGCTTTCGCCTTCGACGTTCCTCGAAATGCGCAGCGCGGCGTCTGGAAGCTCCAGCTCTTCACCGATCCCAAGCGGCCGGCGCTCGCCGAGAAGACCTTCGTGGTCGAGGATTTCGAGCCCGAAAAGCTCGATTTCGATCTTACCGCCGAAGCTGAAACCCTTGATCCGGCGGCGCCTTCGCCGGTCGATGTGGCAGCGCGGTTCCTCTTCGGCGCTCCGGCCGGAAATCTCACGGTCGGCGGCGAGGCCGTAGTGACGGCGACCCGCGAGCTTTCGGGCTATCCGGGCTTCGTGTTCGGGCTGACGGATGATGAACCCACCTCGATGCGCCAACCCTTCGAGGAAGCGACGACCGACGAAGAGGGCAAGGCTACCGTCTCGCTGATGCCGTTCGAGGTGCCGGCGACGACCCGTCCCCTTCAAGTGTCGCTTCAGGTCAGGGTTATGGACCCGGCGGGCCGTCCAGTGGAGCGCACCCTCGACCAGCCGCTGACGGGTCAGAAGGCGCGCCTCGGCCTCAAGTCGAGATTCTCCGGCGCGGTGGAAGAGGGCGGCCAAGCCGGCTTCGACCTCATCGCCGTCGACGCCAAGGGGCAGCGCACGGCCTTGGACAAGGCCGAATGGGTGCTCAACAAGATCAACACCCGGTTCCAGTGGTATTCCTCCAACGGCCAGTGGAACTACGAGCCGATCCGCTCTTCCGAACGGGTGGCGAGCGGTACGCTCTCGATCGCCACCGACCAGCCGGCATCGCTTTCCCTGCCGGTTGAGTGGGGCGATTACGAGCTGGTGGTGCGCGATCCCAATGGCGCCGCCGTTCCGGCGAGCCTCGCCTTCGAGGCGGGCTGGTCCATCGCCGCGACCTCGCTCGATACTCCTGAAATGGCAAAGGTCTCGCTCGACAAGCCGCGCTACGCGGTGGGCGAAACCGCCGTCGTCCATATCGAGCCGCGCTTTGCCGGAAAGGCCGAGGTGCTGGTGATGGACGAGCGCGTGGTCGCGACGAAGAGCGTCGACATTCCCGCCGAAGGTGGCGATGTGGAGCTGCCGGTCACGCGCGACTGGGGTCCTGGCGCCTATGTCACGGCGATCGTCTATCGCCCGATGGACCTTTCGGCCAAGCGCATGCCGGGACGGGCCATCGGTCTCGCCCATGCCGCTGTCGATCCCGGCGAGCGAGCGCTCTCAGTCAAGATCGAGGCGCCGGACAAGATCGAGCCGCGCCGCACCGTCGATGTCGCCGTCGATGTTTCCGGGGCAAAAGCCGGCGAGACGGCTTATTTGACGCTGGCGGCCGTCGATGTCGGCATTCTGAACATCACGCGGTTCTCGCCGCCCTCGCTCTCCGACCACTATTTCGGCCAGCGCCGGCTCGGCGTCGAAATCCGCGATCTCTACTCCAAGCTTATCGACCGGATGCAGGGGGCGCCGGGGGCGGTGCGCTCCGGCGGCGATGCGGGCGCGAGCTACGAGAGCCCGCCGCCGATGGATCAGCTCGTCGCGCTGTTTTCCGGCCTTGTGACGGTGGGCGCGGACGGCAAGGCGCACGTCTCCCTGGATATCCCGGACTTCAACGGCACCTTGAGGCTGATGGCGCTCGCCTGGACGAAGACCGCCGTCGGAGAGGCGAGCACCGACATGCTGGTGCGCGATCCGGTGGTGATCTCGGTCAGTCGGCCGCTCTTCATGGCGCCCGGCGACGAATCTCGGATCGCCGTCGACGTGACCCATGTCGAGGGACCGGTGGGCGACGCCGAGCTGACGCTTTCGGAAGCCGGCGCGGCCGCATCGCTCTCCGATGACGGCGCCCGCTCGCTGACACTCAAGGAAGGCGGGCGGGAGCGCCTGCTCTTCCCGATCAAGGCGAAGGCCATTGGCGATGCATCGTTCGAGCTGACGCTGTCGGTCGAGGGAGGCGAGACGCTGACCAAGCAGTTCTCGCTCGACGTTCGCTCCAATGCGCCGAAGACGATCGAGAAAAGCCGCCTGACGCTGGCCGCCAATGGCGGAACACTGTCGCTCGACCCGGCGCTCTTCTCCGAGTACGTGCCGGGCACCGCGACGGCAACGCTCACGGTTTCGGGCGCGACGGATTTCGACGTTGCCGGCGTCGTCGCCGCGCTCGACCGCTACCCCTATGGCTGCACCGAGCAGATCACCAGCCGCGCGCTGCCTCTGGTCTATCTCGACCGCACGATCCTCGCGGCCGGTCTCGGTGAGAATGTCGATGTCGGCAAGCGTGTCGGCGACGCGATCTCCGCCGTACTCGCCAACCAGTCGTCCAGCGGCTCCTTTGGCCTCTGGCGCCCGGATTCCGGCGATCTTTGGCTGGATGCCTATGTCACCGACTTCCTCACTCGCGCGAAGGAAGCCGGATACGCCGTTCCGGAAGAGGGCATGACGCTCGCCCTCGACAATCTGAAAAACAGCCTCGCCTATCTTCCCGATCAGCCCGACTGGGGGCCGGTGGCCTATGCCTACTACGTGCTGGCCCGCAACGGCCGGGCGGCCATCGGCGACCTGCGCTATACGGCGGACAACCAGTCGGAGGCGCTGCCGACGCCTCTGTCGAAGGCGCAGATCGGGGCGGCGCTGGCGCTTTATGGTGATCGTCTCAGGGCCGAAACCCTCTTCCGAGAGAGCCTGGGCGACAACCGCCGCCTGCCCGAGGGCGCGCTTGGCGATTATGGCACCGTGCTGCGCGACGAGGCGGCGGTCCTGACCCTCGGCCTCGAAACCAAGGTTCCGGGGGTTGTCTTCGACGGGCTCGTCCAGAAGATCAATCAGCGCCGCGAGGAGCAAAGGCGAACCTCGACCCAGGAAGACGCCTGGTCGCTGCTCGCCGCCCACGCGCTGCTCGAGAGCAACCCGCCGAAGCTCACCGTCGCGGGCAAGCCCCATGATGGGCCGTTCGCCCGCTCCTTCGACGCGGTGGACGTGAAGTCGGGGCTCGAGATTGAAAATCGGGGTGCCGCCTCGGTCGGCGCGGCGGTGACTCTCGCCGGCGTGCCGAAGGTCGCGCCGCCGGCTTCGAACGACGGCTACGCCATCCAGCGCAGCATGTTTACGCTCGACGGCGAGGAGGCCGATCCTTCGGTGGTCGAACTTGGCGAGCGTCTGGTCGCGGTGATTGAGGTGACGCCGGCCGATGGCGGACCGGCGCGCCTGATGATCGACGATCCGCTGCCGGCGGGCTTCGAGATCGACAATCCGGCGATCCTGCGCGGCGGCGACGTCGCCAGCCTCGATTGGCTGGAACTCACGGGCGAGGCCGCCCACACCGAGTTCCGCGCCGATCGCTTCCTCGCCGCCGTCAATCAGAGCGAAGGCGAGACGGGCCCCTGGCGCTTCGCCTATATCGTGCGCGCCGTTTCGCCGGGCACCTTCGTGCGCCCGGCCGCGAGCGTCGAGAACATGTATGACCCGAGCCGGCGTGGCCGGACGGCGGAGGATACGGTTTCCGTCGCCGGTCCGCTGAGATGAGGAGGGGGGCCCGGTTGGCACTGGCGGGTGCGCTCGCCGGTGCCGTTCTTCTCGTGGTTGCGGTCGCTTCCTTCGAGGCGGCGGTCGAGCGGCGCGAGGCGAGCCTTCAGGCGCCGGTGACGGGCGTCGAGGTTCTCGACAGGGACGGGGCGCTGCTTCGCGCCTTTGCGCTCGATGACGGCCGTTGGCGGCTCCGGGCGACCGCCGACGACGTCGACCCCCGTTACCTGCGAATGCTGCTGGCCTGGGAGGACAAGCGCTTCCAGACCCATGGCGGCATCGATCCCTCGGCCTTTGCCCGCGCGGTCTGGCAATCTCTCCGGCATTTTCGCATCGTCTCCGGCGGATCGACGCTGACCATGCAGGTGGCGCGGATGCTCCTCGACCTGCCGACGCGCAGCTTTGCGGCCAAGGGCGAGCAGGTGCTCTCGGCGCTGGCCTTGGAACGCAGTCGCTCCAAGGCGGACATTCTGGCCCTTTATCTTTCGATGGCGCCCTATGGCGGCAATCTGGAGGGGGTACGGGCGGCGAGCCTCGCCTTTTTCGGCAAGGAGCCCCGGCGCCTGACCGCCGCCGAGGCGGCGCTGCTGGTCGTCCTGCCGCAATCGCCGGAAAGGATGCGGCCGGATCGCAACCCCGGCGAGGCCAAACGCGGCCGCGACCGGGTGCTAGACCGGATGGCGGCGCTCGGCGTCATCGCGCCGGAGGAGGCGAGGCGCGCCAAGGCTGAGCCCGTCCCGACCCGCCGCATGGACCTGCCCATGTTGGCCGCCCATGCCGCCGATCGCCTGCATACGGAGCATCCGGACCGCGCCCAGATTCGCCTCACCATCGACCGGGCGCTCCAGGAGCGTCTGGAAACCTATGTACAGGTCAAGGCGGCGAGCCTCAAGCGGCCGCTCAGTCTCGCCATCCTCGTGTCGGACCATAGCACCGGCGAAGTGTTGGCCTCCGTCGGCTCGCCCGATCTCTTCGACGCGAGCCGCGACGGCTTCGTCGACCTGACGCGCTCCGAGCGCTCCCCTGGTTCGGCGCTGAAGCCCTTGATCTACGGTCTCGCCTTCGAGCGCGGGATCGCCCATCCGGAGACACTGGTCGACGACTCGCCCGGCGGCTTTTCGGGCTATACGCCGCAGAACTTCGACCATGACTTCCAGGGCATCATCACAGCGCGCCGGGCGCTCCAGCTGTCGCGCAATCTGCCGGCGGTCGAGCTTCTCTCCGCCGTCGGGCCCTCCAGGTTGATCTCGCGGATGAAGAGGGCCGGCGCTGCGCCGGACCTTTCCGATCGTTCCATTCCGGGCCTCGCCATCGGCCTCGGGGGCCTCGGACTGTCGCTGGAGGACCTCGTGCGTATCTATGGCGGCCTCGCCAATGGCGGTCTCGCCGAGCCTCTGCACGTGACGATGGGGGAGGCGCTGCCGAGAGGCCGCCGCATCCTTTCGCCCCAGGCGGCCTGGGAGGTCACGTCCATTCTGGCGGGCGCGGCCACGACAGCCAAGGGCTCGCCCGGTCTCGTCGCCTACAAGACGGGAACGTCCTATGGCTACCGCGATGCCTGGACCGTCGGCTACGACGGACGCCACGTCGTCGGCGTCTGGCTCGGGCGGCCGGACGGTGCGCCGGTCTCCGGCCTCGTCGGGCAGGACATGGCGGTTCCCGTGATGCGCGACGTCTTCGCCCGCATCGGACCGATCGAGCCGCTGCCGGGGCCGCCGCCCGGCATTCTCGCCTCGGCCGGCGCGGGACTGCCGCCTCCGCTGAAGCGCTTCGGCCGCGCCGCCGAAAAGGCCGATGCGCGCCTCAGGCCGGAGATCGCCTATCCGCCCAATGCCGCCAGGGTCGAGCTTGTCGGGCAGGGGGCCGACAGCGACCTCTTCCTGAAGGTGAGAAACGGCGAGCCGCCCTTCACCTGGTATGTCGACGGCGCCCCGATTGCGCAAAACCTCGACGGCCGGCAGGCAGCCTGGCGCCCGCAAGAGCCCGGCTTCGTCGAGATATCCGTGGTGGATAAGGCGGGAGCCGCCGCAAGGGCCAGCGTCTTCGTCGACCTTCAGTGATCCGACGCTTCCTTCGGCGCACGGGCCACTATCGGCCTAAGCGAACGTCCGCCTCCTGGGCGTTCCTGCCGGCCAGAAAGCCGGCGACATGGTTGGCGGGCATCGCCTTTCCGAAGAGGTAGCCCTGGCCCAGATTGCAGCCCAGCTCCTTGATGCGTTCGAGCTGCGAAAGCTGCTCGATCCCCTCGGCGGTCGTCGTGATGCCAAGGCCCTGGCTGAGGCCGACGATGGCGCGCACGATCTTGGTCTGCTTGCTGTCTTCCTCGCCGAGCGAGTTCATGAAGCTGCGATCGATCTTGATCTCATCGAAGCTCATGTTGGAGAGCTGAGAGAGGCTGGAATAACCGGTGCCGAAATCGTCGAGAACGATATGGATGCCGATGCGCTTGAGTTCCTCGATGGTCTGCGTTGCCGTCGCAAGTTCGCGCACGACCGCCGTTTCCGTTATCTCGATCTCCAGGCGCCGAGGAGGAAAGCCTGTTTCCCCGAGGATCTGGATGATCCGCAGGCCGAGCAGGCGGTCGGTGAGCTGGGCGGGGGAGATGTTGAAGGCGAGGCGGGTCTCGCTCGGCCAGGAGAGAGCGTCGAGACAGGCCTGCCGCAGGAGTTGCCCCGAAAGGTCGGTGATCAGCCCCGCTTCCTCGGCGATCTCGATGAAGACGGCCGGCGAGACGGCGTTGCCGCTCTTGTCCGTCCAACGGGCCAGGGCCTCGAAGCCGTGGATCTTGCCGCCGTCGAGGTGGATGAGCGGCTGGTAGTGCGGCCGGATCACGCCCGCGCGAACGGCCTCGCGCAGCTCCGTCTCCAGCCTGACGCGTTCGGTTAGGATTTCCCGCATCGACGCCTCGAAGACGCAGACGCCGTTTCGGCCGCGCCGCTTGGCGGCGTACATGGCAAGATCGGCCTGCTCCATGACCGTCTGCAGGCGCTCCTTGCGGTCGTGGTTGTGGCCTATGCCAACGGATGTGCCAACCTCGACTTGGATGCCGCCGATGATCACCGGGCGGCTCAGCAAATCCACCATCCGCTCCGCCATCTCCTCCGCGGCGTCCGCCGGGGTTTGCGACAGGACGCAGAACTCGTCGCCTCCCATGCGAATGACGGTATCCTCGGGGAAGAGTTGCCGCAGCCGCTCGGCCACCGTGGTGAGCAGGGCGTCGCCGCCGTGATGGCCGACGAGGTCGTTGACCTTCTTGAAGCCGTCCAGATCGATGGCGAAGACCGAGACAGGGCTCGTAGCGTTCTTGTTCCTGCCGTTCATACGGCCGTCGACATAGTGCCGGTTGGGCAGGCGCGTCAGAGGGTCGTGATAGGCGAACCAAAGCGCCTCGCCTTCCGCCTCGCTGCGGCGCTTGGCTTCGCGCTTGAGGTCGAGAAGACGCCGCCAAGCGTAGACGAAGCCCGAGAGGCCCGACAGGAAGATGGCGAGGATGATCTCGTCAAGCTCCCAGCTCTCGTGTCCTTTCATGAAGGCAGCGAATCTGTCGTAGGCGTCGAGGTAAAGGAACAGCGCATAGAGAGCGATGGCCATGCCTGTCGCGATGACCGCGTCGCGCCTTGCGGGGTTGCTGAATAATTCGCGGAACATGCACGGCCTCGAAAGTCATGATCGCGATTCAACAAACCACAATTTTCTAAAGGATTCGTGCCAAACGAGCCTTCCTGTCGAGCTTGCACCGATGGTTGTGCCACGGCTGCCTTGGCTTCGGCGGACAATGCGCTATCAACAACACGGACAGGAGGTGGTTCATGGACTTGGGAATCAAAGGCAAGCGTGCGGTCGTCCTTGCCTCGTCGCGCGGCCTAGGCCTTGCCATCGCCGAGGCGGTCGCGGCCGAAGGGGCATCTGTTCTCCTGTGCGGCCGGAGCGCCGACAGGCTGGCGGACAATGTCGAGCGCATCAACGCGCGCGGAAAAGGGCAGGCGCATTTCGTCGCCGCCAACCTTTCGGACGATGGCTTCGTCGATACCCTGATGAGCGCCGCCGAGAAGGAACTGGGCGGGATCGACATCCTGGTCAACAACACGGGCGGTCCGCCGCCGGGAGGCGCCGCCGGCATGTCGCTGGATGTGTTGCGGCAACAGTTCGCCATGATGGTCGAGCGCATCATCGAGATGACCACCCGCGCCGTTCCGGCGATGCGCGAGGCGGGATGGGGGCGCATTCTCACGGTCGCGTCCTCGGGCGTCGTCCAACCGATCCCGAATCTTGCCCTCTCCAACACCCTGCGATCGGCTCTCGTCGGCTTTTCTAAGACCTTGGCGAGCGAGGTCGCGGAGGACGGCGTGACCGTCAACATGCTCCTGCCGGGACGGATCGACACCGACCGGCTGCAGGAGCTGGACTCTGCCAACGCCAAACGGACGGGTAAAAGCATCGAGGCCGTTAGGGAAGCCAATCGCGCGGCCATCCCGACCGGACGCTATGGATCGGTCGAGGAGTTCGGCTCCGTGGCCGCGTTCCTGGTCAGCGCGCGGGCGAGCTATGTGACGGGCAGCCTCGTCCGCTGCGACGGCGGAGCCGTGAAGGGCATTTGACGTAAGGCCAAGGTAGCCTCACCTTCCGCGCCCGCCTCTTCCGGCGAAGCTGCGGCTTAAAGCACCTTGCCAGCCTATTCGACGGCGCGCATTCTTCGAGGGGTTGCGAGGAGGGGAGAGCCTCGCGATCCGTCGGGAAGGGGAGGAAATATGCAGTGCTTCGTCTGTGGCGGCCCGGCCGATAGGATCGACAGCCCGGCGGATGCCATCTCGATCCGTTGCCCAAAATGCGGCGAATACGATGTCTCGCCGCTCGCACAGGAAAGGCTGGGCCAGCTGACGCCCTATTCGCGGATGCAGGCGCTTCGTTATGCCCAGACCACCGCGGAGCCAGGGCGGCGCCCCCACTTGCACGCTCTCGGTTGAGGCTCGCGGCCGGCGGGAAGGCCCGTCGGCTCCGATGCCTGGCATTGAACCCGTGGCGGCGGAAATGCTGCGGCGACATTTGATCCATTCGCGCAAGTTCTGCTCCTACTTTGCGGGGTAGGATTGACGCGGCTGTGTTGGGTGTCGCTGGAGCCTGCGTGTGAATTTTCGGAATGTCGGGATGCCGCGAAAGCTGGCGGTTGGCTTTGTCGTCGCGCTTGTCGCGGTGACGCCCGCCGGCGTCTTCGCGCTGTCCGGCATCGACCGGGCCTTTGAGGCCGCGGGCTCGGCGGTCGATGCTCGCGCTCTGGTGGAGGGGCTGAGCACCGTTGAGAAGGATCTCCTGGCGCAGCAAAGCGCGGCGCGCGCCTATCTTCTCACAGGTGACGAAGCCTTCAAGCGCGCCTACACCTCCGCGAAATCAGCCTTCGAACACGATATGGACGCTGCTCGAAGGGACGGCCGTGCGTCGGGCGATGCGCCGGCCCTGGCGCGGCTTGCTGACGCCGTCGCCGCTTGGCAGCGGCAAGGCCCGGAGCGGGAGATGGGCTATGTCGACGATCCGACCGTCGACGACCACGCCTTGCTCGGTCGGGTTGGGGATATCGATCTCGGCGATGTGCGCGCCATCCTCTCCGATGTCATGGATCACCACCGGATCTTGGCCGCCACGGCCGAGGTGGATTGGGCCGGCGCGGCCTCATCGGTGAAGACCAGGCTGATCGCCGCTGGCGCCGCCCTCCTGCTCGTCTTGATCTGTCTCTTCGTCTTCCTCCGGTGGGTGTTCGTTCGGCCGCTCTTGGAGCTTGCCGAGGTCGCGGGGCGCATTCTGGATGGCGAGCGCGCGGTGGCTGTCCCAGGCAATGAGCGCCAGGACGAAATCGGCCAATTCGCGCGCGTCTTTTTGCGCGCCGACGAACTTGCCCGCAAGAGCGACCAACTTGAGCAGGAGGTCGCCGACCTTCGTCGCGACAACGAGACTGAGCGCGAACGTCATCTCGCGGCCGAACGCGATCGGTCGGAGGCTCATTCCGCCTTTGCCGCCGATCTCGATCGCGGCTTTCAGCGTCTTGCCGGTGGCGATCTGACGGTCCGCCTGAACCGCCCGGCGAGCCCGGACCACGAGCCGATCCGCCAGCGCTTCAACGCCTCGGTTGCCGAGTTGGAGGATCTGCTCTCGGGTGTCGTGGAGTCGGTGGACGAGATTCGAGCGGGCCTCGGCGAAATCGACGGGATCACCGGCGGTCTCGCCGAACAGAGCGAACGCCAGGCAAGCGGCCTCGCCGAGGCTATAGCGGCGCTCGAGGCGGTGAGCCGGGCCATCGGAGCGACGGCAACACATGCGGGCAAGGCCCAGACTTCCGCCGAGGCCGCAAGGGCGAACGCCGAAAAGGGCGGCGAGACGGTGGGCCGGGCCGTTGCCGCCATGAATGGGCTGGAAAAGAGCTCGACCGAGATCAGCAAGATCATCGGCATCATCGACGAGATCGCGTTCCAGACAAGCCTTCTTGCCCTGAATGCGGGCGTCGAGGCGGCGCGCGCGGGGGAGGCGGGCAAAGGCTTTGCCGTGGTCGCGCAGGAGGTGAGGGCGCTGGCGCAGCACTCGGCGACGGCCGCCAAGAAGATCAAGAGCCTGATCGCCGCCTCGCGCGCCCATGTCGCCGATGGTGTCGCGCTGGTCTCAGCCTCCGGCGAAAGCTTCGAGGAAGTCATCGCCGAGATCGTGGCCATGTCGTCACTGGTGGGCGAGATCGCCAGGGGCACCCGCGAGCAGGCCGCGAACCTCGCGCAGATCGCCGGCGAGACCGAGCATCTGGACGGCCTTGCGCGCCAGCAGGCGTCCATGGTCGAGGAGGCGGCGGCGGCGGCGGAGAGTCTGGTTCGCGAGACGGACCATCTCGGCGACCTTATCGCCAGCTTTCGGACCACCGTTTCGAAGGGCCATGCCGATCAGCAAGAGCGCGCGGCTCTTCGCGCGGTGCCGCCGACACTCGCGCGCCCCGTGCGCGCTCCGATCTCTCGTGGAATCCCGGCACCCGCCTCACGTCCGACGCTCTTGCGGCGAGATGCACCGGCCCGCGCCGTACCTGTCGCGGTTCCTCCTCCGCCAAGACGGCAGAGGATGCCCGCTTCCGTCAATGCGGCGCCACGGCCCGAGCCGGTGGATGACGGATGGACCGACTTCTGATCGGTCCTCGTCTCTTTACTCGGTATCAGCGGTCGGCACCGGCCCGGTCGATCACCGGGCCGGTGCCGTTTTGCGTCAGCCGCGAGCCTTGAGCGCGACGACTTCGCCGTCGCCGGCGTCCTCGCGGGCCTCTCCGTGGCGCTCCGCGTAGGGGCGGCCATAGTAGCTGTCGAGCAGCACCTGGCGGATTTCGCTGATCAGCGGATAGCGCGGATTGGCGCCGGTGCACTGATCGTCGAACGCCTTTTCGGCGAGCTGGTCGACCTTGGCTAGGAAGTCGGCTTCGGCAACACCCGCCGCCTGGATGGAGGGCGGAATGTCGAGCTCGCGCTTGAGGTCGTCCACCCATGCGATGAGCTTTTCGACGGAATGGTGGTCGTCGCGTCCGCCAAGACCCAAATGCCGGGCCACCTCGGCATAGCGGCACACCGCCTTGGGCCGGTCGTACTGGCTGAAGGCCGCCTGCTTCGTCGGGTTGTCCACCGCATTGTAGCGGATGACGTTCGACAGGAGCAGCGCGTTGGCAAGGCCGTGCGCGATGTGGAACTCCGCGCCGAGCTTGTGGGCCATGGAGTGGCAGACGCCGAGGAACGCGTTCGCAAAGGCGATGCCGGCGAGCGTCGCCGCATTGTGCACCTGCTCGCGTGCCTTCGGATCGCGCGCCCCGTTCTTATAGGCCGAGGGCAGATATTCCTTCAGGAGCTTCAGCGCCTGGAGCGCCTGGCCATCGGAATATTCGTTCGCCATCACCGACACGTAGCATTCGAGCGAATGCGTCACAGCGTCGATGCCGCCATGGGCGGTCAGCGACTTCGGCATGTGCATGACGAGATCGGCGTCGATGATCGCCATGTTGGGGGTGAGCTCGTAATCGGCGATCGGATACTTGATGCCGGTCTTCTCGTCGGTAACGACGGCGAAGGGCGTCACTTCCGAGCCCGTGCCCGAGGTGGTGGGGACGGCGACGAACATCGCCTTCTCGCCGAGCTTGGGGAAGCGGTAGATGCGCTTGCGGATGTCCATGAAGCGCAGCGCGAGATCGGCGAACTCGACGTTCGGATGCTCGTACATCACCCACATGATCTTGGCCGCGTCCATCGGCGAGCCGCCGCCCTGGGCAAGGATCACGTCCGGGGCGAAGGCGTTGCACATGGAAAGTCCCTTGCGCACGACCGCCAGTGTCGGATCGGCCGAAACCTCGAAGAACACCTCCACTTCGAGGCCCTGCTCCTTGAGGATGCGCACCGTCTCGTTCACGTGGCCGTTCTCGAAGAGGAAGCGGTCGGTGACGACGAGGCAGCGCTTCTTGCCCTTCAGCTCCTCAAGGGCAAAGGGCAGGCAGCCGCGGCGGAAATAAATGTCCTTGGGGAGCTTGTGCCAGAGCATGTTTTCGGCTCGCTTTGCCACCGTCTTCTTGTTGATGAGATGCTGCGGTCCGACGTTCTCCGAAATGGAGTTGCCGCCCCAGGAGCCGCAGCCGAGGGTGAGGGAGGGGGCGAGGCGGAAGTTGTAGAGGTCGCCGATGCCGCCATGAGAGGCCGGGCTGTTGATCAGCACGCGCGCGGTCTTCATCTTGTCGCCGAACGTCGCGATGCGCTGCGGCTCGAGGTCCTGGTCCGTATAGAGAACCGAGGTGTGGCCAATGCCGCCGAGGGCGACCAGAGCCGCCGCCTTGGAGCACGCGTCGTCGAAGTCCTTGGCGCGGTACATGCCCAGCGTCGGCGAGAGCTTCTCGTGGGCGAAGACCTCGTCCTCCTCCGTGCTTTCCACCTCGGCGATGAGCACCTTGGTGTCGGACGGAACGGTAATGCCCGCCGCCTTGGCGATGGTCGGAGCCGACTGGCCGACGATCTTGGCGTTGAGCGTTCCGTTCTGCATGATCACGTCGCGCACGGCGCCCGCCTCGTTGCCGGACAGAATGTAGCCGCCATGGCTGCGGAAGCGTTCACGCACCGTGTCGTAGACCGCATCGACCGCGATCACCGACTGCTCGGAGGCGCAGATGACGCCGTTGTCAAAGGTCTTCGACATGAGAATGGAGGCGACGGCGCGCTTGATATCCGCGTGCTCGTCGATGACCGCCGGCGTGTTGCCTGCGCCAACGCCGATGGCCGGCTTGCCGGACGAATAGGCCGCCTTCACCATGCCGGGGCCGCCGGTCGCCAGGATCAGGTTAATGTCCTTGTGGCGCATCAGAGCGTTGGAGAGCTCCACCGACGGCTCGTCGATCCAGCCGATGATATCCTCGGGCGCGCCGGCCTTCACCGCCGCGCGCAGAACGAGGCGCGCCGCCTCACAGGTCGACTTCCTGGCGCGCGGATGCGGCGAGAAGATCACGCCGTTGCGGGTCTTCAGCGCGATCAGCGCCTTGAAGATGGCGGTCGAGGTGGGATTGGTGGTCGGGACGATGGCGCAGATGAGGCCCACCGGCTCGGCCAGCGTCATGGTGCCGTATTCCGGCTCCTCGTCAAGGACGCCGCAGGTCTTCTCGTCCTTGTACTTGTTGTAGATGTATTCGGAGGCGAAATGGTTCTTCGTGACCTTGTCCTCCATGACGCCCATGCCCGTCTCCTCGACGGCCATGCGGGCAAGAGGAATGCGCGCGTTGGCAACGGCCAGCGCCGCCTCGCGGAAGATCAGATCCACTCGCTCCTGATCGAATTCCGCATAGACCTGTTGGGCCGCTTTGACGCGGGCAACAAGCTGGTCGAGCTCGGTCGGATTGGTGACGGGCATGGTGTCCCTCCTTCGAAGGGTTGACGGGACAGCACGGCGTTGCACCGTGCCGCGGCCAGCCCGACCTCAGGTCGGATGGCCGGAGATGCGCGATAGCGGAAGCGCCTATCGATCGGGCGGTCGCTGGCGGTCAGGAGCCTTTGATGGGAGCGGCGATGACCTTGCTAGCGACGACTTAAATCCATTTAAATGGCAAAAAAGCTCAGGTCAACGCTGCTCGGCACCCATGCGTCACACCGCCGCCATGTCCTGTCGCACAGATCTGGATGAGTTCGTCAGAAGAACCGGGCGAAGCTCGCCATGTCGACATTGCCCCCGCTCAGAATCACGCCGACCCGCTTTCCCGCGACGGGCACGGTGCCGGTAAACGCCGCCGCGGCTCCGAGGCACCCGGTTGGTTCGACCACCAGCTTCATTCGTTCGGCGAAAAACCGCATGGCTTCGACCAAGGCGTCATCGGGCACCGTCAGGATGTCCGTTACCAAGCGGCGGATGATGGGGAAGGTCAAGTGGCCGAGACGACTGGTGAGCGCCCCGTCGGCGATGGAACGCGGAACCGCGATGGTGACGATCTCGCCTGCCTTCAATGATTGGCGGCCGTCATCGCCAGCCTCAGGTTCGACCCCGTAAATTTCGCAGTCGGGGGACAGCTTCTCGGCCGAAAGGGCCGAGCCGGCGGTTAGCCCGCCGCCGCCGAGAGGCACGATGAGCATGTCCAGCGGCCCGACCTCCTCGAAGAGTTCGGCCGCGGCAGTGCCCTGGCCGGCGATGATGTCCGCATGATCAAAGGGCGGGATCAGCGTCAGCCCCCGCTCCTCGGCCAGAACGCGGCCGAGAGCCTCGCGATCCTCGGTATAGCGATCGTAGGTGATCACCTCAGCGCCGTAGCCGCGTGTAGCGGCGAGCTTCATCGCCGGGGCGTCCGCCGGCATCAGGATCGTGGCCGGAACGCCCTGAAGCTTGGCGGCATAGGCGATCGCCTGGGCGTGATTGCCCGAGGAGAACGCCGCGACGCCGCGCGCGCGCGCCTCATCCGAAAGGGCTGCGATGGCGTTACAGGCGCCGCGAAACTTGAAGGCGCCGGCGCGCTGAAAGTTCTCGCATTTGAAAAAGAGATGAGCGCCCGTCAGCGCGTTTGCGGTGCGGGAGGTCATCACCGGCGTCCGGTGCGCGATGCCAAGGATGCGCTGGCGCGCGGCATCCACATCGGCGAAGCTCGGGAGACCCCTGGCGTGGTTCACGTGGTCGGCGGCTGTCATCGGTGGCGTCCTTCGCGCAATCTTCCATGCCTCGGCATGTCGCCGGCAGGGTACGCCATGACGCGACCTGATCAAGCCGAAAGGCGGCGAGATCAGGATGAACTTTAAAAGACCTTCAGCCCGCGCTCGGCAAAGATAGAGCGCGCGGCCGCCGTCGCCTCGTTGGAGGGTGTCGGCCATCCTTGGAGCGGATACTTCATGCCAAGCTCCGCCCATTTGTGGGCGCCCATCTGGTGGAAGGGAAGAACCTCCACCCGCTCCACCACCGACCCCAGATCGGCGACGAAATCCGCTAGGCGGGCGACATCGTCAGCATCGTCGGTGAGGTTCGGGACCAGGACGTAGCGCAGCCAGATGGGCTTGCCGAGGCGCTTCAGCCGGTGGGCGAAGTCGAGCGTAGGCTGAAGCGGCTGCGCCGTCAGCTTCTCGTATTTGGCAGGATCGGAATGCTTGATGTCGAGAAGAACGAGATCGATGGGATCGAACCAGTTGTCGTCGACATGGGCGTGGAGGAAGCCCTGGGTGTCGAGGGCGTTGTGCAGCCGCAGTTCGTCCTTGATCCGCCGGAAGAGCGCGCCGACGAATCCGGCCTGCATCAGCGGCTCGCCGCCGGAGATGGTGACGCCGCCGGCAACGCGCAGGAAGCCGGCATAGGGCTTCACCTCCGCCATCGCCTCATCGAGCGTGACGGAGCGGCCGTTGTGGAGCTTCCAGGTGTCGGGGTTGTGGCAATAGGAGCAGCGGAAAAGACAGCCCGAGGTGAAGAAGACGAAGCGCATGCCCGGTCCGTCGACCGCCGCCCCGGACTCCACAGAATGGATGTAGCCGTGGTCGGACGGCAGATGCACCGCGGAGGGAACGTGGAGCTGGGGGGCTTCGACCGATTCCGTCATGCGAAAGGCCATCTCGATATCTCCTGTCCAGGCCGTGTCGAGCCGAAGGCTCGAAGGTGTCAGGTGGTCGGGGAGGGCAGGAGCCGGGCGGGAAGATCCCGCTCGGCTCCTTGAAGACCTTACATGTGCTCGTGGAAGGTCCGGTTGATGACGTCCATCTGCTGCTCACGGGTCAGCTTGACGAAGTTTACCGCATAGCCGGAGACGCGGATCGTCAGCTGCGGGTAGAGCTCGGGATGCTCCATGGCGTCGAGCAGCGTCTCGCGATTGAAGACGTTCACGTTGACATGGAAGCCGCCCGCCGCCGTGTAGGCGTCAAGGCAGTTGGCGAGGTTCTTGACCCGATCCTCCGCCGTGCGGCCGAGGGAGCCTGGCGTCGCCGATGCCGTCCACGAAATGCCGTCGAGCGCCTCGTCGTAAGGAAGCTTGGCAACCGACGCACCCGCTGCGACGAAGCCCTTCTTGTCGCGGCCGTTCATCGGGTTGGCACCCGGAGCGAAAGGCTCGCCGGCGCGGCGACCGTCCGGCGTGGTGCCGGTCTTCTTGCCGTAGACCACGTTGGAGGTGATCGTCAGGACCGACTGCGTCGGCATCGCATTGCGATAGAAGTAGGGCTGGGCCCTGACCTTCTCCATGAAGGCTTTGACCAGCCACGCCGTGATGTCGTCGACGCGATCGTCATTGTTACCGAAGGCCGGATATTCACCCTCGATCTTGTAATCGACGGCCAGGCCCTTCTCGTCGCGGATCACATGCACCTTGGCGTGCTTGATGGCCGAGAGCGAGTCGGCGGCCACCGACAGACCGGCGATACCGCAGCCCATGGTGCGCAGGATGTCACGATCATGCAGCGCCATCTCGATACGCTCATAGGCGTACTTGTCGTGCATGTAGTGGATGATGTTCAGCGCGTTGACGTAGGTCTTGGCGAGCCAATCCATCATCTTGTCGAACTTGGCGAGCACCTCGTCATAATCGAGGACGTCGCTCGTGATGGGCTCGAAGCCCGGCGCGATCCGCTTGCCGCTCTTCTCGTCCACACCGCCGTTGATGGCGTACAGCATGCACTTGGCAAGGTTTGCACGAGCACCGAAGAACTGCATCTGCTTGCCGATGCGCATGGCCGAGACGCAGCAGGCGATGCCGTAGTCGTCGCCCCACTTCTCGCGCATCAGGTCGTCGTTTTCGTACTGGATGGCGCTGGTATCGGTCGACACCTTGGCGCAGAAGTTCTTGAAGCCTTCCGGCAGCTTGGAGCTCCACAGCACGGTCAGGTTCGGCTCAGGTGCCGGGCCAAGGTTGAACAGCGTGTTGAGGAAGCGGAAGCTCGACTTCGTCACCAGCGGACGGCCGTCCAGGCCCATGCCGCCGATCGATTCCGTCACCCAGGTCGGATCACCCGAGAACAGCTCGTCGTATTCCGGCGTGCGCAGGAAGCGGACGATACGCAGCTTGATGACGAGATCGTCGATCATCTCCTGCGCCTGGTCCTCGGTGAGAAGGTTCGCCTCGAGATCGCGCTGGATGTAAATGTCCAGGAAGGTCGACACGCGGCCGAAGGACATGGCGGCGCCATTCTGCTCCTTCACCGCAGCCAGATAGGCGAAATAGGTCCACTGCACCGCCTCGCGGGCGTTTTGCGCCGGCCGGGACAGATCGAAGCCATACTTGGCGCCCATCTCGCGCAGCTCATCGAGGGCACGGAACTGCTCCGAAAGCTCCTCGCGCTGGCGGATCGTGTCTTCCGTGAAGACCGCGCCGTCGAGCTCGTGGAATTCCTTCTGCTTGGCTGCCCGAAGGGCGTCGGTGCCATAAAGAGCCACGCGGCGATAGTCGCCGATGATGCGGCCGCGGCCGTAGGCATCCGGGAGGCCGGTGATGACGCCGGACTTCCGGCAGGCGATGATCTCGGGCGTATAGGCATCAAAGACGCCCTGGTTGTGGCTCTTGCGGTGGTGCGTCCACATCTCGTGGACGACCGGGTCCGCCTTGAAGCCGTAAGCGGACAGGCCGCCCTCGACCATGCGCAGTCCGCCGTTCGGCATGATCGCCCGCTTCAGCGGCGCGTCCGTCTGCAAGCCGACGATAACTTCGTTGGCCTGATCGATGTATCCGGCGTCGTGAGCGATGATCGAGCTGGGCTTGTCAGCGGAAACGTCCAGCACGCCCTTCTTGCGCTCTTCGGCGAGAAGCACACTCAGCTTCTCCCAGAGCGCCTTCGTGCGGTCGGTGGCGCCGGCAAGGAAGGAGGCATCACCTTCGTAGGGCTTGTAGTTCGCCTGAATGAAGTCGCGAACGTCGATCGCCTCGCGCCAGGTGGTTCCGGAGAAGCCGGCCCAGGGCTCTGCGAGGGTGGCGTCGGAAACGGTATCCATCATGTCTGTCCTCTTTCCTTGGGACCACCGCCGACCGTGCGGCACTGGCGGTCCTGGCAGATCGGCCGAGTCGGGAACGTTTGAACTTCGCTCTCACGGGGCCGGCTGTGGTGCCTGTCGGTTGAAGATCATTGGCACCGTGTCTCCCCCGATATGATCTCCATTCTCTACCTGGACAATCTTGTTTTGGCGAAAGCTCCCTTGCCCGGTTTTCAGGTCCTCATTTGATCTATGACAACGACCTCGGACCATGCGTGATTAAGATGGATCTTCCAGCGGTTGTTCCGGTGAATGCCTGCTAGATTTCTCACGCTGGCCTGCCCGCGCCATCGCGGCGCACGTCGACTCATGTCTGCGTGTTCGCTCGACCCGATACGACCGGACGCCTGTCGGAAGATGTCCGACGAGCTCACAGTCTATTCGCCAACACCTTCATTTCCGCATTGGTTCCCTTCGGTCCGCACGACGCCACTCTTGCGGCGGTCCTGCTAATTCTTCGCAAAGAGTTCCAGAAAAAACCATGGGACTAAGGCGAAAGACAGCCGCGAACTTGTCGGTCTTCATCAACGAACTGTGAACCCGCCAGCGTGATGGAAGAAAGGTGCCCCTCGGGGCGGCGCATGCCTTTGCCAGATCATGCCTTCCCAAAAGAAAACCGGCGCCCATGGGCGCCGGCAATAAGCTTCTCGCACTTGTACTGCGCTTTGCTTCGGAAAGCGGTTGGGTCAGCCTTCGATCGCGCTGATGGCCGCCATCACGCCGCGAAGCTCCGCCAATCCGCGCATACGCCCAATCAGCGGGTAGCCCGGATGGGTCTTGCGGCCGACGTCGAAAAGCATCTCGTGGCCGTGGTCCGGCCGCATGACGATATTCGAGTCCGCGCGCCCGCTCTCGCGGCGGCGCTTCTCTTCCGCCATCAGCACGCGCACCAGCTTCACCATGTCGGTGTCGCCCGCAAGGTGAGCCGCTTCCTGGAACGAGCCGTCCGCTTCCTTCTTCACGTTTCGAAGATGGGCGAAGTGGATGCGGTCGGCAAAGCGCGCGGCGATGGCCGGCACGTCGTTCTCCGGATTGGCGCCGAGCGAGCCCGAGCACAGCGTCAGGCCATTGGCGAGCGAGGGAACGGCGTCGAGGATGAAGGCGATGTCCTCGGCGTTCTTGACGACGCGCGGCAGGCCGAAGATCGGACGCGGCGGATCGTCGGGGTGGACGCAGAGCATGACGCCGGTTTCTTCGGCCGTCGGCACGACCGCCTTGAGGAAGGCGACGTAGTTGGCGCGGATGTCGTCGACGGTGATGCCCTTGTAGCGGGCGAGCACCGCGCGCAGTCCGGCGACGTCGTAACGTTCATAGGCGCCGGGAAGGCCCGCCATGATCGAGTTGAGCAGCCGGTCGCGATCCTCCTGCGTCGAGGCGTCGAACCAGGCCTTCGCCCGCTCGAGCACGTCGGCGGAGAAGGTTTCCGCCGCGCCCTCGCGCTCCAGGATAAAGACCTCGAAGGCGGCGTATTCATGCATGTTGAAGCGCAGCGCCGAACCGCCGCCGGGTAGCGGCTCCCGCAGCTGCGTGCGGGTCCAGTCGAGAAGCGGCATGAAGTTGTAGCAGACCGCCTTGATACCGCAGGACGCCAGATTGCGCAGCGAAATGCGGTAGTTCTCGTAGAGCGGCGTAAGGTCCCGGTCGCCGAGCTTGATCGACTCGTGAACCGGCAGGCTCTCCACCATCACCCACGACAGCCGGCCGTCAGACTCGCGCTCGATGAAGGCCTTGCGCTCCTCGATCTGCTCCACGGTCCACACTTCGCCGTAGGGAATGTCGTGGAGCGCCGTGACGATGCCGGTGGCGCCGGTCTGGACGATTTCCGGAAGGGTGACTTTGTCGGCTGGGCCGAACCACCTGAAAGATTCTTGCATGACGGCCTCACATCAAAAGGTTTGGCAGGAACAGGACGAGACCGGGCAACAGCACCAGGACCGCGATGACGATGAGGATCGCGACCAGGAAGGGCAGCGATTCCTTGAGGTATTCCTCGACCGGACAATCGAGGATCGAGCACACGGCGTACATCGCCACACCCACCGGCGGGGTCATGCCGCCAAGGGTGATGATGCTCATCATCAAAACGCCGAAGTGGACCGGGTCCATGCCGAGCTTGGTGATGATCGGCACGAAGATCGGCGTCAGCAACAGCGTCATCACCGTGGCTTCGACGAAGAGGCCGCAGATGAAGATGAAGACGAGGATCATGAAGACGACGACGACGGGCTGGCTGGAAAGGCCGAGCATCACCTGGGCGATCGTCTGCGGCGCCTGCTCGAACACGATGGCATAGCCGACCATGCCGGAGAGCAGGATGATCAGCGTGATGACGCCGATGTCCTGGACGCTCTCGCTGAGCGCTTCGTTGAACGAGGCCCAGGTCAGGTCGCGGTGGACGAAGGTGCCGATGACGACGGCGTAGACCACCGCGAAGGCGCCGACCTCGGACGGGGTGAAGACGCCGCTGCGGATGGCAAAGAGAAGCGCCACGGGGAAGAGCAGCGCCCACTTGGCATGCCAGACGGCGCGCCCGACGCGGGGCAGTGTGGGCGGAACGGCGTCGGCGGCGCTATAGCCGCGCTTGCGCGCCACGAGCCACACGGTGAACATCATGGCGATCATCATGAGGATGCCCGGCACGACGCCCGCGAGGAAGAGGCGGCCGATCGAGACGTTGCCGACGAAGCCGTAGAGAATGAGGCCGAGGCTCGGCGGAATGGTCGCGGTGATCAGCGAGCCGACGGCGATCGAGGCGCAGGTGAAGCCTCTCGAATAGCCGCTCTTGATCATGGAGGGGCCGAGAACGCGCGCCTCCATGGCGGCATCGGCGACCGCCGAGCCGGAGACGCCGCCCATGAACGTCGAGAGCAGGATGCAGACCTGGGCGAGGCCGCCGGACATCCATGCCACCAGCACGTTGGAGCAGCCGATGAGCCGTTCCGTGATGCCGGTCTTGTTCATCATGTGGCCGGCCAGCACGAACAGCGGCACGGCGAGCAGGGGGAAGCTCTGGGACATCGCCGCCACCTGCTGAACGCCGATGGACACGGGGATGAACTGGCTCGTGGCGAAGAAACTGAAGCCCGCGATGCCGATACCGAAGGCGATCGGCATGCCCGCGAACATGAATAGGAAGAAGAGGACAGCGAGCAGCACCATGGCTCAAAGCTCCTGCTGCATGAGGTCGTCGGCTTTTTGCCCTGGCGCGACGTCGGTGGCCGGTGTCTCTTTGGCGAAGATGAGCGCTCCATCGCGGATCGCGATGAACATCTGGTAGAGCAGAATGACCGCCAGAAGACCGCAGCCGATGGGAACGGCGATCGTGACCCAGGCATAGGAGATGCCGCTGTCGCCGTAGACGCGCTCCCAGTTGAGGAGCGTCAGCTGAATGCCGAACCAAGACATGACAGCCAGGAAAACGACGGCGAGGGCGGCCATCACGAAGTCGACCACGCGGCGCATGCCGAGGGGCAGCTTCTGCACGAAGTAGTCGACGCCGATGTGCGAGCGGCGCGCCAGCCCCTTGACCGCGCCTGCGAAGCACAGCCACACGAACAGCGCCTGCGCGAGATCGACGGACCAGACCAAGGGATGGTCGACGGTGCGCGCGATGGCGGCGGTAAAGACCAGGACGACGATGGCGGCAAGGAGCAGCTTGCCGAACCAGTCTTCCAACCAGGATAGAAGTGATAACATTGGGATGAACCCCTGCCGCGACGCCGCGGCTTCTTGCGGCCCGAAGAGGAAAGGCGGCTTTCGCCGCCTTTCCGTGAGTGTCTGGCTTACTTGGCCAGAACCTCGTCGATCTCTTTCTTGAGATCGGCATAGCCGAGCTTCTCGTAGACGCCGGCGGTCGCTTCCTTGAAGGGCGTGACGTCGATCTTGTCGATCGAAAGGCCGGCCTTCTCCATGTCGGCGTCGACCTTGGCTTCAGCGTCCTCGGTGGCCTTGGAGGCCACGTCGCCGCCGGAAAGCGCCTCTTCCTTCAGCACTGTCTGGAATTCCTGCGGCAGGCTGTCGAACCACTGCGCGCTGGTGACGAGGCCAGTGATCAGGCCGATGTGGCCGGTCTTGGTATAGTGCTTGGCGACCTCATAGAGGCGGGCGCCGTAGACGGCGGTGTCCTGCGCCTCAGCGGCGTCGATGACGTTCTGCTGCATGGCGGGATAAACCTCGCCCCAACCCATCGGCGTCGGCGTGGCGCCCATCGCGCGGATGGTTTCCATCCAAACCGGCGCGCCGGGCGTGCGCATGCGAACACCCGAGAGGTCTTCCGGCTTGGTGACGGGCTTCTGCGTCAGGACGTTGCGCGAGCCCTGCCACCAGTTCATCGACAGGATCTGATGGCCGGACGCCTTGCGCAGTTCCTCGGTCCACTTGTCGAAGAGCGGCGAGGTGACGACCTTGCGGTAGCCCTGGAAGCCATCGGCGAGGTAGGGCCCGCCGAGGACGCCCATGTCCTTGACGAAGACGGCGAGGCGGCCCGGATCGACCAGAACGGCGACGTTGGCGCCGGCGCGGGCCTGCTCAAGAACGTCTTCGTCCTTGCCGAGCTGCGAGCTCGGGAAGAGGCGCACTTCGACCTTGCCGTCGGTGCGCTCGGAGACGCGCTGGCGGAACTGCTCGAGACCCTGGTAGATCGGGTCCTCGGCGGTCAGCGCCGTGCTGACGTTGAGCTGATAATCGGCGGCATTCGCCGCCGGAAGACCGAAGACGACCATCGCGCCGGCGGCAGCGGCGACAGACATGAGTTTGCTGAGAATCGACATGTGTTCCCTATCTCCCTTCAGGGTTCCGGCCGACGACCGGCGCACGAGAATTCAGCCGTCACGGCGGCTCTCAACGGCCGCTCGGGGCTGTGCGGCTCGCTTCAGGCCTTCATCAAGGCTTGCGGACCGGTATTGGTATGGTAGTATGACGGGCATGAGATGCAAGCGGTTTTTTTGAGATGGTAGCGGCAATCGACCCGGCGGCGGCGCTCGCGCCCCAGATTTATGCGCAGCTTCGCGCGTCGATCATTCAAATGCGTCTGATGCCCGGCCAGGCGCTTTCGGAGAAGGAAATCGCGGGCCAATTCGGCGCCAGCCGTCAACCCGTGCGAGAGGCCTTCATCAAGCTCGCGGAAGGGGGGTTGGTGCGCATTTTGCCGCAGCGGGGAACCTTCGTGGTGAAGATCTCCCTGCGGGCGGTGGCCGATGCGCGCTTCGTGCGCGAGGCAGTAGAGGTGGCCACGGCGCGAACCTGCTGCAGGGTTGCCACCGAAAAGGACATCGCGAGGATCTCGGCCATCCTTGACGAACAGGAGCGCGTTGCTGCGAGGGCCGATAACCAGGCGTTCCTGGCGCTCGATGAACGCTTCCATCATGCACTGGCCGAGGCCGTCGATTGTGAGGCGGCTTGGCGTGTCATCGAAAACGGCAAGGCCCAGATGGATCGCGTCCGCTATCTCAGCCTGCCCGGGGCCACGCCGAGATCGCTTCTGGTCGAGCAGCACCGCTCGATTGTCGATGCCATTGCCCGGCGTGACGAGCGCGCGGCGATGGAAACGATGCGCGTTCATCTCCGCGAGATCTTCCTGGCGCTGCCGGCGCTCGCCGAGCAGCATCCCGATCTTTTCGAGAACGACTCGCTCCCGCTTCACGCCGAGGAGATGAGCCACGCCACCATCGCGGCGCTGGGCAGCTCCGTCTCCGCCGTCGGCTGAGGTTCGGAACCCTCCATATGAGCGCATTCCGGCGATGCCATTCATCGCTCCCTGTGAGGCTGTCTCGCTTTGAAGGCGAATCCGCCGCGCCGCTATTGCAACGGAAGGTATCGCGCCTACCCTCTCCCTAGGAACCCCGGGCCGCCGGCCGGCTGTGGCATGATCTGCCATGCGGCCCTTGAAAGAGCACCGGGGATGGAATTCCGGTCGACGGCGACTGCCCCAGACCGTGGTGTTTCAGTCTAGGGAGGCAACGATGAAGTCCATGAAACTCTGGTTCGCGCTCGCAGCCGGCGTTGCGCTGATATCCGGTCCGGCAAGCGCGGTCGAGCTGTCGATCGTCTCCGGGGCCACGGGCCAGGACATCGAGGATATTCGAGCCGGCATAGCCGCCTACGAAAAGCAGACCGGCAACACCGTCAAGATCGTCGAGATGCCCAACTCCTCGACGGACCAGTTTGGCCAGTACCGGCTTTGGCTTTCGGCCGGAAATCCCGACATCGACGTCTATCGCACGGACGTCGTATGGGCGCCGCAGCTCGCCGCCCACTTCGTCGACCTGTCGGACGCCGCCAAGGATATCGCGGGCCAGAACATTCCCTCGATCATCGAGTCGCAGAAGGTCGAGGGCAAGCTCGTCGCCCTGCCGATGTTCGCCGACGCGCCGGCGCTCTATTACCGCAAGGACCTGCTCGAAAAATACGGCATGGAGCCGCCCAAGACCTGGGCTGAACTGGAGAAGGACGCCAAGCAGATTCTGGAGAAGGAAGGCGATTCGGGCCTCAACGGCTTCGTCTTCCAGGGCGCGCCCTACGAGGGCTTGACATGCAACGGCCTGGAGTGGGTCGCGAGCCACGGCGGCGGCCAGATCGTCGAACCCGATGGCGAGATCACCATCAACAACGACAAGGCCGTGGCGGCCTTGAAGCAGGCGGCCGGGTGGATCGGGACCATCGCCCCGCAAGGCGTGCTCTCCTATCAGGAGGAAGAGGCGCGTGGCGTCTGGCAGACCGGCAAGGCCATCTTCATGCGCAACTGGCCCTACGCCTATGCCCTGTCGCAAAGCGGCGAGTCGGCGGTCAAGGACAAGTTCGCCGTCGTGCCGTTGCCGGCCGGCGAGGGAGGCAATCCGGCGGCGTGCCTGGGAGGCTATAACCTTGCCGTTTCGAAATATTCCCGCCACCCCGACGACGCCGTCGAGCTGGTCAAGTTCCTGACCTCGGCCGACGCGCAGAAGGATCGCGCGATCCGTTCGGCCAAGCTGCCGACCATCGGCAGCGTCTATGAGGATCCCGAGGTCGCCAAGGCGCAGCCGATCGTCGCGCAGTGGAAGGATGTCGTCACCAACGCCGTGGCGCGCCCCTCCGCGCCCACCAAAAAGCAGTATAACGAAGTCTCCAAGGACTTCTGGACGGCGGTGAACGAGACACTGGCCGGCCGCGGCTCGGCCGAGGAAAACCTGAAGCAACTTGACCGTCAGCTGAAGCGGCTCAAGCGCGGCGGCTGGGAATAGACGTCTTTCCCTCCTTCGCCGGCGCGGAATCTGCCGCACCGGCGTCCCTGATCGCGCCAGTCGGTATCTCCGGCTTTCGCCAGCATCCGGCGCTCCATCATCTCCGATAGACACGCACCAGCCCGCGCTTCGGCGCCGGCTGGACCAACAGGGAAGGTGCATTCCTCGCCGGAAAAGTAACCACGCTGGCTACCGCCGCAACTCAGATGCGATTTTTGGTGTGCTGTTAGGGAACTAAGTATTCGGCACATTCTTAACAGAATAAAGGTCAGTGGGAGGAGCCATGACCAACGTCAAACTCGGTGCGCCGCCTACCGAGCATTCATTCGTTGCGGATGAGGCGGCCGCGGTTCAGTCGCAATTGTCGCGCCAGAGGCTTCGCTCCGCCTGGATGTTCCTCACGCCAATGATCCTGGTGTTGGCGCTCGTCGCGGGGTGGCCTCTCGTCAAAACCATCTGGTTTTCCTTCACCGACGCCAGCCTCGACGATCTTGCCGGCGCAAA
The DNA here is from genome assembly GCF_900167365.1 of Consotaella salsifontis. Taxonomy (GTDB): domain Bacteria; phylum Pseudomonadota; class Alphaproteobacteria; order Rhizobiales; family Rhizobiaceae; genus Consotaella; species Consotaella salsifontis. The sequence continues at coordinate 266,310 of NZ_FUXL01000002.1, read as the reverse complement.
TTTCGTCGGCTTCCGAAACTACCTTGAATATGTCGACTATGGTGACGGGGAGGGCGAGTATTTCGGCCTTCTCGTCGATCCCAATTGGTGGAACGCCGTCTGGAATACGGTCTATTACGCCGCCATTTCGGTTACTATCGAGACTGTGCTTGGACTTGTGTTTGCACTCGTCCTGAATGCCGAGTTTCGCGGTCGCGCCTGGGTCCGGGCCGCCGTTCTGATTCCCTGGGCCATTCCCACCATCGTCTCGGCGAAGATGTGGGCCTGGATGATGAACGATCAGTTCGGCATCCTCAACGACATGCTGATGTCCGTCGGCATTCTCTCCCAGCCCATCGCTTGGACCGCGAACCCCTCCACGGCGATGATCGCCGTCATCATCGTCGACGTCTGGAAGACGACGCCCTTCATGGCGCTGCTTATTCTCGCCGGCCTCCAGATGGTGCCGGGAGACATCTACGAGGCAGCGAAAATCGACGGCATCCATCCGGTCAAGGTGTTCTGGAAGGTCACATTGCCGCTGATCCGGCCGGCGATCCTCGTCGCCGTGATCTTTCGCGCCCTCGATGCACTGCGGGTCTTCGACCTCATCTATGTGCTGACGCCGAACAACACCCAGACGAAGTCCATGTCGGTCTTCGCCCAGGAAAATCTCTTCCAGTTCGACAAGTTCTCCTATGGATCAGCGGCATCGACGCTGCTTTTCCTGGTCATTGCGATGATCACGCTGGTCTACATCAAGGCCGCGAAGCTCGAATTCGAGGGAGGGCGCTGATGCCGACCGTGATCAAGCAGACGGGGTTCTACCTCCTCGTGGCCTTCATTGTTCTGTTCTCGGTGTTTCCGTTCTACTACGCGATCCTGACCAGCCTGAAGTCGGGCACCGCGCTATTCCAGGTCGATTATCTTCCGACGCATTTCGACTTCGGGAATTATGCCGATCTCTTCGCTACCGGTGTCTTCCCGAAGAATATCTTGAACTCCGTAATCGTGGCGACGGTCGTGGTGGTGATCTCGCTCTTCCTGGCGGTGACGGCGGCCTACGCGCTGTCGCGCATTACCTTCAGGGGCCGAACGCTGCTGCTTCTCACCATCCTCGGCGTCTCGATGTTCCCGCAGATCGCGGTGCTCGCCGGGCTCTTCGAGATGATCCGCGCGGCCGGGCTCTACAACACGCTCTTCTCGTTGATGTTCGCCTATATGATCTTCACCTTGCCGTTCACCGTGTGGGTGCTGACGACCTTCATGCGCGATCTGCCGGTGGAGATCGAGGAGGCGGCGATCGTCGACGGTGCGGCGCCGCTGACCATCGTCCTGAAGGTGTTCCTGCCGCTGATGTGGCCGGCATTGGTGACGACCGGGCTCCTCGCCTTCATCGCCGCCTGGAACGAGTTCCTCTTCGCGCTGACCTTCGTCTCCAACAACGAGACGCGGACGGTGCCCGTGGCGATCGCGCTCCTGTCGGGCGCCTCGGAGCAGGAAATCCCCTGGGGCACCATCATGGCCGCCTCGGTGATCGTCACCGTGCCGCTCATCGTGCTGGTCCTCATCTTCCAGCGCAAGATCATTTCGGGCCTCACCGCCGGCGGTGTGAAGGGCTAGCGCAATCCTCGCGAACGGCGGTTCGGCAGCCGGTGCCGGACCCCACAACCGGACATCAACCCCGTGGTCGCGCTGGCAGCGCGGAGCTGAGAGGGGCCTGACATGGCGCATCTGAAGCTGACCAACATCAAGAAATCCTATGGCAGCGTGAAGGTGCTGCACGACATCAATCTCGACATCCGCTCCGGCGAGTTCGTCGTTTTCGTCGGCCCCTCCGGCTGCGGCAAGTCCACCTTGCTGCGCGTCATCGCCGGCCTCGAGGACATCACGGGCGGAACGTTCCAGATCGACGGTCAGGTGGTGAACGCCCTGACGCCGAAAGCGCGGGGCGTGGCCATGGTGTTCCAGTCCTATGCGCTCTATCCGCATATGACGGTCTACGACAACATGGCCTTCGGCTTGCGCCTCGACAAAGGCTCATCGTCGAGCGAGGTCGACCGGCGGGTGCGCGAGGCGGCGGCGATCCTCCAGATCGAGCCCTATCTCGACCGCCTACCCAAGGCGCTCTCGGGTGGCCAGCGCCAGCGCGTCGCCATCGGCCGTGCGATTACCCGCGACCCCAAGGTCTTCCTCTTCGACGAACCGCTGTCCAATCTCGACGCGGCACTGCGTGTCGCTACTCGCATCGAGATCGCGCGGCTGCACGAGCGCATGGCGGACACGACGATGATCTACGTCACCCATGATCAGGTGGAGGCGATGACCCTTGCCGACCGCATCGTCGTGCTCAACAGCGGCCATGTCGAGCAGGTTGGATCGCCGATGGAGCTCTACAACGATCCCGACAACCTCTTCGTCGCCCGTTTCATCGGCTCTCCTTCGATGAACATCCTGCCGGCAAGGATCGAGGCCGCCGGCGCCGAGACGGCCGTCGTGCCGGAGGGTGGGCGCCGCATCGTGGTGCCCGTGCCGACGCCTTCCGGGTCTTCTAGTTCGGCCGCGCATCTTGGCGTCAGGCCGGAAAGCCTCGAGCTTGTGGATGAAGGGCAGGGGCTCTTTACCGGGCGCGTGACCTTGGTCGAGTCGCTCGGAGAGGTGACGCTGGTCTATATCGATATCGGACGGGGCGATGAGCCCCTGGTGGCGAAGCTGCCGGGCGAGGTGAGGCTCGCGCGCGATTCGACGGTGTCGCTGTCGGTCGATGTATCCGCGCTGCGCCTGTTCGACGGCTCCGGTCGTGCGTTGCGCGGCGATCGCGCCCGTGAGCCGGAACTGATGCGGAACGCCGGCTGACTGGACAAGAGGCGGGGGCTCATCAGGCGTCCGCCGCCCGACATTGCGGTGCGTCAATGCGCCCCTGGGTCATTTGGTGACTGAGTCCTTTCCGAGGACCATCGGAGCGTCGAGCGGGAGGTTGGCGGCGCATCATCCCCAAGCGGAGAACGGCAGGAGTCTCGTCGGTGGCGTCATTGCCGCCGTCATTGGTCGTGGAAGCCCATCTTCCGAGTGCGGGCGCCGCCTTTCAGGGTGATGTTTCGGTGGACTTCTGGTCGATTCCGCGGGGAAGACGTGCCCGTTGAGCGCGAGACGTCTTGTCGGATGCGGTGTCATGCAGCCATTCTCGGTGGAGACGGGGAACGGCTGGCCTGTCCCACAAGGACACGGGCATCGAAGGGAAGGGAGCGGAGGCTATGAGCGAGATCCTCGAAGACGGCATTCGCGACAGGGCGCTCGGTGCATATTTCGGGCTCGCCGTTGGCGACGCTCTGGGCGCGACGGTCGAGTTCCTCTCCAAGGACGAGATTGAGGCGCAGTACAAGCTCCACACCAAGATGATCGGCGGCGGCTGGCTGCGGTTGAAGCCGGGGCAGGTCACGGACGACACGGAGATGAGCCTCGCGCTCGGAAACTCTTTGGTCGGGCGCAGTGGCTTTGATGCCGCCGCCGTCTGCAGCGCCTTCGCCAGCTGGTTCCGCAGCCGGCCGGTCGATGTCGGCAACACCTGCCGACGCGGCATTCAGCGCTTCATGGTCCACGGCACCACCGAGACCCCGTTCAACGAGGGTGACGCCGGCAACGGCGCGCTGATGCGCAACCTGCCCGTCGTTCTCGCCACGCTCTTCAATCCTCCCCTGATGGAGGCTTGGTCGCTGGGCCAGAGCCGCACGACGCACAATCACCCGCTGTCCGATCAGGCGACCATCGCTCTCGGCCACATGACGCGCATTCTGGTGCTCGGCGGCTCGCGCGAAGATGTGCGCCGCGCGGCGGACAAGCTGGTCGACGAGTGCAACGCCTTCCGCTTCGAGCCTTATCGCGGCTTGAGTTCCGCCTTCGTCCTCGACACGGTGCAGACAGTCCTCCACCACTATTTCGCCACCAACGACTTTCAGACCGCGCTCATCGAAACCGTGAACCAGGGGGGAGACGCCGATACCACCGGCGCCCTGGTGGGCATGCTCGCCGGCGCGACCTATGGGGCCGATGCCATCCCCGCGATGTGGATGAAGAAGCTCGACACCAAGGTCCGTCGCCAGATCATCGGTCAGGTCCATGATCTTCTGGCGCTCAGCCGCCAGACGAAGGAAGCACCTGTCGTCGTGGAGACGCAGCCGACCCGGCAGACGGCCGAAGTCGTGCGGCTTGCCGATCGCGATCGAAGGAAAGCGTAGCAGTTCTTGTCCGACAGGCTGGTTCGGCTCCCGCATCCTGCCGCGAGGCTCGGGGCTGACAGATGTCGGATGTCGTTCTCCGGCGGGCAGGAGACGAGACGCTCCAAATACACCGGGAGTGGCCAAAAGGACCCACCGCCGGAAAGGGTCCATTAACCTTAACAAATTAACTCTCTCCGGGTCTTTCACCGGGGACCCCCATCATGCGTTGTCTCTCTCTTGTCTTGGCGACCGTGCTCGGCACGGCCGGCGTGAGCGGCTGTGCCCAGCTTCCCAGGGAGAAGCCCGTCGCCGATGCCAGCGTCCGGACGACCGATGGCATGGTGCCTCTCCTCGCCTTCGCCAGCCCCAGCGTCAGCCTTAGCAAGTCAAATGGCGACATGTTCCCGCAGGCCTATAAAGGCACGGAAGGACCTCTCACAGGCAGGACACTGCCGGTCAGTCGCGCGAGCGATATCGTCCTGAAGGATCACGAGGTCATCCTGACCTTCGACGACGGCCCGATGCCGGGCAAGACCACCAAGATTCTCGATGCGCTGGATCACTATGGCGTCAAGGCGACGTTCATGATGGTCGGCCAGATGGCGCGAACCTATCCGGCCATTGTGCGTCAGGTCGCGGCCCGAGGGCACACCATCGGCAACCACACCGAGGACCACAAGAACCTCGCCAGCCTGAAGTTCGATGCCGCGATGGACGAGATCAAGGCCGGCGACGAGGGCATCTCCGCCGCGCTGCGGCCGCTCCGCACCGACCCCATCCGCTTCTTCCGCTTCCCCTACCTCGCCTCGACGAAGGCTCTGCGCGATGCCTTGGCCGGCGAGGGCGTCGTCGTGGTCGGCGCGGATGTGGATTCCAAGGACTACTTCATCAGCACGCCCGAGCAGGTGAAGGAGCGCGCCCTTTCCCGCCTGGAGGCGCGGGGCAAGGGCATCATTCTCTTCCACGACATCCACGGCCGGACGGCCGCGATGTTGCCGGACTTCCTCAAGGCACTTCAGGAAAAGGGCTACAAGGTCGTCCGCATGGTGCCGGCCCGCTCGCTGGAGGGCAAGGAACTGGTGGCGAGCGCCGAGGCTGGGGCCGCGAAGAATGGGACTGCTGCCAAGGGATGATCGGCCGCGCTTGACGAAGTGTGAGCCGGCGCCGTGGCGCCGCTCTCGGACTCAGGGCAAGCCGATCAGTCGGCCTTGAAGACGCGGATGCGCCCGTCCGGCAGAACTTCCGTCCTGAGGCTCCGATAGTCGGGGATGGCGAGGTGCCGCTCCTCGACCTCGCCATGGAGCCATGCCGTCACCACGACGACCTTGCCGCCGGCGGCCTCCGCCGCAGCGATGCCGGTCGGCGCGTCCTCGAAGATCAGGCAGCGCGCCGCCGTTGTGCCGAGCCGTCGCGCCGCGAGCAGGAAGCCGTCGGGAGCGGGCTTGCCGCGCTCGATATCCTCCGCCGTGATCATCGTTTCCGGCGCGGGCAGTCCGGCCGCCTCGAGCCGGCGAGCGGCCAGCCGGCGCGGCGAGGAAGTGACGATGGTCCAGCGCGATACCGGCAGACCGGACAGGAAGGCTGCAGCGCCTGGAATCTGCTCGATGTCTGCAACGTCGATCATCTCGGCTTCGGCGATGCCGTCCGCTTCGACCTGAGGGTCGATCCCTGGAAGGCCGAGATTGCGGATCGTATCGATGCCCCTTGCGCCATGCATCTTCGGCAGGAAGGTCGCGACATCGAGGCCCTGACGCTCCGCCCAGGCTCCCCAGACGCGCTCCGCCGCCTTCAGAGAGGTGAGGATGGTGCCGTCCATGTCGAACAGAAGAGCATCGGCGGTTTCTTCCAGAAGTGCGTGGGGCATGGCGGTCTGCGCGCGATCTCTCGAAAAGGGCCGCCTCGGCAAGCCGAGGGTCGGGAAGAAGAGGGCAGGGCGACCGGATGTCGCCTTGCTCGGCGCTTCATAACGCGAATTCAGCATCCATCAAACGCCAAGCCGCGACCGCTCTTTGTCGCGCCCTTGTCTCAGGCGGCTGATCGCATGCCTCTCGCTGACGTTGCCCGGTTATCGGCGAAGGTGAAGGCGCCGACATGCCTTTCCAGCGTTTCCGCTTCGGTTGACAGCGAATGAGTGGCCGCGGTCGACTCCTCGACCATCGCCGCATTCTGCTGTGTGACGACGTCCATCTGGGAAACCGCCCGGTTGATCTCGGAGAGCGTCGTTGCCTGCTGTGTGGCGTTGGCGACGATCGCCTCGACCTCGCGCTGTACGCGGACGACCCTTTCGACGATTCCCTCGATCGACTTGTTGGCCTGGCTCGAAAGGGAAACGCCGTGGTCGACCTCCGACAAGGAGCGCTCGATCAGGCTCTTGATCTCGCGGGCTGCATCCGCCGAGCGCTGGGCAAGGGCTCGCACTTCCTGGGCAACGACGGCGAAGCCCTTGCCGGCCTCGCCGGCGCGCGCCGCCTCGACGCCCGCGTTCAGGGCGAGAAGGTTCGTCTGGAAAGCGATCTCGTCGATGACGCCAGTGATTTTGGAGATTTGCCGGGAGGATTCGGCAATGGTTTCGATGGCGTTGACGCTTTGTCCGACGACCGTCGAGGAGCGGCTGGCGTAGCTGGACGTTTCGCTCACCAGATCCTGGGCGTGTCCGGCGCGCTTTGACGTCGCATCGATGCTACCGGAGACTTCCGCCAGCGCTGCCGCCGTTTCCTCCAGCGCGGACGCCTGATTTTCCGTGCGGGCGGCAAGATCGTCGCTCGCTGCCTGAAGCTCCTTCGTGCCCTGCCGCACGACGGCGACCGTGGTTCCCACCGACCGCAGCGCATCGGAGAGCTTGTCGGCAGCGCGATTGAAATTGAGCCGCACCGCGTCCATGTCCGAGGAGAACGGTCTCCCGATCCGGTGATCCAGCCGGCCGCTGGCCAGAAGCTCCAGTCCCTCGGCGAGGGACGAGAGTGCCTGCTCGACGGTTTCGGCCCTGGATCGGCGGGATGCTTCCGCTTCGGCGCGGTCGGCCTCCCGTTCCTGGGCGTGGCGCAATTCTTCCTGACGCTGTGCCGTCGCGTTATCGCGCGTGATGTCGACGAAACGATGGACCGCGCGCGCCATCAGTCCGATCTCGTCCTTGCGGGTGATGTCGATGCGATCCATCTCGATGCGTCCTTCGGCGAGGCTGCGCATGGATGCGGTCAGCTCGGCGAGCGGGCGGGAAACGGTGCGAGCGATGAGAAGCGAGGCGACGAGCGTTGCTGCCGTTGCGGTCCCAAGCCATGCGAGCAGGCGCACGAAGGCGGACCAGGCGCGCTCTGCCGCCACTGTGGCGTCATTGGCGATCGCGGCGAGCTCTTCGTCCTCGGTCGCCTTCAGCGCGTTGATTCTCTTGCTGGCGAGGTCGAACCAAGTCATGGGGTCGAGGCCGCCGAGATCGGTCGTCACGCCGTTCTTCATCATCGAAGCCCGCATCTCTTCGAGGTCCGCGGTGCCCGCAGCGGCCAGGCGTTGCTCAAAGGCCGCTTTCCTGTCGGATGGCAGCGAGGCGGCATAACGCTGCAGAAGAACGGCCTCGGCGCCGCCGAACGAGACGAACTTCACATAGATGCCCGGATCGAAGCGGCGCGCCGCGATGACGCCGGCGCCCATGCCGCGTTCCTGGCCCGCATATTCCTTGGCCAGAAGCAGGTCATCATAGGCGACGAGGCGCGGCGCAAGCTCCTGATCGGCAGTGCCGGACGACAGGTGGACAACGGCGTCGATGAGGGATGAAATCATGCCGTTGTATGTCTGGAATGCCTTCTGCGGCAGGACACGCAGCGTGGCGACGTCGTCGCGGAGCGCTGGGATGGCCTCCAGATTTCCGGCAACGGCCTGGGTGATGGCGAGGGTCTCGCCGTCGATCTCCCGCTCCATGGCGGAGAAATCGCTGAGCGCGCCGTCCGTGGCCGCGCGCACCGACGCCAGTCGATCCTTGGCCTGAAGTCCCCCGGACGCCATGAATGTGGACGAGGTTCCTCTCTCCGCCTGGAGGGTGTGGATGAGTCGGCCCGCGGCCCCGATCGCCCGGGCCTTCTCAACGAGATCGTGCATCTCGTTATAGGTCTGGTGCGAAGAGGATATTCTATCCGCCGCCATATAGAACATCATGATGATGGGCAGGGTGAACGCCGCCACAAGGCGAGCGGTGAGACGAACGTCAGAGATCCGCATAGAGTAAATTCCGGGCATAAATCGACTTGGCATCCCGAGGGTGGGATGAGGGAATACTGCCGGAAAAAATTTTAAATATTACACTTCAAATATAAATCACATATAAATTCAGAGAAGCTTAAAGAGGGGGCAATTCTATTCGGCACACAATCGGGCTCTTTAGAGCTAATAGCTGCGGGTGGGGCGGTCCATCACTTTGCGGCCCATCAGGCTTGCGGCGAGCTCGACCAGCAACATCGCTGTGCGTCCGCGTTCATCGAGGAACGGGTTGAGTTCGACAAGGTCCAGACTTGCGACGAGGCCGCTGTCGTGCAGCATCTCCATGACGAGATGCGCCTCGCGGAAGGTTGCCCCGCCCGGAACCGTGGTGCTGACGGCCGGTCCGACCGCAGGGTCGAGGAAGTCGACGTCGAAGCTCACATGGAGAAGGCCGCCGGCCGCCGCGACACGTTCGAGGAACGGGCGAAGCAGGGCTGCGATGCCGTTCTCGTCGATCGCGCGCATGTCGTGGACGGCGATCCCGGACTTTGCCACGGCCTCCCGCTCGGCCGGGTCGACGCTTCGGATTCCGATCATCGAGATATTGCGGGGATCGACCGGCGCTGAAACGGTCGGAAAATAGGGCTGAAAGCCGGGCTGCCCGGTGAAGTAGGCAACCGGCACCCCATGGAGATTGCCGCTCGTCGTCGTTTTAAGCGTGTGGAAATCGGTATGTGCGTCCAGCCACAGCACGAAGAGCGGCCGGCCGAGCTCTGCCGCGCGCCGCGCCATGCCCGACACCGTGCCGGCGGAAAGCGCGTGGTCTCCGCCGAGGAAGATCGGCATGGCATCGGCGCTTTCCCGCCACGCGGTTTCGGCGAGGCGGGCCGTCCAGGCTGAAATCTCCGCAAGATTGCGCACCGCTGCGTTGGGGTGGCTCGCGGGTGATGATGGTGAGGCGGCGACGTCGCCCTTATCGACGACGCGATGGCCGAGGGCGGTGAGGGCATCGGCGAGGCCCGCTATGCGCAGCGCCGCCGGCCCCATGGCACAGCCCAGTTGGGGTGCGCCATCCTGAAGCGGCGCGCCGATCAGCTTTACATCCATGTCCAAACTCCTGTTCCTGTCAGACAAGCAGGGGATGGCGGCGGATCGAACAGGCATTATTGCCAAAAAGGCGGCAGTTTCTTAGCAATATGTCGGCTACAGGAGGCAAAGCGGCATGGATCAGCTCGACACCAACCTCATCACGCTCCTTCGGCACAATGCCCGGCGCTCGATCTCCGATCTTGCCGCCGCGCTCGGCGCGTCCCGCGCCACGGTACGCTCGCGACTGGAAAAGCTGGAAAAGAACGGCAGCATTCTCGGCTATACGGTGATTCTACCGGCGGACGCCGTCGATCTTCCGGTGCGCGGCATCATGATGATTGAAATCGAAGGACGGGTAACGGATCGAGTGATCAGCGCGCTTGGCGGCTTTCCGGAGGTTTCGGAGATCCACACCACCAACGGGCGCTGGGACCTCGTCGTCGAGCTTGGTGCCGCGACGCTGGCCGATTTCGACAGTGTGCTGAGGCGCATCCGCCTGGTTCCCGGCATCACCGCCAGCGAGACGAATCTTCTTCTGGCAACGCCGCGAAGCACCCGCGCCCGGCTCTAGCGGGAGGCGCAGCGAAACCCGCCGATACCGATCCAGTTTCCGCGCTGACGGATCCCCTCACGACGGGTTGGACTTCCGGCGTGGCACCGGCTAAGGGCAGGGTTCACAGGTGATATGATGAATCCCGATACCCGTCTTACCGCAGGCAACGGCGACCGCGTGGTCGTGCCTGTTGCTTCCTCCCTCTCATGGCCGGGCCATGCGCGCGCGACCGCTGTACTGGCGCTGCCGCTGGTCGGCGCGCAGCTGACGCAGATCACCATCTCCGTCACGGACACCGTCATGATCGGCTGGCTGGGGGCTCGCGAGCTCGCCGCCGCTGTGCTTGCGACTCAGGCGTTCTTCTTCGTCTTCATCTTCGGTTCGGGCTTTGCCCAGGCCGCGCTCCCGCTCGCCGCCAACGCGGAAGGCAAGGGTGACGTTCGCGAGGTGCGGCGCGCCATCCGCATGAGCCTCTGGGTGTCGGGGATCTATGCGGCGCTGGTCATGATCCCGCTCTGGCACATCGAAGGCATTCTCGTCGCGCTTGGTCAGAAGCCCGACGTGGCGGCGCTCTCTGCCGATTACATGCATGTCGCCCAATGGTCGATGTTTCCCGCACTCCTCATCATGGGGCTCAGGTCCTACCTGACGGTGCTGAACCGCGCCTATCGTGTTCTCGCGGTGGTTCTTGCCGGCGCCCTGAGCAACGCTGTGCTCGACTATGCTCTTATCTTCGGCGAGTTTGGTGCGCCGGCGCTCGGCCTTGTCGGCGCGGCGATCGCCACCCTCGGGACACAGATCATCATGGCGGCGCTGCTCTTCGTCTACACCGCACGCTCTCGCGAGTTCGAGCGCTATGCGCTGTATCAGCGGTTCTGGCGGCCCGACTGGGCGGCGTTCTTTGAGATCATTCGGCTCGGCTGGCCAATTGGGGCGACCGTCATCGCGGAGGTCGGCCTGTTCACGGCGTCGTCGCTGATGGTGGGATGGATCGGCACGATCCCGCTCGCCGCCCATGGCATCGCGCTCCAGATTTCGTCCATCGCCTTCATGATACCGCTGGGCATCGGCAATGCCGCAACCGTCCGCGTCGGATTGGCCTTCGGCCGTGGCGATCCTGGTGAGCTTTGGCGGGCGGGTGTCTCGGCGCTCCTGCTTGGCGGCACGATAGCCTTCGGCACGGCCTCTCTCTTCTGGCTGATCCCGGACCAGCTCGTCGGCCTCTATCTTGATCCCGAGAGGGAAAACGCGGAAGCGGTGCTCGCCTATGCCGCGCCGCTGCTCCTCGTGGCCGCGATCTTTCAGATCTTCGATTCGCTCCAGGCCGTGGCAAGCGGCGTCCTGCGCGGCATGAAGGATACCCGCACGCCGATGTTCATCGCCGTGGTCAGCTACTGGTTCGTCGGCATGCCGGTCGCCTATTTCGTGGCATTTGGCGCGGGCTGGGGAGGGCTCGGCATTTGGAGCGGGCTCGCCTCCGGACTGGCGGCGGCGGCGCTGATGCTGACCTCACGCTATGTCTATCGGGCTCGGCGGTGGCATGGCGAGCCGGGGCTCGCGGGCTGACCGCCACAGCCGGGGGCGCCGGCTCATCTGCCGGCATCGTCCGCGATGAAGTAGCCTGGATGCGCAGACACGATGGCCGGCAGATCGTCGAGAACCTTGCGCAAATGTGTGCGCATGGCTGCCTCCGCCGCTGCAGGGTCGTGCGCCGCGATGGCGTCGACGATCACCTGATGCTGGTCGATGATCAGATCGAGCGGGAAATCGACGGTGCTGAGGAAGCGTACCCGATCCATCTGCGCCTTGATGTCCTCGAGAAACGACCAGATGCGCCCTTTGCCCGCAGCCTCCGCCAAGGTGCGATGAAACACTTCGTCGAGCTGAAAGAAGGTCGCGGTTCCCTGGGCTCGTGCGTCGCGTTGCTCAGCGATCTGGCGCTGGAGTTCGGCGACGAAAGCGTCATCGGCCGTTTCCGCCACCAGGCGCACGATGTCCGTCTCGATCGCCTCGCGCACGAAGCGGGCGTCCATCACCTCGGCCTGCGAGATCTTTCGCACGAAGCTGCCGCGCTGCGGTCGGATCTCCAGAAGACCTTGCTCTGACAGCTTAATGAATGCCTCGCGAACCGGCTGTCGCGAGAAACTGTAGCGCGACGCGATCTCCTGCTCCGAGAGTCGGGTTCCCGGAACCAGCTCGGCTCGCACGATCTGGCTGCGGAGAACACGGACGATCTGTGGCCCGATGGGGGCCGCCGGATCTAGAACAAGAGGCTCTTCGGGGGCGGGCATGACGGCGATCGCTTCTTCGAACATGGCTTGCATACTAGTCAGCTCATAATGCCACAGCATTGAAGGATAAGATATCTTTGCCTTCGCGCCGCCAGCGGTTCCGCTCCCCCTCCTTTTCGGCCGTGCGACGTTTTGCCGAAGCACGGGGCCAATCCCGAGAACTATAGATGCCGACCGGCGCCATCGCCGCCTTGGCTGCCCATGTCGCACCCTCGCTGACAGGGCCGCGACAGCTTCTTTGCGTAAGCCGTCATAGGTCAAAATTGGCGCGAAAGAGGGGAGTTCATCCCCCGATGGACAAAAATGGGCCTTCCGGCCCCTGTGGGGGAGGAGCACCGAAAGCGGCATTTCAGGCGCCGACAAAATCGGTGCCGATGGGTGGCTGTCTGCCGCCGCGATGCTTCGTTCGGCTGCGTCGATGGCAGGGCGCGAGGATGACGGAAAAGAACCGAACCGCATCATGACGGGAACGCGACCTTTCATCCGACGACGGTTTGGGCGACTTGTGGCTCTCCGGGGGGAGGGGCGGCGATGAGCGAGGGCGGGGACGAACTCGACTTCTCTGTCGTGGACCCCACGCTGGATGCGGGGGAACGGGCGGCGGTGATCGCGCTGCTCGCGGAATGCGGCCTCGATTATGAGGAGAACATCGAGGCTCTGGTGGTCTGCCGTCGCGAGGGGCGGCTGGTGGCCTGCGCCGGGCTCGAATGCAACATCGTCAAATGCGTCGCCACCTGCCCCGATTATCGCGGTGAAAATCTCAGCCTCAAGGTGGTGAGCGAGGTGGTGGCGCTCGCCCATGAACGCGGCCACACGCACCTCTTTCTCTACACCCGCCCCGAGAACGTCTCAGTCTTCGCAGGCTGCGGCTTCTATCCGCTGGTGGAGGCGCCCGGCTACGTCACGGTGATGGAGAACACGCCCATCGGCATCCGCTCCTACTGCAATCGCCTGAAGGCGTTGCGCAAGGACATGCCTCGGATCGGCTCCATCGTGATGAACGCCAACCCGTTCACCTACGGCCATCGCTATCTGGTGGAGCGCGCGGCGGAGGCCTGCGACTGGCTGCACCTTTTCGTGGTCGCCGAGGATGTCTCGCTGATCAGCTATCGCGACCGCTATGCCCTGGTTGCAGAAGGGGTGAAGGACATCACCAACCTGACGCTCCACCACGGCTCGCAATACATGATCTCGCGGGCGACGTTCTCGGCCTATTTCTTTAAGGAGAAGGGGATCGTCGGCGACTGTGTCTCGGCGATCGATCTGCTTCTCTTCCGCAACTACATTGCACCGGCTCTCGGTATCACCCACCGCTATGTCGGCACCGAGCCCTTCTGCGCCACGACGCTCAAATACAACGAGGACATGAAGTACTGGCTCCAGGCGGACGTTTCCCCCGCCGCGCCGGTGGCGGTGGTGGAGGTCGAGCGCACCACGGCGACGGGGGTGCCGATCTCGGCCTCCGAGGTGCGCCGGCTTTTGCGCAACGAGCGCTTCGACCGCATCGCCGAGATCGTGCCGCCGGCGACGCTCGATGTCCTGTTGAAGAACTATGCGCCGATGCGCCGGCGATCGGTGGAACTTCCCCCTGGCGCGAGCGAGGCAGAGGGCTGGCAGACGCTGGCCTCGCTGCCTGGCGGTTCGCGCCAATGAGAGATCGGGCACGGCGCTGGAAGAAACGGCTGTCGGTCACGGCCCGCTGATGGATGATGAGGGAATAAGCGGTGGGCGGGCAGGCCCTGTCGCCGCATGGAATGAGGAGGCGAGGAAAGACGTGAACATCGTCAGGGACAGCATCGCCGGAACGCTGGAATCCAACGACCTGTTGGTAAAGGTGTCGCCGGCCCAGGACGAGGGGTTGGAACTCCACGTCAACAGTGAGGTCATTCACCAGTTCGGGGCGCAGATCGAGGCCGTGGTGCGCGAGACGCTTTCCCGCCTCGGCGTGACGAACGCCCTGGTTCTAATCGAGGACAAGGGAGCGCTCGACTGCTCGATCCGCGCGCGGGTCCAGGCCGCGGTGCTGAGAGCCTCGGACGCCACCGGAATCGACTGGGAGGCGCTGTCATGACGCTCCGCCGCTCCATGCTGTTTCTGCCGGGCTCGAACGCGGCGATGCTCTCCACCGCTTTCGTCTTCGAGGCCGACAGCTTCATGTTCGATCTCGAGGACGCCGTGTCGCTGCGCGAGAAGGACACGGCGCGCCTGCTCGTCTATCACGCGCTGAAGATGCCGGCCTACGCCAAGCGCGAGAAGGTGGTCCGCATCAATCCTCTCTCGACGCCCTTCGGCCGGCTGGACCTGGAGGCGGTGGTGCGCGCCGGCGTCGACGTCGTGCGCCTTCCCAAGACCGACACCGCCGAGGATGTTGCCGATCTCGAGACCGAGGTGGAGCGCATAGAGCGCGCCTGCGGACGCGAGGTCGGATCGACCAGACTGATGGCGGCGATCGAATCCGCCTCGGGCGTCGTCAACGCCCTGGCTATCGCCAAGGCTTCGCCGCGCATCATGGGCATTGCGCTCGCCGGGTTCGACTATGTGATGGACATGCAGACGCAGCGCGGCGACGGCACCGAGCTCTTCTATGCCCGCTGCGCCGTGCTTCACGCGGCGCGCGCCGCCCGGGTCGATGCCTTCGACGTCGTGTTCGGCGACGTCAACGACGAAGCGGGCTTCCTGAAGGAGGTGGATCTCATCAAGCGCCTCGGCTTCACCGGCAAGTCGCTGATCAATCCGCGCCAGATCGAGCTTTTGCACAACGCCTTTGCGCCAGCACAGGAGGAGGTCGACTACGCCCGCCGCGTGGTGGCGGCAGCGGCCCAGGCAGAGGAGAAGGGCCTCGGCGTCGTCTCGCTCAACGGCAAGATGGTGGATGCGCCGGTGATTGCCATGGCCGAGCGGGTGCTTCAGCGCGCCGCGGCCTCGGGTGTCCGGCAGTAGAGGGAGACGAATCCATGAACGACATAGCTGATCGTCTCGCCGGTGCGTCCACGCCGGCCCTTGCCGGGCTCGAGCCCTATGCGGGCTTTGCCGCCAAGACGCCCTATCTCGCGAGCCGCGAGGAGAAGCGCTCGCGCAAGCTTTGTGCCTCCCTCGAAGAAGCCGTGCGCAAGGCGGGGCTCGCGGATGGCATGACCATCTCATTCCATCACGCCTTCCGCGAGGGCGACAAGACCATCAACGACGTGGTGGCGGCCCTGGCGACGATGGGCTTCAAAAACCTGACGCTCGCCTCCTCCTCGCTGCTCTCCTGCAATGCGCCGCTGATCGAGCATATCAAGAGCGGCGTGATCTCGCGCATCTACACCTCGGGCATGCGCGGCAAGCTCGCCGAGGCTCTGTCCCACGGCCTGATGGACGAGCCGGTGAACATTCACTCGCATGGCGGACGTGTGGCGCTCATCCAGTCGGGAGAGCTCAAGATCGACGTCGCCTTTCTTGGCGTTTCCACCGCCGACGACTTCGGCAATGCCAACGGCGTCTCGGGGCGTTCGCGCTGCGGCTCGCTCGGCTATGCGATGGTCGACGCGCAGTTCGCCGCCAAGGTGGTCCTGCTGGCCGAGGAGATCGTGCCCTTTCCCAACGCGCCGGCCTCCATCCGCCACGACCAGGTGGACTTCGTGGTCAAGGTCGATCAGATCGGCGATCCGTCCAAGATATCCATCGGCGCGGCGCGCATCACCTCCAACCCGCGCGAACTGCTGATCGCCAAGTTCGCGGCGGACGTGGTGGAGCATTGCGGCTTCTTCGAGCAGGGCTTTTCCCTGCAGACGGGATCGGGCGCGTCGGCGACGGCGGTGACGCGCTTCATCGAGAACCGCATGAGGAAGAGGGGCATCACCGCCTCCTTCGCCCTCGGCGGCATCACCGGCTCCATCGTCGATCTTCACAAGAAGGGGCTGATCGAGACCATCATCGATACCCAGAGCTTCGACGCGGACGCGGCGGAATCGCTGCGCACCTCGCCCCGGCACCTGGAGGTCTCGACCAACCAGTACGCCAGCCCGCGCGGCAAGGCCGCCTATGTCGATCAGGTGGACATCGTCGTCCTCTCGGCGCTGGAGGTCGATCTCGACTTCAACGTCAATGTCATCACTGGCTCGGACGGCGTAATGCGCGGCGCTTCGGGCGGCCACAGCGACGTGGCGGCGGGCGCCAACCTCGCCATCGTCGTCGCGCCCTTGATCCGCAGCCGCATTCCGACCGTGGTCAGGCGGGTCAACACCGTGGTGACGCCGGGCGAATGCATCGGCGTGCTGGTCACGGACCATGGCGTCGCGGTCAATCCCGCCCGTCCCGAGGTCGCCGAGCGGCTAAAGGCGGCGGGCCTGCCGGTGCTTTCCATCGAGGAGCTTCATGAGCGCGCCGTGTCAATTACCGGCGAACCGCGACCGATCGAATATCTCGACAAGGTCGTCGGCATCGTGCGCTACCGCGACGGCACGGTGATAGACGTCGTCCGGCAGGTCAAGGGTTGACCTGGTCCGTCGATATCGGCGGGCGAGGGGACTCCCATGCCCGCCCGATCACTCTCGAGGAAATGCTCGCCGCCCGCGAGGCGCGCGTGGAGCGCCAGGGGGCGATGCTGGCGCGCTTTCACCGCCCTTTGGTTTCCCTCACCCTGGTCATGCCGGGCGCGGTGAAGAACCCGCCTTTCGCCACGCCATTGCTGGCGGCTGCGATCGAGCAGGTTCGTGCGGCGGCGCGCGGGTGTGGCTGGACGATCCTGGCGGAGGAGAGGATCGCTGCGGGCACGGGGCCGGAGGCGCTTGTCGTCATCGACGCCGAAGCGGCGGATATCAAGCGGGCGATGACGGCGATCGAGGAGACCCATGAGCTCGGCCGGCTGTGGGACCTTGACGTCATCGCGCTGGGCGAGCTTAGCATTTCGCGACGTGCTCTCGGTCTTCCCGTGCGGCGATGTCTCGTCTGCGGGGAGGCGGCTCACGTCTGCGCCCGCTCGCGCCGCCATCCCGTGGAAGAGCTGTTCTCGATTGTTGCGGAAAAAGCCCATGCCTCTCTCGGTTTCGGCGGCGACTGACCCCGCGCTTGTTCTATCCGCGTCGAGCGCCGTGACTTCCACCGCGTGGGCGGGGCTGGCGTATCGTGCGCTGATCCGCGAAGTGACGCTGACGCCCAAGCCCGGCCTCGTCGACCGGCGCAACAGTGGCGCCAACCGCGACATGAAGCTATCCACCTTCATGGCGAGCGCGGCCGCTATCGCCCCGTTTTTCCTGCGCTTTCATCGCTGCGGCGTCGAGGGCAGCGGCATCCCTCCGAGGACATTCCTCGCCTCGATCCGGGGCGAGGGGATCGCATGCGAACGCGCGATGCTGACTGCCACCGGCGGCGTCAACTGCCACAAGGGCTCGATCTTCGCTCTTGGGCTTCTGCTGGCGGCGGCCGGACGCCTTTCGGCCCTGCCCCGGCGCCCCGACGTCGACGATCTTTGCGAGGAAGTGGCGCGGATGTGCGACGGCTTGGTAGAGGCCGAGCTAGGGCACGCCGGCCAGCCGCGGACGGCGGGCGAGCATCTTTACCGGCTTCACGGCCTGACGGGCGCGCGCGGCGAGGCCGCCTCGGGCTTCGCCACGGTACGGCAGTATTCGCTTCCCGCCTACCGTCAAGCGCGCGAGGCGGGTGCGGGGGGAAGGATGGCGCTTCTCTCTGCGTTCCTGGAGCTTCTCGCCGTCAATGCCGACACCAACATCGTGACAAGAGGCGGTGTGGGCGCTCTCCGCTACATCCAGGAAAAGGCGCGCCGGCTGAGGGCGATGGGGGGCATCGATCATCCAGGGTTCATTGAGGCGATGATCGTCCTCGACGAGGCGATGATCGAGCGCAATCTCAACCCCGGCGGCTCGGCCGACCTTCTCGCCGTCACGTGGTTTCTCGCTCATGCGGAGCGCCTCGGCGGCGGTACGGCCCCTTGATGAAGCGCGGTCGGGGGGATTATTGTTTTTGTTGAACGAATGTTCATCAGCGTTGGTGTCGCGGGGACGGGCGGGCCGGTGGAAGCCTTGATGGAAGAGATCGACGAGGCGCTGCTTGCGGCCTCCGAGCGCTATGACTTCGTTCTCGTGCCCGGCCTCTACGACAGCGGACCTGAGCATTGGCAGAGCCATTGGCAGCGCCGCCACAGCTTCTGGCGCCGGATCAGCCAGAGCAAGTGGGACGACCCCGACATCGAGCGCTGGATCAGCGCCATTCGGCGCGATCTGGCGACCGCCCGCCATCCCGCCATCCTTGTCGGCCATAGCCTCGGCGCGCTCGCCTCATGCTGCATCGCCGCCGAGGGCGAATACCTGGTCGCTGGCCTGATGCTGGTGGCGCCGGCCCAGCCCTCCAAGTTTCACGTCGAGGATCGTGTGCCGCAGTCCAATCTCGGCGTCCCCTCCGTCATCGTTGCCAGCCGCAATGATCGCCTGATGCCGTTCGAAAGGGCGATTCACTGGACGGGGGTGTGGGGCGGCCATCTGGTGGATGTGGGCGAAGTCGGCCACATCAACGCCGAGGCGGGATTCGGTCCCTGGCCCTATGGCGTGGAGCTGTTGAAGGCGCTCGTCGACCGTGTCGACGCCTGGGACGACAGCCTCGACAGCGCCTATTGCGACATTTCCGGCGACGGCCGCCAGCCGGCCGCCGGCTGAAGAGTTCGCTGGGCTTGGAGCGCTCAACCCCTCATCGGGCCGCCGTCACGATCCGCCATTGCTCCAGGAAGCGCTCGCGCTTGCGCCGGTCCAGGAAGACGAGAAGGCCGGGGCCGAGGGCGATCCTGTAGATCGAGCCGTCGAAGGCGCCACGCCCCGGATTAGCCGACCAAAGCTCGTTGACGTCGTGCGGCAGTGTGTTGTCGATGACGGTGCGTTTGGCAATCAAGGCCTGAGCGCGTTCCGAGAGCAGATAGTCGATGAACCGGCCAGCGATAGACGGGTGCCGCGCCGTGCTCGGTATGACCGCAGTCCGGGGGACGGCCAGCGTATAATCCGTCGGCAGAACGATTCCGATCGGCGCCCCGGCGTCCAGCCGCTCTTGGGCATAGCTGGCGAGCACGTTGTAGCCGATCAGCGCCCTGCCGGCCTCCACCTCCGACAGCATGTCGTAGGCACGGGACATGAGCTTGGCGTCGAGATCGCCCCAGGCGGTGGCGAGTTGCCAGAACTGGCTGGACAGCAGCCAATCCTGCGTCGCCAGAAGATAGCCGAGACCGGCATTGGCGATGTCGTAGGTGACGACCTTGCCGCTGTAGCGCGCCTCGTGTTCGCGCATCAGGCGGATCAGCGCGTCGCGCGAATGCGGGACCTCGTCGGGCGGCACGAGATCGCGGTTGTAGACGATGGCCACCGGTTCGTTCGAGAAGGCGAAGATTTCGTCGCGCCACTTCGCCCAGGGCGGCAGGCGCTCGGTGCGCGGCGAGGAATAGCGCAGGCTGTAGCCGTCATTGACCAGCTTCACCTGGAGATCCACGGCCGAGCTTATGACGATGTCGGCCCCGTCGGACTGGTTGCGGTCGATGGTGGCGGCATAGAGATCCTGGGTCAGCATGTCGCGATAGGCGACGCCGATGCCGGGGTTCTGGGCCTGAAAGTCGCGGATCAGCGGTTCCATGAACTGCTGGTCGGCCGCCGCGTCGATCACCAGCGTCGCTTCCTGTTTGGCGGTGGCAGGGAACTGAATGCGCTCCGTGCCGAGCGCTGGCGCGGCGGCAAGAAAAAGTGCCAGAAGGAAGAGCGGCGGCAGAAACGGCAGGCGCCGCCGGCGTTGCGGCTCGGTCACTTCCTTGGCAGGCGAGGGGAAGGACAGGCGCACGACGAGCCCGCCGCCCGGCCGATCGAGTAGCTCCAGGCTCGCCTCGTGGGCCTCGGCCGCCACCGTGACGATGGCAAGGCCGAAGCCGCTGCCGGGCATGCCAGCCGCCGAGCTGCCGCGCCTGTAGCGCTGCAGCACCAGGGGCTTTTCCTCGTCGGGGATGCCGGGGCCGCGATCCGCCACCTCGACGACCGGCCCGCGCCCATCCGCCGCGCCGTGCACGAAGACATCCACCTCAGGCTCTGCGCCTCCATACTTGATGGCGTTGCCGACGAGATTTGCGAGCGCCTCGCGCAGAATGATCGAATCCCCCTCTATCGTCCGTTCCGGCGCCCCGCCGTCGCGCAGCACGCGGATCGAGGCATTCTCCGCGATCACGGCCGTCCGGTGCACCACCTGTGCGGCGAGACCCGCGAGATCGATCGCCTGCTTCTGCATGGCTTCGGAGCGGTGGACGACCGCCGCATGGTTGAGGAGCTGGGTCGTCAACTCGCTCGCCTCCACCGCGTTCCGGTGGATGCGCGCGAAGATCTGGCGCAGGCGCTCCGGATCGGTTTCGTCGACGCCGAGCTCGGCCTGGCTACGCAGGGCCGCAAGCGGCGTGCGGATTTCGTGGGCGGCATCGGCCAGAAACATCTTGCCGGATTCGAGGCTCGTCTTGAGGCGCGACATCAAATGGTTGATCGCCTGGACGAGGGGAGCGACCTCCGTCGGGGCGGGAATCTCGATGGGCGTGAAATCCTGCGGCCGACGGGTGCTGATGCTGTTCTCGAGCTTGCGCAGGGGCTGGAGCGTCTTGCGAATGCCGAACCACACCATGAGCGCGGAAAAGAGCATCGCGCCTGTCAGCGGCGCGAAGGAATAGGCGAAGATGCGCTGAGAGAGCAGGCCGCGCTCCTCCCGCGTCTGCGCGACGACGATCGTCACCCAGCCGCTCTCCTCGGCACCGGTGACGAACCTGCCGAGCCGAACCGTGCGCACCGGGGTTTGCCGATAGACGGCATCCGCGAAGACGCCTGACCCGCGCCTGAGTGGCTCGCCGGGCAGGTCGCCATAGCCGGTAAGAAGGCTGCCGTCCGCGCCCAGCACCTTATAGAAGACGCGGTCGCGCCGGGCCATGCCGAGAATATTCAGCGAGGAATAGGGCAGGTCGACCGTGACGACCCCGTCCTCGGCACGGACAGAGTCGGCGATCGAGAAGGCCGAGGCCGAGAGAAGCTGGTCGTAGGCGCTGTCGGCGGCGTGGTGCGCGAAGGCGCTGAGAAAGGAGAACAGCACCAGCGACAGCAGTCCGAAGACGGCGAAGACGACCGTCAGCAGCCGCTGAAGCAGCGAACCCTCTGCCTTATTCGGGCTTCTTCTCCGCCACATAACCCATTCCATGGACCGTGCGGATCGCCACCGAGGCGTTTTCGAGCTTGCGGCGCAGCCGGGAGACGTAGAGCTCGATGGCGTTGGGCGCCACGGCCTGGTCGAGGCTGAAAAGCTGGTCGATCAGCGCGTTCTTGCTCATCACCCGGCCGAGATTGCCGAGCAGGATCTCGAGCAACCCGAACTCGCGCGCGCCGAGATCGACGGGCTGGTCGTTGATCCTGATCCGCCGCGCGGCCACGTCCAAGGCAAGATTGCCAAGTGTGATGGTCGAGGAGGTCTGGCCGTGTGGCCGCCGCAGGAGCGCCCGGCAGCGTGCCTCCAGCTCGCCCAGGTCGAACGGCTTGACCATGTAGTCGTCCGCCCCGATGTCGAGGACGTTGATGACACAGTCCACCTGCGACCGGGCGGTGATGACGAGCACCGGCGTGGCATCGGCGGCGCGGCGCATCTGGCGCAGCAGCGTCTGGCCGTCGATGCCGGGCAGCATGAGATCCAGGATGACCAGCTGATAGGTCTCGGTGGCAAGCAGTTCGGCGGCCGCCGCCCCTTCCGCCACCCAGTCCACGGCATAGCCGCGCTTGCGCAGATGGCTGACGACAGCATCGGCAAGGTCTTCGGCGTCCTCGACGACAAGGATGTGCATCGAGCGCATTCCTCCCTCCGGCGGTTCCCGAGGGTCCGCCGGAACATCTTCTTTTTCCTCCACCTTCATTTCCGACATTTCGCCCCGTCCCGCCAGTGTTTTTACAAAGGTGGAGCCGCCGGTCGTCAGACTGCGGAAGGGACGGTCGTGTGGCGCGCGCGCCAGCTGCGGTAGAGCGGCAGCAGAAGGATGATGATGGTCAGCAGGTAGAGGACGATGGAAATCGAGGAGTTGACGAACACCCCCATGTCGCCGCCCGACATCTTCAGCGCCCGGCGGAAATTCGTCTCCATCATGTTGCCGACGATCGCCGCGAGGATGAAGGGCGAGGTCGGAATGTCGAGGAAGTCGAGCACGAGGCCGAGCAATCCGAAGAGGATCAAGGGATAGAAGTCGAAGGCGCTGTCGCTGATGGCGTAGATGCCGAGATAGGCAAGGCCGAGCACGGAGGGGTAGAGAATGCGCCCCGGCACCGAGAGCACGCGCACCAGGAGAGAAGCCAGCGGCAGATTGATGATCGCGCAGATGATGTTGCCGACGAACATCGAGGCGGTGAGGCCCCAGACGATATCTGGATGATCCTGGAAGAGCGTCGGCCCCGGCTGGAGCCCCAGCATCAAGAGCGCGCCCATCATCACCGCCGTTACGCCAGAGCCCGGAATGCCGAGCGTCAGCATGGGGATGAGGGCGCCGATGGAGCAGGCGTTGTTGGCCGATTCCGGAGCGGCGAGGCCGACGATCTCGCCCTTTCCGAAGGCTTCGGGCGTCTTCGAGAGCTGCTTCTCGTTGCTGTAGGCCATCATTGAGGCCATGGTGCCGCCGGCGCCCGGCAGCACGCCGATGAGGAAGCCGATCGGCGCCTGGCGAAGGATCGGCATCAGGCAGCGCCGCCATTCCTCCTTGGTGATCCAGATCGGGCCGAACTTGGTCTGGACCTGACGCGTCACCGTTTTGGGATTGGCGCATTTATAGACTTCCACCAGCGCGTAGAAGCCGATGATGACGATGAGGAAGTCGAGCCCGCCCATGAGCTCGAGGAAACCGAAGGTGTAGCGATCGACGCCCGTGAGCCCGTCGAGGCCAATGGTGGAGACCATGAGCCCCATGGCCGTCGAGACCAGCCCGCGCAGGAGATTGCCGCGCGACAGCGAGGCGGTCGCAACGAGCGCGAAGATCATCAGGGCGAAATACTCGCCAGGGCCGAAGCGCAGCGCGAAGCGCGCGACATAGACGGCCGCGAAGACGAAGATGACGGCGCCGATCAGTCCGCCGATGAAGGAGGCGATGGCCGAGATGGCGAGGGCCGATTCCGCCTTGCCGTTGCGCGCCATCGGATAGCCGTCGAAGCAGGCCGCGACTGCCGCGCCGTCGCCCGGCGTGTTGAGCAGGATGGAGGCGCGCGACCCACCGAACATCGCGCCGTAATAGATGCCGCACATGGTGATTAGCGCGCCCGTCGGCCCCATGAAATAAGTCATGGGAAGGAGCACGGCGACGCCGGTGGCCGGCCCGAGGCCGGGCAGCATGCCGATGACCGTGCCGACCGCGCCGCCCAGCGTCACGTAGAGAAGGTTCTCCGGCGTCAGGCAGATCGTGAAGCCATAGGCGAGGTTCTGAAGGATTTCGATCATGATCGCCTCGACGCTCAGAACTCGGGGAAGGCCACGAGGGGCTTGCCCAGCCAGGTGAAGATGAAGAAGACGATGATGGCGAAGCCGATGGCGGTGATGATGTTCGCCTTCCACCGCTTGACGCCGTTATAGGCGAACGAAATTCCGCCGATGAAGATGGTGGTGGAGGCGATGAAGCCGAGCGGCTCGAACGTCAGCGCGTAGAGCACGCCGAAGGCGGAGCCGATGAGCGCCGCGCGGTGGGTGCTCGTAAATTCCCATGTCACCAGATGCGCGACACCGGGCTTCAGGATCTCGCTGACGATCAGCGCGACGCCGCAGACGACGCAGAGCCCGGACACCAGCCAGGGAAAATACTTCGGCGCGTTGGGATCGCCGAGGGCGGCGTCGCGCATGCTGAAGGAGGCGAGCCCCCACGCCGCGCCCACCACGACGGCGAAAAGGCCGGCGAGAAAGCGGCTGTTCCTGAGCAGACTGCCATCGGTCAAGGGCGTGTCTCCAAGCGAAAAGATGCGCGATCGTTCAATCGGGAGGGGTGGGCCGGCGAGCGCGGCGCGCGCCGGTCCACGGCCGCGTCACTGCGCGGCGAGCATGCCCAGCTCGGAGAGCATTCCCTTGTATTCCTCGTTGGACTGCTCGAGGAATTTCTCGAATTCGGGCCCGTCGAGATAGGAATCATCCCAGCCGTATTGCGCGCGCGCGTCGGCCCATTCCTTGGTCTGGACCATCTTGCCCAGCGTGTCGCGCCAGTACTTGACGGCGGCCTCCGGCATCTTCTCTGTGCCGAAGAGGCCACGCCAGTTGAGGAAGTCGACCGGAACGCCCGCCTCGCGGCAGGTCGGGATGCCTTCGCGTCCCGCAACCGGCTTGGGCGCCGTGTAGCAGAGCACGCGAATGTCGCCGCTCTTCAGCTGGCCGAGAAGCTCGGTGATGCCCGTCGACAGGATGTCGAGGTGGCCGCCCAGCAGCTGGGCGAGGCTCGATCCGTCCTGGTAGCTGATATAGTTGAGCTTCTTGATGTCGTTGACGCCCGCGGCCTTGGCCACCTGCACGAAGGCGAGATGGTCCATGCTGCCTGCTGCCGACGTGCCGCCGATGGAGACGGAGCCGGGGTCCTTCTTCAGCGCCTCGATGACGTCGTTGAGGTCCTTGTAGGGGGAATCGGCCTTCACCGCGAACGCCTCGTAGTCCGAGATGAGGCGGGCGAGCGGCGTCGTGTTCTTGTAGGAAAGCGGGGTCGTGCCGCTGAGGTTGATCAGCAGGAGCGGGGGCGAATAGACGCTGACGATCGTGTCGGACTTCGCCTTCTGGGTCATGTAGGCGAGATTGACGCCGCCGCCGCCGCCGGGCTTGTTGGTGACGGGCATCGGAACCTTGACGAGCCCGGTGTCGGACAGGACCTTCGCCACGGCGCGAATGGTGGTGTCCCAACCGCCGCCGGCGCCGGCCGGTGCGATGAATTCCATCGGGCGCGACGGATAGTCGGCCGCGCTGGCCGAGAACGCAAAACCGGCGACGAGCGCGGGCAACAGGTATTTGGCGACTTTAAGCATTCATCTCCTCCCAAGCCGAGGTGCAAGCTAAGATTCGTCCGCGCCCGCCGGCCCGCGCATCGCGACAAGGCGGGCGCCTCCCAGGGCCATCGATGCGACAGCCTCGTTATGGGTTAAACGGAGCTTCTGTCACTGACCTGTCAGCCGTGCGGTCAGTGCATGGCAGAGATGCGCCTGCTGGCCGACAGACGGGATGGCACGGAGGCCGCGCGGGTCGCGGCGATGTCGTATAGGCTCTCTGGCAGCAGCCGCGAATGAACTGAAGGAAGGATCGAGGAATGGCCGACAGAACGGTGGAACAGGCGCTGGAAGCGGCGGATACGCAACTCGGCGCCAGCCTGGAGCGCTTGCTGTCCTTCGTCCGCATCCCCTCCATCTCCACCGACAGCCGGCATCGCGGCGACTGCCGCCGGGCGGCCGAGTGGCTGGCGGGCGAGCTGGCCTCGCTCGGCCTCGACAGCGCGGTGCGTGACACGCCGGGGCACCCGATGGTGGTCGCCCATGATCCGGCCGGCGTCGCGGGGCCGCGCGTTCTCTTCTACGGCCATTACGACGTACAGCCCGTCGATCCCCTGGAGCTGTGGGATCATCCGCCGTTCGAGCCGAGGATCGTGGATGCGGGCGACGACAAGCACATCACCGGGCGTGGCGCCTCCGACGACAAGGGAGCACTCCTGACCTTCATCGAGGCTTGCCGCGCGTGGAAATCCGTGCATGGCCACCTGCCTGCCTCCATCTCCTTCCTCTTCGAGGGCGAGGAGGAATCCGGCAGCCCGAGCCTGGTTCCTTTTCTTGAGGCCAACCGGGACGAGCTGTCGCGTGACGTCGTCTTCGTCTGCGACACCGACATGTGGGACGACCAGACGCCCGCCATCACCACGCTCCTGCGCGGCCACCTCTTTGAGGAGGTGACGCTGGAGGCCGCCGATCGCGATCTCCACTCCGGCATGTTCGGCAATGCGGTGCGCAACGCCGTCGAGCTTCTCTGCGATATCCTGGGCGAGCTACGCGGCCCCGACGGCGCGATTGCCATTCCCGGCTTCTATGATGGGGTTCAGCCCTTGGCGCCCGAGATCGCGGCGCTGTGGAAGAGCATTCCCTTCGACGAAGCCGGTTTTCTGGCGCGGGTCGGCGCGAGTGTTCCCGCGGGCGAAGCGGGGCGCTCGGTGATGGAGCAGCTTTGGGCGCGGCCTTCCTTCGACATTTGCGGCATCTCGGGCGGCTATGAGGGCGAGGGATTCAAGGCCGTGCTGCCGGCCAAGGCGAGCGCCAAGGTCTCGTTCCGGCTCGTGCCGGGGCAGGACCCCGACCGCCTGCGCACGCTGTTCCGCCAGTTCGTGACCGAGCGCCTGCCGGCCGACTGCCGCGCAAGTTTCTCCTCCTTCGGCGCCAGCCGCGCCACGGCGATCGCACCCGACGGCCCGTTCATCGGCCCCGCCCTGGAGACGCTGACAGAGGAATGGGGGCGACAAGCCGCGCTCGCCGGCACCGGCGGCTCCATTCCCATCGTCGGACACTTCAAGCGGATTCTCGGCATGGACTCGGTGATGGTCGGCTTTGCCCGCTTCGACAACCGCGTCCACAGCCCGAACGAGAAGTACGACCTTTCGAGCTTTCACCACGGCATCCGCTCGTGGGTGCGCGTCCTCGGGCGGCTGGACGAGATGGCGCGCTCTCAGGCCGAAAGGCGGAGTTCGCCGACCGAGGCCCGGTAGAGCTCCTTCATGCGGTCGAGATCGACCGCCTCGACCAGGACGACCGGCGGCGTGCCCAGCCGCCGGCTCGGATCGACCACCGTCATTCCGCGCGTGATCCCCGGCGCCAGCGCCACCTTCACCGAGGCCGTAAGCGAGCGCGTCACGATCGCGGGGTCGATCGCCACCGCCGCCGCCAGCGGATCGACGAAGCGCATGATGTCCATGCCGGTATAGGATTTGACGATCTCGCGGCTCTGGTTGGCGAGGGCCTGGGAGAAGCGCTTGCCGGCGCTGTCGCCCACTCCGGCGAACATCTCCTCGATCTCCTGGCCCTGCATCTGATGGGTGGCGCAGGTCTCCCACGGCACGACGACGGTCTCGATGTCGCTGCCGAAGACGATGCTGGCGGCTTCGGGGTCGGCATAGATGTTGAACTCGGCGGCGGGCGTGGTGTTGCCGCGTCCGTTGAGCGTGCCGCCCATGATGATCAGGCGGCCGATGCCGGCGATGACCTTGGGCTCGAGATGAAGCACCAGGGCGAGGTTGGTCAGCGGTCCGATGGTGAGGATGTCGACCTTCTCGCCATCCATCGCGGCCTGGAGCAGCGTCTCGCGCAGAAACTGGACGGCGTCGTCGCCATGCGGATCGCCAAAAACCTCCAGGCGCGGTGCCCCGCCGAGCCCGTCCTCGCCATGGATATGCGTGGCGTCGATGATCGGCTGGACCAGCGGCTGCGCTGCACCGCCATAAACCGGGATATCGGCGCCCGCGACGGCGAGGGTCGTCAGGATGTTCCGCGTCGCCGAGGCCAGCGAGACGTTGCCGAAAACCGTGGTGATGGCGTCCGGTGCGCGCCCGTTGGCGATGAGCAGCAGCAGAGCCTGGGCGTCGTCGACGCCACCGTCGGTATCGAGGATGAGGCGATTTTGGGCCACGCGGCATACTCCTAATTCGACCTGTCCGTCTTATGAGCCACCGCTCGGGTGCTCGGCAAGCGCCGCGAGCGACGGTGTATCAGCGGCTGGATTCGCGCTATCCGCGTGTGGGTGCTTGATATTTCGGCTTGAAAAGCTTCTGCCGGGAAAATAGCCTCCGCGCGGACTCGGCCGGGGTGCCGACGGAAACACGCATGGGAAGCGACATCATGAAACGTGTTTGGACGGCGCTTGCGGTGGCGGCTCTGGCGGACGTGGCGGGTGCGACATCGGCCTCGGCCGAGACGCTCACCATTTCCTGGTGGGGCTACAACGGCGACAAGATGAACGCCAACATCATCGAGCCCTTCAAGAAGATGTGCGGCTGCGATGTCGTGTTCGAGACGGGCAACAACGCCGACCGGCTGAACAAGCTGGCCATCCGCCAGGGCGCGGGCGTCGACGTCATCTTCCTCACCGACAGCTTCTCGCAGATCGGCATCGACCAGGGGCTGTTCCTGCCGGTCGACCGCGCCAAGGTGCCGAATGTCGAGCACGTCTACGACATCGCCAAGGCGCCCCAAGGCGAATATGGCCCGGCCTATACGATCGGCCGCGTCGGCATCGTCTACGACTCGGCCAAGGTGAAGCCGCTGACGACCTGGGACGATCTCTGGCGCGACGATCTGAAGAGCGCCGTAACACTGCCCGGCATCACCACCACGGCCGGCCCGATGATGGTGCTGAAGGCAGGCGACCATGCCGATGTCGACGCCTATGAGGACGAGGACGCGGCCTTCGACGCGATCGAGAGCCTGAAGCCCAACGTCGTCAAGAACTACAACACCGGCTCGGAGATGGTGAACCTCATCTCGACCGGCGAGGCGACGGTGGCCGTCGCCCAGGACTTCACGCTCGCCTCGCTCCAGAAGGCGGTGCCGACCATGACCTGGGCCGACCTCGAGGACGGCGCGATCGCCACGCTCAACACGGTGAACATCCCCAAGGGCTCCGAGCATGTCGACCTTGCCCTGAAGTTCATCAACTTCCTGCTCTCCGACGAGGTGCAGCAGAAGGAGGCCGAACAGGGCGTCGACGCGCCGGTCAACGTCAACGTGAAGCTGACGCCGGACGAGGCGAAGCTCTGGACCTATGGCGCCGACATGGTGGGAAGCCTCACCACCGTCGACTATGCGGCCCTCAACGCCGCCAAGGATGCGTGGATCGACCGCTGGAACGAAATCTTCGGAATGTGAGCGCCGTCGTGGCGCATGGTCGATCGATGACAGGCCGGATGGCGTGGCTCCCCCTGGCGCGAACAGGGGGCCGGTCGTGACGCGCCGCTGGCTTGGATGGGCCCTGGCGGCGCCGGCCACGATCGCCGTCGCGATCTTCCTGGTCGCGCCGGTGCTGGCGACGTTCGCCACCACCTTCGGCGGGCCGAAGGGGGCTTTCGCCGCCTATGCCGCCTTCTTCGGCAGCGGCTTTCGCCGCACCGTTCTCTACCGCACGACCGAGGTGGCGCTGATCACCACGGCGATCTCCGTCTTCGTCGGCTTCATCACCGCCTATGTCGTCTCGCGGGTTCGCGGAAAAGCGAAGAGCATCCTGATCATCGCGGCGGTCTTCCCGCTTTTGACCGGCGTCGTCGTGCGCTCCTTCGCCTGGCTCGTCATCCTCGGCAAGAACGGCATCCTCAACACCGCGCTTCTCGATCTCGGGCTCGTCAGCGAGCCGCTGTCGATGCTTTACACCGAGGGCTCGGTGATCGTCGCGATGGTCTACCTCTTCGTGCCGCTGATGATCCTCACCTCCGTCGGCGTGCTGGAAGGCATTCCCGACGATCTCATCCAGGCGTCCACCTCGCTCGGCGCCTCGCCCGCCGCAACCTTCCGGCAGGTGGTGTTTCCGCTCGCCATGCCGGGCATCATCGTCGGCGCCGTGCTGGTCTTCACTGGCTCCTTCACCTCCTACGCCACGCCCCAGCTTCTCGGCGGCGAGCGGCAGATGATGATGGGCACCTTCCTCTACCAGCGCGCCATGGTCACGTTCGACTGGGTCGGCGCCTCGACCGTCGCGGTGATCATGACCGTCGTCACCATCGCCATCGTGCTTCTCATGAGCCGGATCGCCCGGCGCCTCAACCCGGCGGCGGTCTGAAAATGGCAACGCGCATCCACCCGCTTCTCGTGGCCTTCGCCGCGCTCGTCTTCTTCTTTCTGGTGGGGCCGCTGGTCATCATCGTCGGCGCCGCGCTCTCCGACACCAGCTTCCTCACCTTCCCGCCCCAGGGGCTGACGCTTCACTGGTTCTCCAACATCTTCGAGATCAGCGCCTTCCGCGAGACCATGACGACGAGCTTTCTGCTCGCCTTTCTTGGCACCTCGCTGTCGCTCCTCGTCGGCATTCCGGCGGCCTATGCGCTGCATCGCCACCGCGTGACGCTGCCCACATGGCTGTCGACGGTGTTCGTCTTGCCGGTGCTGATCCCGGAGATCGTCTTCGGCTTCTCGCTGATGAAGTCGGCGACGGCCGCGGCGGGCCTGCCGATCTTCGCGAGCCTCCTCATCGGCCACGCCCTGCTGGTGCTGCCCTATTGCGTGCGCGTGGTGAGCGCGAGCCTCGCCGCCTTCGACTTTTCCGTCGAGGAGGCGGCCGTCAGCCTTGGCTCCCCGCCGTTGAAGACGTTCTTCACCGTGGTCCTGCCGAACATCCGCGCCGGGGCGATCGCGGCCTTCATCCTGGCCTTCATCACCTCGCTCAACGACGTCTCGGTCTCGCTCTTCCTCACCGGCCCCGGCATCTCGACCCTGCCGATCCAGCTTCTCGCCCACATGGAGCAGTTCTTCGATCCGACGATCGCGGCGGTTTCCGTGCTCTTGATGGCGGTGACTGTGGCGGTGATGGCGGTGGTCGAGGCGACGCTCGGCCTCTCCTTCCTGACCAAGTAGCCCAGCTGGCGAAGTAGCTTATGTCCGTGACCCTCGACCTCTCGTCCGTCAGCGCCCATTACGGCACCACGAAGGTGCTGGAGGAGCTGTCGCTCTCCGTGAAGGCGGGCGAGCTCGTCTCGCTGCTCGGGGCCAGCGGCTGCGGCAAGACGACGACGCTGCGCCTCGTCGCCGGCTTCCTCTCGCCCTCCGGCGGCACCATCCGCCTCGGCGGCGAGGACCTGACGCGAAAGCCGGCCCATGCCCGCAACATCGGCATCGTCTTCCAGAACTATGCGCTGTTTCCGCATCTGACGGTGGAGGAGAACGTCGCCTTCGGCCTGAAGCAGCGCCGCGTCGAGCCGGCCGCGCGGCGCGAGCGCGCCCTCGCCATGCTGGAGCGGGTGGGCCTTGCCGAATTCGCCGACCGCCACCCCGCCGCGCTCTCGGGCGGGCAGAAGCAGCGCGTCGCGCTCGCCCGCGCGCTGGTCATCGATCCGCCGCTCCTGATGTTCGACGAGCCGCTGTCGAACCTCGACGCCAAGCTGCGCGTCGACATGCGCGTCGAGATCCGCCGCCTGCAACAGGCCAACAACACCACCGCCCTCTACGTCACCCACGACCAGGAGGAGGCGTTCTCGATCTCCGATCGCGTCGCCATCATGAACGCCGGGCGGATCATGCAGCTCGACGCGCCGGAGGTGCTCTACAGCCGCCCCGCGAACCCCTTCGTCGCCCGCTTCGTCGGCTTCGAGAATCTGGTGAGGATGCGCGTTGCCGAGCGCATGGGCGAGACGGTCCTCGCCGAGGCGGAGGGCGGCGGCCGGCTGCATTTGTCGCAGCAGGCGCTCGGCCCCATCCCCGACGCCTTCGTCCTCGCCGCACGCCCCGAGGGGTTGACGGTGGCGAGGCAAGGGGAGGGCATCGCCGCGCGCCTCGGCCTGCGCACCTATCTCGGCCGCGCCTATCAGTATCGCTGCGAAACCAGCGCCGGCGAACTCATCGCCAACGGCCCGCTCTCCCAACCCTTCGAACCCGGCGAAACCGTCGTCCTCACCCCCAGCCTTGAGCAATGCTGCGTGCTGGAGGGGTAGGAAAGCGAGATCGTTGATGGAGCGGAAGATCGGATAGCCTCCTAGTTCGTCGAGCCTCCCAACCTCCTAGCTGTCTGGTTGCAGTCTAAAAACGCCTCTATGGGCGCGACGATCTTGAATGTTCTGCCAGATCGGCGCATCGTAAGTAAGTAACGATTCGCCTTGGTCATCCAGGTGGGTGCGCCAATAGCGGGGCGATCGTTGGTTGAAAGGAAGTAAAATGGCGTCTAATGCCAAACAGGAGAGCTATGCTCTCGAATATCGCGTTCTGCGCAATATCAGTGCTCCTGAAGATGAGGCTGATGGGCGTAAAGTATATGCCGGGCAGGCGCCGGCATCTAGCCTCCTAGAGCTTGAGGACGACGATAACGTCCGGGAATATCTGGTTGAGGCTAAGGGGAAGCAGAAGCATACCCCTACTCTGGTTCATCAGGCTATTAGAAAAACACTTCGTGATCATCCAGATCAGTTCAATATATTGAACGGAGGTTTGGTTATAGTTGCGCGTGGCGCATCAGTAGATGACGCTAAGAAAGTTGTTCGCCTTGATCGTCCGAGCATTATAAACGGATCGCAAACTCAGGGCGAGCTAAAGCGCTTCTTTAATGACCATATCAAAGATGAAGCCGGTGTCGATCCCAGCGTGAAATTCGAGCTGATCATCACTGCTGATCGTGATTTAGTTGCAGAAATTTCAATCGCCCGCAATTTTCAGAACGATGTTCGAGCAATATCCATCGCAGGTCGCCGGGGGCAGTTGGACGAGTTGGAGTCTGCGCTCCAGGAGCAATATCCTGATGCAAAGCTAAGAAAATCAGAGACTGATCTCACGGCTGACGGTGAATATGTTGATACGGAAAAATTAATCCAGGTTATTTTTGCGATCCTTCCGGAGGAGATACTTGGAAAGCTTGAGCGGCTTGATAGTACAAATAAAGTATTTACTTATTCTCAGAAGACTAGATGTCTTAAGCTGTTTCAAGGCGTTGTGGATAACGGTCCTTTTGATGTTTACGAAGCGTTTCTCGGTCTAGCTCCGACGGCGTGGGGGCTTTATGAGCGTTGGAAATGTCATCAAGGATTTAAGGGTACTCGTATCCGCTCGATAACTCGAGAGGATGGTGTAATCGTGGAAGTGCCTGACGGCGTTATTTTTCCGATACTTGCTGCTCACGCTGCTTTCGTTAGTAAGCACAAGGGCCAGTGGGTAATGCGAAAGCCAGATGCACTTGCCGATTCCGAGCTAATTGAAGCTGCCAAGCAAGCATATATGGAAATTGCTGGGAGTAATCCGCAAACCATGGGAAAAAGTAAGGCATGCTATTCTACGCTTCATCAGATTACCTCCATCTTTGCCCGGCTGGCAAAATCTAGTTCTAGTCGTGCATAGCTAAAAGACGTGGTGGAAGGAGCGGCCGGCAAGGGGATTTCTTGGTTCGGCTTAACGGGTGTGACCCTGTCGGATATTGCTTTCACTCGATAGACGAACGCAACTTACCGGGCTAAGTTGGTAGCCAGCAGAGATGTTGGCTACCAATTGGCTTGCAATTGTCTCCGCTAAGCCCCTCCGGCAAACACTTCCTTCTTCCCCCCTCACGCCATCCAGCACCCTCTTTCCCCACACCGCTTCAGCAACGGCGTCGAGAAGACGGCGACAGTCTTTTCCGGCCAGGAGGGATCAAGGGCGGAAAGGGTTTCGCGCCAGCGGTCGGACTGGAGCATGGCGGCGCCGAGGGCGATGGGGGTGACGCCGCAGGCGGCGAGGAGGGTGATGCCGGCGGCGGCCGAGCTTCCCGATGAAATGACGTCGTCGACGAGGAGCACGCGCTTGCCCGCGATCAGCGGCAGCATGCGCGGGTCGAGATAGAGCCGCTTCTCATGGTCCGGCGAGGTGACGGAGGAGAGCGGCACCGACAGGGCTTCGTCGTACCAGAACTTTTTCGACGTTCCGAGCGGCACGTAGCGCTCGTGGCGCAGCCGGCGCGCGACGGCGCTCGCCAGCGTCAGGCCGAGGGTCGGCAGGCCGACCACCACCTCGGGCGAAAATTCCGCCGCGCGCTCGGCCAACGCCTTGGCCAGACTCTCCTGCACATGAAAGCTCGCCTGGCTGATGATGAGCGAGGCAAGGCCGGTGCCGCCCTCGGCACGCGGGCGGATCGGAAGCCTAAGAACGCGGCCGTCGGGAAGCCGGGCGGGATAGACATCGGCAAAGCTCAGCGCCTCGGGCGCTTCGCCCTCGGGCTCGAACTCCTGCCAGAACTCGTGGGGCTGCATCGGCGGCGGCATCCTCGGCTTTCAGCGACAGCGATGGTTTTCACGGATGGCGGGAGCATGCAACCTGCCGCAACGCCGCATCGCTCTACGCCTTTGATCTATGAGCAATTCCAGACGCAAAGCCGCTTCACGGTTTTGCTGGAATTGCTCTGGGCGCGCGCGTCAAGGTAGCGTTTCGAGGACGGGCGAGGCGAGGAGCCGGCCCGTCGCCCCGTCGGCGATGCCCCGGTCCGTCTGGTGCGGGCCGGCGTTGCAGGCGAGCGTCGCGCCGAAGCAGGCCTTGAAGACGAGATAGGGCGGGCGCCATGGCGCGATGCGGTCCATCTCCGCCCTGAGCGCGGCGAAGGCGGCGCCGACCTCGGCGATCCCCTCGGCCGAGACGAGCCCGGCGATGGGCAACGGCAGGAGCGCGCGCACCTCTCCGCCCGAGGCGACGGCCATGCCGCCGCCCGCCGCGATCACCGCGTTGGCTGCCGCCGCCATGTCCGCCTCGTTGCCGCCGAAGACGGTGAGGTTGTGGCTGTCGTGGGAAACCGTGGTGGCGAAGGCGCCGCGCCATTCGCCCCAGCCATGGAGGAAGCCGACGCGCGGGGCGCTGTCGGCGCGGCCGTGGCGATGGGCGACGGCGATCAGCGTGGTTCCCTCCGGCGGCACGACGAAGCCGCCGCGCACCTCGGCCTCCGCCTCGCTCCAGCGGGTGAAGCGCGGCTGGTCGATGAGCGCGACCCGCGCCCGGTTCCCCGTGGCGGCGACGCGAAAATCGTCCGGTTCGAGCGCGCCGAGCTTCATCGTGCCGAGAAGCGGCGCCGGGTCCGTCTCGGCGATGTCGAGGAGAAGCCGGCCCTTCGAGGCGGCGTGGCGCCCGCCGACGATCACCTCCCGCGCGGCAAAGCCCGAAAGATCCTCGAAGAGGACGAGATCGGCTCGGCAGCCGGCGGCGACGAGGCCGAGATCGGGCCGGCCGAGGCGCCTTGCGCCGTTGAGGCTCGCCGCCTGGAGCGCCCATTCCGGCTTCATGCCGTAGCGCACGAGCCGCCGCACCACGTCGTCGAGCCCGCCGGCGGAGGCGAGATCGTCGGGAAAGACGTCGTCGGTGCACAGCGTCACGCTCTGCGGCAGATGGCCGAGACGGTCGAGCGCGGCGACGAAATCCGGCAACAGATGATCGTGGGAGCCGCGCAGCTCGATGGCGATGCCGGCGCGCAGCTTGGCGAGAAGGTCGTCGCCCGAGACGAGCTCGTGGTCGGAGGAGATGCCGGCCGCCATGAAGGCCTGAAGCTCGGCGCCGGCAAGGCTGCGCGCATGGCCGCAGACCAGCTTGCCCGAGGCCAGCGCCGCCTCGACGATGGCGCCCATGCGAGGATCGCCCGAAATCACCTCGCGCATCGCCATCATCTCGGCAAGGCCGCCGATTTCCGGCCAGGAGAGAAGCTCGGCGATGGTCTCCGGCCCGAAATCCGCCCCCGCCAGCTCCAGCCCCGGCGCGGACGGCACGCAGGAGGGCGCGAGCGGAACGATCCGCAGCGGCAGGCCGCGCACCGCCTCGACACTCCATCGCACGCCGGCAACGCCGGCGACGTTGCCGAACTCGTGCGGGTCCCAGATTGTGGTGGTGACGCCGCGCGGCAGCACGGCGCGGGCATAGTGGGCGGGCGTCACCATCGAGCTTTCGACATGCATGTGCGTGTCGATCAGCCCCGGCGCGACGAAGGCGCCGCTGGCATCGATGGTCTCGGCGGCGTCGCTGCGCGCGCCGGGCGCGTGAAGGCTGGCGATGAGCGGGCCGACGAGGCCGATATCGGCCGGCAGAAACTCCGCCGTCGCGCCATGAAAGACGGTGCCGCCGGCAATCAGTAGGTCGAACGGCGCATCCCCTCGCGCCGCCGCGACGGCGCGCCGGCGAAGGGCTGGATCGGCAAGGTCAAGCGGCTCGCGCATCGCCCCACTCATCGCGCCGCCACCTGATGAAGCGCGCCGAGAATGGCCGATCGCGCCGCGTCGGCGTCGAGCCCGGCGGCAAAGCGAGCGTTGAAACGGGCGCCCGGCCGAGCATCGACCACGGTGCGCCCGCGCGTCAGAGCGCCGGCGAGCTCGACCTCGATCCGCGCCTCGCGGAACTCCACCTCGTCGGGGCGCGTGAAGGCGAAGGCGGCGACGGCGTCATAGAGCGACATGCCCGCCCGCCCGCGAGAGGTGGCGATATCGATGAAGCCGGCGAGGAGATCGGCAAGCGTTTCGGCCGCCGCTCCGCCGCCCGCGCGGATGGCGGCAACGTCGTCAGGATAGGCCAGCACCTTCCGGCAGAAATCGAGATCGACCATGGTGAAGGGGATGGCGGCCGCAAGTACGATGGCCAGCGCCTCCGGGTCGGCGAGGGCGTTGAACTCGGCCGAGGCGGTGTGGTTGCCCCTGGTCAGCCCGCCGCCCATCCAGGTGAGGTGGGTGATGCGCGCGGCAAGGTCGGGCCGCGCCAAAGCGAGGGCGGCGATGTTGGTCAGCGGCCCGAGCGCGAGGATGCGATGTTCGCCCTCGCTCGACAGCCAGCGGCAGAGGGCCTCGAAGGCATCATCGGTAAACTCCGTGGCGACCACGGGCAGAGTGCGTTCCGCCGTCGGGATGCCGGTTTGTCCCAGAATGCGCGCCGCCGTCTCCACCGCGCCGAGGACGGCGCTCTCGCGTCCGGCATGGATCGGAAAGCGCCAGCCGAAAAGCGCCTGCGCGCCCGCCGCGTTGGCGCAGACTTGCGTCAGCTCGCTGTTGCCGAAGACCAGGGAGACGCCGTCGATGGCCTCGCCGCCCGCTTCCACGACGAGGATGGCCGCGATGTCGTCGAACCCCATATCCGTATCGATCCAGACGCCCATCGTCGCTCCTTCGCGTTTCTTCCTCGGCCGGCTTATAGCAGCTCGGGCGGCAACCGGCAGCGCCGAGGACGCATTCCAGTTCTCCAAAACCCGTGACGCAAGGAGCGCCGATTGACCGAAAGCCCGCCAAGGATCGCCGCGCTGGTGCTCGCCGCCGGCCTGTCGCGCCGCATGGGGGAGAACAAGCTGCTGGCGCGGGTGGAGGGGCGCCCGCTGGTGCGCCGCGTCGTCGATCGGGTGGTGGTGGCCGGATTGGGCGAAGTGATCGTCGTCGTCGGCCATCAGGCGGGCGAGGTGCGCCAGGCGCTGGACGGGCTTCCGGTCCGCTTCGTCGAGAACTCGCACCATGCTCTCGGCCTGTCCACCTCGCTGCGGGCCGGCATCGCCGCCCTCGGGGCCGATGTGGATGGCGCGCTGGTCTGCCTTGGCGACATGCCGGATATCGATGCCGGGCTGATCGCCCGGCTGGTCGCGGCCTTCGCGCCGGAGGAGGGAAGGGCCGCCGTCGCGCCCGTCCGGAACGGCCGGCGCGGCCATCCCGTGCTCTGGGGGAGGCGCTTCTTTCCCGAGCTGCTGACGCTTTCGGGCGATGTCGGCGCGCGCGAGCTTTTCCAGCGCCATCGCGGCGCCATCGCCGAGGTGACGGTGGAGAGCGACGGCATCTTCACCGATCTCGACACGCCCGCCGACCTCGCCGCATGGCGCAGCCGCTCAGGCGATCTGCTTTGATCGGGTGAACCGGCCGCTGGCCAGAAGGACGCCGAAGATGGCGATCGCGACGCCGAGCACCTGGCTCCAGTCGGGGATGCGCCCGAAGGCGGCCGCGACGACGAGCGCGGAAACGGGCACGAGGTTGAAGAGCACCGATGTCGCCGCCGGGCCGCGCGCGGCGATGCCGATCTGCCAGAAGATATAGGCGAGGACGGAGCCGATGAGGGCCATGTGAAGGATTGCCGTCCAGCCGACGGCCGATATCCTCGTCAGGGCGGCGAACGGCGTCTCGACAGCGAAGGCGGCGATGACCATGGAGATGGCGCCGAAGACCATGGTCCAGGTCGAGGTTTCCATCGGGCTGGCATCGATCACCCAGCGGCGGCAGCCAATGGTGTAGAGCGCCCAGGCGAGGCTTCCCAGGGCGATGAGAAGATCGCCGCGGGCAAAATGCGCGCCTGAGAACGCACCGACCGTCAGGGCGACGCCGAAGAGGCCGATTGCCATGCCCGCGAGAGCGATCCCCGCCGGCATTCGCCGCCTGATGGCCGAATCGATGAGGGTCGTGGTCAGCGGGCTCGTTCCCATGATGAGCGCCGCCGTGACCGGGCTCGACGTCTGCATGCCGACGAAGAGCGCGGCGTTGAAACCGCCGACGCCCACGATGCCGAGAACGATGAACTGCAAGAGGTTGCGGCGAAGAACGGGGAGGCGGATGCGCTCGGTAAGCGCCAGCCACAGAAGGATCGCGGCCGCCGCGATGACGAAGCGCGTCGCCCCCGCCGTCCAGGGCGAAAGCTCCGACAGGACAATACGCGTCGCTTCGAAATTCGTGCCCCAGAAGATCGCGGCAAGCGCGCTGGCGAGAAGTGCCGCGTTGCCCGCGTGGGCTCCGGCGGGTTGTGACAGGGAGACTGAAGACATGGAGAACCTTGGCGTCTGCGAAAGAAGGATGCTGCGATCCTGCCCTTCCGAATCATGATGGAATA
The DNA here is from genome assembly GCF_900167365.1 of Consotaella salsifontis. Taxonomy (GTDB): domain Bacteria; phylum Pseudomonadota; class Alphaproteobacteria; order Rhizobiales; family Rhizobiaceae; genus Consotaella; species Consotaella salsifontis. Next base: position 227,510 of record NZ_FUXL01000002.1, on the reverse strand, counting down.
GCGCAAACTTTGGAGAGCGGATTTCCGAAAATGGAAAAAGGAAAGCTCCCATGGCGCGGCTGAATTGGGACGATGCCCGCGTCTTCCTGGCGCTGGCGCGGGACGGAACCCTCACCGGGGCCGCGAAACAGCTGAACGCCGGCGTGGCCACTGTCTCCCGCCGGATCGAGCGGCTCGAAGCGGCGATCGGCATGCCGCTCTTCCTGCGCCATCAGAGCGGCTATCGTCTGTCAGACCAGGGCGCGGCCATGCTGCCTCGCGCCGAGGCGGTCGAGCTCGCCATGCGGGAAATGCGGCTGGAGGTCGACAGGCAAACCGGCATCTCCGGGCTTGTCCGCCTCGCCAGCGTCGAGAGCCTAGTGACGCCCCTGGTGGTGCCGGCGCTGGCGCCTTTGCTCGGGGCCAATCCGGGTCTCGACGTCGAGATCCTGTTCAACGTCGTGACGGTCAATCTCCAGCGGCGCGACGCCGATCTGGCGCTCCGGATGGTGCAGCCGCAACGCGGGCACCTCAAGGTGCGCCAGTTGGCGTCAATGGGCTTCGGTCTCTATGGCCCGCCCGAAGGAACGCGGCCGCAGCGTCTCGTCACCTGGCCTGATCAGGATGCCCTCGCTGTCGTGCTCGCCTGGTCCCAAGCCTTTGGCGAAGGCGATGCTCCCCGGTTTGCGGTCAACACGGTCGCCGGCCAGATCGAAGCGGTGCGCCTTGGCGTCGGTGTGGCGGTGCTTCCGCACATCCTCGCGCGCGCAGCGGGGCTGAGGTTGCTGACGGACCGTCTGCCGGACGGGGAGGCGATGCAGCGGCCCATCTATCTGGTGAGCCATGCCGACATCGCCGCCTCGCAGCGCGTCCTTGCGGTTGCGGAGACCGTGTCTCGTGCCGTCATCGCCCACCGGGCGGCTCTCGCCAGGCCCTGAGGCAGGCGGCTTTGGCGCCCGTGATACCGTTGCGCCGGTCAACCATCGACGTAGGAAAGGCGCGGCGGCTGGAGAAAATGGGCGTCGCGCCGGGCGGAATCGGTAATGACCCCCAGCAGAAGTTCGCCCATCCTCTCGCCGGCCTCCTCCAGGTCCTCGACGATGACGTCCACCTGCGGGCGCACCTGCGAGAACACCGGCGACGTCTGCTTGACGACGAGATGAACGTCGCGACCGACCGTCCGGCCGGCGTCCGTCAATCCCGCCATCACGGCAAGGCCGGAAACCTCGCCGCCGCACACGAAGCCGTCGACCGGCTCGTTGCCTCCGGCGCGCTCGAAGGCATAGGCGCGGATCTGCTCGGCGGGGCTGTCGAGGTCGATGCCGTCGGGAATCTCGAAGGCGACGCCAGTTTCACGCACGGCCGTCATGAAGCCGTGGCGCATGTGCTGGCAGAAGGTGAATTGGCGCGACGGCGCGATCATCGCGATACGCCCACTGCCCCGCGCGATGAGGCGGCGCACCGCCTCAAGGGCAAAGCTCCCATTGTCGAAATCGACGAAGGGATGGGGGAAGGTGAATTCGGTGCGCCCATGGCTGACGAAGGGCACGTCCTGCTCGGCGAGCAGGCGGATGCGCTCGTCGAACGGCTCGGTGTGGGTGAAGATGATGCCGTCCGCCATGCGGTTGCGCACGAGATGGCTGACCGGATCGAGCGGCGGCTCACCCTGGAAATGCGGCGTGATGATGAGGTGGTAGGGCGTGGCGCGGAACGCCCTCGTCAGGCCGCGAATGAGCGAGATGCCGAAGCCGAGAATCTCGTCATGGGGATCGAGCACGAGGCTGACGACGTAGGTGCGCCCGGTCCGCAGCCGGAGCGCGGCGCGGTCCGGCAGATAGCCTATTTCCGAAGCGAGCGATTTGACGCGCAGCCGCGTCTTTTCCGCGATATCGGGATCGTCATGAAGCGCCCTCGAAACGGTCGTGACCGCGAGGCCTGCAAGATCGGCGATGGTCTTGAGCGTGGGCTTGCCCGAAACCTCGGGTTGCGCCGCGAGCCGCGCCTTGCGCGGCCGTCCCCGCTGAGGCACGGCTTGCATCTCCTTCATCCAAGGCAGCGTGTTCTAAAACGTTGCAGAAATCAACAGCGAGAGACTCCGGGCGGACTTGGTGCCGTTTACGCGGCAAAAGCCCCTTGAAATGGCCAAGAATTATCGGGATCACAATCGGTCTTTCCACCTTGACGAGTGGTCATTTGTATCGTTGTAATAATGATTAGCGGCCTGGAGGGGCCGCCACATTCGGGAGGTATTCATGTTTCGTCGATTTGCGACGGCGCTCGCCGCGAGCGCCGGACTGGTTGCGCTTGCCACAGGCGCGGCCTCGGCTCAGGATTCCGGGCAGAGCGTCGAGGTGCTGCATTGGTGGACGGCCGGCAGCGAGGCTGCCGCGCTGAACGTCCTGAAGCAGAACCTCGAAAAGGAAGGCGTGACCTGGAAGGACATGCCGGTGGCCGGCGGCGCCGGCACGGAGGCGATGACGGTGCTGCGGGCCCGCGTCACCTCGGGCAATGCGCCGACGGCCGTGCAGCTTCTGGGCTTCGACGTCACCGACTGGGCGAAGCAGGGCGTTCTGGCCAACCTCGATCCCGTCGCCGAGGAGGAGAAGTGGGGCGAGGTCATTCCTGAGGCGCTTCAGAGCTTCGCCAAGTATGATGGCCACTGGATCGCCGCGCCGGTGAACATCCACTCCACCAACTGGATCTGGATCAACAAGGCGGCGTTCGACAAGGCCGGCGGCAAGCAGCCGACCAATTGGGACGAATTCATCGCGCTCCTCGACAAGATGAAGGAGCAGGGCATCACGCCGTTGGCCTATGGCGGGCAGGCCTGGCAGGACACGACGGTGTTCGAGAACGTGGTGCTGTCGACGGGCGGCCCCGACTTCTACAAGAAGGCGATCCTCGATCTCGATTCCGAGGCGCTCGGCTCCGACACGATGAAGACCGTCTTCGAGCGGATGACGCAGCTGCGCGGTTATGTCGACGACAACTTCTCGGGACGTGACTGGAACCTCGCCACGGCGAAGGTGATCGATGGCTCGGCGGGCCTCCAGATCATGGGCGACTGGGCCAAGGGCGAATTCCGCAACGCCGACAAGAAGGCGGGCGAGGACTTCGTCTGCTTCCGCTTCCCAGGCACGCAGGGAGACGTCACCTTCAACTCCGACATGTTCGCCATGTTCGACCAGAAATCGAACGTCGAGGCACAAAGGAAACTCGCCTCGGCCATCGAGGACCCGTCCTTCCAGATCGCATTCAACAAGGTGAAGGGCTCGGTCCCCGCGCGGACGGACATCCCCGCCGATGAGTTCGATCCTTGCGGTCAGAAGGGCATGAAGGACGTCAAGGAAGCGAGCGCCAACGGCACGCTGATGGGTTCTCTGGCCCATGGCTACGCCGCGCCGGCCGGCGTCAAGAACGCCTTCTTCGACGTCGTCACCGCCGAGTTCAACGGCCAGTATGATGCCTCTGAGGCCGTGGAGCAGCTGGTGAACGCGGTCGAAGGCGCCAAGTGAGCCATCCGGCCTGATCCGTGGCTTCCGGCCCATGGCCGGAAGCCGTTTTCGCCAGCCGACCGCTTGTTCGGTCGGCTGGCCGCAGGGCAGGAGAGCGACCATGTCGACCATTGCACAAGCCAGCGTGCCGCCCGCCCGCGCCAGCGGCGCGCGCGCCCGCCTTCAGAACTGGCTGCCGCGCCTGGTGCTGGCGCCGAGCTTCGCCGCGATCCTTGTCTTCGTCTACGGCTTCATTCTCTTCACGGTCTACCTGTCCTTCACCGACTCGACGATCCTGCCGCGTTACGGGCTCGTCGGCTGGGCGAACTACGAGCGTCTCTGGCGGTTGCCCAACTGGTGGATCGCGCTTGAGAACCTCGCCATCTTCGGCGCGCTCTATATCGGCATCTGCGTCGTCATCGGGCTTTTCCTTGCCATCCTGCTCGACCAGAAGATCCGGGGCGAGGGGGTGTTGCGGCCGATCTATCTCTACCCGATGGCGCTCTCCTTCATCGTCACCGGCACGGCGTGGAAGTGGTTTCTCGACCCCGGCATCGGCCTTGAGCAGGTGATGCATCATTGGGGCTGGACGTCCTTCCATTTCACCTGGATCAAGGACACTGAGATGGCGATCTATTGCGTCGTCATCGCCGCCGTGTGGCAGTCCTCGGGCTTCGTAATGGCGATGTTTCTCGCGGGGCTGCGCGGCATCGACAACGAAATCCTGAGGGCGGCGCAGATCGATGGCGCTTCCACTTTCCAGATCTATCGGCGGATCGTCATTCCGCAGCTTCGGCCGGCCTTCCTCTCGGCCTTCGTCGTGCTCGCCCACCTCGCCATCAAGTCCTACGACCTCGTGGTGGCTCTCACCAATGCCGGGCCTGGGCGGGCGACCGAGCTGCCGGCGACCTTCATGTATTCCTACACCTTCGCGCGTAATTCCATGGGCGTCGGCGCGGCGTCCGCCGTGATCATGCTGATGATGATCGCCTCGGTGATCGTGCCGTACGTCTATGCCGAGATCCGGGGAGGCGGCAATGAGCGCTGAGGCCGGCACCACCGGCGCGCGCCAATCGCGCCTTTCCCGCGCGCTGCTTTACGCGCTTCTCATCGTCTTCGCGGTCTATTACCTGCTGCCGCTCTTCGTCATGCTGGTGAACTCGGTAAAGCCGCTGTCGGAGATCCGCGGCGGCAACATGCTGGCCCTGCCGCACGAATTCACCACCGCGCCCTGGAAAAGCGCCTGGAATGAGGCGCAGATCGGCGTCTCTGCGACGGGCCTCGCGCCCTATTTCATCAACTCGATCCTGATGGTCGTGCCGGCCGTGGCGATCTCGCTGATCGTCGGCGCGCTCAATGGCTATGTCCTGACGAAATGGCGCTTTCCCGGCGCGAACGTCGTCTTCTCTCTGCTGCTTCTCTCCTGCTTCATCCCGTTCCAGATCGTGCTTATTCCGATGGCGCGCATCCTGGGAATAATCGGCCTCGCCGGCAGCATATCCGGCCTCGTCCTCGTCCACGTCGTCTACGGCATCGGCTTCACGACGCTGTTCTTCCGCAACTACTACGAGGCGTTCCCGACGGAGCTGATCCGCGCGGCGCAGATCGACGGCGCCGGCTTCTGGCGCATCTTCACGCGCATTCTTCTGCCGAGCTCGGGGCCGATCGTCGTCGTCACCATCATCTGGCAGTTCACCAACATCTGGAATGACTTCCTGTTCGGCGCTTCGTTCTCCGGCTTCGATTCGATGCCGATGACGGTGGCGCTCAACAACCTCGTCAGCTCGTCGACGGGGGTCAAGGAATACAACGTTCATTTCGCCGGAGCGATCATCGCGGCTCTGCCGACCCTGGTCGTCTATATCGTCTCCGGCCGGTACTTCGTTCGCGGCCTGATGGCCGGCGCGGTCAAGGGTTAGGAGGTCGTCATGGCATTTCTTGAGATCGTCGACCTCGAAAAGTCCTTCGGCAATGTCCGCGTGCTGAAGGGCATCAATCTGGAAGTGGAGGAGGGGGATTTCCTGGTGCTGGTCGGCCCGTCGGGCTGCGGCAAATCCACCCTGCTCAACACCATCGCCGGGCTGGAGCCGATCAGCGGCGGCGAGATCCGCATCAACGGCCGCGTCGTCAATGACCTTGCGCCCGCCAAGCGCGACATCGCCATGGTGTTCCAGTCCTACGCGCTCTATCCCAACATGACGGTGGCCGGGAACATCGCCTTCGGCATGGAGATGCGCGGCATTCCCAAGGCCGAGCGCGACCGCAAGGTGGCCGAGGTCGCCAAGATGTTGCAGATCGACCATCTGCTGGATCGCCGGCCATCGCGCCTGTCGGGCGGTCAGCGCCAGCGCGTCGCCATGGGACGCGCGCTGGTTCGCGATCCGCAGGTCTTCCTGTTCGACGAGCCGCTATCGAACCTCGATGCCAAGCTGCGGGTGGAGATGCGCACCGAGATCAAGCGCCTGCACTCCTCCATGGGCACCACCATCGTCTATGTCACTCACGATCAGGTGGAGGCAATGACGCTGGCGACCAAGATCGCTGTTCTGAAGGATGGCGTCCTCCAGCAGTTCGGGACGCCCGACGAGGTCTATAACGATCCCGCCAATATCTTCGTCGCGGATTTCATGGGCTCGCCGGCGATGAACCTCATTCCGGCGCGCGTCGATGCCGGAGCCGCGGAGCCGATGCTCGTCCTCGATCGTGGCAGTGAGGAGCCGCTTCGGCTTCCGCTCAACGGCGCCGCGCCCAAGCTGGCGAATGCCGTCGGAGGGGACATCTTCTTTGGCATCCGCCCCGAGGCGCTGACCGATCCCGACAGCGCCGACCGCACCGCAAGTCACGTCGCGCACGGCGAGTGTACGATCGAGGTGGTGGAGCCGACGGGGTCAGACACCTTCGCGATCACACGGCTCGGCGGCAAACCGGTTGTCGCCCGCCTGCGCGCCGACGCGAGGGTGAGGGCGGGGGAGCCGATGCGCCTTGCCTTCAACCTCGACAAGACGGTGTTCTTCGACGCCAAAACCGAGCAGCGCATCGCCTGAAGCGTGGGCTTTGCGACGTGCTCACACGTTCAAGGACGTCGCCCCATCCGCTTTGATCTCATCAATCTCGTTGCCCCGCCGGCGGCGCGGCGGTGCTGCCGCGCACCTTGAGATCAACGTCGAGGAACGACCGGTTCTGGGCGTCGAGATCGACCGAGGGCGGGACGCCTGAGATCATCTCGACGAGGAGCTTTGCCGCAGTCGCCCCCAGCTCGAAGCGCGGTTGGGCGATGGTTGTCAGGGCCGGCTCGCAATAGTCGGCGAACTCGATGCCGTCGAAGCCGATCAGCGACAGGTCGCCGGGGATGGTGAGGCCGGCCGAACGTATCGTCTTCATGAAGGCGACGGCGCACTCGTCGTTGCTGCAGATAACGGCCGAAGGGCGGTCGGCCAACGCCAGATAAGCCTCGGCGCCGCGATGGCCGGCCTCGAACACGTAGTCGCCCGGGCACTCCACCAGCGCCTCGGGATAGAGCCCGGCCGCCGTCAGCTCCGCGACGATGCCGCGATGGCGGGCCGTCTCGTTGTAGTTGCCGGCGGGACCAGTCACGTAGAAAATTCGTCGATGGCCCAGCTCCAGGAGGTGGCGCGCCTGGCTGCGGGCCGCTGCCTCGTCGTCGATGAGCACCGCCGGCATCCCCTTCACGCCCGGATCGGCACATAGGGCGACAGCCGGCAGGCCGCCGTCGAGGATCGATCGTCCGTTGACCTGGGGCAGCTTGCCGGAGGTCGTCATCAGCCCCGCGAGATGGCCCGAGGTGGCGAGCTCGATAAGCCGCAGGTCACGGTCCTCCCCCTCCATATAGCCGGTGATGAGGACATAGCCGGCCTCCACGAGCGTGACGTCGACGCCGCGCAGGACCTCCGAGAAGAAAGGGGGATTGGATCGGCGCGGCACGACGACGAGGATCATCCGCGACGAGCCGACCCGCAGCTGCCGCGCCAGCGTGTTGGGCGTGTAGCCGAGCTCGTCGATCGCCGCGAGGACCCTGCGCCTCGTCCCCTCGCTGAGCTTTTCCGGCGCGGAGACGGCGCGGCTGACGGTTGCAACGGAAACGCCGGCGGCCCGCGCCACGTCGCTGATGCGGGCACTGCGCCTTGCTGGAATCGAGCGTTTGTAGGTCAACCGAATTTCCGTGTTGTAATCGATTTCTTTCTCGCTTAGCATCTTGTAATCGATTTCATACGCCGCGTCACGATCCAACGGGAGGAGATCATGAAGCAATTTGCTGCACTCGTTTTGGCCGGGGCTGCCCTGTCAATCGTTTCAATACCTGCGGTTGCGCAGGATAAGCCGACCGCTGAGGTCATGCATTGGTGGACGTCTGGCGGGGAGGCCGCGGCCATCAAGGAATTCGCCAAGGCCTACGATGCCGCCGGCGGCGTGTGGAAGGACACGGCGACCGCGCTCGGCGAGAATTCCCGCGCTGCGGCCATCAACCGCATGGTCGGCGGCAATCCGCCGGCGGCGGCCCAGTTCAACACCGGCAAGCAGTTCGATGATCTCGTCGCCCAGGGGCTCGTGCGCTCCATCGACGATCTGTCCAAGGAGGAGGGGTGGCAGGCCGTCATGCCGCCATTCCTCTATGACGCGGCCAGCCGCGACGGCAAGCTCTACGCCCTGCCGATCAACGTCCACGGCCAGAACTGGATGTTCTATTCCAAGAAGGTGCTGAGCGATTCGGGCGTCGAATCTCTGCCGACGGGCTGGGATGCGCTGGTTCCCGCCTTGGAGAAGATCAGGGCCGCCGGTTTCATTCCGCTCGCCCAGGGCGGCCAGCCCTGGCAGGAGCGCCTTCTGTTCAGCGCCATTCTGCTCGGCAAGGGCGGCAAGGATCTCTACTTCAAGATCTATCGCGATCACGACGCGGAGGCGGCTCAGTCCGACGAGTTCCGTGGCGTGGTGGAAGCCTTCGGCGCCTTGCGCGGCTTCGTCGACCAAGGCTCACCCGGTCGCAACTGGAACGACGCGACGGCTCTCGTCCTCCAGGACAAGGCCGGCATGCAGCTCATGGGTGACTGGGCCGTTGGCGAGTTCCGCACGGCCGGAAAGGTGGCCGACAAGGATTATGGCTGCTCGATCGGTCTCAAGGGCGACACGCTGATCGTCGGCGGCGATGTCTTCGTCTTCCCGAAGACGGGCGACGAGGCGCAGGTCAAGGCACAGAACCTTTTGGCCAAGACCATGCTCGATCCCGCGACCCAGGTGAAGTTCAACCTTGCCAAGGGCTCGATGCCCATCCGCAACGATGTCGATACCGGCGAGTTCAATGCCTGCGCGCAAAAAGGCATGGCGCTCCTCAAGGACAAGGACAGTCAGGTGCCGGTGGTCGATATCATCATGAGCGCAAGCCTGCTCGGCGCGCTTGACGATGTGCTGACGCAGTACTGGCACAACCCGTCCGCCTCGGCTGACGACGTGGTTGAAGGCTTCGTCTCCGCCTTCGAGCTGGAGGAATAGCAAGGGCTTGATCGCCTGGCGGCCGGGCCTATGGGCGCGGCCGCTCCTTTCTTCCTTTCCTTCGCGATCAGAGGTGGCGCGATGACGACAAGGCCAAGACGGCTGCGCATGGCCACGTTCGTGGTTCTGCCGGCCTGGGCTCTGGTTCTGGCTGCCTATGTCGGAACGATGGTGTGGACGATGCAGATTTCGTTCACCGACTCCAAGCTGCTTCCTGTCGACACCTATGTTGGCTTCGACCAGTACGAGCGGCTGTTTTCCAGCACGCGGTGGCTTGTTTCACTCCAGAACGTCGCGATCTTCGGCGTACTTTTCATCGCCGGTTCTCTCGTTGTCGGATTTCTTCTCGCGGTCGCGCTGGATCAGCATGTCCGCTTCGAGAACACGCTGCGCACCATCTTTCTCTACCCCTACGCCATGTCCTTCATCGTCACCGGTCTGATCTGGCAATGGCTGATGAACCCCGGTCTCGGCATCCAGAAGGCGGTGCAGAATTGGGGCTGGGAGAGCTTTCGCTTCGATTGGGCGGTCAACCGCGAAATGGCCATCTATGCCGTCGTTATCGCCGGCATCTGGCAGGCCTCCGGCCTCGTCATGGCGCTGATGCTGGCGGGCCTGCGTGGCATTGACGCTGATCTGTGGAAGGCGACCCGCATCGAGGGCATTCCGCCTTGGCGCGTCTATCTTTTCATCATCGTGCCGATGCTGCGCCCGCTGATTATCACCGCCGTGGTGCTGCTCTCCATCGGCGTGGTCAAGGCTTTCGATCTCGTGGTGGCCCTGACCTCAGGCGGTCCTGGCATCGCCAGCGAGGTGCCGGCCAAGTTCATCATGGATTATCTCTTCACTCGTCAGAACATCGGCCTCGCGACGGCCGCCGCCACGGTGATGCTGATCACGGTCGCGTCCGTGCTAACGCCCTGGCTCTATTTCGAATATTTCCGCAAGGCGCGGCCAAGGGGGGCGGCATGAGCAGTCCCCGTCCAACGGTGGCCGCCGCCGCGCCTCTCGAGCGTCCGGCCAACCGGCAGAAAAGCGTCGAACGCGGGAGGAAGCCGAAGCGGCTGACGCCCGGCCGGATCGGTCTCTATGCCTTCATCGCGGTCGCCGCCGCCTTTTTCCTGCTGCCGGCGGTGATCATGATCTTCACGTCGCTGAAGAGCATGGACGAGATCCGCGACGGCTCGATCTTCGCACTGCCGCAGCATCTCGATTTTTCCGCCTGGATCGCCGCATGGTCGACCGCCTGCACGGGGCTTTCCTGCGATGGCATTCGCGTCGGCTTCTGGAATTCCATCAAGATCCTGGTGCCGAGCGTCGTCCTCTCCATCGCCGCCGGTTCCATCCTCGGCTACGCGCTGTCGTTCTGGCGGGTGAGGGGGGCGAACGTGCTCTTCGCCATCCTGCTCCTCGGCGCCTTCCTGCCCTATCAGATCTTCATCTATCCGATGGTGCGCGGCTTCTCGCTTCTCGGCATCTACAATTCGCTGGCCTGCATCGTCACCATCCACGTCATCTTCGGCCTGCCGGTGATGACGCTGATCTTCCGCAATTTCTACGCGGGCCTACCGCAGGAGTTGTTCAACGCCGCGCGCGTCGACGGGGGAGGGTTCTGGCGCATCTTCCTCTACGTCATCCTGCCCATGTCGACGCCGATCCTGATCGTCGCGGCGATCCTTCAGATCACCGGCATCTGGAACGACTTCATTCTCGGCCTCGTCTTCGCCGGCCGGGAGAACCTGCCGATGACGGTCCAGCTCAACAACGTCGTCAACACCACCTACGGCGAGCGCACCTACAACATGAACATGGCCGCGACCATTCTGACGGCCGCCGTTCCGCTCGTCGTCTATTTTGTGTCCGGCCGCTGGTTCGTCCGCGGCATAGCTGCGGGAGCCGTCAAGGGATGAGCCAGCCGACGCCTGCCAACGAGGTCATGGAGCCTGCCGTTTCGGTGCGCGACCTCGCCATCGCCTTTGCCTCGCACCGGGTGATCGACGAGCTCGATCTCGAAGTCCAGAAGGGCGAGTTTCTCGTCCTGTTGGGGCCGTCCGGCTGCGGCAAGTCAACCCTTCTCAACGCCATCGCCGGTCTTCTCGACGTCGCCGATGGCGAGGTCTGGATCTCGGGACGCAACGTCACCTGGGCCGAGCCCAAGGACCGGGGGATCGGCATGGTCTTCCAGTCCTATGCGCTCTACCCGCGCATGAGCGTTCGCCAGAACCTGTCCTTCGGCCTGAAGATCTCCGGGGTGCCAAAGACCGAGGTCGACGCCCGGGTCGACAAGGCGGCACAGCTCCTGAAGCTCGAGGAGTTGCTTCAGCGCCGGCCGGCGGAGCTTTCCGGCGGTCAGCGCCAGCGCGTCGCCATCGGCCGCGCCCTGGTGCGCAATGTCGACGTCTTCCTCTTCGACGAGCCGCTGTCGAACCTCGATGCCAAGCTGAGGAACGAGCTTCGAGTGGAGATCAAGAAGCTTCACCAGCGCCTCGGCAACACCATGATTTATGTGACGCACGATCAGGTGGAGGCGATGACCCTCGCCGACCGCGTCGCGGTGATGCGCGGCGGCACCATCCAGCAGCTCGCGCCACCCCAGGAGATCTACCGCCGCCCGGTCAATCTGTTTGTCGCGGGCTTCATCGGCTCACCCGCCATGAATTTCTTCGAGGGCGAGATCGTCGCGGGCGAGGGGCCTCGGCTCAAGGTCGGAGACGCAATGGTGGACCTGTCGCGCTATCCGTTCTCAACGAACGTTTCCCCCGGCCAGCGCGTCATCCTCGGCATCCGGCCGGAGCATCTGGCCGTTGGGCCGGCGGCGGTGGGCAGCGTCGAGGTGGAGAGCCAGGTCCACATCACCGAGCCGATGGGCGCCGACACCATCGTATGGGCGAGCTTCGCCGGCGAATCCATCACCATTCGCACCGATGGCGAGTTCAACGCTCGCCCGGGCGAGTCCATCGCCTTCCATTTCGATCCCGCGCGCGCCTCTCTCTTCGACGCGCAAACCCATCTGCGCCTCTAGACCGGCGCAACCTTGGAGGACTTTCCATGCCTCTCACCGATTCTCTCTCGTTCCAGCTCTACTCCGCGCGCAACGATGACACGGAGAAGACGCTCCAGATGCTCGCGGAAGCCGGCTACACCAATGTCGAGACCTTTGGCGCCAACTATGAGGACCCGTCCGGCTTTCGCGCGCTGCTCGACGGACATGGGCTGGGCGCCAAGAGCGGCCACTTCGCTCTCGCGATGGTGGAGGGCGAGCCCCAGCGCGTCATCGATATCTGCCGCACGCTCGGCATTGAGACGGTGGTCGTGCCATTCCTGCCTTTGGAGGAGCGGCCGACGGACGCCGCCGGATGGCAGGCGATCGGCGCCCGCCTCGCGGCGCTGAAGCCTCTTTATGGCAAGGAGGGGCTCGGGCTCGCCTGGCACAATCACGACTTCGAGTTCCAGGCGCTGGCCGATGGCTCCTATCCGATCGAGCACATCCTGGGCGAGGAGATCGATTGGGAAGCCGACGTCGCCTGGATGGAGCGTGCCGGGGCCTATTCCGAGAACTGGCTGAAGCATTTTTCCGGCCGCGTCGTCGCCGTCCACGTCAAGGATATCGCGCCCGAGGGCGAGAAGGCCGACGAGGATGGCTGGGCGGACGTTGGTACAGGCACGGTCGATTGGGATGCTCTTTGGCCGATCGCCGTCGAGGCCGGCGCCCGCCTCATGATCGCCGAGCACGACAAGCCCGCCGACGCGGCGCGCTTCGCGCGCGTAAGCATTGCCAAGATGAAGGCCCTGGCCGGCGCCGGCAACTGAGGAAATTTCCGTCATGGTCACTCGCATCGGCCTCGTCGGCTGTGGCAACATCTCCGACATCTACCTGACCAACGCCGCTCTCTTCCGCGACATCGACATCGTCGCCTGCGCCGACATGAAACCTGCGGCCGCAACTGCCAAGGCAGAGAAATACGGCATCTCTTCGGCGCCTGTCGGCGAGCTCCTAGACCGCGAGGATATCGACTGCATCCTCAACCTGACGGTTCCCGCCGCCCATGCGGACGTGTCGCTGGCCGCGCTGGATGCGGGCAAGCATGTCTACAGCGAGAAGCCGCTCGCCACCTCGCTGGCCGATGGCAAGGCGATCCTCGCTGCGGCCGACGCGCGGGGCCTTCGCGTCGGCTGCGCGCCCGATACCGTGCTCGGCGCCGGATGCCAGACCGCCCGCCGGATCATTGATGAGGGGATCATCGGAACGCCGCTCCTCGGCGTCGCCTCGGTGCTCTCCCACGGGATGGAGCACTGGCACCCCGACCCGACCTTCTTCTTCAAGCCGGGGGGCGGGCCGGTGTTCGACATGGGTCCCTATTACCTCACGACACTGGTGACGTTGCTGGGGCCTGTCGCCTCCGTCCAGGCCTCGGGCCAGATGGGCTTTGCCACCCGCAAGGTGACGACGCCCGGCTCGCCGCTCTTCGGCGAGGAGATCACCGTGGAGACGCTGACCAGCGTGCAGGCGCTCCTTGAATTCGAGTCCGGCGCGCAGATCACCTTCCTGGCGAGCTGGGACGTCTGGCGTCATGGGCTCCAGCCGCTCGAACTTCACGGCACGCTCGGCTCCATGCGCGTTCCCGATCCCAACTGGTTCGGCGGGACCATTGAGACGGCGGTGGAGCGCGGAGACTGGCAGGCGCAGAGCACGAGCGATCTCGTCTTCGGCGCGGCCAACTATCCGGCGGCGCAGCCCGCCCATGCCAACTACCGCGGGCTCGGGCTCGCAGACATGACGCGGGCCATCGCCGATGAGCGTCCGCACCGGGCCAGCGGCGCCCTCGGGCTTCATGTTCTTGCCGTGATGGCCGCGACGCTGGAAGCGGCCCTCTCCGGCTCCCGCATCCCCATTGCCGAGCGGTGCGAGCAATCCGCTCCGCTCGGCGAGAGCGAGGCTGCCGCGCTTCTTTCCTCCTCCTCCTGAAGATAGCTGCGGCAGCCTCCCGGTTTTATTTCGAAAGGTCCTCCATGAGCCGATTGAAGCAAGGGCCCATCGCCCATTCCCATGGTCTCGGCACGGCGGACGAGGCCGATCTTCGTCGAAAGATCGCCGGCCTTACCCTTGAAGAGAAAGTCCGCCTTTTGGCCGGCGCGGACAACTGGTCGATGCCCAGCGAACCGAAGATCGGGCTCAGGGCGGTGATCTTCTCCGATGGGCCGAACGGCGTGCGCGGCTTTGCCTGGGGGCATGAGGAAAATCTCTCGGCGCTGCTCCCGGCCGTCTCCAGCCTCGCCGCCACCTGGGACGAGGATCTGCTGGTTGCGGTCGGTCGGATGCTCGCGGCCGAGGCGCGCCGGAAGGGCGTCGATGTCCTCCTCGGCCCCGGCGTCAACCTCCAGCGCTCCCCGCTCGGCGGGCGCAACTTCGAGTATTTCAGCGAGGACCCGCTGCTCACCGCCCGGCTCGCGGTGGCTTATGTCGCGGGGCTTCAGGGCGAGGGTGTCGGCGCCTGCGTGAAGCACTTCGTGTGCAACGAAACCGAGACCGGGCGCATGTGCTACGATGTCTCCGTCGACGAGCGCACTCTGCGGGAAGCCTATCTCCTGCCTTTCGAGATGACGGTGAAGGCGGGCGCGGCGAGCGTCATGGCCGCCTATAACGGCCTCTCCGGCCAGACCATGACCGTCAATGGACGCCTCAACGACGGCGTGCTGAAGGGCGAGTGGGGTTTCGACGGCGCCCTCATTTCCGATTGGACGGCAACGCGCAACAAGCTTGGCGCGGTGCTCGGCGGGCTCGACCTCGCCATGCCGGGACCTGATCTGGATTATCGCCGCGTCATCGCCGTCAGCGTCGAAAGCGGCGAGGTGCCGCAAGAAGTGGTGGACGATCACCTCCTGCGCGTGTTGCGGCTGGCGGCCCGCGTTGGCGGCTTTTCCCGCGCCCCGGCCACGGGCCCCGAGCGGCCGCCGCGCGAGATGGCGCCGCTGCTGCGCGAATTGGCCGCGCGGTGCATGACGCTGCTGAAAAACGAGCCAGTCGCGGGCCAGCCGCTTCTGCCGCTCGGCTCTCCGCCGGCAAGCATCGCCCTGATCGGCCCCATGACGAACCGGCCGACACTTCAGGGCGGGGGATCGGCGTCGCTGACGCCGCCGATGACGATTTCGCCTGCCGAGGGACTTCGCGCCGCGCTGGGCGACAGCACGCGGATCGAGCTGGTGGAAGGCGTGACGGCGCATCGCCTGTTGCCCGATCTTCCACTCGATGCGACGCAGGACCCCGAGACAGGCGAGCCTGGCCTTCGGGTCAATTTCTATGCCGCCGATGGCTCCCTGCTCGAAAGCGAGCATCGGCGCACCAGCCGGCTTCTCTGGGCCGGCCACAGCGCCGGCGCGCTGCCCGCCGGCACGTCGCGGATCGAGGTTCGCGGGCGGTTGACGGCCGATGAATCGGGGGAACATCAGCTGGCCGTCGCCGGATGCGGCATGGTCGTCCTGCGCCTCAGGGATCAGGACGAGCACTCGATCGATCTCGACGGCGATAGCGAGAGCAATTTCGAATATGTCGTAAAACCTCACCAGGCCGTCGTTTCCTTTTCCGCGAAGGCGGGCGACACGATCGATATCGTCGCAAGCCGGGTCGTCGAGACGAGAGAGCTCGACATCTTCGTGCCGCTTGGCTTCGGCTATCGTGGTCCCGGCGCTGTGGAGGACGAGCGCATCCGCCAGGCCGCCGAGGCGGCGCGTCAGGCGGACGTTGCCATCGTCGTCGTCGGCAACACGGACCAGGAGGAGACCGAGGCTTTCGACCGACCCTCCCTGGACCTGCCCGGTCGACAGGACGAACTGGTCGAGGCGGTTCTCGCCGCCAATCCAAACACCATCATCGTGGTCAATGCGGCCTCGCCGGTGATCATGCCCTGGGCCGAGCGAGCGTCGGCGATCCTATGGAGCGGACTCGGCGGTCAGGAATACGGCGCGGCGCTCGCCGATGTGCTTCTTGGCAGGTCCGAGCCTTCCGGGCGTCTGGCTGCCAGCCTGCCCCGTCGCGTGGAAGACGTGCCGGTGCTGGAGACGTTGCCGGTGGCCGGCCGCCATGTCTATGCGGAAGGGCTGAAGCTCGGTTACCGCGGCTATGTCGCGGCCGGCAAGGCTCCGCTTTTCGCCTTCGGCCATGGGCTCGGCTACGGCGACTGGGAGTATGCGGACGCGGCGGCGGAACGGCACGATGGAGCCGATCCTGCTGATCTCGACGCCATCGGCGCAGTTGTGTCGGTCAGCCTCACCAATCGCGCGAGCCGCTCCTCGCGTGAGGTCGTGCAGATCTATGCCGACGCACCGCAGGGCGACAAGGAGGCGGCGCCCATCGCCCTGGTGGGATTTGCCGTGGTCACGGCGGGGCCGGGCGAAACCGTGCGCGTTGATCTGCCGATCCGGGCGCGACTGCTGGCGCGCTATGGCGCATCGGGATGGGAGATGCCGACGGGTCCACGCCGCCTCCAAGTCTCGCGTTCGGCGCAGGATCATCGCCTGACGCTCGATCTCTGAAGACTGCCACGTTCGACCACGGCGGATCGGAAACAAAAGAACCGGCGAGATTGCTCTCGCCGGTTCTTTTGCGTGCTCCACGAAGAGCGAGGCTCAGCGCAAGATCCACATCGAGACTTCGGGGAAGGCGATGATCAGCGCCAGAACCGCGACCTGGATGCAGATGAAGGGAATGAGCGCCATGAAGATGTTCTGGAGCGATATCTCCTTCGGCGCGACGCCCTTCAGGTAGAATGCCGCCGGACCGAAGGGCGGACTCAGGAACGACACCTGCATGTTGATGGCGAAGAGGACGCCGAACCACACCGGGTCGTAGCCGAGTTGGACGATGATCGGCACGAAGATCGGCAGAGCGAGCATCGCAATGCCGATCCAGTCCAGGAAGAGGCCGAGAACGCCGAGAATGACCATCATCACGACGATTATGACCCAGGGGGCCGCGTCGAGGCCGAGGATCGTCGCCGAGACGAAGCGATTGCCACCCATCAGGTTGTAGACGCCGACGAGAATGGCGGCGCCCACGCCGATCCAGATGATCATACCGCAGGTGTCGATGGTGTGCTGAACGCTTTGCTGAAGCAGCTTCGGCGAGAATTCGCCGCGCACGACGATGGCGAGCAGCACGCCGACGACGCCCATCGCCGCCGCTTCCGTCACCGAAGCGATGCCGCCATAGATGGTGCCGAGAACGATGCCGATGATGATGACCGGCCAGAACAGGCCCGTGGCGATGACGACGAGGCGTTCCTTGGCCGGCAGGCGGTCGCGCTCCGGTAACGGGGGGCCGAGCTCCGGATTGCGCAGGCAGCGGAACAGCACATAGGCGACGTAGGACAGCATCAGGATCGTGCCCGGCGTCACCGCCGCCGCGAAGGTGTCCGCGATCGAGACGCTCGCGATGAGGCCGTAGATGATCAAGACGATCGAGGGCGGGATCATCGTGCCCAATGATCCGCCGGCGCACACCACGCCGATGGCGATCGACCGATCGTAGCCGAGGCGCAGCATCTGGGGCAGGGCGAGCAGGCCGAGAAGAACGATCTCGCCGCCGATGATGCCCGACATTGCCGCCAGCAGGAACGCCACGACGAGGGTTTGCACCGCAACGCCGCCGGGAAGCCGCCCCGCCAATATTCGCATCGAGTTGAAGAGGTCCTTCGCGATCCCCGATCGGTCGAGGAGCGAGGCCATGAAGACGAACATCGGCACCGCGACCAGCGAATACTCGGTGATGAAGCCGTAGACGCGGCTGGTGATGAGCGGCAGAGCATTCGGCCCGAACCAGCCGAAAGTGAAGATGAGGGCGACGAGACCCGTGACGAAGGCGAGAGGCAGGCCCGTCAGGAGCAGGCCGAAGATTCCGCCGATGAGGAGATAGGTACCGTATTCGATACCCATCGCGTTGAGGCCAAGGCCGCCCATGTCAGCGCCCTCCTTGCTGAGCCGGCGTCTGGCGCGGCCAGTGGGTCAGCGTGTGGAACAGATGCATCAACGCCTGAACCAGCATGATCGCCACGGCGAGAAGGATGACGCCCTTGGTGATGGCTGGGAACGGTGGATTCCAGGAGGTGCCGGACCGTTCCAGCTGCCATTCGCCCAGCGGATTGTGCGAGGCGGTGAAGAACATCAGCCAGGCCGCGTAGGTCATGCCGAAGGTGAAGACCAGCGTCAGCACGCCGTTGACGATGTCGAGCACCCAGCGCATGCGCGGCCCCGCCAGATCATAGAGGATGCGGACCCGGATGTGCTTGTTGCGGGCAAGCGCGATAGGGCCGCCGAGCGCGAAGATGACGGAGATGAGGAAGACGGTCGTCTCGTGCACCCACGAGGTTGGCGAGTTCAGCGCATAGCGCATGAACACCTCGTAGACGGAAATGGCCGTCGCGATAAACACCAGCCAAGCGATGGCTCGGCTGGCAAGGCCGATGAGGCGGTCGAGGCCCGTGATCGGGCCGTCCTCGGACGGATCGCCGGAGTTTGGCTCGTCCTTCAACGGTTCGACCGCATCGGGAAGGGAAGGTTCATTGGTCATGGGAGCACTTTCGCTGACCTCGCCGGGATGGGACGCTGCCGCCGGTCGTGCATCGGGCGCGCCGGCGCGCTGGGGAGGCGTTGCGCCGTGAGGGCGTGAACGGCGCGACGTTGGGCGCTGCGTCCGTCATGATGCCGGAGACGGAAGCGGCGGGATGCAATACCCCGCCGCCGGACCGCCTTACATCATGCCGTTTTCCTTGAGGTACGCCGTCACGGAATCATAGTACTTCTGCGTGATGGCGTTCTTCTTTGCCCAGACTTCCCATTCCTGGCGGGCGATGTTGCGGAACTTGGCCCGCTCCTCGGCCGGCAGATCGATGATCTCGATGTTCGGGTCCTTGCGGGCTTCCGCGACCGCCTTGATGTCGCGCTGCTTCAGCTTGGCGACCATCTCGTAGGCCATGGAGTCGACCGAGACCTCGAGGATCTTCTTCAGATCATCCGGCAGCCCGTCCCAGATCTGCTTGTTGATGGAGACAGACACCATCGGCAGGGAGTGGAAGCCCGGATAGGCCGGATATTTGGCGAAGCTGTGCAGGCCCTGGGCCTGGTTGGTGGCGAAGACGGTATAGTCGGCCGCGTCGATCACGCCCTTCTCGAGCGAGGTGTAGACCTCCGAACCGGGCAGATTCACTGGCGTTGCCCCGGCCTTGGAGAAGATGTCGTAGACCATGCCCTCGGGGGCGCGCAGCTTCAGGCCCTTGAGGTCGTCGACGGAGCGGATCGGCTTGGACGAGGGCAGAGACTCGAGGCCGGTGGCGGCCGAACCAATCAGGTGCAGCCCGTAGGGCTCGACGAGCTCGTTATAGATCTCGTCCCCGCCGTTGTACTTCATGTACTCCAGGAACTCGAGCGGATCGCCCCAGGCGCCGACGAGGTTGCCGATCATGCCGAAGGCCGGGTCCTTGCCCGAGAAGTAGCTGGGATCGGTTAGGTGGCCCTGGAGAATGCCGGCAGCCACAGCGTCGAGGGTCTGGTTTGCCGGAACAACGGCGTTGACCGGCAGGATCTCGATCTCGATCCGCCCGCCGCTCATCGTCTTGACGTTCTGGGCCCACTCCTTCTTGATCTCGAACTGCGGCTCGCCATTGGTCTCCGAGGTCTGGAACGTCCAGCTGTATTCGGCGGCGGCGAGCGCGCTTCCTGCCGTCAGGGCGGTGGTGGCAAGAGCTCCCATCGCCACGGCGCAGACGCCGGCCAGAATTCTGTTGGTTTTGGAACCGGTCATGGTGTTGAGTCCTCCGTTGGAATGCTTAGAGTTGTTTCCGTTTCTTGATCGGAACGGTTGGCCGCCGCGACCGTGTTCATCACGGCAAGGCGACGGGTCAGGATGAGGAACGGATCGGCGGCATCGGTCAGTCCTTCCGAGCGCGTCTCGATTCTCAGGTCCTGTGCAGTGCGATCCATCACCCGGATCGCGGCCTCGAAAGCGCCCTTTGCGTCTCTCAGGCGAATGGCCTCCATCAGCCGTCTGTGGCGGCCGAGGCTGTCTTGCAGAAGATCCGCCGTCTGGTTGCTCTTGGTGACGACGAGGCGGATGGCCGGGCGCAGAATATGGGCGAGCTGGGCCCAGATGGCGTTGCGCGTGCCGCGATAGATTGCCGCGTGAAAATCGACGTCGAATTCGCTGAAGGCGCGACGATCCCATGAAGGTTCGGCATCGACGGAGCGCACCATGCCCTCGAAGGCCTCCTCCATGGCCAAAAGGTCCCGCGCGCCGGCATTGATCGCCGCAATCGCCGCGATCAGCGGCTCCGCACCGTAGCGGAAGGCGAAGAAGTCCCGCAGCAGCTCGGGGTGGGGCGCTTCATGCTCGGCGAGCCAGCCGGTGAAGACTGGGTCGAGGATGTTCCAGTCACGGAACTCCTGGACGATGGTTCCCTGGCCGGAATAGCGCCGGACCATGCCGCAGGAATTCAAAAGCTGAAGGCCGCTGCGCACGGATGCCCGGCTGACGCCGAACTGCGCGGTCAACTCCATTTCCTTGGGAAGAACGTCGCCGGCGCGGTAGATGCCCGACAGAAGATCATGGGCGAGCGAAGTCGCCACACGCTCTCCTCGTGATCCCTGAGCTGAGCTCCCGTTCGCCACCATTCCGGCTTGCCTCCCAAGTCCGTTGGTGTACCATAACCATGTCAGACATGAAGCGCAACAATGTTCGATATGGGGTGCTTCCGGATCGGACAAGAATTGGGGCATCGGCGAGCCTGGGCGGTTCGATCTCTCCCGCGCCGCCAGAAGCTTGACAGGATGGCGCCTTCGGAGGTTCTTCGCCGCGTTCGGCCGTGTCGGCAGTGAGCGCTGAAGAGGGCCGGACGGAAACGAACGGATGTGAAATGGGCGGACGGGCAAAGGCGATCGTAGTGATGGGGCCCTCCGGCGTCGGAAAGACGACGACGGCCATGGTTCTGGCGGCGCGTCTCGGATGGCCTTATGCGGAGGGCGACGACTTCCATCCCCTGGAGAACATCGCCAAGATGTCCGCCGGCATCCCGCTCCAGGATGCTGATCGGGAGCCGTGGCTTGCCGCGATCCGCGACTGGATCGATGAGCAGGCACGCGGCGGCGCCAGCGTTGTCGTCACCTGTTCCGCGCTGAAGCGGCGTTATCGCGACATCCTGCGACAGGCCGACGTCGATCTCTGCTTCCTGTTCTTG
Source organism: Consotaella salsifontis (assembly GCF_900167365.1). Lineage (GTDB taxonomy): Bacteria > Pseudomonadota > Alphaproteobacteria > Rhizobiales > Rhizobiaceae > Consotaella > Consotaella salsifontis. Next base: position 206,311 of record NZ_FUXL01000002.1, on the reverse strand, counting down.
GCGGCCGATCAGCTGCTGGTGGGTGAGCGCGTGGCGCGCCGGGCCGGCCATTACATGCCGCCTTCGCTCCTGGCCTCGCAGTTCGGCGATCTGGAGCCGCTGCAAGCAGACGAGCCGGGCATCTTCGTCACCGTGGACAAGGCGCCGGAGGCGGTCGCCGAGGAGGCGCTGTTGCGGCTTGCCGAGCGCGGATGGGCTGTAAAACCAGTTTGATCCTTGGAAATTCTGCCAGGAGCCGGATCGGTCAGCCCGCTCGGCCCACCAGGATCGGAAGGCTTGCGCGCTCACGGCTTTGCTGCCACTGCCGCTCGAAATCAGCCGCCTTCATCGGCCGGCCGAAGAAGTAGCCTTGAGCTTCATGGCAATGATAGCCGCGCATGATCTCCGCCTGCTCGGCGTGCTCGATGCCTTCGGCGATCACTTCGAGCCCGATGCCCTTGGCGAGTGATGTGATGGCCTCGACGATCACCTGATCCTTACGGTTGGAAGTGATGGTGCGGATGAACGAGCGATCGATCTTCAGGCGACTGACCGGATAGTCCTTGAGCATGGCCAGCGAGGCGTAGCCGGTGCCGAAATCGTCGAAGGCGATTCCGACGCCCATCGCCCTCAAATCCTCCAGCTGCTCCATGGTGCTCTGTTCACGGCGCAGGATGATGTTCTCCGTGATTTCCAGCTCCAGCGCCGGGCTGGGCAGGCCGTGGTCGTCCAGCGCCTTCGCGACGATCGCGGCGAGGTCGCGATTGCGAAACTGCGCGCCGAAAAGGTTGACGCCCATTCGGAAGCGCCCCGAAGCCAATTCCTGCCAGCTCGCCGCCTGCCGACAGGCCGCGCGGATGATCCATTCGCCGACCGGAGCGGCGAGGTGGCTGGCCTCCAGCACCGGAAGAAACGCACTCGGCAGCACGACGCCGCGATGGGGATAGTTCCAGCGAATGAGCGCTTCGGCGCCCACCCAGCTGCCATCGCGCAAGGACACCTGTGGCTGATAGTAAAGCTCGAAGCTTCGGGTTTCCCAGGCCTCCTGCAGTTCCAGGTTGATGTTGCCGCGCTCCAACGCCCGATGCCGCAGGTCTGCCGTGAAAATCCGCGCGCAACCGCGCCCTGTCGCCTTTGCCTGGTAGAGCGCAAGATCGGCATTGCCGAGAACCTGCATCTCGTCGCTGTCTAAAGTCGCGGTAGAGGCGATGCCGACGCTGGCGCAGATGTGGACGATCTGGCCGTCGACGTCGATCGGCTCCTGGATCGCCGCAATGAGATCCCCCGCCAACCTCTTGGATGCCAAAGGGTCCGCGGAGTTTGCAATAAAGAGCACGAACTCGTCGCCGCCAAGGCGTGCAATGACGCGATCCTGCCCATCGAACGCCCGCAGTCTCTTGCCGACTGCCTGGAGAACGAAGTCCCCGGCGTTGTGCCCGAGGGTGTCGTTGATCTCCTTGAAACCGTCGAGATCGATGATCATTGCGGTGGCGCGAACCTTGTCGTCAAAGCTCTTGCGTATGGCTGACAGGAGCATGGTCCGGTTGGCCAACTGTGTCAGGGTGTCGATCCGCGCGGCATGGCCAAGGCGCATCAATTCGATATGTTCGATCACGAAAGAGGCGAGGCAGCGCAGCGTCGCGCGTTCTTCCTCGTTCAGCCGATGCGGCTTGTCATCGACGAGGCAGAGCGCGCCGATTCGGTGGCCGGAGGGCGATATCAGGGCAGCACCGGCGTAAAATCGAACGAAGGGAAAGCCCTTGACCAGCATGTTCTGGGCGAAGCGCGAATCCTCGCATGCGTCCTCGACCACGAGAATGTCGTCGCTTTCGTCGATAATGGTCCAGTTGCAGAATGAATCCTGGCGGGCGATTTCCTCGAAGTGGAACTCCCCGGTGTGGGCCCGGCAAATCTGCGCCGTCGCGCCGATGGTGGAGATGTAGCAGTTCGGTATCGCGAAGATGCGCGCCGCCAGCTGGACGAGGTGATCGAACTGGCGCTCGTCGAACGCTCCAGACAAGAGATACTGGTCCAGTGTCTCGAGCCGTTCTTTTTCTTCGTTTGAAAGAATCATTGAACTGATCATCGCTCGTGCTTGGCGGCGGAAGCAACCGCGGGTATAGACCTGGGGCAGTTAATTATTCCGTTCCCCAGCCGCGATTTGTTCCGCCGATCGAGCGGTCTATGGCGTTGCTTCCGGCACTTGTGGAAATGGTTCTCCAGGCTGAACAAGCCGCCGTTCTCTTCATGGGATGCGAGCGTCTTTCCTCTGCCGGTTGAGTTGCGCTCGCCGTCGCCTTAGATCGACCGGAATCGTTTCAGGAGACCCTGATGTCCGAAAACCTCGGTGCTCTTAGCCAGCTCGGCCGGCCAGCCCACCCCGCTGCCTCTCCGCAGGAGGCAACGCTGGAAACCGTGCCGTATTCGAGAGGCGAGGGACCGGCCGCCATCGTGCGCTTCACCTGTCCCGAGTTCACGTCCCTCTGCCCGGTAACGGGGCAGCCCGACTTCGCCCATATCGTCATCGACTATGCTCCAGATAGCCGTCTCGTCGAATCGAAGTCCCTGAAGCTGTTTCTCACCAGCTTCCGCAATCACGGCGCTTTTCATGAGAACTGCACTCTGATGATCGCCCGCAGAATCGTTGACGCGACGGCCCCGCTGTGGCTTCGCATCGCCGGCTTCTGGTATCCGCGCGGCGGCATCCCGATCGACGTTTTCTGGCAAACCGGCGCCCCGCCCGCCGGCGCCTATGTTCCAGAGCCGGGGGTGCCGCCCTATCGCGGGCGTGGCTGAGGCTGAGGGCTGCCGGCATTGAATGCTCCGTTCACCGCGCCGGCGCCGCCAGACGTTGATCAGCCGGGGTAAAGCGCCTAGAGCCGGAGCATGTGGGCGCTGACGAAATGGGTGCCGCGCCGGCCGACGAGACGATGGGAAAACCGATGGACCTCGACAGGATCGAAGATGCCGTTGCGGCGATCGCCGCCGGCGAGCTGGTGGTGGTGGTGGACGATACCGACCGCGAGAATGAGGGCGATCTCATCATGGCGGCGGCCACTTCGACGCCTGAGAAAATGGGTTTCATGATCCGCCACACCAGCGGCATCATCTGCGTTCCGATGACCGCCGAGCGCGCGGATCGGCTGAACCTGCCACCCATGGTGGCCAACAATCTCGACCCCATGCGCACCGCCTTCACGGTTTCGGTGGACTACAAGGTCGGCATGACAACCGGGATCTCGGCCGAGGAGCGAAACAACACGGCGCGCGCTCTGGCCAATGACAACTGTCAGGGCAGCGATTTTCTGCGTCCGGGCCACATCTTCCCGCTGATCGCGCGGGCCGGCGGGGTGCTCACGCGTTCGGGCCATACGGAGGCCGGCGTCGATCTCGCCCAGCTGGCGGGCGTCGGCTCCATCGCAGTGCTGGCGGAGGTCGTCAAGGACGACGGCACGCTGATGCGCCTTCCCGAGCTCGTGCCCTTCGCCCGGGAGCATGGCCTCAAGATCATCTCCATCGAGGACCTCATTTCCTATCGCATCCGACGGGAAACCTTTGTCGAGTGCGTCCGCGAGGAGGAGACGTCAGTGGAGGGCGTTCCGGTGCGGGTGCGCGTCTATCGCACGCCCTTCGACGCCATGCAGCACGTCGCCATGGTTTTCGGCGATGTCTCCGACCGCGACGGCGTTCCGACCCGCATTCATCGCGAGCAGCCTGCGCTGGAGTTGATGGCGCAGGCCCAGGGCGAGGAAAGCTGGGCCAAGATCGCGACCAAGGCAATGGCCGATCGCGGCTTCGGCGTCATCGTGCTCCTGCGCACGCCGCAGGTCGAGGAACTGCCGGATACCCCGCAAGTCGCGCCCCAGGGAGACGAGGCCGAGGTTCACAGCAGCGCGCTCGCCCGCATGCAGCGTTGGCGCGAGGTTGGGCTCGGCGCGCAGATCCTGCTCGATCTCGGCGTGCGCTCCATCTCCGTGCTGGCGACGCATGAGCGAGCCTATGTCGGGCTGACGGGCTTCGGCATAGCCGTGTCCGGCACGACGCTCGTCAAGGACTGAGACGGGCGGAGCATTGTCCTTGGCGCGGGCTGCGGCAAATAGACCTTTGACCGGGGCCGCGAACAGGATAGGCACGCGCTACGGACAAGCCGTACGGGCGAATCTTGAGGAACGACACGATGGATGATGCCGCTCGCAACGGGCAGCCTACGCCGACAGGGCGCATGAGCGCCGATGCCGACGCGCTGCGGCAGCGTCTCGTTCCCGCTGCCGATTACCGGGCTCACCTCAATGGTCCGGAATTCGTGTCGAACTGGTTCACGGTCGATCAGGACATGATCGACGCTTTCGCCCACGCCACCCACGATCACCAGTTCATCCACGTCGATCCCGTGCGCGCCAAGGCGGAAACGCCGTTCGGCGGCACCATCGCCCACGGCTTCCTGACGCTTTCGCTGCTTTCGGCGCTCGCCTACGATGTTTTGCCGGGCGTCGAGCACACCCGCATGGGCGTCAATTACGGCTTTGAGACCGTCCGCTTCATCCAGCCGGTGAAGTGCGGAGCGCGGGTGCGCGGCCGCTTTCAGCTCGTCGGGCTGACAGAGCGCGCGGTTTCGATCCAATCCACCTGGAAGACGAGCGTCGAGGTGGAAGGGGCGGCCAAGCCCGCCCTGACCGCCGAGTGGATTACGCTCGCGATGCTGGAGCCGCCGACCGCATGATCGCTTCGCTCGACCCGCCGCAGAACGACAAGCCTCGCGCGCGAGAGGAATGGCCGCGGGCCGCGCTCTTCGATCTCGACGGGACACTGGTCGATTCGGCGCCCGATCTCCATGAGGCGTTGAACGAGACCTTGGCGAGCTATGGCGAGCCGCCCTTTACCTATGAAGCGGTGGTCAAGATGATCGGGGCAGGGGTGCCGAAGCTGATCCAGCGCGCCTATGCCGGTCTCGGCAAGACCATCGACAAGGCGACCCGCGACAAGGTTGTAAAACGCTTTCTGGCGATTTACGGCCCGCGCGCGACGCGGCTGACGACGCTCAACCCTGGTGCAGCCGAAGCCACCCGAGCGCTCTCGCAGGCAGGCTATCGGCTCGCGGTCGTCACCAACAAGAACGAGGCCGAGACCGAGACCGTCCTCGGCCATTTCGGCCTTGGTAAGCTGATGGATGCCGTGGTGGGCGGCGATTCCGGTCCGCCCAAGAAGCCCCACCCCGGAATGCTGCTTCTGGCGTGCGAGCGTCTTGGTCTGTCGCCGGAGGATGCCGTCTTCATCGGTGACGGCGAGAACGATGTCGAGGCGGCCAAGGCCGCCGGGATGCCGGTTATCATCGTGCGGGGAGGATACGGCTTGGTGCCCACCGAAAAACTTGGAGCGACTCGGGTTATCGATCGGCTCGACGAGCTTCCCGCCGTGCTGGACGAGATGGCGGCCACCCGGAAAAAATAGATCGGCCGTGGAGCACGCGACCGGCCCGAGCCTGTCGGGTGCTCCGACGGTGATCTCGAGACGCCGCCCGCTGCCATCGTCCGCGGCCGCCAGCCCACCCAATTGGGTATGCGGCAGCGGGATGGTCTCGGACGCAAGGGCATGAAGCCTCGGGTGAACGTGAAGCCAATGGTCAAAATCTGGCGTCTGGCTCCTGGCCTGTTTCGGCGGCTTCGGGTGACCTCGCCTCATAGGACTCGCCCGGTCTGACGAGGCGTCCCTCGGCAGCCTTGTGATAGAACTGGCTGGCCACCAGCCAGCCCTTGAGAGGGCGGAGCGGCGGGATGCAGAACAGGAGGAGCAGGGGAAGCGAGACGATCAGATGCACCCAAAAAGGCGGCTCGAACGCCACCTCGAGCCAGACAGCGACGACCATGGCCGGGATGCAGGTGAAGCAGAGAACGAAGAAGGCCGGGCCATCTGCCGGTTCGGCGAAGGAATAATCGAGGCCGCAGACCTCGCAGCGATCGCGTAGCGTCAAAAAACCCTTGAACAGCCCGCCCTGACCGCAGCGGGGGCAGCGCCCTGCAATTCCTACCTTCCACGGCTCTTGGCGAGGCCAGGTCTTGTCTTCACTCATCGATCGGTCCTCGTCGCAGCGGTCAAATCCCTGGGCTTAGCGGGCCAAGCCCCTTCTCGCGGCGGGCAAATGCGGGTGCATTCCACTTCGGCTAACGTATGCATACGTTCACAGATTTGCATGGCTCTGGCGAGCAAGAATGAACGCGCTCTCGCTCTCCCCTCGCTCTCTTCGTTCGGTGATCGGTCCGATCTGTCTGGCGATGGCCGCTGCCGCTAAGATCGAGGGTGCGGCATTCGTCGTCATTGCCGATGTTCAGGAGACACCGCTCCGAATTGTGGCGCGGATGGGAATCGATTGGACGATCCTCTTGCGACAGGGCTTTCGCGACTCGGTCGGTCAGGGTGCTTATCATGCGCAGTGAGCGTAGCGCGTGGCCGATAAGGCCGGCATGGATGAACGGATGCCGACAATTCCGCGAGATGTTCGAGAGGGCCTTCTTCAACCAGTCGCGCCGTCTTTCCGCCGATTCTGGCGAACACGCAGCTTGGGCCTTCTCGTCACGATCACCAACGTTACGATAAATACGCCGGGTAAAGAAGCAAGATTTGGCTGTTCATCAGGGAAGACGAGGGGGGTGGTGCCGCATGCCGGACTCGAACCAGCGACCCCATCATTACGAATGACGTGCTCTACCAACTGAGCTAATGCGGCGCGCCCGCGCGGCCGTTGGCGGCGCGAACGAGGGTCCTGATAGCGATAAACGGCGCCGTGTTCAAGCGCCAAAGCCACATCGGCTTGCGTAAGGCTTGCTTGGCGCCTGCCGGCCCGCCTTCGACATCGATATCACGCCGTTAACGAGCCGCTTGCACAACGGCTGATAAAGAGCGAAGGAGAAGGCAATGGCCGGTTATTTTCCTCCCGTCGCCGCAACGCTCTCCCTGTTCGCCGAACCGGCGAGGCCGTTGGTGCGCGTCATCGATACCGAAACGGCGGGGCACCGCCTCTCCGAGGACGCCGTGATCGAAATCGGCTCGGTCGATCTGGATCTGTCCACCGGCGAAATCTTTAATCCGATGCAGACGTTTTGCGATCCGGCAGGCGTCTTGATCGAGCCCGGCGCGCGGCGTGTCCACAAGATCACCGACGACATGCTGGCCGGCGCGCCGCCTTTCGCCGAGGCCGTGGCCGCCTTCGCCGGAGCTCCGGCCTATGCCGCCCAGCGCGCTGACTTCGATCGGCCGAGGCTTGGCCTCACCGGGCGGTGGCTTTGCACCCATAAGCTCGCCTTGCGCGCCTTTCCCGAGGTGCGGGCGCACGGCCTCCAGTCGTTGGTGAAATACGTGCCGCTGGACCTTTCGTCGGTGCGTCCGCTCCTTTGCGCGCTGCATCCCCATCGCGCGCTCTATGATGCCGTCTGCACCGCCGTTCTGCTCCGGGCGATCGCCGGCGCCTTAATGGCGGATTGCGCCGATCTCGGGGACTTTCTTGAGCGTGCGGAAAAGGTCTCGCTGGAACCGGCGCTCCTCACCAAGTTCCGGTCGGGCAAGCACAAGGGCGAGCTCATCTCGGCCGTGCCGGACGCGTATCTGGAATGGCTGGTGGCGGAAAAGGGAGTCGATCCGGACGCCCGCTTCACCGCCAAGCATCATCTGAAGCTGCGCCAGGCGCGCCGCATGCGGCTCGGCAAGGAGGTTGGCGCGCCCCTTGGCCCGCCGCTTTGATGAAGCGTTTCGCCGAGCTTCTCGACCGCCTAGTTCTGACGCCCTCGCGAAACGGCAAGCTTCGGTTGATGACGGACTTCTTCCGCGCCGTTCCCGACCCGGAGCGCGGCTACGCGCTCGCCGCGATCACCGGAGAGCTTCGCATCGAGAGCGTCAAGCCGGCCATGCTGCGGGCCTTGATCACCGAGCGCATGGACGAGGTGCTGTTCGGCTATTCCTATGATTATGTCGGCGATCTGGCCGAGACCATCGCGCTCGCCTGGCCGCAGCGTTCGGATGGGGAAGACGCGGATCAGCCGAGCCTCACCGAGATCGTCGAGCGCCTCGGCCACGCATCGCGGCAGGAAGGGCCGCGACGGGTGGAAGGCTGGCTGGACCGGCTCGACCCCTCTGGCCGATATGCGTTGCTGAAGCTCGTGACCGGCGCGATGCGCATCGGCGTCTCGGCGCGTCTTGCCAAGCAGGCGCTGGCTGACTTCGGCGGCAAGGAAACCTCAGAGATCGAAGAGCTTTGGCACGGCCTCGAGCCGCCCTATGAGACCCTCTTCGCCTGGCTGGAGGGAAGGAGCGAAAAGCCCGCCTCGGCCGCCGCCGCGCCCTTTCGCCCCGTCATGCTGTCGCAGCCGCTGGAGGAGGCCGACTACGCCAAGATCACGCCAGAGGATTACAGCGCCGAGTGGAAATGGGACGGCATCCGCGTCCAGGCGACGCGCGAGGGTGAGGTGTGTCGGCTCTATTCGCGCACGGGCGACGACATTTCTGGCGCCTTTCCCGATCTCATCGAGCACATGGATTTTCAGGGCTCGCTCGACGGCGAGCTCCTGGTGGCGCACCCCGCCAAAACGGAAGGGGAGGGGATCGTCACCGGGACGTTCTCCGATCTCCAGCAGCGGCTCAACCGCAAGAACGTCAGCGTTGCCGTGATGCGGAAGTTTCCCGTGTTCCTGCGGATCTACGATTTGCTCCAGGACGGCGCGCAAGACACGCGCGCGCTCCTCTTCGCCGAGCGCCGCAAGCGCCTGGAAGGCTTCGTCGCGGCGCTCGATCCGTCGCGTTTCGACCTTTCGCCCCTGGTGCCCTTCGCTGATTTCGCCGATCTCGCCGGAAAGCGCGAAAGTCCGCCCCATCCGGTGATCGAGGGCGTCATGCTGAAGCGCTGGGACAGCCCCTACCTGCCGGGGCGCCCCAAGGGGCCCTGGTTCAAGTGGAAGCAGGACCCGCACCTCGTCGATGCCGTCCTGATGTACGCCCAGCGCGGCCACGGCAAGCGCTCGAGCTTTTATTCGGACTATACGTTCGGCGTGTGGACCGGTCCGGATGACGCGCTGGAGCTCGTTCCTGTCGGCAAGGCCTATTTCGGCTTCACCGACGAGGAGCTGAAAGCGATCGACAAATATATCCGCGACAACACCATCGAGCGCTTCGGACCGGTGCGCTCGGTTCGGGCGGAACCCGGCCACGGGCTCGTGCTGGAGATCGCCTTCGAGGGGCTCGCCCGCTCGTCGCGCCACAAGTCCGGCGTCGCCATGCGTTTCCCACGCATATCGCGCCTCAGATGGGACAAGCCCGCCGCCGAGGCGGATCGCCTGGAGACGCTTCAGGCGATGCTGCCCGACTGAGCCTGCCGTCTTGCGGCAGACCGCGGCATTGCCTACCTGCCAGTGCGAAGTGAAGAGTTTGGCCGAGGAGCCGGAAATGGCAGGACGCGTTCATCAGTTTCTTGGCGGCTCGCCGCTATCGGTGTTGATCCGCCTCGTGCTGATATCGCTGCTCGTCGGCGTTCTTCTCTCCTGGCTCTCTTGGACACCCAACGACATCATCCGCTGGATCGTGGACTTCTTCGATTGGGCATGGTCCTCGCTCTTCGGGTCTTTCAATCGCGCGGTCGACTATTTCCTGCTCGGCGCGGCCATCGTTATCCCGATCTTCCTGATCTCACGTCTTCTGAAGTGGCGGAGCTGAACACTCAGCTCCGCCGCTTGGCCCGCTTCTGGGCGTAGGACAGAATCAGCGCCGCCGGCACGGTCACGGCGAGCGTGCCGAGGGAGATCTTGCGCCTTTCGGGCGGCGGGGGAGGCGCGCCCTTCTGCTCGCCGGGAAACATTGCGTTTTTCGACGGCCGGGCGGCCTCGCCCCAGTTGCGCCCCACCGAGTCAGCCATGCGCGCACCCCGCTCGCCCATAGGCTGCTCGACGCCCGTGGTGGTATCCATCGCCGTCTGGTGCTCGAGCTCGGAATTGAGTTCGCCGCCAAGGATCAGGAGCACCAGCGAGATCCACATCCAGGTCATGAAGCCGATGATGGCGCCGAGCGAGCCGTAGGTCGCGTCATAGGAGCCGAAATTACTGGTGTACCAGGTGAAGAGGACCGAGATGATCAAAGTGCCGATCAGGCCGAGCGCGCCGCCCGGGGTGATCCAGCGCCATTTGGCCTGCGAGCGGTTGGGCGCCCAGCGGTAGAGCGCGGCGATGGCGAGCGAGAGCAGGACAAAGAGCGCGGCATAGGAGAGGATCTGGATCAACCATTCCGTGCCCGTCCCAAGCCCGATGAAAGCGAACACCGCGGGAAGGCCGATGACGACCACGATGATGGCCATGATCATGGCCATGGCGCCGAGCGTGAACAACAGCGAGACGGCCGTCAGCTTGATGAAGCCGCGCGACTCCTTTTCATCGTAGGCAACGTTCATCGCCTCGAACAGCGCCTTCATGCCGGCGTTGGCGCTCCACAAGGCTAGGCCGAGGGAAATCAAAAGAGTCAGCGACAGCGACGTGTTGCCCCTTTCGGCGAGCCGCGTCAGCTGTTCCTGGAGGATGTCCATTGCGCCGCCGGGAATGATCCCCTGGAGCATCGACAGGTGCCCCGTGACCGTGGAGGGGTCGAGAAACAGGCCGTAGATCGAGATGAAGGCGGAAAGACCCGGCACGAAGGCGAGCAGGATGTAGTAGGTCACGCCTGCCGCGACGAGCATGATGCGGTCGTCCGACACCTCGTTGTAAAGGCGCCAGAGAATATCCTTCCAGCCTTGCAGAGGAATCTGCGTCGGGCCATCAGCCTCCCGCCCACGACCGTTCTGCTCGCTGCGTTCCGTATCGATCGTGCTGGTCATCTGCCTTCCGCTCCTGGTCGCTCCCCCGAAACAATGCGGCAGGCGGCCGCGAGTTGCGGCAAATCTGCGGCCTCGATGTGCGGAGTTCGTGGCGCGAGGCTGGCGGCTCATCAGGATGGCTTGCTTTCGCTGCGGCGCAATGCCACGGCAGAGCCATGAAGATCGATGGCGAATCCACGGCCGGCGCGACCGGCGTTCCGGTAGCGGCGGAAGCGGTGCGACCCTTCTCCGTCACGCATGGCGATGTCTGGCGCATCACCCTGCCAATGACGCTGGCGTTCCTGACGACGCCGCTCCTTGGGCTGACCGACACCGCCGTCGTCGGGCGCAGCGGCGACGCCATAGCTCTCGGGGGCCTCGTCGTCGGCGCGCAGATCTTCGACATCGTCTTTTCCACCTTCAACTTCCTGCGCTCGGGCACGACCGGCCTGACGGCGCAGGCCGTGGGGGAGGAGAACGAGCGCGAGATTCAGGCGGTGTTCTATCGCGCGATCATCCTCGCCCTCGGCATTGGCCTCGTCATGGTGGCGGCGGAAAGGCTTCTCGTCTGGCTGGGGCTTCTCGCCATCGCGCCAAGCGCGGGGGTGGCCGCGGCCACCTCCACCTATGTTTTCGTGCGCATGTTCTCCGCGCCCATGGCGCTCGCCAACTACGCCATCCTCGGCCATGTGCTGGGGCGCGGGCAAGGCGTGATGGGCCTTCTCCTTCAGGCGATCATCAACGGCACCAACATCATTGCCTCGGTCGCCCTGGGGCTCTGGCTCGGCTGGGGCATCTTTGGCGTGGCACTGGGCACCGTGCTCGGCGAGACCATGGGCATGGCGGCCGGCCTCGTCGCGGTGATGACCGGTTTTCGTGGCAGCACGCGACCCAGCCTGGCGCGGATCTTCGACCGCGCCGCGTTCCTGCGCATGCTGTCCGTCAATCGGGACATCATGATCCGCTCCTTCTGCCTGCTCGGCGCATTCACGCTGTTCACGCGCTGGAGCGCCGGCTTCGGCCCGGTCACTCTGGCCGCCAATGGCATCTTGATGAACCTCTTCCTCGTGGGCGGCTTCTTCCTCGACGGTGTCGCGACCGCCGCCGAACAGCTCATCGGCCGCTCCATCGGCGCGCGCTGGCGGCCTGCCTTCGATCGGACGCTTCAGCTTACGACGCTCTGGAGCTTCGTCTTCGCGGGGTTCCTCGCCGTGGTGTTTTTCGTCACGGGCGACGCCATCGTCGCCTTCCTGACGACGGACGAGGCGGTGCGCGAGGCGGCGGCGACCTTCCTGCCCTGGGCCGCGTTGACGCCGGTAGCGGGTACGCTCGCCTTCCTCATGGACGGCGTCTATATCGGCGCCACCTGGTCGAGCACGATGCGCAATATGATGCTCGCCTCTGCGGCGCTGTTCGCGGCCCTCGCGCTCCTGGTCATGCCGGCGCTCGCCAACCACGGCCTCTGGCTCGCCATGGAGTTTTTCCTCGCCGTGCGCGGCTTCACGCTTCTCGCGGCGTTGCCCGCTCGCCGGGACGCCGCCTTCGCGGCCCGCGCGAGAAGCTGAGGCTTCAGTCGGACGGCGGTCCCTTGGCGACGATCTCCTCGACTCGGGCATCGCGCAAGGAGGCGAGGGAATCGGCGCCCGTCTCGTCGAGATAGGCGCGAAGTCCTTTCAAGATTGCCGTCGGCAGGCCCGGTCCGGCATAAACCATGGCGGTGTAGAGCTGAACGAGATCGGCGCCCGCCGCGATCTTCAGAAGCGCGCTCTCGGTGTCATGGACGCCGCCGACGCCGATAAGCGGCATCTCCGGCCCCAGCGCCTTTCGGAAGGCGGCCAAAGCCCAGGTCGAGCGCGCGAGCAGCGGCCGCCCCGAAAGGCCCCCTGTCTCCTCGCTGTGGGCGAGGCCCGCGACGCCGTCTCTCGATAGCGTGGTGTTGGAGACGATAAGACCGTCGATCTGGTGGCGCAGCGCCGCTTCGGCGATCTCGGCGATCTGTTCGGGCACGAGATCGGGGGCGACCTTGACGAAAAGCGGCTTCTTGGCGCTGGCGGCCATGGCGGCAAAGCCGTCGCGCGCCGCGACCACCGCCTCCAGCAGCCGATGAAGGTCTTCCCCCGATTGCAGGGCTCGCAGCCCCGGCGTGTTGGGGGAGGAGATGTTCACGGTCAGGTAGTCGGCCACAGACTCGAACAGGCTGACGCCGTCGACATAGTCCTGGATGCGATCGTCCGCATCCTTGTTGGCGCCGATGTTGACGCCGACGATGCCCGCCCTGCGCCGCCTGCGCTGGAGCCGCTCCAGCGCGTCCGCGTGGCCGTCGTTGTTGAAGCCGAAGCGGTTGATCATGGCCTCCGCCTTCGGCAGGCGGAAACAGCGCGGACGATCGTTGCCGGGCTGCGGGCGCGGCGTCACCGTTCCTGCCTCGACGAAGCCGAAGCCGAGCCCCAAAGCCGCATCGACGACCTCGGCGTTCTTGTCGTAGCCGGCGGCAAGGCCGATCGGATTGGGGAAGGAGATGCCCGCCACGGAGACACGAAGACGCGAGTCGACAGGAACGTCCATGCGGGGCACGAGACCGTGCTTCAGCGCCATGATCGACAGATGATGGGCGCTCTCGGGCTCCATGGTGAAGAGCAGGGGGCGGCCGAGGCGGTAAAGGCGGCTCATGGCTTCAGCGGCGGAAAGACGTGGCGGCCGTCAGGGCCGAGAGGGAGCGCCTTCACCCAAAGGACGGCGCTCGTGGCGAGCGGGGCATAAAGATGTGGAAAAAGGGCGCCGCCCCGCGACGGCTCCCATCGCAGTGCTTCGCCGAGGCCCGCCGGATCGATGGCGACCAGCACCAGGTCGGATTGCCCGGCGAAATGCTTTGACGCCGTCTCCTCCACCTGCGCGGCGGTGGAGAAGTGGATGTAGCCGTCCGCGAGGTCCACCGGCGCGCCGGAAAAGGCGCCAGCGGCCTCGGCCTCCTGCCAGAGGGCGCGCGGGGCGATCTTGAAGATGAGAGAAGGCTCTGCCATGGCCTCCGGTTGCCAGACGCGCGAGGGAAAAGCAACGGGCCGCCACGCTGCGCCCTTCTCACGCCCTCTTCCCTTGCCATGTGTTGAGGCCAGCAGGCGCAATCGAACAGGAGACCAGAGATGAGGCTTTTCCCGCTGACAGCAGCGCTTCTCGTGGCGTTCGCCGGCGAGGCCGCCGCGCAGGCTGGCCCGCTTCACCCGCCCGCCCAGGCTGGCCGATATCAAATGCAGCCGGTGGAGGGCGGCGTCGCCCGCCTTGACACCGAGACAGGCGAGCTGACTTTGTGCCGCATCGAGGGCAGCGCCATGAGCTGCGCGGCGCCGACCAGTGCCGAGGCTCTTCCGCCGGCCGCGTCCTCGCCGGATGCGCTCGATGCGCTTGAGCAGCGCGTGGGGCGCCTGGAGGAGGCGATGCGCGTGGTCGGCAAGCGCCAGGACCGCCTGCCGGGCCGGGCGGCTGACGATCCGCAGAACCTGGATGAAGCCCTCGGCCAAATGAAGCTGGATGAAGCCCTCGGCCAAATGAAGCTGGATGAAGCCCTCGGCCAAATGAAGCTGGATGAAGCCCTCGGCCAAATGAAGCATGTCTTCCGCGCGTTCCGCGATGTCATGCGCGAGATGGAGGACGAGGAAAAGGGCGGGCGGATGCCCAAGAACGAGCCGGCACCGCACCCGGACGACGAGGACCCCGCCGGGCCGATCCCTGATCGCACGTGAGGCCGCCAATGCAGGATGCGACCTTGTTTCAGGCCATGCGGCGGATCTCTGTGCGCACGGAAGGGCGCTCGATGCGCGACGTTTCGCGGGAGATTTCGGCGCAGCTTGGCGAGATGGGGGCGGGAGAGGGGCTTCTGACCGTCTTCATCCGCCATACCTCGGCGTCGCTCACGATCCAGGAGAACGCCGATCCGGACGTCCGCGAGGATCTTCTCGACGCTCTTGATCGGCTGGCCCCGGCGGACGCTCCCTATCGCCACTCGATGGAGGGACCGGACGACATGCCGGCCCACATCAAGACCGTGCTCACAGGGCCGAGCCTTCAGGTGCCGGTGTCCGGTGGCCGTATGCTGCTCGGCACGTGGCAGGGCGTCTATGTGATCGAGCACCGATCGCGGCCGCACTCGCGCGAGATTGTCCTCAGCTTTCTCGGTACAAGGCGAGACTGACACTGTGCTGTTTCCGACCGTGGCATGAGCGCTAGTTTGCGGTGCGGGTTAAACGTGGCGGTCGACCCGCCGCCGCTCCCGCTGAACAGGGGACCACGGCAGTGCAGTCGTTCTTGCGTGAATTCAAGGAATTCGCCCTCAGGGGCAACATGGTCGACCTCGCGATCGGCATTATCATCGGCGCGGCCTTTTCCGGCCTCGTCAACTCGCTCGTCCAGGACATCATCATGCCGCTGGTTGGGATCATCACCGGCGGCGTCGATTTCACCAACAAGTATATCGCCCTGGCTCCGGGCGTGACGGCGGCAAGCCTCGCCGAGGCGCGCAAGGAAGGCGCCGTGTTGGCCTATGGTAACTTTCTGACGCTGGCGATCAATTTCATCATCGTCGCGCTGGTGCTGTTCGTCGTCGTGAAGATCATGAACAACCTCAAGCGCAAGGAAGAGCAGAAGCCGCCCGTCGAGGAGGCGCTGCCGCGCGATCAGCAGTTGCTGGAGGAGATTCGCGATCTTCTCGCGGTGCGCCTGAAGGGCGATACGCCGTCGCCCAAGGTCTAGACATTCGGCGGCCTTCGGGGGGATTGACCGGCGGCGCTCATCGGGCGATTCAGAAGGCGAGGCCCGCATTGGCTGCGGGCTGCCCCTCGATGAGTCTGCTCGCTGACATGATGAACTTCGATCGGTTGCGCCCCGAGGCGATCACCGCGCCCAGCAGCGGTATTGTCTCCGTTATCGACTATGGCCGCATGAAGCCCGGCCTTGTCCCGCTTTGGGCGGGCGAGGGGGACCTTTCGACGCCGGCCTTCATATCCGATGCGGCCGCGCAATCGCTCGCAGCCGGCGAAACCTTCTATACGTGGCAGCGCGGTTTGCCGGAGCTGCGCGAGGCTATTGCCGCCTATTCCAGCCGCCTCTATGGCCGCGCCATCGACGCCGAACGTTTCACCGTCACCAGCTCCGGAATGCACGCGATCCAGATGGTCCTGCGGTGCATCGTCGGCACGGGCGACGAGGTTATCGTGTTGACGCCGGCATGGCCGAATTGCGCGGCCGCTGCCGCTCTCGCCGGAGCCTCCGTGCGTGAGGTTCCGCTCGACTGCTCCGACGGCGGCTGGTCGCTTGATCTGGACAGGCTGCGCGATGCCATTGGCCCGCGCACGCGCGCGCTCTTCATCAACACCCCCGCCAATCCGACAGGCTGGACGGCGGACCGCGACACCCTTGGCGCCCTTCTTGGTGTCGCCCGCGAAAAAGGCCTCTTCATCATCGCGGATGAGATCTATGGCCGGTTCTTCTATGCCGGCGGCCGCGCCCCGTCGTTCCACGACGTGATGAATGACGACGACCCCGTCTTCTTCGTCAATTCGTTCTCGAAAAATTGGGCGATGACCGGCTGGCGCGCAGGGTGGATCGAGGCGCCGGCCGAACTCGGCACAGCCTTCGCCAATCTCGTCCAATATTCGACATCGGGCCTCGCCGCCTTCATACAGCGCGGCGCCATCGCCGCCATCGAAAAGGGCGAGCCCTTCGTCGAGGAGCAGGTGGAGCGGGCGCATCGGGCGCGCGACATCTTCATAGACGCACTGGCCGCGACCAACCGCGTTTCCATCGCCAAGCCCGCCGGCGCCTTCTATTCCTTCTTCGCAATCGATGGGATCGAGGACACGCGGGAGGCAGCCTTCCGCATCGTCGACGAGGCGGGCGTCGGCCTGGCGCCTGGTTCGGCCTTCGGCGAAGCCGGAAACCGGTTCTTGCGCGCCTGCTTCCATCGGCGGCTCGATGAGGTGGAAACTGCCGCGAACCGGCTCGCCGAGTGGATCGGGAGCCGCGCGAGATGACCGTCTCCGCGATGGCCTCCCTCGCCTTGACGCTGGTCATCGCGCTGGCGGGGGGAGCAATCGCTACATTCCTTGAGCTTCCTGTCGGATGGCTGCTCGGATCGGCCATCGCGGTGACGATCGCCAGCCTGTCGGGCGTTAGGACACGGCTCCCGAACGCGCTGCGCAACATCACCTTTGTGGTTCTCGGGGCTCAGGCCGGTGCCGGGGTTAGCCCTGATGTGTTGGGGCAGATCGCCGTCTGGCCCTTGTCCTTCGCGATCCAGATGGTCGGCGTCGCGGGCGTGATCGCCTTGACCTACCTATTCCTGCGCCGCTCCTTTGGCTGGGACATGGAAACCGCGCTGTTTGCCTCGCTGCCGGGGGCCATGTCCTTCGTCCTCGCCGCCGCCTCGGAAACCAAGGCGGACATGGCCCGCATCACGGTGGTGCAAAGCGTTCGCCTAATGCTTCTTCTCGGCGCGCTGACGCCGACCCTCGCATGGCTCGAGGGCGAGAGCTCCGCCCAGGCGGTCGCTAGAGGTGGCCACGCCGGCTCGCTGCTCGAATTCGCCTATCTGATCGGCGCATGCCTCCTGGGAGCGGTCCTCGGGACGCTTGCCAAGGTGCCGGGCGGCTTGATGCTCGGCGCGCTCGTCGGCAGCGCGCTGATGCATGTCACCGGCGTGGCGCAGATCGCCATCCCGCTTTGGGTTTCCACGCCTGCGCTCGTCATGCTGGGAACGATCATCGGCGGCCGCATTCGCCGCGAGCACCGCGCCGAGCTTCTCCAGCTTCTGCCGGCCTCGCTCGGCGCCTTCGCCATCGGATTGGGCGTCTCCAGCCTTGCTGGGATGCTGGCCCATGGCATCCTGGACATCTCGTTCGGCAAGCTGGCATTGGCCTATGCGCCCGGCGCGCTGGAAGCCCTGACGACACTCGCCTTTCAGTTCAACTTTGATCCGGCCTACGTGGCGGCGCACCATGTCGTGCGCTTCGTCGGCATCGCTCTTCTGGTTCCGGTGCTTGCGCGGCGCGTGCCATCCGCCCGCGCCGATGTTCCGGACTGGCGCAAGGATAGCTGAGACCGTCGAATCAGGCGTCGATGGCGGCGAAGACCGAGGGCGAGATCGCCGGGGCTTCCCCGCCTGTCGGGCCCCACAGCATGACCCAGGCCGCGAAATCCTCGCTCATATCGGAAAAGCGGTGCTCCTTGCCGGCGCGCGCGAACACGGCGTCGCCCATCTTCACGCTCATGGATGCGCAGTCGAGATCAATCTCCGCGCTGCCTGACGCGATGATGAAGACCGCGTCCTGATCGCGCGCCTCCTGCCGCTCCCCTTGACGCGGAGTGTAGAGCGATAGGGACATGGTGCCGTGGGCAAAGCCCTGGGCGATGGCCTGCTTGGCAGGCGAGCCGTGCTGCGCGGAGATCTGTGAGAGAAGATCGGCGAGGGAGGCCTTCATTGGGCAGGTTCCTCGAAAAGGGCGCCGGCCATGCATTCCGCACGCCTCTGTTGAAACGACAACGGCCGGACGAGGGTCCAGCCGTCTTCGCTTCAACAATGATCTTCGGAGAAAGGTTTCCGAACCGCGCCGGGAAAGCTTCAGCCGCCCGCCTGAGAAACCACGAGAGGTGTCACCTTCTCCGTGCGCTCGGCCGGCGAGGTCCGCTCGGAGGTGAACGGGATGCCGATGGTCTTCCAGGTCTCCACCAGCGCATCACGCAGCGTGTCGATCAGCGCGTCGTTGTGGAACGGAGTCGGCGTGATGCGCAGGCGCTCGGTGCCGCGCGGCACGGTGGGATAGTTGATCGGCTGGATATAGATGCCGTGGCGCTCCAGAAGATGATCGCTCGCCTTCTTGCAGAGGTCGGGATCGCCCACGAGCATCGGCACGATATGCGTCTCCGAGGGCATCACCGGCAGGCCTGCTGCGCGGAACACGTCCTTGGCACGGGCTGCCTGACGCTGCTGCGCGTCGCGCTCCGCCTGGCTCTCCTTGAGATGGCGGATCGAGGCGGTCGCCGCAGCGGCCAATGCCGGCGGAATTGCGGTGGTGAAGATGAAGCCGGGCGCGTAGGAGCGCACGCAGTCGATGAGGCTCTTCGAGCCCGTGATATAGCCGCCGAGGACGCCGAATGCCTTGGCCAGCGTGCCCTCGATGACGTCAATGCGGTGAGCGACGCCGTCGCGTTCCGTGATGCCGCCGCCATGGGCGCCATACATCCCGACGGCATGCACCTCATCGATGTAGGTCATGGCGTTGTAGCGATCGGCAAGGTCCGCGATCGCCTCGATGGGGGCGACGTCGCCGTCCATCGAGTAGACGCTCTCGAAAACGATGAGCTTGGCCCGCTCGGGATCGGCCGCCTTCAGGATCTCCTCGAGATGGGCGAGATCGTTGTGACGGAAAATCTGCTTCTTGCAGCCCGAGCGCCGCACACCCTCGATCATCGAGGCGTGGTTGAGCTCGTCGGAAATGATCAGGCAGTCGGGCAGAAGCCGAGCGATCGTCGAAATCGCCGCCTCGTTGGAAACGAAGCCGGACGTGAAGACGAGGGCGGCCTCCTTGCCGTGGAGATCGGCAAGCTCACGCTCCAACTCGACCAGCGGATGGCTGGTGCCCGAGATGTTGCGGGTGCCGCCGGCGCCGGAGCCCATGTTGGACACGGCATCGGTCATCGCGCCGAGGACCGTCGGATGCTGGCCCATGCCGAGATAGTCGTTAGAGCACCAGACGGTGATTTCCCGCGCCCGGTCGCCATCGCGCCAAATGGCCGTTGGAAAGCGGCCCACGATTCTCTCGAGGTCCGCGAAAACCCGATAGCGCTTCTCGGCATGCAGCGAGTCGATAGCGCCGACGAAATGACTCTCGTAGTCGATCATTCAGAACTCCCTCCAGAACGGTTCTAAGGAGTAATCCTTTCGAAGTCCACGCTCTGCGAGTGCAAATCAGGATTGCTGGCGCGTTTTGTCGCCGCTGCGACGCAAGTACACATTGACGCATCGCAAACTCGATGAACGGACCAGATTATAAGGGCCGAGCTGGCGCCGTCCTTGATGCCGGCGCAGGTCGTTTCAATGGTGGGAAATAGCCGTCAACGCTGGTCGTCGCGTGATGGCGGGGAGGTCTCCGGGGTGGAAGGTGCCGATTGGCGGGCGCGTGCCTGTTCCTTGCGGCGCTTGAGATTGGCCTTGAGCGCCTCTTCCAGGCGCTGCTGGCGCTTGTCCTTGACGGGAGCGGGCGATTTTTCATCGGGCATAGCGGGCACTGCGGGATCAGTGGAATTCCCCATTCCATAGCACCGTGGCGCGCTCTTGTCGCGGCGAGGTGGCTGGCTTCATCCCCCGGGTCCCGTGGCGCGGCGCCTGCCGACAAAGGAGGAACCCGCAGGGCCTCCTCAGGCGTTCCGACATGACGACGGCATTTGGCCTTTTCGGCTCGGCAAAAGGTGTATACCCGCAGCTGAGCAGCGAGGATGCCACAGAGCGGATACCGAGGGATGACGAACCGAATCGAACGGATTGGCATGGCGGCCGAACTGGCGGCGTACGAGGAGCGGCATGGACCTGTGACGATCGGGTTGGCGGGCGCCGGCCAGATGGGCACCGACATCGTCGTCCAGGTGGCCTTGATGGCGGGCGTCAGGATCGGCGCGGTGGCCGCGCGGCGGCCGGATCGCCCCCGCCAGGCGATCGCCATGGCCGGATATGCCGAGGACCATGGCGTCATCGCGTCCAGCGCGGCCGCGATCGACGCGGCCATCGAGAACGGCCGGATCGCCATCACCGACAATCTGGAGGAGATGTGCAAGGCAGGGCGCATCGACGTCATCGTCGACGCCACCGGCAGCCCCAATCTCGGCACCGAGCTTGCACTCCTTTCCATCCACAACGGCAAGCACATCGTGATGCTGAACGTGGAAGCCGACATCACCGTCGGGCGCTGGCTTGCCGCCGAGGCTCGGAAGGCGGGCGTGGTCTATACGGGCTCCATGGGGGACGAGCCGGCCGCAACGCTCGACCTCATCGCCTTCGCGCAGAGCCTCGGCATGGACATCGTGGCGGCGGGCAAGGGCAAGAACAATGCGCTGAATTTCGACGCCGTGCCCGAGGATTATGAGAAGGAGGCTCGCGAGCGGAACATGAACGCGCGCGTCCTCGTGGAGTTCGTTGACGGCTCCAAGACCATGGTCGAGATGACGGCCATCGCCAACTGCACCGGCCTTATCCCCGACGTGCCGGGAATGCACGGCCCTGAGGTGACGCGTCAGACGATCGCGCAGATCTTGTGCGCCAAGGAGGACGGCGGAATCCTGTCAAGGCCGGGCCGCGTCGATTACACGATCGGCGGCGGCATCGCGCCTGGAGTCTTCTGCATCGTCAAGCCGCGCCATGACAGGGCCGTCGAGCGTATGGCCGATCTGAAGGTCGGGCCGGGCCCGTGCTTCTGTCTCGAGCGCCCGTTCCACCTGACCAGCCTTGAAACCCCGCTGTCGGCCGCCCGCGCGGTGATGTGGCGGCGGGCCGACATGGAGCCGCTGACGCGGCCGGTCGGCGAGTGTGGAGCCGTGGCCAAGCGGGCCCTTCAACCCGGCGAGATCCTGGGCAAGATCGGCGAAAGCCAATACCGCGGCTTCGCCATGACGTGGGCGGAGGGCCGCGCCTGTCATGCCGTGCCGCTGGGGCTCGCGGAAGGCTCGCGCGTCGTTCGGCCGATCGCGAAGGGAGAGCGGCTGACCTATGACAACTGTGAGCCGGACGCCGGGCTTGCCGTCACGCGTATCCGCCGCCTCCTCGACGAAGCGGACCGCGTCTTTCTCGATTGAGGCAAGTCGCCGTCCTTCACATTCACAACCGAGGGAGCAGGGAGCGCGCCGCTCGTCGCTCCCATGAAAAAGTTCAGCCGGCTCTCACTTGCCTGTCGCCGCATCTGTCTCGTTGCCCGACATCGTCGCCTTGATGGCAATCTCGATGCCCTGCGACAGCGCCCGGCGATCATCCTGACAGAGGGTTTCGAGAGCGGCCGCGATATGCCGGAGGGGGTCCTCCTCCAGCAGCGCGCGTCCCGCGTCCGTCAGGTTCAGTTGCTCGGCGCGCCCTCGGCCGATGGTTCCGCCCTTGGCGATCAGTCCCTTGCTGACCAGCGTTCGCACCGTGCGCGCGACCGCGCCTGAGGCAAGCCCCTGAAATCGCGCGAGATCGATGGCCGTGCGCAGGTTTGGCGGTGCGCTTGCGAGATAGCGAAGGGCCGACCATTGGGCGGGGAAAAGATCGGCGGCGTAACCCTGCGAGTGAATCCGCCTGGCAAGTTGCTCCATCAAACTGGCCAGAGCAGGAGCAGACGTCAAATCGGAGGTCAAGAAAATAACTCCCCTGGAAATTTCAATGAACACAGACAGAATTTCTCGTCTGTACCCACTCGAATATCGGACTTCTGGGATGCCGCAATCCCAAGTGTGCGATATCCTTGTACGCCGAGAAAGGAAAGAATCTTCTTCGGTTAGGAATTTTTTTAAACAAATACGTTGAGTACTTGGAAACACTGAACTGTTCGTCTTACTGCTCAGTCGATGACAACGTATTGGCGTGATGGCATGCAGCGAAACCTTCGGTCGACGTTGGCCGAAGGATTGGCGGATATTGCCGACACAGCTTGTCGGCATAAGGGCAGCGCGCCTGAAAAATACAGCCTCTCAGGGAGGAGGAGTTGAGTGGAGCGGCGCGCGGTACCGCCGGATCTGCCGTAACGTCAATCTCCATGCGTCTTGCAACCGAGGCGGGTGAAGGATTTGTGACGCCAGGCTGAACATGCGTCGCCGATGCGACGCGAGACAGCATTCGACTATAGGGATGTTGGGGCTGGCGAAGAACGACATCAGCCGGACCGATCTCCACGAGGTGGCCGCGATACATCACAGCGATTCGGTCGGCGATGGCCTCGACCACCGCGAGATCGTGGCTGATGAAGAGAATCGCCAGGTTTTGCTGCTCCTGAAGATCCATGAAGAGGTTCAGGACCTGCGCCTGGACCGACAGGTCGAGCGCCGAGACCGCCTCGTCGGCGATAAGCAATTTGGGACGGGTCGCCAGCGCGCGGGCGATGGCGATCCGCTGCCGCTGACCTCCGGAAAACTCGTGCGGATGTCGGCTCGCGTCGTCCGGCGACAGGCCCACGGAGGCCAGGACCTCCGCCACGCGCTCTCGTCGCGCCCGCCGGCCGAGGCGGGGCGTCACGAGGTGGAGCGGCTCGGCGACGATGCGGCCGACCCGGTGACGGGGGTCGAGAGAGCCGTAAGGGTCCTGAAAGACCATCTGGAACTCGCGGCGCAGCGGGGCGATTTCCCGCGACGACAGAGCGAAAAGGTCGTTGCCCTCGAACAAGACGCGACCCGCCGTCGGACGCTCCAGGGCCATCGCAATGCGGGCGAGCGTCGACTTTCCCGAGCCGCTCTCCCCGACCACGCCCAGCACTTCGCCGTGTCCGATCGAAAGCGAGACGTTGTCGAGCGCGACCACCGGCGCCGTGCGTTGGAGAAAACGCCGCCCGCCATGGACGCGCGTCACGCCTTCGACGGTCAGAAGGGGGGCGGGATCGCTCATGCCGGCGCCTCGTTCGCCCGGGTATGGATGCAGCGCACGCCGCGACCGTCTGGAAAATCGCGCCACGGCGGCTCGCCGGCATCGCAGTCCGGCTGGTGACGGGAGCAGCGGCCGGCGAAGCGGCAACCGGGCGGCAGGGTCGAAAAGGCCGGCACCGCGCCTGGAATGACAGCGAGCCGCTGGCGTGGGCGTTCGAGCCGCTTCCCCTCTGGTAGGCTTGCCGGGCTCGCGGCGAGCAGGGCCTCCGTATAGGGGTTGAGGGGACGGCCCAGCACCATGGCCGTCGGCCCTTCCTCCAGCCGCGCTCCCGCGTACATCACCATCGTCCGCGCCGTGGCGCGGGCGATGACGCCGAGATCATGGCTGACCATTATGAGGGCCATGCGCTCTTCTCTCACAAGCTCGGAGAGCAGCGTCAGGATTTCCGCTTCGAGGGTGACGTCGAGCGCGGTCGTGGGCTCGTCCGCGATGAGGAGATCCGGACCGCCCGCGAGGGCGATCGCGATCAGCACTCTTTGCCGCTGGCCACCGGACAGCTCATGCGGATAGGCGTCGATCCGCTGGCGGGCATGGGCAAGCCGCACCCTGTCGAGCAGAGAGAGGGCCGCCTCGCGGGCCTCTCGTCGTCCCGAGCCTTTGAGGCGAAGCATCTCGCCGATCTGATCGCCAATGCGCATCGTCGGGTTGAGGGCCGTCATCGGCTCCTGAAAGATCATGGCGATCTTCCGCCCGCGAAGGCCGCAGAAGGCCGCATCATCGAGGCCGACGAGTTCCTCGCCGCGGAAGCGGATGCTGCCGAAGGCGCGCGCCCCCGGCGCTAGCAGGCCGATCAACGCCAGTGCGAGGAGCGACTTTCCCGAACCCGACTCTCCGACGATGCCGAGCGTTTCGCCCTCGGCGAGGTCGAAGGTCATATCGGAGACGATCGGAAGCTCGCCCTCGGGGGTCGATACGGTGATGGAGAGATCACGGACGGAGAGAAGCGGTGTCACCGGCCTTGCCTCCGCCGCGGATCCACTAGGTCCGACAGGGCATCGCCGAGAAGATTGAGACCAAGCACGGAGAACGCGATTGTCACTCCCGGCGCGATCGCGAGCCAGGGCGCCGCGCCGATATAGGTCACGGAATCCGCCAGCATCCGCCCCCAGCTCGGGGCGGGCGGCGCCAAGCCAAGGCCGAGAAAGCTGAGGCCCGCCTCGGTCAGGATCGCAAGGCCGAGCTGGATCGTCGCCTGAACGACAATATCCCCGGCGATGTTTGGCAGAACGTGCTCGAGCGCGATCCGGCGGCTGCCTTTTCCCGCAGCACGGGCCGCCAGAACGTAATCGTGCGTGAGGATGCGGCGCGCCGCCGATCGGGTCAGGCGGGAAAAGACCGGCACCATGAAGGTTGCGATGGCGGCGATCGCTGTCATGCGTCCCGTCCCGAGCGCGGCCGCGAGCATCATCGCCGAAACGATGGGCGGAAAGGCGAAGACGACATCCATCGCCCTCATGAGCAGCTCGTCGACGACGCCCCGCCGGGTGGCCGCCAGCAATCCGATCGCCGTGCCGACGGCGGCGCCGAGAAGAACGGAAGCGATGGCGATGGAAAGGGAGTTCGTCGCCCCGGCCATCAGCTGGGAGAGAACGTCGCGGCCGAGCTGGTCCGTGCCAAGGAGGCCGGCGACGAGCGGCGGCTTCAATCTCTCCGCGATGGCGATGCGAGTCGGCGCGGCGGGTGTCCAGAACGGCGCGATCAGCGCCGTCAGAAGGAACAGCGCGGTGATCGCGCCGCCAAGCAGCAGCTTGCCGTGGCGCGGCACGGCACATCTCTTCCGTCTTGCGGCAGGCGACGAGGCTCGAAACGCGGCGCTCACCGGGACGACCTCAAGCGCGGATCGAGGAAGAGATAAAGAAGGTCGACCAGGAAGTTCACGACGACAACCAACGCCGCGATGAAAAGAACGACGTTCTGAACCACCAGGAAGTCCCGCTGCGTGAACGCCTGATAGGCCAGCCGGCCGAGGCCGGGCAGGGTAAAGACGTTTTCCACCAGCACGGCGCCGGCAACGAGGAAGGAAAATTGAAGGCCGAGGATCGTCACCACGGGAGCGAGCGCGTTCGGCACGACGTGGCGAAAAAGCGCCTGCCTGCGGTTGAGGCCCTTGGCCCGCGCCGTACGCACGAAATCCTCGGACAGGACATCGAGAACGGCGGCGCGGGTGACGCGCGTCAGAACGCCAGCTTGAGGGAGGGCGAGCGCGACAGCCGGCAGGAAGAGCTGCTTGATGCCGTTGATCATGCCGTCGTTCCAGCCGGAAAAGCCGCCGGACGGCATCCAGCCAAGAGCGGTGGAAAAGACCAGAATGAGAAGCAGCCCGATCCAGAAATTGGGTGTCGCCACCCCGAGCTGGGAAAAGATCGTCGCTATCCAGTCGGCGGCGCCGTTTTGCCGGGAGGCGGCGAGAATCCCCAGGGGCAGCGCGAGCAGCATGGACAGCAGAATGGCCATTCCTGCCAGCGGCAAGGTCACGGCAAGCCTGTCTGCGATGAGACCTCTCACCGGGACGCCGTAAGTGGCCGATGTTCCGAAATCGCCGGTGATCGCCCCGCCGACCCAGTGGACGTAGCGGACGGGGAGAGGCTGATCCAGCCCCATCTCATGACGAAGGGCCGCGAGCGTATCCTCCTGCGCGGACGTCCCAAGGGCCACCGCCGCCGGATCGCCGGGCAGCACGTTCATCACCAGGAAAATCACCATCGAGACGGCGGCGAGCGTCGCCGCGAGGCTGGCGAGACGTTTGACCATGGCGGCGACCATCAGCGCGCCACGCTCCTTGCATCAAAGACGAGGCCGTACCGATTTCGCACTCGCGCCCCTTTGCCGTCCGAAGCTTCGAGGCGTTTTGCCGAAAGCCGCGGGCCTCTTGGAGAAACACCATGTTGAACAGAGGGGTATGGCGAAATCCCGGTTCAAGTAAATCCCATGCCGCTTCAGAACAAACGCGCTTTTCGCAACGCGCCCTTGCGCTCCGTCTCTCGCTACGACGCGCTTTCTGCGCGAGGGGCGCAGGCCCTTGTCGAGGCGTCCTAATCCTGCCAGCGAACATCCGTGAGGTCGTTGGAGGGGATGGGCTCGTTCGTCCATAGCCCCGAGAGCTTGGCATTCCAGACGCCGAGCTTGGGCATGACGAAAAGATAAAGAGCGGGCACGTCCTCGGCCAGCATCGTCTGCGCCTTGCCGTAGAGCGAAAGCCGCTCCGTTTCATCCGTCGTCGCCTCGGCTTGCGCGATCGTCGATTTGAAGTCGGGATTGGCGTAGCCGAAATAGTAGTTGTCGCGGGCGTAGATGGAGATATCCATCGGCTCGGCGTGAGCGACGATCGTCATGTCGAAATCGTGCTTCTGAAACACCTGGTCGATCCAGGTCGCGGGAAACTCCGTCGGCACGATGTTGAGGGTAACGCCGACCTCGGCCAGAAGCGCCTGAAGGATTTCCGCCGAGCGCGTGGCATAGGTCATCTGCGGCGTCTTGATGGAGAAACTCAATCCCGATCCATAGCCCGCCTCGGCGAGTAGCGCCTTGGCGCGCGCCGGATCGTAGGGGTGAACGCCGGTGGTATCGACGTAGCCGGGATCGTTGGGCGTGTAGTGGCTGCCGATGGGCTGGCCGTAGCCCGACCATGCGCCGTCGATCACCATCCTGCGGTCGATCCCCATCATCAGGGCTTGACGCACCCTTGCGTCGTTGAACGGCGGTTTCCTGAGATTCATGCCGGCGACCACCTTGAGCTCGGTGTTGCCGACGGCGGTCTTGAGATCGGGGTCGCCTTCGAATGCCTGGAAGAGCTCGGGCGCGCCGAATTCCGGAAAGGCATCGACGTCGCCATTCTTCACCGCCGCCGCCTGCGCCTGGGGGTCTGAAATGAAGCGGAAGGTGGCGGAGGACAAAGCGGGCTTATCATCCGCGTTCCAGTAGGCGTCGTTGCGCACCAGCGTCAGGCGGTCCCCCTGGCGCCATTCACCGAGCTTGAAAGGCCCCGTTCCGACGGGCGCGGTCTTGTCCGTGTTGGCCGATGACGGCTCGACCATCACCGAGGCCGGCCAACCAAGCCAATAGAGAAGATTGCCGGCGGGCTTGGAGAGCTTCAAAACGAGGGTGCTCGGGTCGGGCGTCTCGATGCTGTCGATCACCGAGAAGAACTGCTTCTGCGGATTGGTGGAGTTTTCACCGCGCGCCCGGTCGAGGGTAAATTTTGCCGTCGAGGAGTCGAACGCCACACCGTTGTGGAAGGAGACGCCGGAGGTCAGGTGGAAGGTATAGGTCCGGCCGTCGTCCGAAATCGTCCAGTCGGTGGCGAGTTGGGGTTCGACCTTGCCATCCTCGTTGATCCGCGTCAGCCCCTCGAAGACGTTCTGCCAGGTGATCTGTCCGATGGCAGCCGGCGCGGCGACGGTGGGATCGAGGCCGGCGGGCTCGATGCCCATGCCGATCACCACGTTATCCTTGGCTGCCTGTGCCGCCGGAAGCCCCAGCAGCGTCGCGCTCGCGCAGATGGCGAGCACGGCGAGGCTGCGGCTGATGACGTGTCGGATGCCCCGCCCGATTGGTCCGCTCATGGCTGGTCCCCTGTCGAAGGCCGCGCTGTGTGCGCAGCCGCTCCCATCGCGTCCGTCTGTGCCATAGAGCGACAGATGCGCGCAACCGGAGCGGCGTTCGGTCTTCGCCGGCGGGAGCGTCAATCCGTTTCTTCGAGATCTGCGCGGAGCCGTGCAATGTCGAGGATATGCCCGGCGCGGCGCACCTTCGTTTCCAGGTAGCGAAGGTTCTGATGGGTGCTCGCGCCCACGACGGGCGTGCGGTCGGCGACGGTGATGCCTGATCTTTCGAGCCAGGCGATCTTTGAGGGATTGTTGGTCAGAAGGTTGATCGAACCCACGCCGAGGTGCCGCAGGATGGCGATCGCCGCGTCGTACCGCCGCTCATCAGCCTCATAGCCGAGGATGGCGTCGGCCTCGATCGTGTCCATGCCACCGTTCTGATAGCCGTAGGCGCGCATCTTGGAGGTGATGCCGGTGCCGCGTCCCTCCTGGTCGAGATAAATCAGAATGCCGCCGCCGAGATCCTGGATGGCTTTGAGGCCGATCCGCAGCTGATCGCCGCAATCACACTTGAGCGAGCCGAACACGTCACCGGTGAGGCACGCCGAGTGAATGCGCACCGGCACCGTCCCCGAAAGGTCCGGCTCGCCAACGATGACCGCCACCTGGTCGCGCTGGGCGGGGCCGCCACGGAAGGTCAGGAACTCGGCCTTGTCGATATCACGCAGCGGCACGACAACCCGCGTCAGAAGCGAGTAGTCCTGCGAGCGGGACGCCACGAGACGGGCGACGTCCTCCTCGTCGACGCTGACGCAGGCATCGAAAGCAGAGGCGCTCGGCAGATCTGCGACGAGGAGCGTCGGCAGCAAGAGAGCCTGCTTGGCGAGTTCTCCAGCCGAGCGCGCCGTGGCATCTGCGGCCTCGTGGAGAGGCAGTGGCGCGATCTTCGGCGCGAAGGCGAGGCGTCGCGCATGATCGAACGAAATGCCGGTCGGATCGATCAACGCGCCCTCGGGGGCGTCCATTCCAAGGGAAGTTGCCCGCCGAGAGGGAACGTAGAGCCGGGCGTTCCCATGCGCCTCATTGATGAAAGCAGAGAAGACGGGCTCACTGGCCGCATCCAGCGCAAGCGCCGCCAGCCGCCGATCCTGACCGAGGATCACCACCGGTCTGCCGGAGCGCAGCTCCGCCATGGCTCGGTCGGCGCGGACGGCGGAGCTTTCGAGAAAACTGCCAAGAGGGTTCGCAACGCTGTCGGACATCATTCCACTCGCAAGGGCGCTTGCCGCAGCAAGTGCGTCCACGGTTCATCGGACGTCAAGATGGGGAGCGCGTCATCCGATGAACAGAGAGGGCAAGGATCGCGAACAGACACCCGACCGCCGCGTCAGTCCTGCGGTGAGCTCGGCTCATCGCGCTCCGGCTCGACGACGCCCCGCGACTCGAGCCAGCGTGCGCCCATCCACCAGATCAGAGCCCAAGTCGCTCCCAAGGCCCAACCGGCGATGACATCGGTGGGCCAATGAACCCCGAGATAGATGCGGCTGAGGCCGACGAGCACCGAGAGAAGGCTTGCGACCACAAGGAGGTAGGCTTTTACCCGGCGGCGCGGCTCCACTCTCGCCACAAGCGCGGCGAGCGTCAGATAGATCGCCGCCGACATCATCGAATGGCTGGAGGGGAAACTGGCCGTGTAAACCGTGGCGCCGTGGGGCACGAGGTCAGGGCGCGCGCGCCCGAAGACCTCTTTCAACAGGTGGCTGACGGCAAAGCCGCCGGCGCTCGAAAGCAGCACCAGCCACATCGTGCGTCCGTTGCCGCGCATCCAGAGCCAGCCAGCCACGGCAACGGTGAGGAACGTGAGGACGGCGACGCCGCCCAGCGCGGTGATATCCCGCGCCATGCCCTCGAACCAGCCGGGGCCGATGGGGTCGGCAAGGTCGGCCGGGTTGCGCAGCGCCAGCAGGACCGCCCGGTCGAACGCGTTGGTATCGCCCTCTAGCACCTCGCTGGCGAGATGGGCAAAACCCCAGAGGAACGCCGCAATGACCACGATTCCCACCAGAGTGGGAACTTCGAAGCGGTTGAAGATAAACCGGTCCGCAAAGACGCCTGCCCGTGTCCTGCGGAAGCGGGAAGCGATGGAGTTCAGGCGGGATCGGGAAAGATCTAGAGACACGTCGGATTTTGGACCAGATGACAATTGCGTTCGGTGGGCGCAGTGCTCTGACCGACTGCTGGCCTGATAGGTAGGGCGGGCGCTGTCGGTTCAACCCGCGCCCGCATCCGCGTCGCCTCCGCCATTCTTATCTGGCAGTGCACCCGTTCCCGGTGTGGAATCCGTGTTGGTCAACTCGGGCTTAGCATGCGGACCTTCCGCACCCGACTTGTCGTGCGCCCCGACCTTATGGCCTTGCTTTGTTTTCTTGTCCTGCTCAGACTCTTTTGTCGTTCCACTCATGACGCGCTCCTGAATCGGATGTCACGAGATGAACGACGGCAAAGCAGGGAGGTTGCGCCGCTCGATGTCATGGCCTGACTGAATGGTCGACGATCGTCAGGCTGCGGGGATGGAAGCCTCCGTACTGACAATCAGATCATCGGGCAGATCAAACATGTAGCGGATTTCCTCTGCGGAGAACCCAGCATTGATAGCAAGGCGCATGTCATCCGGCGCTACCGTCGGAACGACCTCCAGGAACCGACGTCGACGCTCGAAGCGGCGCGATGTGACCATATCGAGAGGGAGCTTGTCGAAAGCCATTGCGGTCTCCTCTCCTCAGATACGCAAGACATCCAGACCTGCAAGTATGTTGAACCAGATAGATTCTGCTGTCCACTTTTTATTTCTTTCGGAGAACGACTAATTCGGTCGCGAAAGCGAAAGAAACGATCGTTCGTGAGAAGCCGGCAAATAATTAAATCGTTCCAGAAAGCAGTGGATGCCGAATCGGGTGTGGATTTGCAGGTCGGCTTCGGCGCGCGATAATGGTCAAAATCTTACGGCGTCGATAACTGAAAAAAATCATCTAGATTCATCAATTGAGAAACAACCCTTTGTGAAGCAAATAACGAGTATCGCAATTAGGCAATCGGTTGGGCTGCTTAATCGGTTTGCGCTGCAAAAAAATCGTTTAGAGCGGAACTTGCTCTTTGAGTGTGCGTTAGAAAGCATTCCCAGCGGGTTGTGCCCTAATGGCGCGGTCCGGATTCACGGTTGAAGGTGCGCGACCGATGACCCGGTTTCTCGATGTCGCCGTAGATATCGCTGATCTTCTCTTCGAGGCGGAAGAGACGCGGCGCCCGCTCGACATTCAGGTCGAGGCCCAGCGGCTTGTGACGCTCCACGCCAAATCGGGTGTTTCACTCGATGCTGTCCTTGAAACGCTGAAGAGCGAATATACGATCCCGGTCAGCGCCTCTCACTGAGGGTGTAGACTTCAAGGCGCCGCCGAATGTCACGGCCTCGTCTGTACGCCTGCCGACAACATCACCCGGTCAGGCGCGCTGGCCGGCGGCACGGGCGCTTCGTGGTTAGGGTCCCTGACGGTCCAGTTATCCGCAAAGATCGCCAGCGCCCAGTCCATGGCATAGGTGTTGCTGCCCAGCCATGGAAAATGACCGTAGAAGAAGGACAGCTGGTCCTCTGCCTGCTGGAGAGTTTCTCCGTCGACCGCGATCTCATAGATCCCCGCCGCCAAGCCAGTTCGGTCAGAACCGGATTTGCAGTGGATCAGGATGGGACTCTTGGCGTTTCGCAAGGTCTCTGCGATCTCGCGCATCGTTTCCATCGAGGGGATGCGGCCCGCGTTCAGGTCGTAATCGACAAACGCAATGTCATGAGCTTCCGCGAATGACTTCTCGGCCTTGTGCCAGTCACTGCCGATATCGCCGCGAAGATTGACGATGGTCTTGATGCCGTCTTTTTCCACCAACGCCTTGAGCCGCGCAGGTGAGAGCGTCCCCGAGCGGTAAAGCTTCCCGTCCTCAACGGTGTGAATGTTGCCGACAATTTGAAGGTAGCCGGCATAACCACCGACCGGAGCTGCGATGGCGATGATCGGTAGAAGAAGGATCGCGGCGATTAGTCGCAGCTTCGGCATTTCCATCGAATTCGTCCCGATGAAGGTACTGCTGGAGCAGCGGCGCTTCCGCGACGCCTGTGATGTGAAAAGCCTCTACCAAGCGTTCATTAGAAGAGCAAGATATGCCGCCCAACGAAGCGCTGACGAGTTCTCGAACTCAGGTCTAACTCACGAAGCTTGACCCGGTCATGACAGTCAGTCGTCCACCGGCACGGTGAAATGAAGCGCCAGACGGCCGCCATCGGCATAGATCGTCTGGCCGGTGATGTAGCTTGCCTCGTCGGACGCGAGGAAGGCCGCTACCGCCGCGATCTCGGAGGGATTTGCGATCCGCCCCAGCGGCGTTCGCGACAGGATCTGTTTGTTGGCCTCTTCATCGAGCGCGATCGAATGGAGCATCTCTGTCATCACCGAGCCCGGACCCACAGCGTTGACGCGAATATCGTAGGGCGCAAGGGCAAGCGCCATGACCTTGGTCAATTGACTGATGCCGCCTTTCGCAACGGAATAGGGCACCTGATCGGCCAGCGCGACCACGGCGTTGACCGAAGACATGTTGATGATCGTGCCGGCCGCTCCACCCGACTTCACCTTCTCGACCATGCCCTTGGCGACGGCCTGGCTGCACAGGAAGGCGCCCTTGAGGTTGACCCGCATGACGCGGTCGAAATCCGCCTCCTCCAGCTCGAGAAAATCCGCCCGATGGACGACGCCGGCATTGTTGACGAGGATGTCGATATCGCCAAAGCGGTCCAAGGTCGCGGCGAGGAGATTGTGAACGTCCAGCCGCTCGGACACATCGGCGCTGAAAAAGGCGACCTCGCCAAGGTCGGAGAGGTTTTCCACGGCTTCGGCGCCGGCGCGGTCGTCAATATCTGCGATGACGACTTTCGCGCCGTCGTGCAGGAAGCGATCGGCGATCGCATAGCCGATTCCCTTGGCGCCGCCCGTGACGATCGCAACACGTCCGTCCAATGCCATCACGTTTCTCCCCGCTGCGGCGCCTCGCGCCGGACTTTCGCTATAATGCCACGGCAATCGGACTCGCCAAAAGCAAGGGTGCGCGTCTGCCTGTCCAGTTTCGCACCGCCTGTTCCTGATCTAAAACGGCCGAGAAAAGCAAGACGGGGAGACGGATGAGCGCGATCGAAGAGGGGCTTCTGCGCGCGCTTGCTCGAGGCAACGCATCCGATCCGGCATTTCGCCGAGCGGTTCATGCCGCCGCGCGGGACGCGCTGGACAAGCTGATCGCCGCCAGCACGGCCACTGCGCATCAGGCCAAGGCCTACCGCGACCAACTCGAAAAGGTGATCAGCGCCAGCGAGGCGCAATGGCGCTCCCCCGATACGGCTCCGGTGAAACCGGCGCCACCGCCCGCCACGCCGTCCGCTGGCACTCGGCCTGGCGAACGGACAGCCGCGCGCCCTATCGCACCGGTCGGGCGGAGTGTCGCTTCGGCGCCGCGGCCCGAGGGTTCCAAACCGGCGCTCGCAGCGGCTCCCATGGGCAAGCGCTCGGCGGCCAGGTCGGGGGCGTCCAAAAGCGCGCGCGCGCCCAAGGTGTCGGGCCGTTCCGCGTCGGCTCGCATGGCTGTTGCCGCCATCGGCTTCTCGGCCGTGGCGGTTGTCGTCTTCCTGTCCGCATCCGCCTTGAAGGCCTCGCTCTCCAGCCCGGGGAGGGTAGGGCAGGAAGGCGCAGCGTGGATCACGGTTCTCGACGGGGGCGAGATCGATCAGGTCTCGACCGAGGGCGGTGCAAGGGCGGAGCAGCACGGAACCGGCGAAAACGAAGCGCTGCGCATAGCGCCGTCGAAGGCGGGTACGGGCGACGTCGTGATCGGCTTTGGCGAGGGTGTCCTCGACGGTGTCGCCGGGCAGGGAGTCACGGTCGAGTTGACGGCGGGCTCGCCCAATGAAGCCGGCCGAAGGCTCAAGGTCTCCTGCCGCTTCGGGGTAAGCTCCCCCTGCGGCGAAAGGACATTCGAGCTTGACGCGCTTCGGCGGAGCGTAGCCTTCGATTTCGATGTGCCGTCCGACCCCGATGCGGAAGCTTCTCTCGTCCTTCAACCGCAGGCGGGGGCCGGCGAAGACGACCTTCTTCTTTATGCCGTGCGTGTTCGTCCTCGGCAGCCTTGATTTCGGCTTCCTTCATGTCATCACTGATCGTGTGTCCCCGCAATATGAATGAAGCAATTCTCATTCACCCTGCGAGGAATTGAGTCGGCGGCCGGCTGTGGAGTCTGCGGCCTTTCATGCCCCGAGGTGTCATGTCTCTTCCCGCCTCGCGCGACAAAGACCTCCCGCCTTACGAGACCACGACGTCGAGCCTGCGGGTCTTCATCGTCGGGGCGGTCGCGCTTATCGGCATCGCCGTGTTTTTCCACGAGGCGCGGCCGATCGCTCTTCTCGGCCTGGCCGCGATGGCCCTGGTCACTGCGCTACAGCGGCCCCGCCAGCTCCCGTCCCGCTCTCGCAAGGCTTCGGCCCGCACATTTTCCCTGTGGCCGGAGACGGCGATGAAAGCGGTGGTCGAGGCCATCGCGGAACCCTGCATCATCCTCGACCGCAATCTCATGCTGCGCTATGCCAACCAGCAGGTGGGCGCTGCCTTCGGCGTCGTTTCGCTGGGCGATTCCATTGCGCTCCGATTCCGCTCTCCTGAACTGCTCGCCTCGATCGAGCGGGCGGTGAAATCGGCCGGGTCTGGCCGCGCGCAATATGTGGAGCGAGGTCCGGCGGCGCGCGCGTGGGAGGTGGAGATTTCGCCCGTTCCCGCCGCCCGTGGAGAAGATCCCTTCTTCTTTCTGATGCTGTTTCACGATCGCACCGTGGAGCACGAGGTCGAGCGCATGCGGAGCGACTTCGTCGCCAACGCGAGCCATGAGCTGCGAACGCCGCTCGCATCCGTCATCGGATTCATCGAGACGCTGCAAGGGCCGGCGCGAGACGACCCTGTGGCGCGAGAGAAGTTTCTCGGCGTCATGCACGACCAGGCTCGGCGAATGTCGCGCCTGATCGACGACCTGATGTCATTGTCGCGCATCGAGATGAAGCGCCACATCCCCATAGAGACCCGCGTCGACCTCAACACACTCCTTCGCGAGACGTGCGAAATGATGGCGCCTCTCGCCGCGGAGTCCGGCGTGGCGCTGGAGTTTGAGCCGCCGCAGGGCGAATTCCTGGTGTTGGGCGAGCGCGACCAGTTGATACAGGTGTTCTCGAACCTCATCGAGAACGCTTGCAAGTACGGCGATTCCGGCGAGCGGGTGGTGCTGTCCCTGAGCGCGGGCCGCAACCGCGATCTGAGCTACTACGATGTGTCCGTACGTGATTTTGGCGCCGGAATTCCCGCCGAACACGTGCCGCGCCTCACCGAGCGCTTCTACCGTGTCGATGCTGGGCGTTCCAAGGCGCGGCGCGGAACCGGCCTCGGGCTTTCTATCGTTCGCAACATCCTCGTTCGCCATCGCGCCGAGCTTCTGATCGAGTCCGAACTCGGCAAGGGATCCGTCTTTACCGCGAGGTTGCCCGCGCTGAAGGATGGGAGATCGTTCTAAATCAGGGAGTTAAGCTGTCACAAATCTGTTGTTGGAGTGTCGTATACCGCCCCTCGACGAAAGGGCGACCGGTCCGCTGGCTTGAACGAAGAAAGCCGAAATCGGTCATCCATCGGGATGCTTGCGAAGTTGTAGGCGCTTGGATTTCGTCGGAGGGAAGCAGTAATGGCCACATGCCTCTCTGCTTTCCGTGTATTCGCCGAGTATGTCGGGGAAATCCGCATGGGTGCCAAAGCATCAGTCGCGGAAAGTGCTGGAAGTGTCATGTATCGAGTCTCGTCTAGAGCGCTGAAGATCATTCATCCAAATGACATGGACGCGAGATAGTAGAGCCCCGTGTCGGCTGGTGGCCGCGACAGCGGTGACGTGACCCTGACAATGCGAACAGAATTCCAAAACAGTGAGGCTTCTCAATGAACGCTCTTCTCAAGATTTCCGCGAAGGCGGCTCTGGCCGGCGCGGCTGCGATGGCCATGGTGTCGTTCGCGCAGGCCGCCGACATCTCCGGCGCCGGAGCCACCTTCCCTTATCCGATCTACGCGAAGTGGGCGGACGCCTATAAGAAGAATACCGGCGTCGGCCTCAACTACCAGTCCATCGGCTCGGGCGGCGGCATCAAGCAGATCGAGGCCCGCACCGTGACGTTCGGCGCCACCGACAAGCCGCTGGGCGGCGAGGAGCTCGAGAAGAACGGGCTCGTCCAGTTCCCGACCGTCATGGGCGGCATCGTTCCGGTGATCAACGTCGAGGGCGTGAAGCCGGGCGAGCTGGTGCTCGACGGCGAAACCCTCGCCAAGATCTTCATGGGCGAAATCACCCAGTGGAACGACGAGGCGATCGCCAAGCTCAACCCCGATGCCAAGCTGCCGGACGCGGCCATCGCCGTCGTTCACCGCTCGGACGGTTCGGGCACGACCTTCAACTTCACCTATTATCTCGGTGAAGTCTCCAGCGACTGGTCCGACAAGATCGGCGTGAACACCAGCGTCGAGTGGCCCGTCGGCATCGGCGCCAAGGGCAACGAGGGCGTGGCCGCCAATGTCGGCCAGACCGCGAATTCGATCGGCTATGTCGAATACGCCTATGCCCTGCAGAACAAGATGACCTATGCCGACATGATCAACAAGGACGGCCAGAAGGTCGCCCCCGAGAGCGCTGCCTTCGCTGCCGCCGCCGAGGGTGCCGATTGGTCGAGCCAGCCGGGCTTCGGCGTCATCCTCGCCAACCAGCCGGGCGCCAAGTCCTGGCCGATGACCGCTGCGACCTTCATCCTCATGCACGAGGAGCCGGACAGCGCCGAGGATTCGGCCGCCGCTCTGAAGTTCTTCGAGTGGGCCTACGCCGAGGGTGACGACATGGCGCAGACCCTCGACTATATTCCGATGCCCGACGCGGTCGTCGAGAAGGTCGAGCAGGAGTGGGCGAAGATCCAGAGCGACGGCAAGGCCGTTTACGCTCCGTCCAAGTGATCCGCCTTGCCGGGAGGCCACCTTTCCGGGTGGCCTCCCGGCTTTTCATGGGCTTTGAGGCTTAAAGCATGGTCAGTATCGCAGAGGCCGACACCGAGGACTTGTCGAGAGAATCGAGGCAGCGGGCGGTTCGGCGGTTTGCGACGAGCGACGCGGTTTTCAAGAACCTGACGCGAGGGGCTGCTATCCTCGTACTCGTGGTTCTGGCGGGCGTCGCCTTTTCTCTCGTGACCGGCTCCTTCCTCGCCTTCAAGACCTTCGGGCTGGGCTTCCTCACCACGGAATCGTGGAACCCGGTGAAGGAGAATTTCGGCGCCTTGGCGCCGATCTACGGCACGATCGTAACCTCGATCATCGCCATGGTGTTCGCAGTGCCGATCGGCATCGGTATCGCGATCTTTTTGACGGAAACCTGCCCACGGCCGCTTCGCCGGCCTATCGGAATCGCAGTCGAGCTTCTCGCCGGCATCCCCTCGATTATCTACGGCATCTGGGGCCTTTTCGTCTTTTCGCCCTTTCTTCAGCGCACGCTGCAGCCGTTTCTGATTGACACCTTTCACGGCATTCCGTTCCTGTCCTCGCTCTTCGCCGGTCCGCCCTACGGCATCGGCGTGCTGACGGCGGGGCTGATCCTGGCGATCATGGTGCTGCCCTTCATCACGTCCATTGCCCGCGATGTCTTCGCGACGGTTCCGGCGGTTTTGAAGGAGTCGGCCTACGGCCTCGGGATGACGACCTGGGAAGTGACGACGAAGATCGTTATCCCCTACACCCGCGTCGCGCTTATCGGCGGCATCATGCTCGGGCTCGGCCGCGCTCTCGGCGAGACCATGGCGGTGACCTTCGTCATCGGCAACGCCCACCGCATCACTCCTTCGCTGCTCGCGCCAGGAACCACGATTTCGGCCTCCATCGCCAATGAGTTCACCGAGGCGACGGGCGATCTCTACACGTCCTCGCTGATCGCCCTCGGCCTGGTCCTGTTCGTCATCACATTCATCGTGCTCGCCATCGCCCGGCTCATGCTGGCGCAGATGAAGAAGAAGGCCGGAGGCTGATCATGGCGTCCTTTGCCGCTCGCAAGGCCAAGAACACCATCATGCTGTCGCTGTGTGTGCTGGCGGCTTTGATCGGTCTCGCCTGGCTGTTCGTGATCCTCATGGATCTCCTGATCGAAGGCATCGGCGGGCTCTCGTTCGCCGTCTTCACCGAGATGACGCCGCCTCCGGGAGAGGCGGGAGGGCTTCTCAACCCCATCATGGGCAGCCTTCTCATGACGTTCATCGCCGTCATGGTCGGAACGCCCATCGGCGTCCTCGCCGGGACGTACATGGCCGAGTATGGACGCCACGACAAACTGACCCACGTCATCCGCTTCATCAACGACATCCTGCTCTCGGCGCCGTCGATCATCGTCGGACTGTTCATCTATGAGCTGATGGTTCGCACCATGGGCCACTTCTCCGGCATCGCCGGGGCCATCGCGCTCGCCATCATCGTGCTGCCCGTCGTGGTGCGCACCACCGAGGACATGCTGCTGCTGGTCCCCGATTCCCTTCGCGAGGCGGGAACAGCCATCGGCGCGCCGCGCTGGGTCGTCATCCGTTCTGTCGCCTACAAGGCCGCGAGCGCGGGTATGATCACCGGCGTCCTTCTGGCCGTGGCGCGCATCTCTGGCGAAACCGCGCCGCTGCTCTTCACCGCGCTGAACAACCAGTTCTGGAGCCTCAACCTCAACGCCCCGATGGCCAGCCTTCCCGTGACCATCTTCCAGTTCGCGTTGAGCCCCTACGAGGATTGGCAGAGCCTGGCCTGGGCCGGAGCCCTGATCACCACTTTGGCCGTGCTGACGCTTTCCATCGTCGCCCGGCTTCTCACGGCCCGCAAGGAGGACCGATGACCGTCCAGTCCCTCGTCCCGCCCACGGCGGCGCGCGATGAAAATGCATCGCGTCTGGCGAACCAGCCGAAGATCGAACTCAAGGACGTCTCGTTCTTCTATGGCAAGTCCAAGGCTCTGAAGGACATTTCGCTCACCCTGCCCGAGCGCGCGGTGACGGCCTTCATCGGGCCGTCGGGATGCGGTAAGTCGACCTTGCTGCGCATGTTCAACCGCATCTACGAGATGTATCCGAACCAGCGCGCCGAGGGGCAGATTCTCCTTGATGGAGAGAATATCCTCGACCGCTCGCAGGACCTCAATCTCTTGCGCGCCCGCGTCGGCATGGTGTTCCAGAAGCCGACGCCCTTTCCCATGTCGATCTATGAGAACATAGCCTTCGGTATCCGGCTCTACGAGAAGCTCAGCCGCTCCGAGCTGGACGGGCGGGTCGAACAGGCGCTGCGCCGCGCGGCTCTATGGGAAGAGGTCAAGGACAAGCTCTCGTCCAGCGGTCTCGGCCTTTCGGGCGGTCAGCAGCAGCGCCTCTGCATCGCGCGCACGGTGGCGGTGCAGCCCGAAGTGATCCTGCTCGACGAGCCGGCCTCGGCTCTCGACCCGATCTCGACGGCGAAGATCGAGGAGCTGATCGACGAGCTGAAGTCCGACTACACGATCGCCATCGTCACGCATAACATGCAGCAGGCGGCGCGCGTCTCGGACCTCACGGCCTTCATGTATCTGGGTGAGCTGATCGAATTCGATCACACCGAGAAGGTCTTCACCTCGCCCTCGAACCCCAAGACCCACGAATACATCACCGGACGCTTCGGCTAGAATTGCGGACTTCCGGCCCGTCCGCAGCAATGGAAGGCGCGCCGGCTCGCCGCGAACATCTGGACCCCGCCATTCGGTCATGAGGAGACCTCCGATGGACGAACATATCGTCAAGTCCTACGACGAAGAGCTGAAGTTCATCGTCCGCCGCATCTGCGAGATGGGCGGTCAGGCCGAGCACCTGGTCGAGCGCGCCGTGAACGCCATGGTCAAGAGCGACCTTGCCATGGCCGAGGCGGTCATCACCGACGACGCATTGCTCGACGCCGCCCAGCGCGAATTGGACGAGCGCGCCATCATGACGATCGCCAAGCGTCAGCCCATGGCGCGGGATCTGCGCGAGATCGTTGGCGCTATCCGCATTTCCAACGACCTCGAGCGGATTGGCGACCTCGGCAAGAACATCGCCAAGCGTGTTATCGCCGTCCACGATCATCCGCAGCCGATGCAGCTCGTGCGCGGTATCGAGCACCTTTCCGAGCTGACGCTTCAGCAGCTCAAGGAAGTTCTCGACGCCTATGTGGAGCGCGATCACCAGCGCGCCGAGCGGATTCGCGACAAGGACGAGGCGATCGACGCGGTCTATACGTCGATCTTCCGCGAGCTTCTCACCTACATGATGGAAGACCCGCGCAATATCTCGGCCTGCACGCACCTGCTCTTCAGCGCCAAGAACATCGAGCGCATCGGCGATCACGCAACCAACATCGCCGAGACGATCTACTACATTCGCACGGGCGCGCAGATGGGGCCGGAGCGTCCCAAGAGCGACCGGACCACGTCCATCGTGGTGCCGCCGGAAGCCGCTGGCAGCGCGCCGGCCTCGGAGGCTTGAGAATGGCGCCTCGCATCGTGGTGGTGGAGGACGAGGAGGCGCTCGCCCTCATCCTGCGCTACAATCTGGAAGCGGAGGGCTATAGCGTCGAGACCATCGCGCGCGGGGACGAGGCGGAGCTGCGCCTCAAGGAGGAAGTGCCCGACGTGCTGATCCTCGACTGGATGCTGCCGGGCCTTTCCGGCGTCGAGCTTTGCCGGCGCCTGCGCCAGCGCTCCGAGACCGAGCGGCTGCCGATCATCATGGTGACGGCGCGCGGCGAGGAGGGCGAGCGGGTGAGGGGGCTTTCGGTTGGCGCGGACGACTATGTCGTCAAGCCGTTCTCGACCCCCGAGCTACTGGCGCGGGTGCGCGCCATGTTGCGGCGGGTGAAGCCCGAGAAGATCGCAAGCCATCTTACCGCGGGGGACATCGATCTCGACCGCGAAACGCACCGCGTCCGCCGCGCCGGCCGGGAGGTGAAGCTCGGTCCGACGGAATTCAAGCTTCTGGAGTTCTTCATGCAGGCGCCGGGTCGCGTGTTCTCGCGCGAGCAACTGCTCGACGGGGTCTGGGGACGCGACATCTATGTCGATGAGCGCACCGTGGACGTTCATGTCGGGCGGCTGCGCAAGGCGATCAATCGCGGCCGCCAGCGCGACCCGATCCGCACGGTTCGCGGCGCGGGCTACTCGCTCGACGAGCAGTTCGCAGCAAGGGCTCCTGTCCGAGACGTCGCCGAGAGCAGCTGACGTCTCAAGGGGCGAATGCGGTTGTTGGGTGGCCGATTGGCGCTGCCGGTTCTTACCGCCACGACTTCCCCGACGGCCGTGCCGCCTGCGCCATATGCTCCGGCTTTAACCCTCGAGGGCGATCGCCGCGGCGCGGTGGCCGGCATCATAGCGCGCCACGCTTTCCGCTGGCCATAGCGACCTCGGATCGTAATATTCCTCGACCGCCATCGCGCCTTCGGGCAGCCTCACCCAAGGCAGCTTTGAGCGTGTGTAAATGTGAATGTCGGGTGTGATGGCCGATGGTTCGTCCAGTGTGCCGACGCGCACGAAGCGCAACCAGCCGCGCGCCCCGTAGTCGCTCCAGACCGCTGTCTGGCAATCGGGACAGCGGTAGACATCATGCGGTGCGCCGCTTGTGCTCGGCACGCGCACGGCGACGGGGGCCCCGCAAAGCATCTCGATCCGGTCGGCCTCGATCAGAGCGTTGATTACGAACGCGCTGCCGGTCAGCGATTGGCACTCGCGGCAGTGGCAGCAATGGGTGAAGAGCGGTCGATCCGTCAGGCGGTATCGAACCTTGCCGCAGAAGCATCCCCCCAAAAGAAATTGTCGCCCGGATTGCACGGACCTTCTCCTCCGGCCCTCCTGGCTGACCGGCGATCGCGCCGGCC
The DNA here is from genome assembly GCF_900167365.1 of Consotaella salsifontis. Classification (GTDB taxonomy): domain Bacteria; phylum Pseudomonadota; class Alphaproteobacteria; order Rhizobiales; family Rhizobiaceae; genus Consotaella; species Consotaella salsifontis. The sequence goes on along the minus strand of NZ_FUXL01000002.1, from coordinate 164,279 downwards.
AGAAGCTTCCTGAGAAGCTCAGGCCGATGGCGAATAATGCGTCGGATCAGCGAACGCGGCGGCGCTCCGAGGGCGGCTGGAACGCCAGTCGTGCATGATAGGTGCAATAAGGCGAGCTGTCGCCGGAAGGATTGCCGCAGAAGCGGAAGTCTTCCGAAAGAGGATCGCCCAGCGGCCACTTGCATGTGCGCTCGGTCAGCTGGACAAGGGTCAGGTTGCGCGAGATCGGAACCACCTCGCCGCCGGGACCCTCGACGTGCTGAACCACGAGGTCCGTTTCAGTCTCGACCTTGAGCGCGGTCGCGCCCACCGAACGCACCACAGAACGGCCACCGCCCATCTGCGCGGCGGCGCGACCGGAAATCTCGACCTCGACGGCCCGGGTCTCGATCACCGCCTCGACCGCCTTCTGAACCGGGGCCTCGGCCTGACCAGGAAGGGCCGTCTTGGCACGACCCTCGAGCTTCAGCCGATGAACCTTGCCAATCACCGCATTGCGGCTGACGCCGCCGAGCTGACCTGCTATCTGACTGGCACTCAAGCCTTCGTTCCAAAGCTGCTTCAGAAGCTCCACCCGCTCGTCGGTCCAGCTCATCGAGACGCTCCTTCCTCGTATTCTTGCATCGCGTCAGACGAAACCGGCCCCCCAAGGAAGCCCTTGGGAAGACTGGCCACTACATATGCCTAACGACTAGGTCCGCCGCACGAAATCTAGTGTGTACCAAAATTTAACCCATGGTCTGACTCTCTGACAAGAGTCCTGCAACCTCGGTCGAATCGCTTTTTGCGCTTTTCCCCAGCTTGTCGTCCACGGTTGCGCCCCGCAGCATCTGTGGCACCCATGGGTAGAAGACCAGGGCAAAATCGCGCATCGCCGAGGTTTCACGCCACGGGCCGGAGCGGCTGATTGACAATAGCTCGCCCGCGCGTGGTATAGCCTTGCCTCTCAACATGCACGTATGGTCGGTGCCGCCAAAGCCTGCCTGTCCGGCAGGCTTCACTATTTGGAAAAACGGCGACCCGCCGCCCCACAACGAAGTGACGAGCCATGAGCGCAAATCCCGAGCATTCGCCTCTTTATGCGACTTACTCCCGCATCGGCCTGCGCTTCGAGCGAGGAAAGGGCGTCTGGCTGACCACCGAGGACGGCCGGCGGTTCATGGATCTGTCGGGCGGCATCGCCGTCAACGGTCTTGGCCATGCCCACCCGCATCTCGTCGAGGCGCTGAAGGCGCAGGCGGAGAAGCTGTGGCACACTTCCAATCTGTTCGAGATTCCCGGCCAGCAGCGTCTGGGTGAGCGCCTGACGGCCGTGACCTTCGCCGACCGCGTGTTCTTCACCAATTCGGGCGCGGAAGCGCTGGAGGCGGCGATCAAGACGGCGCGTCGCTATCACTACGTCTCGGGCCGGCCCGAGCGCTACCGCCTGATCACCTTCGAGGGTGCCTTCCACGGCCGCACCCTCGCGACCATCGCGGCCGGCGGCCAGGGGAAGTACCTGGAAGGCTTCGGCCCCAAGGTGGACGGATTCGACCAGGTGGCCTTCGGCGACATGGGTGCGGTCAAGGCCGCGCTGACCGACGAGACGGCGGGCATCCTCATCGAGCCGATCCAGGGCGAGGGCGGCATCCGCTCCGCATCGAACGAGTATCTGCGGGCGCTGCGCGCGTTCTGCGACGAGCATGGGCTTTTGATGGTGCTCGACGAGGTGCAGACCGGCATGGGGCGCACGGGGCGTCTGTTCGCCCATGAGGCCGCCGGGATTACTCCCGATATCATGGCGGTGGCCAAGGGCATTGGCGGCGGCTTCCCGCTCGGCGCGTGCCTCGCCACGGAAGAGGCGGCCAAGGGCATGACGGCCGGCACCCATGGCACGACCTATGGCGGCAACCCGCTGGCCATGGCGGTCGGCAACGCCGTGCTCGACGTGATGCTCGCACCGGGCTTCCTGGAGCATGTGCGCGACGTCGCGCTCGTGATGAAGCAGTCCTTGGCATCCCTGGCGGATCGTCACCCCGGCGTGGTCCAGGAAGTGCGCGGCGAGGGCCTGCTGCTGGGTATCAAGGCGGGCATTCCAAACTCGGTGCTCGCCGCCGAAATGCGCGAAGCCGGCGTCATCTCGGCGCTGGCGGGCGATAACGTGGTGCGTCTTCTGCCGCCCCTCGTCATCACCGCCGATGAGGTGCGCGAGGCGATGGAGCGCATTGAGACGGCCGTTGTCGCGGCCGAGACGAAGCTCGCGTGAGGGAGCCGGAGATGAACGAAGGCAAAACCCAGTCCCGGCACTTTCTCGACCTGTCGGTGGTGGACCGCTCGGATCTACGGGCGATCCTGAAGGATGCCGCGTGGCGCAAGAGCCTCAAGCGGGATGAACCGAAGCCACTCGCCGGCAAGGTCCTCGCGATGATCTTCGACAAGCCGTCGACGCGCACGCGCGTGTCCTTCGACGTCGGCATGCGCCAGCTCGGCGGCGAGACGCTCGTTCTGTCGGGCGCCGAGATGCAGCTTGGCCGCAGCGAGACGATCGCCGACACCGCGCGGGTGCTGTCGCGCTATGTCGATGCCATCATGATCCGCACGACGCGTCATGCGCGCCTGCTGGAAATGGCCGAATATGCGACGATCCCGGTGATCAACGGCCTGACGGACGACACGCATCCCTGCCAGATCATGGCGGACCTGCTGACCTTCGAAGAAAAGCGCGGGCCCGTCGCCGGCAAGACCTTCGCCTGGACGGGCGACGGCAACAACGTGCTCAACTCCTTCATCGAGGCGTCCGCGGCATTCGGCTTCAAGCTGAAGATCGCGACGCCCGAGGGCTCGGGACCGGCCTTGGATTTCGTCGAGAAAGCGCGCGCCAACGGCGCCTCGATCATGCTCACGGGCGATCCGGTGGAGGCCGTCAGCGAGGCCGACTGCGTCGTCACCGACACCTGGGTATCGATGGGCCGTGAGGCCGAGGCGCGCGGGCACAACGTCTTTATTCCCTATCAGGTGAACGAGCGGCTCATGGCCCATGCGAAACCCGACGCCCTGTTCATGCATTGCCTTCCTGCCCATCGCGGCGAGGAGGTAACGGACGAAGTGATCGACGGACCGCAATCAGTCGTGTTCGACGAAGCCGAAAATCGGCTTCATGCCCAGAAATCGGTTCTTGCCTGGTGTTTCGGCGAGGTGACGGCGCATGGCTGAACTCATGCCGGGCCTCGGCCAGTTCGGCCATGCCGGAGACGACTCGGTCGTGCCCTTTCAGGTGGAAGGGCTCGACTCGCGCGGGCGTGCCGTGCAGCTCGGGCCGATGCTGGACCGCCTTCTTGGCCGCCACGACTATCCGGAGCCAGTCTCCCGCCTGCTCGCGGAGATGATCGTGCTGACTGTGCTTCTCGGCACGTCCCTGAAGTTCTCCGGCAAGTTCATCGTCCAGGCGCAGACCGATGGCCCGGTCGATCTTCTGGTGGTGGACTTCTCGACGCCGTCCGACGTGCGCGCCTATGCCCGCTTCGATGCCGAGCGCATCGCCAGCGCGAGCACGGAGGCCATGGAGAACCCGGCGCTTCTGCTGGGCACAGGCACCCTGGCCCTGACGGTCGATCAGGGCGCGCACATGCAGCGCTATCAGGGCATCGTGGAGCTGAACGGAAGCTCGCTGGAATCGATTGCCGAAAGCTATTTCCGCCAGTCGGAGCAGATTCCGACCGCCGTTCGCCTGACCGTCGCGAAGATGTCGCGGCGCGAGTCGGGGGGCGACGCCTTCACCGAAAGCTGGCGGGCGGGCGGGCTCATCGCCCAGTTCCTGCCCTCGGCGCCGGAGCGCATGCGCCTGCCGGATCTTCCGGGCGGGGATGCGCCGGAGGGCGCCGACCTGCCGGAGCACGAGCCCGACGACGCCTGGGTGGAGGTGAGCACGCTGGTCGAGACCATCGAGCCATCGGAACTCATCGATCCCGATGTCGGTGTCGAGCGGTTGCTCTTCCGCCTTTTCCATGAGCGCGGCGTGCGCGTGTTCCCGGCCAGTCCGGTTCGCGATTTCTGCTCTTGCTCGAAGGACCGGATCAGGGAGGTTCTGTCCAATTTTTCCGCCGAGGAAATCAAGGACAGCATCGAGGACGGCCGTATCGAAGTGACCTGCGAATTCTGCGGTGAACACTACCAGTTCGATCCGGCGGAATTCGAGCAGTCCGGCGACGACAACTGACTGCGAATCCCGGCGCGGCATGAGGTCGCGGCGCCGGGACAGGGCATCCACGGCCCTCTTTGTGAAAACGCAAAAACCGCTTCCGCCAATCCCCTAGACCAGCCTGCATCGGATTTTCGATCTTTGGGGGTGCTGGAATGTTCTGTGTTCAGTGTGAGCAAAGTCAGCGGGACGGCTGCTCGGCCGCTGTCGGCAATTGCGGAAAGACGGCCGCTGTCTCCGATCTTCAGGACGTGCTGCTGCGCGTCATGCTCGGCGTGTCCGTCTTCGCCCACCGCGCAGCCGGGCGGGGCGTTTCCGACGAGGCGATCGATGCCTTCACGCCCTTTGCCTGGTTCACCACGCTGACCAACGTCAATTTCGACGAGGATCGGTTCGTCTCCTGGATCGCCGAAGCTGTCGCCATGCGCGACAGGGCGCGCGCCATCGCCGAGGCGAACGGCGCGGACCTTTCGGACCTGCCGGAGCCGGCCACCTGGACCCCAGGGGCGATGAAGGCGGAAATCCTGGCGTCGGCGCCCATGGCCGCCCTCAACCGCTACATGGATCGTGACGGCCCGACCATCGTGGGCCTGCGCAACCTTGTCCTCTACGGACTGAAGGGCTGCGCCGCCTATTACGAGCATGCCAGGGTGCTCAGCCGCTCCGACAGCGCCATCATGGCGGAACTCCACGCCATCGCGGCCTTCCTGGCCACGGACCCGACCGATGCCGAGGCTTTGCTCGGCCAGTCGCTGAAGGTCGGCGACCTCAACCTCAAATGCATGGAAATGCTCGACGCCGCCAACACCGAGCGCTACGGCCACCCCGAGATCACCCATGCGCGCATCTCGCCCAAGGCCGGCAAGGCGCTGGTGGTCTCCGGTCACGATCTCGGCGATCTGGAGGAGATCCTGAAGCAGACCGAGGGCAAGGGCATCAACGTCTACACCCATGGCGAGATGCTGCCGGCGCTCGCTTATCCGGGCCTCAAGAAGTATCCGCATCTCGCCGGCCATTTCGGCGGCGCCTGGTACGAACAGCAGCGCGAATTCGCAACCTTTCCCGGCGCCATCGTCATGACGTCCAACTGCCTGATCGACCCGACGCTGAAGGGCTATCAGGATCGCCTCTTCACACGCGGGCCGGTGGGTTGGACAGGCGTTTCCCATCTGCCGACCCGTGATTTCTCCGCCGCCATCGACTGCGCGCTGGCCTTGCCCGGCTATGGCGAGGATGCGCCGGAAGAGACGATCCCGATCGGCTTTGCCCGCAACACGGTGATGAGCGTCGCCGGCACGTTGCTCGACATGATCGGCAAGGGCGAGGTGAAGCACCTCTTCCTTATCGGCGGCTGCGACGGCGCGCGCCGTGGCAGGACCTATTTCCACGACCTCGCGGTGGCGACGCCCAAGGACAGCCTGATCCTGACGCTCGGCTGCGGCAAGTTCCGCTTCAACCGCGAAGACCTCGGCGATATCAACGGCATCCCGCGCGTTCTCGACGTCGGTCAGTGCAATGACGCGTACTCCGCCATCCAGATCGCGGTAGCGGTCGCCGGCGCGCTGAATGTCGGCGTCAACGATCTGCCGCTGACCCTCGCCGTCTCCTGGTTCGAGCAGAAGGCCGTGGCGGTCCTCCTCACGCTCCTCCACCTAGGAATCACCAACATCTATCTCGGGCCGACGCTGCCGCAGTTCCTGACGGCCGAGGCGCTCGCCGTGCTGGTCGAGAAATTCTCAATCCGCCCGGCTGGCCGGGTCGAGGACGATCTGAAGCTGATGCTTGGCAAGGCCGCCTGACAAGCGCCGCTGCCAAACCTCGGACGCTCAGCAAGGGCGGCGATGGTGCCATCGCCGCCCTTGCCGGATCGCGCTTCAAGCATCACTGAAGGTCCTTGAATCGGACTGTCAGCGCTGGGTGCCAACCGATTCTGCCGGCTGATCTTTCGCGCGAGGGAGCATCGGCCTGACGAAGGGAAACAGCCTCAGTGCATGATGCGTCGGGCGTTCGGCACGTCCAGGGAAAAGGCGGGAATTTCAACAGTGATCATTCCGCCGTCGCTCGTCTCCATCCGGTAGTGGCCCCGCATGATGCCCGAGGACGTCGAGAGCGGACAGCCCGACGTGTAGGTGAAGCTGTCGCCCGGCGACAAGATCGGTTCCTCGCCGACAACGCCCGCTCCGTTCACTTCTTCCACATGACCGCGGGCATCGGTAATGTGCCAATAGCGTGAACGCAGTTGAACGGTGTCTGGACTGCCATTGGTGATCTCGATCGTATACGCCCAGAACCAGTGATTATCCTCGGGAACGGATTCCTCTTCGAGGTAGCTGGGAGAGACGGTGACTGTGATCGAGCAGGTGGTTGCCTGGTACATGGGAAGCCCCGGGCATGGGACGCAAACTGAAGCGATTTATCGCGTCGGTCCGCTCCCGGGTCAACGGCGCAAACTTCTCGATCGCGACTCAAAAGGCGGAGAGGCGGCGTGCTCGACGGTGTCCTGAAGCCTAAGATCGAGCCGATGCTCGATCGCGCCGCATCAACGCTCGTGCTGCGCGGCGTCTCGGCCAATGCCGTCACGTTGGCGGCTTTCGCCCTTGGCGTTTTGGCGGCCGCCGCCATCGCATCCGGCCTCTTCGTTCTAGGCCTTCTGCTTCTGCTCGCCTCGAGGCTCTGCGACGGTCTCGACGGGGCACTGGCGCGCCGAACAACGCCGACGGACTTTGGCGGCTTTCTCGACATCGTGCTCGATTTCGCCGTCTATGGCGCGATCCCGCTCGCCTTTGCCGCGCTCGACCCGGCGCGCAACGGGCTGCCGGCGGCGGCGCTGATCTGTTCGTTTTATGCCAACGGCGCCAGCTTTCTGGCTCTCGCGGTGATGGCGGAGAAGCGCCAGCTCAAGACCAACCAGCGCGGCATCAAGTCGCTCTACTTCTCCACCGGCATCGCGGAGGCGACGGAGACGATCGCAATGTTCGCGCTCGCCTGTCTTTTCCCCGCCGCCTTCGCGGCTCTTGCCTACGGTTTTGCCGCGCTCTGCGTCTTCACCTTCGCCGCCAGGATTGCGCTGGCGGCGAAGCTTCTCAACTGACGCGCCGCATCAGGCCGCCGCGAGAGCCGCCTCGACATCTTCGAGAAGGTCCTGAACGTCCTCAAGGCCGACCGAGAGCCGCAGCAGGCCATCGCCGATGCCGAGGTCAGCCCGAACTTCCGGCTTGAGGTTCTTGTGGGTCGTCGTGGCCGGATGGGTGATGAGGCTCTTCGCATCGCCGAGGTTGTTGGAGATCTTGACGATTTCCAGGGCGTCGGAGAAGCGGAAGGCGGATGCCTTCCCGCCCTTGAGCTCGAAGGCGATGAGGGATGAGCCGCCGGTCATCTGCTTTTTGATGACCGCCGCGTCCGGATGGTCCTCGCGGCCCGGATAGTACACCCGGGATACCGCCGGCGATGCGGCCAGACACTCGGCGATCCTCGCCGCGCTCGCCGTCTGCTGGGCGACGCGCAGGGGCAGCGTTTCCAGCCCCTTCAGAAGAACCCAGGCATTGAAGGGCGAAAGCGAGGGGCCGGTGTGGCGGAAGAAGTCGTGGAGGTTTTCAGCGATCCACTCCTGCGAGGAGAGCACGATGCCGCCGAGGCACCGGCCCTGGCCGTCAATGTGCTTCGTGGCCGAATAGACGACGACGTCGGCGCCGAGCGCCAGCGGCTTCTGAAACATCGGCGTAGCGAAGACGTTGTCGACCACCAGCGTGGCGCCGACCGAATGGGCGATCTCGGCGACGGCGGCGATATCGATCACTTCCAGCGTCGGATTGGTCGGGCTCTCCAGGAAACAGGCGCGGGTGTTGGGGCGGATGTTGCTGCGCCACGCGTCGAGGTCGCGCCCGTCGATGAAGGTGGACGCGACGCCAGCGCGCCCCAGCACGGTCTCGATGACATAGCGACAGGAGCCGAAGAGCGCGCGCGAGGCGAGGATGTGGTCGCCCGCCTGCACCTGGCACTGAAGCGCGGTGGCGACCGCCGCCATGCCCGACGCGGTGGCGCGTGCATCGCCCGCGCCCTCCAGCGCCATCATGCGCTCCTCGAACATGCGCGTCGTCGGGTTGGCATAGCGAGAATAGATGAAGCCGGGCTCCTCGCCCTTGAAGCGCGCCTCGGCGGCCTCCGCGCTGTCGTAGACGAAGCCCTGGGTCAGAAACAGCGCCTCGGATGTCTCGCCAAATCCCGATCGCGTCGTTCCGCCATGGACCATGGCCGTCGCCGGGCGCAGCGGGCGTTTCGTCGTCGTCTCTTGGGGCATGGCTTTCATCCTCGGCATAATCGATCGGCGGGGCGGCTCGCCATAGCGCCGGTCCACGAGCTCAGCTCGTTCGAGGATCGGCCTGTTTAGCGAGTTGTTTTTCGTGGCTGCAAGCCGGCCGGCCAAATCACCACGTTCAACGGCTGATAACCCCAGGCTGGACAGCCGTCAATTCCGCGATTAAGGCACAAGCCCTAGGGGAAGTGAAGGGGCAAGGCCTTCGAATGGTGAGCGGAATCCTGCCGGATCGGGAGATAGAGACGCTGCTTGAGGGCGGCGCCATCGCCGCCGCGCGCCCACTCGACGCCGACCAGATCCAGCCGGCGAGCCTCGATCTGCGCCTCGGGGCGACCGCCTACCGGGTGCGGGCGAGCTTCCTGCCGGGCTCGGGATGCACGGTCGCCGAAAAGCTCGAACGCTTCTCTCTCCACGAGGTCGATCTCACCCAGGGCTCGGTGCTGGAGACCGGTTGTGTCTATATCGTGCCGCTGCTGGAAGCCCTCGCGCTGCCGCCGGAGATCATGGCGGCCGCCAATCCCAAATCCTCCACCGGCCGGCTCGACGTCTTTACCCGCATCATCGCCGACCACGGCCAGGAATTCGACAAGGTGCCGGCCGGCTACCATGGCCCGCTCTATATCGAGATCAGTCCGCGCACCTTTCCGATCGTCGTGCGCACCGGCTCGCGCCTCAACCAGATCCGTTTCCGGCGCGGCCATGTCGGCCTTACCGACGAGGAATTTCTCGCCCTCGATCGGAGCGAGCGGCTGGTGGGGCGCGACGATGCCAACATCAGCCACGGCGGCGTTGCGCTATCGATCGACCTGAAGGGCGGCGAAAGCGGTCTCATCGGTTATCGCGGCAAGCGCCACACCGGCGTCATCGACGTCGATCGCCGCGGCGCCTATTCGACTGCCGAGTTCTGGGAGCCGATCCATCGGCTTGGCTCGGGCGAGCTGGTTCTCGACCCGGACGAGTTCTACATCCTCGTCTCGGCCGAGGCGGTGCACGTTCCGCCCGCCTATGCCGCCGAGATGACGCCGTTCGACCCGCTGGTCGGCGAGTTCCGTGTCCACTACGCCGGCTTCTTCGATCCCGGCTTCGGCCATTCGGGGGCAGGGGGCGCCGGTAGCCGGGCCGTGCTTGAGGTGCGCTCGCGCGAGGTGCCCTTCATCCTCGAACACGGCCAGATGGTCGGGCGCCTTGTCTATGAGCGGATGGCAGGCCTGCCGCGTCGGCTCTACGGCAGCGACCTGTCGTCGAACTACCAGGCGCAGGGCCTGAAGCTCTCCAAGCATTTCATCTGAAGCCGGCCGTCTGCCGCCCGGCATCTGGTCCTAGAACTCGTGCCATCCGCCGTCGGCGCTCGCCGCCGAGCTTTGGTTGACCGCGATTGGCGCGTGGCGCGCCGGCGATGGTTTGGAGTAGGGCGCCGACGACCGGCCCGAAGCCAAAGACTTCTGAGGTGTCTTGGGAAGGCGGTCGCTCGTGAACTGGTCGATCAGATTGGCGAGGCGATCGGTGTCGCTGGTCATGGCCTCGGCGGCCGCCGTCGCCTGTTCCACCATCGCCGCGTTCTGCTGCGTTACCTGATCCATCTGATCGGCCGCCTGGGAGACTTCCTGAAGGCTGATCGCCTGCTCCTTGGCGTTGCTGGCAATCTCCGCCACCGCCTGGCTGACCGCCGCGACCTCGGCGACGATGTCCTCAAGGCTCTCGCCGGAGGCTGTGACCAGTTCGACGCCCCAACTGACCTGGGCGCCGGAGGTGGCGATCAGATCCTTGATCTCCATCGCCGCCGCCGAAGAGCGAGAGGCGAGGGCCCGCACCTCTTGCGCGACGACGGCGAAGCCCTTGCCGGCCTCACCGGCGCGGGCCGCCTCGACGCCGGCATTCAGCGCGAGAAGATTTGTCTGGAAGGCGATCTCGTCGATGGAGCCGAGGATCTTGTTGATCTTCTCCGAGCTTTCCTCGATGGCCGCCATCGCCTCGACGGCGCGACCGACGATCTCACCGCCTTTCTGCGCGTTTGTCCGGGCTGTCGCCGCCGACGTTTGCGCGCGCACGGCGCTTTCTGCCGTCTGGTTGATCGCCCGCGAAACCTCGGAGAGAGCCGCCGATGTCTCCTCGAGGCTCGCCGCCTGCTGCTCCGTGCGTTGAGCCAGATCCGCCGAGGCCTGATTGATCTCTGCCAGCTCCGCGCGAATCGAGTCGATCACGCGCACCACACAGAGATGGGCCTCCTCCAACTCGGCGACCGCCCCGTTATAGTCGACGGCCATCGCCCGGTAATCGTCGCCGATGTCGTCTGCGACGCGGGCGGAAAGATTGCCCTCCTTGAGCAGGCGACACGCCAGCGCGAGAGCGGCAAGCGCGCGCTCGCGATCCTCATCAGCCCGTGCCTTGGCTTCTTCCGCCTTACGTCTCTCCTCGGCCAACTCCGTGAGGTAGACGCCCATGGCATATTCCATGTCGAGGAAGGCTGCCTTGGTCACGGCGCCGATCTGGGCCGCCAATGTGCCGGCGCGGCTCCGCCCGAAGCGCGAGGGCCACAGACGTTGGATCAGTTCGCGATGAAGCGCCTCCAGCAGAACGGCATAGCCGCCGATATGCCACTGCGGCTCCAGACCCACGCGGGCGTGAACCTTGCCGATGGCGGTGGCGCTTTCGACATAGGCCGCGTCGAAGGCGCCGCTGGTGATCTCTTTCCAGTGCTTCTTTTGGGAGCCGCGCGCTCCGGCGCTGTGAGACTCATCGTGAAAGAAGGCGCGCGTCTGGGGATGTCCGTTGACGCGCTCGTAGAACGAATCGAGCGCACCTTCCATGCTGGCATCAATGTCCGTCGCGATGTCGCGCAGAATAGCTTGGGCAGCATTGTCCAAGCCTATGAAATTCAGCCGCTCTTTGAGGTCGTCAGTCGAAAGAGTGTTCACTGTCGCCGCGCCTTTGCATGCTGCCGAATTACTGAGGGCGAAATTGCACTTGCAATGGTTTCTTGTGTATGTCTTTGCACGGTGTTCTTGTGCATTGCTGGTTTAGATGAAATAGGTGAATGCATTATTTATTATGTCGGAAGCACCATTCGCTCTACTGACTGGTTGGTGCCCGCGAAGATGGCGATGTCGGGGGAGCCGGACGGGCTTTCATGCGCGCTCAAAGCACTCGAATCCGCTTGATGAACGGGTCGCCTTGATGCTAACCATGGCGCCGCGCGGGTATGATGTAATGGTAGCCTGTCAGCTTCCCAAGCTGAACGCGCGGGTTCGATTCCCGCTACCCGCTCCAAGCCGACAATTTCCCTGAGCCGTTCGCCCTAGAACTGTTGCTTGTCTCCGTCTCCCTGTCGCCGGAGGGCGGATTTGCGGCAACACCCTTGGAGCCACGATCCCGCGCGTTGTTGCATTGCGCGCCTCGTCTTTATGACGGGCGCGGTCGCTCACTCCGTTCAGACCGTCGCAGAAGGTGAGTGCCGTCCGGCCTCACCTCTTCTTCTCTGGATCAGGCCAGTTGCCCGATCAGCAACTCGGCGGTCGAGTGATTGAGCGCCATCGGGATATCATAGAGAACCGAAAGACGTGTCAGCGCCTTGACGTCGACGTCGTGCGGCATGGGCGACAGCGGGTCGATGAAGAAGATGAGGCCCCCGATCCTGCCCTCCGCGATCATCGCCCCGATCTGCTGGTCGCCGCCGAGCGGGCCGCTCTTCAGGCGGGTTATGTCCAAAGTCGGGCAGGCATCGAGGATGCGTCCGCCGGTAGTGCCGGTCGTGAAGATCGCGAACTGCGCAAGGCGGCGTTCATGGGTGACGGCGAACGTCACCATGCTGTCCTTCTTGGCATCGTGGGCAACCAGCGCGAGGGCGGGCTTCGTCATTGGATTCGACCTTGGTTGACGTGGGAGCCATGTATCTCTCTAGCCGCTGAATCTTAAAAAGACCACGCGGCACCTGGCCTCGCAGCGGGAATGGGTCAGCGAGGTGGCGCCGTGCATCCCTTCTTTCATCTCTTCACGCGGGGAACCTCAAGGCCAAACTTGCCGTTGAATGGGCCACAAAAGTCCAGGAGAACGAGATGCGATCCTCCAGTTCCGTCGCCATGTCCGCCGCTGTCGCGGCCTCGATCATGGCGGTCGTGGCGATGGGCGCGACAGGCGCCGCCGCGCAGACCACCACGACCACCATCATTACGCCAGCCCCGCCGCCTCCGCCGGCGCCAAGAGCAACGGTGGTGATCGCCGATCCGGCGCCGCCGCCTCCGCCCCCCGTGGTGACGGAATGCACCACCATGACGACAACGAAGTCGAACATTCTCGGCAGCACGACGGAGCGCAGCACGAGTTGCAATTGATGCTTCCCAACGCTTGAACGAAAAGGCTCCTGCGACATTCGCCGGGGCCTTTTCGCTGAAAAGGGAGGGAATGTTGAAGCTGCGCCTGCCGCCTTCGCCAAGAAACCTCACGCAAATATCCGTGCGCTTTTTCGCGGGCGGTGCGATCAGGCCTCTTGCAAAGACGCGACGTTGTGGCATAAGGGCGAACCGTAACGTACGGTACGGCTCACAACTAAGGTTGGAGCCATTGAGGTTCGCCGAGGATCATGAGCGTCACCGCCACCGAAGATCGCGAATTCAGCGAGCGCCAGCGCGAAGTGCTGGACGCGGCGCTTGCGCTGATCGTCGAGAACGGTTCGGCGCTCACCATGTCGGCGCTGGCTCGCCGCGCGTCCTGCTCCAAGGAAACGCTGTACAAGTGGTTCGGCGACCGCGACGGCCTTTTGACCGCGACCGTGCAGTGGCAGGCGGCGAAGGTGCGGGGCGTGCCACTCGACCGCGAGCGGCTCGACCGGGAAGCCCTCGGAAGCGCCCTTGAGCGCTTCGCCGCCGATTGGCTGCGTGTGATCTCCTCATCGACGTCGGTGGCGCTGAACCGGCTGGCTGTCGGCCATGCCGGAGGCGATACGCCGGACCTCGGCTCCATCGTTCTTCACAATGGCCCGTTTGCGATGAACCGGCGCGTGCGCCCCCTGCTGATGGCGGGGGAGGCGGCAGGGCTGCTGCGCTTCGAGGATGCCGACGCCGCGTTCCACACCTTCTTCGGGCTGGTCGTCCGTGATGTTCAAATTCGTCTGCTGCTCGGCGAGCCCATGTCGCTATCTGCGGACGAAATCGCCATCGACGCGCGCCGCGCCAGCCAACAGTTTCTTGCCCTTTTCGGGGCGCCCGAGGCCGAAATGGCCGGACAACCCACGCCAAGGAGGATCTGACCCATGCGTGTCTATTACGATCGCGATGCCGATCTCAATCTCATCAAGTCGAAGAAGGTGGCGATCGTCGGCTACGGCAGCCAGGGACGGGCGCACGCGCTGAACCTGCGCGACTCGGGCGCCAAGGATGTCGTCATCGCGCTTCGCGAGGGCTCCGGCACGGTCAAGAAGGCCGAGACCGACGGCTTCAAGGTGATGTCCGTGGCCGATGCGGCCGCCTGGGCCGATCTCCTGATGATGGCCACGCCCGATGAGCTCCAGGCGGACATCTACAAGCAGTCCATCGCGCCGAACCTGCGCGACGGCGCGGCGATCGCCTTCGCTCACGGCCTCAATGTCCATTTCGCGCTGATCGAGCCGAAATCGACAGTCGACGTCGTCATGATCGCGCCGAAGGGGCCAGGCCACACCGTGCGCGGCGAATACCAGAAGGGCGGCGGCGTGCCTTGCCTCGTCGCGGTTCATCAGGACGCCTCGGGCAGCGCTCTCGATCTTGCCCTGTCCTACGCCTGCGGCGTCGGCGGTGGCCGGTCCGGCGTCATCGAGACGACCTTCCGCGAGGAATGCGAGACGGATCTCTTCGGCGAGCAGGTGGTGCTCTGCGGCGGCCTCGTCGAGCTCATCCGAGCCGGCTTCGAAACTCTGGTCGAAGCGGGCTATGCGCCCGAGATGGCCTATTTCGAGTGCCTCCACGAGGTGAAGCTCATCGTCGATCTGATCTACGAGGGTGGCATCGCCAACATGAACTACTCGATCTCCAATACCGCCGAGTGGGGCGAGTATGTCAGCGGACCGCGCATCATCACGGCCGAGACGAAGGCGGAGATGAAGCGCGTGCTGACCGACATCCAGTCCGGAAAGTTCGTGTCAGACTGGATGCAGGAGTACCGCGCGGGCGCCGCCCGCTTCAAGGCAACGCGCCGGCTCAACGATTCGCACCAGATCGAGGAAGTGGGCGAGAAGCTGCGCGGCATGATGCCGTGGATCAAGTCCAACGCCCTCGTGGACAAGTCCCGCAACTGATTCTTCGGAGCAGCGGCGTCCCTTTGGCGTCGCTGCTCAAGGCCTGTGGCATATTCCACGTCATGCATTGACCATCACAGATTCTTAATTTCTTAACGCTTTGGCGCAAATCTGGATGAGCGAATTTCGCTCGGAGGCATCCATGACGGCGTTGCCACCATCGCAGCCCGACGACAGCGAGCGGCGCGCAGCGCCGAGGACTCGCACGCTGAAGCGCGCCAAAATCCTATTCAACAATCATTTCTCCACGTTCGATTGCGTCGTGCGCAACCTTTCCGCGACCGGCGCCCTGCTGACGATCGACGAGTCGGTTCATCTTCCCAAGAGCTTCGATCTCAGGATCGGCGACGACAAGGAACTCAGGCCGGCGCAGCTCGTCTACCGCCGGGGCATGTTTGCCGGCATCCGCTTTCTGGATGTCGAGGGGATGCATGGGGACGTCCCAGGCCTGGCGCCGAGTTCGGCGCTGACTCCAGCGCCGACGATGGCTGCTGCTCCGGAGGCCGCGGCAGCGCCGTCGCCGCGCGCCCGCATCCAGAAGATCGTTCCCGGGGAGCTTCCCTCGGCTATCACTCTCAATCTTCGCTGGCATCGATTCTGAAGAGGAGGGCAGGGCGATCATCTCGACCGAAACCGACGTTCTTCGCGGCGTCAGCGTGATCTTCGACCTGGACGGAACTCTTGTCGACAGCGCGCCGGATATCTTCCGCGCGACCAATCGCGCGCTGCATCGCTTCGGCCTTCAATCGATCGAGGCGGACCGACTGCGCCCGAAGGTCGGCTACGGTGCGCGGGCGATCCTCACACGTGCGCTCGAGGAGCAGGGGGGCGCGGCTGAAAAGGCCCGGCTGGACGAGCTTGAGGCGACCCTGCTGGACGATTACGTCGCCAACATCGCCGTCGAAAGTCTGCCGTTTCCGGGCGTGATGGACGCCCTGGAAGAGCTGGCCAGAAGGGGCGCGGTGCTCTCGGTCTGCACCAACAAGACGACAGTTATGGCGGAGACGCTTCTCAACGCGCTGGACATGGCTCGGCTCTTCAAGGCCATTTGCGGCCGTGACGCCTTTGCGTTCAGCAAGCCGCACCCCGGCCATATCACCTCGACCATCGCGCGAAGCGGCGGAGATGAGCGCCGCGCCGTCATGATCGGCGACAGCGAGGCCGATGTGGATGCTGCCCGGGCCGCCGGCATTCCGGCGGTCGTCATGAGCTATGGCTATAGCGCCAGGGACCCTCGCGAGCTTGGCGCGGATCTCGTTCTGGATACGATGGCCGTTCTGCCGGTCGCGCTGACGAGCCTGCTGTCGGCGGCGGATTGATGCCTCGTTAGCATCCGATCTTGATTGATCCGGGGAAATGCGCAGCCAATTGATTTAGTATCCACCGATGGTTGTAAATACTCAGTCAATCTTTCGTGCTGTAAGTTATGCTTCGCAACGGAATTTGCTCTCACGCCCGATCGGGCGGTTCCGGCGGGAGGCCCCAAGTTTATGTCCTTTGGACTGAAGCAGAGCTCGCCGCGCGCGTTGCCGCGTGCGTCGGCGGAGACGCTGCGCGAGGAAGCTCTGCGCTTTCAGCATGACTTCAACAGGCAATTCGCCGCTGTGGGTGAAGGGGAGCGAAACCACCTCAGCGCCCTCCTCGACCATGTTCCCGACCATCTCTTCATCAAGGACGCGAACAGCCGGTTTGTCCTCGCCAACGCCGCGCTGGCGAGGGATTATGGCGCTGCTCGACCTGAGGAACTCGTCGGCAAAAGCGACTTCGACTTTCACGATAGAAGCCGCGCCGAGACCTTCTTCGCCATCGAGCAGGAAATCATCAGGACAGGGCGAGCCAGGCTCGACATGGATGAATCGATCATCCGCCCCGACGGCAGCGTGCAATGGCTGCTGACCTCCAAGCTGCCGCTTCGTGATGACGAAGGAACAGTGGTCGGCATCGTCGGCGTCGCCCGCGACATCACTGAGCGGCGGCAGAACGATGCGGCGCGGGCAGGGCATGCCCGCTTGCTGGAACTCATCCTCGCCGGTGCCGGTCTCGACGAGATTCTCTACAACCTGGCGTTGGAGGTGGAAGGCCAGCTCGGCGACGTGCGCGTCGCGGTGATGAAGGTCGACCCGTCGGGCGATTGCCTGCGGCTCAGCGCTGCCCCGAGTATTTCGCTCTCCTATCGGCGCGCATTGGATGGCATCCCGGTCGCGATCGACGCTGGGGCGTGCGGCAGCGCCGCATTCAGGCGCGACAAGGTCATCATCGAGGACATTACCACCGATCCCCTGTCGAAGCCGTTGCGCGAGGCGGCGATTCGCTCCGGCCTCAGATCGTGCTGGGCGACGCCCATTCTCAGCGCGGAGGGCGCCGCACTCGGTACCCTAAACCTCTATTCCGACAAGGTGCGGCGGCCCTCGGGGCGCGAGGTTCAGCTCATCTCGATGGCCACCCACATCGCCGGCATCGCCATCGAGCGAAAATGCACCGAGGATCGCATTCAGTTCATGGCGCACCACGACGCGCTCACCGGACTGCCGAACCGTATTCTGCTGGACGATCGCATCTCTCAGGCCATTCAGCACGCCCACCGCCGCAACCGCAGCGCCACTGTCGCCTTCCTCGATCTCGACCATTTCAAGGAGATCAACGACAGCCTCGGGCATCGCGCCGGAGACCACCTGCTCAAGATCGTCGCCCGCCGCATCACGGCGTCGCTGCGCTCCACCGACACTGTGGTACGCTTCGGCGGCGACGAATTCGTGATTCTTCTCCCCGACCTGCCGCGCGGAGGACGCGCCTCAACCGCGACGATGCACCGAATCCGCGCCGCCCTGGCGCAGCCTTTCGATCTGGACGGGATGCTGTACGATGTGACCTGCAGCATCGGGACGGCGACCTATCCTGACGATGGTGACAACGCGGAAACCCTGCTCGCCAACGCCGACAAGGCCATGTACTCGGCCAAGCACGCCGGTAGAAACAATGTCCGCCGCTTCAGGATGAAGCGGCCCACGCCTTGCGAGCGATCGGCCGATGGGCAAGTCACGACGGCGGACGAGGCGGCGCGGTCCGCTGGCGGTCCCGCCAAACGCATCCGGACGCTCCGTTTACCCGGTGGCTTGCCCCTGTCGCAACGGCGCTGAAGCGTGGTTGCCGGCGAAGAGTGTTCAGGCCTCGGCATCTTCGAAAAAAGGAGCGAACTCGCTCTGGAGCTTCTTCAGGATACCGAAAATCGCGGCGAGATGATTGCGCATCGCCGCTTCCGCCGCTGCCTTGTCCCGGCCCTTCAAGGCCTCGACGATAACGAGATGCTCGTCATAGACAGCCATCTGCCCGAAGGAGAGGGACAGGAAACGAACCCTGTCCATCTGGGCCTTCTGCTCCTCGATCAGGTGCCACACGAAGCCACAGCCGGCGCCCTCGGCGATGGTCATGTGAAACTGGTCGTCGAGCTGGTGAAACAGCTCGCGATCGTCCCGCTGCCGCGCGTCATATTGCTGCGCGAGGTTCTCCGCCAAACGCTCGAAGAGATCTTGCGACGCCACGTCGCATGCGCGGCGGACGGTGGCCACCTCCAGCGCCTCGCGAATGAAGCGCGCGTTATAGACCTCCCGCATCGAGATTTTTGTAACCTCGGTGGCGCGCTGCGGCTGAATCCTGAGGTATCCGGCGCGAGCAAGGCGGCCGAATGCATCGCGCACCGGCTGGCGCGATACCCCCAGGCGACGGGCGACGTCCGCCTCTGAAACGCGGGCGCCCGGCTGTAGCTGACATTCCAGAATCGCGCGCCGCATTTCCTCAAACACCGCATCGCCCGCTGTTCCACGGGTGTCGGTGCCTGCGATCGGGGAAAGGACGTCGAGCGACATCGGGGAGCCTTGTTGACCACCTATGGATACTAGGATATTAGTTTATCATCGACTTTAAGAGACGACTAGAGCCAATCATGCCATTGCTGGACGAAGACAGGCTGTTTCCCGCTGACGAACGGACGCGGGGGCTTGCACGAGCGCTTTACAACACCATCCGGGATCTGCCGATCGTCAGTCCGCATGGGCATACGGACCCGCGCTGGTATGCCGAGAATAAGCCGTTCCCCGACCCCGCGCAGCTCTTCGTCACGCCGGATCACTATATTTTCCGCATGCTTTGCTCTCAGGGCCTTCGCCTTGAGGACTTTGGCGTGCCGGACGCAGACGGTGTTGCGGCAGAAACTGACGGTCGGACCATCTGGCGCCGCTTCGCCGAGAACTACTACCTCTTCCGCGGCGCTCCGACGCGCCTGTGGCTGGACTACTCCTTCGAGAAGCTCTTTGGCCTTGATGTTCGTCTGAGCGCCGACACGGCGGACCTTTACTACGACCGCATCGCCGAGTGCCTTGGGCGTGACGAGTATCGACCGCGTGCTCTGTTCGAGCGTTTCAATATCGAGGTGATCGCCACCACCGAAAGCCCTCTGGACGATCTCAAATGGCACAAGGCCATCCGAGAGTCCGGCTGGAACGGCCGCGTGATCACCGCCTACCGCCCCGATCCGGTGATCGATCCGGATTTCGCTGGCTTTGCCGCCAACCTCCGTCGGTTCGGCGAATTGACCGGTTGCGATACGGAAAGCTGGTCAGGATATATCGAGGCCCATCGCAGCCGGCGCGCGTTCTTCCGGGAATTTGGCGCGACCTCGACCGACCATGGCCATCCGACGGCGGCGACCGCCGACCTTTCGCAGGCGGAAGCCGAGAAGCTCTTCGCGCTGGTTTCGAAAGGGCAGGGCGGTGCCGAGGAGCGTGAGCTCTTCCGCGCGCAGATGCTGACCGAGATGGCGAAGATGAGCGTCGAGGACGGGATGGTGATGCAGATCCATCCGGGCTCGTTCCGCAACCACTCGGCGACGATGTTCGGCAAGTTCGGTCGCGACAAAGGCTTCGATATTCCGATGCGCACCGAATACGTCTCGGCGCTGAAGCCGATGCTCGACAAGGTCGGTTTGGAGCCGAACCTCTCGGTCATCCTCTTCACCCTCGACGAGACGGTCTATTCGCGCGAGCTCGCTCCCCTTGCCGGCGTCTATCCCTCGCTGAAACTCGGCCCGGCCTGGTGGTTCCACGACTCGGCCGAAGGCATGCGGCGCTTCCGCGAAATGGCGACGGAAACCGCCGGCTTCTACAACACCGTCGGCTTCAACGACGACACGCGCGCCTTCTGCTCGATTCCCGCCCGGCACGACGTCGCGCGGCGTGTCGACAGCGCATTTCTCGCTCATCTCGTGACGACGGGACGGCTCAAGGAGGACGAGGCGTACGACCTCGCCCAGGAGCTCACCTATCGCCTCGTGAAGAAGGCCTACAAACTCTAAACCGGCGGATGGTCCGCTATAAATTGGAGGAGCATATGGGAACCGTTAAAATGCTGGCGGCTGTTGCCGCGGCTGCGACCATTCTCGGAGGCGGCGTCACTCTCGCCCAGGCGGCGGACACTGTCCTTCGCGCGGCTGACACCCATCCCAACGGCTATCCGACCGTTGAAGCCATGAAGTACATGGGAGAGGTGCTGAAGGAGAAGACCGGCGGACGTATCGAGGTCCAGGTCTTCGATTCGCACCAGCTGGGCGAGGAAAAGGAGACGATCGAGCAGACCAAGTTCGGCGTCATCGACCTCGATCGCGTCTCCTTCGCGCCGATGAACAACATCGTGCCCGAGACCAGCGTCGTCTGCCTTCCCTATGTGTTCTCCTCGGTGGAGAGCTTCCGTAAGGTGATGGACGGGCCGGTCGGCGAGGAAGTTCTCAAGGCCTTCGAGCCCAAGGGCTATATCGGCCTCGCCGTCTATGATTCCGGCGCTCGCTCCTTCTACAACTCCAAGCGCCCGATCAAGACGCTGGAAGATATGAAGGGCCTGAAGATCCGCGTCCAGCAGTCGGACCTCTTCCTCGACATGGTCAAGGCGCTTGGCGCCAACCCGACGCCGATGGCTTATGGCGAGGTCTATTCGGGCCTTCAGACCGGCCTGATCGACGGCGCCGAAAACAACTGGCCGAGCTACGAGTCGTCCCACCACTACGAGGTGGCGAAGTACTTCTCGCTCGATCAGCACGCCCAGTGCCCCGAAGTCCTGATGATGTCGAAGATCAGCTACGACAAGCTGCCGGCCGAGGATCAGCAGGCGGTGCGCGACGCGGCCAAGGAATCGGTCAAGAAGATGCGCGAGCTTTGGGACGCTCAGGAAGAGAAGTCCCGCAAGATCGTCGAGGAATCCGGGGTTCAGATCAACGACGTCGACAAGGCTCCTTTCCAGGAGGCCATGGCTCCGATCTACGACAAATATGCCAGCACTCCCGAGCTGAAGGCTCTTCTCCAGAAGATTCGCGACGCTCAGAAATAACCACTCTTGATCAACCTCTGCGGCGGCCCCTTCTGGGGCCGCTGTTCTTGGAGGAGAGGAGAACGCGTTGCGCAAGATATCGGCTGCTTTGAGCGTCATCGCGACCGTATCCCTTTGGATATCGGGTATCGGCCTGGTGCTCATGACTGCAATTACGGCATGGCAGGTCTTCGGACGCTATGTTCTCAACGACTCGCCGAGCTGGAGCGAACCCACCTCGGTCATTTTGATGGGTTGGTTCATCTTCCTCGGCGCTGCGGTCGGTGTGCGCGAGGGATACCACCTCGGTTTCGACATCCTGCTGGTCAGCCTCTCTGAGACGCCGCGGAAGGTCTTCATGACCATCAGCGATCTCATGGTGATCTTCTTTGGGCTCGGCATGGGCTGGTACGGCTGGTCTCTCGCCGCCGGAACCTGGAATGACCCGCTGCCCGCGATCGGCCTGCCGACGGGCATCAGCTACACGCCGCTGATGCTGGGCGGCCTCATGATGGCGATCTTCTCCATGGAGCGAATCGCCCTTCGCTTCTCGGCCGCGGCGCCTCTCGTCGAGGACGAGGTTCAACAACTCGATACGGTGGCCTGACATGGCGCTCGCGATTCTCTTCGGCAGCTTTGTCGCGCTGCTCATCATCGGAACGCCGATCGCGTTCTGCCTCGGTATCGCATCCTTTTTGACGGTTCTCTATCTCGGCATTCCGGGGCTGATCGTCTTCCAGAGCATGAGCGCGGGCGTCTCCGTGTTCGCGCTGATGGCGATCCCGTTCTTCATCTATGCCGGCGACCTGATGGTGCGCGGCGAGATCGCCGGGCGTCTGGTCGGCCTCGCCGCCAGCCTCTTCGGCCACTTCAAGGGTGGTCTCGGGCAGGTTAACATCGCCGCCTCGACGCTGTTCGGCGGCATCTCGGGCTCGGCCGTCGCCGACGCCTCGGCTATCGGCGGATTGATGATCCCCCAGATGAAGGCGCGCGGCTACGACATCGAATACGCCGTCAACATCACCTCGATGGCGGCCATCATCGCCCTGATGATCCCGCCGTCCCACAACATGATCATCTATTCGATTTCCGGCGGCGGCCAGATTTCCATCGCGGACCTCTTCACCGCCGGCATCGTGCCGGGCCTCCTGCTCGCCATGGGGCTCGCCGCCGCGGCATGGTACGTCGCCCGCAAGCGCGACTATCCAACCATTCCCTTCGCCGGTTGGGCCACGGTTCGCCGCAGCGCCTTCTCCGCCATCCCCGGCATTCTTCTGATCGGCATCATTTTCGGCGGCGTCCGCTCCGGCATCTTCACCGCCACCGAAAGCTCGTGCATCGCTATCGTCTATGCCCTCTTGGTGACGCTGTTCGTCTACCGCTCCATGGGATGGCGCGACTTCGTCGATGCGACGTTGGGGGCGGTGCGCACCACCGCCATGGTGCTGCTGATCATCGGCTCCGCCGCTGCCTTCGGCTGGCTCCTCGCCTATCTTCGCGTTCCTGCCCAGATGATCGAGTTCATGCAGAACCTGACCGACTCTCCGCTGGTCATCTTCCTGCTCCTCAATGTCGTGCTGCTCTTCCTCGGCACGTTCATGGACATGTCGCCGCTGATCATCATCACCACCCCGATCTTCCTGCCGGTGGTGACGGCGTACGGTATGGACCCGGTGCATTTCGGCGTGATCCTGGTGCTCAATCTCGGCATCGGCCTGTGCACACCGCCGGTGGGCGCGGTGCTGTTCGTCGGCTGCGCCGTCGGCAAGATCCCGATCCTGCAGGCAGTCCGTTCGATCTGGCCGTTCTACGGCGCGGCCTTTGCGGTGCTCATGCTCGTGACCTACATTCCTGGCATCTCCCTGTGGCTGCCGCACTTCTTCCGCTCCATCACAGGGTGAGCTGAGTTCGATCCAAAGGTGAGTAGGTGCCCCGTCGGCCTTTGGCCGGCGGGCGCCGTCATGTCGAGCCTGTCGGTTCTTATCGCGTCAGGATGCGAATGCGCGCGGCACCCACTGCCGCTCTTGAACGCGGCCCCGGACCAAAGACAATGAAAGATCGCAGACCATGACCGAGAACAAGCTCCCGCGCGTCGTTCGCCTCAATGAGGCGGACAATGTCGTGATTGCCGTCGATGCGATCGCGGAAGGTACGCCTGTCGAGGGCGTCGTTGCGCGCCAGCGCATTCCAAGGGGCCACAAGGTCGCCGTTCGCTCAATCGCCAGAGGCGAGGTGATCTTGAAGTTTGGCCAAATCATTGGCTCGGCGACGGCGGACATCGCCGCCGGCGACCACGTGCATGTCCATAATTGCGGCATGGCGTCCTTCGATCACGGTACCCTCGGCGCGGCGGCAGACACCGCCTGGTCGGCTCCCGCCGCTCTCGGCCGCACGTTTCAGGGCTTTCACCGGCCCGGCGGCCGTGTCGGCACCCGCAACTATGTCGGCATTCTTACCAGCGTAAACTGCTCGGCCTCGGTCGCCCGGTTCATCGCCGAGGCCGCAAATCGCCCGGAGGTTCTCGCCGACTATCCCAACGTCGACGGCGTCGTCGCCTTCGTTCACGGAACGGGCTGCGGCATGTCGAACAAGGGGGAGGGACACGCCATCCTGGAGCGCACCGAATGGGGCTACGCGACCAATCCCAATCTCGCCGCCGTGCTTCTGGTCGGCCTCGGCTGCGAGGTCTTCCAGATTCCGCATCTGAAGGAGCGCTACGGCATCGAGGAAGGCGAGCGTTTCCGCACGATGACGATCCAGGAGACAGGCGGAACGCGTCGATCCATCGAGGCGGGATTGGCGGCCGTTCGTGAGCTGCTCGCGGTCGCGAACCGCTCGACGCGGCAACCGGCGTCTGTGTCCCACATCACGGTCGGGCTTCAGTGCGGTGGATCGGATGGATATTCGGGCATCACGGCCAATCCGGCCCTCGGCGTTGCCGCCGACATGCTGGTCGCGGAGGGGGGCACCGCCATCCTCTCCGAAACGCCCGAAATCTACGGCGCCGAGCATCTGCTTCTCAACCGCGCCGCAAGCGGCGCGGTGGCTGAGCGGCTGAAGGCGCGGATCGCCTGGTGGGAAGCCTATACGGCCAAGAACGACCAGGAGATGGACAACAACCCGTCGCCGGGCAACAAGGCCGGAGGCCTGACCACCATCCTCGAAAAGTCGCTTGGCGCCGTCGCCAAGTCCGGCTCCAGCCCGCTGGTCGGCGTCTACGACTATGCCGAGGCCATCGACGGCCATGGGCTCGTCTTCATGGATTCGCCGGGCTACGATCCTGTGTCGGCGACCGGGCAAGTGGCCAGCGGCGCCAATCTCATCGCCTTTACCACGGGACGCGGCTCGGCTTTCGGCTGCAAGCCCGCCCCCTCGCTGAAACTCGCCACCAGCTCCGATCTCTATCGGCGGATGGAGGACGACATGGACATCAATTGCGGCGACATCCTTGACGGCGTATCGCTGGAGGAGAAAGGGGCCGCGATCTTCGACAAGATGATCGCCACGGCGTCCGGCGAGCGGACCAAATCGGAGCTGCTGGGCTACGGCGACGCGGAATTCATCCCCTGGCAAATTGGAGCGGTGATGTGATGAATGAGACGGCGCAAGCAAGCGGCCCCGGCTCTTGGATCGAGGTCGACGGCAAGGCGAGACGCAGAATCCTCGCCTATACGTCTGACATGATGGTGGTCGAGGTGGAGTTCCGCGACGGCGGCTTCGGCGCGATGCACTCGCATCCCCATGTCCAGTCGACCTATGTCCGGAGCGGCCGCTTCGAGTTCGAAATCGACGGCACGAAATACGAGGTCGGCACCGGCGACTCGCTGATCATGCCGTCCAATGTCGTCCATGGCTGCCGGGTCATCGAGGCTGGAACGCTCATCGACGTCTTTACGCCTGCGAGGCAGGACTTCCTGAACGCCTGACCACTTCGAGGGAGTGGGGCGGCGATCTGTCCTCATGTGCTGCGCTCGCTACCCCGCCCGTCATCTGGGCGGCCGCGCCTTGATGTTCTGATGCCTCGGAAATGTGCGCCACGCCGGCGGACTTTTGTGTCTGCTCGGCAAGGACCTGCGACGCGAAAAGATCGATGCTGACCGGGCGGGAGATGTAGAACCCCTGAACGAGATCGATCGGCGGGGTGATCTGTCGCAGCTGCGCGAGCCTCTCCGCCGTTTCCACGCCCTCGACCACGACAATCCGTCCCGATGATTGAATCATCTCAACAGCGTGGGTCAGCATTCGTGCGGTTACGCTGCCGTCATGGGCCATGGCGAAGGCCCGATCCAGCTTGACGCCGTCCACGGAAAGAGCCGCGAGATTGTGAATGCTGGAATAGCCGGTGCCGAAATCGTCGATATAGGTCTTGATCCCGGCCCAGCGCAGTCTCTGGATCTCTCGTTGAGCCGCCGGCACGTCGACCGTTTCGCTTTCCACCAGCTCGATGATGATCTCGAACCTATCGGCGCTCTCGAGGAACTCCTTGAAGACCGCCAGCAACCAGTTGGCGTCGAGATCCCGCGGCGAGATGTTGAAGGTGATGGACAGGCGCCGGATCGTCGGCAGCGTCCGGTTCAACTCCGCATAGGCCTTCGCCACGACGAGCCTGGTGAAGGGCCGCGTGAGGTTTCGCGCCTCGATCAGAGGAAGAAACCGGCCGGGCATGACCAGCGAGCCATCGACGTCGCGCCAGCGAGCGAGCACCTCGCAACCCATGATCTCGTTGGTGCGAAGATCCATGAGCGGCTGATAGGCGCAGATCAGGGAGTCGAGGTTGAGGTGCCGCAGAAAGCGCGCTTCGAACGACAGCCGCCGGAGCAAGAAATCCCGTGCCGACGGGCCGGCGCCAAAGCCTGCAATGCCCGCGATCAGCAGAACCACCGCAACATAGCCTCTCGACGAGAGGGCGATGGGCAGAAGAGGGGCTTCCAGGGCGACGCAGATCTCCGCTTTGGAACAGATCGTCCTGTAGAGGACCAGATCGATGAACCGGAACGCGCTGCGCTCTGCCGCCTCGGCGCGCTCCAAAAGTCCACGATCGCCGCCGTAATGGCGCTTCTTCCCGAAGGAATCGGGAACGAAGAACTCGAACCCAAGCGGCTTCATCGCAGGTGCGCTCAGCCGCTTGGGAATGGCGACGGCGTAGAGATCGTCCGCGATAATGGAGGCCGCTGCTTCTTCCAATCCGATCGGTGACAGGTCGCGATCGAGCCATACGGCTCTCCGTTGCGCGGCATTGTCGACGACGTAGTCCGGCGGCCCGAGATCGATGGTTGGGGAGAAGCGGGCGCCGCTCGACGCACAGGTCAATCGACCGTCGGGCGCGTAGAAGAACTGGTTGAGCCCATCCGGCAGAAACGCGATCTTCTGCATCTGGTCGCGGAATTCGGCCGAGCATGGCTCCGCACTGGCCTCTTGCCTCAGCCTTGCAAACGCGGCGTCGACATGGTCCCGCGTCTCCTCGAAGGGGGCGAGCAGGCGCCGACTCTCGCTGGCGAGGGTCGCATCGAGCTCAAAGAGCCCGACGACCGCGGCGACAAGGACCAGCGCGACGAAAATGGCGCAGCCGAACGCAATCGCAACAGCGTTTTGCTGTCTAGCTGAAAGCAGATGACTGATTGTTTGTGCCATCGCCCTGTCCACCCTTCATGGCAGAGCAGAGCACAAAGCAGTGAACGACAATTTAAGCAGAGCTTAGCGCGATTTTCGCCAGCCGCTTCGGCTGAATGCCGTCACGCGAACGGCTCCGTCGGACTCTTGGCTGGGCTTGTGAACCAGCATGGTCCCTCCTCGGTCATGTGCATGGCGTCTTCCAAACGGACGCCAAAGCGGCCTGGAACGACGATCATCGGCTCGTTGGAGAAGCACATACCCTGTCGAAGGGGTTGGGCGTTGCCGCGCACGATGAACGGAGACTCGTGGATTTCGAGCCCGAGTCCGTGCCCCGCCCTGTGGGGTAGGCCGGGGAGCTGATAGTCGGGGCCGAGGCCATGCGCGGATAGAACGGCGCGCGCCGCGTCGTCCAGCGCGGAGGCGGGAGCGCCCAGGTGGGCGGCTTCGAAGACGGCCTGTTGCGCCTGCCGCTCGATCGTCCAGATGCGTTCGAAATCGGGCGTCGGGTCGTCGAGCACGTAGGTGCGCGTCAGATCGGACTGGTAGCCGTCGATCTCCGTTCCCGTGTCCACGAGGATGGGATCATCCGGCTCCAGTACCTGGTCGCCCTCAGCGCCATGGGGAAGCGCCGTGGCGGCGCCGAAGGAGACAATGCAGAACGTGCTCGGCGAGCCGGCGAGTTCACGGTGTTGCTCGTCTAT
The DNA here is from genome assembly GCF_900167365.1 of Consotaella salsifontis. Lineage (GTDB taxonomy): Bacteria > Pseudomonadota > Alphaproteobacteria > Rhizobiales > Rhizobiaceae > Consotaella > Consotaella salsifontis. The sequence continues at coordinate 136,857 of NZ_FUXL01000002.1, read as the reverse complement.
GAAGTGCACCACCTCCGACGCGCGGATGCCCGGCGCCATCAGCCTGTGAGCGCGCCGCTGGACCTCCAGCGTCACGGCTATGCCGTACGCCAGGAGGGCGATCTCGGCCGGCGATTTCGTCAGTCGCAATCCCCGCAGCAGCGGCGAGGCGTCCACCAGTCGCTCCGAGCCGAAGGCTGCTGCGAGCGCATGATAGGCGGAGAGCGGAAGTGCATCATCCAGGGCGAGGCGGCCGGACGGCCTCGCGAGCTCACGAACGAGGGTGGCGGGGTTTTCGTCTTCCTGCCAGGCTCTGATCTCGCCGGAAAGATGGGGAAGGCTTTCGACGCGGCTCACCTCAAAGCCGGGCGCGATATAGGTCAACGTCTCTGCCGTGACCAGTGCGCCAAGAAGCCTTTCGCTGGGGTGCCAGCTGAGACCCGTGAAATAGCGAAGGCTGGCGGTGGAGCCGAGCAGAAGCGCCGACAGGCCCTCGCGCTCCATCGCCGATCGAAGCTGATCCAGCCTTTGTCGTCTTTCGCTGTCCGTGATGGCTGCGGGACGCGGCAAGGTGAGCATGGGAACCTCCAGAAAACTGCCAGCCTCGACAGCACGCGGCTTCGGGAGGCGGCGGCAGGATTTGCGCCTTCCGAGGACGACTTGTCGAGAGAAATGCATGTCCACGATCCGACCGATCAGTCGGGACAGCCTGATCGGCGTCAGTGAGAGAGGGGCGCAAGAAACAAGGCGCTGAACCTGCTCAGCGCAACGAGTCGAGCTCGGCCTTCAGCTTTCTGACGCTGGGGATCAGCATGGAGCTGGCGCCGATGCGTGAGACAAGTCCGCCGCGGATGAGTTCGGCAAGCGCCGTCGAGACTGATTGGCGCGCGGCGCCGATCTGCATCGCAAGGTCTTCGAGACTGGGCGCCGTTTCCAGAATGACACCCTGGCTGGTTCGCCGCCCTTCGCGATCGGCCGCGTCGCAAAGCGTTCGGACCAGCCGATACTTGACGCTGTGGAACGCCATGGCCTCGTTCATCTTGATCGACCGCCGCAGGATGCGCTCGATCGCCGGCATGACCGCAAGGGCGAATGGCGGATGCTCCTCGGCGAGTCGATGGAACGTCGATTGCCGCAGCGACACGACTTCGCAATCCTTCTTGACCTCCAGCATCGTATCCGAGTGGATCATCATGGCGTCGCCGCTGTTCAGCATGAACAGCGTGAGTTCGCGGCTTTCGAAGGAGCTGAAGCACCGAAGCTGGCCGCTGCGAATGATGAGAAGCGCCTCCTCGCCACTGTCCATTTCGTCGGAACCATAGATGAGATGGCCCGCCTTGAACCGGCGCAGGCGCAACGTTCCGGGCGGACAGGTGGATAGCAGCCGCTCAAGAACCTCCTGCACTCTCGGCTCGCCCTCCGCTCGCTCCCCCGATGCGGGACGCTCCTCCTTGCTGGGCGGGGCGTCCGGCGCCTTCGGCACGGCTTTGGGCGGCGAATGCATCCGGGCGAAGAGGGTCGAGCCACTGGTCGTCTGCACGATGCAGTCATCGGAGCTGGCGTTGCGCTGGATGCTGCCATGCTGCACGGAGAAGAGCTGGCCGAAGCGGATGATCCCGATGTCGGACCAGGAAAGATTGAGCAGATCGATGGCGTTCCTGTTCGCGCCGGTCAGGCGATCGCCATCGAAGGCGAGCAATCCCTCGTGCGGACCGCCCACCAGATAAGGATTAGAGTGAAGGCGCATCTGTTCCTGGCGGCCGCACTGCCGCTCGAACAGCCGGCGCTCGATCTGCTCGACGGAACGGCGGATGAGCGCGAGGGAATAGGCATGAGGGATTTGCGCGGTGGTTGATAGATCCAGTGCGCCGGCGATCCTGCCGCTGGGGTCGATGATGGGTGCTGCGGAACAGCTGAGGACGCTGTGGACGGTCAGGAAGTGCTCGGCGCCGATGATCGAGATGGCATAGCCTTCAGCCAATGCCGTACCGATGGCGTTGGTCCCGACCGATGGTTCGCCCCAGTCCATGCCGGGATGAAGTCCGACTCCATCGGCCTGCTCGCCGAACGACGTGCTGCCGACGCGCATCAGGACGACGCCTTGGGGATCGGTCAGAATGACCACGCCGCCTGAATCCTGCGTCTCGCGACACAGGGATTCGATCTCACCCCATGCCGCCTGAACCAGGTTCTCATTTCGCTCCAGCGCTCGAAGGAGTTCCTCGCGTTGCGGGAGGTCCGCGAGCGGCCGCTTGTCGAGTTCGATGCCCTTGGCCGCGCTGCGCTGCCACGATCGCAGGATCGGCAAGGGCACGCCGCTCGGGACGACGCCATCACTAAGAAACCGCTGCCGGGCAGCGATCAGCGCGTCTCGACTCGCCATAGGGTTCATTGCAGTCGTCAACTGACGGTGGCTCACCGCTGGATCGCCGCTGGCTTCGAAATTGGGGCACGTCAAGCAACGTTGCGTCGCCGGCACCAGGGCGCCGGGTTTGCTGAGACAACAATCGCCAGTGTATTTTTCGATCGACTGCATCGAACGAATTCCTCCCACTGCGCGTCGTCCGAACGCCCGAGCGGCTCGCTCACACAGAGCCCCTCGGCAGGCTTGATGACAAGGTTCGTTCGAACTGACGCCCAACATACTGATGTCTCTACGCTTTCATCTCCTCTTTCACCGCATCTGGCTTGATATCCGGACAAAGCCCAACGGTTAATTCCATTATATCTCGCTTTCGATCAGGCGCCCCGTGAGCAAAGGTCGCTTTTGGCGCGCCAACGGCGGACGCCGACATTTCCCGATGAATCGACTCCATCGCATTTTCCAGGTCGCGCAGCCGCCCGATGATCCGTGTTGCTCCCAGTGCCTCAAGAGGGCGAGCGCAGGAACCACCGCGAACCACCACCGAGGTCATTGAGGCCGCGCGCGCGGCAGCCACATCGACCTCGCTGTCTCCCACATAGATCGCGGTCGCAGCATCGACCCTCAAGACTTCGCACGCGAGAAGGAGAGGGGTCGGCCGAGGCTTCCCGACGGCGCAATCGTCACCGGCGATAATGACATCCATGAATTGGAGAAGGCGCAATCGGGCGAGGACGGAAAGCGCGTCATTGCGTCGCTTTCCTGTGACAATTCCAGTCAGGATTCCACGCGACCGGATCGCGCGGAGCACTGCGAGCGCATCGTCCATGAGCCTCGTGGAGCGCCCATCTCGCGCCCGATGCGCCTGAAGATAGTCCGCAACAAGACTTTCGCGCTCGGCCGCCTTCGGTTCGGCGCCCTTGATGGCCAAAACGCGATCGATCAGAGCGGCGGCGCCGCCACCGATCAGCGGCTGGACCGTCTCAAACGGCAGCGGTCCATGACCATGGTTCATCAGCGCCATGTTGAGCGCGGCGACGACATCCGGCGCGGAGTGAATGAGCGTGCCATCAAGGTCGAAGAGCACGGCGCTTGGCCAATGTCCGCCGGAAGCGGCATCCGTTCGCTCCAGTCGACGCTTCGCCGCGTGGGAGGCGAGAGAGCGGTCCAGGAGGGACACGTCGAGGTGGAGCGCGCCGGTTGCCACCGCTTCACCGACAACGGGATCGTTCCGAAGTGCCGTGCGAACCTCGTCGCATCGCTCAGGTGCTCGCAAGGAGGCGGGCGTGGCAACGCGGATGCGCAGGGTCGGAGGGCTGCCACCCTCGAGCTCCGCACCGAAATCGCTCACTCTCGGGTTGGCGAAAAGAAGTCCGTCGAGGCGCGACAGTGTGAGAGGACGGTCGCCACCGATCTTGACCTCGCCGCCGATGCGACCTCCTGTCAGGACCAGACGCTGAAGCGTCGAGCCGCATGGGCAGCGCCCATCGACGAGGCGCCCGAGATCGCCGGTGCGATAGCGTACGAGCGGCAGGGCGCGCGGGCGCAGCGTGGTGATGACGATCTCGCCCTCTCTGCCGGGAGGAAGGACGGCGCCGGAAACTGGATCGACCACCTCGGCGAGAAGATCGGTTTCGCGCAGATGCATTCCCTGATGAAAATGGCAATCGACGGCCCCGCCGAAGCCGATTTCCGTCATGCCCCAATGGGCATGAAGCTCGCAGCCCCAGCTTTGCGCGAGAATGTCGGCGAGCACCGGCGGAACGGCGTCGGCGCTGGCGAGCGCGGCGCGAACCCCGATTCGTGGTCCGCCATCGGCGACCGAGACGCGCGCGGCCGAGAGAAGCTGGATCGGCGAACCGACGACGACGTCGGGTCGTTCCAAACGTAGCCGCGCCGCCAGCGCCTCGGCGGCGAGCCCCGTTTCGCTGGTCAAAGGATGAGCGCCGAGCCGCGTCATCGCGCGGCCAAGGGCATCGCCGACACCGCCGGCGCGGTTCGCCGGAAACGCGATCAACACCCTGTCGCCGGGGCGCGTGAACAGGGCCATGCCATGGTGAAAGAAGTCGATCGTCGCTTCCAGATCTTCGGCGGTGAAGGGGACGCGCTTCGGCCTGCCGGTCGTTCCGGAAGTCGGCAATGTAACCAGCCGGGAGATGTCGCGGCTCGCCACGGCCGCGAGCGGCGGATCGTCCCGAAGAAGGTCTCCTGCGTTCGTGAATGGCCAGCGGGACAGGTCCGCGAGGCTCGTGAGACCATCCTCAGGCCAATCGCCGCGAATGCCGTAGAAGGGGCTCTTCGCCCGCGCGAAAGCGAGCGCCTCCCTGAGGGCGATGAGCCGGGAGGCATCAAATTCGGCACGGGAAAGAGGCACGACGCAGCTGCTCCGCACCGCTGCCCATCCGTCCAGGGTCAGGGACGACACCCGCGCGTCCAGCTCGTCCAGCATCTCAGCCTCCGCTCGGTCGATAGAGCGAACGTCCGTTGCGGTCCGTCAGGTTGAAGGCGCAGAACGGGATGACACGATTGTCAGGCGAGACGACATGGATGTGGCACTGACGCAGACGCTCGATATCCAAGGTCCAGGCATCCTGGAAAGCCATCCCCGAAAGGCCTAGCGCCCGCCGCTCGCGCCGCGCCAGGAAAGCGTCGAAGGCCTCCAGCCCATCGGATGGCCCGGCCGACGGCGATGGCCGGGTCCATTGCCCCGACACATAGCGCTGTGCGCGGGCGACATCCGCGCTCGCCTTGGCCGATCCGCAACAGGAGGCGTGGCGGGGCTCGTTCTCGTGTTCGACGCTCTCTTTGCAACACGTTTCGCCGCCGGACTTGCGCTGCTCCTCACCGCCACAGCATTCGCCCTTGCGCTCATGGGTGTTCGCGTCACAGCAACTGCCTTCGGTGGCGGTGTGACCGCCGCAGCATTTGCTCTCCTGGTGAGCAGGAGCAACCGCCGTATCTTCTCCTGCGCCCGCCGGAACGCCGCAACAGGAAGCCGGTGCCTCGCCGTCGGCGGAGAGCGTCCGGTCGGCGGCGACGAAGAAGCGGCCCGAGAATGAGCAGAACGGATTCTCCGCCGAGCCGGGATTGAAATCCGGGATGCCGATGGAGCCTTTCGAATAATCCACCAGGGCCTCCATCACCTCCGGCAGGGTGATGCGCATCTCGTCCGTCGGCTCATGTGGCACACGCCCGAAATAGCTGACCGGCTGAAAATGAACCGCTCGCACCGCCGGCATGTTATCGATGGCGAAGTCGACGATCGCCCCGATCTGGCGGCTGTTGACGCCGGGAACCAGGGTCGGAACCAGCACCACGCCGACGCCGGCCTCACGGCAGTTGGCGATGGCCCGCGCCTTCATCTTCATGAGCGGCACTCCGCGGAGCGCGCGGTAGACGCCGTCGTCGACACCATCGAATTGGAGAAAGATGCAATCCAGCCCGGCCTCGACGAGCCCCTGGAGATAGTTCGGATCACGCGCGATGCGCAGGCCGTTGGTATTGACCTGGACGAAGCCGAATCCCTTGGCGCGCACCAGGCGGACAATGTCGGCGAGATCGTCGCGGGTTGTCGGTTCGCCCCCCGAAAGCTGGATGTGGACGGGACCGCCGGCCGCCGCGAGGGTGTCGAGCCAACCGGAAATCTCTTCAAGGCTGGCATCGCGGCCATGGCGGCCGGCATTGGCGAAACAGACGGGGCAGGCGATATCGCAGCGCGAGGTGACTTCGAGAAGAACGCAACAGCTCTGCTGGCGGTGACCGGGGCAAAGACCGCAATCATGCGGGCAGCCGTCCTTGACCTCCGTCGCCGTCAACAGCGGTCGGGCCTCGGCGCGCCGCGCCTCGGCCCAGAGCAGGTAGCTCGACAATCCCCGCCAGACCGGCGCACTGAAGCGACCGTGGTCAGGGCAGACCTTCTCCAGGAACACCGTGTCGCCCTCCGCGAAGCGGCGCGCCGGGATGGTCTTCAGGCACTCCGGGCAGACGCTTTGGGTTTCGCCGAGGAACAGGCGGCTATCGGGCATGTCCATCTCTAGGCCTCCTCAAGGACCTTGGCGGCGGGGGCGCGGGGATCGTCGAGCGGACCGATGCGGACCTCGATCGCGGCAAGCGCCGCCTTTGCCGAAGCCATGCGGGCAAGCGCTCCGGCGAGCGCCCTTGGGTCGTCGCGGAAGCGCGACAGGGCGGGTGCGAAGCGATCCTCCAGGCGAGTGCGTGCGACGCCGCTCACCAGCTTGTCGGCGAGAAAGACGACGGCGGCTTCGTCCAACTGTCCGCCAAAGTCGAACGTCATATGACTGGCGACGATCGGCGCGATCCTGGGAAAGCCGAAGCCCGAAACCATGCGCGCGCCGGCCTCGGCATGGCGGGGTTGCCCCTTGGCGATGTCGTGGAGAAGAGCGCCCGCGCGAATGGCGGCTTCATCGAGCGGCAATCCGGACGAGATGAGCCGCTGCGCGATCGCGTCAGCCAACGCCGCGACGACTCTCGAGTGAGCGCGAACCGGTGCCGGCGTTCGCGCCGCCTCCAGCATCGCCTCGCATTCCTCCTCGGTCGGGGTCTCCACGAAACCAAGGTCCGCGCAGCGCTGCCGATAGGCATCCTTGGTGTCCATGTCGGCGAGGCAGAAGGCGTCGATAACCGGCACGGTTTCTGCTTCCCGCTCATGGCGCGCCAGAACCGAAGCGAGGCCGCCTTCGCCCGAATAGGCCAGTATCTCGCCGAAGGTTGCGCGCCGAATGTACGGCGGATGCCCTTTTTCGCCCCGAAAGGTCGGGTGGAGGAGGGGCGCGCCCGAGGACTCGGCGGCGTCGAGCATCTGGCGGACGGTCGCCGGCCGCACCAGCGCGACATCGACGGGCAGCAGGAGGCAACCCGGCGCGTCTTCGGGAAGCGAGGCAAGGCCGGCCTGGATGCTCGACAGCATGCCCTCGGCATAACGTGGATTGTCGACCACCGTGGCACCGAGGGTTGTGAGCGTCGGTCGCATCTCTTCGGCTCGATGTCCAACCACGATATGAATTCGGTCGAGCCCCCCCGACCGCAGGGTGGCCACGACATGGGAGACGACGGTGCCTTTGCCGAAGGGGAGAAGCGGCTTGAATGCGCCCATGCGTGAAGAAAAGCCCGCCGCAAGAACCACGGCCGCCGAAAGCGCTCCGCCCGGGCTTCTCTCGCCGCTCATCGCCCGCTCTCCGCGCTTCCGTCAGCTTCCGGCGCCTGGGCGATGTCGAGACCGTGATCCGCCAGTGTCTGCGAGAGCTTTTCCCAGACATCGGCGATGAGAGCGGGGCAGCGCTGCATCTTCAGCCGCTCATCGAAGGCCATGATATCGGCGCAGTCGATCCCGCCGAACTTGTCGCTGGCGTAGGCGTTGAACCAGCCGCTGAAGTCGTCGAGCATGGCGTCGAAATGGGGGGCGTCGGCATCCTCCCTCTCGCTCCGGCCACCATAAAGGCCGAGCACGCAGCAGCCGCCGGTGAGCGCGCCGCAGTTGAAGCCTTGCCCCATCCCCAGAGCCAGCCCCGACATGGCGCGAACCAGATCGGGATTGCTCCGGCCCTGGGCCTCCAACGCGAGGATCATCAGCACGTGGCTGCACTTGAACCCCTGAAGCAGGAGTTCGGCCGTTCGGAAGGATGAATCCTGCATTTTTGCTGCCTCCCTGGCGTGCGGATGATCGAGTGGGCTTTCGGGCGACGATGGTGCAGTAGCCGATCTTGGCCCGTTGAGCGGCCTCGCCGCTCAGACCGCACCCATTGCCCCAAAGCGCTTCGAGTGAGCCGAACTGAAAGATGAAGCGGGCGACCCAGGCCTTGAGGACGGCGGATCGATCCTCGAAACTGACGACCTCGAACCCCGCCTCCTCGATAGTCAGGATGAGCCGTTTCCGTGAGAGCAATGCGGTTTGGCCCTCGGTGTCGAATTCGGCGCGGGCGTAGAGGTCGGAAACGATGAGTCGGCCGCCTTTACTAAGCACTTTGCGCCACTCAGCGAGGGCGCGGGCGCGATCCTCCATTAGGCCGAGGCTGCATTCGGAGAGAACGGCGGAAAAGCTGCCCTCGGCGAAGGGAAGCGCATCGCCGCGTGCGTTCAGGAAGATGGCTCCCGGCGCGCGCCGCCGCGCCGCATCGAGCGCATTCGGATCGATATCGATCCCGACGACCTTACAGCCACGCTCAGTCGCCAAAGCCGCCGCCAGCCCCTGACCGCATCCGACGTCCAGAAGCCTGTCTCCGGCCCGCAGGGCGGCAGCATCGAGAAGCAGATGCGTCAATGCCGGCCCGCCCGGTCGCAGGGGCATTCCGGCGCCGTCATTCACGCGGCCGCTGCCAAAAAGTCCGTCGAGCGCGCAGGGAGCTGTCATCATTTGTCCTCCAGCGCCTGCTCGACATTCAGCATTCGTCCGTAGGCCAGTTCCTCCGACACGTAGACGAAGCCGCAGGACGGGCAGCGGGGGAGGTCCACCGGGAAGACCTGCCCGAGATAAGAGGCGTTCACCTTGCCCATTTCGAGCGGAACATCGCAGCGGGCGCAGACGAGATCGGAAACCGTGGGGTCGTTCGGCGTCGTCATGGCTTGGCCTCGACCTCCATTCGGTGGCAGTAGGCCCGCCGGACGATCGGAACGCCGTCCGCGAGTTCGTATTCCACCCAGGTCGTGACGTTGCCGGCCCGCCCCGTGGCGATGAAGTGGTCGCTCGCCCTGTCCTTGAGCTTCTGCCCGCTGCTCTCCGCGTTGGTGATCACGGCGATGACATCCTCGGCGAGGATCAGTTTGCGCTCCATTTGGGCCCGCACCTCGTCCGGAATCACGACGTTCGACTGCGGCAGTGGATCGGTCATGTCTTCGTCCCAGAGATCCTTGAGGAGCGCCATCTTCAGCCGCGTGCGGTTCTCGCGCCGGCGCGAGAATCCGGGGTCCGGCCGGGCGGCCGGATCGGAACCGTCGATGGGCGGCAGGAGAAGGTCGAGCAGGTGGACCGCGCGCTTGCCACGACGGGCGAAATTGTCCCGGCACATGGCGCAATAGGTCAGGTAATCGTCCTCACTCTCGCCGATGCGCTGATCGACGATCTTGTCGGCCACTACCGGATTGGCGAACTGGGCAAGCCCGCCATAGCCGCAGCAGGTGGTGAGCTCGGCGCCGGAAAGTTCGCGAACCTCCGCGCCGACCGCCGCCGCCAGCTCCCGCACCGCCCGCTGAACGCCCTTGGCGTGGCGGCCCGAACAGGGATCGTGGATGGCGAGCGGAAGCGATGCCGCTGGCGATGCCTCGATCTGCCAGCCAAGCTCGGAAAGAAGAGGCCAGACAGAATGAACGGGGATGTCGGGGAGCGATTGCCCGAGCGTCTTCAGGCAGGAGGAGCAGGCGGTGACGATCGTCGGTTGGCCCATTGCCTTCCAGGTCGAGCGCAACTCCGCTGCGATCTCCTCATGGAACTGCTGGCGACCCGCCCAGTGTGCCGGCGCGCCGCAGCAATCGAGCATCAAGCCAACGCCGCCTTCGATGCTCGCGCAGAGGTGGCGATAGAGCCGCACCACCTGATCGGGCGACGAGGCCGGCAGCTGGCAACCGGGGAAGAATAGGACGGAGCTGGCGGCAAAACCCGGCTGATGGCGCGCAAGCGCGAAGCGCGCCGATCGCGCATGCGCCATGTCGTTCAGCGCGAACTCGTGGTGCGATATCGGCATGTGGCCGCGCTCGACCATCGAGCGGCGCGCTTCGAGGCAGACGTCTCCCATCGCAAGATCGGTCGGGCAGACCGCGTCGCAGAGCCCGCACAGCGCGCAACTGTCGATCATCCGATTGGATTTTCGGTTGCCCATTACGATCGAGTCGTTGTTGTAGATCTCGCGGACGGCGCGCCTGGGATAGGTCTTGTAGTGCGCGAGGAACGGGCAGGCCTTGACGCATTCGAGGCAGTGGCACGGGAAACAACGGCGAGCCTCCTCGACCGCCTCGGCTTCGGAATAACCGGCGCGGCGGTCGAGGGGCTCGACCGGCGGCACGGGAGGATGAGCCGCCGTGTTGACGAAAAGACAGGTGCCGCCCGCGCCGTCGTCCTGGCGTTGGGCAGTGAGGGACGCGCCCTGAAGAAAGCGATCGATGGAAGCGGCGGCGCGCCGTCCGTCGTGGACCGAGCCGATCGGCGAATAGCGCTCGCCCTGTTCGCTATGAAAGCCGCCGCCAAAGACCTTGGGATGGCTCGTCGCGCGGCTGAACGGATCGATATCGATACGGCCATTGTCGGTGAGCCTGACCGTGGGCGAAAAGGCGAGCGCCGGACCGGGTCCGAGCGCCAGAAGCACCGCGTCATGATCGCCGATCAGCGTGTCGAGCCCGAGGGGGCCTGCGCCGGCGACGACACGCGAACGGCAGCGGATATCGACGCCGAGACGCTGGAGCATCCCGAGATCGGCGGCGATCGCCGAAGGAGGCAGATCGTCGGCATAGTCGTGATGAAGGCGCTCCAGCGGGTGCGCGTCGGCCTCGAAGACCGTGACCTGATGGCCCTTCATCAGGAGATCGTATGCCGCCGTCAGGCCGGAGAGACCGGCGCCGACGATGGCGACCCGCTTGGCGCGGCGCGCCTGCTGGGCCGTGCGCTTCAGCGTCGGATAGCTGGCCTCCACCAGGGCGCGCTCGATCAATCCGATACGCACCGCGCCGCCCGCCTCCTCGCGGCGGCAGACGCCCTCGCAGGGATGATCGCAGATGTGGCCGATGATGGCGGGAAACGGAACGATGCGGGCATAGATGGCGAAGGCGGCGGAAAAATCGCCAGCGGCGATCTTCTCCACCATGGCGCGGGCATCGACATGAAGCGGGCACGCGGCCGTGCATGCGGGCGGCTGCTCCTCAATGCAGAGCGCTTCCCACTGCTTGACCTTTTTGCTGTCCATGGCCGTTACCTCCCGTTCTTGGGCCCGCGGACGATTTTGTCCGCGGGCCAAGGGGACCCCGTTGCTTGGCCGGCTCGACGGGGCCCCGGTCGGCCCGATTGGGATCGGGCCGACTATCGGTGCGTTCATTGATGCTCGAGCTGGCGCGCCCCCTCGGCTGTCCGGCCGGCATTGGCTTCGAGACCCATCTTGATGACCTCGGGCAGCGCTGGAACGCGGAAGACGCGCACGCCGCAGGCGTTGTAGACGGCATTGAGGATGGCCGGATGCGGCGCGGTGAGAGGCGCCTCTCCGACGCCCGCCGCGCCGTACGGTCCGAGTGGGCGGGGCGTTTCGAGATAGAGGATCTCGATGTCGTCCGGCACGTCCTTCGGGTAGGGGATGCCGCAGTCGCGCAGCGTGTTGTGGACCTCGAGATCCTCGAAATCCTCGGTCAGCGCGAGGCCGATGCCCTGGGCCAGCCCGCCATAGATCTGTCCATCCACCGTGGCCTTGTTGATGATCGTGCCGACGTCTACGGACGTCGTGAACTTGACCACCTTGGTATTGCCGGTTTCCAGATCGACCTCGACCTCGGGCACGAAGACCTCGTACATGTAGATCGGGAACGGATTGCCCTGGGCCGTCTCGGCGGAGCAATCGGTGCAGGCGGCCGCGACCCACTTGCCGTCGTAGGCGAGCGGAATGTTCTCCGCCTTCATCTCTTCATAGGTGCGGTAGGTGCCATCCTCCTTCCTCATGGCGTTGACCATCATTTCCGCCGAGACGCGGATGGCATTGCCGCAGAAGACGTTGGAGCGGCTGCCGCCGGCCGGCCCGCCGTTCGGCCCCTTGGTATCCGCCAGGACGACCTTGACCTGCTCCGGTTTCACGCCGGTCTTGCGCAGGATCTCGTGCGCCATCGTCAGGGCGGAGAGATCGGCACCCTGCCCATGGTCCTCCCAGCCGCTGTAGACGGTGAAGCCGGTCGGAGTGATCTCGATGCGCGCTTCCGAGGAATCCGGGCCGTCGAGGCCGCAGCCATAGATGCCGAGCGCGACGCCCACGCCCCGCTTCTTCTCGCTGTTGGCGGCGTTGAACTCTTCGCACCGCTTCTTGGCTTCCTCGTACTTCGGACGAATCATGTCGAAGAGCTGGGGCAGCACCAGCACCTCGGGCTTCTGCCCGGTCGGCGTGGTCGAACTCTCGTTATAGAGGTTCTTGTAGCGGAACTCGAAGGGGTCCTCGCCCATCTTCTCGGCCAGCATGTCGATGGCGATTTCGGAGGCCAGGAACGACTGGGGCGAGCCATAGGCGCGGAAGGCCGATCCCCAGGCATGGTTGGTCGCGACCGTGCGTCCCCGTCCGCGAATGTTCTCCAGATGATAGCCCGCGCCAGTGAACTGGGCCTGGCGGAGCGTAACGAGATCGCCGAACTCCGAATAGGGGCCGTGGTCGAGCCACCAGTCGGTTTCCATCGCCGTCAGCTTGCCGGCTTCGTCGCAGGCAAGCTTGATGTTGATGTTGGCGGGGCTGCGCTTACCCGTATAGGTGATGTTCTGGTACTGGTCGTAGACCAGCGACACGGGCTTGCCGGTGGAGAGAGCCGCAACGCCGAGCAGCGCCTCCATGGTGGGCGAGAACTTGTAGCCGAAGGTGCCGCCCGTTGGATTCTGGATCAGCCGCAGCTTCTCCGGCGGGATGCCGAGACCGGGGCAGATCATGGCGTGATGGAGATGCACGCCGATCGACTTGGACAGGATCGTCAACACGCCGTCCTCGTCGACGAACGCCTCGCCGCAATCGGGTTCGAGATGGAGATGCGGCTGGCGTGAGCAGTAGGTCGTGATGTCGACGCTCGCCGCAGCCTTCTCGAACAGGGGCTTGGTTTCCTCGCCCTTGACGACGCCCTGCTCGTAATAGGCGTTGGGCACGCCCGGGTGAATCTCCATGGCGTCGGGTGCGAGCGCCGCGAAGCCGGACATGTAGGCGGGCAGCACCTCGAGCTCCACCTTGACCTTATCCGCAGCGGCGCGCGCATGCTCCTCGGTGTCGGCCGCGACGATGGCGATGGCATCGCCGTACTGGAAGATCTTGTCCTTGCACAGGATCGGCCGATCCCAGCCATCGCCCTTGTTGGTCGGGAAGGTGATGAGGCCGGTGATGGCGTTCTTGCCCTTCACGTCGTTCCACGTGATCACCTTTTCGACGCCGGGCATAGCCTCGGCTTCGCTGGTGTCGATGCCCTTGATCAAGGCATGGGAGACCTTGGCCTGAACGAGCGCGAGACGCAGCGTGTCCTTGGGCATGCGCAGCGCGAGATCGGCGCCGAAGTCCCAGGTGCCCGTGACCTTGGCGACCGCCGAAGGACGAATGTACTTGGTGCCGAGGATGGAGCCATCGTCCTTGGCGCGGGGGACCAGGTCCTCGATCCGCTTCTCGCCGCGCATGACGGCGGCTGCGTCCATGACGGAGTCGATCAGCGGCTTGTAGCCGGTGCAGCGGCACAGGTTGCGGTTGCGGTTGAACCAGGCGCGAACCTCCTCGCGGGTCGGGCTCTGGTTGCGGTCGAGCAGCGTCTTCGCCGACATGATGAAGCCGGGCGTGCAGATGCCGCATTGGGCGCTGCCATGGGCCATCCACGCGACTTGCAGGGGGTGGAGGCTGTCGGGCGTGCCGATGCCCTCGATCGTGGTGATCCGTGCGGTCGGAGCAAGCTTCTCCATCGAGGTCACGCAGGCCCGGATCGGCTTACCATCCACAATGACCGTGCAGGCGCCGCACTGGCCATCCTCGCAGCAGACCTTGCAGCCGGTGAGCAGCATCTGCTCGCGCAGCACATGCGCGAGGTTGTCCTTGGGGTCCGCGACGACCCAGCGTTCGACTCCGTTGACGTTCAGGCTTATTCTTTTCATGTCTTCTCTCCCATAAGGCGGCGAAACCGTTGCGACCGGCTCGCTCTGTCGGGTGGATGAGGGATTGCGAACTACGCTACGGCCCGTTCCTCGTCGGGCTCCGAGGGGGAACGGGCTTTGCTTTTTTGCCTTTCTTCGCGGCGCTGCTCCGCCAGTGCGCAGTCGGTCATGATCCGGCTGAGCGAGCGGGCTGCTTCGGCGCCCCTGAGATGAGCGATCATCTCGGCGACGACCGAAACGGCGATCTCCTCGGGAGTGGCGGCGCCGATTTCCAGCCCCACGGGAGCATGAACACGGGCGAAGTCCTCGACGGAGAAGCCCTCCAGTCGCAGCTGGTTGAAGACCGTCTGAACCTTCCGCTTGGAGCCGATCATGCCGATGTAGCCGCCGGGCTTCGTCAGGGCCCAGGCGAGGATCTGCCGGTCCAATTCGTGGCTTCGCGTGGCGATGAAGACGAGGGCTCTGGCGTTGGGTTCGAGAGACGCCGTCACCGCATCCAGATCGCCGACATGGATGGCCTCAGCGTCGGGGAAGCGCTCCGCGTTGGCGAATTCAGGTCGGTCGTCGACGACCTCGACCTTGAGGCCGACGAGGCTCGCCGCGCGCGCCGTCATCAAGCCGACATGGCCCGCGCCGAACAAGTAGAGCACCGTGGCAGGCACGATCGGCTCGATGAAGATGTCGAGATTGCCGCCGCACACCATGCCCGGCTCCAGGGCCGGGTTGGCCTTGAGGCTGAGGGATAGCATCTGCGAGCGGCCGCTCTCCATCGTCTCCTTGGCCATCGCAATGGCCTGCCATTCGGCGGCTCCTCCGCCCACGGTGCCAACGATGGAGCCATCCTCGCGCACGAGCATCCGCGCGCTCGAATGTGAGGGAACGGAACCCTCCACCTTGACGATCGTCGCCAGGGCGCAGCGGCGGCCGGCGCCGCGTTCCCTGATCAGTTCCTCGAAAACGTCCATCGCGATCCTCCCTGGATAAACAGCGGCCGATTTGCCCGAACCTCCCCGTCGGAGGCGGGATCAGGCCGCCATGGCGGCGCCGCCGGGGCAGACGTCCTCGCACTGCGGTCCGCCGTCGACGCCCTCGCAGTCGGTGCATTTTTTCGGGTCGACCTTGTAGACCTTGCCCTTGTGGCTGATGGCGCCGTTGGGGCAGGCGTCCTCGCAGGAGCCGCACGCCGTGCAGAGTTCGTTGTCTATCGTGTGAGCCATTTGGGTTCTCCTTTTGTATGGGCGCGGTTCGCCCCGGACCTCAGCGTTCCGTGCAGGACACGCAGGGGTCGATCGAGTTGACGATGATGGCGATGTCCGCGACCTTGGCGTCGCGCATCATGAAGGTGAGGGCGTCCCAGTTCATGAAGCTCGGAACGCGCCACTTCAGCCGCTCGGGCTGCTCGCTGTCGCCGGTCTTGAGGAAGTAGATCAGCTCGCCGCGTGGCGCCTCGCTGCGCGCGACGGCGCGGCCGGCCGGTACGTCGGGCTTTTCGCCAACGTTGACCGGCCCGGTGGGAAGCGTGTCGAGGCAGCGGCGAATGATGGAGATTGCGTTGCGCGCCTCGTGGAGGCGGATCATCGCGCGTGACCAGACATCGCCGTCCTGGCGCGTTTTTACCTCCACCGGCATTCTGTCGTAGACGTGGTAGGGTGCCTCGCGCCGCACGTCGTAATCCACGCCGCTGGCGCGGGCCACCGGGCCGACGACGCCGCAGGCGATGGCGTCGCTGTTGGCCAAGACGCCGACGTCCCGCGTGCGCCGGAGGATCGAGCCGTTGGTCCGATAGGTCTTTTCGATCTCGGCGATCTCGGGCTCGAGCTTGTCGAGGCTCGAGCGCAGCAGCGCTGTCGTCTCCTCGTCCAGATCGTAGCGCGCTCCGCCGATGCAGATGGCGCCGAGGTCCATGCGGTTGCCGAAGACGCCCTCCTTCAGATCCTGCGCGATCTCGCGGACCTGCATGACGTGCATGAACAGCGCGTCGTAGCCGACGAGATGCGCGAGAATGGCGACGTTGAACAGGTGCGAGGCGACGCGCTTCACCTCGGCCGCGATCACGCGCAGATACTTGCCGCGCTCGGGCACCTCGATCCCACCGATTTCCTCGGCCGCCATGGCGAACGCCTCGGGATGGCTGTTGGAGCAGAGCGAGCAGATGCGCTCGGTCAGAACGACGTTCTGGATGAGGGTGCGCTTGGTCGCGAGATATTCGATGCCGCGGTGGACGTGGCCGGCGTTGATGCCGACGTGAGCCACGCGCTCGCCGGAGATGTCGATGCGAAAATACATCGGCTCTTCCAGGGCGACATGGAGCGGGCCGACCGGGATGGTGGTGGTTGCCGGGGACATCGGATCAGCAATGCTGGTGGTCGTCATTGCGAGGCTTCCTTTCCGGCTTCCATGACCTTCGACCACAGGTCGCTGGTGGATGTGGCGTTGGTCAGGGTCGAGAAGGGGATCAGCCTTTCGAGCACGGCCGGCTCAATCGACTTGTCGAGAAAGAGGCGGCGCGGGTCGGGATGGCCCACGATGCGCAGCCCGTAGAGCTCCATGATCTCCCGCTCGGGCCAGTCGGCCGTGCGATAGACGGGCGTCAGCGATGCGATCGAGCTTCCCTGGGCGACGAGCGCGACAACAGTGAGCGCATCGCCGGCGAGATCGAAATGATAGTCGAGCTCGTAGGCGGTGCCGTCGAGCGGCGTTCCGCCGAAGCTCAGCGTCGGTTCGGGCGAGGCGGCCTCCGCCACGCCATCGCCGGCATCGGTTTCGCTCTCCTCCGCCTCGACTTCTGGCGGTGCGGGGGGCTGGGAGCCGGTGATCATCGACAGACGCGCGCCGCAGCGGGCGAGACATTCGGCGATGGCGAGGAGCTCGTCCTTGTTTGCCAATTCGCACCAAGCGACGGTGACGCCGAGCGGATCGGTCTTCTGTTCGTAGGAGATCCCGCTCGGCGCGGCGGCGCGAAGACGTGTCTCGATATCGTCGGGGATGCGGCTCATGCTGCGGCCTTTCTGGCGCGGATGAACTTCGCGCGGCATTTCGGGCAAAGGGCCTTGAGGTGCTGGGTCTCGGTCGGGGAAAGGGGAGGAGTGACGGTCCGGGTCGCCGGGGCCGTTGCGAGAGCTTCCTTTCCGCATTCGGCGCAGATCTGGTTCGGTATGAGAGCGTGCTCGACCATGAGGAACTTCTGGTCCTGCGTATGGGCGAGGTGCCAATCGGCGGTTTGGTGGATCGACTTCGTCGGGCAGTGGAATTCGCAGTTGCCGCAGAACACGCAGCTATCGTGCCAGCAGTCGAAGGTCATGCCCTCGGCGGTCCTGGTCATGCGGATGGCGCCGGCGGGGCAGACGCGCTCGCACAGGCGGCAGCCCTCACAGGTTTCCGCATCGAACTCGATCTTGCCGCGAAAGCGTTTGGCCGTCGGCGCGGGCGCGAACGGGAAGGGCTCTGTGTAGGGACCTTTCGTGAGATTTCGGGCGAAGAGGGCGAGGAAGTTCATGAGGTCTGTCCTTGTCAGAGCCTTTGGCGCCAGACCTCGATGGCCTCGGCGACGCCCTCGATGATGGCCTGGGGGCGAGGCGGGCAGCCGGGCACGTTGACGTCGACGGGGAAGTACTGGTCGATGGGGGCAAGGACGGCGTAGCTCTCGCGGAAGATGCCGCCCGAGATCGGGCAGACGCCGACCGCCACCGTCACTTTCGGATCGGGAATCTCGTCGAAGACGCGGCGCGCGGCATCGAGCACGCGCCGGGTGAGAGGCCCCGAGATGAGGACGATGTCGGCGTGACGCGGGCTGCCGCAATACTGGCAGCCCAGGCGCTCGATGTCGTAGCGCGGGATGAGCGCGCAGGTCGCCATCTCCACGTCGCAGCCGTTGCAGGAGCCGGCGTTGATCCGATAGATCCAGGGCGATTTGACCGCCAGTTCCCGGAACGAGGCGAGCATGATCACCAGCTCGCGCAGGAAGCGGAAGGCGCCGGTCTCGCCGGAAGTGCCGCTCCAAGCCAGGCGAGCTGACCGCTCGCAGATGCCCTCAGCAATTCCATTGCGCCCTCCCGGCAGCGACAAACTGCTTCGTCGATGCTGGGAGGATATGCGGTGCGCCGGGAAGCGCTGTCAGAAGGGAGACATCGAATGCTCGTTCGGCGTCAGATACCTGAAACGAGACCAAGAATATGTTTAAGAAACATAGGGATATGCGGCTTTGTCCGGCGGGAAAAAAGTCAGTCGAACCAGGATGGAGAAGAGCGGCGCGGCATGGCAGGGGGCACAGAGCGATGGGCGCATCATTGCGCTTCGCTCGTGCCCACTCTGATTTCGCTCTTTCGTTGAAGGCGAAACCGGAGGGAAGCACACCAGGGAGAGAACTGCCCTCGCGCCGACGCTTAAGGACGCGGCGTTACCGCTTCAGCGCCTCGTAAAGGACTTCCGCCGTGTGCCGGGCGCGCCGTCCCGTGCCATCCTTGATCTGGTGGCGGCAACTGGTGCCGGAGGCGGCGATGATCGTCGTCTCGTCCTCGGCGCGCACGGCGGGCAGCAACACCTGCTCGCCGATCCGCATCGACAGCGCGTAGTGCTCCTTTTCGTAGCCGAAGGCGCCGGCCATGCCGCAGCAGCCGCTGGGGATTTCCGCAACGTCGTAGTTTCGCGGCAGCGAGAGGACGCGCCTCACGATCTGTGGCGACGACAGCGATTTCTGATGGCAATGGACATGAACACGCACCCGCCGAGCCTCGTCGGTGAAGGCGTCGGCGGAGATGGCGCCGCGATCCATCTCGCGGGCAATGAATTCCTCGAACATCAAGCTGTGCGCGGCCAGCGAGCGGGCATCCTGCCGCAGTTCGGCGTCGACGAGATCGGCATATTCGTCCTTGAAGCACGCGATGGCCGAGGGTTCGATGGCAATCAGCGGCGCCTCCTTGCTCACCTCGTCCCTCAGCGCCATGACATTGCGCTCGGCGCAAGCCTTCGCGCGCCTGAGGAAACCCTGCGAGATCATCGCGCGGCCGCTCTGTCCAGGGCGCACGAGTCGGACGTCGTAGCCGAGATGCCTCAACAGCTGCATCGCGGCGATTCCCACGTGGGCGTCGTTGAGATCGGTGAATTCATCGCAGAAGAGATGAACGCGGCGGACGCCAAGCGATGCGCTGTCAGGATGCCGCCGCGCCCAACGGGTCAGCGTTGGACGCGAAATCTCAGGCATCGAACGGTCGCGCGCGAAGCCGGCGATGGACTTGAACAGACCGGAAAACGGCTCCTGCGTGGCGAGATAGTTGAAGATCGGCGCGACATGGGACGCGGCGCGCATCATCGGCGCGAAGGATGAAATCAACTGCGCGCGAAGCGGTGGACGGTGCGCGTCGTGGTAGTGTTGAAGGAATTCGGCCTTGAGCTTCGCCATGTCGACGGTGGCCGGGCACTCGCTCTTGCAGCCCTTGCAGGAAAGGCAAAGATCCAGGATCTCCTTGATCTCGGCGTGATCGAACCGGTTTTCCTTGGGCGAGTTGGTGAGAAATTCGCGCAGAACATTGGCGCGCGCCCGCGTGGAATCTTTCTCCTCGCGCGTTGCCATATAGCTCGGGCACATCAGCCCGCTCGTGACCTTCTTGCATTCGCCGATGCCGCTGCATCGCTCCACCGCACGGATGATGCCGAGGTCACGGCTCCAGTCGAAGACGGTGGCGATGTCCGGCGTCGGTGCGTCCGGCTTGTAGCGCAGCGACACATCCATGCGCGGCGCATGAACGATCTTGCCGGGATTGAGGATGCCCGCCGGGTCGAAGGCGGCTTTGATCCGGCAACACAGGTCGTAATTGTCCTGCCCGATGAGACGGGGGAGAAATTCCGCCCGCAGACGGCCATCGCCATGTTCGCCGCAGAGCGAGCCTCTGAAGCTCTTGATCAGCTCGACCACCTGTTCGAGCACGCGGCGCACGAGCGCCACGCCTTGCGAGGTCTTGTAGTTGACGAAGAGAATGGTGTGGAGCTCGCCGTCGCCGGCGTGAGCGGAATGGGTGAACTGGACGCCCTCGCGGTGGAGTATCTCCTCGAGACGGCGCACATATTCCGGCTGATCCTCGATATCGACGGCGCAATCCTCGATGACCTCGAAGGGCTTCACATCGCCGGGCCTGGAGCTGTTGATACCGCCGAGAGAACGGCGCAAGGTCCAGATGCGATCGACATCCTCGCCAAAGAACAGCGGCCAAGCATAGCCCATCCGCCTTTCCCTGAGCTCGGCGACCATGGCGCCCGCACGCGTCTCGATCTCCTCTCGGCTGTCGCCGACGAGTTCCACGACGATGATCGATTTCGGGGCTCCCTCGATCCAGCGGCTCGACTGCCCAATGACGTTGTGCGGGTTCTCCCTGTTGTTGGCGATCGCCTGCTGGACGTGAAACTCGCCGATCAGCTCGCAGCTCGTCGGATCGTATTTCCGGGCAATCAGCGTGGCCTTCAAAGACTCGATCGTATCGTCGAAGTGCATCGCGACACAGCCCGTCACCGGCGGGGGCAGGGGCACCAGCGCGAGCCTGGCCTCCGTGACGAGGCACAGCGTTCCTTCCGATCCGGCGACAACGGTCGCCATGTTGAAGTCCGGACCGCCCGGCGTGAAGACGTTGGAGCGCAGAAGGAGGTCGATCGCATAGCCGTTGTTGCGGCGCTTGATCGAGGGCTTCGGGTATTCCTCGATGATGCGCTGGCGCCGGACGGGATCCGATAATTCCTTGAAAATCGTCTGATAGATATCGCCCTCACGAGTGGGCAGGGCCCGCTTGCGGTGGAACTCCTCGGGGGAGAGGGCCTTGAACACGGCCTCGCTGCCATCGGAGAGAATGGCATTCACCGAAAGCAGGTTGTCGCGGGTGGAGCCCCAGACGATCGAATGAGCGCCGCAGGAATTGTTGCCGATCATGCCGCCGATCACGGCACGGTTGGCCGTGCTCGTTTCCGGGCCGAAGAGCAGCCCGTGGGGCAGCAGAGCCTCGTTGAGGCTGTTGCGGATCACGCTCGGCTCGACGCGCACCCAGTGCTCGGCCGCGTTGACTTCCAGGATGCGATCGAACCTGCGCATGTCGACGACGAGGCCGGAGCCGACGACCTGGCCCGCCAGCGACGTGCCGGCGCCGCGCGGGATCAGCGCCAGCCCGTGCTCGGCGGCAAAGCGCACGATCGTGACGAGATCGACCTTATCCTCCGGCACGACGACGCCAATGGGCGGCTCGCGATAGGCCGAGGCATCGGTGGCAAAGACCGTGCGGCTGATACTGTCGGTCGACACCCTGCCCCGGATCAAGCGGGCGAGTTCTTCGAGATCGCGTGATGCAGGGGCCGGCTGAGCAACGCCGCCGAGAAGGTGGGAGCCCATGATGTCTTTCTTCCATGGTTTCAACGCGGTCTTGCCCGAGATCGGCAAGGCCATGTTTGTGAGGAAAAGCGCTAATCGCGCCAGCCTTGGGCCCTCCGCGAGACGACTCCACGGAGGACTGAACCCGTTCACGGGTAGAGCAGATTGGGGACGAAGGTGACGATCTGTGGCAGGAACACCATCAGTATCTGGATGATGAGCATGCTGGCGACGAACGGGATGATCGACAAGGCGAGGTCGACGAGCCGAGTGCCACTGATCGTCTTGGCGATGAAGACGTTGACGCCCACCGGCGGCGTGATGAGGCCGAGCTCCGTGCCGACGATCAGGATGATGCCGAAATGATAGGGATCGACGCCGAGCTTCACGAGCACCGGCAGCAAGAGCGGCGTGTAGATCAGGATTTGCGCCGTCGTGTCCATGAACATGCCGGTGATGAAGATCATCACCACGAACATGAGCATGATCACCGTCGGGTTGTCCGTGATCTGCAGGATGAACTCGGCCACCTCGTTGGGCACTTGCATGATCGTCAGATAACGGGCGAAGGCCATGGCGAAGCCGAGGATGATCATCACCGTGCCGGTCGTCATCGCCGAGCGCGAGGTGATGACGTAAAGGTCCCGCAGCCGCATGTCCTTGTAGATGAACAGGGATACGATGAGGGTGTAGACCACCGTCACACAGGCGGCCTCGGTCGGCGTGAACACGCCGGAGTAGATGCCGCCCAGGACGACGATCGGCGTCAGCAGCGCCCATTTGCCGTCCCAGCCCGTCCGCGCGACCCTCCTCCAGGAGAAGGGCTGGTCGGACCCCTTGTATCCCCGCCGGAGCGCCAGAAAAAAGGCGACGGCAATGAGACCGGCGCCGATGAGCGCGCCGGGCACGACGCCGGCGACGAACATCTTGCCGATCGAAAGATCGGCGCTGATGGCATAGACGATCATCGGAATGGACGGCGGGATCATGATGCCGAGAGAGCCCGCGCAGGCGGTGAGGCCGCCGGCGAAGTTCGCATCGTAGCCGCGTCGCACCATGGACGGGATCATCATCGTTCCGATGGCCGCCACGGTTGCCGGGGACGAGCCGGAGATCGCGGCGAAGAACATGCAGGCGAGCACCGTGACGATACCGAGCCCGCCCGTGACCCTGCCGATCAGGCTCGACGCGAAATCGACGATGCGCCGTGAAAGCCCGCCCACCTCCATGACGTATCCCGCCATGATGAAGAGCGGGATCGCCAGGAAGACGAAGCTGTCGAGGGAGGAGAAGGCAAGCTGGGAAATGAAGGCGATGGGCATGCCGCTGACCATCAGGGCCAGCGCGGTCGAGATCCCGATGGTGATCGCGATGGGCATGCCGAGAAAGAGGAGGACGAAGAACGTCCCCAACATGATGGTGGTGCCACTCATGGGAAAGCCTCCGCGCCTAAATGTTCTCGTGGTTCGTGACCCAGGCGCGATGGCGCTGCACCATGCGCTGGAGCAGTCTCACGGTCATGAGGAAGAAGGTCGCGGGCACGATCGCGTAGACGGCACCGTAGGGCCAATCCAGGGCCGGAGTGGTCTTCTCGACCAGGAACGCATCCCGCATGATGCCGATGCCGTAATAACCGACGGCGAAGATGAAGATGGTCCAGATGAGATCGAGGATTTGGTCGAGCACGTACTTTGCGACGCCCGTCACAAGCGCGTCGATAATCTCGACGCGGACATGCGCACCTCGCAGAATGGCCAGGCTGCACGAAACGTAGATGAGCAGGATGAAATCATAATTCGCCAGCTCCTCTGTCCATGACAGGGAGAAGTTCAGGAAAAACCTGAAAAGCACCTGCATGAAGCAAAGCACGACGAGCGCGAGGAAGAGGAGAACGCTCAGCGTCTCCTCAATCTTATCGGTATGGGAAAGAAACTTGCGGACCATTCTTCGCACCTCCCCGCGCGAAGTCGTTGTTCTTTTCCGCCGCCATGGGGCGACGCCGGCATTGGCCGCGTTGGCCTTTCAGTTGGACACGGGGGCGGGCGCACCGTCTTCCTCTGCCCGCGCGCATCGGCAAACGCTTCGCCGGTGCGCCTTGATTGGTCCAATGGGATCGGACGAAACGCGGCTCAGTTGGTCGACGCTGCGTCGATCGCCTTCATCAAGCCGTCGTACATCTCGGGCGAGATTTCCTTGCCGTGCTTCTCCACCACAGGCAGGGCGGTGTTGCGCATCTCCGCGAGATTTTCCGGTGAGATTTCGGTGTAGGTGATGCCGGTCGCAATCAACTTCTGCAGCGCTTCGGTCTCGCTTTCCTTCGAGGCCTTGCGCTCATAGGCGGCGAAGATCTTCGCGCCCTCGGAAACAACCTTCTGCTCCTCCGGCGTCAGGCCGTCATAGAACGCCTTGCCGATGATCAAAACGTCCCAGGAGTGCATGTGCCCGCTGTTGGAAAGGTACGGCTGCACCTCGTAGAAGCGCGACAGAAGGATCGTGGCATAAGGGTTTTCCTGCCCGTCGATCGCTCCCGTTTGCAGGGCGGAGAAGACCTCGCCGAAGCCCATCGGCGTCGGATTGGCGCCGAGAGCGCGGAAGACGTCGAGAATGACCGGGTTCTGCATGACCCTCAGCTTGAGGCCCTTGAGGTCCGCGAGCGAGGTGATCGGATGCACCCGGTTGGTAATGTGGCGCGTGCCGAAATCGCCGATCGCCAGTCCGCGAAAACCGACGGGCTCCAGCTTCTTGAGAAGCTCCTCGGCCCAGGGACTATCGGCGACGCGGTTTGCCACTGCCTCGTTCGGGAAGACGTAGGGCAGATCAGGAAGGCGGAATTCCTTGACGAAGTTTCCGAGCACGGAGGGCGTCGGCACGTTCATCTGCACCGTGCCGAGCTTGATCGCCTCGAGCACATCGAGGTCGCCGCCAAGCATCGCGTTGGGATAGATTTCAACGCCGAGATGGCCGCCGGATTTGTCCTCGACGTATTTCTTGAACTCCTGAATGGCGTGATACTGGTAGTGCTGCTCGGAAATGCCCGTGCCGATCTTGATGACCTTGTCCGCGGCGGCCCCCGCGAGAGTGGATAAGGCGAGAGCGGCGCCAGCGACGACCGCCGCCAACCCGAAACGTCCCGTATTCTTCATGCTTTCCTCCTGAAGCTTCGTCGCGCCGGCCGGCAACGCCGCGCCTCTCCCCGCGTCGACGACGTGTGATGAGATTCATGGGAATTCATGGAGGCCGGGCCGACGACGGATGCATCGGCCGCGACGAATTCACGAGAATGCCCGATCCGCCAATTCAAGGGTCGGTCGGCCCCGAAAGCATGAGCCAATCGGCCGAAGGGGCATCTGACGGCAAGCCTTGACAGGTGCCGGCGTCCATGAGCGGCCGGCACCCATGCTCGGCCGTCCTAAAGAAGATCGGCCAGCAGCTTTTCGATCTTCTTCTTGTTCGCGTCGTCCAGGTCGCCCAGCGGCCGGCGCGGCAGGCCGACATCCAGACCCTGGGCGGTCAAGGTGTACTTGCAGACCTCTTGCCAGTGCGGCACGCCTGCCTCCTTGTCATAGAAGAAGTAGTCGATGAACGGCTGCATCTTGGCCTGCTGGGCGCGTGCCTTATCGACGTTCTTCTCGACGATGCAGATGTCTTGCAGGTCACGACAGGCGCGCGGCAGAATGGCGGGAAAACCGCTCAGCCAGCCATCGGCGCCGGCGAGAAGACCCTCCATTGCCGCATAGTCATGCCCGTAGAAGACATCGAGCTTGTCGCCGCAATGGAATTTCAGCTCATGGACGCGGTTGGCATCGCCGTGGGCCGCCTTGATGGCGCTGACCACGCCTTCGTCGACCAGCGTCTTGACCTCCAGCGGCGTCAACTCGTAGCCCGTGAACCAGGGGTTGTTGTAGACCATGATCGGGATGGAGATGTTCTGCCGCAGCTCGCGGAAGTGATTCATCACCGCCTTCTTGTGGGGGGTCAGGTAGTAGGGCAGGATGACCATGACGCCGTCGGCGCCGTGCTCCTCGGCGAACTTGCTGAGCATCACCGTGTGCATCGTGGGATAGACGCCGGTGCCGCAGAAGACCGGAACCTCGCCGGCGATGAAGCCGAGCACATGGTCCATGATCTCCTTCTGCTCGTCATGGCTCATGGTGATGTTTTCGCCGGTGCTGCCGCAGATTGACAGGCACTGTGCGCCCTGCTCGAGCAGCCAGCGGAGATACTTCTCCATCTTCGGCTTGGAGTAGCTCTGATCGCTGTTCCAGATGGTCATGCACGCGGGCATGAGGCCGACGGCCTTTTTCATTTCAACATTCTCCTCGAAGTTTAAGGTTGCTTCACGGGGGCGGAGGGAAGCCGTCACCATGAAGATTGGAGGGGAACGCAGTGTCCATTTCGATCCTCGAAGAAGAAATTCGAAAGCCTTCAGTGGACACTACGTTCCCGTCGCGGCAACGAAAGCTGCCGCGAGAAGCTGGTGATATCGTCGAGTGTGGCGGGTGACGGACCTCTCCCCCGGAAACCCTGTCTTCCGGGGGAGCCCTGCCGGTCTTTACTTGCCGGCGCCCGCACCAAGGCCGAGAGCGTTCATGACCTCTTTGGTCTGCGCCTCGTGTTGATGGAGAAAGGCGGAGAAATCCTCGGCTCCCATGTATTGGGTGCCAAAACCGCGATCGCTCATGCCCTTCTGAAAACTCTCTGTTTCATAAGCCTGATGAATACGCCCCTCGATCTGGGAGACCAGCGCGGGGTCCATACCCGCCGGCCCCGCGATGCCGCGCCATGTGCCGCCGGTCACGTCCTTGCCAGTCAGCTCCTTGGCGGTCGGCACGTCGGGATAGCGCTTGAGACGCTCGTCTGCGAGGACGGCGACCGTCTTCACCATGCCGGCGGCGGTCAGCGCATCCGTCTCGGGAACCGAGCAAAGCACCACGTCGACGCCGCCCGAGGCGAGCTCCTGAAGGCCGGCCGCAGACCCCTGCGCCGGAATGAGATTGACCTTGGCGACGTCTATGCCCTCGGCCATCATCAGCGAGATGAACGGGATGTCCCAGCTCGCGCTGCAGGTTCCGCCGCAGGAAATCTTGAGGCTGGCCGGATCCTTCTTGAGAGCGGCGACAATATCATCAAGCGACTGAAGCTTGGAATCCGCCGCAACGTGAATGGCCGAAGGATCGACGTTGACGAGAGCGATGGGCGTGAAGCTGTCGGCGGTGAAATCGGCCTGCCCGAGAATCTTGAACTGCGCGAACGGGGAGAGTTGTCCAAGCGTATAGCCGTCGGGCTTTGCGGTCGTATAGGTTGTGTATCCGACGATGCCGCCGCCCTGGGCCTGGTTGATGACGTTGATCGGCTGGCCGCCGCTCGTCTCCAGCTCTCTCGCGATCAGACGCATGGTGTAGTCGCTGCCGCCGCCGGCGCCCGCCACGACAATGAGATTGACTGGCTGCTCAGGCCAGTCGGCGAGTGCATCCGCCGCGAGGAGCGCATTCGCCGCGACTGCGCCGATGAGGGCTCCGGCGATCCTGGATGTGGTTTTCATTGATGCAGCCTCCCTGTAGTTTGGTGATAATACTTGTTAATACGAAGTATAATCTAGTAGAATTATAAGTGACAACCGTTAATTCATGTCGATGATTGGAATTCACACCTGATTGGTGTCGGTTTGTAATTCGCCTTCGCGATTTGCCGAGTTGAAAGCCTTGAGAGCGACCGTCAGCGTCCAGATTCCGAGAGTCAGAACTCCGATCGTGCCGCCGATCGGGCGGTTGAAGAAGGCGATGAGATCGCCCTGGGACTTCAGCATGGTCGTCATGAATGTCTGCTCCAGCAAAGGCCCGAGAATGAGCCCGAGGATTGCCGGGGCGAGGGGGATGGAGTTGGCCTCCATCACATATCCAAGCAGACCGAAGACGATGATCAGCCCGACGGCGAAGAGTGTATTCTCGACGGAGAAGGCACCGAGGACGCAGAAGAGAAGAATGACGGGTGAGACGAACTTCGCCGGCATCCGCAGGATCAGGCCGAACGCATGGATGCAGCCGATGCCAAGCGGGATCATCAGAAGGTTTGCGACGAAGAAGATCGCGAAGATCGTGTAGATGACTTCCGGCCGGTTGAGGAACAGCGTCGGGCCGGGATTGATGCCCTTGATGAACATCACGCTGATGACGATGGCGGTGATCGCGTCGCCGGGGATGCCGAACACGGTGGCCGGGATGTAGGCGCCGCCGAGACTGGCATTGTTGGCCGCGCTCGCCGATACGATCCGCTCGACCGCGCCTTCGTCCGTATCGGCCGAGCCGACCTTGGAGAAGCGCCGGCCCATGGCATAGGAGATCCATGCCGCAATATCCGACCCGGCGCCGGGCAGCGCGCCGACGATCGTGCCGATGAAGCTGCCGCGGAAGATGGCCGTCTTGTGCCGAGGAACGACCTCCCCGATGGTGGCGAAGATCGAGCCACTTCGATTGGCCTTCTGCTCGCCGACGAGATCGACATTGGCGTTGCGCAGGAGCTCCGATATGGCGAACAGGCCGATCAGCACCGGGATCAGGCCAAGCCCACCCATCAGGTTGGTCGAACCGAAGGTGAAGCGGGGCATTCCAGACACAGGGTCGAGGCCGACCGTCGCCAGCAGAAGGCCAAGCAGCAGGGACGCCATACCCTTGAGCAACGAGGGGCCGGCGACGAAGGTCGCGCAGGACAGGCCCAGCACCCCGAGCCAGAAATATTCCACGCTGGAGAAGGAGAGGGCGATCCGCGCCAGCCACGGAGCGCAAAGGCTGAGGACGGTTGCGCTGATCAACCCGCCGGCGGCCGAAGCGAACAGCCCCGCGCCGAGGCCCAACGAAGCCTTTCCTTTCCGCGTCAGCCCGTAGGCGTCGTCGGCATAGGCTGCGGAAGCCGGTGTTCCGGGCATTCTCAACAGCGCTCCCGGAATGTCGCCCGCGAAGATCGCCATGGCCGACGCGGAGATGATGGCCGCCACGGCGGGCAGGGGCTTCATGAAGATGATGAAGGGAACGAGCAGCGCTGTCGCCATGAGCGCCGTCAGGCCTGGAATGGCTCCGATGATCAGGCCGTAGCAGGAACAGACGAGGATGACCGCGAGCAGATAAGGATCGGCAAGCTGAGCGAAAATGGCGAGGGGGTCTACCATATGAACCACCCCGAGATCGGCGTCAGAAGCCCCCAGGATAAAGGCACGTGGAGGAAGGACGCGAAGATGATGTTGACGACCATCGCCACCGCCAGAGAAATCCCGATCGCCGGGAGCGGCGACACGTCGTTGACCACCAGGATCATCGCGAGAAGGACGGTTGCCGTGCCGAGGAAGCCAAACGGCCCGATCGCCAGCATGTAGAAGGCGATGCTGAACGGTAGCACCCAGAAGCGAAGGAACGCCTTGCGCGAAGCCAGCCAGTCCGGCGCGACCAGAAAGGGCGTGGCACGAAGGCCGCGCCAGCTCTGGATCACGATGCCGCCGCCGACCAAGGCAAGGCCGCATCCCACGAGAAACGGGAAGAAACCCGGACCATAAGCAAGATGACGGGGAGGAACCAGCGTCCTCGCATAGATGACGACAGCAATCCCGATGCAAAGGAAGATCGCGCCGATGATGGCATCGTGGATTTTCATGACTGGATTCCGCGAATGACTATTTCTGGTAGCCGAGGGCGGTCATGACGCGCTGCGTCTCTTCCTCGTGCGTATGCATGAGGGCAGCGAGTTCTTCAGCGCTCATCCACTTCACGCCGAAATTGGCGGTGGCCATGGCCTGCTGAAATTCATCGGATTCAACGGCCGCCCTGATCGCGGCTTCCCAGGTCGCGGCGGTGTCTTCGGGAATACCGGCCGGCCCACCGATGGCCCGCCACGTTCCGCCGTCGACCGGGTGGCCAACTGTATCGCCGGCCAGTGACACGTCTTCGAAGCCCGGAACCTTTTTCGGACTGAGGACGGCCAGCGGCCGCACGACGCCCGCCTTCATGAGAGACGATGCCTCGGGCAGCGAGACCGTCTGGAAGTCCACCCCGCCGGACGCCAGCTCGGTGAGGCCGGTGGCAGCGCCTTGGCCGGGAATCCAGCTGATCTTGTCGACGGCGATGCCATAGTCGAGCATCATGGCCGCAACAGGCACGTCCCAGACGCTGCCGCAGCCGCCGCTGCAATGGATCTTGTATTCGGACGGCGATGCCTTCAGCGCGTCGAGCGCTTCCTTCAGCGACTTGAACGGTGAGCCGGAGGCGACGACGATGGACGATGAGTCGCCGTTAAAGTTGGCGATGGGCGTGAAGTCTGACGCAGAAAAATCCGCCTGCCCGGTAAATCGGTATCCCGCATAAGGGAATAAAAGGCCAACCGTATAGCCGTCAGGTGTCGCGTTCTTGATCGACGTCAGTCCGACGACGCCACCTCCCTGGCCCTGGTTGATGATGGTGATCGGTTGTCCGAGCTGACCTTCGAGACTGCGAGCGAGGAGACGCGTCGTCGTATCCCCGCCACCGCCGGCTGCAGCCGGTACGATGATCGTTACCGGCCGCTGTGGGAATTCAGCGGCGAGCGATCCT
The DNA here is from genome assembly GCF_900167365.1 of Consotaella salsifontis. Classification (GTDB taxonomy): domain Bacteria; phylum Pseudomonadota; class Alphaproteobacteria; order Rhizobiales; family Rhizobiaceae; genus Consotaella; species Consotaella salsifontis. The sequence continues at coordinate 106,798 of NZ_FUXL01000002.1, read as the reverse complement.
CCCGCACTCGCTGACCCAGCCAGAAGAACGGCAACGACGGATTTCATCAGCCTCATCGGTAGCCTCCCAACTCCTTTGATGGGAAGGGACTAAAACTATTGCCTCAGGCTGTCAATCCCATAATTCGGAACTAGCATCGAAAATCGGGCGCTAATTCCTACAGGTTGTTCCACCCCAACCGCAGCGAGATTTCATCGGCTGTGCGGATGACCGCAGGTGCCAAGCCGTGAATCCTGCTCAAAGGCATTCGTGCACTGGTACCGGATACGCTGATGGAGGCGAAGACTCGCCCCCTGGAGTCGCGGATCGGCGCGCCGACGCAGCGGATGCCAAGCTGGTTTTCTTCATCATCAATCGAAAAACCCCGGTCCCTGATCTGGGCAAGGTCGGCCTGTAGCGTCTCAAGCGTCGCCAGCGTGTGGGCCGTGCGCGCCTTGAGCCCTTCTTCGACTGCGATGCGAGCGATGAGATCGCTGTCCTGGAAGGCGAGGAACGCCTTGCCGACCGCGGTGCAATAGGTTGGCGCCGCCTCCATGGTGGTCAGCGTCGTCAGGCGTGTTTCGTCCATTTCCTCGCGTTCGATGCACACCATCTGGCTGCCATCGAAAATATGGAGATGGACGACTTCTCCGGTGAGCTGATGCAATTCCAGAATATGTTGGTGTGCGTGGCGGTTTAAGTCCAGATTCGCGATCACCACGTTGCCGAAATAGAACATCTTCAGGCCCAGACGATATGTCTGGCGTCGCCCGTCCTGATCCAGGAGGCCAATGTCTCGCAAGGATGCAACGATCCGGTGGACCGTCGTCCGCGGCAGACTTGTCTCATCCATGATTTCTGAAATGGAAAGCTGCCCCCGTGCCCGAGTGAAACAGTCGAGAACCGCAGCCATCTTGTAGAAGAGCTTTGCGCCGCTGTCGCCGCCGTTCTCCGCGTTATCTGCTTCAGCCGAGCCTGTTGCTGTCATTGATTTGAAAAGTGGATCTGCCATTCGTGTAAATCCCAAATGCCGCAGCCGCGGAAGCGGCTGAGGCTGGCGGCTCCCTTCGCGACCTCCCATACGGATCGCCACGCGCTCGCCAACTGCCATACCATACTGCTTAATCCGCAAGGCGGAATAAAGCAAGCCGGAGAGCGGTGGCTTCCCTGGTTGATCCTGTATCAGTCTTGCCCTGGCTCGGCTTGGAGCAGGATCCAACCTTCCGGGGTCCTGAGGGGTGCCGCCGATTCACCTTCCCGCTCCATCTGCGTGGAGAGGCCGGAAAGCCTCTCCACTTTTCACGGAGCGCCCTAACCGGCGAGATTGGGATCGATGGTCGCCAGATCAATCTCGACGCGGCAGATTTGCGGATCGTTCTCGTCGACATGCCGGCTGAAGCCAAGCCGCCCGGCGAGGTCGATCATCCCGCGATTCTCATAGAGCACGTCGCCGAAGACCCGCTTGAGCCCCCGCGCCTTGCCGTAGACGAGGAGATGGCGCATCAGCGCCGAGCCGATCCCGTGGCCCTTCATGTCGGAGCGAACCATGATGCCATATTCCGCCGCCTCGTTGTCCGGATCGGCGATGATGCGCGCCGCGCCGAGGATCGGCGCTTCCATCGACGCGTCCGGCTTGATCACGAAAGCCATCTCCCGTTCGTAGTCGATCTGGGTCAGACGCGCGACGAAGCTGTGATCGATCCTCTTCACCGGCGCGAAAAAGCGCAGCACCAGATCCTCAGGCGAGGATCGCTCCAGCATCTCGATGAGCGCCGGCTCGTCCTCGGGGCGGATGGGGCGGATGTGATAGCCTGCCCCGGCGCGCAGCGTGATGTCGCGCTCGAGCTCTTCGGGATAGGGGCGAATGGCGAAGCGGGCGGTGCCCGCCGCCGGCTTCGGGCGCACCACGACGCGCCCGTCCAGGGCGATGACCCCCGAATGGTCGGCGAGAAGCGGGTTGATGTCCAGCTCAGCGATTTCGGCGAAGTCGGCCGCCATCTGGGAGAGCTTCACGAGCGTGTGCGCGATGGCGTCCATATCGGCGGCGGGCCGCTCGCGATATCCCCTGAGAAGCCGCGAGACACGCGTTCTTGCGATCATGTCGTGGGCGAGAACCATGTTGAGAGGCGGCAAGCCAACTGCGCGGTCCGCGATGACCTCGGCGGCTGTTCCGCCCTGGCCGACGAGCACAACGGGGCCGAAGTTCGGGTCTTCGGCAATGCCCACCAGGAGTTCGTGGGCGTGCGCCCGCACGATCATCTGCTGGACGGTGAACCCGTCGACCTGTGCCTTCGGTTTGCGCTGGCGAACCAGATCGAGCATGTCGCTCGCCGCGATGCGCACCGCCTCGGGCGAATCGAGCTCCAGTTGGACTCCGCCGACCTCCGACTTGTGGGAAATGTCGCGTGACAGGATCTTGAGGGCGACCGGGTATCCGATCTCCTCGGCCGCGGCCGCCGCCTCCTGCGGGGTCGTGACGATCCGGGTGTCGACCACGGGAATCTCGTAGGCTGCCAGCAACTGCTTGGCCTCAGGCTCGGTCAGGACATCGCGTCCCTCGCGGAGTGCCTCCTCGACGAGCACCCTGGCGGTCTCCCGGTGAGCCGGATTGACCTTGAGGGGCGGTGGCGTCTGCATCAAGAGGTCCTGATTGCGCCGGTACTCGACGAGGTGCATGAACGCGCGAACTGCGCCGTCGGGGGTCTCGTAGGTCGGCACGGCCCTCTCCGCGAACAGGCGGCGCGCCGGCTCGGCCGTGCTCGCGCCCATCCAGCAGGTGAGAATCGGCACGCGACGGGTGCTGCCCAGCGCCGCGACAGTGGCCCTCGCCGCATCAAGCCCGTCGGTCGTCGCTGTCGGGCAGTTCATGACGAGAACCGCGTCCTGTTCATGGTCTGGAAGGATGGCCTTAAGAGCCTTTTCATAGCGCTCGCCGGTCGCTTCCCGCAGGATTTCAACCGGGTTGCCATGCGACCAGTCGGCGGGCAGAAGCGCTTCGAGCTGTGACAACGTCTCTGGCGCGAGCGCGGCGAGGGTGGCTCCATGATCCTCCAGCGCGTCCGTCGCCAGCACGCCCGCTCCGCCGCTGTTGGTCAGAATCGCAAGCCGGTTTCCCCGAGGGCGCACCTGGCAGGCCAAGGTGCCGACAGCCTCGAACAGCTCGCGCAGTGAGGCGACGCGCAGCATGCCGGCACGCCTGAAGGCGGCATCGCAGACCGCGTCGGAACCGGCGAGGACGCCGGTGTGTGACATGGCGGCCCGCGCGCCAGCCTCGGTGCGCCCGCTCTTGATGATGACCACCGGCTTGATGCGCGCCGCGATCCGCGCCGCCGACATGAACTTGCGCGCCCCCGTGATCGACTCGGCATAAAGCAGAATGGCGCGCGTGCGCCCGTCCTGGGCAAGGTGGTCGAGAAGATCGCCGATATCGACATCGCTCATGTCGCCGATCGACAGGAGATGGGAAAAGCCGACGCCATGGGCGTCTGCCCAATCCAGGACGGCAAGCGCCAAGGGGCCGGACTGGGAGACGAAGGCGAGATCACCGGCGCGTGGCGTGATATGCGCGATGGAAGCGTTGATGCCGCGCTGCGGCGACACGAAGCCGACGCAGCTTGGCCCGACGATGCGCATGAGGTGGGGGCGGGCGGCGGCGAGAAGCTCGTCGCGCAAGGAAGGGCTGAAGCCGGAGGAGATGACCACGGCCGCTCGGCACCCCCGCTCGCCCAGCTCCGCGACAAGTGCGGGAACCGATGCGGCGGGTGTTGCGATGACGGCCAGATCGGGGTCAAGCGGCAGATCCGCCACCGAGCGATAATTGACCGTCGAGCCGATGACCTCCTCGTGGGGATTGATGGGCATCACCGGCCCCTGGAAGCCTGCCCGGAACAGGTTGCGTGCGAGCACTGAGCCCACTGTGCCGGGGCGGTTGCTCGCCCCGATCAGCGCAATGGACTTGGGAGCAAACAGAGCGTCGAGGTTTCTGACGGTCATGGCGCTTCACGGTCCTCCCATGGTTCGTTCCGGCAATCCGCTTGACGATCTTATGAGAGCGTTTAAGCGGAAGGCGTCCCTGTGCGGGGATGATACCGCGATGTGAGGCGACGTCGAGCGCAACCATCGCTTGCCGCGACGTCAGGGCGCATCATGCGCCGGCGAGGCGCGAGGTGCCGCGGCGATGGGCGCGACGGACGAAGCGGCTGTTGAGGCTCTTTCCGCTTGGTCGCGAGTTCCCCTCGCGGGAGGATTGGTCGCGATCCCGACCGTCAAGCCAGGCGAGCGCGCGGCTCGTCGCGATGTGTCGATTGACGTCGTAGGCGGGATGGCCGCTTCGCGCGAGGCGCAACAGGCGCGCCATCTCGGCGACTACCGCCTGGCGCAGACGAGCCGCGAGGGCGGAATCGATTCCGCTCGCCAGGACGGGCCAACCATGCGCCGGGGGAGGATATCCCAACCGGGCGAGCGCGGACGCTATGTATTGGCCGTATTCCGCCTGGCGCTGGGAAGTGCGCAGATTCTCGATGTAGCTGCGAGCCGCAGCGCGCAGTGCCTGCTCCATCCCCGCCAACGCTGTTTCCTGGGTCACATTCGCTCTCCTGCCTTGGACGTCGACAATGATGGGCAGCTGTGCGGGGAGGGGAGGAAAATAAACGCATGGCTCATTGATGGTGGAGGTATGAGCCCTGCATCCTAAGGGATTTTGGCAGAAGTATGCGCTAGCAGATGGAAGGAAGTTATTCCTATATCCTCAGGGTTGCGCTAGACAGGAGGCATCGCTGACAAAAGGTGAAGTCATGCAGCCGAGCCCCGTGAGTACCCCCCAACACTCTTTCCAACGCCGCGAGGCGCCACTTCCGAGGCCCGCGATGCCGCCTCGCGCGGCAGGCCTTCGATGTGTCATGGCCCAGGAAATCGTCAGCGCCTGTCTCGATGTGCCGGTGGCGGAGATCGTCCAGCCGCAACGCAGTCTCGCCGAAATATGTCTGGCGCGGCATGTGGCGATGTATCTGGCCCACGTCATATTCCAGGTGCCGCTCGCCTCGATCGCTCCGAACTTCGGCCGTGACAGAAGCAGCATCGGCCATGCCGTGCGCCGGATCGAGGATCAGCGCGAGGACCGTGACTTCGACGCTCTTCTCAGCCGTTTGGAGCGACTGGCGACGTCCTGCGCCGAACTCATGCCACCGCCCGCTCAGGACCTCGACGGAGATCCGCGATGACCGCGCTCCGGCAGACCTTCAATCAGGAAGAATCGCCGCTCTACCGTCTTGCCACTCGTGCCGCGCGCGATGGCCGACCATTTCTTGCGCCAAGCGAGGCGATGGCCGGCGAGCGCTTGCGCGCCGATTTCACCCGCGCCGGATTGACGCCCGCTGTCAGTCAGCGATGGGATTTTGGCGCGAAGGCGAGCGAGGGATGGCGCGGCGCGAGCGACCTCTCCGAGACGGCCTTGGACGCCAAGGCCCGCGTCAATTCGGCGATCGCCTCGGTTGGCCCGGAACTGTCGGGCGTGCTTTTGGACGTGTGTTGTTTCCTGAAAGGGCTGGAGACGGTCGAGCATGAGCGCTGCTGGCCGGCCCGGTCCGCGAAGCTTCTCTTGAAGGCGGGACTCGGCATGCTGGCGCGCCATTACGGATTCGACCGCGAGGCAGGCTCGGGCAAGAGCGGACATATCCGGCGATGGGGCGCTGCCGATTATCGCCCGACCATCACCGGAGCGGACCGCGATGCGGCGGGCAACGGCTGATCCGGCCGCCCGAAAACCTCAGACCGCTTCGAGAGCGTGACGAGCATCTTCCTTGATGCGCGTGACCATGGCCCTCAGGCCGTTCGAGCGCTGCGGTGTCAGATGCTCCTTGAGGCCGAGCCTTGCGAAGGCGGCCTCGGCGTCGATCTCCAGGATCTCCGGCGCGGTCTTGCCCGAGAAGAGCGTCAAGGCGATGGCGACAAGGCCGCGCACGATATGGGCGTCGGACTCGCCTTCATAGGTCAGGTGGGGCGGCATGGCGCCGTCTTTGTGGCTGATCAACCAGACCTGACTGACGCAGCCGCGCACCTTGTTGGTATCGTTCTGCGCCTCGGGCGGCATCTCCGGAAGCTGCCGGCCCAGCTCGATCAGGTAGCGGTAGCGATCCTCCCACTCATCGAGAAACTCAAACTCGGCAGCGATATCTTCGAACGTCGGCATGATGCATCCGCTTCCAGAATAGCGTGGAGCACCGGATGGGCATCCGATGCTCCTATTGCCGATATAGTAGGATTGAGGGCCGGTGTCAGGTCCGAGGCGGATTCTGGGGCACAGGAATACGCTTGGGCATGAGCGGTACGGTGGCCGGGCTCGCGGGAATGGCAGCACTTTGCTGCGCGATTATCGGGCGTCGGTATTCGGTCGGCGGCGCAATCTGCGGCGTTTCGACGATGGGGCTCTCGTCGACGGCGTCGATCATCTTGCCGATCGGATCGACGGCTGGGGGCTCGCTCTGGATGGCCGAGGTCATGTAGGGATCGACCACCCGTTCCTCGCCCGATCCGTCCCGCATCATCCGATAGGCGAGGCGGGCGCCGTCGCTGATGCGATCGCCTGCGAAAATGGCAACGCTCTGCCCCATGGCGCACGCATCCGGCGCTCGCTCGCAGAAGCCCGAGAGGTCGGCCACGGCCTGCTGAAGCCCCTGAAGGCCCTGATAGAGGTTGAAGCTCGATGCTGCGTCCGGGCCTTCGCCTTGCCTCGGCGACATGAAGAAGGCGACCAATCCAAGCAAGAATGCCGTTTTGATAATGAACCGCATGACGTTCCCTGTCTGCCGTTTGCTTGGGGCTCGCCTCGTTGATTGGGCGGCACCTCTTTTCGACACGACGACCATAGAACTGATGCTCAAAGGCCGCGTTTCAGCCATTGCCGGCATTCGATTCAAGTTGTAACGATACCTGTCTCGGCAAGGGGGCGATATGGCCCCGCGGGTTTTGAATCGCCTTCAAAGCCGGCTGCCAACCGGACGTTAACCATGATCGCATCCTTGCGGACCGCCGATTGTGGAACAGCCCGGATTGCCGGGAAACGCCATTGGCTTGCAAGCCGGGCTTATGCCTTCCTTAAAGTGTTAAGCGCATCGTTCGATCGATCGCCGCCGAACGTCGTCCGCCTGCGGATGTCTCGTCTGTCGGCCGCGGAACTATCGGTGGAAGTGGCAATGAAGCAACGAGACGAGCACTGGGCGGGGCGGCAATCGATCGACGCCCGGAGTCTCATTGCTCTCGCGAGGATGCGGTTCTCCGGCTTCGTCTGCCCGGCGGTCACGGCTCGCGAGGAGCGCGAGACTCAGGCCCGCGCCATTGGTGCACTTGTCGTCGGCGGCCTCCTCGTGGCTCTTGCCGCACCTCTTTTCGCCGTTGCAGGCGGAGGATCGCTGGTTGCCACCGTCCCTCTATTTGTCGCCGGCCTTCTGCTTGGCACCGCAGCCGCACTGGCGGTAACCGGATGCTTCGATGTGGTGGTCGGCGGTCTTTTCGTTGTGATCATCCTTGGCATCGGCGCTGTCGTCTCGGGCGGCGAGGGATGGCATTCGCCGCTTTTCTGGCTGATCAGCCTACCCATCGCCGAAGCGATCGCGCTGAAGCGGCGCCCCGTTCTGGTGGCGAGCCTCACGAGCGCTGTGCTCGTCGTCGTCGGCCTTCTGTTTTTTGCGAAATCGCCCGCTCTCGTGGAAACCGGCGGAGCTGATCGCTCGACCATGATCTCGGCGCTCGTCTTCGGGCTTTATTCTCTTGCCCTTGCCGCGCGGCGCGCGGCCGGCCGCCAACCGGATACGGCGCCTTCGACCCTCGATGAAGCCGAGACGGCCGCGATCGAGTCGGCGACAGACCGAATCGTGCTGCGCTTCAACGGCGCCGGCCGCCTGACCGGTTCTTCCGAGGCGCTGCGGGTTCGGCTAGGCTCTTCCTCCACGATCGCCTCCGAGGCCGATCTTCTTCAGCGCATCCATGTCACCGATCGGGTCGCCTACCTGAAGACGTTGAGCGACATGGCGGCCGGGCGCGACGAGGCGGATGTCGGTCTCAAGATGCGGGTCGCCGAGGACAAGTTCGCGCCGTTTTCCATGAAGCTCATCGGTCTCGACGCCGAAGACGGACAGCGCCGGGAAATTCTGGGCGTGCTCTCAGAGGAGCGGCCGCATGACCGTGACGAGCTCGAGGCGGCACTCGATGAGGCTCGTCACGCCTCGGCGGCGAAAAGCCATTTCCTTGCTGCGGTTAGCCACGAGTTGAGAACGCCGCTCAACGCCATCATTGGCTTTTCCGATATTCTGGAAATGGAATATTTCGGGCGTCTCCAGAATCCCCAGCAGAAGGAATATGTCGGCCTGATCCGCCAGTCGGGACAGCACCTGCTTTCTGTGGTGAACAGTCTCCTCGACATGTCGAAGATCGAGGCGGGGCGCTACGAGCTTTCGCCCGAATCCTTCACGCTGTCGGAGGTCATGACGGCGACCGCCGACATGATCCGCCCCGAGGCGGAAAAGAAGGGCATCACCCTCGATCTTCGCCCTGGCTGCGGCGACACGGCCATCGTCGCCGATAAGCGCGCATGCCAGCAGATGCTGATCAACCTTCTGGCCAATGCCGTGAAGTTCACCGACAAGGGGATCGTCACGCTGGAGAGCCGGATCGAATCGGCCGGCATAGCGATTACCGTGACCGACACGGGCATCGGCATTGCCGAGGCCGATCTCGCCCGGGTTGGAAAGCCCTTCACCCAGCTTTCCACCGGGGTCGCCCGGCAGTATCCTGGAACGGGGCTCGGCCTGTCCCTGGTCAAAGGTTTCTGCAATCTCCATCATGGTACGATGAAGATCAGTAGCCAGACCGGGGTGGGCACGGCCGTGACCCTCCGCCTACCTTTCGACTGCACCGCCATCGGCGAAACCGCCGAGGCTTCCGAGGAAAAGATCGTACCGCTGACCGATGCCCGCAAGAAGACCAGCTCCCGCCCGCACGACATCGAACAGAAGCGCGCATCGGCCTAAAGGCCTGATCCGCGCCGGCCAGTTGGCGGTTGTCGTCCTGCGTCCTGCCGCCGGCTTTGTGCTTCGCAATCCCAAGCCCACGGCAATCGCCGCAGGGCTGGCGACGCTGTTTGCCGTCGTCGCCGGCAACGCCTTCTATGGTCAGCCGGGGCGTCATCCTCATCCCATGCTGGTGACGCGCGCCGAGACCGGCGCTTCGACCACGGGCAGCCAGCTTCGGGTTGCGACGAATGATCCGACGCTGGCTCCGGTGCCTCTCGTTCGCGAACTCCAGGAGGCGTTGGCCGAAGCTGGATATTACGCCTCGCCCGTCGACGGCCGGCCAGGACCGGCGACCGAGGCGGCCATCAAGTCGTTTCAGAGCGATAACGGACTGAGGGTCGACGGCGAGCCATCACCCGCGCTGCTCTCGCGGCTGCACCAGGATATGGCGAGTGCGGCGCCCGTGCCGCAGGCCCGATCCTCCGCCGCTGGTCGTGGAGGACGCGTGGCGCAGTCGCCAACAGAGGAGACGACCGGCGCCATCGCGGCCGTCGTGCCTTCCTCTCGTGAGACCCAGCCCGCTCCGGCGGCCTCTTCCACTGCCGAGAACCTTTCGGAGAAGGAGCTGGTACGGCGCATCCAGGAAGGGCTGTCGGCGGCTCAGGTCGCTTCTCTCGATGCCGACGGCATCGCGGGCGACCAGACGCGCGCCGCCATCGCTACCTTCGAGGCGCTGGAAGGGCTCGAGGTGACCGGTGCGCCGCGCCCGCAGATCCTGAAGCGGCTCATCGAAATCGGCGCCGTGCATTGACGAGGCACCGGTGACAGCCCGCATCACCAGTGCGCTGTTCGTGGCGCAGCTCACGCGTCGCGTCTTCGCGGACGGAAGCTTCGCGGCCGTCGAGCGCAAGGGAGCGGAAGCCGCCGGCGCGATTTTCATCGTGACGCGCACAAGGATGGGCGAGGTGAAGCTGTTCTCGCCCGCCATTCAGGCCCTCGCGGGCGATGATGGCGAGCGTCGCTTCATGGCCGAAATCATCGCGGACGACGCCACGCTTTCCTTGCGATGGGAACGGGAGGCGCGGTTCGATCCTGATTTCTGGGTTGTGGAGATCGAGACGGATGCGCCCGAGCGCTATCTTCTGATCGCCGAGGACTGAGGCTGAACGGTCAGGCGCGGCCTGTGCCTGTGCCCGGCTTCTGCTGCGGCGCGATCCTGCGGCGCCCGAAGGCCGGACGCGGTGCCCCGTGCGAAGGGCGGGCGGCATCCTCGACCTGCGCCTGATAGCCGGTGCGCCGGGCCGCCGGCCCTGCCACAAGACGGCGGCAGTCGTCGCGCGAAAGAGCGCGGTAGAACGTCTCCATCTGTGCGAAGGTCTTCGCCGTCCGGCCGATCCGGGGCTTCAAGAGAACGAGAATTGACATGGCTTCGGCCGGCGTGGTGCCGAGGGCCTTCAGCGCGACCGCAAGACGCTCGCCCTGCTCGTCCTCTTCCACAAGCGCCATCATCGAGGGGTCTGCGTCCAGTGCCTCACCCAACCGGCGGTAGCAGGTCTCGAAGTGACCATCCATCGCCAGCTCGATCATCATGCCCGCGCTGAACGGCTCGGTTCGGCCGCGTACGCCGGGAAGTCCGCGCATGACCAGCCGCTCCAACGTGCGCCGCGCCTGTGCGGCCCCCGTCGTGGGGGGCGGAACCGCCACGGGAGGGGCTTCCGGAACGAGCTCGGGCGCCAGGGGAGGTGCCTGGAGTTTGGGGCGAGCGAAATCTTGAGGCGTTGTCTCATTCTCCGCACGAGGCGCGACTTCAGGGTCGCCTTGTTGTGTCGGCTTGGCGGGTGGTGCTGGCTGGGGCGAAGGCGACGCCTCGGCCGAGCGAAGCGCCTGACGCTGCCTCAACAGCCGATCGATGCCGGTCTCGCCCCGCGCCGCGAGCGCGGCAAGATCATCCGCCTTGAGTGTCGGGCTTGCGACGAGGAACGGTGCGGCAACTTCGATGGGCGCCGCCAGGAACGCCTTCACCAGTGCGCGCGGGACGAGCGGCGAGCGGCTGAGCGCCGCGGCGGTTGCGCGGCGGGTATCTGAAGACAGCTTTTCCCACGCCGCCATCACCAGCCGATTCAGGTCTTCGGCTTGTCGTTCCGAGGGGGCGCGCAAGGCGGCATAGGTGGCGACGGCCGCCGACACTGCCGCGTCGAGGCCGCCGCTGCCTCGGGCATACTCCAGATCCCGAAAGATGCGGGGGGCGGCGTCCTTCATTGCCAGTGTCCAAACACTCACTGCGAATTTCAGTCAGAGGCAAGGATGCGCCGATAAGAGTTAGAAACCTATTAACCTTGACCAATCTCAAATGCGCGGCGGAAGGGAGAGCATAGACCTCCTCGGTGCCCAAGGCCCTGAGGAGGAGGCGAAGACCATGGCAGTCATTGTCGCATTCCCAAGGCGTGGCGCGTCGAGCGCGTCGATAAAGCGAGAGGGCCATGATGAGGATCGCCACGGCTTTGGCGAGATCATCATTCTGCCTTGCGTTCGACGGGAAAGGCTTGATGAGCAGCGTTGTGAGTTGGAGGATCTCCGGCCACAAGGCCAGCTGTTGACGTCACGCTGACGAGCAGATCCTGACTGCTGGCGGGCGGAAATGCCCGCTGGCGCGTCGGCGCACACTCGTCGCCATTCACACATTTAGCCGTTGAGCGGCTCGCAATGCATCGACCGCGAAAAGGCGTTCACGCTTGCCCGTTCGCTCTCATGTTCGATCAGCGCGCGCAGGATGACGTACCCTTCACTGAAATCCGCTTCGACAGGGATCTGCGTCTCGTCCTGATCCGCAGAGTTTACCCTGCTTTCCAGAAGCTGGTCAGGCGTACCGACAATGAGGTCGAAGGCGCCGCCGACCGCGGAACGGTCGCTGATGCTGTAGCGGTTGTTGCCCTGGCGATCATAGACAGATGCCGACCAGAAGTCTGTTTTCTCCGGCGAATAGAGATGCGCCGGGCCGTCCCCCAGGGCAAACCGGCAGCTGGCGATCGCGAAGGCGGGGTCGAGGAAGGCAAAATGCTCCGGTCCTTCCCGCACGCCGGCGACAGTGCCCGTCGCGCCGTCGATCTGAATCACCTTCCACAGGTCGCCCAGGCCGGAAAGACGGCCCCAGGCGTCGCGTTCGGCGACATGGGGGATGGTGAGAATAACGGCAATGTGGACGATGGCGGCACCAACCAGACCAACGAGGATCGCATAAAGCAGCTTAGCCACGGCCCCGGCCTTCCTCGATGCAGGTTTCGCGCACGATGTCGGGAAGCTGCAACCGTCCGAGGCCGGTGGTCGAACTTGCCGGGGTGTCATAAAGCGTCAGCACCAGGGTAAAGCGGCCTTCGCCGCTCACCGAGAGCCAGTTCCCTGCGCGGGCCCTCGGGCTGACGGCGACCTCGAAGCTGTTGTCCTCGTGTCGCATCAGCGTGGACGACACCAGCCATCCCGGCCGACCGGCCCCGGGGGAGACGAGACGGCCACGCGCGTCGTAGGCGGCCAGCGACCAAACGCGCGCCAGGGGCGTAGACCCGGAGAGGCGATAGGCGCAGGAACGGGATAACGGGGCGCCCGCGGCGTCATGTGCCGCATGAAAGGAGATGCCTTCGCCAATGCCCAAGGTGAGATTGCCCGTGCGTGCCAACAACGCCTTGGCATAGGGATCGGCATCGGGCGAACCGGCATCGGGGTCGGCCATCCAGACGCCGACCGTGACACTGCCGCCTCCGGCCTTCGCATCGAGCGCTTGCTCGGCGGACCATCCGCCGAGGCCGAAGGCAATGGCAAGCGCAATCACGAGAAGAAGAACAAACCGCATGGAGGACGCTGCTTACCGGGTCGCCGGAAGATCGGTCGCCGCGCGGGAGGCGAAGACCTTCTCGGGATCGAGCGGAGGCGCCTCCGCAAGAAGGGTAGCGATGGCCGACAGAACCTTCTGCGCATCGCCGGTCAGGGTGGCGGGGCGCTTGGGCAGCGCCGGGCCATCCTTGTCGTTGGCGGCGATGGACGGGTCCGGCTTGGGCAGCGGCGTGTCCAGATAGGGCAGGGGCTTCAACTCGATGCCCTGGTGAGCCGCCTCCATAAAGCGCTGCCATGTCATGGTGGGCAGATTGCCGCCCGCGACCTTGTTGGTCGGCTGGTAGCTGTCGTTGCCGAACCAGACGGCGGCTGCGAAATTGCCGGTGATGCCGCAGAACCAACCGTCGCGATAGCTCTGGGTGGTTCCTGTCTTGCCCGCCGCAAGCGTCATGGAAAGCTGCGCCTTGCGCCCCGTGCCTCGTTCGACCACCGCCCGCATGATCTGGATCATCGAGCGGGACGCGTCCTCCGACAAGACGCGATGCCGGGGCGGCATATCGCGCTTGGCATCCCACATCACCTCGCCATCCGGCCCCATGAGCTGAAGAATCCCGTGTCGATGCGCATCCATTCCGCCGGCAGCCAACGTCGCGTAGCCAGTCGCCTGATCGAGCACCGTCACCTCGGACGTGCCGAGCGCCATCGTCTTGTCGCCCCGCAGCGGAGACTCGATGCCCATCGCCTTGGCGATGGCCGTCACCTTGTCCATGCCCACCTGCTGGCTGAGGCGCACCGCCGGGACGTTGAGCGACTGGGCAAAGGCGCTTTCCAATGTCACTCGCCCATGGAAGGAGCGGCCGTAGTTCTGCGGCGACCAGCGGCCAATGGTGATTGGCGCATCGAGAACCGTGTCCGACGGCTTCATGCCCGCTTCCATCGCCGCCGAGTAGACATAAGCCTTGAAGGACGAGCCCGGCTGGCGCAGCGCCTTGGTGGCGCGATTGAACTGCGACAGGCCATAGTCGCGCCCGCCGACCATCGCCCGGACCCCGCCTTCGTCGTCGAGGACAACCATGGCGCCTTGCCCCACGCGATAGGTCTTGCCGAACTGGCGCAGATGATACTCGACCGACTCCTCGGCGAGCTGCTGCAGGCCCATGTCGATGCTGGTGCGTGCCACAAAGGTGCGCTGCGGCAGGTCGGCCGCGATCCTCTGGACCTCGCCGAATGCCCAATCGAGGAAGAAATCCGGCGAGTTAATGGTGGACCGATCGACCGCCGTCGCCGGATGGCGGCGGGCCGCCACCACCTGCCCTTCAGTCATGAAGCCGGCCTGCACCATGTTGGTCAGCACCTCGTTGGCGCGGGCACGGGCGGCCGGAAGATTGATGTGCGGGGCATATTTCGCCGGCGCCTTGAACAGGCCGGCGAGCATCGCCGCCTCGCTGAGCGAGACGTTGCGCAGGTCCTTGTCGAAATAGAAGCGCGCCGCCGCCGCCGCGCCGAACGTGCCGCCGCCCATATAGGCGCGGTCGAGATAGGTCTGGAGGATCTGCCGCTTGCTGAGATGGGCCTCCAGCCAGAGCGAAATGAACGCTTCCTTGATCTTGCGGTCGATGGTGCGCTCGTTGGAGAGGAACAGGTTCTTGGCAAGCTGCTGGGTCAGCGTCGAGCCGCCCTGGACGACGCCGCCGGCCTGGGCATTCACCGCAATGGCGCGGAAGAGGCCGAAGAAGTCGATGCCGACATGCTCGAAGAAGCGCCGGTCCTCGGTGGCCAGGACCGCCTTGATGAACGGGTCCGGCATCTCCTCGATCGGCACCTCCTGCGAGCGCAGCACACCGCGCCGGCCGATCTCATTGCCGTGACGGTCCAGAAACAGAACCGAATAGTCGGACTGGCGGGGAAGTCCGTGGGCCGTCACCTTCATCGCCGGCTGGGCGAGGGCGAGGAGCAGCACAAAGCCGGCGAGCCCGAGCGTCAGCCCCTCGCAGGTTAGCTCGACGACCAGCTTAGTGAAACCTCGCGCGCGAAACCGGCGCGAGAAAATGGTCAGGCTTTCCCAAAAGGCGGAAAACCCGTGAAACGCACGCCAAAGGCTGCTGTCGATCCAGGCATCGACCTCGATCAGGCGGGAAGGCGCCCTGCGTTTACGTCTCTCGCTCAACGACTTGTGCCCGCTCGAATCATTGACTTGAATCCCTGCACCGCACACTTGACGAAGCAGGTGGTTCCGGCCGACTGGCGCCCTTCCAAGGGCCAACCGTGTGTGCGATCTATGCCAGCATAACAAGAAATGCAGGGTGAAGGGCGATAGACTTTTCCGTGATGCGTGATTTCGGCAACAAGCCCTTTTGGCAGACCAAAACCCTCGAGGAAATGACCGCCGGGGAGTGGGAATCGCTGTGCGACGGCTGCGGCCGCTGCTGCCTCAACAAGCTCGAGGACTGGGACACCGGTGAGATCGCCTGGACGAACGTCCATTGCCGGCTTCTCGACGCCGGCACCTGCCGCTGCTCCGACTACGAGAACCGGCAGGCGAGCGTGCCGGACTGCTTGCCGCTCGATCCGCACTCCGTGCGCACACTGACCTGGCTGCCGCCAACCTGCGGCTACCGCCTCGTCGCCGAGGGCCACGACCTCTACTGGTGGCACCCGCTCGTCTCTGGCGATCCCGACACCGTCCACGCCGCCGGCATCTCCGTGCGCGGCAGGGTGATCAGCGAGGAGGGCATGGAGCCCGAGGACCTGGAAGACCACCTCGCCGACTGGCCGGGCGAGAACCCGGAGGAGGAGTGAGGCATGTCCATCCATCGAAAAACGGACGCGCAGGCGTTTGGCCCTGGTTCAAGGGGAAACAGTAGGATGTAACGCCAAAATCCGTTTCAGCCGTCCAGACCCGGATGGGCCTCGGAGCCAGAACGGCGGCAGAGGTATCCACGCCAAGAACAATACATGCGTGGCGGTTTCAATTTCTAAACTTTCCCAGACGTAAAGTTGCACGAACGTACAAAAGGGCTGCAACGTGCGACACGGGGCAATAGCGCGATTTCTCGGCGCTTCTGAAGGCAACATTCCCATCCTGACCGCAGCGTTGCTGGTCCCGATGATGTTGATCGCGGGAGGAGCTATCGATCTCGTTGCCTACCAGACCAAAAAGATCACGCTTCAGGATGCCTTGGATCGCGGCGTTCTTGCTGCTGCGGCACTTTCACAGACAAAAGACAGCAAAGACACCGTCATCGAATACCTTAAGGCATCGTCCTTAAGCAATGCCGCGGTCTCGGTCGAAGACGATCACTCAACCAACGCCAAGGCAGTCAACGCCACGGCGCGCTTGATCTATAATACGACCTTTTTGAAGATCGCCGGTATAGACAAGATGAATATCGTCGCGCAGGCCTCGGCGGAGGAGCAGCGCAAAAACATCGAAATCTCATTGCTGCTCGATATTTCCGGCTCGATGCTCGATAACGGCGGAATCTACCAATTGAAGCCGGCGGCCAAGGAATTCATCAACACGATCCTAAAGGAGGACGTGCGGGCGATGACCTCGGTCAACCTCGTCCCTTATGCAGGGGAAGTCAATGTTGGCCATGACATGTGGAATTTTCTCGCCGGTGGTAGCTATAAAAGGGCTCACGCATACCCGTCCTCGTGCTTCGAGTTCCTCAACGGTGACTTCAAGATCGGCGTCACCGAGCTTTCGAAGCGGGACCAGGTTCCGCATTTCACCTACTACAACTATAAGAAGTCCGGAAAAGAACCTTGGTGGTGCCCGACCGACGACACTCCCATTACCTATTTGTCCAACGATCCCCAAGTGCTCGGCACAGCGATTGATAATCTCAAGGTTTTTGACGGGACGGGAACAGCCTACGCAATGAAATGGGCGACGATGCTCCTCGATCCGGCCATGAGGCCCACGTTGAACGCAGCTTCTTACAACGGATTGATATCATCGAGCTTTCCTGACCGGCCCGCGGACTATGGCGACCAAGAGACGATGAAGGTCATTGTCTTGATGACGGACGGGCAGATCGGCTTCCAGCAACGCCCCACGAACAACCGCACCTTCCTTTATGAGCCGCAGAACGCCAGCAATTTCAAGGAACTGTTTAGTCAGTCAAAGGCACAGGCCCAACTTGACTCATTGTGCACGGACGCAAAAGGCAAGGGCATCAGGATCTTCACGATTGGCTTCAAGCTGACCAACTCAGTTGCCGCGAAGCTCGCTACCTGTGCAAGCAGTGCCAGTGACGCCTATCGGGCGGACGGCGTCGATATCGCGGATGCCTTCAAGTCGATCGCCACATCCATTCAGAAGCTTAAGCTGACAAAGTGACAATGAGTGTGCGGAGTCGCATCAAGGGGGTCGGGCGCGATCGGGGGGGAGCAGCGGCCCTTGAGTTTGCTCTCGTCGCTCCGATTTTCTTCGCGCTCGTCTTCTCCATTTTCGAGGCCGGCTGGCTGATGACGCAGTCGATGATGCTGGATCAGGCCGTTGAAGGAACCGTGCGGCTTCTTCGTTTGGGGAAGCTGGGAAACCCCTCACAGAAGAGCGTCAAAAAAGGAGATATGCGACGAAGCCCGGATCCTTCTTGACTGCGAAGGCTCGCTCCTCGTCGAACTGATTCCAGTCGACACTCCAAGCGATTTTCCCGACGACAACGCCAAGTGCGTCGATCGAGGAACCAAGATCAGCCCCACCATCAGCTTTGACGCTGGAGCACGTGCGGAAGTCGTATTTCTCCGCGCCTGCATCGTGGTCGACCCATTTACGCCGCTGATCGGATTTGCCGCCACGTTGCCGAAGGACTCGACAGGGGGAACATTCCTCGTCGCGACGTCCGCCTTCATGAACGAACCAGAATAGGCCACCATGTCGAAGGTCCTTCAAACGACCAGGCGATCTTTCGCAAACGACGATGGAGGGGTTTCGGCTATCGAGTTCTCTTTCATCGCGCCGGTCCTGATCCTGCTCTTTCTAGGAAGCGCAACGCTCTTTTTCTCCTTCCAATCGGCGCAGAAATGCGAAAAGGGCATCTTCACCGTGGCCGACATCATCTCACGTCGCAGCGAAGTCAACGATGACTTCCTCAAGAAGATGTATGCCATGTTCGAGCACATGATTCCGCCCACCAAGGAGCCTGTGAAGCTGCGAGTTACGAGCGTCTCAAAGGCTTCGGGAAAATACAAGGTGGACTGGTCGTATGCGGTCGCGCCCTGGCCGAAGCTTGCCACCGCGGCTATCCCACCGGGCGCCTTGCCGGAAATTGCCGATGGAGACTCCGTCGTTCTCATAGAGACCGAGGCCGTGATCTCGCTCCCCTCGGCCATTTTCGGCAGTGGCGAAATCAAGCGGGAAAACCAGACTGCGGTCCGCCCCCGTTTCGTCTCGGCTATCGCGAAAACAGGATAGGAAGAAAGTCCTTGACACCGTCGCGGTGATCGGGTAGGGTTCAGCTACAGTCGAGAAAGTGCGGGCGGCGGGGCGATGGGCTTCGCCGCTTTTTTGTTGGCTGCGGGCGGATTGGAAGCAAGGCGAATAGGTTCTTTAACGTCGCGGCTCAACCGGCTGAATCATTTCCTGCAAAGATCTTGTTAACCATATGGATGAGCGGCGCTTATCGCGGGCGATCAGGCAGACTGCCTGATCGGATCGGCGGTTGCGGTTGCCGTCCCATGTTTCGGAGGCGGGCGGCATGGACGAGGGCACTCCTCAGAAAATGGATGAAGCTCTCCTTGCCGATCGCCTGCTTGCCGTCCTGAGGATCGAAATGCGGCAGCTTGAATCACTTTATGAGGACTTTTGTCCTGATGGCATGAGCGACGACGCTGACGAGCCGCCCGCCGCTTCTGTCGCGGAGGACGCCCCGGCAACCACCGCGAAGGGCGTCAGGCGCGGCTCGGCAAAGACCAAGAGAGCGGCTCCCTCCACCGTGGCCGAAGGACCCGTGAAGGCGGCTTCGGCGCGCACCGTGCGCCGGCCGGCAGGGGGCGACCTAAAGGGGCGCATCGAGGCCATCGGCCAGATGACCCGGACGCTGGAAAAGCTCCTGGAGCTGAAGCAGCTAGAGGCCCTGACGATGCGTGGCGGAGGAGCGGAGGACGACGCCGAGACGGTGCGCCTCCGCGAAGAGATGATGAAGCGGCTGAAGGCGATCGATGCCCGACGCGCCGTGGGGTCGAGCCTCTTTGCCGAAGTGGCTGGCGAACCGGCCGCCGGCATCTGAATGGCGATGGAGGGACAAGAGGACAGGCTGGACGAGGCGGCGGCATGGCGCGCCATCGAGGCCGAGATCGCCGGGCAGGCATCCGGCGTGCTTCGCGGCGCGATGCCCCCATGGCAGCGTCTGGCGCGGCCTTCCCAACTGCCGCCGCCGGGAGACTGGCGGCAATGGCTGCTGATCGGCGGGCGCGGCTCCGGCAAGACGCGGGCGGGCGCGGAATGGGTGCGGGCCATGGCGCTGGGGCTCGCGCCTTTCGCCCGCCGCCCGCACGGACGCATCGCCCTGGTGACGGAAACGCTGGCCGACGCCCGCGAGGTAATGATCGAGGGCGAAAGCGGCCTCAAGGCCATCGAGTTCGGCGCCAAGCCGGTGTTCGAGGCGAGCCGCCGCCGCCTGACCTTTTCCAACGGAGCGGTGGCGCAGACCTTCTCTTCGGAAGACCCGGACGCGCTGCGCGGCTATCAGTTCGACGCCGCCTGGGGAGACGAACTCGGCAAGTGGACCTATGCCGAGGAGACGTTCGACAATTTGCAGCTGGCGCTACGGCTGGGCGAGCGGCCGCGCGCGCTCTTCACCACCACGCCGCGCCCGCTGCCGCTGCTGAAGCGGCTGATGAGCGAGGGCGGGACAGCGGTCACGCATATGCGCAGCCAGGAGAACGCCGCGAACCTTGCGGCCGGCTTCATGGAGGCAATGGCAGCGCGCTACGGCGGCTCGCGGCTGGGGCGTCAGGAACTCGACGGCGTGATGATCGAGGAGCGCGAGGACGCGCTGTTCGAACGCGCGGCGATCGACCGGGCAAGGGTGCGCGCCGCGCCGGAAATGCGCCGTATCGTCGTCGCCGTCGATCCGCCGGCGACCTCCACCCACCGCTCCGACGCCTGCGGCATCGTGGCGGCGGGGCTCGGGGGGGATGGCACGATCTACGTTCTCGCCGATGCCAGCCGGCAGGGCGCGAAACCGCCCGAGTGGGCGCGCGCCGCCGTCAGCCTTTACGAGCGCCTGGAGGCCGACCGCATCGTGGCGGAGGTGAACCAGGGCGGCGACATGGTCGAGGCCGTGATTCGCGCTGTCGCGCCCGACGTGCCGGTCAAGCCGGTGCGGGCAAGCCGGGGAAAATGGCTGAGGGCCGAGCCCGTGGCGGCGCTCTATGAACAGGGCAGGGTGCGCCACGCCGGCAGCTTTGCCGAGCTGGAAGACGAGATGTGTGATTTCGGGCCGGACGGATTGTCGGGAGGGCGCTCTCCCGACCGCCTCGACGCCCTGGTCTGGGCGGTGACGGCGCTGGCGAGCCCGCAACGCGAACCCAGGGTGCGCGGCCTTTAGGGCCGGCGGCCACTTCCTTTTCAAAAGTCAGGAGACTTTCATGGGACTGCGAACACAGCTCGCGGCCGTCCTTGGCGTGGCCACGGGGAGGGGTGCGGCACCGGGGGAGGCCAAGGCCGCCCCCTTGGCGGGAGGTGCGTTCCTGTTTTCCAACGGGGACCACGGCGCGCCCTGGAGCGAGCGTTCCTATTCCGGGCTGTCGCGGACCGGCTTCATGCAGAATCCGATCGTCTACCGCTCGGTTCGCCTGGTTTCGGAAGCCGCGGCGGCGATCCCCTTGCTGCTTTATGACAAGAGCCGGGAGATCGAGGACCATCCCATCCTGGCGCTGCTGCGCCGGCCGAACGGCGCCGACGCGACGGCCCTCTTGGAAACCCTGTGCGGACATCTTCTGCTCTCGGGCAATGCCTATCTGGAGGCGGCGCTTCTGGACGGGCAACCGCGCGCGCTCTACGCGCTTCGACCCGACCGAATGCGGATCGTCGAGGGGGCGGACGGTTGGCCGGAAGCCTACGAGTACCGCGTGGGCGGCGCCGTCAAGCGCATCGCCGTGGAGACGGGACCGGACGAGACGAGCCCTCTGCTCCACATCCGCCTGTTCCACCCCTTGAGCGACGGGGAGGGCTACGCCCCGCTTTCAGCCGCGCAAGGGGCGCTCGATCTTCACAATGCGGCGGCGCGCTGGAACAAGGCGCTGCTCGATAATTCGGCCCGGCCCTCCGGCGCGCTCGTCTATTCACCCGGCGACGGCGGCAACCTTTCCGCCGACGCCTTCGACCGCCTGAAGGCGGAACTGGAATCCGGCTATACGG
Source organism: Consotaella salsifontis (assembly GCF_900167365.1). Classification (GTDB taxonomy): domain Bacteria; phylum Pseudomonadota; class Alphaproteobacteria; order Rhizobiales; family Rhizobiaceae; genus Consotaella; species Consotaella salsifontis. The sequence continues at coordinate 85,618 of NZ_FUXL01000002.1, read as the reverse complement.
GCGCGGCGCGCGCCGGGCGGCCCATGCTGCTCGAGGGCGGGCTCGACTGGAAGGCCATGGCGCTCTCGCCCAAGGACATGGACTTCATTGAGGCGAAGAACCAGGCGGCACGCGAGATCGCGCTCGCCTTCGGCGTGCCGCCGATGCTGCTCGGCATTCCGGGCGACAACACCTATGCCAACTACGCCGAGGCCAACCGTGCCTTCTTCCGTCTGACGGTGCTGCCGCTGATGGGCCGCCTGACGGGCGCCATCGGCGGCTGGCTCGCCGCTCATTTCGGCGAGCCAGGCCTGAGGCTTGGATTCGACGCTGATGGCATCGAGGGGCTGGCCGAGGAGCGCGCGGCTCTCTGGAGACGGATCGGCGCCGCGTCCTTCCTGACGGACAACGAAAAACGCGAGGCCGTCGGCTATGGGCCGAGAACGGTGGCGGCCGGGGCCGCCGCGCGCGGCTGACACCAACCAATCGACGAGGACAGCCATGAACGAGGGACGTTTGACGATCCAGCGATCGGGAAGGGTGCGCCATGACTGACCAGGGATCCGCCGCCGCGCTGGCGATCTGGAGCGCCAAGCTGGCCGGAGCCGCCGCGGGGTCGGCCATCTCCGTCGCCTATCTTCTTCCTCAGGGTCGGCGCGAGGCGGCGCTGCGCTTTTCCATCGGCCTGACGACCGGGCTCGTGTTCGGCGCGCCCGGCGGTCTGCTCATCGCCCAGCATCTCGGCATCGAGGAGATGCTGTCCAAGAGCGAGCTCGCCATGATGGGCTCGGCGGCGGCGAGCCTCTGCGCCTGGTGGGCGCTCGGCATTCTCTCGCGCTTCGCCGAGCAGCTGTTCCGCGCACCGATGAGGACCGGGCGCGGGGAGGGCAGGCGATGAAGGGCGCCCTTGATCGCGCCGAGCCGCCGGCACCGATAGGTGTTGTGCGTGGCTATGCCAGCCTCTTCGGGCGAACCGACATGGCCGGCGACCGCATCGAGCGCGGCGCCTTTCTCGCTTCGCTCGCGCGGCGCGGCGCCGCCGGTGTCAGAATGCTCTGGCAGCACGACCCGGCGCAACCCATCGGCCGGTGGACGGCGCTGCGCGAGGACGCGAACGGCCTCTTCGTCGAGGGGCGGCTCGCCATGGCCAGCGGCCGGGCGAGGGAGGTTGCCGCGCTGATCGCCGCCAAGGCCGTCGACGGTCTCTCCATCGGCTTCCGCACCCGCCGCGCGCGCCGCTCCACCGGCGAAACCAAGAGGGTGCTCACTGAGATCGACCTTTGGGAGATCTCCGTCGTCACCTTCCCCATGCAGGCCGAGGCGAGGCTCTCAGGCTTCTGATCCTCAGCCGCTCCCCCCAGTCACTGATCACACCCAAGGAGGCATCATGCCCGAGATCAACCTCGCCGCGCCCGAAACCAAGGCTCCCCAGACCGCGCAGTCGGTGGAGGCCGATGCGGCGTTAGATCGCTTCGCCGGGATGCTGGAGAGCTTCCGCGAGGCGAACGACCAGCGTCTTTCCGAGATCGAGCGCCGCATGAGCGCCGACCCGCTGACCGAGGAAAAGGTCGAGCGGATCGGCCGCGCCCTCGACGAGCAGGAGCGCCGCATCGAGCGCCTCGTGCTGAAGGGCATGCGCCCGCCGCTGGAAACCGGCAGAGGCCGCGCCGCCGAACCGAGCGAACATCGCTCTGCCTTCGATGCCTATGTCCGCGCCGGAGACGAGCAGCGCCTGCGCCGCATCGAGGAAAAGGCGATGAGCGGGCTCGTCGGTGCCGATGGCGGCTTCCTTGTTCCCGCCGAGACGGAAAGCGAGATCGGCCGGCGGCTCTCGGCCATTTCGCCCATTCGCTCCATCGCCGCCGTGCGAACCGTCTCAGCGGCCGTGCTCAAGAAGCCCTTCGCTATCACCGGCGCCCAGACCGGCTGGGTGGGACAGGCGGATGCGCGGCCGCAGACCTCCGCGCCCCAGCTCGCCGAGCTCTCGTTTCCAACCATGGAGCTCTATGCCATGCCGGCGGCGACGAACGCGCTTCTCGACGATGCCGCCGTCGATATCGACGCCTGGCTCGGCGACGAAGTCGAACAGGCGTTCGCGGCACAGGAAGGGGCGGCCTTCATCAACGGTGACGGCGTCAACAAGCCGAAGGGCTTCATGACCTATCCGACGGTGGACGAGAGCGCCTGGAGCTGGGGCTCGGTCGGCACCGTGGCGAGCGGCGCGGACAGCAGCTTTCGCGCCGGCGGCGCGGCCGACGCCCTGATCGATCTCGTCTATGCGCTGAAGGCGGGCTATCGACAGAACGCGAGCTTTGTCATGAACCGCCGCACGCAAGGGGCGGTTCGCAAGCTCAAGGACGGCGACGGCAACTATCTCTGGCAGGCGCCCGTCAGCGCCGGCGGGCGGGCGAGCCTGATGGGCTTTCCCGTGGTCGAGGCGGAGGACATGCCGGACATCACCGCCGGCTCGAAGGCTATCGCCTTTGGCGACTTCTCGCGCTTCTACCTCGTCGTGGATCGCCAGGGCGTACGGGTGCTGCGCGATCCCTATTCGGCCAAACCCTACGTGCTCTTCTACACGACCAAGCGGGTCGGCGGCGGCGTCCAGGACTTCGATGCGGCGAAGTTCCTCGACTTCTCGGCCTGACGGGACCGCGAGATGACAATTCGGGCCGGGCGGCAACGTCCGGCCCTTTTCATATCCATGGAAGGGCCATCCGATGACGATCATCGATCTTTCCCCAGGTCTCGATGGGCCATTGACGCTCGCCGAGATCAAGAGCTGGTGCCGTATCGATCGCGACGACGAGGACGAGCTGCTTTCGTGTCTTGCCAGAGCCGCGCGCGAGACGGTGGAGGCGATGACCGGCTCTGTCCTGGCGAGGCGCACCTTTCGTCTCTGTCTCGACGCCCTGCCAACCGATGGCTGGATCGAGGTCAAGCGTCGGCCGCTCGCCGCCGTGACCGCGGTCACGGCCTATGACGCAAAAGGGCGCGCGATCGCCTTCGAACCCGCGGACGCCGTGATCGAGCGGGAACTGGGCATTGAGGCGATCCGGCTCTCGCCGGCGGTGCGCGCGGCGGCGGTCAATGGAGCCGAGGTGGAGTTCGAGGCCGGGTATGAGGAAGGCGTGGCGCCCGACGGATTGCGCCTCGCGCTGCTTAAGATCGTGGCCGCATCCTATGAGGTCCGAGGCGCGGTGGCGGCGGAGATGCAACCGGCGCTGATCCCGCCCTCGGCGCGAGCCTTGATCGACGCCGCACGGCCGGCGCGCCTCTGATGGCCCCGCTCTTTCTCGATCCGGGCCTGCTGCGCAAACGCGCATTGCTCCAGCGCAAGCTCATCGGCAGCGACGGCATGGGCGGCGCCGAGGAAAGTTGGAGCGAGGTTGCGGAGCTCTCCGTCCATGTCGAGCCGGTAACGATGGCGCCCGGCGAGCGCTTGGACCAGCACGAGGCGATCCTGACGCATCGCGTCATCTGCCGGGCGCGTGGCGATATCGAACGCGGCATGGCGTTCGCCGTCGGATCGCGGCGGCTGACGATCCTCTCCGTTCACGACCCAGACGAAAGCGGACGCTATCTCGTTTGCCGCTGCACGGAGGAAACATGAACATCGTCGTGCGGGCGGACTTCAGCCTCCAGAATCTGCGCCGCGCCCCCCGCGAGATCGCCGAGCGTTTTGTCGCGAATCGGTCGTTGCGAGCCGAGTCTGAAATCGACGGCGTGCTCTCGAGATTGCCGCGAACTTCCGGCTGGTGGAGCCGGCCTTCGCGCGGCTCGAGCTTCAAGCTGAACGATAACGATGCCTGACAAAGAGAATTGATCAGTGCGACCGGCCCAAATGCTTAATTCGGCGGTGACACGATCGTCGGATCGCACTACCTTACTTCGGTACACACAGCGTGACTGACCTCACGGTGAAAGGACGGCACCCATGGCCCATCCCAGCGCTGAACTGCAGACGAGCATTTTCCAGGCCCTGACCACGGACCCGGCAGTGATCTCGCTTCTGGGCGGACCCAAGGTTTTCGACCGCACTCCGGAGCGCGCGAACTTTCCCTATCTGACGCTCGGGCGAACGGCGGTCGTGGATTGGTCCACCGGAACCGAGGACGGTTCCGAGCATATCCTGACCCTTCATGTTTGGGCGAAAGGCGGTGGGAAGAAGGAAACCTATGAGATCATGGACAAGGTTTCCGAAAAGCTTCACGACGCGCATCTTCCGCTGGAGGGGCATAATCTCGTGAACCTTCAGCTCCAATACGCCGAGGCGCGGCAGGAACCTGATTCGCCAGCCTATCATGGCATCTTGCGCTTTCGGGCGGTGACTGAACCCATAGCCTGACGCGGGCGGCAACGCCCCCAACATGCAAATCGCCAAAGGCGGTCCTCCCCGGGCCGCCTTTTTCTTTGTCCGTCTCACAAGGAAATCCCGATGGCTGCCCAAAGAGGCAAAGACCTTCTGCTGAAGCTCGACCCCGACGGTGGGTCGAACTTCATCACGGTCGCCGGACTCAGGACCCGCCGCATCGCCTTCAACGCCGAGCCCGTCGACGTCACCGACGCTGAAAGCGCCGGGCGCTGGCGCGAGTTGCTTGGCGGAGCGGGTGTTCAGCGGGCCTCGCTCTCCGGCAGCGGCATCTTCAAGGATGCGGCGTCCGACGCGGCGATGCGCCAGTTGTTTTTCGAGGGGCGGCTCGGCACCTTCCAGGCTGTGATCCCCGATTTCGGCTCGATCACCGGGCCGTTTCAGGTGACGGCGCTGGAATTCGCCGGCGAGCATAACGGCGAAGTGACGTTCGAAATGACGCTGGAATCGGCCGGCGCGCTGGAGTTTGTGGCGCAATGAAGCCGGCGGTGAACCGGCGCCGGGGCGAGGTCGGCGCCATGATCGACGGCAAGGCCATGACGCTCTGCCTGACGCTGGGAGCGCTCGCGGAACTGGAGGACGCCTTTGCCAGCGAAGACCTCTCGAGGCTGGCGGCGCGCTTTTCCGCAGGCCGGCTCTCGGCGCACGACCTCGTGCGTATCCTCGGCGCGGGACTGCGCGGAGCAGGCGAACCGGTGAGCGATGCCGAGGTCGCGGCCATGAGGATCGAGGACGGTGCGGCTGGCGCCGCGAAAATCGCTGCGGAGCTTCTGTCCGCGGCGTTCGGAGAAGCCGTGCCCGAGCCAACGTCCCGCCCTTGAAAGCCGTGCCGGCGGTCGATGCGCCCGGCGCCGGCACGGCCTTTCCCTGGGACGAGGCGCTCGGCGCCGGATTGGGCCTGCTGCATCTCGCGCCAGCCGAGTTCTGGGCGATGACGCCGCAAGAGCTTGCTGCCGCGCTCGGCTTCCTTCTGCCGAAGCCGGGACAAACCCTTAGCCGACCGGCACTGGACGCGTTGATGGCACGCTTTCCCGATGGCCACCGCTGACCGGCTCGCAAATCTCCCCACCACAACGAAGGTCAGACGATGGAAACGGACGACACGATGACGGTGTCGATCAAGGCGGATACGTCCGCCTTCGACAAGGCGATCGGAGATCTGACGAACCGGGCAAACAGCTTCGGTTCGGTCATGGGAAGCGCTTTCAAGGGGGCCGTGAGCGGCGGCAAATCGTTCGACACCGTGCTGCAGCAGCTTTCGCTGCGCCTTTCCTCGCTCGCTCTCAACGCCGCGCTGAAACCGCTTGACAACCTGTTCGGCAACCTCGTTCAGGGAATACTCGGCAACGTCGGCCTATCGCCGGGAGGCGGGGCCGGCGCCACCGTGCTCCCCTTCGCCCAGGGCGGCGTCGTCGCATCCCCCAGCTACTTCCCGGCAGGCAACCGAATCGGCCTCATGGGTGAGGCGGGGGCGGAGGCGATATTGCCATTGAAGCGTGGCGCGGACGGCTCGCTCGGCGTTGCCGCCGCATCCGGCGGGCAGGCCGCACCCTCGATCATCTTCAACGTGACGGCAACCGACGCGGCGAGCTTCAAGAGGTCGGAGGCCCAGATCCAAACGATGCTGGCGCGTGCCGTCTCGCGCGGACGGCGGGGGCTTTGATGGCGATCGCATCGTTCAGCGAGGAGCGCTTTCCGCTGCGCCTCGCGCTTGGAACCAGCGGCGGACCGGAGCGACGCACCGACATTGTGCGTCTCTCCACCGGCTATGAGAACCGCAACCAGCGCCATCGCCATTCCTCGCGCCACTATGACGCCGGCTCGGGCGTGAAGAGCCTCGCGGACCTTGCCGCCGTTCTCGAATTCTTCGAGGCACGGCGGGGCAAGCTGACGGGATTCCGCTTTCGCGATCCGTTCGACCACGGTTCCACGCGCTTCGGCAAGGCGGTGACGCCTTTCGATCAGACGATCGCGACGGGAGACGGGAGCACATCTGCTTTTGCTCTATCGAAGGCCTATGGCCATGGCGAGGGCGCCTATCGCCGGCCGATCGAGAAGCCCGTCGCGGGCAGCATTCGCGTTGCCGTGGATGGCATCGAGCAAACGCAAGGCTTTGCAGTTGACGCGAAGACGGGCCTTCTCGCCTTCGATACCGCGCCGGCGGCCGGCGCGGTCATTTCCGCCGGGTTCGAGTTCGACGTGCCGGTGCGCTTCGATCTCGACCAGCTCGTCATCAACCTCGCCGCCTTCGAGGCCGGCGAAATTCCCTCGATCCCGCTGGTGGAGATTCGCCCTTGAGGAACGTTCCCGACGGCTTGAAAGCCCATTGCGCGGGCGTCGCGACGACGCTTGCCACCTGCTGGCGGCTCACCCGAAAGGATGGCGCCGTCCTCGGCTTCACCGATCACGACGAACCGCTTTCATTCGGCGGAACCCGGTTCGAGGCAGCAACCGGGCTTTCTGCCGGTGACGTGGAAAGTGAGGTCGGCTTCTCGGCCGGTACGCAGGAGGTGAAGGGGGCGCTGTCCTCGCTTTCGATCGACGAGGCTGATATCCGCGCCGGCCGCTACGACAGTGCCCGCATCGAGACCTATGTCGTCAATTGGCAGAAGCCGGAGGATCGCGTCCTCAAGGCCGTTTCCATCCTCGGCGAGGTCAAGCGCGGCGGACATGCCTTCGCCGCCGAGCTCCGCGACATTACATCGAGCCTCGATCAGCCGAAGGGGCGCATCTATCGCCGCCGCTGTGATGCCGCTTTCGGCGACGACCGCTGCAGGATGGATCTCTCCGCGCCAAACCTTTTTGCAGTCGGCGTCGTGGCCGAGACAAAGGGGTCTTGGTTCAGGCTGAAGGGACTTCCGCCGCTCGACCCCGCGAACTTCAATCACGGACGTCTTTCCTTGACGGGAGGTGCGGCCAGCGGATTGAGCGCCGACATTCGCAGCTTTCGCGCGGGCACCAGGACAGGCGAAGCAGAGATCACCGTGATCGAGGCGCTGGACGCAGATGTCGCGGCGGGCGACGCGGTGAGGCTCTTCGCCGGATGCGACCGTAGCTTCTCCACCTGCCGCGACCGCTTTGCCAACAGCCTCAATTTTCGCGGCTTTCCCCATATTCCCGGAACCGACGCGGCGCTCGGGATCGCCAAGAAGGACGGCGTCCATGATGGCTCGCCGGTGGTGCCATGAGCGATCCGATACGCGTTCGCGCGCTCGCGGCGGCGTGCTTCTTCCTCGGCACGCCCTACCGCCACCAGGGCAGCAGAAAGGGCGTCGGCTGCGACTGCGTCGGTCTCGTTCGCGGCGTCTGGCGCGAACTTTACGGCGAGGAGCCGGAGCGGCCGGGTCCTTACTCGCCCGATTGGGCGGAAACCGGAACGGCAGACCGTCTGATCGAGGCGGCACGCCGATATCTGGTGGAGCGCCCCTTGGAAACGGCGGAACCGGGCGACGTGGCCATCTTCCGGTGGAAGCGCTACGCGCTGGCCAAGCATTGCGGCATTCTCGACGAGGGTGGACGGCTGATCCATGCCTATGAGGGCGCGGCCGTCGTGTCGTCTCCGCTGTCTCCCGGTTGGGCGAAGTGTATCGCCGCGGTCTTCTCCTTTCCCGACAATGAGGTCTGAGCGATGGCGACTATCCTCCTTCAGGCAGCCGGCGGCATCGTCGGTGGGCTGATCGGCGGCCCGTTCGGCGCGATGGCGGGAAGGGCGCTCGGTGCCCTCGGCGGATATGCCGTCGACTCGATGCTGTTTTCGAAAACCGGCCGCGCCGAGGCGGGGCGGTTGACCGCCAGCCGCATCATGGAGGCAGACGAGGGGGCTGGCATCCCGAGGCTCTTCGGCACGGCGAGGATCGCGGGGCAGGTGATCTGGACGACGCGCTTCGAGGAGACGAGCACCAGCGAGCGACAGGGCGGCAAGGGCGGCAGCGGTGGCGGAACGGTCGTCACTTCCTACAGCTACTTCGGCAACGTCGCGATCGGGCTCAGCGAAGGGCCGATCGCGGGAATCCGGCGCGTATGGGCTGACGGAGAGGAACTCGATCTTTCCGGTGTGACCTGGCGGCTGTATCGCGGCGACGAAGAGCAGATGCCCGACCCGCTGATCGAATCGCGACAGGGGCGGGGCAACACGCCCGCCTATCGCGGCCTCGCCTATCTCGTCTTCGAACGACTGCCGCTGGAAAGCTGGGGCAACCGCATCCCGCAGATTTCAGTGGAAGTGATCCGCTCTGTGGGGCAGCTCGAAGGGAACCTGAGGGCTGTGGCGTTGCTGCCGGGAGCGACCGAGCATGGGCTCGATCCGCAACCCGTGCGCGAGACGCTTTCCGCCGGCGAGGACCGGGTCGTCAACCGGGCGATTCTCTACGGCGAGACCGACATCGAAGCCTCGCTGGACGAGCTTCAGGCGCTGGCGCCGGAACTGTCCCGCGTTGCTCTGGTGGTCTCGTGGTTCGGAACAGATCTCCGCGCCGGCGAGTGCCGCATCATGCCGGGCGTCGAGGTTCGCCAGCGCGACGAAACCGAGAAATGGTGCGCTGGTGGCGTCTCTCGGGCCGGCGCCTACCTCGTTTCCAGGGCCGGTGGTGGCGCGGCCTTTGGCGGAACGCCGTCCGATGCGGGCGTGATGCGGGCCATCCGGGAGATCAAGGCGCGCGGCCTGAAGGTCACACACTATCCGTTCCTGCTCATGGATATTCGCGCCGGCAACGGTTTGCCTGATCCTTATGGGGACGGTGAGCAGGCCGCCTATCCCTGGCGCGGGCGCATCACGCTCGACATTGAGGTCGGACGCCCGGGCTCGCCCGACGGAACGGCCGCCGCCGACGCGGCGATCACGGCTTTCGTTGGGACCGCCAAGCCCTCCGACTTTTTGATCTCCGGTGCTTCCGTGACCTATCGTGGCCCGGCGGAGTGGTCCTACCGCCGCATGGTGCTGCACCAGGCCCATCTCGCAAAAGCGGCTGGCGGCGTCGCGGCTTTCGTCATCGGCTCTGAGCTTCGTGGCCTGACGCGGGTGCGCGGCGCGGCGGGCACTTTCCCCTTTGTCGATGCCCTCGTCCGGCTGGCCGCTGACGTGAAGTCCATCTTGCCGGGTACGATCGTCACCTATGCTGCCGACTGGAGCGAGTATTCCGGATATCGGCCGCAGGACGGTTCGGGGGACCTCTTCTACAATCTCGACAGCCTTTGGGCATCGCCCGCCATCGATGTGGTCGGCATCGACAACTATCTGCCGGCGGCCGACTGGCGCGCCACCGACTGGGCTGATGGCGGTCCGGACGCGATCGCTTCGCCCTATGACCGAGACGGCATCAAATGGCATATCAGAGGGGGCGAGGACTACGACTGGTACTATGCCAGCGAAGCGGATCGGAATGGGCGCATCCGCACGCCGATCACCGACGGGGCGGCCGGAAAGCCATGGGTATGGCGGGCCAAGGACATCTGGAGTTGGTGGGCCAACGCCCATATCGAACGGCAGGGCGGCCATGAGGTCGGAGGTCGCAGCCCATGGGTGCCGATGGGCAAACCCGTCTGGTTCACCGAGCTTGGCTGCCCCGCCGTAGACAAGGGGGCCAATCAGCCGAACGTGTTCGTGGACCCCAAATCGGCCGAAAGTGGCCTTCCGCATTTCTCTTCCGGCGCCAGCGATCCGGCGATCCAGCGGCGCTTTCTCGAAGCCCAGCTGTCCTTCTGGAACCCCGAGGCGGAGGGCTTCATCGAGGCAAATAATCCGGTGTCGCCGATCTATGGAGGGCGGATGGTCGAGCCGGACGGCATCCATGTCTGGGCATGGGACGCGAGACCCTATCCCGCGTTTCCAGAGCGCATGGATTTGTGGAGCGATGGCGCCAACTGGCTGCGCGGCCACTGGCTGACCGGCCGCCTTGGTCGCGCTCCCCTCGACGGCCTCATCGCCGGTCTCCTGACGGCACACGGCTTCTCTGATTTCGATGTTTCAGCCGTCGACGGGGAGGTTGGCGGCTATGTGATCGACGGGCCGGTTTCGGCGCGCTCGGCGCTCGAGGAACTGCTTTCGCTGACGGGTGTCGTGGCCTGTCCGACCGGGCAAGGCCTTATCTTTCGGTCACTGAGGCGCTGGCAACCGGAGGTCGTCCTGTCGACGTTCGTCGACGAGAAGGATGGGCCGCTGGTCGAGTATCGGCGTGCGCAGGCGGATGAGATGCCGCAGGAATTGATCGTCGGATATTCCGACCCCTCGCGCGCCTACCAGACGGCCGCGGCGGAGGCGGGGCTCGCCTGTGGCGATGGACTGCGTCAGGAAACAGTGCAGTTGCCTGTCACGTTGGCCGAGCATGAAGCGCGGGCATTTGCCGCTGCCGGCCTCGCCAGCCGCCTTGGCGCTCGCGAAACCGCGTTGCTCGCCGTGTCGCCAGCCGAACTGGCAATCGAAAGCGGCGACGCCGCCATTCTCGATGGCCGGACGGGGGACTGGCTGGTGACGCGCATTGAGGCCGGGGCCTCACGCCGGATCGAGCTCCGTCTGCTTCCCGACCGTGTGGGGGAGGAGCCGGATTTCGCTGGCGTTTCGACCGCACCTGTGGCGCGAGCACCGGTCGTCGCGTCACGGCCACTGGTGCATTTTCTCGATCTTCCGCTCGGAAGCAACGGCGAGGCCGGGAGTGCACCGCGCCTTGCCGTCTATGCCAAACCCTTCGTGCCGTACCTCGTTGAAAGTTCCGCGACGGGCGAAGGATACGCCGCCCGTTTCGTCGCGAGCCGGCCGGCGACCATCGGCATCCTTGCCCAGACACTGGGTGCAGGACCTGAAGGCCTGATCGACCATGGCAACCAGATTGTGGTCGACCTGAAACGCGGAGCGCTGTTCAGCGTCACGCGTGCCGCTCTGCTGGCGGGGAGCAACCTCGCCGCAATCCTCTGTGGCAACGGAGACTGGGAGGTGCTCCAGTTCGAAGCCGCAGAGGAGGTTGCGCCCATGCGCTTTCTCCTCAGGGGGCTGCTGCGGGCCCAGGGGGGCACCGAGGACGCGATGGCGGCCGGTGCGGCGGCGGGAAACCCATTCGTGCTTCTCGACGAGGCGACCAGTTCATTGCAGCTGAGGCCCGGTGAGATTGGCGGTGAAAACCACTGGCGCATCTCTCCGACCGGCCGCCCTCTCGATCCCGCAACGCGCGTCGAGGCGGTTGCCGCGCTCGGCTTGCGAGCGATGCGCCCCCTCTCGCCCGTCCATCTTCGCGCGACATTCGAGACGGATGGCGGTCTGGCGCTCGCTTGGGTGAGGCGGACGCGCACCGATGGCGACCGATGGGACGGGATCGAGGTGCCTCTCGGAGAGACGGGGGAGCTCTATCGCATCACCCTTGCGGGCGAAGATGGCCGGAGCCTTGTTCTGGAGAGCACGACGCCGATGGTTACAGTCGGCGCGGCAAGCCAGTTGGAGGCTTTCGGTCGCCTGCCTCCCCGCCTCAGCGCGAGCGTATGCCAGGTGAGCATGGAATTCGGCGCCGGGACCGCGCGCGAGGCGTGGTTTGAGCGGGCGGCTTGAAGCAATCATCATCGAGACGAAAGGAGAAGACGCGTGGACAGCAAGAAGTGGTACGAGTCCAAGACGATATGGGGATCGATCGTGGCGCTCAGGGCAAGCGCGGTCGGCCTGTTCGGGCTTCACATCGATCCCGCAGCAGGCGATGCCCTGGCCCTGGCGCTCGCCAACGGCGCGGCGGCAGTCGGCGCGATCGTGGCCATCCTCGGTCGCATTGGCGCCACTCGCCAGATCAATTAGCCTTCCGTTGATGCTGGCCGCTCTCGCCGTTCATTCGACATTCAGTGAGAGCGGCCTAAAAAGTTCGGGACTTTGAATCGGAAGTACCATGACGAACTTTCTTCAATTGGCGGCGATCGGGATCGCGAGCGTGCTGCTTCTTGCGGACGCCGGGCTCGTCGAGGCCGCGCCGCGCCACGGCACACCGATCGCGGCATCGGCGCTGACGGTCCTTTCCTCGACGTCGATCGCCGAGTATTCACCGCGCGATGCGGGGAAACCGATTCGGGTAGCGGAGGGCGGCAATTGCTCCCGCGCGGCTGCTCAGGCTCAGGCACAGACGGGAGGAGAAGTTCTTTCCGTGGCGAGCCGCCAGCAGGGCGGCCGAACAGTTTGCGTCATCACGCTTCTGGTGCCGAGTTCCGATGGCGGGCGCCCACGCAAGACCACGATAACCATTCCGCAATAGGAGTGGCGCGGCCGCGGTGCTTCACTGAGCGGGCAGCGCGAAGCCGCTGAGGCGGCGCTCGACGCAATCGCTCCCGAGGAGGAACAACAGTCATGCGCATCCTCGTCGTCGAAGACGACCAGAACCTCAACCGGCAGCTCTGCGAAGCGCTGGAAGGGGCGGGGTATGTCGTCGATCGCGCCTATGACGGCGAGGAGGGGCATTTTCTGGGCGACACCGAACCCTATGACGCGGTGATCCTGGACGTGGGCCTTCCGGAGATGGACGGCATCAGCGTTTTGGAGCGTTGGCGGCGGGACGGACGGCTGATGCCGGTGCTCATCCTCACGGCCCGCGACCGATGGAGCGACAAGGTTGCCGGTATAGACGCCGGCGCTGACGACTACGTCGCCAAACCGTTTCACATGGAAGAGGTCCTGGCCAGGGTGCGGGCGCTGATCCGCCGTGCCGCCGGCCATGCCTCTTCGGAAATCCTCTGCGGACCGCTGCGCCTCGACACCCGCTCATCCCGGGCCTTCGTCGACGGCAACCCCCTAAAACTCACCTCGCACGAATATCGCCTGCTCGCCTATCTCATGCATCACGCCGGCGAGATCGTCTCTCGAACCGAACTGATCGAGCACCTTTACGACCAGGATTTCGACCGCGATTCCAATACGATCGAGGTTTTCGTCGGGCGTTTGCGCAAAAAGATCGGCGTCGATCTCATCGAAACCGTCAGGGGACTGGGCTACAGGCTGCACGATGCGGATCCGGCAGGCTGACTCGCTCACCGTTCGTGTCGTCGGCCTGTCGACCCTTTGGGCGGTGGCCGCCTTCATCGTCATCGGCGGATTGATCTCGACGCTCTATCGGGACTCGGCTTCTCGCGCCTTCCAGGATCTCCTGGTCGCCCAGCTCTACAATCTGGTCAATAGCGTGCAGGCCTCTCCAACCGGCGAGCTCGAAGGCGCGCCGGAACTGGGCGACCTGCGTTATCTCCAGCCGCTCTCCGGCTGGTACTGGGAGGTCCTACCCGCGTCGGACAACACGAGCGGGCGCTTGGCATCGCGCTCGTTGGGCGCCGAGAACATCCCCTCTATGCCGTTGTCGCAAGTGCCGTTCGGCGAGCAGTACCGGCGGCAATACCAGACCGAGGGCCCACAGGGACAGCTGCTTCAAATCGTCGAAACCGAGGTTCTTCTGGATACCGAGAACCATGTCGCGCGCTTTCGCGTCATGGGAGACACCGGGGCGTTCGGCGCGGACGTCGAGGAGTTCAGCCGGAGCCTTGCGATCTATCTCGGCATCTTCGGACTGGGCTCGATCCTGATCAACGCGCTTGCCATCCTTTTCGGCCTTCGCCCCCTGCGCCGGGTGCGGCGCTCTCTCGCCAACGTTCGGGCTGGGCGGGCTGAACGTCTGGAAGGGAGCTTTCCGGCCGAGATCCAGCCGCTCGCGACAGAGCTCAACGCCCTGGTCGAAAACAACCGGCGGATCATCGAACGCGCCCGCACGCGGGTCGGCAACCTCGCCCACTCGCTGAAAACCCCGATCGCGGTTCTGATGAACGAGGCGAAGGCCGTGGGCGGTGAACATGGACGGCTGATCGCTGACCAGAGTGAGGCGATGCGCGTCCAGGTCCAGCATCATCTCGACCGTGCCCGCATGGCGGCGCAGTCCGAGGGCTCGGTGTTCCGCACTCCCGTGCGGCCAGTGCTGGAGCGTCTTCTGCGCGTCATCGCCAAGCTCAATCCTCGGCTAGCGGTGGAGCTCGACTTCAACGGAGGCGAAGATCTCGTCTTTGCCGGCGAACAGCAGGATCTGGAGGAAATCATCGGCAATCTCATGGACAACGCGGCCAAATGGGGCCGCGCCACCGTGCGCGTCGCCGCGCGCGCCGTCGATGACCGGAGCTTCGAAATCTTGGTTCAGGACGATGGCAAAGGATTGACGGAGGTGGAAATCGCCGAGGCGATGAAGCGTGGCCGGCGCCTTGACGAGGCCCGTCCGGGAAGCGGTCTCGGCCTTTCCATTGTTTCGGACATCGTCGCCGAATATCGCGGCACGCTTTCACTCTCGCGATCGTCGCTCGGTGGCCTTAGCGCGACGGTGAGGTTGCCAAGAGCCCTTGGCGCGAGCGTCTCGTGAGGTATTATTTCTGTGCGTCGAGGCGTAGTGCCGGCATGGCAGACGCGAGCGAGGGACGGCGTTGGGGTGTTGAATCGAGGGGCGATGCGTAGGTTTTTCAACGCGGCTGCGCCGGCACTGCTGGCCTTGGCTCTGGGGGGCTGCTTGACCCAGGGCGGGGTCACGAGTCCGTTCGCCGAAGGAGCGAAAGATCTTGGCGCCGGACTGGTCGGCCAGATCAAAGGCGTGAGGCTGTCCGGTGAGGCCAGGGACAATGCGCTCCTGGCTGAGTTCCAGGCGCTTCAGTTCGCTCCAGCCGGCGAGGCCGTGGCCTGGAAGGCCGGCTCCGTCCAGGGGCAGGTCGTGCCGACCCAACTTTATCGGATCGGAACGCAAGATTGCCGGGGATACAAGCAGACCGTGGTCAATCGCTCCGGGACCTTCGAGCAAACCGGCACCGCCTGCCGCACCGAGCGCGGCACTTGGCAGGTCGTCGTATGATCCAGGTCATAACGATTTCAGGGACATCGGCCTACCTGTCGAGAAATTGAATCGCCTCGGCATCCGGGATTCTGGTAAGGGCCGGGCGAAATCCTTCTGGCTGTCGGACCGGCAACAATGGTCGGCAACTGGATGGGCGTGAGGGTTAGCGGCCGTTTCCGTCGCCCGAAATTGCGAGCGTCATGTTGTTCTGGATTCTGGCCGCCGGCCTCACAGCGCTGTTCACCCTTCTTGTTCTGTGGCCGTTGTTCCGGCCCGAAGCGGGGCTTCAGCCCTCCAACGCCGAGCACGATGTCGAGGTCTACGGCGCGCAGCTCGCGGAACTCGAGGGCGATGTCGCCCGCGGCACCATAACGCCGGAGGAGGCGGAGACCGCGAAGGCGGAAATCGGACGGCGGTTGCTCAGGGCCGCCAAGCGCGCCGGCGCTACGTCGCCGTCGCGTCAGTCCATCACCTCTAATGTCGCCATCTTCGCGGTCCTCGTCGCGCTCTTCGTTCCAGGCGTAGCCTTCGGCCTTTATTCCACCATCGGTTCGCCCGGCACACCCGACCTGCCGCTCGCCGCACGGCGCATGGCGCCTCAGGATTCCAGCACCGAGGCGCTGATCGCCCACGTCGAGCAGCGGCTCAAGGATGCTCCGGACGACGGCCGGGGGTGGGATGTCATCGCGCCGGTCTATCTGAGGCTCAACCGTCCCGAAGACGCGGCCAAGGCTTTCCGCAACGCGATCCGCCTGCTCGGCACCTCGCCGATGCGCGAATCGGGCCTTGGGGAAGCACTGACGCGTATCGCGGGCGGTGAAGTCACCGACGAAGCGCGTGCCGCCTTCGATCGCGCCGTCAGCCAGGACAAGAGTTTCCTGCCCGCCCGCTTCTTCGTCGCGCTCGACGACAGCCAGGAAGAGGACTACGCGGCCGCCGAGCGCGCTTGGAGCGCGCTGATCGCCGACAGCACGCCCGACGCGCCCTGGATGAAGATCGCCCAGGAGGGGCTCTCCGATGCGCGCTCGCATCTCGGAAAGAGCGGCGATGCAACAGCCGAGGCGAATGCGTCCTCCTCCAGCCCTCCAGCGAGCGCGACCGCGCCATCAATGCCGGGCCCTACGGGCGCCGATATGGAAGCTGCGGCCTCGCTCTCGCCAGGCGATCGTCAGGAGATGATCCAGGGCATGGTTTCGCGGCTGGCGGAGAGGCTGCGGCAGACGCCGGAGGATGCCGACGGATGGCGGACGCTGATCCGCTCCTATGCCGTCCTTGGAGAGCGGGATAAGGCACGCCAAGCGCTTGCGGACGCCGAAAAGCTGTTCGCGCCGGAGACGCCTGAGCGGACCGCGATCAATGCGTTGAGCACCGAACTGGGGCTCGATTCTGAGAGCAATGGGGCGCCGCCCCCTGATCGATCGGCTTCGGCCGCGCAGGCCATGCCGGAACCGAGCGCTGCCGACATGGCCGCCGCCGCGGAACTCTCGGCAACAGACCGGCAGGCGATGATCAAGGGCATGGTCGCGCAGCTCGCCGAAAAGCTAGACACACAGCCGAACGACGTGGAAGGCTGGAAAAGACTGATCCGATCCTATGCCGTTCTGAATGATCGCGACAGCGCGCGCTTGGCGTTTCAGAAGGCCGAGAAGGCTTTTGCCGACGGAACGCCGGAGCGCCAGGACATCGCCGTATTGGCGCGCCAGCTTGGGCTGGCCGCCGAAGGGGAGACGAAGACACCATGACACGCAAGCAAAAGCGCCTGTTTTCCATCGGCGGTGTGATGATGGTCCTGGCGGTGGCGGCAGGGCTGGTGCTGACGGCGCTTTCCGACTCCATCGCCTTCTTCATGTCTCCCACCGACATCGCGGAAAAGGCGCCGTCGCCGAGCCAGCGCGTGCGCCTCGGTGGTCTCGTCGAGGAAGGCTCCGTCGAGCGCGGCGCCTCGCAGACTGTCCGTTTCCGCATCACCGATACGGTGCAGTCCGTCCCGGTCACGTTCACAGGCCTCCTGCCGGACCTTTTCCGCGAGGGGCAGGGCGTCGTGGCGGAGGGAACGCTCAGCCCGGATCATGTCTTCGTCGCGGACTCCGTCCTCGCCAAGCACGACGAAAATTACATGCCCAAGGAAGTCGAGGACGATCTCAAGGCGCGTGGCCTTTGGCAGCATACGGGAGAGCCAACGGCTTCGGCTCCCGCAACGCCCGCGCCGCACGTCGGAGCGGGCGCATGATCGTAGAGACCGGCCATTACGCCCTTATCCTGGCGCTCGGAATCGCTCTGGTGCAGTCGGTGCTGCCGCTTTGGGGCGCCCGGACCGGCGACACGCGCCTAATGGCCGTCGGGATAAGCGCCGCGCTCGGCACATTCCTCTTGATTGCTCTGGCGTTCGGTGGGCTCGTGGCGGCCTATGTGACCTCGGACTTTTCGGTCCTCAACGTCTTCGAGAATTCCCATTCGCAGCAGCCGCTGATCTATAAGTTCACGAGCGCCTGGGGCAATCACGAAGGCTCGATGCTCCTTTGGGTTCTGATCCTCGGCCTCTTCGGCGCGCTTGTCGCGCTGCTCGGGCATGACCTGCCGCCCTCGCTCAAGGCCACCGTCCTGTCGGTTCAGGCGTGGGTCACGGTCGCCTTTCTCCTCTTCATCCTGACCACGTCCAACCCGTTCATCCGCCTGATGCCGCCCCCGATCGAGGGGCAGGACCTCAACCCGATCCTCCAGGACCTGGGGCTCGCGATCCATCCGCCGCTCCTCTATCTCGGCTATGTCGGCTTCTCGATCGCCTTCTCCTTCGCCGTGGCGGCGCTCATCGACGGGCGGGTGGATGCCGCCTGGGCCCGCTGGGTGCGGCCGTGGACCCTGGCGGCCTGGGTGTTCCTGACGCTCGGCATCGCGATGGGGTCCTACTGGGCCTATTACGAGCTCGGCTGGGGCGGCTGGTGGTATTGGGACCCGGTGGAAAACGCCTCTTTCATGCCGTGGCTCGCGGGCACGGCGCTGCTTCATTCCGCCCTGGTGATGGAGAAGCGCGCGGCGTTGAAGATCTGGACCATCCTCCTCGCCATCCTGACCTTCTCTCTGTCGTTGATGGGCACGTTCCTGGTGCGCTCGGGCGTCTTGACCTCGGTGCACGCCTTTGCCACCGATCCGACGCGCGGCGTCTTCGTCCTGGCCATTCTGGTCGTCTTCATCGGCGGTTCGCTGGCGCTGTTCGCGGCCCGTGCCGGAACGCTGGAGGCGGGCGGGCTCTTCGCTCCGATCTCGCGGGAAGGCGCTCTCGTCTTCAACAATCTCTTCCTGACCACGGCGACGGCGACCGTGCTCGTCGGCACGTTGTATCCGCTGCTTTTAGAGGTACTGAACGGCGCCAAGATCTCCGTCGGCGCGCCCTTCTTCGATCTCACATTCGCGCCGCTCATGGTGCCGCTCCTCATCGCCGTGCCCTTCGGCCCGCTGCTGGCGTGGAAGCGCGGCGATCTGTGGGCCGCGACGCAGCGGCTCTACGTCTCGGCGGGCGTGGCGCTTGCTGTCATCATCGTGGTGCTCGCGCTGGAGGGCGGGGCGCGCGTACTGTCTGCATTCGGCTTCGGCCTCGCCGCCTTTCTCATGCTCGGCAGTCTCACGGACCTGTTCTTCAGGGCCGGCTTGCCACGCGCGGGGCCTTCGGTCGCGTGGCTGCGCTTTATTGGCCTGCCGCGCTCGGCCTTCGGCACGGCCATTGCGCATTTCGGTCTCGGCATGACGGTGCTCGGGATCGTCGCGGCCAGCGCCTTCCAGACCGAACTCGTCACGACGGTGAAGCCGGGCGACGTGCTGCGCTCCGGCGGCTACGAAATCCGCTTCGAGGGAATGTCGAAGCGGGAGGGGCCGAACTACAGCGAGGAGGTGGCTCATTTCGCGCTTTCCCGCGGCGGAGTGGCAGCGGGGACGTTGGAGCCGACCAAACGCGCCTATCCGGCCCGCCAGATGCCGACGACCGAATCGGCGATCCACACGCGGCTCATGTCCCAGCTCTATCTCGCGCTGGGGGATTCCGATTCGAACGGCGGCGCGGTGGTGGTTCGCGTCTGGTGGAAGCCGTTGGTGACGCTGATCTGGCTCGGCGCCGTGGTGATGGGTTTCGGCGGCATGGTCTCGCTGGCGGACCGGCGGCTGCGGGTCGGCGCGCCCGCGCGTCGCAAGGCCGCCAAGCCTGCCAGGACGGAGGTTGGGGCATGAGGCGGTTCATTGCGCTCTTCCTCTTGACGACCTTCGCATGGTTCGCCCTGCCGAATGCGAAAGTTGGCTTCGGTCCTTCTCCCGCCATGGCCGTCCAGCCCGACGAGATGCTCGCCGACCCGGCGCTGGAAGCGCGCGCCCGTCAGATTTCAGAGGGGCTGCGCTGCCTCGTCTGCCAGAACCAGTCCATCGACGATTCCAACGCCGATCTCGCCAAGGATCTCCGCGTTCTCGTGCGCCAGCGGCTGATGGCGGGCGACAGTGACGAAGACGTCCGGGACTATCTCGTCTCGCGCTATGGCGAGTTCGTGTTGCTGAAGCCGCGCCTCGAATGGAAGACGGTCGCGCTTTGGGGGATGCCGGTCGTCGTGCTCATCATCGGAGGCCTGTTCCTCGCGTCCGGTGCGCGAAGGCGGCGGCCGGCCGCGCCGACCGCGCTGACTGCGGATGAAGAAGCGGCGATCGCCGATCTCCTGGCTCAGCGGAAGGAAAGCTGAACTTCGGGGTAAGGGGGCGCGGCGCCAAGTCGCGGCGAATTGTCGAGTTTTATTTCCCTCTTATCGTCCGGGCGGCCTAGTATGATTCGTCGCCCAACGATGGGAGGGAGTGATGCGACTGACGCGCCACACCAACTACGCCATCCGGATCTTGATGTACTGCGCTGCCAATGACGATGGTCGTCTGAGCCGCGTCGGCGACATCGCCAAATCCTATGGCGTTTCGGATCTTTTCCTTTTCAAGATCCTCCAGCCTTTGGTGGAAGCCGGAATGGTCTCGACCCTGAGGGGACGCAAGGGCGGGATCAAGCTTGCCCGCCCGGCGAGCGAGATTACACTGCGAGCCGTCGTCGAGTTGACCGAAGAAAGCTTTGGTCTGTCGGAGTGCTTCGAGACGGGAGCCGCCGATTGCCCGCTGATCGATAGCTGTGGTCTCAGCGCGGCGCTTCATGCGGCGCTGAACGCGTTCCTTTCCACCCTCGAAAGCTACACGATCGCCGATCTGGTGGAAGAGAAGAGCAGTGTGCGCAGTCGGCTGGGACTTGGCGAATCCGCTCCGGTCGCGCCACACGAGCCGCCTTTGGAGGGCGCGGCGGCTCTCTGAGGATATCGCTCCGTTCGGAGTCTGTTGATCGAGCATCCGATGCCCTTGACGGTTTGACGCCAACGGTGGCGGTCAAGCTTGGCCGAGTCGGCTGTCGGGTCTCAAGGCGTGGCGCCTCTCGGGCGGGAGGTGCGGTTGAAGGGTTCGCGCGAGCGCACCTCTACTTTCTCCTTTCCCATCTTCAGAAAAGCTTAGCGAAGGTTGCGGCGCTTGGTTTCCGGCGCCCTCCATTCGCTCGTCCTGCACTCGAGTCGACATTCCTTGTTAACGTTCTTTTCACTTTGACGGGGACAGCGCGGCATTGAGGGATGCCTCGCGACGGCACCGACGTTAATCTTCAATTAACGGTGGCGGCGTGGCCGGCCCGCTGACGTCGGCGCGAACCTCATGTGTCGTCGTCGCTGGCGGCTCGCGGCGCCTGCCATGTCTGTCCAATCGAGACGGAGGCCAGAGCGAATGGGCGTGGCGCATTCCTCGACATTGCGCGGGCAGCTTTCCCGCCTCGACAGCACGACGCGGGCAACGCTGGCCGTCCTTTCCATGGCGAGCGGCGTCTACACCTATCTCGGTGTGCGCGAGCTGCTCGACGGCTCGCCGACCGTCGTCCTCCTTGGCGCCATCATTTATGCCTCGGCGGTATCCGTCGGGATCTACGCCTTTTGGTCGTATCTCATGCGCTTTATGCCGCATGTGCGCCAATCGTCGAGCCGGGGCCTCCTCTACATCGCCATGGCGTTGGGCGCAGCGATGATCATGGCCATGTCCTCCTGGCTCAACGCGGCTGCGCTGGCAGGGTCGGCAGCGCTGGAGCAGCATCTCGCCATCACCACCGAAAGCTACCAGGACAAGCTCAACGGGGCGCACGAGAATGCGCTCGCCGCGCAGAGCCTTCTGCCCGATATCCAGCTCGCCTCCGAGCGCTTTGCGCGCCTAGCCGAGGAGGAGCGTTCGTCTGGCGCGCTGACGGGCACGTCGGGCTCCGGCACCGTGGTTCAGCTCCTTAGCCAGATGTCGAGCCAGCTATCCGGTCTTCAGGGTGAGATCGAGGGCTCTCGCGAGGCGGTCAAGGGCCTGTTCCAGCAGGGCGGCGAGCGGCTTGCCGCCATGCGCCGCCTCGTGTCGGGGCAGGGGCCGATCGATGAGCGGGCCAACGCCTACGCGGAAGAAGCGGTGCGGCTTTCCGGCATCATCACCGCGCTGGAGCAGACGTCCGTTGCGCCGGCGGTGCGTCGGGCGGCGGAGGACCTCGGCCGCACCTTCATCGCCCCCGTCGCGGACGGGGGGAACGCCGATCTCCAGAACCGACAGAGCGAGGTGGTCGGCAAGGTCGAGAACGCGGTCCAGGCGCAGAGCAAGGCGCTGGCTTCCGCCGCCGATGAGATCCTCGCGCGGCCTGCCGTGGAGGATCTTCGCTTCACTCCGCTGTCGGCGCCGGAAGCGGTCATTCGCTATGCGCGCGACTTCCTGCCGTCGTGGGCGGGCGCGATCTCCATCGACCTTCTGCCGGCTGTTCTGATCTTCATTCTCTGCATCGTTCAGGATGCGATCCGCCGCGAGGAGGGCGAAGAGAGCGAAACCGGTGATATGAGCGCCGCCGAACTGATGCGGGCGCTCAAGATTCAGCGCAAGCTGAAGTCGGCCGAGATGGAGGAGGGGGCTTCGCAGGACGGGGCTGTGCTGGACAGCGTGATCGTCGAGCGCGAAGCCCGTAGACCCGAGCCGCACGTCTTTCCGAAGGCCGTTCGATGACCGTCAGTCGCTTCGATCCTTCGCCAAGTTTTTGGGAACAAGTGCGGCAGGCGCTGCCGGAGGTTCTCGACCTGCGGACGGTGTTCTACCTGCTGCTGGGTCTGGCTGCCGCAATGGTGGCACTGGACTACCGCGAGCTTGCGCAGGTCGCCGCCAGCCGTGCGGGCTTGGCGCGTACGGGGCCGCTTCCGCTCGATCCGCCTACGGCTGGTGATCAGGTTCGCCCCTATCTGCCGAAGTCCTTCCCTGTCGGGCCGGACCGGGGAGAACCGACCTTGCCCGGCTATTCGGGTCCCCTGGACCCTTCGGCCATCGCCGAGCCGATGAAGTTCGTCCTGGCGGGTGAGGACCTTTCCGCCGTTGGTCGCATCGAGGTCGGCACGGCGGAGAATTTCCGCTCCATCGTCGAGGAATACGGACAGCGCATCAAGACGCTTCATATCCATTCTCCGGGCGGATCGGTGACGGACGCCATCGAAATGGCGCGGCTGGTGCGCGAGAAGGGGCTGGCGACGGCTGTTCCCGACGACGGCTATTGCGCTTCTGCCTGCCCGCTTCTCTTTTCCGGCGGCGTCACCAGAACGGCGGGCGCCCACGCGTGGATCGGTGTCCATCAGGTCTATTCGGTGGTGCCGTCTGAAGAGGGCGCCGGCACCCCAATGGATCTGGACCGCTCGATCTCGCAGGTGCAGGACCTGATCGCCGAATGCCAGCAGCTTCTGGTCGATATGGGAATCGAGCCCGCCCTGTGGATCAAGGCGATGCGCACACCGCCGGAGGCGCTCTATGTGCTGACACCCGAGGAGCTCAGCGCCTTCTCCGTTACCACTGCGGATACGGCGGCGCCGCTTTCGGCCGCCGTGCGCCGCTAACCGGTGTCAGCAGCGGTCGTCCTGGTCGGCGTCGTCCTGGTCGGCATTGGTCTTTTTCAGCCATTTGTGCTCGATCCATTTGACGCCGCGCAGGACGAGCATGGTGCTGATCACAGCGATCACCGCCAGCAGATATTCCCCAAGGCCACACGCGAGGCCCGAGACGCCGGCGATCCACAGCGAGCCGCCCGTGGTCAGTCCGCGAACCCGCCCTCTCGCCTGAATGATTGCCCCGGCGGCGAGAAAAGCGACGCCGGACGTGACCGCCTCGATCACCCGCACGGGGTCAATGCGGATCGATTCCCCGGAGAACTGGCTCGTCATGCGGATCATGAGGAGCGTCACCAGACAGGCGCCGACGCTCACCACCATGTGTGTCCGCAGCCCGGCGGTGTGGCCTCCGATCTCCCGGTCAAGGCCGATGATGCCGGCCAGCACGAGCGCCAGAACGATCCGCAGCGTCGCGCGCAGCGTGTTCGGGTCCATCTGGTCCGCGAAAAACTCGATCATCGCCTCCGGTCGTCGTGCAAGAGCGCGCGGAGGAGCCGTCTGCTCCTATGGAACGTGAAATAGGTCAGCGCCTTTCCGGCGCTACTCCGTCGAGCCATGCGATTAGATCGGCCAAGGCCGTCTCGCGAACGGCGGGCACCTCCTTCAACGTCTCGTGACGGGCACCGCGCGCGACGGTCTTGGTCACTCGTCGGCAACCCGCACGGAATAGGCCGAGCCTCAGCGTTTCCGTGTCTTCTCCGAAACGGGTTACGGGATCCTCGCCGCCGCCCAAAAGATGAATTGGCAGATCCGCCGGCAGGTTCGGCAAATCCCGTGCGACGGTCTCTTCCATCGTCACGATGTCTCGCCAGAGCGAAATCGTTGGAGACCAGCCGCAGAGCGGATCGGCGACATAGGCATCGACCTCTGCCTCGTCATGCGACAGCCAGTCGAAATCGGTGCGCCGGGCCTCGATCTGCCGAGCCCAGGCATCGACGGTGGCCTGCGCCATGATGCCGCTCGCGACGTCGGACCCTTTGAGCGCGGTCTCCGCGCCGAGTGCCAGACGAGCGGCAAAACGCTCGCGGCGGCGCATCAGCGGCATGTTCCACAGTGCGAGTCCGGCAAGTGGATCGCCCCGCCGCAGCGCGTGGCAGAGCGCGATCAAGGCGCCCATCGAGTGGCCGAAGAGAATGACTGGCCGGCCCTGCGCGTCCTTCCGGGCCTCATCGACCACTGCGCCAATATCTTGCATGACGCGGCGTGCGCCGTTCCGTCGCGCGAACCGCCGGAGCGGTGCATCGGGTGCGCAGGTCGCGCCATGTCCACGATGATCGAAGGCAAACACCGCGAAGCCGGCAGCGGCGAGCGCTCCGGCGAAGGCGCCATAGCGGCCGGAATGTTCGGCAAGGCCGTGGCTGATGACGATGTTGCCACGCGAGGATCCGACAGGCCGCAGCTCGCGCAGGGCCAGCGTCGCGCCGCTGGGGCTCTCGAATGGGCGAATGGTTTCGAACACGAGGAGCATCGTTCGCCGAAAGTGACGCGGATTGCAATGCCGAATGCTGGATTGGCGCGCGCCGACGGTCCCGTCAGCACCGATGGCGAGGGATCATCCTTTTCTTGTCGCGCCGGGAAGCTAGATCGAGCGCATGACGACGCTTCGCAACGCCCTCTTCGCCCTTCTGCTGGCCTTCACCGCCGCGCCCGCCGCAGCGGAAGTGCCGATGGTGGGGCGTTTTGCCGCCGAGGCTCGCTGCCCCGCCTTTCAGTCGCTTCGCCAGGAAACCAATCCGGGCAATGTGCTGGTGGAGCCCGGCAAGAGTTACCAGCTTCTGGCGCGCAATGCCGATCCGGCGAGCCATTACTACATCGTTGTGCCGGGCGCCGAGCCGGAGCGGCGCTGGGTGCCGATCGGCTGCGGCCGTGTCAGCGACGGAAGTCAGCAGGCCGACGCAGACCTTCTGCGGCCGGCGAGTGCACCCGGATCGGATGAGCGCCCCGCGCTCTATGTCTTTGCAGTGACGTGGGGGCCGGCCTTCTGTGAAGGCAAGCCGAGCGCGCCTGAGTGCGCTGGCGGGGGAAAGGGAGATCGCTTTTCCCTGCATGGCCTTTGGCCGCAGGCATCCGAATATTGCGGCACGGCGGCGAACCTGCGGGACCGCCCATGGAGCCGGCTCCCCGAACCGGCGATGAGTGCCACAACGCGCCGGTCCCTCGATCAAGCGATGCCGGGCACCCGATCCTATCTCCACCGCCATGAATGGGCGCGTCACGGCAGCTGCTACGGCACCGATGCCGACCGCTATTTCTCCGATTCCATGAAGCTTCTTGGCGCGCTCAACGGCTCGGCCCTGCGCCCACTTTTCGTGGAGCGGGCGGGCAAGACGCTGACACTGCGCGACGTGCGAGCCGCGGCCGACCGGTCTTTCGGCGAGGGGGTCGGTTGGCGCGTCTCCCTTCATTGCGAGAGGGACGGGCGCCGCCGCATCATCACCGAGATGACGATCGCGCTTGCGGGCAAGATCACGCCCTCAGCAAATTTTAGCGATCTCATGGCGGCGGCACCGCCGGTGCGAAGCGACTGCAACTCCGGTATCGTTGACCCGCCAGGGTTGCAGTGACCAGACGAACGCCCGCATGATTCTACGTGGCCTTTGTTGCTCGCCGGCACATAATCGAATAACACCGGCGCCACTTTCTCCCTGATCGCTAATTTCGGAGATGCGCGCGTCATGGCACGCCAGTTCATCTATCACATGTCGGGCCTGACCAAGGCCTATGGCAACAAGAAGGTTCTGGAGAACATCAATCTCTCCTTCTACCCCGACGCCAAGATCGGCATTCTTGGTCCCAACGGCTCGGGTAAATCGACGCTTCTGAAGATCATGGCCGGGATAGACACCGAGTTTACCGGTGAAGCCTGGGCCGCCGAGGGCGCCAAGGTCGGATATCTTCCGCAGGAGCCCCAGCTCGATGCCTCCAAGACAGTCTTCGAGAACGTCATGGAGGGCGTCGCCGAAAAGAAGGCGATTCTCGATCGCTACAACGACCTGATGATGAACTACTCGGACGAGACCGCCGAGGAGGGGGCCAAGCTCCAGGACATCATCGATTCCCAGAATCTTTGGGATCTGGAAAGCCAGGTCGAGATGGCCATGGAGGCACTGCGCTGCCCACCCGCCGGATCTTCCGTCGAAAACCTCTCGGGTGGTGAGAAGCGCCGCGTCGCGCTCTGCAAGCTTCTGCTTTCGCAGCCCGACCTTCTGCTGCTCGACGAGCCGACCAACCACCTCGATGCCGAGACGATTGCCTGGCTGGAAAAGCACCTGCGCGAGTTTCCCGGCTCGGTGCTGATGGTCACGCACGATCGTTACTTCCTGGACAACGTCACCGGCTGGATCCTGGAGCTGGATCGCGGTCGCGGCATGCCCTACGAGGGCAACTACACGGTCTATCTTGAGAAGAAGGCCAAGCGCATGGCCCAGGAGGGCCGCGAGGATGATGCCCGTGCCCGTGCCATCGCCCGCGAGCGCGAGTGGATTCAGCAGGGCGCCAAGGCGCGTCAGACCAAGTCGAAGGCCCGTATCCAGGCCTACCAGGAACTGGTGGAGCGCGCCGAGCAGCGTCGTCCGGCGGATGGGCGCATCGTCATCCCGGCCGGCGAACGCCTCGGCCAGCAGGTGATCGAGGTCGAGGGGCTGACCAAGGCCTATGGCGACCGTGTGCTGATCGACAATCTGTCGTTCAAGCTGCCGGCCGGCGGCATCGTCGGCATTATCGGCCCCAACGGCGCGGGCAAGACCACGCTCTTCCGCATGCTTACCGGTCAGGAACAGCCGGACGAGGGCTCGGTCAAGATCGGGGACACCGTCCATCTCGGCTATGTCGATCAGAGCCGTGACTCGCTCGATGGTTCCAAGAATGTGTGGGAAGAGATTTCCGGCGGCGTCGACATCATCAAGCTCGGCAAATACGACGTGAATTCGCGCGCCTATGTCGGCAATTTCAACTTCAAGGGAACGGACCAGCAGCAGAAGGTCGGGACGCTCTCGGGCGGACAGCGCAACCGCGTTCACCTCGCCAAGATGCTGAAGTCGGGCGCCAACGTCATCCTTCTCGACGAACCGACCAACGATCTCGACACCGAGACCCTGTCGGCGCTGGAGGACGCGCTGGAGGATTTCGGCGGCTGCGCGGTCGTTATCAGCCACGATCGCATGTTCCTCGATCGCCTCGCGACCCACATCCTCGCTTTCGAGGGAGACAGCCACGTCGAATGGTTCGAAGGAAACTTCGAGGACTATGAGGAAGACAAGATTCGGCGCCTGGGGCCCGAATCCGTCAATCCAAGACGCGTCACCTACAAGCCGCTCACCCGCTAAACCACCGGGCCGCGTTCCCGCCGGCATGTCCGGCGGGGACAACTTTTCGTTGACGACGTCTCGCGGGTTGATCGCCAGCTATCCGGTCGCTAGCTTGGTCTTCCTGCGGTTCGCAGCGTGTTTCGGCACAACCCGTCTG
This sequence comes from Consotaella salsifontis, assembly GCF_900167365.1. Taxonomy (GTDB): domain Bacteria; phylum Pseudomonadota; class Alphaproteobacteria; order Rhizobiales; family Rhizobiaceae; genus Consotaella; species Consotaella salsifontis. The sequence continues at coordinate 58,004 of NZ_FUXL01000002.1, read as the reverse complement.
GGAGAAGCGGCTGGCGCCAAGTGTGGCGCGGTCCGCGTTCTCGCGGCAACGGCGGTGCGGATTTACGTTGACGCAAAGTTCCGCTTTTTCGGCCCCGTGATTTCCGGCGCTGCCGCTCTATAACCGGAGCGGGTTCCTTCACCGATCGAATCCTCAAAGAGCAGCGACCAGAATGAATCGTCTCGATTTCCAGGGATTGTTTGCAGCGCTCTCGAGCCCGCACATGATCGTGGATCATGACTGCAGTTTCGTGGCCGTGAACGAAGCCTACGAGACCGCGACCAACCATAGTCGCGAGCTGCTGCTCGGCCGAAACCTGTTCGATGTTTTCCCCAATGAGGGGGAGCCGGGCCGCCGACTCAGGAATTCAATCGAAAGCGTTTTTGCGACAGGCAAGCGCGACGTTATCGCCTACATTCACTATGAGATCCCCCGGCCGGGAAATCCGGGCGAGTTTGACGACCGGTACTGGTCGGCGGTCCACAGTCCGTTGTTCGACAAGGACGGAAAGGTGATCTTCGTCCTGCAGAACACGGCGGACGTGACGGAGCTCGTCCGCCTCAGGGAAGCGGCCGCCCTGCCGTTCCGCCTGGATCTGGGCGAAATGGAGCTGATCCAGCGTGCGCAGGAGGCGGAGGCGGCCTACAAGGCGACGCTTTCGGCCAGCGCCGACTTTCGCCGTCTGTTCCAACAGGCGCCGGGGCTGATCGCGGTCATGCACGGCCCGGATCATTTTCTCACCTTCGTCAACGACGCCTTCGGCAAGCTGGTCGGCGGCCGCGATCTCATCGGCATGCCTCTTCGCGAAGCGCTTCCTGACCTGGAGAGCCAGGGCTTTTTTGAAATGCTCTCCAGCGTCTACTCCAGCGGCGAAGCCTGGCGAGGGGAAGACGTTCCGCTCGTGCTCGGCGCGACGAGCAGCTCGCTTCAACGCAATCTCTTCGTCGATCTGTCTTTCAGCCCTATCCGCGATGCGGCCGGCGGTATCGTCGGTATCCTGATGCAAGGCGGCGACAAGACCGAGGCCGTCCGCGCCAAGAGACGCCATCGCCTCATGGTCGACGAGCTGAACCACCGGGTGAAGAACACGCTGGCCACGGTGCAGTCGATCGCGCGGCAGAGCTTCCGCAGCGCCAATGCGCCCGAATCGGTCAAGGCGAGCTTCGAGGCGCGGATCGTGGCGCTGTCCGATGCTCATAATCTTCTCAGCCGCCGATATTGGGAGGCGGTCGATCTCTCGGTTCTGCTTGCTCAGGAGCTCTCGGACCTTCCGAGCGAGCGGGTCCGGCTTGTCGGCCGGGCAGTCGACCTCAATCCGAAGTCCGCGATCGCGTTTGCGATGATCTTCCATGAGCTGGCGACAAACGCGTCGCAGTATGGCGCCTTCGCATCGAGCGAGGGCGAGTTGTCGGTGGAGTGGCGCGAGGAGCAAAGCGCCGATGGGCCGAAGCTCGTGCTGGAATGGATCGAGAGTGGCGCAAGCGCCAAACCGGCGATGCCCGCGAGCGGCTTTGGCGCGACGCTGCTGTCTCGCCTGGTCGAAGGCGAGTTGAGCGGCCATTTGCGTATCGAGGTGCGTCCGGATGGCGTGATGTGCTATATCGACGTTCCCGCAGTAATGCTTGAGCCCGGAGCCGACGCCGTTGTCAACTGACGCCAAAGTTCTTCACGGCTTGCGGGTGGTCCTGGTCGAGGATGAAGCCTTGGTTGCCATGCAGCTCGAAGACATGGTCATGGACTTCGGCTGCGAGGTGGTCGGTCTTGCCATGCGCCTCAACCAGGCATTGAAGATGATCGAGACCGCTGCGGCCATCGATGTCGCGATTCTCGATGTCAATCTCGGCGGCGAGCGAGTCTATCCGGCTGCAAGCCTTCTGCGTCAGCGCGGCATCCCCATCATCTTCGCGACGGGTTATGGTCGTTCCGGCGTCGATGAGGAATGGCAGAGCTGCCCGATCCTTCAAAAACCCTACACGGCAAAGCAACTCGCCAACGAGCTTTCCGGCGTGAGGGCTTTGCCTCCGTCCTGACCCGCTTCAGCCTCGCGCCATGCCTTCGTCGTCGATTGGCTCGTCGGCTGAGAGATGCCGCGTCGCCCCCCATTGGTCCAGGACCGCGTTGATGTCGTCGATGACGAAGAAGCGCGCCGCGTCGCGCCCATACCCCTCGTCGAGCAGGGTGTCGTAATCGGTGTGCATGTGGCGGATGTGCGCCACCGCCGCGAGCCAGAGGGCCGTGGACGGGGGCAGCATCTTCAGCCGTTTCGCGCCCGCCGCCTCACGGATCGCCTCGGCGTCGATGAAGGGTGCCCGAGGGATCGTGGCTGTCAGTGCCCGCTGGATCGCCTTTTGCCGTTCGCTTGCCACCGCCTGCGGCTCCTTATGGACGGCATGAGGAAGAGCGCTTTCGCCGAAACACCGGGTAAACCTTGTCGCGCTTCCTGTCCACCGCGCGCTTGCTCTGATCTGCCTGATGATATAAACATTTCTTTATATGGATTGGGAGATAGAGTTGCCGGCCGTGCCCTTGCCGTTTGCCTGCGCTGTGGAGGTTTTGAAGGCCGTCGCCGAGCCGACGCGTCTGCGGATGCTCGTGCTACTGGCGCGGAACGACCTGACCGTCACCGACCTCACCGAAATCCTGGACCAGTCTCAGCCTCGAGTTTCTCGCCACCTGAAGCTGTTGCTGGAGGCAGGGCTGATCGACCGGCACCAGGAGGGGGCCTGGGCCTATTTTCGCCTTACCGAGGCCAAGGCGCGCGCGCGCATGGTGCGTCAGGTGCTGGACGCGGTTCAGCAGGATGATCCGGCTCTTCTTTCTGATGGAACGCGGCTCGACACGGTTCGGCAACGCCGCGCGGCCCAGGCCGCCGACTACTTTGCCAAGAATGCCGGAAGCTGGGATCGCATCCGTTCGCTGCATGTGCCTGATGCCGAGGTTGAAAGCGCTCTGCTCGACATTCTCGGCAGCCGCCGGGTCGACGCCCTGCTTGATATCGGTACGGGAACGGGACGAATGTTGGAGCTCATGGCGCCGCTCTGCGGTCGGGCGCTCGGTGTCGATGCCTCTCGCGAGATGCTGGCCATCGCGCGAGCCAAGCTCGATGAGGCGGGCATCACCAATGCGTCGGTCCGCCTTGCCGACGCCTACCGCCTGCCGGTGGAGGCGGAGAGCTTCGATCTCATAACCGTTCACCAAGTTCTTCACCATCTCGACGATCCCGCCGCGGCCATTCGCCAGGCGGCGCGGGCGCTGCGTCCTGGCGGGCGCCTCGTCGTCGTCGATTTCGCGCCGCACGAGCTCGAATTCCTGCGCACCGACCACGCCCATCTCAGGCTCGGCTTCTTGCCCGAGGTGGTTGCCGATTATCTCGCTTCCGCCGAACTCGACCTTCTCGCCGTGCGCACGCTCGATCCAAAGGCGGAAGAGGAGGGCCATATCGCGGTAACGCTATGGCTCGCGGAAAAGCCTCGCGCCAGCGCACCATCGTTTCTCCGGACGGCTGAGCCGGCCACATCTCATTGAACGGATCTGCCCCATGGCCTTTCGTCAGACCCGCCCCAGGATTAACGTCTCCTTCGAGTTCTTTCCGCCGAAGACGGAAAAGATGGAGGAGACGCTCTGGGCTTCGGTGCAACGTCTCGCGCCTCTCGCGCCGGAGTTCGTCTCCGTCACCTACGGCGCCGGCGGCTCGACGCGCGAGCGCACCCACCACACCGTTCGTCGAATCCTGACCGAGACGCGGCTGAAGCCCGCCGCCCATCTCACTTGCGTCGACGCTTCGCGGCAGGAAGTCGATGAAGTGATCCGCCAGTACCGCGATACTGGCGTGCGTCATTTCGTGGCGCTGCGTGGCGATTCGGCGAGCGGCGTCGGCGAGAAATATCGCCCCCATCCGGAGGGTTATGCCAACGCCGTCGAGCTGGTGGCCGGGCTGAAGGCGATCGACGACTTCGAGATTTCAGTCTCCGCCTATCCCGAGAAGCACCCGGAAAGCCCGGATTTCGCCACTGACATCGACATGCTGAAGCGCAAGGTGGACAACGGGGCCACCCGCGCCATGACCCAGTTCTTCTTCGACAACGACGCCTATGAGCGCTTCGTCGAGAGGGTTCGCCGCGCCGGCATCTATATTCCGATCGTGCCGGGGATTGTTCCGATCCACGACTTCACCAAGATCGCGCGCTTTTCGGCGGCCTGTGGCGCTTCCATTCCGGCCTGGCTGGCGGAGCGCTTCGAGGGGTTGGAGAAGGACCCCGAGACCCATTCGCACGTCGCGGCGGCGGTGTGCAGCGAACAGGTCCTGGATCTTGTCGATCGGGGCGTGCGAGATTTCCATTTCTATACGATGAACCGCGCGGAACTCGTCTATTCGATCTGCCACATTCTCGGGTTGCGACCGCAGCCGGAGGAGCCGGAGGAGAACGCTGCGGCTGCGGCAGGTGCGTCCGCCTGAGCGCTTTGAAAGATGGGCTTCCGTCTGCCGAGCCAGCCTAGTCGTCGTCGAGGAACGAGCATCAAACAAAAAGCCGAGGACTGGGCCTCGGCTTTCCGCATTCACGAAACTGCTGGGGCGCGGTGAAAGCCGCGCCCGGATTGCCTCAGGGCAGCAGCCCCATCACGGCCGCTCCAACGAACACGAACGCGGCGCAAATCATAATGAAGTTGATCGAGCGCGTGAGTACCATGTTCTCCTCCCTGGTGCTCTTCGGGGTCGAATGCAGAAAGGGTACCTGCTTATCCGGTTTGGTAAAGGGATATTTTTCAGTCTGGCCAAAATTGATCGATTTAACGGCCATACTTTCAACAGCCGGCGGATCGGCGGTTTCAGGCGAGAAGTCGCCTGCAACGCTCTGATTTCCCTCGGTTGAACTTCGCGCCAGAAGGCGGCGTCGCGGGTGCGTCAAAAGCTCGCACGTGACGACGTATTCGTGCCTCCTCACGATCCCGTGATGGCGGGGACAGGCATCCAAAGTTGTGGCCGGCGCAGAAGAGGAGCAGAACGATATTTCCAGCGCCTCCCGAGCGTTAATCCTCTGCCGTCAGCAGGGCCAACCGTTGGCCAAGCGACTCGTTGAGCTTCGTCAGAAGACGCGCGAGATCCGCGCCGTCTTCTGCGCTCCATTGCCCGACGAGCTCCTCCACCCGCTGAATTCGATCCTTGCGCATGGTTTCGGCGGCGGTGCGCCCTTTGCCCGTCGCCTCGATGAGACTGCTGCGGCCATCGGCCGGATTCGCTCGCCGCTTGATCAGCAATTGGCGTTGCATCGCAGCCACCTGGCGCGTGACCGTCGAGGAGTCGAGCGAAAGGCCCGCAGCAAGCTCGCCGATGCTTTGAGGGCCGTCGGTGAGGCGCAGGAGGAGCAGATAGTGGGCGCGCTCCATCGGATAGGCGCGCCTTCGGTAGAGCGCTTCGAGATTGCGCGCCAAGAAGGCAATCTCACGCTCGAGGGTCTCTTCCATTGGTTCGCCGCCGACGGCCTGTGATCGGTCGTTTCGCATCGCTGTCATGCAAGTTTATATGTATCATACATCTTGTTGCGATCTCACCGGTCTTTATATCGCGGGGATCGAAACGCGCATGGATTCGACGCCGTGTCCTCCCAGTCCGCCGCTCCCCATTTCCTCGATCAGCCGCGCGCGGTGTGGGCAACGGCCTTCGCCTGCGTCGTCGGCTTCATGTCCATCGGACTGGTCGACCCGATCCTGACATCGATCGCCGCCGGGTTGGACGCCTCTCCCAGCCAGGTTTCCCTTCTTTTCACCAGCTACTTCTTCGTCACCTCCGTGATGATGCTGGCGACCGGCTTCGTGTCGAGCCGCCTCGGGGGCAGGGCGACGCTCCTGCTCGGCGCTGCGCTCATCGTCGTCTTCGCAGGTCTCGCCGGCACCTCCGACTCCGTGGCCGCACTCGTGCTCTATCGGGGCGGTTGGGGCCTCGGCAACGCGTTTTTCGTCGTCACCGCTCTCTCCGTCATCGTCGCGTCCTCGCGCGGCGGAACGGCGAGCGCCATCCTTCTCTACGAGGCGGCGCTCGGTCTCGGCATCTCTGCTGGGCCGCTCGTCGGGGCCGCGCTGGGTTCCATGTCCTGGCGCTATCCGTTCTTCGGCACGGCGACGCTGATGGCCATCGGCTTTGTCGCCATCGCCCTGTTCCTGCCGAAGCTGCCGAAGCCCGAACGGAAGATTGGCCTCAGTGCGCCCGTACGCGCGCTCGGCCACCCCGGGCTCCTCACCGTCGCGTTGTCGGCGATGGCCTACAACTATGCCTTCTTCACGGTGCTCGCCTTTGTGCCTTTCGTGCTCGAAATGTCGGCCTATGCCACGGGATTGATCTTCTTCGGCTGGGGCCTTCTCGTCGCGATTTTCTCGGTTCTGGTGGCGCCCCGCCTTCAGGCGCGTTTCAGCGCGCCGGCGCTGATGACCGGCTGTCTCGTCACCTTCGCCCTTCTTCTGCTGATGATGGGGCTCGCGCCGCGCTGGGCGGTGGCGGCCGGCGTGGTCCTGTCCGGTGCGATTTCGGGCGTCTGCAATACGGTCTTCACCGAGATGGCGCTGGAGGTCTCCGACGCGCCCCGGCCTATCGCTTCCGCCGGTTACAATTTCCTGCGCTGGTTCGCCGGTGTCGTCGCGCCCTATGGCGCCCCGCTCATCGCCGAGCACTGGGGCGTGGAGACGACGTTCATCGTCGCGGCGGCGGCGGCCGTCGCTTCGCCGCTGGTCCTGTTTCTGCGCCGCAGCTCGCTCGGCGCCTTTGCCGCGCGTCCCGGCGAGACCAAATCTACGCTCGGGTCGTCGCCCGCGCCCGTCATGGCGGCGGTAGACGGCAGCCCGACCGACGAAGCCGTGCTGGCGCGTGCCGTTTCGCTCGCCCGGACGAAAGGCTCGGGCGTCGTCGTGGCTCATGTTCGGATGGCGGAGGTCTTCGGCGACGAGGCGGCTGAGCTCGAGGATGAAACCGCGCCGAGAGCAATTGTCGAAAGCGGCCTGGCCCGGGTCCGCGCTTCCGGCCTTACAGCGATTCCGCTGCTGTTGCGTTCAAGCGCGGCCCTCGCGGCCGAAGCCGTGCTGGAGCAGGCAAGGCAGGACGGCGTCTCGACGCTCGTCGTGGGGGAGCCCCACAGCCACGATCTCGGCGATTTCGTCCACGGCTCGTTCGCTGCGACCCTTGCGAAGGCCGCACCGGATGCGCTTTCCGTCATTCTTGTGCCGGAAATCGCGCCAAAGGGCGAAGCGAACGGGAATGATATCGCTCCTTCGCTTGTGCCTGCGGCCTCCCAGCGCTAGTTGCTCCTGCCGTTGAACGGGAAGAGTGCCTAATGCTGAAATTCGCGACGGCCAGGGATGCGGTGCTGGAACTTCGGCCCGATGCCCCGGTCTACTGCTTCCGCCCCGAGGTCCTGGCCGGGGACGCGCGGCGCTTCATGGCCGCCTTCCCGGGCGAAACGGCCTATGCCGTCAAGACAAATGGCGAGCCGATGGTGTTGAAGACGCTGGCCGAAGCCGGCGTGACGACGTTCGATGTCGCCTCGCCCGGCGAGTTTGCGGCGGTGCGCGACGTCGCGCCCGACGCGCACATGCTCTACATGCACCCGGTCAAGGCACAGTCGGACATTCGCCTGGCGCTGGAGAAATATCATATCCGCGTCCTCGCTCTTGACCATGAGGACGAGGTCGCGAAGATCCTGCGGATCGTCCATGCGCTCGATCTCGACCCTTCCTCGATCACGCTTTTCGTGCGCATCCAGACCAAGGGCTCGGCCGCCTACGAGCTGTCGAAGAAGTTCGGCGCAGCACCCGCCCACGCCGTCGAGTTGCTGCAACGGTGTGCCCGGATCGGCTTCAAGGTCGGCATCTGCTTCCATGTCGGATCGCAGATCGAGGACCCCGAAACCTATAACCGCGCCATCATCTCCGCCGATTGGGTCCGCAGCCGTGCCGGCGTCGATCTGGCGGGACTGGACGTCGGGGGCGGCTTTCCGGCGACCTATGGGCGCGATCCCCGCCGCAAGAAGGTGGAACTTCCCGATCTCGAAACCATCATGGCGCGCTTGCGCTCGGACCTTCACGAGTGGGGCTTCTCTGATCTGCCGCTGGTGGCGGAACCGGGCCGGGTGATGGTGGCACGGGCCTTCTCGTTGATCGTCAGGGTGCTTCTGCGCAAGGGGCGGCGGCTCTATATCAACGACGGAATATGGTCGTCGCTGTCCGATTCCTGGACGGGAAAGATCACGCTGCCGGCCCGCTTTCTGCCCGACCCGGCGCGGCGCAACCGCCATGGCGACCCGGACAGCATCGGTGCCTTCCGGGTCTGCGGCGCGACGTGCGATTCTGTGGATATCCTGTCTCGACCGTTCTGGCTGCCGGAGACGGTAGACACCGGGGATTGGATCGAGATCGGCCATATAGGCGCCTACTCGATGGCGCTGAGGACGCGTTTCAACGGCTTCTATTCGGACGACTTCGTCGAGGTCACGACGCCGTTCGACGCCGGAGGTGCGGCGGAGAGCTTCGCCAGTCTCGAGACCATGGCCGACTGACCTCGCGGCCCGCCGGCGTTCACCGCCTTGGCGGCGTGATGTCCTTGGCCAGATGCGGACGCAGCTCGTCGAAATGGTCGAGGAGGATGTCCATGTTGCGCCGGTTCGCCTTGAAGAAGACGTCGAACACGTCGCCGAGCACGGGCACGGCGCCCACCGCCGCGTCGATCCCGATGTTGCCGATCATGCGCGCCAGCTTTTCCGGCGGCACGTTCATCTTGCGCGCCTCGTTGACCATGTAGAGCCCGACGAGACCGCCGGCGATATCGCCGACGCCGGGGATAAGGCCGATGACGGAATCGAAGCCGAACCGAATGCCGAGGATCGGGATGCGGACCGCCGTATCCATGGTGCGCGCGAGCATCGCCAGGCGGCGGAGCCGGCGAAGCGTTTCGGCGGCCTGAAAGTCCTGGTCGATGGAAGGGCGTGGCATTTGGGCAGCTCGCAACTCGGTTGCCGACGACCCATTCTTGCGTGGAGCCGTGGTAGGCATGGCGCCGCGAAAGCACTAGGATCGGCGTTTGGGAGGAGAACCGACGTCATGCCGCAGAGTTCCGCGAAGATGCCGAAGCTCGTGCGCTTCGTCTTGAAGAACGCCCTGATCGGCGTGGTGTTCGGCTGGGTTGTCGCCGCGCTGTTGCTCTATTTCGATATGGGCGGCATGGGCACTCGGATCGCCCACTCCCGCGACCCCATTCCCCCGCTCGTCATGCTTGCCATGGGCTTCGGCGTCACCTTCGGCTTCGGATATCTCGCCACCGCCGTCTGGTTCCTGCCATGGGACCAGGAGAGCTTCGACAAGCTCTTCAAGGAATAGCGAGGCCGCGGCTCTGGCGGCTTTCTCCAGGTCAACAATTCGGGTTGCGTAACGAAGGATTCACCCTTATCGCTTGAGCTCTGCTGATCGGGTGTCTCCAAAGTGGCTTTGTATGGCTCAAACTCGCGGGCTTGACGGTTTTTCGGGGTCCCGCCGAGCTGTGATGACAGCCAGCACGCTTTCGCGCTTGATCATCCTGGTGGTCTGCCTGTTCCTGGCGGGTATCATCGTCCTGCTGTTTCAGACCACCGCGGCTGAACAGCGCGCCCGTGAGCAGGCCGAGGCAACGACCCGCTCTCTTGTCATGTTGCGCCGCTCGCTCAGCATCGGGCTGGAAACGGAGACCGGTCAGCGCGGCTATCTCCTGACGTTGGAGCCGCGCTACCTCGAGCCTTATCTGCGGGGGCAGGACACTTGGCTCGCCGCCATTGACGAGCTGCGCCGTTCGCTCTCCCTGACCCCGGAACAAGCCGCAAAGGTTGACCGCATCCGCGAGCTTGCGCGCGAAAAGCTGAAGGAGGAGGCGGACACCATTGCTCTTGCGAAGCAGGGACGGGTCGAGGAGGCGATCGCCGTGGTTCGCTCGGACGCGGGCAAGAAGATCATGGACGAAATCCGCAATCTGACGATCGCTCTCGAGGAGGAGGAACAGACGCTGGTCACGCAGCGGCTGACCGAGGCTGCCGTCATCGAGACGCGGACTTGGCCTATCCTCTATCTCCTGGTGGGCGGCATTCTGGTCCTTGTGGTCATCGGCTTCTGGCTCGAGAAACGAAGCGCGCTTGCCGAGATGTCGGCGCATGAGGCCGATGCATTGCGTGCCGCCAGCGAGCGGTCGGACCTTTTGGCGCGCGAGCTCAACCATCGGGTCAAGAATCTCTTCGCCGTAATCCTGTCGATCGTGTCCTTGTCGGGACGGGGAGAGACGAACGTCAAGCGCGCCGTCGAGAAGATCAGCGACCGCATCCATGCCCTTTCCATTGCCCATGCCGTCAGCCAGGGGCAGCTGGAGGCGAAGACCGTTCCGCTCGCCGATGTCGTCAAGGCGACGATCGAGCCCTACTCCGAATCGGGTGCCGCGATATCCATGGACGGTCCCGATGTGGTGTTGCCGGTGCGCGCGATCACGCCCTTCGGGCTCTTCGTCCACGAACTGGCCACCAACGCCGCCAAATATGGCGCTTTGTCGGAGGAGGGCGGGCGGCTCGATATTTCGTGGTCGCTCGATGCGGAAGGCGCTGAGACGAAGGTGCGTTTCCTGTGGTGGGAATCGAGTTCCCGGCAGGTGCCCGAAAAGGCTCCCCTTGATGGTTTCGGCTCGCTGATGATGACGCAGTCAGCTCGCCAATTGAAAGGGCGCGGCGACCGCCGTTGGCACGAGAGCGGCATCGTCGCCGAGCTTGTCTTTCCCTTGTCCGAGTCATGACAGACGGGTTGTGTAAGATGTTGTGGTCGCCGTCGATTTATCTTCCCTCGCGGTTTCCGGCCGCTGCCTTCCGCGCCATGGCGCGGCTCGATGATCCCAAGTCGAAGGGGCTCAGCGAGAGGCGCATCCTGATCGTTGAGGACGAGGCGATGATCGCGCTGGATCTTGAAATGTCGCTCGAGGACGCGGGGGCGGAGGTCGTGGGGCCGGCGATGGACATCGAGACCGCGCTCGATTTGGCGACGGACGAGGACGATGAGATCGACGCGGCCATTCTCGATGTCGACATGCATGGCAAGGATGCTTTTGCCGTGGCCGAGGCTCTGGCCGCCCGGGGCGTTCCCTTCCTCTTCCACACGGGCCATGCCTCGCAGGCCGAGCTTCGACGTCGCTTTGGCGATGTTCCCGTCTGTATCAAGCCCACGCGCCATGACGTGCTGCTGCATCATCTGGCAAAACTGGTGGACTGATCCTGAAGCAGCGCCAGCCGCTCAAGCCGGCCTTCGCCGTGTCAGCAGAACCGCCGCTTCGCCCTGAAAATCAATGGTGCGCTCCTCGCCATAACCGAGGCGACGTGCAAGACGCAGCGACGGCGGGTTGTCGGGCGCGATGATGCAGACGCTGGCGGAATGGGGCGTTGCCTCGTCCAGCCAGGCGAGCGCGGCGGTCATGGCCTCTCGGGCATAGCCCTGTCCCTGGGCGGCAGGCGATATGATCCAGCCGGCCTCGGGTTGGCCGCTGATGGAGGGCGTCAGCGGCCGATGAAAGTCGCCGAAGCCAATGTCTCCGACAAAGCGTCCGCTGGCCCTTTCACGAACTGCCCAATAGCCGAAGCCTAGAAGTGGCCAGAGGCCGCGATAGCGCAGCATCCTGAACCAGCTTTCCTGGTCGGTGGAAGGTTTGCCCGAAATGTGGCGAACGATCGCCTCGTCGCGCCAGAGGGCGAGGAGCGCATCGAAGTCCTTGAGTTCATGAGCCTCAAGAATGAGCCGCGCCGTCTCGATACGCGGCGGCGCGACAGGGGGGAGGCGAGGGGCACGATCGGGGCGCCTCAATCGGAAGGCCGGTTACTCGGCCTGAAGCAGCGCGGGCGTCGGCCAGCCATCAGCCGGAAGCCCCAGCCGAAGCTGCTCCTGGCGCACAGCGGCTCGCGTGTTCTCGCCGAGAATGCCGTCGATGTCGCCGACATCATAGCCGCGCGCCGCGAACTTGCGTTGCAGCGCCTTCATCTGGTCGCCCGTGAGGCCCTGTTCAGGATTGCCGAAATCCACCGCCGGGGCGCCGTCGAGCCGCGTCGCGAAATAGGCGGCTGTCAGCGAATAGACCAGCGACTTGTTCCACTCCAGATAGACGTCGAAGTTCGGGAAGGCGAGGAAGGCCGGCCCCTTGCGCCCCATGGGCAGGATGATCGAGGCGGGCAGCGAGTCGTTCTCCAGGGGAGCGCCGTTCGCCTTGGTTACGCCGAGCGCGGCAAAGCTGGAACGCGGCTCCTTGGAGACGAGGGCCGCTCTGTCCCAGGGGAAATTCGCAGGAACGCGCACTTCCTCCAGCCAGGGCTGGCCGCCCTGCCAGCCGAGCGAGCGAATGAACTTGCCGGTCGTCGCCAGAACGTCCGGCACGTCGTTGCGAAGGTCGACCCGCCCGTTGCCGTCGGCGTCTGTGCCGTAGGCCAGATAATCCTCTGGAAGAAGCTGCGTCTGGCCGATTTCGCCCGCCCAGGCGCCCTTCATCTCGGACGGCGGCAGATCACCGCGCGCGAAAAGCTTGATCGCCGCGATGAGGTGGGGCCGGAAGATTTCCGGACGGCGGCAGTCGTGGGCGAGGGTCGCCAATGCCGAGAGCGTGTCGAAGTCGCCGAGGAACCCGCCGTAGTCGGTTTCCAGGCCCCAGAACGCCGTGATGACCGGCCCGGGCACGCCGGTTTCGGCCTCGACGCGGGCGAAGTTGCTCGCGTATTTTTGGAGCATCTGCTTGCCCTTGGCGAGGCGGTTGGCGTTCACCATGCGGGAGGAGAACTCCTTCCACGTCTGGGTGAACACGCCCTGGCCACGATCGCGCGACAGCACCTTCTGGTCGAGATGCATGCGCGAAAGCGCGTCCGTCACCTTGGCTTCGGGTACGCCCTTGGCCTCGGCCTCTGCGCCGACGCCCTGGAGGAAGGAGTTGAAATCGCCACCGCACGGCACCTGCTGGGCGGCGGACATGGAAACGCTCCCCATCATTGCGGCGAAGAGGGCGGCAAGACGCAAGGCATTCATTGGCGAAGGAATTCCCCTGAAAAACACGATTCGGGCAGCGGTCATGGAGGGATAAAGCGGCGTTTTGAAGAAGTCACGCCCGATTGTCGCCATCCGTCGCCCGGGGGAGACCACAGCCGCTATTCCGGTGCCCGCCCCTATCCCCATCCCCGTGCCCGCGCGCGAGTGGCCGCGCGCCATTTCGCCCAATCGGATTTCGAGCCGGCGAAGACGTTGCGATCCACCTCGCCGCCAATTCCTGGTACGGTGCCGGTTCCCGTCCACTGCCAGAAGCGGAAATCGCGTTCCTCGTAGACGTTGGCGGGGAAGTCCTTCACCGCCCTCAGCCAGAATTCATGGCCAGGGAAGGCACCCACCAGCCGTTCGCGGTGAACGTCGATCGGCACGTAGATGATCGGCCTGACGCCATAGTGGCGCTCAACCGTGTCGAGGAAATCCTTCATCTCGCGGACTAGCTCGTCGCGCGGCGGGCGGCGCGTGCAGGTCGGCGAGTCGGGCGTCCATTCCACATCGAGCACCGGAGGCAGCGCGTCGGGATCACGAGGCACGTTGCGGATGAACCAGTCCGCCTGCTCCTTTCCGGGCCGGCAGAAATAGAAGAAGTGATAGGCGCCGCGCGCAACGCCGGCGCGTCCGGCCGCCGCCCAGTTTTCCGCGAAGCGATCATCGACCCGGTCGCCGCCTTCCGTCGCCTTGAGATAGGCAAAGGCGATGCCGGCCTTCTTCGCCCGGTCCCAATCGATCGGACCCTGATACTTGGCGACGTCGATCCCGTGGACCGGGTAGTCGTAGACGGAGGCCGAGTGAAACTCCGTCAATCCGAGATTGCGCGCATCCATGGATGTCGAGGTGCACCCGGCGGCGAATGCGGCGATGACCACGGCTGCCATCGCCGAAGTCTTTCGCAGAAAGTTGCGAGACCTCATGCCGCGGTGTCGCGTTCCTTGTTTGGGAAAGCGTTCGATCGTCATGTTTGAGCCTGCGCCCCCTCGATGCGGCGCCAGAGCGCCGTTGCGGGAGCCAAACTCTGCCCGTCATGGTTAAATTTGCGTTGATGCGTCATTGTCCACTGGTCTGCCATCGTGCCCCCATGCATGTGGCGGATCTGCCGCCTTTCTTCTGGGTAATCGTGGCGACGGTGCGTCAAACCCTGCGCGAAACCGTGTCGGGGAGGGGCTGCGCGACGTTGGGCTGCCGCATGGTTCGCGCACGACGCTTGCTCTTCCTCGCACAACTTGAAAAAAGACGATGCTCGTCGAAAATCGAAGCGGGCCGATGTGAATCGGACGGCAGACTCGGCGAAGTTCGGAGCGAAGAATGAAGGCCCTCAGCAAGCTTACCGAGATCCTGCTCGCTCTGCCGGGGCAGGGCCGGGCAACGCTTGGCGCCGTGGTGGAGACGGTGCGCTCGGTGTTCGGCGGCGATCGCCAGACACGGCGCAGCGTCGCCTTCTCGATCGCCATGATCGCGCTCTCCGCGAAGATGGCGAAAGCCGATGGCGTGGTGACGCCCGCCGAGGTGGCGGCCTTCCAACAGATTTTCCACATTCCGGCGGACGAGATGCGCAACGTCTTTCGCCTCTATGACCTCGCCAAGCAGGATACGGCGGGCTTCGAGGCGTATGCGACGCGCCTTGCGGGCCTGTGCGAAGATGGTGAAAAGCAGTGCGCGCTTCTTTCCGACGTGCTCGACGGCCTGTTCCACATCGCCAAGGCTGACGGCTTCGTCCACGAGCGGGAGCTCGACTTCCTCGCTCGGATCGCCGAGATCTTCGGCCTCGATCCCGTGGATTTCGCCTCGCTCCGCGCCCGGCACACGGCAGGCGAAGGCCAGGATTACGCCATTCTCGGCGTGAACCCGGCCGAGCCGGTGGAGGCCGTGCGCCGCCGCTATCTGGCGCTTGTGCGCGAGAACCACCCCGACAGCCTCATCGCGCGGGGCGTGCCGGATGAGTTTCTGGCCATCGCCACCGAGCGCATGAAGGCGATCAACCATGCCTATGAGAATATTGTGAAGGCCCGAGCCGCATGACGCCCGACAGTCCCCTCGCAAGCGAAGTGATCGCCTCGCCCAACCATGACGAACGCCGCAGCGGCGCCCGGCTCGACACCATCATTCTCCACTACACCGGCATGGCCAATGCCGCCGCCGCCGTGGAGCATCTCGCTTCGCCGGAGAGTAAGGTTTCCTGCCACTACGTGGTTCATGAGGACGGCCACGTGCTCCAGATGGTGCCGGAAGCGCGGCGCGCCTGGCATGCGGGCGCCGGCAGTTGGCGGGGACGCGGCGACGTCAACTCCTTTTCCGTCGGCATCGAGATCGTCAATCCTGGGCATGAGTACGGCTATCGGCCGTTCCCGCCCAAGCAGATCATGGCGGTGGCTGAGCTATGTCGCGACGTCTCTGCGCGCCATGGGATTTCTGCCGAATCCATCCTTGCCCATTCGGACACCGCTCCGGCGCGCAAGCAGGACCCCGGCGAGCTTTTTCCGTGGGACGCGCTCTTCCGCGAAGGTGTCGGGCATTGGGCCGCGCCCGAGCCGCTGGGTGATGGGCGCCATTTCGGTCTTGGTGATCGCGGGCAGCCGGTGGAGGCTTTCCAGGCTCTGCTGGCCGCCTATGGATACGAGGTCGAAATAGACGGCAACTTTGGGCCGGCGACGCGCCTCGTCACGCTCGCCTTCCAGCGCCATTTCCGTCAGTCGCGCGTCGATGGCGTCGCCGACGCGTCCACTGTGACGACGCTCCACCGTCTTCTCGTCGCCCTGCCGAACTCTCCCTTCGCGTCTCGCGCTTGACAGGGCGCGCCTTGGCGGGGCACTGACGGGCCGCCAGCCGGCCGGGCGACCGCTTCCGTTCAATGTCGAAAGACGGCGGGAGAGGAAAGTCCGGGCTCCATGGAGAAACGGTGCCGGGTAACGCCCGGCGGGGGCGACCCCAGGGAAAGTGCCACAGAAATGAAACCGCCCCGCCTGTAGTGCGGCTGAATCGCCGGGATTGTCCGGTGCTGGAGCCGCAGTGCTGGCGGGGTAAGGGTGAAACGGTGGGGTAAGAGCCCACCGCGCGACTGGCAACAGGAGCGGCACGGCAAACCCCACCGGGAGCAAGACCGAATAGGAATGACGTGGCGGCCGCGAGGTCGTCAGCCTTCTCCAGGCCAGTCGTTCGGGTGGGTTGCTTGAGGCGCCGCGCAAGCGGCGTCCCAGAGGAATGGTCGCCGGTCAGCCGCAAGGCTGTCCCACAGAACCCGGCTTATAGGCCGGCTGGCATCTTTCTTGGTACACGACGACGATTTTGCGCACCGTGGGAGGACATGGGACGCGCCTTCCCACATGATCGCGGGCCCACGCCCAAACTTTTTTTTGCCAAGCCAAAAACAGTTCGGAAAGCTGAGCGTTTTCCTCGCCTTCGCTGTTGACTTTCAAGGGTGTTTTCCACGCGATCTGACGCAACGGCAGAGCATCGGGCGCCGTGCGGCGTCGGCTGCGAGCAAGTAAGGAAAACCTAACGTTAATAGGGCGTTAAGACAGTCGAATTATAAAGGACTGAAGCTCCCCGAACTGCCTCCGTGGGGGGCAATCCCATTGACGCCCAAGATGGCCCATGCTATCCCTTTTCACGTCATCGCAAGGGTCGTTCAGGCCCTTTTCAACAACAACCAAACGCACCTTCGAGGTGATCGAAGGCGGCAAGGCATTCCGCTTTGTGGGTGCCTCACGGGTAGCTGCGTGTCGTCAGTGGACCAACCGAGCGGGGGTGCAAATGTCGGGCGCGGTGGCCGAAGAAGCAGGTCTGGCTGTTGATGGACCGGTTTCTCTCCAACGCGGTCAACAATATCGATTCCAAGGGTCGTGTTTCCGTGCCGGCGATCTTCCGTCAGGTGCTGGCGCAGCGCGCCGACCCGCAGCTCTATGCGCTCCAGTCCATCGCGCATCCGGCGATCGACGTTGGGGGGATGGACCTTCTCCAGCGCTACGAGGATCGGATGAAGGCCGAGGACCCTTTCAGCGAGACCTTCGCGGACATGTCGCTCTTCACCTACGGCGACGGTGCATTTCTGAAGTTCGATTCGGAGGGGCGGATCACTGTGACCGATTTCATCCGCACTCACACCGGTATCACCGATCGCGTGGCGTTTGTCGGGCGCAACGATTTCTTTCAGCTTTGGGAGCCTTCCCAATTCGAGGCCCACAGGGCGCAGGCCCGTGCGCGTTTGGCGCGGCTGCACCTCAGCAAGGGCGTGTCCCAGAGTACACCGGAATGATGGCGGGTAACGGCGGGGGTGAGGCCCCTGTTGGTGGCGGACCTGTCCGCCACATTCCGGTGCTTTTGTCCGAGGTTCTTGATGCGCTCTCCCTGGAGGGCGGTGAGCAGGTCGTGGACGGCACCTTCGGGGCAGGGGGCTACAGCAGCGCCTTTCTGGCGCGTGGCGCCAATGTCCTCGGCATTGATCGTGATCCCGCGGCCATCGCCGGCGCCGCTGATCTGGTGGCCCGCTTCGCGCCTCGCCTGACCCTTGTGGAGGGGCGTTTCGGCGATCTCGATGCTCTCGTTGCCCGCGCCATCCGCGGCCCCGTCGATGCCGTGGTCCTCGATATCGGCGTCTCCTCCATGCAGATCGACGAGGCAGCGCGGGGCTTTTCCTTTCAGAAGGATGGGCCGCTCGATATGCGCATGAGCGGCAAGGGGCCTAGCGCAGCGGATGTCGTGAATCAGCTGAAGGTTTCTGACCTCGCCCGCGTCATCGGCATTCTGGGTGAGGAGCGTCATGCCGGGCGCATTGCCCGCGCCATCGACGCCCGACGCTCTGAGCAGTCTTTCGAGACGACACTTGATCTCGCTTCGCTTGTCGGCCGGGTGGTGGGACGCGCGCCCAAGGACCGCATCGATCCCGCGACGCGTACCTTTCAGGCGCTTCGGATTTTCGTCAACGACGAACTTGGCGAGCTTGCTCGCGCTCTCGTCGCCGCCGAGCATGTGCTTCGACCGGGTGGTAGGCTCGCCGTCGTCACCTTCCATTCGTTGGAAGACCGGATCGTGAAGCGCTTTTTCCGTGACCGTGCGGAGACAGCCGAGGGATCGCGTCATCTGCCGGCCGCTCATGTCTTGCCGGCCGTCTTCGAATCCGATCAAAAGGCCACCGCCGCGTCGCCGCGGGAAAGCGCGGAAAATCCCCGCGCCCGCTCGGCGAAGCTGCGCTTCGGTCGCCGAACCGAGGCGGCGCCCCGCGCCACGCCTCTTTCATTCTTCGATATGCCGTCACTTGCGGCTCTGCCTGGGTCGGGAGCCTGATCGCCATGTTGAGAACGCTCGATATTATCCTGATCGCGGTGATGATCTCCGCTGCCGCCTGGACCTACAAGATCAAGCACGAGGCCGAGGCGATCGAGGAGAAGGTCACGGTTCTCGACCGCCAGATCTCTCAGGAGCGCGAGACCATCGCCCTGCTTGAAGCCGATTGGAGCCTGCTCGATCAGCCGGATCGGCTCCAGCGTCTCGCCGACACCTTCTCCGCCGATCTCGGCCTGCAGGCCATGCGCCCAGACCAGATCGTCGAGCCCGACGAATTGCCGGCACCTCATATCGATTTTGTGCCCGACGCCACCAAGACCCTCGGCGGCTATGCCGACAGCAGCCGGAGCGCCGTGCGATGATCAACTTCATCAAGGAATGCCGCAAAGAGCCTGAGGACCTGCCGGCCAGCAGCTTCATGCTGGCCTCGAGGCGGCGCCGCGAGGTGGCGATGCCGCGTCATCGCGAGCGCTTCGTCATCGCGGTGGCCCTTTTCTGCGCCATCTATGTCGTCATCGGCGGGCGCATGGCTGTGTGGGGGGCCTTCCCGTCCGATGGAGGCGGCTACCGCTACGTTCCGAGCCAGATCATGGCGGCGCGCCCCGATCTGCTCGATCGCAACGGCAAGGTTTTGGCCACTGACATCAAGACGGCCTCGCTTTATGCCGAGCCGCGTCGCATCGTCGATGCCGACGAGGCGGCCGAGCTTCTGCTTTCCGTGCTGCCGGACCTCGACCCCAAGACGCTTCACGATCGCCTGTCGAGCAAGGCGGGCTTCGCCTGGCTGAGGCGCGAGCTGACGCCGCGCCAGCAGCAGGAGATCCTGAAGCTCGGCATTCCCGGCATCGGCTTCCGCACGGAGAAGAAGCGCTTCTATCCCGGCGGCCCCACCGCGGCCCATGTCGTCGGCCTTGTGAACATCGACAACCAGGGCATCGCCGGCATGGAGAAATATGTCGACGATGCCGGCTACAGCGCGCTGCAGAGCGCGGGGCTTGCCGTCGACACCGACCTCAAGCCGGTCAACCTTTCGCTCGATCTGCGCGTCCAGCACATCGTGCGCGACGAACTGGCCGCAGCGATGCAGCGCTATCGCTCGATCGCCGCGGGCGGCGTCGTCCTCAATGTCCGCACGGGCGAGGTTCTGGCCCTCGCGTCGCTGCCCGACTACGACCCCAACAATCCGGTGGATGCCCTCAAGAAGGAGAACCTCAACCGGATGTCGGCGGGCACCTTCGAGATGGGCTCGACGTTCAAGACCTTCACGACCGCCATGGCGCTCGATTCCGGGCTCGTGAAGATGACCGACAGCTTCGACGCCACGAAGCCGATCTACATCGGCGGCTTCCGCATCACCGATTTCCACGGCAAGCACCGGCCTCTCACCGTGCCCGAGGTCTTCATCTATTCCTCGAACATCGGTTCGGCGAAGGAGGCCGAGACGGTCGGCATCGAAGGCCACAAGGCCTTCCTGACCAAGATGGGCCTGCTCACCCGCATGCACACCGAGCTTCCCGAGGTGGCCACGCCCGGCCAGCCGAAGGAGTGGAAGCTGATCAACTCGATCACCATCTCCTACGGCCATGGCGTGATGACGACCCCGCTCCAGACGGCGGTGGCGGCGGCTGCCCTGATGAATGGCGGCTACCTCATTCCTCCGACCTTCCTTCCCCGTACGGAGGAGCAGGCCGCGGCGCTCGCCAAGCAGGTCGTGTCGAAGAAGACGAGCGATGAGATGCGCTATCTCTTCCGCTTGAACGTCGCCGATGATCGCGGCTCGGGCAATCTGGCCAACATCCCAGGGTACAAGGTCGGCGGAAAGACGGGAACCGCGAACAAGGTGGTCGGCGGCAAGTACTCCAACACCAAGAAGTTCAACGCCTTCCTCTCCGCCTTCCCGATCGATAACCCGCAATACGTCGTTCTCGTCGTCATCGATGAGCCGCAGCCCGAGCCCGGCAAGTACTACGCAACGGCCGGCATGAACGCCGCGCCCACCGTCGGCGCCATCATTCGGCGGGCAGCGCCGCTGCTCAAGGTGAAGCCGGATTTCGGCGACAGCGGAAAGTCCTTGCTCGTCTCATATTAGAGGCTAGAACGAGAGAGACCAAAGGCCGGCGCTTCTGTCGCCGGCTTTTCTCTGCAGCGTGGAATATGGTTAATGCGACTGTCTGATCTGTCCCAAGGCATCGCCGCCGAAACGGCTTTCGGCAACCTCGAGATCACGGGCGTCACCGCTGATTCGCGAAAAGTCGCGCCGGGTTTCCTGTTCGTCGCAGTTCCCGGCGCCAAGGCTAATGGCGTTACCTTTGTCGCCGACGCGAAGGCGCGGGGCGCCGCCGCCGTGCTGACGGACGAGGCGGCGACGATCGACGCCGGTCTGCCCGTCATCCCGGTACGCGACGTGCGCCGGGCGCTGGCGCTCATGGCGTCCCGCTTCTATGGCGAGCGTCAGCCGGCGACCATGGTGGCCGTCACCGGCACCAGCGGCAAGACATCGATTACCGCCTTCGCCCGCCAGATCTGGAGCGCGGCGGGATTTGCCGCCGCCTCCATCGGCACCACCGGCGTCGTATCGCCGAGCCGCGACGACTACGGCTCGCTCACGACGCCCGATCCTGTGGGCCTTGCCAAGCTGCTTTCCGAACTCGCGGAGGAGGGGGTGACCCACGCCGCGATGGAAGCGTCTAGCCACGGCATCGAACAGCGCCGGCTCGACGCGGTCCGGCTTTCCGCCGCCGCCTTCTCCAATCTCGGCCGCGACCATCTCGATTATCACGCGACGATGGAGGACTATTTCGCCGCCAAGATGCGCCTCTTCCAGACGCTCCTGCCCAAGGGCGCGCCGGCCGTCGTCTTCGCCGACGACCTGTGGTCCGATCTCGTGGTCAAGACCGCGGAGGCGAGCGGCGTCAAGGTGCTGACGGTGGGGCGCAAGGGCTCCTTCCTGACGTTGAAGCGCCTGGAACTGGAGCGCTGGCGCCAGATCGGCGAGATCGAGGCCGAAGGCGAGCTTCATCGCGTCGTTCTGCCGCTCGCAGGCGAGTTCCAGATGGCGAACGCGCTCGTCGCGGCGGGCCTCGCGATCGCCACCGGCGTGCCGGCCGCCAAGGCGCTCGCCGCGCTGGAGCATCTCAAGGGCGCGTCGGGCCGCCTCGATCTTGCCGGCACGACGCCGTCCGGCGTTCCGGTCTTTGTCGACTATGCCCACAAGCCGGAGGCGCTGGAGAACGTTCTTTCCGCTGTGCGTCCGTTCACGACGGGCCGCGTCATCGTCGTGTTCGGCTGCGGCGGCGACCGCGATCGTGGCAAGCGCCCGATCATGGGCGAGATCGCCGCGCGTCTCGCCGACATCGCCATCGTCACCGACGATAATCCGCGCACCGAGGACCCGGCGACGATCCGCGCCGCGATCATGGCCGCCGCCAGGGGCGCAACCGAGATCGGCGATCGCCGCGCCGCCATCCGCCATGCGGTGGCCGAGGCGCGGGCGGGAGATACTGTCGTCATCGCCGGCAAGGGTCATGAAAATGGCCAGACTATCGGCGAAGAGACGCATCCCTTCAGCGATCACGAGGAGGTTCGTGCCGCGATTGGGGAGGGTGGAAAATGAGCGAGGATCTTTGGGAAATCGGTGCTCTGGTCGCTGCAACAGGGGGGCGCCCCATTGGCGCCATGCCCTCGGTCGTCTCCGGGCTTTCGATCGACACGCGCACACTTCAGCCGGGTGATGCCTTCTTCGCCATCAAGGGCGATCGCTTCGACGGCCATGGGTTCCTGACGGCGGCGGTCGCTGCCGGCGCGTCCGTCCTCGTCGTCGCGGAGAAGAAGCTTCCGGCGCTTGGCCGTGTGCAGTCGCCGATGATCGTCGTCGACGACGTTCTGGTCGCGCTTGGCCGGCTCGCGGAAGCGGCCCGCGCGCGCTCCAAGGCGAAGATCATCGCCGTCACCGGCAGCGTCGGCAAGACCACGACCAAGGAAGCGTTGCGCCACGCATTGGCGGCCTCCGGTCCCGTTCACGCCTCCGCCGCCTCGTTCAACAATCACTGGGGCGTGCCGCTGAGTCTTGCGCGAATGCCGGCGGATGCCCGCTATGCCGTGTTCGAAATCGGCATGAACCATCCTGGCGAGATTCGCCCGCTGGTGAAACTTGTTCGGCCTCATGTCGCCATCGTCACGTTGATCGCGCCGGCCCATCTCGGCCACTTCCGCGATCTCGACGAGATCGCCGACGCCAAGGCTGAGATCTTCGAGGGGCTGGTGGTCGGCGGCACCGCGCTTCTCAATGCCGACGATCCGCAGAGCAGCCGTCTCGCCACGAAGGCGCGACAGGCGGGCGTGACGGCCATCCTTACCTTCGGCGAAAGCACTGGCGCCGACGTTCGCCTTACGTCCTTCACACCGGCGCCCGAGAGCAGCCGCATCAGCGCCCAGGTCGAGGGCGAGGAAGTGACCATCGCTCTGCCGGTGGCGGGGCGCCATACGGCGCAGAACGTTCTGGCCGTTCTGGGCGCCGCCAAACTGGTCGGCGCGGATCTCCAGGCGGCGGCGGGCGCGCTGGAGACTTGGCGCTCGGTCAAGGGGCGCGGCCAGCGCCATTCGATCTCGCTGCCCGCCGGTGGCTCGATGGTGCTCATCGACGATAGCTACAATGCCAACCCCGCCTCGGTTGCCGCGGCCATCGCCGTCCTGGGAGATGCACGCCCGACAGGCGAGGGACGCCGCATCGCCGTGCTCGGGGATATGCTGGAGCTCGGCGAACATGCGCCAGCTCTTCACGCCGGCTTGGCCGGCGCGCTGGCATCGGCAGGCCTCGGCAAGGTCTTCCTTGCCGGCGAGGCGATGAAATCGCTGGATGATGCCTTGGAAGGGCGCGTCGCCTGCGAATGGCACGAAAACACCAAGGACCTGGCGGCGAGCCTCGTGCCGCAGTTGCGCTCCGGCGACGTGGTGCTGGTCAAGGCCTCCCTGTCCATGGGGTTCGGAAAGATCGTCGAACGGCTTCTCGCGGCCGGCTCGCCGGAAAAGGAAACGGCGAGCGAAGAAGGTCCGGCCGACGCGGCCGGAAAGGCCTGAGAATGCTGGCATACCTTGGCCTACTGAGCGATCAGTTCCCGGCCTTCAACGTGTTCCGCTACCTGACGTTTCGCACCGGTAGCGCGATCATCACGTCGTTCATTATCGTGTTCCTGTTCGGGCCGACGATCATCGCCGCGTTGCGGTTGCGTCAGGGCAAGGGCCAGCCGATCCGGGCCGACGGCCCGCAGACCCATTTCAAGAAGGCCGGAACGCCCACCATGGGCGGGCTGATGATCATGTCCGGGGTGCTGGTTTCGATCGCGCTCTGGGCCGATCTCACCAGCATCTATGTCTGGATGGTGCTGATGGTCACGGTCGGCTTCGGGCTGATCGGCTTTTATGACGACTACCTGAAAGTGACCAAGCAGAGCGACAAGGGCTTTTCCGGCAAGGCGCGGCTGGCGCTGGAGTTCCTGATCGCCGGCGTCGCAGCCGTGGTGATGATCTGGATCGGCATGCGCGGCACGGGCTCGTTCTCGACGTCGCTGGCCTTTCCCTTCGCCAAGCGGCTCCTCGTCGATCTCGGATGGTTCTACGCCGCGTTTGCCGCCTTCGTCATGGTGGCTTCCGGCAACGCGGTGAACCTCACCGACGGGCTGGACGGCCTCGCCATCGTGCCGATCATGATCGCCACGTCCGCCCTCGGCCTCATCGCCTACCTCGCCGGCAATGTGAACTTCGCCAACTACCTTCAGATCCACTATGTCGCCGGCACCGGCGAGTTGGCGGTGCTATGCGGCGCCGTGATAGGGGCCGGGCTTGGCTTCCTCTGGTTCAATGCCCCTCCGGCCGCGATCTTCATGGGCGACACCGGCTCGCTCGCCCTCGGCGGCATGACGGGAGCCATCGCTGTCGCCACCAAACACGAGGTAGTGCTGGCCATCATCGGCGGGCTCTTCGTCGCTGAGGCGCTGTCCGTCATCCTCCAGGTCGCGTCCTTCAAGCTCACGGGCAAGCGCATCTTCCTGATGGCGCCCATCCACCACCATTTCGAAAAGCTCGGCTGGACCGAGAGTCAGGTCGTGGTCCGGTTCTGGATCATCGCATTCCTGCTCGCCTTCCTTGGTCTGTCGACGCTGAAGCTCAGATAGGGCCCGTTTCATGATCCCTGCCTCATCGCTTTCGGGCAAGAAGGTCGCTCTGTTCGGCCTCGGCGGTTCGGGCCGCGCCACCGCCCACGCCCTGATCGAGGGCGGCGCGGACCTCGTCGTGTGGGACGACAGCCCCAACGCGGTGGCTTCCGCCGCCGCCGAGGGCATGCGAACCAGCGACCTCAAGACCTTTGACTGGACAGGCGTTTCGGCCCTTGTCCTGTCGCCCGGCGTGCCGCTCACCCATCCGAGGCCCCATTGGGCCGTGGATATGGCAAGGGCCGCCGGCGCCGAGGTCATCGGCGATATCGAGCTTTTCGCCCGCGAGCGGCGGTCCCTGGCGCCGCGCGCGCCCTTCGTCGCCATCACCGGCACCAACGGCAAGTCGACGACGACCGCGCTCATCGCCCACTGCCTCAAGGCCAATGGCCGCGACACCCAGCTCGGCGGCAACATCGGCGTCGCGGTGCTGACGCTCGATCCGCCGGCGCCCAACCGCTTCTACGTCGTCGAGTGTTCGTCCTATCAGATCGATCTCGGTCCCTCGCTGAAGCCGACTGTCGGCATTCTCCTCAATGTCACCCCCGACCATCTCGATCGACACGGCACCATCGAGAACTACGCGGCCATCAAGGCGCGCCTGGTGAAGGGCGCCGAGACAGCCGTCGTCGGTGTGGACGACGGCTTCTGCCGGGCGATTGCCGGCGAGATCGAGAGCGCGGGCGGGCGCGTCGTGCGCATCTCGAAGGAGAAGGTGCTGGAGGACGGTGTCTTCTTCGACGGCAAGAGCGTGGTGCGCCGCCGCCCAGGCGTGGGCGATATCACGTTCTCGCTCGAGGGCATCGGCTCGTTGCGGGGCCGGCACAACGGCCAGAACGCGGCGGCCGCAGTTGCCGCCCTGGAGGCGCTCGACCTGACCAACGAGGAGATCGCGGCGGGCCTTCGTTCCTTCCCCGGTCTGGCGCATCGCATGGAAGAGGTCGGCCGCGTCGGCCCCGTCCTCTTCGTCAACGATTCCAAGGCGACAAACGCCGATGCGGCGGCTCCCGCTCTCGCGACCTTCCCGAAGATCCACTGGATCGCCGGCGGCCTGCCCAAGGCGGGCGGCATCACCTCGCTCGGCGAGTTTTTTCCGAGAATTGCGAAGGCCTATTTGATCGGCGAGGCGGCCCCGGCGTTTGCCGCCACTCTTGGTGAACGAATTCCTTACGAAATATCGCATACTCTCGATGTGGCGGTGGAGCACGCGGCGCAGGATGCGGCGCGCACAGGCGAGGAAGAGGTCGTTCTCCTTTCGCCCGCTTGCGCCAGCTTCGATCAATTCCGCAACTTCGAGGTTCGTGGTGCCGCCTTCCGCGAGGCGGTTGGTCGACTGAAGGGCGTCGAGATCTTCCAGAAAGGCTGAACCCATGGCGAGCCGAGCAGATCGTGGCATTGTGAGCGAGTGGTGGTGGACCATCGACCGCTGGTTTCTGGCCGCGTTCCTGGCCCTCATGGTGGCGGGCGTGGTGCTCTCCTTTGCGGCGAGCCCGCCGGTGGCCGAGCGCATCGGCCTCGAGCCCTTCCACTTCGTCAAACGTCACGCGTTCTTTCTTATTCCTGCGGTCGTGACCATGCTCGGCTGCTCGATGTTGACGCCGCGCGGCGTTCGTCGCGCCGCCCTTGTGATCTTCTGCGTCTCGCTGGTCATGATGGTGCTGACGCTGTTCATTGGCACGGAGATCAAGGGCTCGCGGCGCTGGTTCGATCTTGGCGCGCTGTCGATTCAGCCGTCCGAGTTCATGAAGCCTGCCTTCATCATCCTGTGCGCGTGGCTCTTTGCCGAGCGGGCGCGCCGACCCGATATTCCCGGCAACTTCTTCTCCATCATCCTGCTCTTCGTCGTCGACGCGCTTCTCGTCGCCCAGCCCGACCTCGGACAGACCCTCTTGATCACCGCGACCTGGGGCGGCCTCTTCTTCATGGCCGGGATGCCCTGGCTGTGGATCGCCATTCTGGCGGTGCTCGGCGTCGTCGGCGGGGCGTCGGCCTATCTCGTCTTCCCCCACGTCGCCAGCCGTATCGACCGCTTCTGGACGGGCGAGGGCGACACTTTTCAGACCGACACGGCGCGAGAGGCCATCATGCGCGGCGGCTGGCTCGGTCAGGGGCCGGGCGAGGGCACGGTGAAGCGGCTTCTTCCCGATAGTCATACCGATTTCGCCTTTTCGGTGCTCGCCGAGGAGTACGGAATCATCGCCTGCATGATCCTCGCCTCCGTCTTCTGCTTCATCGTCGTGCGTGGCCTTTCCATTGCTCTTGGCCAGCGCGATCCGTTCTCTCGGCTGGCGGTGTCGGGCCTGGTGTTCCTCTTCGGTCTGCAGTCGATCATCAACATGGCGGTGAACCTTCAGCTCATGCCCGCCAAGGGTATGACGCTGCCGTTCATCTCCTACGGCGGCTCCTCCATGATCGCCGTCGCCGTCAGCGCGGGGTTCATTCTGGCGCTCACCCGCAAGCGGCCGGAGAACGCCTCCCAGACCGATCGGCTGGTGCAACGCACCGCAGCTTATCACGGCGCCTGAAGGTCAGCCTCTAAGCGACTCTCGCGCTTATCGAAACACTCGCGAAGGTGGGGCGATCCTGAACCCCCGACGCCGGAGCCTTGAATGCCCAGCCTGACACTTGGTCCGATCCTGCTTTCAGCCGGCGGCACTGGCGGCCATCTTTTCCCCGCCGAGGCCCTCGCGCACGAACTGAAGGCGCGCGGAGCCTCCGTGCATCTCGTCACGGACGACCGCGTCGGCCGGTTTTCCACGAACTTTCCGGCGGACGCCATCCACGTCATTCGCTCGGCGACTTTCGCCTCCAAGGCGCCCATGGCCGTCGCGGTGTCCGCCCTCAGGCTCTGGAGCGGCTATCGGCAGGCCAAGGCGCTGATCAAGCAGCTGAAGCCGGCTGCCGTCGTAGGGTTCGGCGGATACCCGACCGTGCCGCCGCTGCTTGCCGCCGCGCGTTCGGGCGTTCCGACCATCGTGCATGAGCAGAACGCGGTGATGGGCCGGGCCAACCGCTTCCTCGCCGGGCGGGCGGACCGCATCGCCGCCGGGTTCCCGCAGAACCAGGCCGATCCCGCCTGGACCTCCAAAACGGTGGTGACGGGCAATCCGGTGCGCCCGGCCGTGATCGCCGCCGCCGGGGTGCCCTATGTGCCGAGCAAGGACGGCGAGCCGTTCAACCTCGTCGTCTTTGGCGGCAGCCAGGGCGCGCGCTTCTTCTCTGAGGCGATGCCGGAGGCGATCGGCTTTCTGCCGGAGGCGCTCAAGGCCCGCCTCGTCGTTTCCCAGCAGGCCCGCGCGGAGGATGAAGCCGGGGTCCGCGCCTTCTATGAGGGGGCGGGGATCAAGGCCGAGGTGGCGCCCTTCTTCTCCGATATGGCGGCGCGCATCGGCGCGGCCCATCTCGTCATCTCGCGCTCCGGCGCCTCCACGGTTTCGGAAGTCGCGGTCGTCGGTCGCCCCGCCGTCCTCGTGCCCTATCCTTACGCCCTCGATCATGACCAGGCGGCCAACGCCGCCCGCCTGGAGGAAGCCGGCGGCGCCATCGTTGCGCCACAGGCGTCCCTCACTCCCGAGCGGATCGCCGCGCTCATCACGGAGATCGCGACCGATGCGGCGCGCGCCTCCACGATGGCGGCTGCTGCTCGCTCCACCGGCATTCCCGATGCGGCGCGGTTGCTTGCCGATCTCGTAGAGTCTATCCCCGCGTCCGGAAAATAATCCGGTAGGATTTGAAGGAAGTTCAGCCATGAAGACGATGAAGATACCGCGCAGTATCGGCCCGGTTCATTTCATCGGCATCGGCGGTATCGGCATGAGCGGCATCGCCGAGGTGCTGGTCAAGCTCGGCTACACCGTCCAGGGCTCCGACCAGTCGGAGAACGTCAACGTCCAGCGCCTGCGCGGGCTCGGCGTCAGCGTGGCGGTGGGCCATGCGGCGGAGAACCTCGGCAAGGCCGAGGTCGTCGTCGTCTCGTCGGCCATCAAGCGCTCCAATCCGGAGCTGGTAGAGGCGCGTGAGCGGCTTCTGCCCATCGTCCGCCGCGCCGAGATGCTGGCCGAGCTGATGCGTTTCCGCCAGGCGATTGCCATCGGCGGCACCCATGGCAAGACCACCACGACCTCGCTGGTCGCCACGCTTCTCGATGCCGGTGGCCTCGACCCGACAGTGGTCAATGGCGGGATCATCAACGCCTATGGCACCAATGCGCGCATGGGCGAGGGCGATTGGATGGTGGTTGAGGCCGACGAGTCGGACGGCACCTTCCTGAAACTGCCGGCGGATGTCGCCGTCGTCACCAACATCGATCCGGAGCATCTCGACCACTACGGCACGTTCGACAAGGTGAAGGAGGCTTTCCGGGCCTTCGTCGAGAACGTGCCGTTTTATGGCTTCGCCGTGATGTGCCTCGACCATCCCGTCGTGCAAAGCCTCGTCGCCGAGATCGAGGATCGGCGCATTATCACCTATGGCGAGACCATCCAGGCCGACGCGCGCTTCGGCAATGTGGAGACGGACGGCCCGCGCTCGACCTTCGACGTGACCATTCGCGACCGCGTCACCGGCGAGACCGAGGAAGTGACCGGACTGACGCTGCCGATGCCCGGCATCCATAACGTCTCCAACGCCACGGCGGCGGTCGCTGTGGCGCATCGGCTCGGCATCCCGGCCGACGCCATTCGCAAGGGGCTCGCGGGGTTTGGCGGCGTCAAGCGCCGCTTCACCTTCACCGGCAGCTCGGGCGGCGTCGACGTCTATGATGATTATGGGCATCACCCGGTGGAAATTCGCGCGGTCCTCGCCGCGGCCCGCCGGTCCGCCAAGCGCCGTGTCATTGCGGTCGTCCAGCCCCATCGCTTCTCCCGCCTGCAGAGCCTTTTCGCCGAGTTCGCGGCGTGCTTCAACGATGCCGACGCGGTGATTCTGGCCCCCGTCTACGCGGCCGGAGAGGACCCCATCGACGGCGTCGATTCCCAGATGCTGGCCGAGCGCCTGAAGCTCGGCGGCCATCGCGACGTCAAGCTCATCGACGGACCGCAGGAGCTTGCTCCCCTGGTTCATCGCATGGCGGAATCCGGCGATCTGGTGGTGTGCCTCGGCGCCGGCTCCATCACGACCTGGGCCTATGCCCTGCCGAAGGAGCTGGATGCGCTCGCCACGGCCGCCGCTGCGGCCGAGGCCTGAGACGCGATCACCACCATGGCCGGTGAACGCCGGCCGTGGCACATTCCCGAGCGGTGGCATCTGGCAACGTCGTCCATCGCCGCGGCAACGGCGCCATCATGTCGCCGTTTGACGATGCTCCCTATTCTCTACCGTTGAGATCCCGACAGCGGTCCGCCTGAAGAGGCGGCGGAGCATTGGGCGGCCGCGCGCCGCCTCCTCGCCTGGCCGAGGGGCCCATGCGTTTTCAATGGGATGCCGAGGTAGTTTCCCAGACTTAAGAAGTCAGCTTCGCACCGGGATCAGCCCTTACAACTTCTTGCGATGGCCTCCTGCGGTTAACGACTGTTTAACCATCGGGAGGCAATGAATGGTGGTGTCACCCTCCAAGAAGGTCGGGATCCACGGTCGATGGCCACGCATGTCGCAGTCTTGATGGGCGGTTTTTCCTCGGAGCGGGCGGTCAGCCTTGCGTCGGGGGAGGCGTGCGCCCTTGCACTGGAAGCCGAGGGCTTCGCGGTGACGCGTGTCGATGTCGATCACGCAATTGCCGAGCGGCTCGCGGCTCTGAAGCCCGATGTCGCCTTCAACGCCCTTCATGGGCCATTCGGTGAGGACGGCACCATCCAGGGCATTCTTGAATTCTTGCAGATTCCCTACACCCATTCGGGCGTGTTGGCGTCCGCCCTCGCGATGGACAAGCAGCGGGCGAAAATCGTCGCGAGCGCGGCGGGCGTTCCTGTGGCTGAGGCGAGGGTCATGCACCGCCTCGAGGCCGCGAAGGCCCACGCCCTGACGCCGCCCTACGTCGCCAAGCCGGTGAAGGAAGGCTCGAGCTTCGGCGTTCTCATCGTCAAGGAGGATCAGCTTGAGCCGCCGCAGGAGCTCTATCGTGATGACTGGCCCTATGGCGACATCGTCATGGTGGAACGCTTCGTTCCTGGCCGGGAATTGACCTGCGCTGTCGTCGGCGATGAGGCTCTCTCGGTGTGTGAGATCATCCCCGAGGGCCACTCCTTCTACGATTACGATTCCAAATATGTGGCCGGCGGCTCGCGGCACGTGATCCCCGCGGCCATTCCGTCGGAGGTCGCGGACAAGGTGCGCGCCTGGTCGCTCGCGGCGCACAAGGCGCTTGGCTGCCGGGGCGTGAGTCGTTCGGATTTTCGCTACGACGACCGCGAGGGCGCCGGTGGCGAGATCGTCTGGCTGGAGGTCAACACCCAACCGGGCATGACACCGACCTCTCTTGTGCCGGATATCGCCCGCGCCGAAGGGCGTTCCTTCGGTGAACTTTTGTCCTGGATGGTGGGAGACGCGTCATGTCAGCGGTGATGCCTTCTCTCGATTTTGATGCCGATGGCCGCGCGGGCCGCATCGTCCGCCGTGTGTCCATGCTCGGACGCCGCGTCGCCTCCCTTTCGGAGGGACTGAGTGGCTGGCCGGCGCCGCGCTTCATGACCATTGCTGCCGTGATGCTGGGGGCCACGGGGCTTTACGGCATGGTGATCGGCGGCCACACGACGACCGTTGTCGACAGCCTCGCCCAGCCAATGGGTTTTGCCCTCGATACGATCAATGTGTCCGGCAATCGCGAGACGACCGAGATCGACGTGCTTCAGATCCTCTGGGGCACGGGTTCGCAAAGCCTCGTTTCGCTCGATCCGGATGCGGCGCGCCAGGCGCTGGAAGCCATGCCGTGGATCGAGGCGGCGGCGGTGAAGAAGGTCTATCCCGACCGGGTGGACATCACGCTGACCGAGCGCCAGCCTTTCGCTCTCTGGCAGCGCGACCGCGACCTGTTCATCGTCGATCGCGAAGGGCGCGAGATCGTGCCTTATGCCGGCAGCCGTTTTGCGTCGCTCCCGCTGGTCGTTGGTCGTGGCGCGGAGAAGACCGCCGCCGAGCTGCTCGACACGCTCGATGCACTTCCCGGCCTCAAGGCCCGTACCAAGGCGTTCATCCGCGTCGGTGATCGGCGCTGGGACCTTCGGCTCGACAACGGCATCACCATTCGCCTGCCGGAGAAGGACCCGGTCGAGGCCGCCGCCGAGGTCATGCGCATGGACCGAGAGGAGGGATTGCTGGAGCGTGACATTCTCTCGGTCGACATGCGTGTCGAGGACCAGATGATCATCAAACTGACCCCCGATGCGGTCGTGCGCCGCAATGCCCGGTTGAAGGAGCGCGACAAGCTGATCAAGCAGCGCCAGAAGGAGAACAAGGTATGAGCCCGTTCTCCCGTCGCCGTTCGTCTTCCCTGCCTCGGCTCGCCGGTCTCACGCGCCGGTCCCGCACCGTGTCCGTGCTCGACGTCGGCAGCTCCAAGATCACCTGCCTCATTGCGCGGCTGCGTCCGCGCCAGGAGTCGGAGATCCTGCCGGGCCGGACCCATGAAATCGAGGTGGTCGGCGTCGGCCACCAACGCTCGCGCGGCGTCAAGTCCGGCGTCGTCGTGGATCTGGCGGCGGCCGAGCAGTCGATCCGCCACTGCGTCGACGCCGCCGAGCGCATGGCTGGCTTGACCATCGAATCGCTCATCGTCTCATTGACGGCGGGGCGCCTGAAGAGCCTGAAGGGTTCGGGAGAAACCGTCGCCGCCGGCGAGACGATCGATTCCGCGGATGTGAAGCGGGCATTGGGGCGCGCCGCCCAGGTGCCGCTGGAGGATGGACGCCTCATCGTTCATTCGCTGCCCTTCGACATGAGCCTCGACGGCGAGGCCGGCATCGAGAATCCCGAAGGCATGGTGGGAAGCCGCTTCAGCGCCCATCTCCATGTGCTGACAGCGGAAGAGACCCCGCTGCGCAATCTCGAGGCGGCGGTCAACCGTGCGAATCTCTCGGTAGAGGCATTTGTCGCCACGCCTTATGCCAGCGGCCTGTCCACGCTTGTGGAGGACGAGGCGGCCATGGGCTCGGCCTGCATCGACATGGGCAGCGGCTCGACCACGATCGCCATCTTTCAGGCGGGGCGCTTCGTCTATGCCGATTCGATCGCGCTCGGCGGAAATCACATCACAATGGATCTGGCGCGGGGACTTTCGATCAGCCCCGAGCAGGCTGAGCGTGTCAAGGTCATGCACGGTTGTGCTCTGAGCGAACTGATGGATGACACGCAGATGATTCAAATCGCGCCTCTGGGAGAGGAGGGGCGGGACGTTCCGATCAACGTCGCGCGCTCTCTTATTTCCCGTATCATTCGTCCGCGCGTCGAGGAGACGTTCGAGCTGATCCGCGATCGCCTGGCCGCGTCTGGCCTTGGCCACGTCATCGGAAAGCGCGTCGTTCTCACCGGCGGTGCGTGCCAGCTCGCGGGGCTTTCCGACACTGCCCGCGCGATCATGCAGCGCAACGTCCGGCTGGGCCGGCCGCTCGGCGTGGCGGGCCTCAGCGCGGCGAACAAGAGCCCCGCCTTCGCGACCTCGGTGGGCCTTCTGATCTACCCGCAGGTCGCGGCCAGCGAACGCTTCGCGGATTCCGCGGCAGCGGGGCTGGTCTTCGACGACAGAAGCCGGCTTGGGCGCTTCGGCACCTGGCTGCGTCATAGTTTTTGAGAATCAAGAGTTCGGGGCAGAGCTCGTCAGCCTTCCCCACCCGTAGCGAAACGCCGCACGCGGCACCCATGAAAAGCACCACGGCCGGCGCGGCGAGGCGGCCATCGCAAGAGGAACACTGAAATGCCCATCAACTTCGCAAAGCCGGACATCACGGAGCTGAAGCCCCGCATCACCGTCTTCGGTGTCGGTGGCGGAGGATGCAACGCGGTCAACAACATGATCAACGCCGGCCTGGAAGGCGTTGAGTTCGTCATCGCCAACACGGACGCGCAGGCGCTGCGTTCCTCGCGGGCCGAGCGCATCATTCAGATGGGCGTGGCCGTGACCGAGGGCCTCGGCGCCGGTTCGCAGCCCGAGGTTGGCCGGGCCGCCGCCGAGGAGTCCATCGACGAGATCTGCGATCACCTTCTCGGATCGCACATGTGCTTCGTCACCGCCGGCATGGGCGGCGGCACGGGCACGGGCGCGGCTCCGGTCGTTGCCCGCGCGGCACGTGAAAAAGGTATACTGACGGTCGGCGTCGTCACGAAGCCCTTCCACTTCGAGGGTCAGCGCCGCATGCGCATCGCTGATCAGGGCATCGACGAGCTGCAGAAGAATGTCGACACGTTGATCGTCATTCCGAACCAGAATCTCTTCCGCATCGCCAACGACAAGACGACCTTCGCCGATGCCTTCGGCATGGCCGACCAGGTGCTCTATTCGGGTGTGGCCTGCATCACCGACCTCATGGTCAAGGAGGGCCTCATCAACCTCGACTTCGCCGACGTGCGTTCGGTGATGCGTGAGATGGGCAAGGCCATGATGGGCACTGGCGAGGCGTCCGGCGATGGCCGCGCGCTGGCCGCAGCCGAGGCCGCGATCGCCAACCCGCTCCTCGATGAGACGTCGATGAAGGGCGCGCAGGGTCTCCTGATCTCCATCACCGGCGGCCGTGATCTCACGCTGTTCGAGGTGGACGAAGCCGCCACGCGCATTCGCGAAGAAGTGGATCAGGATGCCAACATCATCCTCGGCGCGACTTTCGATGAGAACCTCGAAGGCATCATCCGCGTCTCCGTCGTGGCGACCGGCATCGACAAGGCTGCCAATGAGATCTTCGATCGCCCGGTCGAGATCCGCGGTCATGTGAAGGCGACACCCGCCGCCCAGCGCGCTCCGCAGGCGGCCGGTCAGGCCCCGGCCGCGCCTCAGCCGGCGCCCCAGGCTCAGCCTCAGCCCATGCCGGCGGTCGCCGCCGAACCCGCGCCCGCCGCTCGCGTAGAGCGTCAGCCCGTCCACGAGCAGCCGATGGCGCATGACATGCCTGAGGTCGAGGACGATTTCACCGCCGCCTTGGAAGCGGAAATGGCCGAGATCAAGCCTGAGCGTGTGATGCCCGCTTCGCGTCCCGCCGCCCAGGCGCCGCAGGCCCCGCAGATGCGTATGCCTCAGGTTCAGGATTTCCCGCCGGTCGTTCAGGCTCAGCTGGAGCGCCATGGCCACGAGACCCGAGCTGACGCGGCGCATGACGAGCGTGGTCCGATGGGGCTCCTGAGCCGCCTGACGAAAGGCCTTTCTCGTGGCGGTGGAGAGGAGGCCGCGCCGCATATGGAAGCGCCGCGCGCCCCCCGTCCGGCCGAAGAGCGCCGTCCGGCTGAGCCGCAGCATAATCCCTATGCCCCGCGCCGCGCCGCCGCCGATTCGGCTGCCCGTCCTGTGTCCCAGTCGCGGCCGATGAGCGAGGACGAGCAGCTGGAAATTCCGGCTTTCCTCCGCCGTCAGGCAAACTGAATGTGACTGTTGCTGAATTACAACGTGTGCCGCCGGTCCTTTGGGCCGGCGGTTTTATATCTGCTGCGCTCAACTTCGCGCTGCCGATGGTCAACGCGGCATTATCGGTAACACGGGGTAACCAAGCGTGATTTGGTATGGGCAGCCAGGCGAATTAGGTTTCGCTTGGTTTTAGAGGTCGCATGAACGTTCCGGCGGCGCGTTGAAGCCCCGGCCCTGGAGACACTCTCCGAGGGCTGATCCAATCCCGGATCATCTGTGTGACAAAGAAGAGACGTGTTCATGTGGCAACAGACGATCGGCGCGCGAGTCGAGTTTGAAGGCGTCGGCGTCCACGGCGGCCAGCCTGTTCATATGGCTCTTCTGCCGGCAGCGGAAGACACGGGCATCGTATTTCACCGCGTGGACGCATCCGGGTTTCGTCACGAGATCGCGGTTTCCACATGGAGCGCGCCGGCTGTTGATCTGGCGACGATCGTTGCCGCTCCCTCGGGCGTTCACGTTTCCACCATCGAACACATCATGGCCGCGCTTTATGCGATGGACGTCGACAACGTCGTGATCGAGATCGATTCCGACGAGGTGCCGATCGTCGATGGCTGCGCCTCCGCTTTTGTCGAGGGCCTCGCCGCCGTGGGCACTATCGCGCAGGCCGCCAAGCGTCAGTACATCCGTGTGCTGAAGCCGGTGCGCGTCGAGACCGCCAGCGGATTTGCCGAATATCGACCCTATGCCGGCACCCGCTTCGAGGTTGAGATCGACTTTTCCTCGCGCGCTGTCGGGCGCCAAGCCTTCGCCTTCGATCTGTCGCCCAAGACCTTCCGCAAGGAGCTCTCGCGGGCCCGCACCTTCGGCTTCCTTGCCGATGTCGAGCAGCTTTGGGCCGCCGGCCGGGCGCTCGGCTCCTGCCTGGAGAACTCGGTTGTCATCGGTCATGATCAGACGGTGATCAATCCGGAAGGTCTGCGCTACCCGGACGAGTTCGTGCGCCACAAGGCGCTGGACGCGGTGGGTGATCAGGCGCTGGCCGGCGCGCGGGTTCTCGGCTGCTACCACTCCTATCGTGGCGGCCACAAGATGAATGCGCTGGCCCTGAGGGCGCTTCTGTCCGACAGTTCGGCGTATGAGCTGACCGAGCGTCCGGCCCGCCGGGCTGGTGGCGCTCGCCACGCTCTGCCTGCCGCTGCCGCCGCGCCTGTGTTTGGCCCCTTCACTCTTTAAGCGTCCAAGCCGTCGACGGCTTGGCTTTGTCGCGGGGTGCGAGGATGCGCTCCCCGCGCATCGTGATCCGGCCTCGCAAGTCGTGATCGGCGTATGGGCTTTTCCCTGCGTTCGTGGTGCGATGCCGTCGCAAGAGGCGCGAGAAGTGCGCCCTCGGAATCACGTCCGGCAGGGTAAAAGCCACAAAAAAGGCATGATGGCGGTTCTTCAACCGTTGTCGGGGCGCGCCGGCTGACGTAGGAAAGGCGGCGTCTTCGAAGAGGGGAATGAATGCGCATGGTCAACGCACGGTGCGGTCGAGCGGCTTCGAGGCCGGCAAGGCGGTCTCTTGCCACCGGGATGCTGGTGGTGTGCGCTGCCGTTGGGCTGTCCGGCTGCATGTCGTCCAAGGACGACAAGATGGACGTCATGGCGCTGGCCGCCGAGACGGACCCGGCCGACGTTCTCTACAATCAGGGCCTCGCAAACCTCAATTCAGGTCGTCTGAAGGAAGCGTCGCGGAAGTTCGACGCCATCGACCGGCAGCACCCCTATACAGAGTGGGCGCGCAAGGCGCTGGTGATGAAGGCCTTCACGTCCTATCGCTCCGGCGATTACGAGGAGGCGGTGACGGCGTCGCGGCGCTATCTGTCGCTTTACCCGGCATCCGATGACGCGGCCTACGCGCAGTACATCATCGGCCTTTCCTATTTCCGCCAGATCCCCGACGTGACGCGCGACCAGAAGTCGGCGGCCCGCGCCGTGGCGGCCATGCAGGAGGTGGTCGATCGCTATCCCGACTCGGAATATGTCGAGGATGCGAAGGCGAAGATCCGCTACGCCAACGACCAGCTCGCCGGCAAGGAAATGCAGATCGGCCGGTACTATCTGGAGCGGCGCGAATATTTGGCCGCCATCAACCGCTTCAAGCGCGTCGTTGATGTCTATCCGCGCACGCGCCAGGTGGAAGAGGCGTTGGCCCGTCTGACGGAAGCTTATTACGCCATGGGCCTGACGCAGGAGGCTCAGGCCTCGGCTTCGGTGCTTGGCCAGAACTTCCCCGACTCGCAGTGGTACGCCGACAGCTACAAGCTGCTTCAGTCGAAGGGGCTGGAGCCGCGCGAGGGTGGCGCCGGCTCGTGGTTCGCCGACGCGACGCGCAAGCTCGTGGGCGCCTGATCCGGCAGGCCGCCGCTTCACGGGGGCGTCTCCGCCAGGGATGACCCCGACGGCCGAACAATTGGCTTAGGCCGGGCTCTCAAAATTCCGCGCCGTTCAGCTATATTGAGCGCCGTGGCCGGTTGCATTCCCACCGGCGCTCGATCAACAACGGCGTCATGCTCGTCCATCTTGCCATTCGCGACATTGTGCTCATCGACCGCCTCGATCTGACCCTCGGGGCCGGGCTGTCGGTGCTGACGGGCGAAACCGGCGCCGGCAAATCCATTCTTCTCGACGCGCTTTCGCTCGCCCTCGGCGGGCGAGGCGACGGCGGTCTCGTTCGTCATGGAGCGAGGCAGGGCGAGGTGACGGCCGTGTTCGACGTCGGCCCCGACCACCCCGCGCGCGCGCTTCTTTCGGAAAACGGCTTTGATGACGATGGCGATGTGATCCTGCGCCGCATCCAGAGCGCCGACGGCCGCACCCGCGTCTTCATCAACGACCGCCCATCGAGCGTCGCGCTGATGCGCGATCTGGGTGGGCATCTTGTGGAGATTCACGGTCAGCATGACGACCGGGCGCTGGTCGACAGCCACGTTCATCGCCAGCTGCTCGATGCCTTCGGCGGCCTCTCCGGCGAGGCGCAGGAGGTGGGGGCCGCGTACCGGCGCTGGCGCGAGGCGGAGGACGAGCTTGTCCGGCATCGTGCCCGCGTCGAGGCCGCCGCGCGAGAGGCCGACTATCTTCGCGCCAGCGTCGACGAGCTCTCCGAGCTGGCGCCCATCGCCGGCGAGGAGGAGGAACTTGCCGAGAGCCGGCAAGTGATGATGCGCTCCGAAAAGATCGCCTCGGACGTCAACGAGGCCCATGAAGAGCTGGCGGGCACGGCGTCGCCGGTTCCCGCGCTGGCCGGTCTCCTGCGCCGCCTCGACCGCAAGAAGGATACGCTTCCGGGCCTCCTGGACGAAACCATCGCGCGGCTCGAGGTCGCCCTCGACGCGCTTTCGGACGCCCAGATGAGCCTTGAGGGTGCGCTCCGTCAGGTCGAATTCGATCCCCACGCCCTGGAGAGGACGGAGGAGCGGCTTTTCGCCCTGCGCGCGGCGGGCCGCAAGTTCTCCGTACCCGTCGACAGCCTTCCCGAGCTTCAGGCCCGGATGATCGGCGAACTCGCCGATCTCGATGCCGGCGAGACGCGCCTGACGCAGCTGGAGAGCGAGGTGGCCGAGCGTCGCGCCCTGTTTGACCGTCTGGCCGCCGCGCTCTCCGAAAAGCGGAAGACGGCCGCGCGTCTTCTTGAGGGCGCGGTCATGGCCGAGCTTCCGGATTTGAAGCTGGAGCGGGCCGAGTTCATCGTCGAACTGACCAGCGAGCCCTCCGCGCCTTCCGCAAGCGGCATCGACACGGTGGAGTTCTGGGTGCGCACAAATCCCGGCACGCGCGCCGGACCGATGATGAAAGTGGCCTCCGGCGGCGAGCTTTCGCGGTTCCTTCTGGCGCTGAAGGTGGCGCTGGCTGATCGTGGCTCCGCGCCGACCTTGGTTTTCGATGAGATCGACTCGGGTGTCGGCGGCGCCGTGGCCGACGCCATCGGCCGTCGTCTTTCGCGCCTTGCCGCCAGGGTTCAGGTGCTTTCCGTTACTCATGCGCCGCAGGTGGCGGCGCGCGCGACGACGCATCTGCTCATCTCCAAGGGTGATGCGGGCACGGAGGAGGAGCGCGTGGTGACGCGGGTCGTTCCTATCGCCGACGAGCACCAGCGCGAGGAGATCGCGCGGATGCTGGCGGGCGAAACTGTAACCGAAGAGGCGCGCGCTGCCGCGCGCCGCCTGCTGCGACCGGGAGCCGCCTGAGCCAATGACGAAGGATGGGGCAGGGGCCTTGCGGGAAAAATCGGTGGATGCGCTGTCGGCGGCCGAGGCGGAAAAGGAGCTGGCCTCGCTCGCCTCCGAGATCGCCGAGCATGACAGGCGCTACCACGGCGAGGATGCGCCCACCATCTCGGACGCGGAATACGATGCCCTGCGGCGGCGCAACCTCGCCATTGAGCAGCGCTTCCCGGATCTGAAAAGAGAGGATTCTCCGTCCACCAAGGTCGGCGCCGCCGTATCCGAGAAGTTCGGCAAGGTGCGGCACGCGGTGCCGATGCTCTCGCTCGACAATGCCTTTTCCGATGGCGATGTCGCCGATTTCGTCGCGCGCATCCGCCGCTTCCTGCGGCTCGACGGCGGGGCGATGCCGGCGATCACCGCAGAGCCGAAGATCGACGGGCTCTCCATGTCGCTGCGCTATGAGAGAGGTGTTCTCGTTTCCGGCGCGACGCGCGGCGACGGCGCGGTGGGCGAGAATGTCACGGCGAACGTCAAGACCGTGCCCGACATCCCGAACGTCCTCCACGGCAAGCCGTCCGAGGTCATCGAGGTGCGCGGCGAGGTCTATATGGAGCATCGCGACTTCGCCGCGCTGAACGAGCGTCAGGCGCAGGCGGGTCGGCAGGTTTTCGCCAACCCGCGCAATGCGGCGGCGGGCTCGCTGCGCCAGCTCGACGCCTCCGTCACCGCCTCGCGGCCATTGCGCTTCTTCGCCTATGCATGGGGCGAGGTGAGTGAGATGCCCGCCGAAACCCAGACGGACATGGTCGCCGCGCTCGCCGGTTATGGCTTTCGCGTCAATCCCCTGATGCGGCGGTTCACCGATCTTGAGGAGCTGCTTCGCCACTACCATGAGATCGAGGAACAGCGGGCGAGCCTCGGCTACGACATCGACGGCGTCGTCTACAAGGTCGACGATCTGGAACTGCAGCGCCGCCTCGGCTTCGTCTCGCGCAGCCCGCGCTGGGCCATCGCCCACAAGTTTCCGGCCGAGCAGGCGACGACGGTGCTCCGCGCCATCGAGATCCAGGTCGGCCGCACCGGGGCGCTGACGCCTGTTGCAAAGCTCGATCCAGTGACGGTCGGCGGTGTCGTCGTCACCAATGCCACGCTGCACAATGCCGAGGAGATCGGCCGTCTCGGCGTGCGCATCGGCGATACGGTCCATATCCAGCGCGCCGGCGACGTCATTCCCCAGGTGCTGGGCGTCGACCTGGATAAGCGCCCCGAAGGCACCGAGCCGTTCGAGTTTCCCTCCGTCTGTCCGTGCGAGCTGAAGACGCCGGTCGTCCAGGAGGAAACCGCGTCGGGCGCCCAGAGCGTCGTCAGGCGCTGCACCGGCGAGTTCGCCTGCCCCTTCCAGCGCAAGGAGCATCTGAAGCTCTTCGTCTCCCGCCGCGCCTTCGATATCGAGGGTCTGGGCGACAAGCAGATCGATTTCTTCTACGACGACCCCGACCTCTTCATCCGCGCCCCGGCCGACATTTTCACGCTGGCGCGGCGCGAGGCCGACAGCTTCAAGAAGCTCAAGGACAAGGAGGGCTACGGAGCCGTTTCGGCGCGGAACCTCTTTGCCGCCATTGAGGTGCGGCGCGAGATCGCCCTGGAGCGCTTCATCTACGCTCTCGGCATCCGTCATGTCGGCGAGGCGACGGCGAAGACGCTGGCGCGCGCCTATGGCAGCTTCGATGCCTTCCACCGCGCGGCTCTCGCCGTCTCCGAGGGGGACGAGGCCGCGACGGCGGAGATGGATGCGCTGGACGATATCGGCGAAGCGGTGATTACCGCGATCGGCCGCTTCTTCCGCGAGGAGCATAACCGCAAGCTGGTCGAGGACCTTGTCGCCGAGCTCACGATCGTCGATGCGGAGCGCCCGGCCGCGTCCTCGCCGGTGGCCGGCAAGACGATCGTCTTCACCGGATCGCTGGAAAAAATGACGCGCGACGAGGCGAAGGCCATGGCCGAGGGCCTGGGCGCCAAGGTGGCGGGTTCGGTCTCCAAGAAGACCGACCTCGTGGTGGCCGGTCCCGGCGCCGGCTCCAAGCTCGCGAAGGCTGCCGAGCTGGGCGTCGAGGTCATCGACGAGGATGCCTGGTTCGAGCGGATCGGAAGGGTGTGAACGGGCGCCGCGCAGCGCTTTTGGTTTTCGCTGCGATGCACTAGAAGCGAGGCATCCTTCCTCCGCTCAAGAAGCCTGCCTTGTCTCGTCAATCCGAATTTCGCGAAGCGCTGCGCGACGCGCTACCCGTCGCCATCGCCTCTGCTCCGTTTGGCATGGTCTGCGGCGCCATCGCCGTCGGCGCCGGCATGACGATCGTCCAGGCGACGTCCTATTCCGCGACGGTCAACGCTGGCGCCTCACAGCTCGTGGCGTTGCAGGTCACGTCCATCGGTGGATCGCTGGCGTCGGCTCTGCTGGCGCTTTTGGCCGTGAATGCGCGCA
Organism: Consotaella salsifontis; assembly: GCF_900167365.1. Taxonomy (GTDB): domain Bacteria; phylum Pseudomonadota; class Alphaproteobacteria; order Rhizobiales; family Rhizobiaceae; genus Consotaella; species Consotaella salsifontis. The sequence goes on along the minus strand of NZ_FUXL01000002.1, from coordinate 16,292 downwards.
TGGTGCTCTATTCCGTGATCATCGGAAGGCACTTCGGCGCGCTTTCACTCGTCCAGAAGGCAGTTGCCTTCTTCCTCCTGACCGATCCGATGTTCGTGACGGTGGAGGTTCGCGCGATGACACGGAAGGTGACTCCCACCTATATCTTCACCTTCGGCATCGCCCTCTACACGTCCTGGGTCGTCTGCACCGCGATCGGCGCGAAGTTCGGACAGTTGATCGAGGACCCGCGCGCCTTCGCGCTGGATTTCATCCTGCCGGTCTTCTTCTTCGCCATGTTGATGGGCTTCCGCCGGCGCCCTGGCTTCTATGCGGTTGCCGGCATCAGCGCCGCCGCCTCCATCGCGGTCTATCTCACGCTCGGCCCGCCGTGGCACATCACGCTCGGAGCCGCCGCCGGTCTCGTCCATGCTGCTATTACCGCCCCCTCCGCCGCGGCGCGGTCGGTCATGGAGGCGCGCGATGAGTGACGCGTGGGCGCTGATCGTTCTTGGCGCGCTTTTGACCTACGTCACGCGCATCATCGGCCATGTGATCGCCACGCGCTTCGCCGTTCTTCCTCCACGCGTGGAGGCCGTGCTCAACGCGGTGCCGAGCGCTGTGCTGACGGCGCTTGTCGCTCCCGTCGTCGTCAGCGGCGCATGGCCTGAGCGCCTCGGCATTCTCGTCGCGCTCGTTTGTGCCCTCAGATTGCCGCAGATCGCCACCGTGGCCATCGGGACGGCGGTGGTCATCGCGGGGCGGGCCATGGGTTACTGACCCGACCCCGCCGAATCCGGCCGCACCATGCGGGTGAGGACATTCGTCCGGAAAATGAAGTGCTGGGTGAGCGCGCCGAGAATGTGGACCCCGATGAGGACCAGCATGATCGTCCAGATCAGCGAGTGCGCCGAACCGGCGCCCTCGACCCCCCCGAACCAGGCGACCAAGCCCGAGATCGGCATCAGGATCAGCGCCAGATAGAGCAGCGCGTGGACGGATTTCGCGAGCCACAGCGCCCAGACCGGTTCGTCCTCGGGGTGGGGAGGCCGGCCCCGGATGAGACGGTCGGCGAGGCGCACCAGCGCGAAGACGAAAATGGTGAAGCCGACGCCGATGTGCAGCCAGACCATCAAGGCGTCGCTTTCGCCCTCGCTCGCGCCCCTCAGCGCGTTTCGCCATGCATCCTCCATGGCGTCGTGATCCAGAATCTGCACCACGATCAGCGCCGCGATCAGCCAATGCATCCAGATGTTCAAGGCCGACCAGCTAGGTCTGCGCGGCGTGTGGTTCTGCATCGTCGCCTCCTCGTCGCGGATGGGTTGCTCGAGGCATCTATCTATTCGAGCGGCGCCGAAGGTGGTGTTACGAAACGCAAGGATTTGTTGGTTCTGACAGCGGATCGACAGGTTTGCAAAAACGCACCTCGTCGGCGCCGTCTGGGAACGCTATGTTGACTGCGTTTTTCCTATTTACAGTTCACCTATGACCACTCAGACAAATCTTGACGCGCATGTCCCACATGCGGGCGGCATCGGTGCCGCGCTCACGGTGCTGATCGCTTTTGCCTGCGGCGCGCTTGTTGCCAACCTCTATTATGCCCAGCCGCTCGTCTCGCTGATCGGCCGCTCGGCGAACATGCCGGCCGGCGCGGACAGCATGCTCGTCACGGCAACGCAGCTGGGCTATGGCCTCGGCCTTATTCTCCTGGTGCCCCTGGGCGACATTCTCGAGAACAGGCGCGTCATCGTGGTCACGATGGCCGCGACCGTGGTCGCTCTCATTGGCCTCGCCATGGCGCCGGGGGCCGGAACGCTCTTTCTCATGATGTTCGTCGTGGGCGCCAGCTCCACGGCGGCGCAGATGCTGGTGCCTCTCGCCGCGCATCTCGCCCGGTCGGAGGAGCGCGGCCGCGTGGTCGGCAACGTCATGAGCGGACTGCTCGGCGGCATCCTTCTGGCCCGCCCGCTGGCGAGCTTCCTCGCCGACTGGATCGGCTGGCGCGGCGTCTTCCTGCTGTCGGCCGTGATCGTCGCGGCGACGGCCCTGGTCTGCCGGGCGGTGCTGCCCCAGCGCCGCCCCGAGCATTCCCAGAGCTACGGAGCGCTTCTTCTCTCCATGGGGCGGTTGATCGTCGAGCAGCCGCTTCTTCGGCGCCGGGCGCTCTTTCACAGCGCGATGTTCTGCGTTTTCACGATTTTCTGGACGGGCGCGCCGATCATCCTCATGCGGGCGCCTTTCGATTTCACCGCGACGGGCGTTGCCGTCTTCGCCCTGGCGGGCGTACTCGGCATTTTCGCCGCTCCCGTGGCGGGAAGGCTTGCCGATCGTGGACACAGCCGCGCCGGCACGGCGGCCGCCATGATGACCGTCATCGCGGCCCTGGTCATCGCCTATTTCGGCTCATCCTCGCTGTCCTGCCTCGTCGCCGCGGCCATCCTCATCGACCTCGGCGTCCAGGCGAACCTGGTCATCAGCCAGCGCGAGATCTACGGGCTCGCCGCCTCGGTTCGTAGCCGGCTCAACGCGGTTTTCATGGCGGTGTTCTTCCTTGGCGGCGCCATCGGCTCTGCCTTGACCAGCCCTGTCCTTTCGGCACTCGGCTGGCATGGGCTCATCCTTGTCAGCCTTCTCTTTCCCGCCGCCGCGCTGGCCTATTTCTCTGCCACCGAGCTGCGGGCGCGCTGAAGCGCCTCCCAGCGATCCAGGAACGCCTCGATGGGCAGCGTCTGGATTTCGGGCAGTGCCTCGAAGAGCGTCTCGGCCGGCCAGTCCCACCAGGCAAGACGCTCGACGCGGGCCGCGATGTCATCGGGAAAGCGCTGCCGCAGGGCTTTCGCCGGGACCCCGGCTGCGATGCTGTAGGGCGCGACGTCGCGCGTCACGACCGCGTTGGCGCCGATGACCGCGCCGTTGCCGATCGCGACGCCCGGCATGATCACCGCGCCGTGGCCGATCCAGACATCATGGCCGATGGTGACGCGCGCTTCCCGCCGGCGCTCGCGAAACGCGCTGTCGACGGGCCTGTAGCGGAAATACTCGTTGGGCCGGTAGCTGATCTTGTGCGTGGTCAGGCGTTCCATGGGGTGGGTGAGGGCGTTGATGCGCACATTCGCGGCGATCGAGCAGAACTTTCCGATCTTCGCATAGATCGCTTCTCCGCCGCGCTCGAAATAGGAAAAGTCGCCCACCGTGACCTCGCGCAGCACACATCGCGGCCCGATCTCCGCGAACCGGCCAAGCTTGACGCCCTTCAGCTCAGCCGTGGGATGAATGCGCGGTTCGGAGGAACGAACGCGCACGTCCTCTTCAATCTCCGCCGGTGCTTCCATAGGCATGTCGTCGGTCATGGCGGTGTCCGCACGGTTGGAAATTGGGTCACTAAAGCGTGCTTGGGGCGTTCCGGCCACGCAAGCTTTGCTCGAAGGAGGTGGCTTTCGAGGTGGCCTTCTATAGAATGCGCGCACCAGTTTGTAGCCGGGCGGTGCCGGTCCGCGGTGCGTGGATGAGCGACGGCATCTGGCCTGATGAAATGCGTGGTGGTCTCATGAAAGCCCGTTCCTTCATTCGCATCGGCCTTTGGGCCGCGGTCGCAGTGATGGCCGGCGCCATCCTGTGGACGGTGCTTTTCTACAGCAACGCCTCGCCTCTGAGCGAGGAGAAGCCCTATGGCGTTCCCTTCGCGCTCGTGGATCAGGATGGCCAGCCGGTAACGGAGGCGGTGTTCCAGGGTCGGCCGACAGCAGTCTTCTTCGGCTATACCCATTGCCCCGACGTTTGTCCGACCTCGCTCTATGAGATGGCGGGCTATCAGGAGAGCCTGAAGGCCGAGGGCCATGATCTCCAGGTCGTCTTCGTCAGCGTCGACCCGACCCGCGACACGTCGGAGATCCTGAAGAACTACTTGAGCGCTCTGGATGCGAACATCGTCGGCATCACCGGAGATCCGCAGAAGGTTGCGGCCATGGCCAAGGGCTGGGGCATCTATTCCGAAAAGGTGCCGGGCGACGAGCCTGACGAATATACGATGAACCATACCGCGACGATCTTCCTGCTCGACGGGAAGGGGCGCTTGAAGTCGACCATTGCCTTCGGCGAGGACCCCAAGTCCGCCGCCGAGAAGCTGGAGAACCTGTTCTCCTGAGCTCCCATGGACGAGAGCGATTCACCGGCCATCCTCTTTTGTGCGACGCCGCATTTCCTTTCGCGACGCCGAGACTACGTTTGGCGCGTGGTCGAGAGGGGCACCTGATCCATGGAAGAGCTTAGTCTCAAACTGGCGATGATCGGCGTTGCCGGCATCGGCGCCCAATGGGCCGCCTGGCGCTGGCATTTGCCGGCCATCGTCCTCCTGTTCGTCGTTGGACTTCTGTTCGGTCCCGTCACCGGCTTCCTCAATCCTGCGCGGGACTTCGAGACGCTCTATCGGCCGGCGGTCTCGATGGCGGTGGCGATCGTCCTGTTCGAAGGCGGGCTGACGCTGAATTTCCGCGAGGTCCGCGAGACCACCGTTGCCGTGCGACGGGTGATCCTGGGGGGCGGAGTCCTCGTCTGGCTTTTCACGGCCTTGGCGGCGCACTTTCTGAGCGGCCTGTCCTGGCCGACCTCGATCATTCTCGGCGCCGTTCTGGTCGTCACCGGACCGACCGTCATCATCCCGCTGCTTCGACAGGCACACCTGAAGTCTCGGCCCGCCTCGATCCTGAGGTGGGAAGCGATCATCAACGATCCCATCGGCGCGCTCTTCGCCGTCATCGCCTTCGAGACCCTTCTCGTGATGGGCGGCGCGCATGAAGCGGAGAACTTCATCGTGAGCGCGATCGCCTCCGGAGTTTTCGCGCTCGTCGGCGGCGTTGCCGCCGGGTATGGCCTCAGCCGGCTCTTCGCGCGCGGTCATGCGCCCGAATACCTCAAATCGCCCATCCTCTTCGTCACCGTGCTCGGCATGAACGCCGTGACCAACCTCATTCTTCACGACAGCGGGCTTTTGACGGTCACGGTGATGGGCGTCACCATGGCCAACCTTCGACTTTCCTCTATCTCCGACATCCGCCGGTTCAAGGAGACGATCACGACCCTCCTGGTCTCCGGCCTCTTCATCATTCTGACGGCGGCCCTGACGCGCGAGGAGATCGCGCTGTTCGACTGGCGCGCGGTCCTCTTTGTCCTGGCGGTTCTGTTTGTCGTGCGTCCGCTCGCCATCTTCATCGCGACCCTCGGCACCGGGCTTCCCTGGCGAGAACGCGTCCTGGTCGGGTGGATCGCGCCGCGTGGCATCGTCGCCGTTGCCGTCGCCGGGCTCTTCGGCGCGAGCCTCTCCAGATATGGGGTGGAGGATGGTCCGCGCATGCTGACCTACACCTTCGCCGTCGTCGCCGCGTCCATCGTTCTGCACGGTTTTTCTCTGAAGCCGATGGCTCGCGCGTTCGACCTCGTTGCGGCCGACCGGCCGGGCGTTCTGCTGGTCGGCGCGTCGCGCTTCTCCATTGGGCTCGCGCGCCGGCTGAAGGCTCTCGGCGTTCCAACCCTGATCGCCGATTCCAACTGGTCGAGGCTTGCCGAGGCGCGACTGGGCGATTTCGACACGTGGTTCGGCGAGATTCTCTCCGAAAACGCCCACCATTCGCTCAATCTGTCGCGCTTTTCCTACATCGTCGCCGCCACCGACAATCCCGCCTATAACTCGCTGGTCTGTACCGATTTCGGTCCCGACGTCGGCCGCTCGGCCGTTTTCCAGATCGGCCCCTCGACCAATTCGGACCGCCATTCGGTCAACTTCACCATCGGCGGGCTGCCGCTCTTTCGCCCTGGGAAGAGCTTCAACGATCTGCGCGACCACATCGCGACGGGTTGGCTCTTCCAGGCGACGCGCCTGACGGAATCCTTCGGCTATGCCGCCTTCACGGCGGAGTGTCCCGAGGGCACGCACGTCATCCTCTGGGTTCGCCCGTCCGGGGAATTGATTTTTGCGGCGAAGGAGGGCTCAGGTGATCCGGTCGCCGGCGACACGATCATCAGTTTCGGGCCACCGCGAAAGGACCGTGATCAGGAAAAGATCGCGCGGGCGACGACGGTTGATCGAGAGACGCGCGCCGAACGCGCGCGCATGGCGGCGGACGAGGCCAAGGCTTGAAGCAGACACGTTATCATTTCATCGCGCCGAAGCCCGACGCCGATCGGGCCTATGCGGTGCTCGAGGCCGCTTTCGAGGACGAGGGGGCGCCGCTGGCTGTGGCCGAGGTCGACGAGGCGGCGGCCCTTTTCGAGGTCTCGCTTTATCTCGACGGCGAGGACGACCGGCGCGCCGACGTCGAGGCCGCGCTGGCGGGAGAAGCCTTCACCATTGAGGCGGAGGTCCTGCCGGATATCGACTGGATGAGCCGAGTGCTCGCCGAGTTGAAGCCGGTGCGGGCAGGGCGGTTTCTCGTCCATGGCGCGCATGATCGCGACAAGGTGCGCCCCGGCGATCTGGCGATCGAGATCGAGGCGAGCGAGGCCTTCGGAACCGGCCATCACGGCACCACGGCTGGCTGTCTCGAAATGATCTCGCGCCTGGTCGCGCGGCGCCGCCCGAGAAACGCCCTCGACGTCGGTACCGGCACGGCGGTGCTCGCCATCGCGCTTGCCAAGCTCGCGCGTGTGCCGGTTCTGGCCAGTGATATCGATCCTGTCGCGGTGAGGGTGGCGCGCGGCAATATCGCGCTCAATCATGCCTCGACCATGGTCGACACGGTGGTCGCCAAGGGGCTTTCCGCGCCGGACATCCGCCGTCGCGGCCCGTTCGACCTCATCGTGGCGAACATTTTGGCGGGTCCGCTCATGATGCTCGCGCCGGATATCGCCCGCAGCCTCTCATGGGATGGCGACGTCGTCCTATCGGGTATCCTCGAGCGCCAGCGCCGCGCGGTCCTTGCCGCCTATGGCATTCAGGGATTGGTACATCGAGCCACCATCCGCCACGGCGAATGGGCGACGATCCATCTCTCCCGCTAAAACGAAACCGGCCGCCCAGAAGGCGGCCGGCATCTTTTGGGATTTTTTTGATGTCGCTTACGGGCGCTCGGGCGCGGTGCCCTCGAACAGCGACCGCCGCTTGGCCGTGCCGTTGTTGAACTCGGAAAGCTGCGCGACATAGCGGTCGGCCTGACGCTGGCGAGCCTCGACCATTCGGTCGAACGCGACTCTGAGGACACTACGAGAGCCGGCCCTATTCCGCATGCTGAGGTCGGTGTAAGTGGTGTCGGTCATGGTTGCTCCTGGTTGGCTATAACAGCCCTCCCTTGGTGTGCATATTGGTCGCACCTCCCCCTCTTGACTAGCGGGAGGTTCGCATAGCTCCTGTCCGGATATTGCAACGCAATAATCCTTCTTTTGTCATCAATCGGTAACGCTTCCGGCTCCGCCACGGCCGAGAGGGCCGGCGCGTCGGGCGATTGCGCCTCTCCACTTGACGGGAGACGCGGAGAGGCAGAGTCCGTTGCATCTCTGATGATGGGAGACGGGCATGTATCAGGCATTCGATGTAATCGGTGGCTCCAGCGGCTCGGCGGAGCGCGTGGCGCGTTTGCGCGCGGCCTTCGACGCGCTCTCGATCGATGGCTTTATCGTGCCGCGCGCCGACGAGCATCAGGGTGAGTACATTCCCGACTCGGCCGCTCGTCTCGGCTGGATCACGGGCTTCACCGGCTCGGCCGGCGTGGCGCTGATCCTCAGGGATCGCGCGGCGATCTTCGTGGATGGACGCTACACCGTCCAGGTCCGCGCCCAGGTCGACACCACGCTCTACGACATCGAGAGCCTGGTCGACACGCCCCTGTCCGAGTACCTGAAGGAGCGCGGAGCACGGTTGCGCATCGGCTTCGACCCATGGCTCCACACGATCGGCGAGGCGAAGCGCCTGCGTGAGGCGATGGTCGCGGCGGGCGGCGCCCTGGTTCCGCTTTCGTCCAATCCCATCGATGCCATCTGGGCGGATCGGCCGGAGCCGCCGAAGGGCCGCGTTTGGCGTCACAACGAGCGTTTCGCCGGGCGGCCCGCCGCCGACAAGATCGCCGCGCTTCAGGCGGATCTCGACAAGAAGGACGTCTCGGCGACGGTCGTCACCGATCCGTCGTCCATCGCCTGGGTTCTCAATATCCGGGGTAGCGACGTTTCGCACACGCCGTTGCCGCTCTCCTTCGCCATTCTGCCGCGCGAGGGGAGGCCGACGCTGTTCATCGATCCGGACAAGATCCGGGATGCCGAGGTGCGCACCTATCTTTCCGGCCTTTGCCAACTGGAAGCGCCCGCTGCCTTTGCCGGGGCTGTCGAAGAGGTTGCGAAGAACGCTCGCATCCTTCTCGATCCGGCGCTCGCCGCCGAACAGCTTCGCGAGATCGTCGAGGGCGCGGGCGGCGCGGTCGTCGAGGGACCCGATCCCGCTCGCCTGCCGCGCGCCATCAAGAATGAGACGGAAATCGCCGGCTCCCGCCTCGCCCATCAGCGCGACGGAGCGGCCATGGTCGATTTTCTCTATTGGCTGGATCTTCAGGCGCCGGGCTCGATCACCGAGATCGGCGCGGTCGAGGCGCTGGAAAACGCGCGGCGGGCAAGCGGCGAGGCCGCGCAAATGCCGCTACGCGACATCTCGTTCGATACCATCTCCGGCGCCGGCCCCAATGGTGCGATCGTACATTATCGCGTTAACCGCTCGACCGACCGGACGCTTCAGGCGGGCGAGCTGTTCCTGATCGATTCAGGCGCGCAATATGAGGACGGAACCACGGACATCACCCGGACGGTCGCCATCGGCGAGCCGACGGCGGAGATGCGCGAGAAGTTCACGCTGGTCCTCAAGGGCATGATCGCGCTGTCGTTGGCGCGCTTTCCAAAAGGGACGCGCGGCATGGACATCGATGTGCTGGCGCGCATCGCGCTTTGGAAGGCGGGTTGCGACTATGCCCACGGCACCGGCCATGGCATCGGCTCGTTCCTGGCGGTGCATGAGGGGCCGCAGTCGATCTCGAAGCGAGGGGTGACAGAACTCGAAGCCGGCATGATCATCTCCAACGAGCCCGGCTATTATCGCGAGGGCGCCTTCGGAATCCGCATCGAAAACCTGATTCTGGTCAAGGATCGGGAGCCGGTCGCTGGCGGCGACCTGCCGATGCATGGCTTCGAGACGTTGACGCTGGCGCCGATCGACCGGCGGCTCATCGAGGTACGCTTGCTCACTGAAGAGGAGAGGGGATGGCTCGACGCCTATCACGCCTGGGTGCGTGAAACTCTCTCGCCGCTACTTCGCCCGGAGGTCGCCGAATGGCTCGCGGGCGTGACGACGCCGCTCGAGCGCGCCTGACCGTTAGGCCTCAACACGAGACACGAAAAACCCCATGCGACCGGGTCGCATGGGGTTTTGATTTGACTGTAATGATCGCCAGTTCCCGGCAAGATACCGTCAGCGGCAGAGCTGGCGCGGCCCGTTGTAGGGCTGGAACGTGCCCGAACCGGGATCGAACGAGCGGTAGCGCGCCGAGCAGTAGCGGTACCACTCCGACGTCCATGGCGCGGGGCGCCCATAGGCCGGCGCGGCGTAGACCGGTGCCGGCTCGTAATATCTCACGCGCGGCTGCGCCTGGCTGGCAATGGCGGCGCCGACACCCAGACCGACGATGGCGCCAACGACGCCTGCACCCACATCGCTGTGGTGACGGCGACCATAGTAGCGCGGCCGATAATAATCGCCTCTATGCCAACGCCGTCCACCGTCGTAATAGCGCGGCCCGCCACCCCAGCCGGGATGACCGCGCCAGTCGGCGCTGGCCTGGCTGACGCCGACCACCGGCACCGTGCTGGGCACCACCGCTGCGACTGTGGAAAAAGCCACCGCCAGCGCGATGGCCTTTGCTCCGAGAATTTTCTTGAACATGCTCGCCTCCATGGCAAACGCCGATATGGCCTGCATCTTAACGCCTGGGAAGGTGAACCGTTGCTGAACAACCCTGTCATGCGCCCGCGCTGTTCGCCGGGAACGTCAAAAGTTGGTGACTTTGATGGTGGCGGAATGGCGCCGGCCGGCATAGATAGCCCCCGGGGACAGTTTTGCCGGTGAGACAATGAACGACCAGACGATCAGCTTCGCAACCATCATCCAGGAAGACTTCGAGCAAATTCTTTCCGCCTGGCTTCGCAATCAGGCGATTGAGGGCGTGAAGCGGACGGACCTCGTTTCGCCGCGCGAGACCGAGGCCCAGAGCCGCGAATTGCTGGCGGCTCTCTCGCGCGCCCTCAAGACGGCGGGCATCGGCGACGATTTCAATTTCTCCAATCCTGCGTGGGACCCGGTGCGGGAGGCTCTGGAGCAGATCACCGACAGTCGCACGCAGCGCGGCGTTTCTCCCACCGAGATGTTCTGGTTCATCGCCTCGATCAAGCAGGGCATTTTCGAGCGGCTGAAGAATACGGTTCCCGACAACTCCAATCACCTCATCGACGAGGTTTGGAACGCAACCCGGCTGATCAATCAGCTCGCCCTCTACGCCATCGACACTTTCGTGCAGAAGCGCGAGGCGATCATCGAGCGCCAGCAGTCGGAGATGACCGAGGTTTCCGCGCCGGTGGTCAAGGTGTGGGATCGCATCGTGACGGTCCCCTTGCTGGGAACGCTCGATTCCTTCCGCGCCCAGACGGTGATGGAAAATCTTCTCGAGGCGATCGTGCAGCGAGAGGCCCAGGTCGCGATCATCGACATCACGGGCGTCGCGACGGTCGACACCATGGTCGCCCAGCATCTTTTGAAGACAGCGGCGGCGGTGCGCCTGATGGGCGCCGACTGCGTGATCTGCGGCATCAGCCCGAAGATTGCCCAGACCATTGTCCATCTCGGCGTCGATCTGCCCAACGTGACGACGCGCGCCGATCTTCAGAGCGGACTTGCCTATGCTTATGAGAGAATCGGGCTGCGCGTTGTCGCGATGAAGGATTGAACACGGTGGAGTCCCACAGCACGTCCGGCGGCTCGCCCATCGTCACCATCACGGGATGCGTGATCGTCGCCATTCGCGACGATCTCGACGACCGGTCGGTGATGGTTCTTCAGGATCATCTGGTCGATGAGATCGCCCGCACCGGGGCGACGGGCGTCATCATCGATATTTCCTCCCTCGAAATCGTCGATACGTTCGCCGGCCGTATGTTGGGCGCCATGGCGGAAATGTCGAAGATGCTCAACGCGCGGACCATCGTCGTGGGCATGCGCCCGGCGGTGGCCATGACGCTGGTCGAGCTCGGAATGACGCTGCAGGGGGTCGAGACGGCGCTCAACGCCGATCGCGCCATGGCACTGATCAAGGCGGGGCGTTGACCCGCCTTGGCTTCGGAAGTTTGGAACGTGACGCTGGCCCGCTCCTCCGACATCGTCTTCGCCCGTGAGACGGCGATGAAAGCGATGGCGAAGATCGGCGCTTCCGCGGTCAAACGGACCAAGTTTGTGACAGCTGTTTCCGAGATTGCGCGCAACGCGATCATCTACGGCGGCGGGGGCGCTATTTCCTTTCGCATCGAGGGCGTGGCGCCAACCATCCGGGTCGTCGCGGAATGCAAGGACGGCGGTCCTGGGATCGCCGACATGGATCTCGCGTTGAAGGATGGCTACACCACCGGGTCCGGCCTGGGACTTGGCTTGAGCGGTGCGCGCCGTCTCGTCGATCGCTTTAATATCGTATCTTCGTCCAAAACCGGGACAACCGTGACGTTGGAAAGCTACGCTCGATGATCCTCCTGCCCATTGTCGAGCCGAGCCAGGTCGGTGCCGCGCGGCGCCGGGCGGTCCAGGAGGGCCGCAGGCTGGGCCTGTCGGATGCCAATTGCGACCGCTTGGCGATCGTGGTCACGGAAGCCGGCACCAATCTCGTGCGCCATGCCAGGCAGGGCGAGATCATTCTCGTTCCCCACCTGTCGCACGAACCGCTTTCCATTCACGTCGTGGCGCTCGACAAGGGGCCGGGGCTCGTTTCCGTCGAGGCTGCGCTGCGCGACGGCTTCACCACCAAGGGCGAGGGCATCGGCGGCGGTCTCGGCGCCATCAAGCGTCTTTCCGATTTTCTCGATATCTATTCGGACACGACCGGCACGACGGTGGTTGCCACCATATCCGAGGAGCCGCTGCCTCGCTTCCACGACGCGGAAATCGCGGGTCTCACCATCGCCAAACCAGGCTTCAAGGTCGGTGGCGACGCCTGGGCCTTTCGGCGCGAGGAACAGGCCATGATCGTGATGCTGATGGACGTGCTCGGGCACGGAGCCGTCGCAGCCGATGATGCGCATCTCGGTGTCGAGGCTTTTTGCGGCGCGAAGGGCGCCGGCCTGGAGGAGACCGCGGCATTGGTGTCCCAGGCGCTCGCCGGCGGGCGCGGCGCCGCCGCATTGATCCTCGAGGTGCCTCACGGGCCAGGGCGGTTGCGCGCCATTGGCCTTGGCAACGTCAAGGGCGAGATTCTCGCGGGCAACGATCGCCGCGGCATTCCTTCCGCTCCGGGCATCATGGGCACTTCTCCCAAGCGCTTGGCGCCGACCGAGCATGATTGGCCGGCCGGCGCGCTTCTGGTTCTCAGCACCGATGGCTTGAAGAGCGCGGATCGGGGAGGAGACCCGCTCGCTCTCTATGTGCGCTCGCCTCTCGCCATAGCCGCGACGCTCTACCATCGCCGCCGCCGCGGAACCGACGATTGCGGCGTCGTCGTCCTTAGGGCCAGCGAATGAGACTCGTCGTCACTTCCATCAGGATCGAGCGGGACACCGACGTGGCTCATACCCGCCGCACGGCGCGCGTCGCCGCCAAGGCGAGCGGCTGCAGCACCCGCGATCAGATCCGCTTCGCCACCGCCGTTTCCGAAATCGCACGCAACGCTCTCCAGTACGCCGACGGCGGCATCGCCGAGTTTTCCTTCGATCGAACGGGAGGAACGACACAGCTGATCGCCAAGATTTCAGACAATGGCGGCGGCATACCGGAACAGGTGATTTCGGGGGGCGGACGCAGCCATATCCGCTCCTCAACGGGCCTCGGCCTCGGCCTCGCCGGCTCGCGCAAGCTGGTGGATGGGTTCGACATCGTCAGCGGCTCGGGAGGAACCGTCGCGACGCTAAAAATGAATCTGGAGGGCGGTCCAGAGCCCGCGGCCTTGAGCCACGCGGCTGCGGACGCGATGATCGAAGCGGCCAAGAGCAATCCGCTGGACGAGCTCGCCGAACAGAACCGAGCCTTGCGCGACTCTCTCGCCCAACAGGAGTTCCTGCTGCGCGAGCTTCATCACCGCACCAAGAACAATCTCGCCGTCATCCAGTCCCTGGCGATCATGCAGGGGCGCCAGATGCAGTCGGAAGAGGCGCGGACCGCCTTCGAAACGCTCACCAGCCGTATTCGCGCCTTCGCCAACGCCCACAATTTTCTGCATCGCGCCGACGATGTATCGAGCATCGACCTCAAGCTTCACATCGCCGAACTCGCCCATCAGCTGGGAGAAGCGTTCGGGGCGGGCGGCATCGTCATCGACTGCGAGCTGGAGTCGGTTTCGGTAGATTTTGACACGGCAACCGAGGTCGGCCTTATCGTCAACGAGCTCGTGACCAACGCCGCCAAGCATGCGTTCACCGGCCGCCACGGCACCGGGCACATCCTCATAGAGGTCTACGCCCAGGACGCGCGCTTCATTCTCAAGGTCTCCGACAACGGTCCCGGGCTGGCGGATGCGGAGGCGACCTTGCGTGATTCGCGATCGCTCGGCTGGCGCATCGTCCAGGGCGGCGCTCGCAAGCTGAATGCCGACTTGAAGGTGGATGGAAAGGGCGGCCTTTCGGTCACGCTGGTGGTGCCCAACGAATAAATCGGGGACACGTCAGCTTTCCAGCCTCTTCGCATTTCCTCCATCTTTCGCTATGCCGCCGTTCTTGGTGCAAGGGTGCTCGAGGGCTTTACCGGTCCGCCATCCGCACAAGCCGGTAACAGGTTTGGCAATTCATGATCTCCAGGCGGCTCGGCTTCATCGTCTATATCAACGGCTTGTTCCTGATCGCGCTGTCGGCCGTGATGGTGCTGCCGATGCTGGTCGATTACGGCTCGAACAACCAGGATGCCGGCAATTTCCTCGCCTGTATCGTGTTGGTCGGCGGCACCGGCGGTTTTCTGGTGGCGGGCTTCCGCAAGACCGAACGAGAGCGCATCGTCGACCGGCGCACCGGCTATCTGTTGACGGTTTCCGCGTGGCTCTCGATTTCCTTTTTCGGATCGCTGCCGCTGCTGATTTCTTCGCTGAACCTGTCCTTCACCGACGCGATGTTCGAAACGGTGTCGGGCTTGGCAACGGCCGGCTCCACCATTTTGACCGGGCTCGACACCATGCCGCCGGGGCTGCTTCTCTGGCGCTCCCTGCTGAATTGGATCGGCGGCATCGGCATCGTCGGCATGGCTCTCGCCGTCCTGCCGATGCTCAACGTCGGCGGCATGCAGCTCTTCCGCTCCGAATCATCTGACGTTTCGGGAAAGCCGTTTCCTCGCGTCGCCGAGATGGCGCGCGCGGTCGGCAGCGCCTATGTCGGATTGACTGCGCTTTCCGCCTTCAGCTTGATCGCCGCCGGCATGTCTCCCTTCGACGCGGTCAACCACGCGATGGCGGCCATCGCCACGGGGGGCTTTTCCACGAAGGACGCTTCTGTCGGCTTCTTCGATTCCGTTCCGATCGAGTGCATCCTCACCGCATCGATGATCGCCGGCGCGCTGCCGCTCAGCTTCTACGCGAACTTTTTCGTGTCGGGCCATCGAGTGCTTCTCGAGGACCAGCAGATATCGGCCTTTCTGAAGATATGGGCGGTGGCGGTCGGTGCCATGGTGGTGTGGAACGTCTTTCAGGGCATGGAGCCCTACCACGCGCTGCGCGTGTCGACGTTCAACGTCACGTCGATCCTGACGGACACAGGCTTCGCCTCGACGGATTTCTCCACCTGGGGCAGCTTCGCCACGGGCTTCTTTCTCATGCTTTATTTCGTCGGCGGATGCGCCGGGTCGACCTCGGGCGGCGTCAAGGTCTTCCGCTGGCAGCTGCTCTTTGCCGGCGCGCTTCGTCATCTGCGCCAGACGCTCTCGCCCAACCGTGTGCAGGTGGTTCATTACCAGCATCAGGCGGTCGAAAACGAAACGCTGTCGGCGGTCAGGACCTTCCTCTTTCTCTACATCATCACCTATGTGGTGCTGACGCTGCTCGTGATGGCGACGGGGCTGGATCTTCTCTCCGCCATGTCCTCCATCGCGCAGGCCATGGCCGGCGCGGGGCCCGGTCTGGGGCCTGAGGTCGGACCCGCCACGACCTTCGCTGGCGTCTCGACGACCGCGAAGTGGATCATCATGTCGGGCATGCTTCTGGGCCGGCTCGAATTGGTCACGGTCTATGTCGTGCTGTTGCCGGAGTTTTGGCGCGGCTAACGAGCATTGCCCAAATCGCAGGGCATATCTTCGACCTTGTGACTTGACGAATGGGAAGCTACGCCGTATCCGACTGGCAGCATCCGGTTAGGCTGAACTTGGCCGCTGGCCCTTTCTCGTGAGAGGTGCCTTACCGCTTGCTCTTTCACACATCGACTGGTGACGAAAAGCTTTGAGCATCTTCAATAACAGCAATTTCGCCGACCGTCGCAAGACGGCGGATGACGCAAAGAAGGCCCTGTTGGAAAGGGCGCGCGCCAAGGCCAACGACCCCGAACTGGTGAAGCGCCAAGCCGAGCGTGCCAAGATCGTGCAGGCTCGCGAGGAGCGCGAGGCGGCCCGTCGCGCCGAGCGCGAGCGCCAGCGCCAGGAGGAAGAGGAGCTGAAGGCGCTCCTCGCCGCTGAGGAAGCTGCCCGCGCGGCCGAGGCCGAAGCCGAGCGGTTGGCCGAGGAAGAGGCCAAGAAGAAGCTTCAGGACGACATGATCTCCCGCCTGGTTGCCGACGAGGCCGAGCGCAAGGCACGGCGCGACGCGCGCTACGCCGCCCGCAAGGCCCGTCAGCGCTGAGCGTCTCACGCCTGTTGGCCTGATCCGGCTGGCCAGGATCGCCCCATAGGGCGGTCCCAAGGCCGCGAGTATTGGCGGATCGGATGATCCTAGAGCGGGATGAGATTAGGATCGTCCATATCCTGAGTTGACGAGGTAGTTGCTGCATTCGTCGGCGGAGATGGTGGAGAGGATCTGGCCGATGGCGGAGCAGACGGCGTCTCTGGTGCGCTGGCCGGCTTTGCGCAGCAGGTGCTTCAGCTTGGCGAAGAGCTGCTCGATGGGATTGAGGTCGGGGGAGTATTTGGGCAG